>JAJYGC010000013.1 GCA_021785195.1 Nitrospirota bacterium
GTCCGGACCCGGAGTTCGAGGAAAAACAGGCGGCCATTCTGGGACTCTACCTGAACCCGCCGGAGAACGCCCTGGTACTCTCGGTCGATGAGAAGACCCAGATCCAGGTGCTGGATCGGACGCAACCGGCCCTTCCCATGCGCATGGGAAATGCGAGGAGACTCACCGCCACCTACAAGAGGAATGGAACCACCTGTCTTCTGGCGGCCCTGTCGGTCCATGAGGGACAAGTCACGGCCAAAGCGATCGACAGCAACAACCATGAAGCGTTCCTCTCGTTTCTGAAGCGGCTGTACCGGGAAAACCCCGGCCGTCACCTGCACGTGATCGTGGACAATCTCTCCGTCCACAAGCACAGGAAAGTGAGGGAATGGATAGAGAAGCGCCGGAGACTGACGCTCCACTTCACTCCGACCTATGCCTCCTGGCTGAACCAGATCGAGATCTGGTTCAACATCTTCAGCCGGGATGTGTTGAAGGGAGGGGTCTGGAAGTCCAAAAAGGAACTGGTCGACCAGATCCTGCTCACTATCCGGAAATGCAACAAGGAGCGGGCCCGTCCTTTCAAGTGGACGTACACCGGAAAGCCGTTGACCATTTAATCGCTTAACTTATGAATCGAGACAGTAGTGAATTTCTTCCAGTGACGTTTCTTTGTCAAAGTGGGAAATTTTGTCCGCATTCAAATGCTGGTCTGAAATTGACCAATCGCCAAATGAGCAGGAATGAAAGTCCCTATCATTTCCCCGATCGTTCGGTGAGAAAATCATGCAATTCTGCGACAGGAACCGCCAGACATTCTCGGGACAGTCGGATCCGGTGGCCTCCGAAGGTCACCAGTACGATCTGGCCCACGTGGGGAAAGAGCTTTTTAAAGCTTTCAGGGAGTCTGATGGCCTGTGTCGTCTGAAGGCTCATTTTGGCATCCAAGGCGATAGTGTCGCCGGAATCCGTGGTGATCAGAAAATCGATTTCCTCTCCCTCTTTGGTGCGCCACAAGTGAATCTTCCAATCTTTCCCGTAATTCTGGATGAATTTCAGAATTTCTGAAAACACCAGTGTTTCAAACAATGCCCCCGCCTGGGGACTCGTCAACAGCGGAGTCCGTTCCCGCCAGCCCTGCAATCGAACCGCAAGTCCCGTGTCCATGAAATAGAGTTTGGGGGTTTTCGTCAATCGCAGGTTGAGATTGCTTGCGTAAGGTTTCAGATACTGGACCAAAGCCGTGCGCTCAAGAATGCTGATCCATTCCTTGACGGTCACCCCTTGAATCCCGCTGTCCCGGGCCATATTGGCATAATCCAGCAACATGCCGGTTCGAGCGGCCAACAGACCGAGGACGATCCCGAATGCTTCCTGTTTTTGCACTCCCGCGCTTAGAACGATGTCTTTTTCGATATAACTGCGAATATAGTCGTTGAGATAGACCACGGGAGACAATGACCTGTCGATGTAAAGCTCCGGCCAGCCTCCCTGAAACAGAATGTCTACCAGGTCGACATTGTCGAACGCTTTTTTGATCTCGTGGACAGTGAGTGTATTGAGATGGAAATGACTGACCCGTCCCGCCAGGCTCTCCTTGACGTTGTGATCCAGCAAAAGCTGATTGGAGCCTGTCATTCGGAACAGGGCAGGGATCGGGTGGCCGGTCTCGATCCGGCGTCTTTTTTGTTCGTCGACGTACCGTTTGATTTCCGGAAACAGGTGGGGCACATACTGTACTTCATCAAGGAGTACGGGTGGCTTGAATTGCTCCAGAAACAGTCCCGGATCCCGGTTGGCCAATGTCCGCAACTGCAGGTCATCAAAGGTGACTTCCTTGAAAGAGGGTCCTGCAAGATGGGAAAGAAGCGTGCTTTTTCCACATTGACGCGGTCCTATCAGGAACTGTATCGGGGAATGGCTGTCGGACAGCCTCAATGTGATGTCGAGCGGAATGTACATGTGTCAAATGTAAGCTACCATATAATTGTCAAAACGAAGGAAAAGTCATGAGGAATTTATTCTCAATATCCAATGAAACCCACCCTGACCCCTTGAGCTTGGCAATGTGCAATTCCTGCAATCAGGGGTTAGGCACCGGCAATCTATGGATGCATGAAAGTTTGGCGATGCTCACCTCCATTCTTGAGTCAGAATGCGAGCGGCCCGAGTGTCCCTCCGACTGCATTGACCCTGGGGTTGAGGTAAGGAACAGGACAATGTCCGATCAAGATGGACCCTGGATTTTCAGTCCCAATCTACTGAATGTTTTTTGTGGCAGTATTCAGCAGGATTCCTTCAATCTCTCCTATGTTTATCACTCTTGGAAGGGACAGCTCATGATTGAAATCGATCCGGACGCTTTGAGCTTTTGAAACTTGAACCCTTTGTCCCAATGACCAATGACCGATAACCATTGCCCAATAATCATTGAAACTTTGGTCGTTCATTTGCGCTTCGAGACCACCGTTCGAGAAGGAGAATCGGGCATTGGCATCATCGCGAAATGATTGTTCAGGAACAGATCTGTCAAAACTGATCAGGTTAAGATTCCTTTCCAGGATGCCGGAAAGGAAAACGTCGCTTTCGGATACCTTGGATCTCAGCCATCCATGAGATTTTCGGGAGATTCCGGGCAGTGGAGGACCCAGTCAATCCCGACTTCCTGAAAGCCGAAAACGACATATGGAGCATCGTTGAAGGGGGGGGCACGGGGGCCCCGGAACGGTTTTTATGGGTGTTGAGAGAAGGCTGTTTTCGTTAGAGTGCCGGGTTTCGATTGATAAGGACTACAGGCGTGTCACCGTGAGTGTAAGTGCGGGATCTTTGATCCTTGGGGAGTAAGACTTCTGAAAATGGCATGAAATATAAGGTTCCGTTTCTAAAATGCCAGGGGGGCTGTTACCCAGGAAAAAACGTCAAATATCCAATACATTATTGGGGACAGGGGGGATTTTAAAATTCATTGCTAATACATATAATCACGATTGTCTGTCTGCGGACTTTCTGATCTCCCCTTGACCCCGCCACCCATTCGGAATACCTGAGGGGAAGTAGGACTTTCGGTTTTTGGCGGACAACGATCAAGGGTCAACGGTCAACGGTTAACGGTTAACGGTTAACGGTTAACGGTTAACGGTCGACCGGGCGATCTCCCCAATGGCAGTTTGCAAGATGATTGTTTGGTCCTTTAAGATCTGGATTGGGGGGATTCAGGATTGAGTGGCCAACTGGATGTCTTTGACGGCAGGGAATTCTTTGAGCAGGCGCCAGACGGGATCATCCTCACTGATCCGGAACGGCTGGTCATTCTGGAAGCCAACCCGGTTTTTTGCACCATGCTCGGCTATTCCCACCCGGAAGAGATCGTCGGGAAGCCCATTTTTTTCTTTAGCAGTTCCTCCGAGTCGGAATCCCGTCAAATCCTTCGGACCCTTGAACATTCAGGTCTCCATTCCCAGAAAATCCATCGTCGTTTCCGCTGCAAGGATGGCCACAGGATCCATGTCAGCGTCAGCTATTCGTATGTCGCCTACGAAAACAAGAAGGCGATCATGTCCCATGTCAGGGATGTGTCCCGGGAGATGGAGACGGAGACGATCAATCGGATTTCGCTTGAGCTCGACCGGATGGTTCTGTTGGGGGAGCCCATTGACGCAATGCTTTCCATGATCGTGAAGAGGCTTGCCGAATCGTTTCAGTTCCTGATGACCTATTTCTCCATGCCCAACCCTGACGGAACGATTCGTTATGTCGAAATCTGCTCTTCCTTGCCGGGGTTTCCGGAACGTTTTGAAGAAGTGTCGAGGGATTACCGCTGGGACACCCCGCCGGGAATGTACCGGGTCAGCTCCAAGGCGCTCCATTCCCGGGTTCCGGTGTTCGTGACGCTGGATGACTTTCGGGACTCCCCCCTGTTCTCCTGGTACGAAGAATGCGGACTCAGGGTATCGCTCGTGATCCCCATTCTCCGAAAGGACAAGACGCTTCTTCCCTGGGGAACGCTGACCGCCAACGCGCAACACGAACAGGAAATCCCTCCCAGTTTCCGGGAACAGCTGATCGAGTTTTCGGAAAAGATCCGTCTGGCGTTCATCCGCCATGAAGAGCAGAGCCAATTGCGCCTGCAGAAGGCCGCGCTGGATTCTTCCCGCACTCCTTTTTTCATCGTGACCCCTGAAGGGAAGATCGAATGGGCCAACCAGGCGTTCTTTGATTTGATCCGGCATCCCCATCCGGATGTCTATGATTTCTCCCTCGGCGAGATTTTTCCCCCACCCCTTGAGCCCGGTGTCCTGTCGTTGGAGGAGGTCTGCCGGACCGGCCAGTTCCATCAGGGGGAGTTTTACGGGGAAAGCATCGATGGAAGCCGTTTCCTGACCGAGACGGTGGTTTCCCCGCTCATGGATAATCAGGGAAGGGTCAGCCATATTCTGGTTCACCAGAAAGACATCACCCTGGAGAAGGCCCAGGAGCAAAAGATCTGGAATTTGGCCCATATCGATTCCCTGACCGGTCTTTTGAACCGGAATGCGTTCATGGACCAGCTCCGGAGCAAAATTCAGCTTTGCAAGGATGCCGGGTCGTGCCTGGCCCTTCTGTTCATCGATCTGGACGGATTCAAGGAGATCAATGATTCCCTGGGCCATACCATCGGGGATCAATTGCTCAATGCCATGGCAAGCCGATTGCGAAAAATATCGTCTCCCGAAACGATTGTCGGACGGATCGGGGGAGACGAGTTTCTCATGCTCTGCCCCCTGGTCCCGGACCGACCTTCCTTTGAAAATGTTCTGAAAAGTTTGCTGGAAACCCTGTCTTCACCCGTCCATCTTGAAGAGCATCTTCTGATCACGACCGTTTCTGTCGGAGTGTCTCGGTTTCCCCTCGATGGAGAGGATCCGGATCTTCTCCTCCAGAAGGCGGATATCGCCATGTATCAGGCCAAGAGCCTGGGAAAAGGGGTCTGGCAGTATTTCGAGCAGGCGTTTGAGGAAAACATCCAGCGGCGGTATGAAAAGACCCAGGCGCTGCGGGGTGCCGTTTCCAGAAGGGAATTCGTCCTGTTTTACCAGCCCCAGGTGGACATGGAACACAGCAGGATTGTCGGGATTGAGGCGCTCATCCGATGGAACAAGCCCGGGGAGAAGGCTCCCCTTCTTCCATCGCATTTCATTTCCCTGGCAGAAGACACCGGGCTGATCGTTCCGATCGGAGAATGGGTGCTGGAAACGGTTCTCGACACCATTCGACGGTTCACCCTGAAGGGATATCCGCGGATCCGCGTCTCCTTGAACCTGTCTGCCCGCCAGTTCTGGAACAGGGAGTTCTGGGACACCTTCGTGGCAAGGCTCGACCGCAACAGGGACATTCTGGACTGGCTTTCCATCGAATTGACGGAGAGCCTTCTGATGAAAGACCACAGGGAAGCCCGCGTGCGTCTCGACATGCTGCGGGCGATGGGGGTGAGGATTTCGATCGATGATTTCGGGATCGGGTATTCTTCCCTTTCCTATCTGACCCAGCTTCCGGCGGACGAGATCAAGGTTCCCCAGGAATTCGTCCTCCGGATGAAAGATCATCCGATCGATCTGGGGCTGGTGAAAACGATCATCCAGATGGCCGGGAATCTGAATCTTCATCTGGTCGGGGAGGGGGCGGAATCGGACCAGGAAATCGATCTGTTGAGGGGCCTCGGTTGTCCGGTCATCCAGGGGTTCGGGGTGTCAAGGCCACTTCCCCTCGAAGAACTGGAGGTCTTTCTGGAGAGATTTTTCTTCCGGCAACGCTCGAATGCCGCCAAGACCGGATCATGATCATGGGTCTTCCGATCGGATCAGCCCGGGAAAGGGGGGATATTCTCTGTGGCTCAATGTTCAATTGCCAGGTCTGGTGCCGGGTCTGGTGCCGGATCCGGATCTGGAAAGACTGAAGCGAATTGGCGTATCCTGACGGTCGATCAGGAGCACCATTTTTTTCAATAGAGATCCTCCTGAATCTCATGGCAGGAGATTGGCGGTCCGCTTTCAAGGACAGTGCCCGGGAAACGGAGGAAGAGCTTGCCGCCTGAAAAAGAACCAGCTTCGAAAAGCCCGGAGAAAACTTCACCGGCCCCGGGATCCTTCATTCAGTTCAAGATCGTTCTGAAGGATGTCCGCCCTCCCGTCTGGCGTCGCTTCCTGGTGCCGGAGGAGATCACCCTTTACAAGCTCCATTGTGCCATTCAGGACGTCATGGGATGGTGGGATTACCATTTGCACGAATTCATCCGCCATGGGAAACGCTATGGCGTGCCGGATCCCGATTTCGACTGGGGGGGGGAACCTCTGCTCAACGACAAGAGGATCCGTCTGTCGGATCTGGGGCTTTCCCTGAAGGACAAGATGATTTACGCGTACGACTTCGGAGACGGATGGGAGCATGAGCTTCTGGTGGAGAAGATTCTTCCGCCACCGGAAGGGATAAAAAAACCCGTGTGCCTCAAAGGGGCGCGGTCTTGTCCTCCGGAAGATTGCGGCGGCCCTTGGGGCTATGAGAATCTCCTGGAGATCCTCAAGGATCCCGAGCACGAGGAATACGAATCAATGAAGACTTGGCTTCCCGAAGGGTTCGATTCGGAATCGTTCGATCTCGACCTGGTGAACAGGATGTTGTCCTCGCGGCAATGGAAATCCCCCTCCAGGAAGGACCGAAAAAAATCATCGTGAGGGGAATCGCCCCGAAAGAGGGGCGATCGGGAAAAGTCTTTCCCTGAGGGTTCGGTCAAACCTTCGGGGTAGACTCGAAAAAGGGAACTATTTCTTCGTGGGATCCGGTTTCGACAGGGAATCGAGCTTGTGGCCGACCCAGTTTCCCCCTTTTTTGATGGCATTCGCCGTCCCGTCGACCCCGCGTTTCAGGTCCTTGTGGAACTTGTCGCTCTTCAGATACGCTCCGGTTTTGTGGGCGGTGTCGATAATGGACTTTTCCGCGGCCTGTCCGGCCTCCTTGACCTTCTGGGCCAGGTCCTCCTCCGCGCCCGCGTCCGGCCGGGATCCCCCCATCACGACCATCGCAATCGACCACAAACATAGACCGACGACGACCGATTTCCTTTCAGGCATTTTCATGGTGCGACACTCCTTCCCTTCCTGATCCCCTCCGCTCAGTTGCCTCAGGATGCCACCCGGTGAAGCAATGGCGTTTGGTTTTCAGGATGTTCATCCATGTTTTTCCTTGGGGCTCCCCCTTTGCGACACCCATTATGGAAAGCCGGAAGGGACCGGGTCCGAAAAGTGTTTGAATTCGTGGGTGCGACAAGTGGTGTGGAAAGCCCTCCCGGAAGAGGAATTCCCTGTCAGAACAAACCTAATCCCCATGGCCAGAAAAAACAAGGACGCCAAACAAGGACGCCCAGCATGCGGAAGGTTCGGGAGCCCACTGGCCTGACGGGACACTTCAGCGTTTCCGGGTCTGCTTCCCGTCCATGCCGGATCGCCCAAGGACAAGGTTGTGAAAGTCATGGATCAGGTCATGACACGAAATCCCCCTTGGCTCCCCCTCTTCTTCAAATCGTGTTCAACGGGATTTCATTGGGGGATCATCCGGTCCGGTTTTCGCTTGTGAAGTTCCGACCTTCCGGTTGTGATGGGTGTCACGAGTGGGGATCGAAGCCCTTGATGCCAGATTGATCCTGTCGTAACCGGATTTCGACTAGACTGTCGATCAACGACCGGCATGAGCCGGTCTTGTCGAATCTTTCCCATGTTCAAGAAGGAGAATGACATGTTCGAGATGAATGAGGTTCTCAATCGAAAAGATCTTTTCTGCAACGAATGTTTCGAGACCCTCAATCGGGTGGCGGGTGGTCAGAACAGCGAAAAGAGACAGATCCGGTCTCTCGCCGTTTTCATGTCCGCCGTGTATGCCTTCTGGGTGGCCGGACTGGTCGTGATCGTACATCTTCCTGTCGCCTGATTCCGGCTGAACCTTTGCCAGATCGCCCGGGAACCGTTCTTTCTTTGACTCCCGTCTTTTCCGGAACCCGGATCGTGCCTGCGGGCAACCATCCGAAGGTTCCGGTCCTCCCCGGGTCACCCGGAACTCCCTTTTTTCCCTTATTCTTTTCCTTATTCCCCCAACCCTTGGGTTGATACGGTCGTTTTGTCAGTCCCTCTTTTCAACACCGCTGGCGGGGACGCACAAAATCCAGTGTCCACGGCCGAATGATGCGGTTTTTTTCCTGGATAATTCGCCCTCCCTTGTTTTCTGGAAACGGTCCCGGATTTCCGCCGGATCGGGGGTCCCTGAAAACAACCCGTCTGTCGCCGTGATACCTTATCGTCTGAGAGGGTGATCCGATTCCTCCCCGGTGGCTTAGGGAGGGGGAGGAGGATCGGGGATGAGCCGGGGAGTCGACGTGGAAAAATGGCTGACGGCAATGGCGGGGGTCTTCGGATATTTCGGACTGATCTTCCTGTATATCCTTGCGGTCTATCTTCTGATGACCAGCCGACCGGCCATCCAGGTCCTGTTCGGCTTCATCAGCTTCTCCGTCCTGTCGGGAATGATTGCCGGTGCGATGGGCTGGATGTCCAAACCCCGGATCGTCCGGCTCGAACTCTTTTTGACAGGCGGGTCGATTGTTCTGACCGCCCTTTTTTTAAGGATCCGGCGGAAGGCCCCGCCTCCGGACGCCAGCGTGTCCCCTCCCGTTTCGCCATCGATCTCCCCGACCCCACTGGAGAACTCCCTGAAATCCCAGGATGGGAGGGAAGCGGTCAAGAAAGGGGACGAGCCGCTCCCCGAAGGCCCTGACGGGCTTCAATCGGTTTTTCGGGCCGGGCTTTCGGTGCTGTTGTACGGGCCCACCGGGTCGGGAAAAACGTTCGGGGTGATCATGGAGCATCTGAAAGGGCTGGAACGGAAGGGAGAGCTGGACGGGATCGTTTTGATCCCCTGTTCAGACGGCATGGAGGATTATGACCTTCTGTCCAAGCCGGTTCCCGTCGGGCCCCGTGAGAAAATCCGGATTCTTCAGAAACTCGTGGTGGAGTTTCCCGAGATCCGTCTGTCGTCGCTCTCCCGTCTCCTCGGAGACTGGAACCGGGTAGAGGGGCCGGTCAGGATGGCCTTCCGGAGGGCAACCTCCGGGGAGAAAATCGCAGTCGTCTTCGATGAGCTGAACAGGGCGTCCCATTCGGCGCGGAATTTGATCCTGAAAGCCATGGATCCGGTTTTGGGGCACTATGAGCTCCATGATTTCACGAGCGGGGAAATTGTCAGGGCCCCTCTTTCGAATCTCCAGTTTTCCGCCACCTGCAATCTGGGCGGGGCCTACAGCCAGACCCAGGAACTCGATGATTCCCTGGTGGACCGCTTCCAGGCCGTGAGGTTCGTAGACTACAACACGACACTGGAAAGAAGGATCCTGATCGAGGGCGGTCTGGCGCCGGATCAGGCCGACCGTCTAATCAAGGTGGCGGTGGCCCTTCGTGAGGCCTACAAGACCGGCCATCTTTGTGCCCCGTTGTCGACGCGGCACCTGAAAAACTGGGGTCGAACCATCTCCCGGGGAGGGGATCCGGTCGCTGTGGCCAGAAGCCTGTGGGTCGATCGTCTCGTGGCCCATGACCGCCACGGATTTCCGGACGATGAACAGATCCGGGCGATTCTTGAGGTCCTTGCCCGGACCTTCAGGTCGGGAAACGGGTCGGAGCCCAAGGGGAAGGGGCGGTGACCGCTTCGGGACCGGTCCGGTCATGAATCACGCGCGCGTGATTCATGTAGCAAGGGTCAGAAAGTCACAGGCTTTGAAGGGTCCTTTGAGGGTCGACGGTCGTGAACCTGTTTCCCGGAGGCAACCAAAGGTGTTCTGCGATTGGGGGCCCCGTTCCGTGATGACCCGTGAACGCTCTGGTAAACATCGAATCCTCTTTGAGGGTTTCATCCTGACGAACACGCGACCTGCCAGAGGTTTTGGCTTTTTTGGCCTTGAGGAGTGGGGAAGTTCATGAATGTCACGCTCGGATGGCTTAGGGTCCTCCTGGCCCTGATGGTGATCGATGAACAC
This sequence comes from Nitrospirota bacterium, assembly GCA_021785195.1. Classification (GTDB taxonomy): domain Bacteria; phylum Nitrospirota; class Leptospirillia; order Leptospirillales; family Leptospirillaceae; genus JAJYGC01. The sequence continues at coordinate 10,034 of JAJYGC010000013.1, forward strand.
TATGGGTTCTTCGAACGGCTGTTCGACGGAGTGGTCAAGAAGGTGGGGGGGACACTTCATTTCAGTTTCGTGTCCGATGGCGACATTGGGGTGACCGGTTTTTTCATCATGAGCGGATTTTTGATCGCCGAAATACTCGAGACCAGATATCCAAGCCACTCGGGGAAGGATTTCCTCCACTTCGTCGTTTCCCGGTATCTTCGGATCTTCCCCCTGTACCTTCTTGTCTTTTCAACGTATCTGCTGTTGGTTGTCGAACAGGAAGCAGGATGGAAAAAGATTGCGCTCAATGTCCTTCTGGTTCCTTATGGGGTGTATGATTTTTTCGCGACGGACCACCTCTTCAACCACATCCTCCTGACTCCCGCCTGGACCCTGTCCCTGGATCTGGTTTTTTACCCGATCGGATATTTGCTTTTCAAAAACAGAATCCTTCTCCTGGGGTATTTTGGGACATTGGTCGGGTATTTGTGTTGGATCTGGGTGATTTCCCCTTCCGAAGGCGGATCGGTGTTCTACAGCGAACAGTCCTGGTGGAACGATCATGTCTATTCGACCGCCGAACCGAATCTCTTCTCGTTTCTCTCCGGGATGCTCGCAAGAATCATCCTGAACAAGGTCAGGATTCCGCCAGCGATCATTTATCTGGCGTTGGGGGCACTGGTCTATGTCTGCTATCTGCCGTACGGAATCTCCTACTTTGGTGGGCATTTCCTGGGGCAGGCCGCGTTGGTGGTGATCATCACGGCCCTAGCGCGGAATGGATCTTCGAAGATGGAATCGTTCCTTGGCAGTTTGACCTATTCGACTTATCTGATCCATCTTCCGGTCTTGCTCGCCGTTGGCCGGCTGGTCCGCCCGCCAGGACCGGACCGGCTGGTGGCGCTTGCGGTGACCATCGTGTTGTCTTTTCTGGTGGCCAAATTCATTGAAGAGGACATTGTCGAGCGATGCAGGAAGAAGTGGCTGAATGGGTGGAAACCGATTGCCACCAATGCCCCCCCTGAGGGATGACAGACATCATGTTCTTTTTTTGGGGGATTCCCGCTTTGTGCGTGATTGGCCCTTGATCAGCGAT
>JAJYGC010000014.1 GCA_021785195.1 Nitrospirota bacterium
CCTTCGCCTTCTGAACCGCCGTGGCCGTCGGTGGAATCTTCGCCATCTGCAGCGTCGGGAACAGGATTGTGATGGACAGAGTCACCACAAACAGGGTTGCGATCATCATCGTGCCGAATTTGTACTCACGATAGGCCATCTTCGCTCCTCATTAGTAATGGGGCAACCATTCCTGAAAACAATCAGGAAATGGGCTCCTACTTTCTCTTTTTCGTCGGGTCGAACTTGGGCTTCGCCCCAATCCCTGTCATGCACTGCACCATCAACAAAAGACTGGATAATGCGGTCATCGTTCCCATCAAGGCTGCAAAGGCGGACACACTGGAATTTCCACCAGGGGTCGGACCACAGCACATGCTTGAGTCAGACAAGGCCGCCAAAGTCGTTAAGAGATTCATGAAATCCCCCTTTTCTGATTTCCAAGCATCAACAACATCAGACAGCTATGCCGTCTGACAGATCACCAGTTTTCTTCCCTGCGGTGCAAGGAGCGGGCCCAAAGAGCCACTGCAATTCCCGTCAAGGTTGAAAGGAACATCACGTAATAGACCCAGATGTAGTCACCGCGCCAGGTCGGGAAACGGTGAGCACCCAACCAAACCTGCAGGCAGAATCCCACAACGGTGCCACTACCGACCGCCGTGAATCCGCCCACAACCGCGTAGGCCACAAAACCCTTCATGGAGTTGCCCATGATCAAGCCCTCCCCAACAATTAATCATCACGTTGAAATAAGTGCACACGGCCGGCTACTGTAGATTTAGAAGTACAATTTAAGACTCAAAAAACGGCTAGCCAGACCGATCGGGGCGATGATACGCCTGCCCAAAAAACTTGTCAAGACGATTTCCACACATTTTTATCACTTAAACCAAAACTTTTTTCTGGATGGTCTTTGCGATAATTTCTAGTGTAGACTCGGAGATTATGGACTCTCCCCGACTAGAGCATACAGAACTTTGGCATTCCCCCAAAGGCAAACGAATTCGGGAAATCGTTCTTGGAATGAACGACGGGATTGTAACCGTTGTTGGTTTCCTCGGTGGCCTTACCGGATCTGCATTTTCTTCCCGGAACATTCTCTTGTCGGGAATCATGACAGGGGTTGCCGGTTCTTTATCCATGTTTCTTGGAGGATATCTTTCCTCAAAATCGCAAAGTGACTTTTTTCGTCGGGAGCGGGACAGGGAGTGGAAAGAAATTCATGAAGTCCCTCATATCGAGCGTCAGGAAGTCTTTGACATCCTTCGATCCATGGGTTTCAACGAAGAGGAATCCCTCCTTTTCAGGAACAGGATTACAGAAAACCCCAAACGGTGGCACGATTTCATGATGAGGGAAGAATTGGGGATCCTTGGAACGGATACGGAACGACCTCTTTCCGAAGGGGGTTGGCTGGGTCTTTCATTCCTGATCGGCAGCGTTCCCCCCATTGTACCCTATTCATTGCTTTCCAATGTGGGTACGGCATTTGATTTTTCCCTTCTCCTTTCCATTCTCGCGCTGGGATTGCTTGGAATCATCAAATCCCGGCTCACCCGGGAACCGTTTTATAAAGGGGCAAGCGAAATGGTCATCTTTGGAGGAATCGCCGCCATTTTGGGACTCTTTCTGGGAACGATGCTCCCCCGCATCCTGAGCCCCAATTCGTGACATATCAGCTTTCCGGGGATTTCATTTCGTCCCAGAAAGCCAACAACCGCACCATTCATCAACAGGAGTAAAGACAATGGGTCGTTTTCGCTACCATGTTTTCGCTTGCACCAATAAAAGGGCTCCAGAGCACGCAAGAGGATCTTGCGTTGCCCGGAACGCAGAAGAAATCCTCTCGATGTTCCGGGAAGAACTGAAGCTCCATGCCATTCCCCAACCATTCCGGATTAATAAATCAGGTTGTCTTGACGCTTGTGAGGAAGGTCCCGTCTTTGCCATTTATCCAGATGGCGTTTATTATCGGATCCAATCAAGAGAAGATGTCCGAAGGGTGGTGACGGAGCATTTAAGGGGGGGGGTCATCGTTTCCGACCTTCAGATCCCTGCACCTTCGGAGACATCCTGATCCTAGAGTGAGGGAAGGACCCTTTTGAACACAAATTTTCTCTTAAACCAGAATATCACGGTTTACGCACCCGCTTCGGTCGGAAACATTGGTCCAGGGTTTGATACTCTGGGCATGGCCGTTACCGGAATGGGGGATACCCTGACCGGAATTCTGGAATCCAGAACGGGACCAGACCAGATTACTGCCATCACCGGAGCATGGACAGAGCTGCCCACCGACCCCAGGCTCAACACGGCAACCGTCGCCGCCAGGATTCTCATCGACCGGGCCAAAGGCGACCCTGACCTGAAGATCTCTGTCTCCATCAAGAAAGGAGTTCCAGGTTCAGGCCTTGGTTCCAGTGCCGCCTCTGCCGTCGCGGGAGCCCATCTCGCCCAGGAACTCCTCGGTTGCCCCTTTCGCGAGGAAGATCTGCTCGAGGCTGCCGCCGAGGCTGAGTCCGCCGTAAGCGGAGGATATTTTCTGGACAATGTTTCAGCTTCACTGTTGGGAGGAATCACCGTCTCCAATTCGCGAATTAGAAGATCCTTTCGATTTGGTGGCCTATCCGGACTCCATCTGCTTTTCTTGATACCAAAATTCCTTCTCAAGACATCAGAAGCCAGGAAGGTTCTCCCTTCCAGCGTACCCCTCCAAAACGCCATTGGGGCACTTTCCAACACGGCCGGCCTTCTGGCGGCAACCCACGGTCAGGATCCGGATCTGTTCTGCAGGATGCTGGCAGATCCACTGATCCAACCCTACCGGGAACCCCTTATCCCCCATTTTCAGGACCTCCGGAAACAGGCGCTTGAATCCGGAGCCCGCGCCTTTGTCATTTCTGGAGCAGGATCCACGATGCTTGCGGTCACGGACAGCCAATCGGATGCATCCCGGCTATACGCCTCCCTGGAAGAATACGTGCGCGTAAATTCACTTCCGGTCCTGATTCGGCCCTCGACCATCGACAATGAAGGAGTCAGACGTGTTAGCTCCCCCGATATATGACATTCGCAAGTCCTATGACGAAAACTATCAATTTGGCCCATTCTTTTCAGGGATTCCACCAAAACAGATCCCCTCATCCAACCAGACAATCTTCCTCGGGAAGACCGTGTCCTCCCGTGTCGGCATCCCTGCGGGGCCTCTGCTGAACTCCAGATGGATTGGGTTCTACGCCAAAATGGGGTTCGACATCCTAACGTACAAGACCGTTCGGAGCCGTTACCATGCTTCCTACCCCAATCCGAACTGTCTTTATGTCCCTTACCACAAGACCTTTGACCTTGAAGACCTTGTCCACCCCCTCATTGGGACGCTTTCCTATACGCCCAGTTCACTGAACGACATTACCATCACCAATTCCTTTGGCATGCCGAGCCAGTCTCCCGAGGTTTGGATGCAGGATGTTCAAAAAACCCATGATCTCCTGGCCCCTGGACAGGTCTTGGTCGTCAGTCTCGTCGGAACCCAACAGGAGGATACAGATCTTGCCAGTGACTTTGTCCGAACAGCAAAAATGGCTCGGGAAGCCGGTTCGGATTTGCTTGAGGTCAATTTTTCCTGTCCCAATGTCAAGGGAAAGGAGGGGCAACTCTACCAGAACCCGGACGCAAGCGGCGCAATCCTCAAACGTCTCAGAAAAGAGCTGGGACCAAATGTTTCCCTAATCATGAAAATTGGGTTCATCGAAAACCCTGGCCAGATCTCTGCCCTCGTCGAACAGACATCTCCCTTTCTCGATGCCATCAGTGCCATCAACACCGTATCCGGACAAATCATCAATCCGGAAGGCCATCCGGCATTACCCGGACCAGGACGCGAACGGGCCGGTCTATGCGGCGGAGGGATCAAACCACTGTCCCTCAGAACGATCAGGAGAATTCGCGATGCCATCAGGAAACTGGGCAAGCCCATTACGTTAATCGGGGTCGGGGGATTCAATACGGTTGAAGATTACCCGGATTTTCGGGATGCCGGTGCAGACTTTGTCATGAGCGCAACAGGAGCCATGTGGGATCCTTTCCTTGCCTACCATGTCAAGCAAAGGACCTTTTCCCAGGACATCATCCGTAAGGAATAGTGTTCAGAACCGAGCGGGAGGAAAGGATAGATCGGAAAAATAGGCACCCACCTCTTTCCGGTAGGTTTTCAATGGTTCCAGCATGTAAAGGATCTCCCCTTGGTTCACCTGGATTCCAAACCATTGGATGATGTAGGAAAGGTCCGGGTTCTCCAGGATTCTGTTCACCGCGATGGAGCGTCCCTCCGCTCGCGTGAATGAAGGAGGACAATTTTTTCCCGTTTCCAGAAGGGACTGGGGGAGAAGCCTGCGATGACGCCCCTCTTCCTCCAGGATCCGGAACAGTCCCTTTTCAGGATCGATATTGTGGTACTCCAGATCAAGGCTCTCAAGCCAAGGGTCTGTCCAGGAGACCTTTTCGGCTTCTCGAAACTGATTGATCATGACAAATTTCGCCGCCCAGTCCAGTCGATCAGAAACTAGCACCGGATCTTTTTTGGACAAGTCATCCAATAATGTTCCCCACTCCTGAATGACCCAATCCGTATCCTCGTCCCGGCCGGAGAACTCCCGGATGGCGGCTTCAAGGAAAAGCTCCTGAACATTGACTGCGGACAGGACATCACCTTCCAGATCCTGCACCTTCCATTCCATGCTCATATCATGGGAGATTGAACGACACGCCCTCACCGGATCCAAAACCCCAATCCTCGGCGCCTTTCCGTCCTCTATGAGATCCATGGCAATCTTGGTTGTCCCGAATTTCAATGCCGTGGCAAACTCCGACATATTGGAATCACCCAGAAGAAGGTGCATTCGCCGATATTGTACAGGATCTGAAAGGGGTTCATCCCGGGTATTGACAATGGACCGGTTCATCTGGACCCACTGATAGAACTTGTTGACGATATAATCTGCGCGCTGGGAGATCTGGAACGTGACAGGTGAGCGGTCCGAAGCCAGGGAAATGAGGCTGTCATTAACATAGGAAGCCCCAACCCGTCCTGATCCGGTGAAGATCTGCCGGGTGACCAGAAAGGCCACCAGCGGATCCATTCCGCGTTCCGTGAAGGGAAAGTCTCGGGAAACCAGATAGTTCTCATGCGACCCGAAGGTTGCCAGTGTCTGGTGGTCGATGTTGTTCTTGATAAAGGAGATCTCATCCCCCAAACCCATCTCGTTGACGGCATCCTGCAGGAGTTGATCCCCCCCCCGGTCCGCACGGACAAGATCCAGAAGGGTGTGGCATTCCGGGGTCGCATACTCTACATGGCCCATATCGATATACAAACGTCCCCCATTGAGCAGGAAGCCTCCATTCCCTGGTGGCTCATCATAGGCCCGCTGGTGCTGGTCGATGATGCCCATCCGCTGCTCATAGAACACATGGTCCCGAACCTTCTGGAACATTTCCTCCTGGCGGAAGAGTTCCCTCATGCCCTGGGAGGGTCCTGAAAGCAAGGCCCCATATTCCGTCTCAAGACCGACGATCGTTTTCACCGGGAAATCTCCTCTTCGGGCACAGGGGGCACAGGGATTTCCAATGGGACCAGAGTCCCCTTTTTCCGATCCAGCAGGGAGACGTTGGCGACTCCCTCTGAGAACAGTCGGGTTCTGGCCTGTTTGAATTTCCCTTCATCGATACAATTTCCCGAGGAATCAAAACCAAGCTCATCATCTTCAAAGACGCCCTTGAGGTAGGCATCCAGAAAACGGGGAAGCATTTCCTGAAGCGTCCACCGCTTCTTATCTTCCTTTAAAGGGAATTGTTTCAGGACACGATCCCGGGCGGTTCCCGTCCCCCCTGCCACAACCAATCCCGAAGCTTCCTCCACATTGCCATCATAGTCCACCAGCATCAGGCGGTCCTTCTGAATGGTGGATCCCACTTCAGCCAATACGCTCCTGAACAACATGGGAGAGGACATCACATCCTCAAAAGCGGTTTTCAACCGGGGAGACAAGGCAAACAGAACCAACCGGTTCAAGGTCACATCCTGAGGGGATCGCTGGAATCCTTCCACATGGGCGGCATTCAACAACATCATCCGGATGGCCTCGATATCGGCTGGATGACCAATTGCGCCCATCGCGATCCTGTCATAGATTTCGTAGACTTTCGGGATTTTCCGGTAGAAGGTGTAGAAGACAATCCCTTCCTGAACGGAAGAAACCAGAACAGGAGTTGACCTCTTGATCTGATCCTCAATGTAATCCCTTCTCTGACCAATCGCCTCAACCCATCGGTAAGGTTCATCAAACACTTTCGACCCCCGTCCGGTAAATTTCCTTCAGTGTATCTTCCTCTATCGTGTGAATCCCTTCCCTGTCCAGGATTTTCACCACGGGGTACACCGTTTCCCGAACTTGCACTCCCCCTGTCGCCGAATCGAAGTAGGAAGCCGTTTCAAGGAGCCTCAAAGAAAGAATCACAGCCTCCCTTTCCGGCATCGCGGAAAGGCCCCTCCCGGAGTTGCCCCATCGGTCAAGGTATCGGAGAATCCCCTGAACCTCCAATGACCCTGAGCCTCCCACCGCAAACGGGACCCCTTCAAAGTGCGCCCCCAGAATATCGTAAAAATAGATTTTGGATTCCTTCGACTCCGGGTCCTGGGTCACAAACAGGGGAACCACCGCACCGATTCCCTGAACTGCCATCGGAATGTTTTCCTTCAGCAGCTGGGAGAGGATCCGAAGCTTGCCTTCGACAGACAGTTCCGCCAGTTGACTTCTCCTATAATATTTGAACGTATGTTCAAGGACCCGAGCCATTTCCAATGCAAATGCCGGAGACCCGGCAATCGCCATCAACGAACCCCCGTCAATTTCCAGGACCTTTTCAATCCGGTTTGTCATGATTCGGTTCCCTGCCGTGGCCCGGCGATCTCCCGCAACCAGCACCCCTCCCCCAAAGTGGAAGGCAAGGATTGTTGTCGCATGAGTCTCCACAAACCCAGAAAGCGCTTCGGGAGAAGCTCCTCCCAGGGAGGGAACCACTGTCAGACGGGAACCGAGAAGATCCAGGAAGGATCCGTCGTTATGCCATTCTGACATCATTCCCCCGTTCTTTGGCGGTACCGTTCGGACTGGTTGGGATCGACCTTCTTCATGCGATCCATTAAACGGTCGGTCCCTTTGTGGACATCGGGCTTTTTGGGAACAGGTCCTTCCTTCTGGACATCTTTCTTTGGAGACCCCGGCACAACCTGACGATCCGGAGAAAATTCCACACCCATAGGTTGTTCCATTTTGACATCCTCCTCATTGTACTGGCACCTTAAACGCCGGAAAATGCCTCGATCGTTTTCGACAATTCTCCGGGAGTCGCAACTGTTTCGATTCGATGAAGAAGATCTGAAATTTCCCCCTCCCCACTTTTCTGGAAGAGGGGCAGATCCAGCAAAACCCCATTTCGGAACCTGATCTTTTCCCACCCGGCTTCAATCACTTCATTGGGGAAGCGGCAAATGATCGCATGGCGCACCCTGGGTCGGCCCAGGCGTGGCGGTGAAACAATCGCGTCAGAAACCTGATTTGGCTGGGTCAACCTTCTGATCGCCCCACTTTCTTCAAGGGCCCAGAAAAGCCCTTGATCCGCATCAATATTGTGATATTCAAGGTCGAGGCTCTGAAGCCACGGATCATCCGGGGAAAGGGACTCTTCCTCCCGGAACCGTTCCAGGAAATCCTGCTTGGCCAGCCAGTCGACACGATCCGCCAAAAGGCCCGGATCTTCCCTGAACTGGTCAATGGCAATCCTCCACTCCGAGAGAACCCACCGCTCTTCCGATGTCCATTCATGAAGACTTTTCTGACAGGCATCCCAGTAGTGCTCAAGGATATCCAACGCCGTCCATTGCTCTTTCCCCTTGGAGGGCAATGTGGGCTGTTGGCGCAGGCTGGCCGACACGGATCGGATCGATGCCACCGGATCGGACAGGACAATCCTTGGTTCCCACTCGGAACCGACCAGAAGCGTCAGGACCATTTCCGTCATTCCGACCTTCATGGCGGTCTGCCATTCAGACATGTTGGCATCCCCCAGGATCAGGTGGAGTCGCCTGAACCGCTTGCGATCCGCATGAGGCTCGTCCCGACTGTTCACCAAGGGACGACGATGCATGGTGTCGACCCCGATCAGTGCTTCCATGAAGTCGGCCCGCTGGGAAATCTGGAATGCAATCCCTCCCCGACGCTCTGAAGACTCGAATCCGTATTTTCCCGCCCCGGTCAAAACCGTCCGGGCGACCAGAAAAGGGAGGAGATGTTCGACAATCCGCTCGAAAGGGATCTCCCGGGGAAGAAGGTAGTTTTCATGGCACCCGTAGCTATGCCCATGGTAGTCGGTATTGTTCCTGTAGAGGGAAAGTGCCGCTCCCGGACCCAGAAGGCGAACCCGTTCCCGGGCGGCAAGACGGAGAATTTCGATTCCCGCACGGTCATACCGGAGAAGGTCAAGGATCCCCATGGACTCGGGAGTCGAAAATTCGGGATGGGTATGATCATTGTAAAACCGTCCCCCATTCGAGAGGATCCGGTCACTCTTCATTTCCCGAAAAGAAAAGAACCTCGTGTAGTCGGATTGGGTAAAAGCCCTTTCTTCCTCATCCTGCGCCAGCCCCTCGACCCGGAACCCCCTCGCGTCAAGGGCAGGGTCCTCTTCCTGATAGAGCCATCCCGTCAGGTCGCAGGACTGATAGGCCCTGACAATCTCCATCGATTCGATGACCGGGTCCGAGTCGGAAAGATCGTTCCTGACGATCCCATACTCCGTTTCCAACCCCATGACAATCCTGAAATCCGTCATTCGATGGCCCGGCGTTCCAGAACGTTTCGTTCCCGGCCTCCAGCCTGGAACCGTTTAAGGTCCACCACATCCCGCTGACTCAGATCCAGAAGGGACAACCAGTCATCCGCCACATCCGAAGCGGGGACAATGTCTCCCTCGGCAAATTCGGAATTCAATGCTTCCTTGAGATCCGAATACGACAGGCCCCCTTCGGAAGGTGAATGCATTTCCCGCAAAAGTGCCAGCTCTTTCGCCCGATCGATTACGGATGCCAGGATCGCTCCGCTGACCAAATCGGAACGGTACAGGATCTCCCGTCTTCCGCTCCGGAGTACGACCTCCAGAACAGCGTTTTCATCCGTTTCGGCATAGAGCGCATCCAGGAACCTCTCCATCATCTGTTCCCGTTCAAGGGAATCTGCCGGCTTGAGATTTTCTCCCATGACCGGAATGTCCGGGGAAAGGTAGATGGAAAGGATTTCCGATGCCGCACGCCGATCTGGCCTGACCACCCGGATCTTGCGGTCAATCCGTCCAGGGCGCAGGATCGCCGGGTCAATCATTTCAGGGCGGTTAGTGGCCAAGATGACCATAAATCCGTCCCGCCCCGACAAGCCGTCCATTTCCGCACAAAACATCGGAACGAGGGTGTTGTGGATATTAAAGGAGCGGACCGATCGCCGGGTTCCCAGAATCGCCTCGGCCTCATCGATGAACAGTACGGGAAAGTCTCCCCTCTTTCTGGCTTCTCTTCCCTGTGCAAAGAGCTCCCTGACAATCCTCTCGGATTCCCCCAACCACATGTTGAAGATCTCGGGACCCTTGATATGGAAGAAAACGCCCCGGACCGGCCTCCCTTCCCGTTCGCCGAGATCCATCGCCATCTGGTGGGCCGTGGCCTTTCCGATCATGGTCTTTCCACATCCGGGAGGGCCAAAAAGAAGAAACCCCTTGGGAGAACGGAAACGATACCTCTTGTAGAGGTCTTCGTGCAGGAATGGATTGACGATGGCTTTCTGGATCTCTTCGAGCGCCTTCTGCTGTCCGCCAACATCTTTCCAGGACACATCCGGGACTTCTTCGAGAAGATGGCTTTGTTCCTGGCCTCCCATATGCTCGACGGCCAGGCGTGATGTGCTGTCCAGACGCACAGAATCCCCGGGGGAGACGGACACTCCCTCCAGCAAATGACCCCGCCCCACGATGGCCGCTGAAATGCCCGCCCCCGTCCGCTCTCCTCCAATTTCGAACCGGCCATCGGCTAGGATTTTGCTGACCCGAACGACCGAACCAAACGGATCTGTTCCGGAAACACCGACGACGGAAAGGGCTTCGTTCAGCCGCACACGCTGTCCGGGAATCATCTGGGCAGGCTCCACCCTCGGATCAATCTGGGCACAATAGTCGGCCCCCCCGACCGAAACCCA
>JAJYGC010000016.1 GCA_021785195.1 Nitrospirota bacterium
TTCAATTGGAAGCGGTCACACCCGGAGAATACAAGACGGGAGGACGGGGGGTAACGATTCAGTACGCTGTACACGATACCCCGTTTGGAAAAGCGTTTATTGCCAATACGAGCCGGGGAATCTGTCAGTTTTCCTTTCTGGAGACGACGGATCTTCAGGAGCCCTTGAGCGATTTGCATAAAAGGTGGCCCCATGCGACGGTGATCGAAAATCATCAGCAGACGCCTTCGATTGTCGAGGCCATTTTCGAGAGGGAAAAAGCCCTGGACCGACCCTTGTCCTTGTATGTCTCCGGAACAAATTTTCAGATCATTGTGTGGAAAGCGTTGTTGCAACTTTCTCCTGGAATGGTGGCAAGCTATTCCCAGGTGGCCACGGCCATTGGTCGTCCTGGGGCTGCACGCGCATTGGGGCAGGCAGTGGGTGCGAATCCGGTTGCCTTCCTCATCCCTTGCCATCGTGTCATTCAAGAGTGCGGTAAGCTCGGTGGGTATCGTTGGGGAGAAATCCGCAAACAGGCAATCCTTGCCTGGGAAACGGCAGGGCTTGAATGATGACATTGGCCCAAGTGATTTTCGGGAAATCCGTCATCTACCGTCCCGCCCGGCCAAGTCCCCGTCGTTTTGAATCCTGTCAGATTCCTGCCAGTGTCTCTTGACACCTCATGTATGTCCGATCCGAATTCTGGATTTCTTTCCCGCGAAAACATCCTTATACGGGGCTAAGTGGTTCTGCTCATGTTTGCGTGAAATTGGCCAGGTTTTAGTCAATTTCGCGAATCTCCCGCTGAAAACGAGCAACCAGAGCCCCACGCCTCTGACCTGATTCGAGACACTTCTGTCTCCGATCCCGTTCGGGAGTCGTTCAAGTCTATCTTCTCTCTTGGGAGAGGGAGAAACTCCTTTCTCGATCACTCCCTGTTGCAAGGTTCTATACGGAACTCGGTCACCCGGTCCGGTTCCCCTGCATAGATCACCAGGGCAATCGTTTCCCGAGATAGAATCGCGCTATGGGGAAGGCCTTTGGGGTGAAGTAGATAATCTCCGGGGAACCGGATCTGTTTGCCGGTCCCATCGTCGTGCCCCCCGTCCAGAATATAGACGTGTTCGTCGGATTCTGCGACGGCCTTTATCCGGATCCTCTTTCCGGCGGGAGGTGTGAACCTTGTAATTTCGGCAACGCCCCCTCCTTCGGTCCGACGGTCGCTCAGGATCTTGAGAAAAATGACATCCTGGCCATCGACCAATAGTTTTTCGCCAAAAAGAACACTGGCCGGAATCCAGGGCATTCCATTGGTTTGTTGGAAAAGTGCAGACAATGCCATGAAGTTCTCCTTTGTATGTTAACGACAGGATTGCCTTTAAAGACGATCTGAAGGTAACGTAACATTCTTTGCGATATAAACGATTCGGGAGTGGCCGAAATATGGATGAAATTCTGACATTGACCCAAATGGCCCATCTGGTCTCTTCCCCGTCGCGGGCCGCGATGCTTCTGGCAATGTCTGATGGACGTGCGCTTCCGGCGAGTGAACTGGCCTTTCGGGCGGGGATATCCAGTCAGACGGCCAGCGAACATCTGGCGTTGATGAAAAAGATGGGTATATTGGGTTTGGAAATTTGCGGCCGCCACCGCTATTACCGCATTGTTTCCCACCGGATGATGGAGACCATCGAAGATTTGCTCGCAGTTTCGGCAGAGGTCCGGTTCGGGGAACGTCCGGATATCGCCCGAGTTGCTCCGCTCAGACAGGCCCGCATGTGCTACGACCACCTGGCAGGTCGACTGGGGGTGGCCCTGGCGGAACAATTCCAGAAAAAAGGGTGGTTTTTTCTAGAAGGAAAAGATTTCCAGATCACGGACATTGGTCGCCACCAGTTGGAAGACTTTGGTGTCGACTGGCCAGTCCTTGAACGTTCCCGTCGTCTTTTAGCCCGGCGGTGCATCGATTGGAGCGAGCGTAAACCTCATATCGGTGGAGCTTTTGGGGCGTTTTTGGCCACCCGTTTCATGGAGCTTGACTGGGTACGGCGCAGTCAGGGAAGCCGGGCTGTTTATGCGACAAATGAGGGAAGGAGAAATTTCTTGGAAGCATTTGGGATCGCACTGTAAACGGATCGGGATCTTAGACGATGAAGGGATCCCGGAGAGACTCGGGGAAGGGTTTTTCGCAACCGATGCCATTGAAAACACTGTATTTTGACCAAGATTAAAATTTCTTTGATGCTTGAGACATCGAAGATCTTTTTGGAGGGACTTCATTGAAATCGGGCATCTTCGATCAATCTTTGATGAAAATAACGGATCGACCCCCTGTCATCTTTGTTCGGGGTGAAGGATCGTGGTTGATCGACCAGGATGGCAACCGTTTTCTGGACTTTATCCAGGGATGGGCGGTGAACTGCCTTGGACATTGTCCTCCGGAAATTGTTGGGGCCATCACCGCTCAGGCCCAGACGCTCATCAATGCCAGTCCGGCCTTCTATACCGACAGAATGCTGGAATTGGCCGACAAGATCGTGGACTGCTCCTGTATCGACCGGGTGTTCTTTACAAATAGCGGAGCCGAAGCCAATGAAGGGGCGATCAAGCTGGCCCGAAAATGGGGTTCTCTTCATCGTGAAGGGGCATTCGAGATCATTACGACGGAAAACGCGTTCCACGGCCGGACCCTCGCGACGATGTCCGCGTCTGGAAAACCTCAGTGGGAGCCATTGTTTGAACCAAAGGGCGCAGGATTCGTCAAGGTTCCCTTCAATGATCTTGATGCCATCGAGCGCGCAATCTCTTCCCGGACGGTAGCCATCATGCTGGAGCCAATCCAGGGGGAGGCCGGAGTCGTTCCGGCAAGCCGGAATTTTCTGTCGGGGGTGAGGGAACTTTCCCAACGAATGGGTATTCTTTTGATTCTTGACGAAATCCAGACTGGGATCGGGCGAACGGGAAAAGCCTTCGCCTACGAACATGCCGGAGTCGAGCCCGATATTCTCACACTGGGAAAAGGGCTCGGGGGAGGTGTTCCGTTGGCTGCCCTCGGAGCCAAGGAGTCCGTTTGCTGTTTTGCGCCAGGTGAACAGGGGGGAACTTTCAACGGAAACGCCCTGCTCACTGCCGTGGGGTCTGCCGTTCTCGATACAGTCATGCGTCCTTCCTTCCTCAATGAAGTGTCGAAAAAGGGTGCACTTCTCAAAAATTGTCTGTCGGATCTTTCCCGTCGTTTGGGAGAAGGGGAAGTGCGCGGTGAAGGACTTCTGATCGGCTGGGTATTGGCACGTGCCGATGCCGGGAGGGTCGTCCAGAATGCTTTCAAGCGGGGGCTTCTGCTGAATGCTCCTCGGCCAAATATTCTTCGATTCATGCCGGCGCTCAATGTGAGTGTGGAGGAAATCGAACGGATGATGTCGATTCTGGAAGGGGTGCTGGTGGAAATTTGATGGAATCTTTTCTGAATGATTGTAAGATGGCCTTTTCCTCTTGAATCCAATACTCATAGTGACAGAGATCGATAGGAATCTGTCAGCAAGGAAATCCTCTACCTGTTTGGAGTCCGGCAATGATCGAGAAGGATTTTGCGGAAGAGTTTGGACGAGACTGGATCGATGCGTGGAACAGCCATGATCTGGATCGTATCCTTTCCCACTATTCGGAAGAGTTTGAAATGTCTTCTCCTAAAATGATCCAGATTGCAGGGGAGCCGTCCGGAACGCTCAAGGGAAAGGATGCGGTCGGAAAATACTGGGCCAAGGCGCTGGATCTGATTCCCGACCTCAGATTCGAGCTTGTAACGGTATTGATGGGAGTCGATACCATCGTTCTCTACTACAAGGGGGCACGAGGCCAGTTGGCAGCGGAGGTCTTTCATTTCGCTCCCGATCGCAAGGTATCGAGGGCCTACGCGCATTATGCCGTATAATCTCTTCCCGTTGCATTTGCTCTTCATTGCCGGGATCGGTTCGAGCTTTGAGTTTCAGTGCAAGGGGCAAAAATGAGAAATCCGGTGATTCAGCTCGATCGGACGGGGTGCGGTATCGCCAGTGTCGCTGCACTCAGCGGTCTCCCATATGAGGAGATGAAGTCGATGGCCAATTCTATGGGTATTTTTGCGGAAGACAGGTCGCTGTGGTCGGAGACATTGTATGTCCGGAAGCTGCTGGAACGCGTGGGAATGAAAGCGGATCCCGGGGAAGCTCCTTTCCAATCCTGGGAAGCCCTTCCCGATCTCGCCCTTTTGGCCATCAAATATCATCTGGAGAAAGGTCATCCCTTCTGGCATTGGGTAGTGTTTGTCCGGGAAAATGCACAACCGTTCGTGCTTGATTCGAAAATGGGACTTCGAAGCCATCTCAGGACGGACTTCGGCCGCATGCGCCCTCAATGGTACATCCGGGTCATCGATGGGCGGTGAAGGGTATCAGTAAAATGGTCGGTCTTGCCCCATGTTCATAACTCCTTCCAAACTTTCCTCACCTCCGGACAACCCGTTTCCGGGACTGGAGTGTTGTCCTGGATTTTTCCTCGGTTAAACAAAGAAGAGGGATCAGGCGTTTTCGGAAAGAGGAACCGCAGGAGAATCTGCTGGAAAAGGATCCCCTGCCTCGGATTCTTTCCAGCAGATCTTGTTCTTGCCAAATTTCTTGGCAGCATACATCAGATGGTCGGCGCGATGGAGAAGGGAACTCAGCCTCTCTCCCGGACGGTATTGGGTCAAACCGATGCTGACGGTCACACAGGTTCCGTCAGAGCGTTTCACCTCCTGTTCGATCCGTTGGCGGAGGGTTTCTGAGAGGGAATGTGCGTGATTGAAGGATTGGCTTGGGAGCAAGAGCAGAAACTCCTCGCCTCCAAGCCGGATAAAGTAGTCCCCCTTTCGAATCGACCGGTGGATGGACTCTGCCACCCGAACGAGAACCCGGTCTCCGGACTGATGGCCATCCTGGTCGTTGATGCGTTTGAAGTCATCGATGTCGAGCAGGGCCACGGACAATTCCATGTCCGGAATCCTGTCGACCTGGGTCATCAATCTGGACAATTGCTGAAGCCCCGCCTTTCGGAGGAGTGCCCCGGTCAGTGTGTCGACGACGGCTTCCCTCTTCAGGCGAGACTGGTAAGTGTGGATCACCCTGTAATGGTACCAGGCGAGCACCACAGCGACAGAATAGGCCAGCACGGAACTCAGGAAGATGGGCAGTGATACGGAAGGGATGTGGTTCAGCACAGGGAAAAGAACGTATCCGATGACGATCGCGACCAGAGCTGCGGCATTCCAGAGGAGTGCGCGCCGATACCCCAGAAGGAAAAAATAGGTGAGGGGAAAGACCGGATACCAGATCAGCATCAGAACTTCGTTGAAGGACAGGAAGGCTCCCAGAATCTGTTGGAAGAGGATCAGGCTGGCGAAGCCGGTCAGGATCTTTTTGTAGTGTTCCGGGTTGCGCGAGATTCCAAGGATCAGGAAGGGTGCAACGACCGAGAAAAGAACGGAGGGAATCACCCGGAAAAATTCATTGCGGAACAGTTCGATGATGGTCATGGAGACAGAGGCGAGAATGCCGATCCATCCTCCAATGCGGAGGAACCGGACTCTGTCTTTCATGAAGTCCCTGTCCTCTTCGGGGTCGTCATGGTGTAACGAATTGGGGTGATTGCCAGAAATCACGATCTCCCCCGGCACGGGGTCTCAAAAAAGGATATTGAAAGTGAAACACTGAAGAAGGCTGGGAGAGTTTCTGGAAAGTCCCCGATTCGGGATATCCCGTGTTCGGTTTGGGGGGCAATGCGAGAGTAGTTATGTTTGAAAGGTCCAATCATTTGATTGGGGTATCCATTCAAATTCTCCCCGGTGCATAGCAGTGTTTTTGTGTTTTTCCGGATTGTTCCCGGTTTCTTTGTTTTATTTCTGCGATGGTGTGGTGATGTCCGGTCATTGCCCAAGGCCTTGTTGATGGATGGCCAAAGGACACGATTCCGGTTCCGGAAAAGGCTGGCGACCGCATGCCAGAAACGGGAACTTCTGAAACAACCAAGGGCCGACCCAGGGCGGCACCAAGGCAAGACATCCGATTGGAATCGGCTGGACCAACGGGAACTTGGGTTACCGGAGAAGAACGGCTGACTTGATCGGGTGCTGATTGCCCCAGTGTGGGTCATGTCAGAAGCCATTTCATTCCCAAAAAAACATTATGATCTGTCAGAAATGGCTGCATCTATGACTATTCTGAAAAATATAGTCAATCACCTTCATTTTTTCAACGGAATTGTTTCGGAAAAATCTGGAGGGTCTGATCCAGGCAGAGTCCTGAACCGGGAACTACCCCCTGAAACCCATGGAGGATCGCTGCATCAAAGGGGGAACAGGAAAAGGGAGTGCCCGGGAATCGACAGCGGTGGTTCCAAGAGAATATTCGCGTTTGGCCCCTTATGTTGGGGAGAGGGATCCGGTCCCCAGAATCCCCTCTTGCGGTCACTGGGTCGATTCATCCCGGCTCTGTTCATACGGGGATCTCCGCAAAATCTCCTGCTCGCTTTCACGGGGGGGAAGATCGGATTCCTTAACCGGACCCGAAACGTTTTGATTTCCCAATGAAAGGGAGGCCACCCCACACAGGACGAGGATCGCGCCGGCGACTTCTTCGACCGACAGTCTTTCACCAAGAAAAATTGTTGCCATCAGAAGGGTCGCAACAGGACCGAGAAAGGACAGGACGGCCGCCCGACTGGCTCCGATCATGGAAATGCCGAGTGTCATGAAAAAAGTGGGGAGCGCCGTGGAGAAGATCCCCATCAGGAGAATCGCCGACAGGGCCCGGGAGTCCACGTTCCCGAAATGGAGCGTTCCCGTGAACAGGGACTGCAGCGAAATCGCAGCCGTTGATACGATCATGACCACCGAGGTGAGCCAGAGGGGATCCACCCGTTTGAGCAGTCCCTCGAGACCCACGAGGTAGACGGCATAGAAGAGGGCGCTTCCGAAAACGAGGAGGATGCCGGATCCCTCTGTCGGATGGGTTACGTGGTTCCCTTTGGTGACGATCGCAATTCCTGCATATGCCAGCAAGGAGGCGAAAATTTCCCCTGTTCCCAGTTTTTTCCTTAAAAAAAGGGCGGAGAGGAAGACGACGAAGGTCGGGTAAAGGAAAAGGACGAGCCGCTCCATGCCCGCACTGATTTTCGCCAGCCCCTCGAAGTCCATGACCGCCGAAACATCGAACCCCAGAAGACCCAGAAGAAGGATTTTCAGGAAATCCCGGCTGGCGAGGGGGGGTCTGGAAAACCGGGTTCCCCTTCCGAACCAGAACACGCCGAAGAGATAGAGCGGAAAGACCGAAAGCATCCGGAGGGTCAGGACGGTAGCGGGGTCCACCCCTTCTCCATAGGCCATTTTTGCAAGAATTCCCTTGGCGGCGAATCCGATGGCCGAGAGGATGACAAGCAGGGCCCCCCATCGGAAACGGGAAGAATCGGACGAAGACAAGAACGCTCCTTCACAAAATCGGCGGGAGGTTAAAATGGTTCATGGTATGGGTTGTGGAGGGATTTGGCAACTGTTTTGGGGGCTTTGCGCCGGACAGGTCCATTCTGGGCGCGTTGAATCGGAGGAAGGCCCCCCTTTCCTCCTGGGGGTGGTTCGAAGGCCAAGGCGGAGGATCGGTCCGGATCAGAACCAGATGTTGACGCCGAACATCGTGGTGGTTACGGCACCGATATAGGCAGCCGCCAGGGATTCATAGGACAGGTTGGCATAAAGCTCGATGTGCGGGTTGAACTGGAAGGAGAATCCCCCATCCCCCTGGAATCCCGCCAGCGGACCCGGTGTATCGAATGTGCCGACCACCCCCCCCAACTGCCCGTTCAAGACGAAATAACGCCCGAGTTGATCCAGGGTTGAAAGGCCCGCAAACCCGAAGCTTGAAGAAAGGAGGACGGGAACCTGCAGGGTCGGGTTGGGAACGAAGGGGGTGAAGGACTGGGTGTCGTAGCCCGCCACAAGATGAAGATCGGGGGTTTTCAGGAATCTCCAGTCGAGAGTGGCCATGGAGTTATGGTTGATCCCAAAGGGGGTCTGGGTTCCCTGGAGGGTGTCGTAGGTGTATTCGTATTCCCCGGAGAGGGAAAAATTCGAGAGAATGGTCCAGGTCGCGCTCAGCAGGCCACCGGACTGGAGCCCTCCGGCCAGAATCGCTTCTCCGTACCCGCTCCAGGGAAGCTGGTACCAGCCCTGCCCATCCACCCGGAGAGGCCCGACCGGAATGTCTGCATGACCGTAAAAACCCGCGTTGATCTGACCTCCCGCAAAGACATCCCCCACATCCCCCAGAAACTGGATTCCGGCGGGTCCTTGCCCATCCACGCCGGCATACAGGTAGGATTCGACGGAACTGTTTTGGCCCGACACCGCCCCCACATAAAGGTTTGTTCCGGCCTGAAAGTGGACAGTGTCCTTGATCAATGGCGTTTCGATCGCCACCCCTGTCCCGATGGAGGCTCCTCCCGGGTACGAAATATCGATATTGCTGACCCGAAGGTGGTAGGCGCTGTTTTCCAGAATATAGGCCTCGGGCGACTGGAACGGAGGGGGAATCGCTTCCTCGAAATTGATGTTCTGGTCGAAGGTGATCAGGGGGGGCATGGAAAGTGCCAGTTCATTGAGGATCTTCTGATCTTCCCGGATTTTCATCCGTTCCGAAGAGGATTCGTTCTTGTTTCTGGAGAGGTTCGCCAGGATCTTTTTCGACCGGATCATGTCCCCCTGTTCCATCAAAAGCTCCGCCTTCAGGCGAAGCAGGGTCGGATCGGAAGGAAACCGCTGGAGTCCCTTGTCGAGAATTGAAAGACCCCTGGAGGGTTTGTGGATTTTTCGGGCAATCCTCCCTCCCAGAATGTAGGCATCCCTGTTTTGGGGGTGGTTCCGGATGTATTGTGCGATCTGCAGTTCGGCCAGAGGATACCGGTGATTCCTGACAGTGGACTGAATCGTTTTCCAGTCGGAGTCTTCCCTTGGGAATGCGGGAGGTTCATCGGCCCAGCAGGCGGGGGGAAAGAAGATCTGGGCCCCCTGATGGGAGCCCAGTATCGTGAAAAGGAGAAGGGCCGGGAAAGCCCCGGCATTCTTGAGTGAGGGAGGCATTAACGGGAGTGGCGGTGCATGCGGGCATGATACCCTGCACGATGTTTCGGAGAATAAAGTCTCGCGACCCGGATCTGGGAAGCCTTCATGATTTCCCGGACCGCTTCGCGATGGGTGTCCTGTTCAAAATCGGCCCGGCTCAGTCCCCGGAAACGATCATCGCCATCGTGGTGCAGGGACGCTTCAGGGGATTCACGATCCCGGTGTTCGATGTCCCGGCGATCCCGGTCCCTGAAGTCACGGGTTTGGTCGCGTCTGGAAAGTTCACCTTCGCGATCCTGTTGTTTCAGATGGTCCCGGTCTTTTCTGTGTTCCCGGTCCAGATCCTTGCGGTCCTCCCCTTCCTCATCGTGACTCCGGGAGATTCGATCCGCGACCTTATCATCCGACAAAGAGGAGCGGGCTTGCCGGTCCAGATCCACGAAAGAAGCCGAGCTTTTTGAAGATTGGGTTGATGTTGGCGTGGTCGAATGTTTCGAGACTGATGTGGCTCCGTGGGCAAATCCCACGCCTGCAATCAGGGAAGAAACGATCACGGCCGGAAGAAACTTCTGGTATTTCATTGGAAACCTCCTTCCCGATGCCTCTCAGTGACATCGGCGCTAGAACCTATCAAAAATCCACAAAATATCATGTGACCTTCGTCAATTGTTTCTTTGATGGTCGAGATTGTCCGAGAAGGAAGTCCCAGGGTTTCAGGCCGGTGATTGATCCGGTGGAATTCCCTTCCGTCAGGGATCGGGGGGACCGTGCGGGGTGAACGTGCTTCGCCTCAGATCCATGAAGATGTCCAGGCAGCGACTGTCCAGGGCCTGATCCCGCATGTCGTTCATGATGGCAAAGGCCTGATCGTCGGTCATTGCTTTACGGTAGGGACGGTTTTCGGTCAGGGCATCAAAGATGTCGGCGACGGAAATCGCCCGGGTTTCGAGCGGGATCCGGCTGGCATCCAGACCCCGGGGGTATCCTTTTCCATCGAGGCGCTCGTGATGGGCGCCTGCAATAAACGAAAGGGTTTCAAAGACCCCGATCCGGACCAGAATTTCCTCGGTGAACTGGGCGTGTTTCTTGACGAGTTCGTATTCTTCTCCGGACAGCCGTCCCGGTTTGTCCAGAATCGTGTTGCTGACGCCAAGCTTTCCCAGGTCGTGAAGGAATCCCCCTCTTCGTATCCAGACACAATGGTCCTCCGGGAACCCGAGTTCCCGGGCGATCGCCAGGGTGTAGTCCCCGACCCGCTGGCTGTGGCCATAGGTGTAGGGGCTTTTGGCATCGATGATCTTCCCGAAGGCCCTTGCCACCGCGTCCAGACGATCCGCATCGGCGGGGAAGGAGTACTCTTCGGGTTCAAGTTTTTGGACCCGGTTCTCAAGATCTGTTGACGAAAGCTCCTTCCAGAGCGACTGATCCGTTGAGATGGCTTCAAACGCGTCCACCACCTGGGGGTCGAACCAGGTTCCCCGTCGCTTCTTCACCTCGTAGATGGCCCGTGCGGCTGTCCCGTCAAACGAGAAGACATCGGCGACCTGGGAAAGAAGGGCAATCCGGGAGGCGAGCGGGATTTCTTCTTTCCGCATCCCGCGGGGCCGCCCTTTTCCGTTCCAGTGTTCGTCCAGGCAGCGGATGGCTTGGGCGACCTCTTCGTTAAACCCCATTTCCAGCGCGATGTGGGCTCCCCGTTCGCATCTGGCCATGAACATCTCCGTGGCCAGATCTTCTCCGTTCATGGCCAGATGCAGGATCCTCCGGATTTTCTCCCGGAGCGGATGTCCAAGGGCGGTATTGGAAAAGACAAACTTCGCCACCTGAACCACGCTGTCGGTATCCACTGTTTTGAAGTTCTTCTTGGTCGTCCTGTCGTCGGTCCCGTAGAGTTCGAAAAGCCTGGCGGCATTGCTGCTGCAGCCGGCATCTTTCAGAAGGATGGAGTAATAGAGGTTCCAGAGGGATTTCCGATCCATTCCGAGGGACTCACCGATCGCCATGCCGATCCGGCACGAACGCAGACAATGACCCTGCGGCTGGCCTTCCGTAAGGTCAAGTGCATAGGTGAACGAGGCGATGACATCCGAGTAGGAAAAAGTCTGGTCGCCTGCCGGATTGCGTTCGGTCAGGGGATGGGGTCTTTCCGGTTTTAGTGGAATATGCATCGGGGTTCTCCGGGGTTCCGGATGAAATCCGGGATGGAGCACGAACTGGCCCAGTCCTGTGAGGGATCCATTCTCTCATGGGTCCCGGTCCCAGCGTCAACGTCATTCTTCCGGTTTCTGTCATGACCGGGATCCGGGAAGGGGGGAATCATCTGAACGGGTGGAGAATGTCTTCCAGGGCCGGAAGCATCCTTTCGACGCTGCGCTTTCCCTCCAGGATAACCTCTTCCGATCGGTGAAACTCCAGGTGGCCGATCTGGGAAAGGCGGGGGGTGATGGAAAGATCCGGGGGATCACCGGCCATCCGGCTTCGGGTGATCCGATCCTGCATGATGTTGATGGCCCCCGAGATCACCTCGAAAAGCTTGGGAGGATATTCGTTCTCATCGACGTCTTCGCCAGAAGAGTCCTTTTTCTTGTCCCGAAGGTTCATGAACGGGGCGATCAGACGACTCCAGAAATCCGGTTCGCGTTCGGTCCCGATCCATTTCTCTTTGGAATCAGCATTGTCCGGGCGATCATGATTCTTTCCCAGAAGGTCGCCATTAAGGTTGACGGCGATGACGATATCGGCACCCAGTGCCCGGCACAGGGAGACCGGGACGGGATTGACGAGTGCTCCATCCACCAGCCATCGTCCATCGAAAAAGATCGGGTTGAGAAGTCCCGGGTAGGCAATGGACGGGGACAGGGCGTCCAACAGGGATCCTTTCCGAAACCAGACTTCCTGGCCCGTGTCCAGGTCGGTCGCCACGGCGCCAAACCCCTTGGGCAAATCTTCGATCAGCATTGTGCCGATGGTTTCCCCGAAGATCCCGGCCAACTGATTTTTGCTCTGGATGGATTCTTGTCCGACAAAGGCCCGGAGCATGTATCCCAGAACATCGGCCCATTTCAGTTCTTCCACCCAGCGTTCCAGCAGGTCGAGATGGCCGCTGGCATACGCGGCGCCCACCAGTGCCCCCACCGAAGTTCCACAGACGATGTCAGGCTCGAAGCCCAGTTCCTCCAGCGCCCGGATGACCCCGATGTGAGACCATCCCCGCGCCGAACCGCTTCCGAGGGCGAGACCGAGCCGGGGTTTGGAAAAAATGGATTTTTGTCTGCCGTTTGTCACGGGAGATTCCTTTTTGACGAACGTTCGATTGGGGAATAATGTAGACGAATGGAACCTCCTTGGTCTCCGTTTTTCGAGATGTGAAACAGTATATTCCCGGATCAGCGTTTGGGGAATCGCCGCGGTGATCCGGGTGATCGAAGGATTGACTCGGGAGGGGAACCATCGCGGATCCCCCGCCAATCGGGATGGAACGGAATCGGGACGTTTCGGGATCAGGTTTTTTCATTCAACCCGGAGGTGGAACGATGAGACTTGTGACAGTCAAGCTGGAACCGCTCAAGCCACATGAAACCATTGTGATTGCTTCTGATGTTTGTGATGCGTTGGGGAGGCTATTGCTGAAAGCGCCCCATCCGCTCGACCTGGGAACGAAGGAGATCCTTTTGTCCCGGGGGGTCCGGGAAATCATCATTCAGGATCGAAGGGACATCGCGCGGGTGGACGATGAAATGGCCATCCGGCTTGAGCTTGTGGCACTGGAGAAAAGAATGTCCCTTTTCGATGGCAACCCTGAAGGGGATTCCTTCAAGGAATTGGTGTGCAATACCGTGTCCGGGTTCTATGAGCACAGGAGGTAGCATCTTAATGCCCTAGGAGGGAGGTGGTCAGATGGAATTTGAGGAACTCTCGAGAAAGCTTGAGAAGCGGGAATCCTTTCCAACCTTGTCAGGTGTCATTTCCGAGATCGTTCACGAGATCGATGCTGAAAAGATATCGATGGAAGACCTCGGAAAAATCATCCAGAAAGATGTCTCCTTTGCGGCTCATCTCGTCCGGCAGGCCAATTCCGGTGCGTATGTGGAGGCCGGCCGGGTCTCAAGCGTCGCCCAGGCCGTCCGGGCGATGGGTTTTCGTGTGCTGAAGGGGCTCTGCATGACCTTGCCGGTGTTCGGTCGCCACAAGGATGTTCCCGGAGTTTCCGAACTTTGGTATCACAGTCGGGTGGCTTCCCTGTGTGGCCGGATCCTCTCCGAAAAGCTCCAGATCGGAGAGAAGGATGAGGCGGAAACGGTGGGTTTGCTTCACGATCTCGGAAAGGTGTTCCTGACACTCGAGATGCCTGATTTCATGGCAAAACAGTCCCAAGTTTCCGGGACCCCCGGCAGCAAGGCAGACTGGATGTCCGAACGGGAACACATCGGGATAGACCACTGTTTTATCGGGTCCAGGTATGGAAGGATGTTTCATTTCCCGGGGGTCATCCTGGATCCGATTCTCTGGCATCATGAACCCGAGAAGGCCAATCAAAACAAGGAACTGGCACATATCTGCTGTCTTGGAGACCAGATTGCCGCCATTGTCGGTGCGCCCCACCCGGATTATCCTTTTGTGGAGCCGGCCCTGAGAAAATCCCTGGACTATCTCGGGATCAAGATGTCCTTGTTCCAGTCGATTCTGGAAGAATGCCTGAAACGGGCCTCTTCCGTTTCCCTCTGTGATTTTGAGACCCAGTCATGACCTCTGTGGCAAGGAGACGTGTTTGACTCAACCGGAGTTTCCCCGTCGGTTTGTTGTGGCTTGCGCGCTGATCGAACGGGACGGCCGGCTTCTGGCAGCCCGTCGGAAAGAAGGCGGAGTGTTTTCAGGAAAATGGGAGTTTCCTGGCGGGAAAGTGGAAGACGGTGAAACCCCGGAAGAGTGTGTCGTCCGGGAAGTGGTCGAGGAGCTGGGAATGCTTGTCGAGATCCTCTTTCCCCTGACACCGGCTTTCCACCGGTACCCCTCGCTTGAAGTGACCATATACCCCTTTGTCTCTAGAATTGTTTCCGGAGAGATTGTCCGCAACGTTCATGACGCCATCTCCTGGGTTCAGCCGCAACAGATGGAATCCCTCGACTGGCTGGAAGCCGATCGTCCGATTTTACGGGAGTATCGGTCCCGCCTGGAAAAAATGGGGAGATGACGCTGGAGCCCGGGTTCTGGAGCCGGCATAGAGTGCGTCTCTGACGAAACGGCCCCTACTCCGACTGAAACCTCACGGAGTCGTGGGACCCGTCGCAAAAGGGTTTGATCTGGGATCCGCCGCAGCGACAGAGATGATGGGTCATGCTTTCCGTTTCGGTTACGTTCTCCGAGGCATCTGTGATCCGGACCGGTCCGCGCAACTCAAAGGGACCGTTTTTCTGACAATGGATCTGGGATTTCATGGAACCCCTCCTGTTTTATGGAACGACTGATTGTCCGCCCGGGAAGACTGGGGCATGACAGTGATCTGAAAGTTTTTCGCATCGGTCCACCATCCCGTAGGCTGCTCCAGAAGGCCCCCTGGCGTGGCGTGGTCGGTCTTGAGCCGGATGAACACGAACGGTACCCCCAGCCGGGTATTCGTCATGATGACCCGGACTTCGGTTTGGGAGGGGACCCACCGAATCAAGTGCCGGTTGCGCAGGGCCCTGTTGAGGTCCTCTCGGCCTGCCACGTAAGCCGCCCACCCGTCCTTGAACGCATGCACGGAACGGCCCAGGAGAACCGGGACCCTTTCGTCGTCGGGCATGACCAGACGGCCTTTTTCTCCCGCGTAAATTTCCCCCGCGGTGGGGTAATAGGTGACCGGATCCTTGTTTTGGGTGCAAGAAAGCAGAAACAGTGACACGATGAAGACACTTCCTTTTTTCATGATCCCCCCATTTCCTGAAGTACACCCCCGAAAGGGGCAATCGTCAAGTCATCAACGCGGAAAAGGGGCGGGAGCCGGAGATCAGGGGGTCGTGTCTGTCAGGAGGGGGGTTTGGGGCGCTTTGCGTTTGGTTCCTGATCGTCGATATGGATGGCCCTGATCCTGTTTCGGCCTTCCTTTTTCGCAATGTACAGGGCCTGATCCGCAAGATTGTAGAACGTATCGAACAGGTCGGATGACTCGAGAAAACCGGCGGAAATTCCGATGCTGATGGTGAGCGGATGCTCGGAGTTTCCGGGATCGCCGTCGGACAGGACCGTGGAACGGATCGTTTCGGAAAAGGAAGCGATCTCATCGAGGGAGGCGTCCGGAAACAGGACCAGAAATTCGTCCCCGCCCCATCGGCAGAAGATGTTCGGGCGTTTTTCAAGATTTTTGGAGGTCTCGGCAGAGAGGCGCTGAAGCACCTGGTCCCCGTGATGGTGACCTTTCCGGTCGTTGAGTTCCTTGAAATGATCCAGATCGAAAATCATGAGGACAATGTTTTTCTGGACGAAGGAGTCGAGCCTTTTCATGAATCCCCGGCGGTTCAGCGTTCCGGTCAGGGGGTCCAGATTGGCCTCGATGGTGGAGTTCATCAGATTTTTATGGGCTTCCTGGAAGTCGTCCCCGATCTCCCTCATGGCGGCCAGCAGGGAGCGGGACTGCTCGATGATCTCCGTGAAGATGGGCCGGGCCTCTTCAAGGGTCCTGACGGTGTTGAACCGGTTCAGGCTCTTTTCCAGACGATTGGCGGTCTGGTTCATCATGATGTGCACTTTTCCGATGAGTTCGTTCAGGTGGGAGACCGTACCCTCGAACTCTTTGCGTTGGTGCTGGACCTCTTTCGCAAACCCCCGGTTCCGGAGAAGCAGTTCATTGAGGATTTCCGAGAACGGTCCAATGACCTCCTCTTCCGGAACAAGGACTGTCTTGGGAAGATAGTCTTTCAGACGCTCGAGCTGCTTCAGGGTCCAGTTGTCTTCCTCGATCTGCGCGAAAATCTCCGTGAGTTCCAGAAGGGCGGCGCAAAAGTCCTCCTGGGGACGATCGGAAAATCTGAAGTAGGTCAGGGCATAATTCAGCGGGGTCGGGGGTTTTCCCGATCGCGCCAGTTCCTGAAGGGTGTTCCTGACAATGTCGGCAGGTGATTTATGATCCCGGTCCATTGTGGGTTCCTTTTCTGGTCATTGCGGAAAGAACCATCAGGTTGAATTTGTCATGAACTGAACCAAACAACAAAGATTTCCATCAAGCCTCATTCGCATCGCTCGTTAGACAAAATACGACTAATGGGCTTGAAAATCCATAGATCGATATTCATATTCAGTTTAAAAAAGAATAAATCCGGTTAAAGCATCAGCAATGATGAATTTGTACTTGATCCGCGTAAACGGAAACTCCCGGTGGTAAAATATTGAGGAACGGGAGGGTGTTTCAACACTGGTGCTGGAAGGATTTGGGGAGGGACACGCGAAGGGGTCGCATGGCATCCTGGATTTCATGGGGGACCTTGTTGTTGGTGTTTCTGCTCGTTTCGGCCTGCCACGGCGGGGGGGGGATCCGGATACTGAACGGTGGGAGGGAGATCCCCCTCGACAGGATCGCCTCTCCGGGGATAGTGTGTGGGGGTCCGTTCGGGAACCGTCAGAATGTTCTCCTGGCCTTAGCCTTGCGCAGGGGAAACGCATTCATTACAGGAAACCCATTAAACACTTGATGGATGGAGGAAGCTGAATGAGTTCAGTCTTGGAAGAGGTACTGGCAGCGAACAAACTTTATGTCCAGGGGTTTGGCTCCAAAGGAGCCCTGGCGCTTCCGCCAAAAAGGCAATTTGCGATCCTGACCTGCATGGACGCCCGGATCAATCCGGCCGGAATGGCAGGATTGTCGGAAGGGGACGCCCATGTGATCAGAAATGCCGGGGGCCGGGCCAGCGACGATGCGATAAGAAGCCTTGTGATTTCCTACAAACTCCTGGGGACCAAGGAGTGGTTCGTCATTCACCATACCGATTGCGGAATGATGCTGTTCACGGACTCTGTCATGCGGGGGCTTCTCTCCAAGAGTCTCGAGACGGCCGTGATCGGGGAAAAGGGTTGGGAAGACCGGGGGAAGACTCCCGGATCGACGGAAGGGGAATTTGTCAACTTTCTGCCGTTCTCCAACCTTGAGGAGAGTGTGGCGGAAGACGTCCGGAGGATTCGAAACCATCCGCTCGTTCCGAAGCGGATCCCGATCTATGGGTTCGTTTATGACGTCAAGACAGGAAAGCTGATCGAGGTTCCCAAGGCGATGGCGGCAGGAAAGGCCTGATCGGCTGATTCTTTGTGGTTAAATGGATTCACCGGATCTGGTCGACCGGGAACCCGGGCGGGATTTGGTCGGGCAGGATGACTCTCCCGCTCAGGGCCCGGGGTTGTCCCCCCCCGTCGATCAGGAGATGGGCCGTTGTCACCCGGAGAAACCGCGACCGGATGGCGGGGTAGGTCGTTTGGGTCCTGGCCCGGACGATCGCCTCCCGGTACTCCGCGGCGTAGGCGCCCAGGATTCTCCCCAGGTGCGGAGGAGGCATTCCTTGCCAGGTCACCGCGAACACGGTGCCGCCGGGAGTGACGTATTCCCGATAGGTCCGGGACGACGAGGTGATGATGTGGATGCGGACCCCTCCCTGGGCCTGAAGGAGGGTGTGGGTCCCGGCGGAAACCGTACGGTCTCGGGAAACGGTCGCTTCGTCCTCCCCCAACGTGGCCCACGCGCGGTCGGGTCCGAGGGCTTCTCCCGCCAGGAGCGCCGACAGGACGATCAAGAGGGCCAGCCCGCCGGGGGAGAAGAGGTGTCCCCGCGAGCGTTGGGTGCGCGTTCCGGTCGTCGTTTTCACAGTCTTTCCCATTCCAGCGAATCGTTCATTCCGGGGTTTCTTTCCTCTAGAAGGCCCAGTAGGGGCCGGTTCCCAGTGAAGACGCTCTTGTGTTGATCCCCACATAGACGTCCCGTCCGAAGAAAAAAGGCAACCCCCAATCGAATCCCCCCCCCTGCATCCCGATGGTTCCCACCACCGGGTATTGGAAGGAGGGTGCGGCGATGGAGAAATCGATAGTGGCGGACGGGCTTCCCCCGTCGCCCGCAATCTTGGCCGAAAGGGAAACGGGAGACGAAGGACAGTAGGTACTTGTGTTGGGACTGGCGCAGGTTGAAAGACTGTCGGTGAAGTAATAGGCTGGGGATCCCGAATCGATGAAGGCAAGGTTCGGGTAAGTGGAGCTCGAAAAGGTTGTTCCCTGGAAGGTGGTGTCGAACACAAAATTGGGCTGGCCCGACGCGGGGTAGGCCGTGACCCCGGATGCCGGGGTGTTGTTCGATTCGGTGCCGATGCCGAGGATGAGGGTCCCGGTCAGGGTGGAGGATCCGGCGGCCGCCGGACAGGGGATCGAGAGGATCACGCCAGTGTTGTCGCTCGGAAGGGACGCCACCGGGTTCTGGTCCTGACTGGACTCTGGTAGGGGGGTGGGGCTGCAGGTGGTCGAGGAACAGGTGAAGTAGTAATTATTACTTGAATGGGTGGTGCAAGAGGTCCCGCACCAGTGGATCCCCAGCCCTACCCCCAGGATCCCGTTATATCCCGCCTGGGTGGGGCTGGTATCCGGAGCGAAAGTGGAGCCGCAGGAAGTATTCCCGGAGCTGGAAGACCCTGACGAGGTGTATTGGCCGGCATACGTGGGCTCGATGATCTGGATCGGAATGGGGACAGCCTGTTCTCCCCCCAATGTGACATAGGCTTGGACCAGCGGTCCCCAGTCCCCGTAGGATCCGTTTCCGAACCGGGCGCACTCGCCGACCGGGGATCCCCCTACGGTGATGGGAGAGTAGGATCCAGAGGAACTCAGGACCGAGGAGAAGATCCGGACCCCTGAGGATCCGGTGTCGACCAGCATGTTCGAGATGGTCTGGCAGTTGGTCCCCGAAGAGGGACAAAAGGTCACGTCGGTACAGGGGGCGTTGATGAAATTTCCACAGATCGTGTTGCCTCCGGTGCTCCCCAGATAGATGGGAAGGGTGTTGGGACCGGAGGCTGGTGGGGTGGCCGTCTGATTGGGGCAAGTGCTGAGAATCGGTCCAGTATTCCCCTGATTGCCACCCCCTCCACCGCATCCGGGGGTCAGAAGGAACGCAAATCCCAGTCCAAGGCAGAGGAACACCTTTCTCAACATTCTGGGAGGGGTGAGAACGATTGGCATGGTTTCCCTTCTGGTGGCGGGTTCATTCGGAACGGATTCCCGATCGTCTCGTGTTTGGTCATCCCATTATGGAATGATGGAAGGGTGTTGGGAAAGGGGGGTTGGGGTGATTTCCGTCAAGACCGATCGGGTCATGGTGAATGACAAACAGGCGAACCGGGCGATGGACGCCCTTCGGGAACGATCGGATCCGGCCTGGGTTCCGGTGATCCGGAGATTTTTCCGGGATCCGGACCGGCATGTGTTCTGGGGTGTCCGAAAATCCGGAATCAAGGCCGTGGCCCGGGAATTTTCCGCGCTTTCCCTCGAGGGGATCAGGGAGTGCCTCCACTCGGAGATTCATGAGGCGCGTTCAATGGCCCTTTGGATCCTCCGGTTTCGTTATGAGAGAAGCGGTGAACCGGATCGGGAAACGCTCTTCCGGTTCTACCTGGACCAACGGGAAGCTGTTGTTGAATGGGATCTGGTGGACGAAAGCGCCCCTTACCTGGTGGGCCGCCATCTGCTGGGACGGGATCCCGGACTTTTGGCCGGGCTGGTGTCTTCCGGGCGAATGTGGGATCGGCGGATCGGGATCGTCTCGACTTGGTGGTTCATCCGGAATGGACGGGTGGGGACGACCCTGGCCCTGTCCGAGCGGCTTCTGGGAGACCCCGAAGACCTGATGCACAAGGCCACCGGATGGATGCTCCGGGAGGTCGGAAAACGGGATCGGCCTGGCCTGGACGGATTTCTGGAGGCCTGGCACGACCGGATGCCCAGGACCATGCTTCGTTCAGCGCTGGAACGGCACTCCCCGGACGAACGGGCCAAATACCTCAAGGGAAAATCGTCCCGCCGGCCTTCAGGCCGTTCTTCAACATGAACTGAGCGCAGGTTCCCGTTCAGGCATCGCTTCCAGAGAAGGATTCCGGTTTTCCGTAGAGAAAACCCTGCTGCCAGAGGTACCCCATCCCTTCCAGTACCCTGGCCTCCTCCGGATCCTCCACCCCTTCCGCCAGGGGGATGGTTCCGGCATGTCGGGCGATCTCCTGGACGTCCCGGGCCACTTTTTGTTTTTCGGGACTGTGTTGGATCCCGGAGACCCATTTCCGGTCGAGCTTGACGATATCGGGTTCGAGAAAACGCAGGGTGTCGAGGGTGTTGTGTCCTTCCCCCACGTCGTCCAGCGCATAGCGGAACCCGTTGTTGCGGTAATAGCGAAGGATGGATTTCAGGTGGTTCAGGTCTTCGACGAACTCAGACTCGGTGACTTCGAAAACAATTTGCTCAGGAGAAAGACGGGAGGCGCGGATGGCCTTCATCGTGGTTTCGAGGCAGTGCTCGGCCACATAGATGACGCTGGGGATGAAATTGATGAAGTAGAGAAATTGCCCTTCCTGGGAGTTGGCGGACCGGATCGCCTGGATTCGGCACGCCCGGTCGAGATGGAAGAGCCGGTTCTGGCTGCTGGCTTCCTTCAGGAGAACCAAGGGGGGGATTGAGGCCCCGGAGGAATCCGTTCCCCGGGCGAGCAACTCGAATCCGATCGTGGTGTGTGGTCGGGTTCCGTGACATTCAACGATGGGTTGGCGGACCATCCGGATCCCCTTGCGTTCGATCAGTCCGTCGATCCAGACCGCGGGTTTCATTTGGAGGATCCGTTCCCAGTCCAGCGGTTCCGGAAGGTGTTCCGGCAGGGAGGACGGGCGTTCGAGACGGTAGAATTGCCATTGTGCGGGGTTGTAGTATTGTTCCCAGAATTCGAGCAATCCGTAAAAATGACCTTCTTCGATCCAGGCCGTTTTTTCTTCCAGAATACGGACAGGCGCATCTTCCGCCCCGGTGGTCCGGGTCTGGACGGTGACCCCCAGAATGGATCGGGTCAGCGGGATGGAAGAATGGATCAGAAAACCGGACGTTCCGGAAAGACAGGATGGGCAGGCGGTCATGGGTCCCTCCCGGGATGCGTGGCAGTGTATGGAACAGTCGATGGGAACACGCTCCCAACAGGGTAGCAGGGGAGCAGGACGGGAGCAACGGACATGGACACGGACACGGATCCCCGGATGCCCCGGGAATCCGGAAACAGCGGGAACGATTCATCCCTTTATGATTATGAGCTGCCTGCCGACCGGATTCGGCTCGTTCCCCCCGGAAAACGGGAGGAGAGCCGCCTTCTGGTGGTGGACCGATGTCGGGAATCTCCCCTTCGGGAGGTTCGGGCGGCGGACCTTTCAGGGTGCCTGAAGCCAGGAGATCTTCTGGTGCTGAACGACTCACGGGTGATTCCTGCCCGGGTGTTTGGCACGGCCCCTTCCGGCCGGAGGGTCGAAATTCTGTTCCTGTCGGAAGAGGCCGTCCCTGTGGTCCGGTTTTTGGGACAGGGGATCGGTTCTGCGACGACAGTCCTGCTGCCGGGGGGAAGCCGTCTGACAGGGATCCGGTATGATGAGGGAAAGGGGCAGTTCGAAGGGGTTTATGAAGGACCCGATTCCTTGTCCGCCTATCTGGCCGAACAGGGAGAGATGCCCCTTCCTCCCTATATCCGGAAACGGCGGGACTACCGTCCGGACGACCGGCATCGCTACCAGACGGTGTACTCCCGGCATTCCGGTTCCGTGGCGGCCCCCACGGCCGGGCTCCATCTGACCGAGGAAGTGATCGGACGACTCAGGCAAAAAGGGGTCCGGGTCGCATTTGTCACCCTTCATGTGGGGATCGGGACCTTCCGCCCTCTGGGGTCTGGTTCGCTCGACTCCCATTCCATGCATTTGGAACATTATCAGGTTCCGGAAGAAACAGTCCGGGCCATCGGGGAGGTCAAGTCGGGCGGGGGCAGGATTATGGCAGTGGGGACTACGGTGGTACGGACACTGGAGAGCTGGATCCGCCGTTCTCCCGGACAGGCCGCGTCCGGATGGACCGATCTTTTCATTCGTCCCGGATTTTCCTTCCAGGTTGTCGATGGACTCCTGACCAATTTTCATCAGCCCCGGTCCACCCTTCTGGTGCTGGTCGACAGTTTCCTGGGGGGGACCGGACGGTGGAGGTCCATCTATCAGTCGGCACTGGATCTGGGGTTCATGTTCCTGAGTTATGGGGATGCGCTCCTGATCCTTCCGGGAAATTCTGTGGATCAGGAAGTTATGGGAGGAAGGTCGGATGGGTGATCCGGGAACGGTCTCCGGGCTGATCCGGAAAGGTTGGGAAACGGCGGCCCCCGCGTACAAGGACGGAATCGGACCCCAGATCGAACCTGTATCGGTCCACCTGTCGGAAGTTCTCCGCGGTATACTGGTCCCGCCCGTCCTGGATTTGGCCTGCGGTCCCGGGACTGTTTTGCGGCATGTGTGGGGGGACGCCCCGGGTTTCACGGGATTCGGATGCGACTTTTCCCGGGAAATGGTCAAGATTGCCCGTGGCCGGGTCCGGGGTGCCGGTGGAATCGTGGCCGACCAGGATCTCCTCCCCTTTGCGGCGGAATCGTTCATGACAGTGGTGTCTTCCATGGGGACCATTTTCTCCTCTGACCCCGGCAGGCAGATCGATGCGATTGCCCGGATCCTGAAACCAGGGGGGGTCTACGGGTTCTCGGCCTGGGGAAGGGCCGAGGAGTGCGAACTGCGGGGTGTTTCTGAAACGGTGATCCAGGGGTGGCCCCATCCCTATGAAGGCCGGATTCCTCCGTTGGAATCCCCGTTCTCTTCCGGCAGGACAAGCTGGCTCGAATCTGTCTCCGATCGGGCGGGGCTCCGGATCGATCGGGTGGAGTCCGGTTCGGTCACCTTTCGTTTTCCGGATCGGGAGTCCGCCGCCAGGGCTCTTTTGGGGACGGGACGGTTTGCACTTCTCTTGCGGAATGGCCCAGGTCGACCGGATCGGGAAGGCGAGCTTGTTGAGCGGACCATGGCGGCCTTCACCCCGTATACGGATCCCGATTCCGGGGCGGTTTTGCTTTCCAATCGGTATCATTTGTTTGTTCTGGCCCGCAATCAGTAATCGGACCGCGGGGGCCAGGCCATTCCTGATGTTGAGGATCCCTCTGGCAAGGAGTCACCCATGGATGAGACAA
This sequence comes from Nitrospirota bacterium, assembly GCA_021785195.1. GTDB lineage: Bacteria > Nitrospirota > Leptospirillia > Leptospirillales > Leptospirillaceae > JAJYGC01. The sequence goes on from JAJYGC010000016.1 coordinate 23,343, forward strand.
AACGCTATGAGCAGGGCTGGAAAAGGCTTCAGGAGACCAATGAGCCCCAGGCGCGCCAACTCCTCGATTCCCTGAAGGATGTGGCTCCGGATCTGGGAAGGTATATCGTCGAGTTTGCTTATGGCGATGTGCTGAGCCGGACGGGACTGGATGCCAAGTCCCGGGAACTGGTGTCGATCGGTATTCTTGCGGCCCTGGGAAACGCCTCACCCCAGCTGGAGATGCATATCCATTCCGCGCTGAATGTCGGTTGCACCCGGGAGGAAATTGTCGAGACGATGATCCAGACGGCGGTGTATGCCGGCTTTCCGGCGGCACTGAACGGGACCGCCATTGTCCGGGAGGTGTTCCTCGAACGGGAGCGGAACGGAATCAGGAGTTGACCCGATTTTGGAGTCAGGGGTGCCGCGTTTCCGACAACGGCCCCCGATTGACCCCGTGTTCAGGACTGGGAAGGCCGGGGGGGAGTGAAGAGCTTGACGTCGAAATTGAAAGTGAACGGCGTTTCGCATCCTTCGATCTGGGTGGAAATCCCGAACGATCCCGGTGCACCGAACGAAAGCCCGCCAAATCTGAGCAGGTTCATGATCTGGCCTTTCTGCAGGCGAATCTTTCCGGAAACTTCCCCTCCCACCAGCTTGCCTGTCTCCAGATTGTGGATCCGGGAGGTGAAGGACAACACGATGGCGTCTTGTTCCGAATCGAACATCTGGACGAAGCAGAGGAACGGGACGGTGATGGGAAACCCGGGAGAATAAATCACGGGGACCTCCGGGGTGGGGGGATAGATCCCGATGAGAATCACCTTGTTGGTGATCTCGATCCGGAAGTCGTCGCACATGAGCGTGCATTTTTCTTGCAGAAAATTCATGATGTTCATTCCTTCCGGAAAATGTGATTGCTTCGGCCATCTCCATGGTATGGACAATTCCCGATTGTGGTGAAAAAGATGGTTTTCCGCAACCCGTTTTCACCAAATTCGTTTTCATCCGGGCTCTAAAAGACCCATGATGCCTTTGTGGATCAAGCTGACGGCAATGGCTGCGAGCAGAAGGGAAAAGATTTTTCCCACGGCCGTGGAAAGCGTTTTTCCGATGATCCGGTTGATCCGCTCCCCGTTGGACAGGATGGCATGGACAATCAGGATGTTCGTGAGGAGCGCCGTAACCACAGCCCAGAGGGGACCGCTTTTGGACAGAATCAGCGCGGTCGTCAGGGTGGCTGGCCCGGCGATGATCGGAATCCCCATCGGGACGACCCCCAATGAACGCTGGAAGGAGAGCGCCGGGACCGCATTGACGTCAGTCCTGGGAGTTTGATCCTTCAGAAGATCCGCAATCGAGATCACCAGAAGAAGGATCCCGCCGGCAATGGAAAAGTCCCAGATGGACAGTCCCAGATAATCCAGAACCGTCCTGCCGGCCAGGGCAAAGGAAAGACTCAGGGTGAAAGCGGTCAGGGAAGCCGTTCTGGCGGTACTCTTTTTTTGGGCGGGGGACATCCCCTGTGTTAGACTTAAAAAAAAAGGCAGGATCCCCGGCGGATCGATTGCTACGAACAGGGGCAGGAACGCGAGGAGAAACCGGTGGCTCACCGTAGACTCCCTTTGTGAAAGGATGGCAAATGGCGGACAAGGAAGAAAAGGAACCCGAGATCATTATAACGGACAGGCGTCCGAGATTTGATGCCGAAGAGGAGTCCGCTCGGGAATCCCGGCCTGGGCAACCTGTAGAAGAGGCAGCCCATCACCATGATGGGGTTCATGACCACGAAGGGATGGGGGGGCATGGCCATGATCACGATGCCGATGTCGAAGGTCCTCCGAAGGATGTCCGCCTTGAACAGGTTCTGGCCATTCTTTCGGGAATGGTCCTGAATCACCTCGCCTTCGATCCTGAAACCAGGCGCCCCGTCCCGTCGTTCAGCCTGAAGGAAGCCCGTTTCTTTCTGGGCCTGATGGAAAAATTCCAGGAAGCGTTCCAGGAACGTCTGCCCCTTTCCGTCATGGGAGGACCGGTTTCTGAAGAAGAACCGAAGCTGGGCCATGTCCCGGCGATTCTGGGTGGGATGGCCATCAGTTCGCTGGGTGTGGACCCGAGGACCGGCCGTCCGGAACGGAAGCCGGATTTCGAATCGGCACGGTACCTCATCGATCTCATGGACCTCTTCGTCAAGGAAGGGGAATCCGCACTCGATCCGGAAGAACGGGAGTATGTCAAGGACATGGTTTACCAGGCCAAGATGTACTTTGTGAGTCTGAAGGATCGGGCCGTCTAGGGGGGGTTCCTTGTCGGGCCTGCCCAAGGGAAGGGTCCTGTCTATCCTGGTTGTCCTGGGGGTATTCGTTCTCTTTGCCGTGCTGTATGAAGTGCGCCATTCGTTTGAACAGGCCCTGCGGGCAGATCTCGTGCGGTCTGTCGACTCCGGTTTCAATGGCCGGATCGAGATCGGATCCGTCGATCTGAGCCTCCTTCTGGGGACAGTCGCCTTTCGCCAGGTTCGGGTCCTTTTCCCGATGGGAAAGGACGGAAAGATCTGGCGGCCCCTGTTCTTTTTTCCCGAGGTGGACGGTCATGTCAGTCTTCTGTCCCTCCTGAACCGGATCTATGATTTTCGGGACCTGACCTTCCAGCATCCCCTCGTCACCGCATTGGTTCAGGGAGACAAGGACAATTACCGGGGCTTTCTCGAGAAGTGGCGATCGGGGATCCGGCCTTCCGGGGATGGGGGGGCTACTGTCCGTTCCTTCCGTGTCAACGATGCCCGAATCGAATGGGGCCCGGATCTGAAGACCCCCCTGGTGGTGCTCGAGAAACTTGAAGGCTCTGTCGAGTCGAACTTGTTGATGGATCGCTTCCGGATCCGGTTCTCATCCCCCACGCTGACGGTTCAGACCCGGTCCGGGGTCGTTCCCGTCGACGGATTCAGGTTTGCGGGAAACATCGAGCGGGGAAGCCTGAGGGATTTCAGGTTTGAACTGTCGATGAAACCCTCCTGGTTCTGGATCAAGGGAAACGTGACCCGGATTCAGGATCGCCCTTTTCTGGATCTCTTTTTTCATGGGAAGATTGATCTATCGATGATCGCTCCCCTTTTCGGGGGTAAACCGAAGGAATTTTCCGGAAATCTCAGGACAGACGGCTATATTCATGGTCCCATCCACCATTGGAACGGGAACGTCCTTGTCCAGGGCGGCGATCTGACCGTTTCGGGAAAACGATACCGGTCCGTTTCCCTGAGAGCCAGATTTGCCCCCGAACGATTGCACATTCAACCTTTTTCTGCGGTGCTTTCCAATGAAGGGGCAATTTCCGCCAGCCTGATCGCCAATCTGTCGACAAAGGCCCCTGTGGCCCGAATCAAAATCCGGCAGGACCGTCGTGCGCCTTCGATCCTGGGGGATACCCCGGTTCAGGTCACGGTCACCCGAACGGTCCATCTTCCCCGTCGTGAGAATGTCCTTGATGAATGGCTTGAACTGGTCGGCAAGGTATTGGGTCCTTCCATGTCCTGATTGCCGGGATGGAGAAAAATGAATGAGATGAAGTTACCCGTTTCGGGAGGGTTCAAGAAAATTTTGCGTTCCCCGGGGATCCTGATCGGGGGATTTCTTGTCATCACCCTGGTGGTGACCTTCATCCAGATACAGGCCCCTCCCGTCCACTATTCCTCCCGTCTGATTTCTCACCTGATTGTCATTTTCCTCTTCAACATTGATTTCATTCTTGCGGCTTCACTGGTCATGGTGCTCATCCGGAATATCGTAAAGCTGTACTGGGATCGAAAACGACGCATTTTTGGAAGCGGGTTCAAATCCCGTCTGATCGGATCCTTTTTGCTCATGGTCCTGATTCCGTCGATTCTCCTGTTCGTCGTTGCCTCGGGATTTTTGAACAATTCGGTTCAGCGGTGGTTCAGTTTCCCGATCACCGACTCCCTTCATTCATCTCTGGAAGTGGCCAAGGGGTATTATGACCAGACGAAGTCGAACACGGTCCTCATTGCCCGGGAGATCGCCGATGAACTTGCGGTCCGCCCCCGTGTGGTCGCCAGTCCGTTGCTTTTGAAAAAATTCCTTTCCCAGAAACGAAACGAATACGATCTGGCGGGTGTCGAGCTTTATGTCATGCATTTTGGTCTGGGTTTTCAGGATCCCAGGCCTGTCCGCATCGGTCGGGTCAATTCCCTGAATGTCCGCCTCCTGGATCTTCCAAGGGGAGAGGTTTCCCAAGCCCTGGCCAAAGGGGGAGAGGCGTTCGTCTATTCCACCGGAATGGGGGACCTGATCCGCGGCGTGGTTCCCGTAACCCTTCCGAGGTCGGAGAATAGCAAGGGTCTTCTGTCCAGCCAGGGGGCGGTGGTCGTGAACTACTTTGTGCCCGGACGGTTTTTGGAGAAAATGCGGAGCATCACCCACGCGTTCAGGGATTATCAGGCCCTCCAGAAATTCAAGAATCCGATTCGAGAGTCCTATCTGCTCCTGTTTTTGATGATCACGCTGATCATCATTTTCGGAGCGGTCTGGTTCGGGATCTACCTCGCCCGGAAGATTACCGAGCCGATCGGCGCCCTGGAGAGGGCGACAGAAGAAGTGGCGAAAGGCAATCTCGCGGTCAGGGTCCCGGAATCCGGGCAGGATGAGTTTGCCCTCCTGATCCGGTCGTTCAACCAGATGACGGAAGATCTGTCGGATTCGAATCAGACGCTGCAGCAGGCGAACTCCGAACTTGCAAGGCGTCGGGAATATACGGAAACGATTCTGGAGCACATCGGCACTGGGGTCATTTCCCTCAATGGTGAAGGTCGGATCTCCACCTTCAATCAATCTGCCGAAGAGCTTCTGGACCTTCCCCGTGACCAGGCCGTTGGAGCCCTTCTGTCCGAGGTGAATCATCCCGCGTTTGCCCTGTTTTCGGATCTGATCGGAAAGACCCGGGATAATCTTCCGGCGGGGGGAGAGGAGGAAAGGTCCCTTGAGCTCCCCTCCGGAAAGACGAAAACCTTTCGGATCCGTATCAATCGATTGGCACAGTCGAGCCCGGACCACTCGGGGGGGGTGGTCATCGTTTTTGATGACATCACCGCTCTCCTGATGGCCCAGAAGGCCCAGACATGGCGTGAAGTGGCCCAGCGGATTGCCCATGAGATCAAGAATCCCCTGACGCCAATCCAGTTGTCGGCCCAGCGGCTCCATAAAAAATTCCTGGACAAATCGGATGATTTTCCCAAGGTGTTCGAGGAGGCCATCCAGACGATTGTGGACGAGGTTCAGGGGATGAAGCATCTGGTGGATGAATTCTCCACCTTTGCCCGGATTCCGGGAAGCGCTCCGGTTCCGATGGATATTGTCTCCCTGCTCTCCGATGTCTCCGGACTCTATCGCTCGGCCCACAAGGATGTCGAAATCAAGATGGATGTCGACCCTGACCTTCCCCTCCTCTCGCTGGACAAGAACGCCATCCGTCGGGTTTTCGTCAATCTTTTCGACAATTCCGTCAATGCCATGAATGAGTCCGGACAGGTTGACATCGCGGTCCGGCTGGCTCCGGGGAGGGGGCACGTGACTGTATTTTTCGGGGATTCCGGTCCCGGGATCCACCCGGAAAATCTCGACCGGATCTTTCTCCCCTATTTTTCAACCAAGCATCACGGAATGGGGTTGGGTCTGGCCATCGTGCACCGGATCCTGGAGGAGCATGGGGCCACCATCTCCTACTCGAACCGTCCGTCGGGAGGCGCGCTTTTTTCCCTGACTTTTTTGGTAAAGTCTCCCTTGACCCACGATGTGGGTGATGGAAATGAAAACGGAGTCCTGTCCAATGAGCCGTGAATCGGTCCTGGTTGTTGACGATGAACCCAATATTCTGAAAGTTCTGGGAGAGGTCCTGACCGACGAAGGGTACCGGGTCGTGACGGCCCAGTCCGCCTCAGAGTCTCTCAGGAAACTGGAGGACGACCTCCCCGATGTGATCTTTCTGGATGTCTGGCTGGGTCCGGATGATGGCCTTTCCCTGATGGGAACGTTCAGGGAAAGGCATCCGGAGATCCCGGTCATCGTCATGAGCGGTCATGGAACGATTGAGACGGCTGTCCGGGCGATCAAGACGGGAGCGTTCGATTATGTGGAGAAGCCTTTTTCCCTCGACAAGATTCTGATTACCACCCGTCACGCCCTCAGACAGAGGAACCTTGAGGAGGAGAACCAGTCCCTCCGCCGGATCGTGGAACGAAACTACAGGATTGTCGGGAATTCAGAACCCATCCGCTCCCTGATGGAGTCCATCGCGAAGGCGGGGCCGACGAACGGGTGGGTCCTGATCCAGGGTGAAAACGGGACCGGAAAGGAGCTTGTCGCCAGAGAGATTCACCGGCTTTCCCCGAGAAACGGGAAAGCCTTTGTGGACGTCAACTGTGCGGCCATTCCTGAAAGCCTCATCGAAAGCGAGCTGTTCGGGTACGAGAAAGGGGCATTTACCGGAGCGATGACGCAGAAAAAGGGAAAGTTTGAACTGGCGTCCGGGGGAACGCTCTTGCTCGACGAGATCGGGGATATGAGCCTGCCGACCCAAGCCAAGGTTTTGCGCGTTCTTCAGGAGAAAAGGCTTCAACGGGTGGGAGGCAACCGGGATATCCAGTTCGATGTGAGGGTAATCGCCGCCTCCAACAAGGACCTTCCCGAACTGATCCGGAAGCGGGAGTTTCGTGACGACCTCTTCTATCGGCTGAACGTCATTCCCATCTCCGTTCCTCCCCTTCGAGAGCGGTTTCAAGACATTCCCCTTCTCATCGCGCACTTCATCGAAGACCTGACGACCCAGGAAGGGCTGAAACCCAAAGGGTTCACGGAAGAGGCGATCGGACTGCTTTGCCGGTATTCCTGGCCGGGCAATGTGCGTGAACTCCGGAATCTGGTCGAGCGCCTCCTGATCATGATCCCGGAACCGGTCATCGATGGTGCCGCCATCCAGTCGATGCTGGGAAACGTCCCGGATGTCCATGAGTCCTCCATACCTCATGGATCTGTTCCCCTGAAGGAAGCCAGGGAAGCCTTCGAACGGGAATACATTCAGGAAACGGTTCGCAATTGCGGGGGGAACATGACCCGGGCTTCGGAAATTCTCAAGGTGGACCGCACTTCCCTTTACCGGAAGCTGAAGCAGTTTCCCGTTACGGAAGAGACCGGTGAGGAGGGGGCTTCCGAGCGGTAATCAGGATCGATCAAGCAAGGCCATTCCGTAAGTGATTCCCCCCCCGAAGGTGGAGAGCAGGAGTGGGCCCTCGGGGTACGGGATCTGGCCGAGCCCGTGCCCGAGGGTCAGAGGAAGGCTGGCGGAGGACGTGTTCCCGTGTTCGACAATCGTGAGCGGCAGTCTTTCCGGAGGAATTCCCAGCCGTTCCGAAAGTTTTGCCAGAAGCCGGGCATTCGCCTGGTGGAACACGGCCATCCCGAGATCCGTGATCTTTAAATGCTGTCGGGACAGAAAGTCAGGAATCTCCCGGGAAAGGATCGTGACCGCTTCCCGAAACACGCGGGTGCCGTCCATCCGAAGGATCCTTCTCCCGTCACAGGGGTCCGTCTCTTTCCGGATGAGATCGGCGAGGTCGCCTCTGGTGGCGGTCCGGATGGATTTGATGACCAGGGCAGGATGCCCGTTCAGGATGTGCCGCTCTTTCGAAATGAGTGCGGCCGCCGCCATGTCTCCAAACAGGGGCGCAGTTTCCGGACCGTGGACCCGGCAAAGTTGGGTCGACTTTTTTTCCGCGGAAACGATGAGGACATTCCTATATCCCCCTGCACCGATGAGCCCGGCCGCCGCCTGGAGGGCCACAAGAAATCCGCTGCAGGATCCGCCCACGTCGAGGGCGGGAACAGTCCTGTGTCCAAAAAGGCGATGGGCGATGAGTGAGGCCGTGGAAGGCATCATGAAGGCAGGGGTCGTGGTGGTGACCAGAAGGAAATCGACAGAATCGCAAAGGTCCGGGGCGGATCGGAACAGGTCCCGGTAGGCCAACTCCGCCAGATCTTCGGTTTCCAGGGAGCCGGCTCGCGTTCGGGTGCGGATCCCGGTCAGTCGATGAAGTTCTTCCGGGTTTCCCTGAAATCCGGTTTCTTCCGGAAAGGGAATGCGGGGCAAATCCTTCACCCAGCCGATTCCGGACAGATGGACAATATGGTCGAGCCGTTCCCGAGTTGACATCGTGGGTCCAAAAATGGCAGTCATGTAAGATGGAAAAAACACTGGTGAACGATTATAGCATGAAAATTCCAGGTCCCGGCGGATCTCCGGGAAGGGGACAAACCGTGATTTCCCTGCTTCGAAACATGGCAGTCCTTCCGGTACTTTCATTCTTTCTGGCCATTCCCCTCCTGTCCGGTTGCACTTATCTGGGTCTTATTCCCCCCCATCCCAAGGATATTCATACCTACAGTTTCCGGACCCATGCGTTCGGAACGTCCGCCCTTCTTGACGAAGCCTCCCGTTTTTATTTCAAGGGGGATTTCATCGAGGCCCGGGGAGAATACAAGAGATTCCTGGAGATGCATCCGACCCATCCGCTGGCGGCGTTTGCCCAGTATCGGATGGGGATGTGTGATTTTTACCAGATTCTGTCCGTGGATCGGGATCCTTCTCCGGTTCGGAAGGCCCTGGCCGACTTTCAGAAAGTGATTGATGAATATCCGGATTCCTCGTATGTGTCGAAGTCGGAGAAAAAGGTGACTTATTGCCGGGACCGGCTGTCCAGGGTCCATTTCTATGTCGGCCAGTTCTACTACAAGACGAAGCGCTACAAGGCCGCTTCCTACAGATTTCACACCATTTTGCTGAAATATCCGGACTCGGTCCAGTATGACCGGGCTGAGTACTACTTTGCCCTTTCGAAATTCCATTTGAAGGAAAAGGAACGTGCCGCACGGCTGCTCGGTAAACTGATCCAGCAGTTTCCCAAGTCGAAATATGCCGGAAAATCCCGGATCCTTCTTTCCTACTGGAAACGGGAAGGGTATATCTCCCGTTAGGAGGGAATCTGTGCAGAGATACCCTGTTTACCTGGACCTTTCGGGCCGGCCTGTCCTGGTCGTGGGAGGCGGGCGGGTGGCCCTGCGGAAAATGCCTGCGCTCCTGTCTTCCGGGGCCAAGGTTTCTCTCGTTTCCCCATCGCTTGTCCCTGAATTGACCCGCATGGCCGAATCCGGACAATTCCTCTGGATTCCCCGGAGATATCTTGAGGGGGATGAGGCGGGCTTTTCGCTTGTTCTGGCCCTGACCGATCGCCCCGAGATCAATTGCCAGATCTCAGGGCGTTCCGACGGGTTCGTCAATCAGGCGACACCCTCCGAAGGGAATCCGGTCGCCCTGCCCTTTGTCGGACGACTGGACCCCCTGCTGTTGTCCATGGGCTCCGAACCACCGGATCCCCTTTTGGTGCGGGAGGTCGGGGAGTATCTGGGGGGAGTGCTGCGGAGGGAAGGGATTCCTGTCTATGCGCTTGAACATGTCATGCTCCGGAAGGTTCTGCTGGCCGATGGGCGACATGCTCGACCGGAAATTCAAAAGATCCTTCAGGAGTTCAATCTTGCCTGGGCGCTGGGCCATCCCCTTCAGGAGGATCGTCTGTCCGCCTATGGGAGACGCCTGGGGCCGGACATTCTGAATCGTCTGTCCGACCTGCTTCGTTCACGGGAGGAAGCCTTACGATGTATCTGATTGCCCGTTCGATCCAGCTTCTGGGGCTTGGTCTGACATTTGCCGATGTGGTCCTGTTCTTTTTCAAGAACATGACGATGATGTTTTTGCTGAAACTCTTCATTCTCGGGGTTTGTACGTTCTACCTGGGGTATTTTCTCCTGTCCCTGTCCGGAAGGGCTTCCCGAAAAGGGCAAGGATGATCCGGGACGCCGGGACGACCGGTATTTGGCAAATGGCGTCTTTCTCTGCTAGAATCTCACCCCTGTCCCCTTCAAGGGATTGTTTCCTCTGTGCCGAAGTGGTGGAATGGTAGACACGCACGTTTGAGGGGCGTGTGGGGAAACCCGTGCGGGTTCAAGTCCCGCCTTCGGCACCATCCTTAGATTCCCTCACCGGATTTGTCCTGATATTTTCCAACCGCGAACTGTTCAGGTTCCCTCGTTCCACCGGTTCCACCCCATGGGTTGAATCTTCCAAAATCATTTCCCCGTTCATTTATCCCGTTTTGTGCCAAGACCGGAAGCGGGGACTGCCTCAACGGAATCCCTCTCCTCAATCATCATTATGTTTGATGATTTGGATCGGGGACAGGATCTTCTGACCGTTCGACGGTGATCCGTGTCTCAAGGGTCGATTGTCCTTCTCCCCGAAAATGTCCTTCTGTGGGGAGGGTGAGGGAGGGAAGGGCCGAAGACACGAGGGCGATGTGGTGATCCGCGGCCATCAGTCCTTCGCTCGGATCGTATCCCCTCCACCCACCCCCTGGAAGATAGACTTCGAACCATGCATGAAGGTCCGGTTCCTCAAGGGTGTCAGGGGTGTGGTATCCACTGGTGAAGCGCGAGGCGATGTTGCAGTCCCTGCAGGCCGCAATGGCGAGAAGGGCAAAGTCCCTGCAGGAACCCTTTCTCTCCCTCAAAGTCCTGTCGGGAGGATGGGGATCTCCCGATTCACGGACGATGTAGCCGAACGATTCCCGAATATGCCGGGTCAGGGCGGTCAGAAATGGAAGGATTTCGTTTCCGGAATCCCTCCTGATCCCATCCACGAAATCCCGAAAGGCCGGTTTGGTTTTCATTTCGGGAAATGGCTCGAGGTAGGGTGAAAGGAGAGCGGAGAGGGAAGGATTGTAGGTGGATGGCAATGCGTGGGTCGGGGAATCTGTCAGCAGGAAATCGAACGGGTTTTTTCGATGGGTCCCCACCTCGGATGAAGCGGCCAGAATCAGATTTCGATGAAGTCCCGAAAACCAGAGGATTTCTTCGACGTTTCCATCAAGACCCAGGATCCGGGTTGTCCGGATCGGAGTGGGTGTCACCTCAAGGCGATGGAATCTAACGGTCTGGGCAGCATCGGTCCTCGGATGGAGACGGACTGTCATGGGTTCAAAAAAGGCCGGAGACGAAAATGCGAATTCCATGCGGTGGAAGATTTTAAATTGCATTGGGGGTTACCCAGTAAGGGCCTGGACAAGGCTTCCTGGATGGGGCCGTCCCCATGTTGGGTGGGGGACTTGAAGTGGAGCTGGATGTCATCGGAGAGGGACCCACTATCCTGCCACTATTTACATCCCGGTATGGGGTGGGATAAACTTATGGCACGGGTTCAAAAAAACCATTTTCTGATGGTAATGGATCAATGTTTCCGGTGCAAGGTCCCGGTGGTTTTGTTTCGAGATCGGTTTACCGGTTTTTCCGTTTTTCGATTTCCAGGTGTGGCTTCCAACGTTCCTTCCTGTTCGTTTTCCACCATGCTCTTCATCATCCGAATCCAAGACGTTGCCGCTCCGAAATGAGGAAGGTCGGTGTGGCGGGATTTTTCCGCCGATCGGTAATCCATCACCGATGACCCTTTGACTGGCTTGCCGTAGGGAGGCCGGAAAATGATTTCCGGGCCCTACCCCTGTGGTCCTTAGATGAATATCTCAGAATAGGTTGGTCTCCATGCATCAGGGCAATGAGCATTCTCCAGTTTTCAAGGCATTGACCCTTGTTTTGGGGCGATCGCGGTTTCTTGTCTTCGTTGCGGTCCTGGCTGTCATGATGACAGCGTTTTCATTGTTTTTGATTGGGGCGATTCAGGCCATGGATGCTTTGTATTCGGCCTGGTCACTCGTATTGCGTGGGGAGTTTTCTCCCCATGGCATTTCCATGAGTCTGAACCTTAACATTGTCAGCACTATGCTTGAGGCGGTCGTTTTTTACCTGGTCGGGGTCGGGCTGTATAGCCTGTTCATTTCTCCGCTGAACGTCGCGGTTGCCCTCGGCATAGAATCCTTGACCGATTTGGAAAGCAAGGTTCTGAGCGTGATCATTGTCATCATGGGTGCCACATTCCTGCAGCATTTTGTGCGTTGGAGGGATCCTGTTTCCGCCTTGGAGTTTGGCGCTGCGATGGCACTGGTGGTGTTTTCCCTTGTGACCCTGCAATGGCTCGGCCACCGGGCGACCGAAATCCAGAAGTCCTACAGTCTCAAAACCCAGAACAGGGCCCAACATGAAATGTTTCACGAATCGACGGAACAGCATGAGGTTAAATCGGATGAATCGGTTGATTCCAGGTCGCCCTGATTGCGGACGCCTCACAGGGTCCATCCGATGGATGCGAGGCAATACCAAGCGGAAAGACCTTCGGGAAAGAGTTGACACCCTCTTCGGGGTTCAGTGATAATCAAACGCTGTTTCCTGTCAGAAAAAATGAGCCCTGTCCCTCAATCAAACGGTGAGAATTCCTCGATCGTGTCCGACCTACATATAACTTGCCAGTTTGCTTCGCCTGAACAACAGGCCAGACGAATCCAGGAAGAACGGGAAGAGTTGTTCCGCATCCTCTATGAGCGGTCCTTCCTGTATCGTCCCGAGAACCCGTTTCTTCTGTCCTCGGGCCAACGGAGTCCTGTTTACCTCGACGGAAAGAAGACCACTCTTGGACATCCAAGGGCCCAGTTTCTGATTGGTGATATCCTGTTCCACATGATTGCGCCCCTATCCCCGGAAGGGGTGGGGGGGCTGACCCTGGGGGCGGATCCGATCGGAGTCTCGGTTTCTTTGGTCAGTGGACTCTATCGGCAACCGATTCCTTCTTTTGTCGTCCGCAAGACGGTCAAGGAGCACGGGACAAAAAATCCGATCGAAGGCGATCTGGCTCCGGGGTCCCGGATCATCGTGGTGGAAGACGTTGTGACAACGGGCGCCTCCGGGATGAAGGCGGTCGAGGCTTGTCGCGCTGCCGGTCATCAGGTCCTCAAGGTCGTCTCCCTGGTGGACCGGGATGAAGGCGGCCGTACCTTGTTTGAACGGGCAGGTGTGCCGTTCGATGCATTGTTCCAGCTCAAACGGTTCATCGAGTACGATGCCGAGGTTCGTGGAATTCGCTGATGTCCGCTTTGCCCATCCCTTGATTTTCAAGTGCCGGGTGTGGGAACATTTGAAAAGATAGGCCGATTGGCCTGTCATGTCCTTATTGTTTTCTTCTTTGGATTTTGAGGGGATTGTTGGGATTTCTCCCTGTCGGGTTGTTTTGGGTGTTCTGAAGGAGGGTGGAAGAAGATGGTGCATGCAATGCTGGCTGCCTACAAGTTTGGGACCTTTGTTCCCAAAGAAGATTTCAGCAAGGGAACAACCCTTTTTGTAATCTTTGTCCTGATCGTTGGGTTTGCTCTCGCAACGAGCGCGATGATCGTCAAAACATTCGAGAAGTAGGTCCGGACACGGCTCGTTACGTTCAAGACTCAGATTGCCTGTTCAAGATGAGCGATGTTCATGGGGTGGTCTGATCTTGTCTGTATGAGGGGTCGAATGTCTGGTCTTTTACGGTGAAAGGGCGGGGTATCTTTTTTGGGACAGATATTCCGCCCTTGTTTTTTGAAACTCTTTTTTGTCCGTTCTAGGACGAACCCTTCCCGGATCATCCACGCGTGAAAACCCGTCGAAAAACACTCTGGTTTGTACTTTTTTTTGTTCTGGTGGTGATTGCTGCCGGTGGGACAGGGGGGTATTTTTTCCTGAAACGGGTCAACCAGGGCGTTCCTTCCGTGGCTTTCCTGAAAACCTTTGTTCCCGTGACCACCTCTATCCTGTATGACCGGAACGGCCGGGTTATCGGCAGCTTCTACCGGGAAAAGCGCGAATATCTTCCCCTGAATAAATTGCCCCCCTTGATCGTCCATTCTGTCCTGGCTGTCGAGGACGCCAAATTTTACGAACACGGGGCGCTCGCCTATGGGTCCATCATCCGGGCGGCCATCTCCGATGCCCTTGCAGGATATTTGCGCGAAGGTGCCAGCACGATCACCCAGCAATTGGCGAGAAATATTTTTTTGAACCACAAGAAAAATCTCATCCGAAAACTGCGTGAGGCGATCCTTTCCTATCGGATCGAACAGGTTCTGACAAAGGATGAGATCCTGGAACTTTATCTGAATCAGATCTACTTCGGGGAAGGTGCCTATGGGGTACAGGCAGCGGCCCGGGAATACTTTGGAAAGGATGTCCGGGATCTGTCCCTCGCGGAGACGGCATTGATTGCAGGGTTGATCAGGTCTCCCATCGAGTTCTCGCCTTACCTGCATCCCCAGGCGAGCAAGCGGCGCCAGCTGATTGTCCTGAAAAGGATGGAGTCAGTCGGTTTCATCAACCATGATGAACTCAAGAATGCCTATGCCCAGAACCTTGTGTTCCGGAGACGAACCCGGGCCTCCAATCCCAATGCCTATTTTCTCGAGTATGTCCGACAACGGCTTGAAAAAATCATGACCCCCGACCAGCTTTATGGGGGGGGACTCAGAATTTTTACGACACTGGATGCCAGGGTTCAGGAAATTGCGCTTCATGCACTCAGAAAGGGTCTTCGGACAATCGACCGGAGAAAGGGATTCCGGGGGCCTCTCAGGAAACTTTCGATTTCGGACCTCCGGAAGGAAATCCACAAGTCCCGGCCGATGGATCCGGCAGATCGGAATCCGGCGGTTCTCGGACGCCGCGTCGAAGGGGTGGTCACCCGGGTGCTGGCAGAGGGAGTCTGGTTCGATTGGGAGGGCGTTCCCGGCTTTATTCCGCTCGACAGGATGCTCTGGGCCAAAAAGGTCCTGGATGGGCCTAACTTTGACCGGGATTCAAAAATTTTGAACCCGTTCGCTCCTTCAATGATCCTGCATCCCGGAGATGTCGTCATGGTCCACCTGACGGGATTCTATCGGATGGGCAGGCGGTTTGGGTGGGAAGGCGGGTTGGACCAGGTTCCCCTGATCCAGGGATGCGTCGTGGCCATCAATCCCCAGACGGGCGGCGTTCTCGCCATGGTGGGAGGGTATAGTTTCCGCAGGAGCAAGTTCAACAGGGCCTACCAGGCCATTCGCCAGCCGGGCTCCTCATTCAAGATGATTGATTACGGAGCGGCCCTGGAACACGGGTATGCCCCGGGGACCATTCTCGAGGATGAACCCCTGGTTTTTTATGATTCTGTCCATAAAAGGATCTGGCGCCCGAAGGATTATGAACGAAAATTCCTGGGGCCGGTTCCCATGAGAACGGCCCTGGCCGATTCGATCAACCTGGCGACCATTCGGATGGTGAGAAGCATTGGCATCGGACCAGTCATCGACCTGGCGAGAAGGCTTGGAATCACAACTCCCTTGAACCATGACCTGTCCCTTGCGCTGGGTTCCTCTGGAGTCAGGCCGCTGGAATTGACCAGTGCGTATTCCGTCATTGCCAACCAGGGGGTCCGGAACCCTCCGCATGGACTGACCCGTGTCCTCAATTATCAGAAAACCACGGTCTATGAACATGTTCCTTCGCCCCAGAATGTGTATGATACGGCGTATAGTTATTTGCTGACGTCGATGCTTCAAAGCGTGATCAAGAGCGGAACAGGGAAGGATGCCCTGGTCCTTCCGACCCTTCTGGCTGGAAAGACTGGGACGACAAACGATTTTCGGGATGCCTGGTTTATCGGTTTTTCCCCGCATATTGCCCTGGGCGTTTATGTGGGAATGGATGATCATCGTTCCATGGGGCATGGAGAGTTCGGAGCGAGAGCCGCCCTGCCGATCTGGATCGATATCATGCGTCAGTCATTGCCGCTCTTCCCCGAGGCGCCATTTTCGATCCCGGATAATGTGGTGGATGTCCGGATTGATCCGAAAACAGGGAATAGGATTCCGATGAATAATCCGGATTTTGTGGTGGAGATTTACAAGAAAGGTCAACTTCCCCCTTTGGAGGTCTCCCAGCAAAAACTCCCGGATACGGATTTTTACAATATTCCAGGTCTCCACTAACAAGATTCCCCCGATTCCTTGAAAGACAGACCGGAAAAAATTCATAATTGACTCACTGAGATTTACCAACGACTTCCCGCCTGGGGTGGTTTGTCTTTTGGAAAGGGCATGGATATGGCGATTAAGATCGGTATTAACGGATTCGGCCGGATTGGCCGGCTTGTGGTGAGGGCCTTCCTGGAGGGGTCTTCCCTCTACGGCAAGGGGAACGTCGAGATTGTGGCAGTCAATGATCTGACCGATGCCACCCATCTCGCCCACCTCCTGAAGTATGATTCGGTTCATGGAACTCTTCCGGGGGAGGTGGGCCACGATGGGGAGAATCTTATCGTGGGGAATCGTTCCATTCGGGTGTTTCGCGAATCGGATCCCGCCCGGATTCCGTGGGGAGACTCCGGTGTCGATATAGTGATCGAGAGTACCGGAAGGTTTGAAAACCGGGAAAAGGCCGCACTTCACCTCAAGGGGGGAGCCCGGAAAGTTATCATCTCGGCGCCCTCACCCGATCCGGACTGCACGGTTGTCCTCGGGGTGAACCAGGGGGTCTATGATCCTGCCATCCACCATATCGTCAGCAACGCCTCCTGCACCACCAATTGCTTGGCCCCCGTCGTAAAGATTCTGGAGAATGAGCTGGGCATTGAAAAGGGCTTCATGACGACGGTCCATTCCTACACCAATGACCAGAAGCTCCTGGATCTCCCCCACAAGGATCTGCGGAGGGCCCGGTCAGCCGGTCTTTCGATGATTCCGACGACAACCGGTGCGGCCAAGGCGATCGGAGTGGTGATGCCTAATCTCAAGGGTCGTCTGGACGGAATGTCCATTCGTGTTCCCACTCCTGACGTGTCTTTGAATGACCTGACGTGTCTTGTGCGCAGGGATGTGACCGTGGAAGAGGTCAACAATCTGTTCCGGAAAGCGTCGGAAGGCTCTCTTTCAGGGATTCTTCAGTACACCGACCTTCCCCTGGTGTCAGCCGATTTCCGTGGAAACAGCCATTCCAGCATTGTCGATGGGCTTTCAACGAGAGTGATGGATGGGAGGCTGGTCAAGGTTCTTGCGTGGTATGACAATGAATGGGGATATTCCTGCCGGGTCCGTGACCTGGTTTACTTCATAGCGGAGCGCCTGTGATTCCTTCCAAAATCTGTGTGGATGAAATTGATGTTCAGGGCAAGCGTGTATTTCTGAGGGCGGATTTCAACGTTCCGCTCGATGGGGACCTCCACATAACCGATGATCGCAGGATTCGACTTTCCCTTCCGACTGTCAATTATCTGATTGACGAGGGGGCAAAGGTGGTGATCGGTTCCCATCTCGGTCGGCCGAAAGGGAAAGTCGATCCCAAGTACAGCATGGCCCCTGTGGCCAAACGACTTTCCCGCCTTTTGCGCAAGGAAGTCCGGTTTTGCGGGGCGGTGGTCGGACCCCAGGTTGAACGCGAACTTGAAAAAATGGAACCCGGAGATGTACTTCTTCTGGAAAACCTCCGTTTCATGCCGGGCGAAGAGAGCAACGATCCTGAATTTTCCAAGCTTCTGGCACGCCTTTGCGACGTATACATCAATGATGCCTTTGGTACGGCACATCGTGCCCATGCTTCGGTCGTCGGTCTTCCCTCCCGGCTCAAGTCAGTGGCCATTGGGTTTCTGATGAAGAAAGAGGTGACCTATCTTCAGGGCGCCGTTTCTGACCCGACCAGGCCGTTTGTGGCGGTTCTGGGAGGCGGAAAGGTCTCGGGCAAGCTGGGAGTGATCGCCAATCTTCAGGAACGGGTGGACAAGATCATCATCGGTGGAGGGATGGCCTTTACCTTTTACAAGGCGATGGGTCTTGAGATCGGTAATTCCATGGTGGAGGACAATCTCCTCCACATCCCGCTGGATATGCTCGAGAAATCCCGGAAGGGCGGGTTCAAGCTCTATCTGCCGGTAGATTGCGTCGTCGCAGAGAGTCTGGACCCGGCAGCCCCGACAAAGATCGTCCCCTATCAGGAAATTCCAAAAGGATGGACCGGACTCGATATCGGGCCGGCATCGGTCCGACTGTTTGCCGAAGTCCTTGAGAATGCGAAGACCATTCTCTGGAATGGTCCCATGGGAGTGTTCGAGATTGACGCTTATTCGCGGGGGACTTTTGCCATGGCCCATGCGGTGGCCAATTCCTATGCCCTGACAGTCGTCGGAGGAGGGGATACGGCACTGGCCGTATATCGTGCGGGTGAGGCAGACAACATGACCTTCATTTCGACGGGTGGTGGAGCCGCATTGGAATTGCTGGAAGGAAAGGAACTTCCCGGCTTGTCCTCGATTCCCGATCGGGATAACTGAATTATCCCGGGTTCCGGAGGCTTTGATGTATTTGGTGGCCAACTGGAAAATGAATATGTCGCGGTCCCTGATCGATGGATACCTGGAAGTGCTCTCCAGTGAGGCGATGTTTGGAATGCTGGAAGAGAAGGGGCTTTCCGTGGCGATCGCCGCTTCTCACATTTACCTTGATTATGTGAACCGGGAGGTTCACCGCAGGAATATTCCCGTCCGGGTCCTGGCCCAGGACGTTTCGACGCGTCTGTCGGGGGCGTTTACGGGTGAGGTCGGAGTCCCGAATCTTCTGGATATCGGTGTCAAGGGTTCTCTCCTCGGCCACTCTGAACGAAGGCGGTTCTTCCGGGAGACGGATGAGGACGTGGTTACCAAGACAAACCTGTGTCTCAATGGAGGGGTTGTCCCGGTCATCTGCTTTGGGGAGTCCCAGTCTGACCGTGAGACCGGTGCGACATTCGAAACCCTCCAGACCCAGATTGAGCCGGTGTGCCAGGAAATTGTCCGGGCTCGGGAAGAGGGGATCTATACTCCCTTTTACCTTGCCTATGAGCCGGTGTGGGCCATTGGGTCGGGGGTGAATGCCGGCCTGGAAGATATTCAGGAAGTCATTGCCTTTGTGTGTAAGGGGTTTTCCTGGCCTGATCCTCCCATCTGTTTGTATGGCGGGTCGGTCGGACTGGATAATATCCGGGAATTGGCTTCTTTGAAGGTTCTTTCTGGATTTTTGGTGGGGAGTGCCTGGCTTGACCCCCACGTGTTATTGCATTCGGCGAAATTGCTCCCCAAAATGGAGCGATCCACTCATGAAGGAGTCCGTTTCAAATGACTGTACTAATCACAATTGTTCATGTAATGACTTGTTTCCTGATCGTGGGGGCTGTCCTCCTTCAATCCGGAAAAGGGGCTGAAACCGGAGTCATGATCGGGGGATCCAGCCAGTCCATGTTTGGCGCCCGGGGGGCTTCCTCATTCCTGGCAAAAGTCACGGTCGTTCTGGCGACCCTGTTCATGGTGACCTCCCTTTCGCTCTCCCTGATCCGGCAGAGTCCCGTTGGACCGTCGCTCCTGCTGAACTCTCCATTAAAATCCCTGCCGGCGGCATCACCTCCCAAACCCAAGGCCCCGTGATCCCGAGGGCTTTTTGTTCGATCGCCCTTCTTCTGTCGGGGCTGCTTCTGTTCGGAGCGGGAGGATGCAGCGGGTCTGCCAGGGAACATTGGAAGGTTGTTCCCCGGGCCAATATCACGGGTGGGCAACTGGTCATGGATGTCGTTTCGGATCCCCGGACCTTCAATCCAGCCCTCGCCAGTGAGACGACAAGCACGCAGATTCTCGGGTACCTGTTCAGGGGATTGACCCGGATTTCCCCGCATGATGGCTCCGTCAAGCCAGATCTGGCGAAAGACTGGAAAGTCAGCCAGGGGGGGCGGCGGGTCGTTGTCCATTTGTTGCCGGGCCTTCTTTGGTCGGACGGTGTTCCCCTTGATGGTCGGGATGTCGTTTTTTCCTTTGAAAAAATCTATTACAACCCCTCCATTGCCACTTCGGTCCGCTCGGAGCTTTTGGTCGAAGGGAAACCCGTTTCCGTTTCCCTCCGGGATCCGTTGACGGTTGTTTTTGAGACCTCCAAGCCGTTTGCCCCTCTGCTTGAATCATTGGGGGTCGAGATCCTCCCCCGGCATATACTGGAACCGATAGTAGATTCAGGGAAATTCAACCAGTCCTGGTCAGTGCGGGAAAATCCCTCCCATATCGTCGGGACGGGACCTTTTATTCTGGCAAAATACGCTCCTGGCCAATTTGTTGTCCTGAGGCGCAATCCGCTTTATCGACCTCCCCTGGGAATCAGCCCGTCATCAGGGTGTACCATGCCCTGCCTTTCTAAAATCGTGCTCAGGATCGTTCCCAATGATACGAGTTCCCTGATCCGATTTCTCACGGGGAAAACGGATCTGTTTGGAGTGACGCCCCAGCAGATGGCAGTCTTGAAACCTGAACAGAAACACGGGGCGTTCCGTCTCATGGTTCGGGGACCGTCCCTTTCCGAATCCTTTGTGACGTTCAACGAGAACCCCCGGTCGCCCATTGCACCCTGGAAGCTCAAATGGTTTCGCAACCGGCGTTTCAGGGAGGCGGTGGCCTGGTCCATTGACCGCACGGCCATGATCAACATTGTTCTCAATGGGATGGGTTCGCCCATTCCGGGCCCTGTTCCCATCGCGGTCCGTGCGTTTTTCAATGACCGCCTTCCACCCTATGGGCATGATCCCGCCCGGGCGAGGGTCCTTTTGAAAAAAGCCGGGTTTTCCTACCGGGGATCCCGTCTGTATGATGGGGAGGGGCATCGGGTGATCATCATTCTACTGACCAATACGGAAAGCCCGGAGCGCATTCAAATGGCCCAAATCCTTCAAGCCAACCTGAAAGATGTGGGAATCAAGATTCGGATTGTACCCCTTCAGTTCAACATGCTGGCCACGATGGTGATGTCGAGCTATCGCTGGGAGATGCTCCTGTTCGGTCTGACAGGGGTTCTTGATCCACACGGAGATATCTCCGTGTGGAAGTCTTCCGGATTCCTTCACCTCTGGAACCCCCGGGAAGCTCATCCAGACCAGAAGTGGGAAGCAGAAATCGACCAATTGTTCGATCAGGGGGCAACAACGATGGATCCGGTCCAGAGAAAAAAGATTTATGATCGTTGGCAGGAGATTGCCCATCGGGAACTTCCATTAATCGATCTTGTGACACCGGATCAGATCACAGGCGTTCGGAAGACGCTTGGCGGGATCCATTCGACCCCGTTGGGTGGGGTGGTTCCGCATATTTCCCAGGTTTTCCAGAGTGGGGTATTGTCTCCGGCATGATTCGATCGATTGGGGCGCGATTCATTCATCTGACTTTTGTGATGACGGGGATCCTGTTCCTGTCTTTTCTCCTCGTCTCCCTTGCTCCGGGAAATTTCCTTTCACAGATGGCCATGAATCCCCAGGTGTCCCCTGAGATCATTCAACAACTGAAAGTCCTGTACGGTCTGGACCAACCCTTCTATCTGCAGTTCTTTCACTGGATCGGGGCATTGATCCATGGAGAGCTGGGATATTCGTTTTCCTACCATCTTCCGGTGATGACACTCCTTTTGTCGCGGATCCCCCTCACGGTTCTCCTGACGCTGACCGCGGTAGCCATGTCATGGGGATTGGCCCTTCCCCTGGCGGTCTATGGGGCCTCCCGACAGAAGGGGGTTCTGGATCGGATTCTGACCGGATTTTCCTATCTTTCGATTTCGGTTCCCTCTTTTTTTCTGGCCCTATTGGGGGTCCTGTTGGCTGGACGGACCGGATGGTTTCCGATCGGAGGCGCCCACAGCCCGGGTTTGGTTGGCAATGGTGGCCTTGATGGGATCGGTGATCTCCTGAAACACCTGGTTTTGCCGGCAATGACCCTCGCGTTGGGAAGTTTTGGAGTCTTATACCGACTGATGCGCTCTTCGGTCATCGAGGTTCTGGAACAGCCCTATTTCCGGGCGGCCAAGGGGAGAGGCATCGCTCCCCGATTCCTCCGCTTCCGATACCTGTTCAGAAATGCGCTGAATCCTCTCGTCACTTTGTTTGGAATGGAGCTGGGAGGACTTCTGTCAGGGGCGGCCTTTGTCGAAATGGTGTACGCATGGCCCGGAATGGGGAGGCTCATGCTCCACGCTGTATTGACCGAGGACCTTTATCTGGTCATGGGTGGGATTTTGGCAGGGTCCTTCATGCTCCTTATGGGGAATCTCCTGGCAGATGCGGCATTGTTCTTTTTGGATCCCCGGGTCCGGGAGCGCAGACCATGACCCGGATCCATTCATTGTTTCGAAGGGGGGGAATTCCCCTCTTGATCCTCCTTGGTTTTTTTCTGTCCAGCGTATTGGCAGAATTTCTGGCACCATACCGGTATGACAGTGTCCGATTCGACTTATCATACATGCCGGCCCTATGGCCGTCCCGCCATTCGGGAGAATGGGCGGTTCCGGTATTGAAGTTGAAAGATCCGGTATTGCATCGGTTCGAGCGCGTTCCCGGGCAATGGGTCCCGGTCCGGTTTTTCTGCCATGGAGAATCCTATCGGTGGATGGGCGTGATCGAGGGTTCTCGCCATCTTTTCTGTGTGGACAGTCCAGGGAGGGTGGCCATTCTGGGGCTGGATTTGTTCGGAAGGGACCTCTATTCCCGATTGTTGTATGGGATCCGGTTCTCGTTTCTGCTGTCGATCTCGGCGGTTTCCCTTTCGTTTTTGATCGGAATTCTGGCAGGTCTCTTTGCCGGGACGACAGGAGGTTGGGCCGACCAATTGGTCATGAGGTTGGGGGAAGTTTTCATGGCTATTCCCTCCCTGTACCTTTTGATGGGAATCCGGGCCATTTTTCCCCCTGGCCTTTCGGCCACCGAGGTCACTTTGATCATGACGGGAGCATTGGCGTTTGTGGGGTGGGCTGGACTGGCCCGTGTCGTCCGGGGTCTGGCGATGTCGCTTCGGGAAGAAGACTTTGTGCTGGCGGCCCGTTCCATTGGGGTAGCTCCATTTCGCCTTTGGACCCGGCACATTCTGCCGAATATGTCCTATTATTTGATCGTGGCGCTGACTCTTTCCATCCCGGGTTTTATTGTGGGAGAGTCCGGATTGTCCTTCTTGGGTCTGGGAATTCCGGAACCACATCCCAGTCTTGGAAATATTCTGGCGGAGTCCCAATCGCTTCCAGCGATGAAGGCCGCTCCCTGGCTGTTGTTGTCCGGAATGACAATTGTGGGGGTCGTAATTGTGTTCAACTTGTTGGGGGACCGGCTCCGGGACCCTGATCGAATGCGGAGGATTCCCTGATGGAAATTGAATTGCCACCGGATTGCCTGATCCTGTGGGATCTGGATGGTACGCTGGTGGATTCTCGGAAAGATCTTGTCAAGGCTACGAACATGGCCGTTCAGGAATTGGGGTATTCTCCGGTCAAGGAAGACCACTTTGCCCGGATGGTCGGGAACGGTGTCCGATACCTTGTGAATGCGGCGTTGCCTGAAGAGGCGCCTCCGGAAGAGCGGGAGCGAGCCATTGATATTTTTCTGGCCTACTACCGAAAGCATATCGCGGATGAAACGCGATTTTTCCCGGGAATCCAGTCGATTCTGGAGTCTCTTCCAGTGATCCACGCTGTCGTCTCAAACAAAAGAGAGGACCTCTGCCGGGAGTTGATCGGGAAGATGAGTGTCTCTTCCCTGTTTGCGGAAATTGTCGGAGGAGATACCTATGCCCAGAGAAAGCCGGATCCCGAACCCGTCATCCGGATGATGGAACGTTTTGGAGTGTCTGAAGAACGGACGCTGCTGATCGGCGACAGTGTGGTCGACATGGAAGCCGGCCGTCGGGCAAAGATCAGGACGGTCGGTGTGACATGGGGGTTTGGGAACCCTCTCGAACAAGAAGAGTTCAGGCCAGATTGGGTGTTTCAGAATGTTGACGGTCTTGCGGCGTTCCTGTCGGATTGGTGTGGGAGTCTGTCAGGAGAAACAAGGTAAGGGCCAGGTATCCCGCAAGGATAAAGCCATTGATCAGCACTGATTGCTGGTGGAGGGAGTCAAATGCGGCCTTGAGGGACAGGTCCCCTTGATGGGAGAGCCAGGCCGCCCGGGAAGCCATGGCTCGAGGTCCCAGGGAAAGAGCAAGATATCCCGTTCCAACGGACAGCACGATCCAGGCGATCAGGGATCTTTTGGCAGAATCAGGTCGAAGGGCATATAGCCCGGCCTGGAGGGCAAGTGCCACGAGGGTAAAAATAAACAGCAGGTGAAAGTAGGGAGGAAAGAGAATACCCACAACCTCCCCTGCCATCTCCTTCCCCAGTGAAATGAAAAGGGTCGGGGTCACGAACAGCGTGAAGACAAGGGTTCCTCCCGTCAGAAAGACCAGAATGAATCCATAGATGAGGTTCAGAAGGCGTCGCAAGATCATGGCTCAGTGTATGGGAGCGATGAATCCCGGGTCAAGGGGAATCCGGCTATTGGGCGATGGACCGTTGATGGGACGAAGTCTTCTGGATGGCCGGTTTCCCTGCCTGAAATACCGGTCGTGTTGGTCAAAGGCTGTCTTTCTGGTGTCCGCCTCAATGATCAGTCGTCGGAATCCAACAATCAGGAGACAATGGTGACTCGATCCATTACGTTCTCCTTCCTTTATCGATTAGGACGTTCTCTGACCCAAATGGGAAAGTTGCCCCCTTGGAACCGGGAGTGACCGAGCCTGGATCCCGGAAACCCCGTGTTCCGGAAAGGATCAGTCTGCTAGGCCTCAGTTCCATGAACTTCTTTCTTGGAGAGATCGTTGGAGTGGGGGTTCCATTTCTCAACGCTTTTCTGAAAAACCATCACTGGTCCTTTCAGGAGGTGGGGATTGCCACCTCCATGATCGGTTTCGGGACATTGCTTTTTCAGGGATTTTCGGGGGTCTTTGCCGACCTTCTGAGGGAACCCAGGCTTTTGATGGGGGCAATGATTCTTCTTTACGGAGTCTGCTTTTCATTGGTTTCGGTGAGTACCCCCCATCATACTCTTACAGACAGTCTCCTCTTTGGGGTCGGGATGGCCAGTTCTTTTTTT
This sequence comes from Nitrospirota bacterium, assembly GCA_021785195.1. GTDB lineage: Bacteria > Nitrospirota > Leptospirillia > Leptospirillales > Leptospirillaceae > JAJYGC01. The sequence continues at coordinate 48,268 of JAJYGC010000016.1, forward strand.
GCCCCTCTTTCGGCTTCCCTGGCTTTTTCCCTTGTGGGACACCGCTCGTTCGCTCAGGTGATGGGGCAGACCCAAATGTGGAATCACGCGGGTTTTCTTGTCTCGGCACTCATCGCGATGGGAATCATCCCGTTTTTGGGGTTGGGCTCAGTCTTCATTCCGATTGCACTGGGGGCATGTCTGGGGGCCGTTTCTCTTGTCCTGATCAGAAAGAGTGACTTGATCTATCATCTGGTTCGGGAACCGGGCGAGGAAAAGACTCTGGGTGAGAATCTTGACACAATCCGGGATGAACGGACCCTTTCCCAGGTCTTCATCGATTTTTTTAAAAATCCTGCCATTCGCATCCTTCTTCTTTCAACGACACTGTTTCAGATCTCCAATGCCCCTGTCATGCCGCTCCTTCTTTTGTACCTTCGATTCCTTGATGGAGGAAACGGAAAACTGGCATGGGTTGTCCTGATTGCCCAGGCCACAATGATTCCGGTCGCCTGGGCGAGCGCCCGTTATAGTCCCCGATGGGGACACAAGCTGGTCTTTTCCGTTGCATTCATCGTAATGCCGATCCGTTCACTGATTTGTGCGGCCACGACAAATACCGGGATCCTTTTGGCGACTCAGGTACTCGATGGTTTGGCCGGGGGGATTTACGGAGTGGTGGTGGCTTTGATCGTGGGAGATCTCACCAGGGGGAAAAAAGGGTTCAACATGTTGATGGGCCTTTCACAGATCGCGATGGCCCTCGGTGCGGTCATTGGACCCATGATTCAGGGAATTACGGTGGGGGGAGTGGGATTCCGTTTCACCTTTCTTGTTTTTGCAGGGGTTGCCTCGCTGGCGGGGATCATTTATTTTCATTTCATGCCGGATGATCTTTCCAAACATCGATGAATGGTGTGGCAATCCATCAATCAGGCGGGTAGGTCATTCAAGAATTTTGATCTTTTCAACCAGTGGACCTTTTTGAGTGGTGCGAAAGCTCACCGTCACCCTGTCCCCCGGTTTGAGAGATTTGACTCCCACTGTTTTTCCTTTTTTGAACACACTTGTTCGGGGGCTCAGATCTCCACCGAACACAGCCTCTGAAATCTCCCCCCTTTTGTGGATCACCAGGACTGTCATCGGATGATCCAGCAGGTTCACATGTTCCAGTCTGCCGGTGAATGTTCGGAGCAAGGGTTTTGTTGGGGGCTTTTTTTTGGGTTTGCTTGAATGGGTCTTTGTCTTGGAGAAAAGTGGGGAAAGGGGATTCCCGGAAAGTAATGGGTGATTGGATGTGGACTCCGAACGGGATTCCGAAGCTGTTGCCACTTCCATCCCTACGTAGGTCAGGGAGAGGGCTGAAAGAAAAATCAGGGGGAAAAAAAGTTGGGGCCGGGATCTATTGCGCATCTGTCCTCCATCATTTCATAATCCGCCTTGAACATGTAAGTGTCGGCAATTTCGTCAGGGTCCATCCTCATCATACTCAGGAAAACCCGATGCATCCATCCTTTCTTCCTGGAACAGGGGTCAGGCGGCCCCCGACGACTTTATAAGGATTTTAAGGCGGGTCCGGGATCAAGGATTCTGGTCCCACCTTTAAAGTATTTGGTTCTTCCAACTAGGCATTGACAACATTCCAAAAGTTTAATACTCTCTGAATCGCATCTATATTTCTTGACCACTGCAAGAAATCACCCGATTATCTTCTTGATAAACCGAAGCATTGACATCCCTTCTCCAACCATAGCAAGAAATCACTCGTTTTTTTCCTTATGAACCAAAGCACCCAAGCATTTTTCTGACCGTTCCTCATGTCCTCATAAAGCGGGTCGCTCATATCCCTGGCTTCTACCTCTGATCTGAATCCCCATTCTTTTTGGTTTGGGATCGGTAATGTCGAATCGGATTGTTGTTAGACGGGGATGCATTTTGATGAAGGTTGGGATGACATGGGATAAGTCTATTATGAATAAAAAGAAAAAACATGACGAAGATATTAAAAATGCTGATTTGGCCAGGTTTGTCCAGGACAGCACGGGGCAATATCTCACGACCGATCAAGGGCTGCGGATCAATGATGACCAGAATTCTCTAAAAGCCGGGGAACGCGGATCGACCCTGCTCGAGGATTTCATCCAGCAGGAGAAGATTACCCATTTTGATCACGAACGGATTCCTGAACGCGTTGTTCATGCCCGAGGTGCCGGGGCGCATGGTTACTTTCAGGTCTACGAATCACAAGCCAAATTGACCAAGGCTGGCTTTCTCCAAGATCCTTCATTGAAAACACCGGTGTTCGCGCGCTTTTCCACTGTGGCTGGTTCACGGGGATCCTCCGATTTTGCGCGTGATGTTCGAGGTTTCGCGGTGAAATTCTACACAAAGGAAGGTAACTATGATCTTGTCGGAAACAACATGCCGGTGTTCTTCATTCAGGATGCCGTCAAGTTTCCTGACCTGATCCATTCGGTAAAACCCGAACCCCATAATGAAATCCCTCAAGCGGCCACCGCCCACGATACTTTCTGGGACTTTATTTCCCTGATGCCCGAATCCATGCACATGATCATGTGGATCATGTCGGATCGCGCCATTCCCCGGAGCCTCCGGATGATGGAAGGGTTCGGGGTCCATACGTTCCGTTTTATCAATGCTGAAGGGAAATCGCGCTTTGTGAAGTTTCACTGGAAACCGTTGCTAGGTGTTCATTCGGTGGTCTGGAACGAAGCACTTGAGATCTCCGGGAAGGATCCTGATTTTCAGCGCAGGGATTTATGGGAGTCCATTGAAAATGGCGATTTCCCGGAATGGGAATTCGGGGTACAGATCATCGAAGAAGAAGACGAGAACAAATTCGATTTCGACCTCCTAGACCCCACCAAGCTTATTCCCGAAGAACTGGTACCGGTCCAGCGTATCGGCAAGATGGTTTTGAACCGAAACCCACAGAACTACTTCGCAGAAACCGAACAGGTCGCCTTCCACCCCGGTCATCTGGTTCCCGGCATTGACTTTACGAATGACCCTTTGCTGCAAGGGCGTTTGTTCTCCTATACAGATACGCAATTGACAAGGTTGGGTGGGCCAAATTTCCATGAAATCCCGATCAACCGTTCAGTCGCGCCGGTGAACAATAACCAGCGTGAAGGACATATGCGCCAGTCGATCAATGCTGGGCGTGTGAGCTATTCGCCAAATACCTTGGGCGGAGGCTGTCCGATGCAGGCAGGAGCCGACTTGAGCGGCTTTGTCAGTCATTCGGAAAAGATCAATGCACAGAAAGTTCGCGGCAAAAGCGAGAAATTTTTTGATCATTTCAGTCAGGCATCGCTGTTCTTCAATAGCCAGGCTGATTGGGAACGGGAGCACATTGTGAAAGCCTTGCAGTTTGAACTTGGCAAGGTGAAAACCCCAGTCGTGTGCGAACGCATGGTCGGCATGCTGGCGCAAGTGGACAAATCCCTCGCCGTTCGAGTGGCGGCCGGTCTGGGAATCGCCGTCCCAACCAAGCTTCAGTTGCCGTTGAACCGAAGTGTACCGGCAGATGCAAATCCAGATGATTACCAGTCAAAACCAGCGAGGAAATCTGCTGGCATCTCACCTGCCTTGAGTATGTCCAACAAGCCTTCAGACGGCATCAGGACGCGCAAGATTGCCATACTGGCTGACGATGGTGTAGACGATACGGCGCTGACAGCCATGAAAAAGGCTCTGATGGCAGCTGGTGCCAATTGCAGGGTTGTCGCTCCACGAGGCGGGATGTTGATAGGCGAAGGTGGCACTGAAATCAAGGTTGACCACAGTCTGGCAACGACGGGTTCAGTGTTGTTTGACGCGGTCTATGTTCCAGGGGGCACACGGAGTGTTGCAACGCTTGGAAACGAAGCCGATGCGTTAGATTTCATCAATCAGGCTTACAGACATTGCAAGACCATCGCCGCATCGGGAGAAGGCCGCAAATTGGTATCGGCTTCCACCGGGAGTCAAGGGGAAGACGGTGATGGCGAGCAGTTCCCTGGGATCATCCTTGGATCTGAAGGTTCCATTGAAAAAATTGTGGAGGATTTTATCGGTGCGATCTCCCGACACCGTCACTGGAAAAGGGAAATGAAGGCTAATGCTCCGGGATAGACTTGTGAGCGAAATGAAACAGTTTCCGCTGACTTAAAACTGTTCACATCTTTAGCCCCCCGAATTGTGAGGGGTGCGGAAATTGGGAGGCTTGATGGAAGAAGCGATCAGACAGAATGCGAACGATGGAATTGTTCATGCAACGGGGAATACCGCTCTCCTCCCTTCAAACTCTGTGTCATTGGGGGCCATTTTTGCTGGTTCTGTTGGCCTTCTATTCCAGGCATTCAGCTTCCAGCCATCATCCTGATCGCGTTGTTTATCCATTAGACAGCAAGACTGTTATGCCTGCTTCCAACCTAAACCTAAGGAGAAAAGACATCATGGAAACCCAAACGGCGACAATGAATCAAAAAAATCAGACACCGGCCCAGGACGCAACGGAATTGTTGATTGCTGACCATAAGGCGGTCAGCGGATTGTTTGCTGAGTTCGAGAAAACGCAATCGAATGCTGAAAAAAAACGACTCGTTTCCAAAATCTGTAAAGAGCTGACTGTGCATGCACAAATCGAAGAGGAAATTTTTTACCCGGCAGTCAAGATTGCCTTGAAAGACAAGGAACTGGTTCCCGAAGCCAGGGTGGAACACCAAGTCTTGAAATCGCTCATCGAACAGGTTGATGGCCTGGAACCTGATGGGGAGATGTTTAATGCCAAGATCATGGTGATGTATGAATACGTCAAACATCACGTCAAGGAAGAGCAGGAGAAAATGTTCCCAAAGGCAAAAGCCACGAGTTTGAATATGCATGAACTAGGAGGCAAGCTTTCCGATCGTAAGAAAGCGCTCCTCGCGGAGTGATACTTAAGCAAAGCAAATCGTAAAATGCTTGGACCTTGATTGAACGTTTGACCGCTCATTCCCCCTTCTAAGCCCACAGGGCAAGAGGGGGGCAAGGGGGCGGTTTTGTTTTCCGCTTAAGATATTTTTTCCCATGCAGACCGTCAACCGTTTTCGATCCCCCAGAATTCCGATTCAGGATTGGACCCAAGCTCCCCGGTCGGTTTTTGGGAGGAATTTTTTAAGATTCAGGTCCGCTCCTATTCGAACAGGTCATCTTCGACCCCTTGTCTCCCTGGAACAAACTCCTGCCGTCAGGCCCAACATGACGGACCATCAAGGGAGTTCCGGAGGGATTTGCTTGAGAAGCATTGACTGTCACAGACTTTGCTGCCACCTCCTCAGAAGTTCCCCATTCCGCACCTGTCCGGCTCTTTGTGCAGAAGACCTTCCGGTTTCCCCGAGTCCGGACCGTCATCTCAGGCCGAACAGAACAGGGGCCGGCATTGACCGCGGATCCGTGACAGGCTTTCCTGGGACCCGGCACCCACCGCCAGTTTGAGAACAAGCGTCCGGTCATGCCGCACGATCCGGCCCGGCATGGAAAAAAGCTTCCATCGGACAGTTCTCAGTGTCCACGTCAGGCCGGAGGCCGGAATAGAAGATCCCGTTTGAACCCGATAAAGAGGTTATAGGCCAGCACGCCAACCCGGAAAAACACCGCATTGGCGTGCAAGGTCACCGGTGGGCATGTACTCCATCCCCACCCCGTTCTTGAGTTCCTTGAAGAAGTTTTCGAAATGGCCCCTCAGCTGGTGTCAGCCCAGCACCTGTTGCGGGCTCCATTCCGGTCAGAAAGAGGGTGTATCTCACCTAAAATCCAACAGGGAAAAGGGGTTTCTTTGTTTCGTCACAGCTCTGTATCAGAACCGGTGATCAGAAATGATGTTGAAATCTATTCTATCTTCTGGTCTAATGGTAGAGTTTTTCTCACAGACATGTGGCTTATTCCCCGACGCAGGGGGCTCCGCAAGAACTCTGCCGAACTGGCAGGGGCACCCCGCCGAACCCTCTCCGATTCTCCTTCTTTCGGCATTTCCGGTCCCCGGATGGCAAGGTGTGGGTACTCAATGAGAGAGAAGAGCACCAACGGATTTGTGTTTGTGGCACGTCTGGGTTTTGAGTTGGTTGCAGTGACGTTTGTTTGTGCAGGGATCGGTTATTTCTTTGATTCGCGTCTTGGAATGCGTATTTTTCCCGCATTGTCCATTATCGGTCTTCTGATCGGTGGGGGTGCGGGGTTCTGGCTGGTTTACCGGACAATCACGCGGATGACGGAGCCGACGGAACTGAATGATGACCATCAAGACCGGGAGTAGGGGTTGAACGGTAATCCGCTTGAAGAGTTCTTTCTGCATACAATTGCGAAGGTTCACCTGTTTGGGATGACAATTTCTGTCAGTGAGGCTGTGGTTTCATTCTGGATCATTGCGGGAATCGCACTTTTGGGGGCGTTCCACCTCAAGGTGAGGGCTACGGTTGTCCCCGGAAAATTCCAGGGCCTCGTTGAAATGCTGTACGAGACGATGGCGCGGGTCGTTGATGAAAATATCGGGCCCGAGTACAGGGAACGATATCTCCCATGGATCCTGTCCCTTTTCCTGATCGTTTTCCTCGGGAATTTTCTGGGTCTCGTTCCCAGGGTGTTTACCGTGACATCCGAAATCGTTGTGACGGGAATCATGGCGGTGGCCGTCTATCTGACGAGTCTGGTGATCGGGTTCTCCAGGCATGGGCTTCGATTTTTCTCGGTCCTTGTTCCTGAGGGGGTGCCTTTGTGGATGACCCCCCTCATTATTCCGATCGAAATCATTTCCCAGCTTGCCCGGCCGCTTTCCCTGGCCGTCCGGCTTTTTGCCAACATGACGGCAGGGCACACAATCCTTTTTGTGCTCTTTACCCTGACCGGGACGTTAGCGGTTTATCTGAAGTGGCTTCCATTTTCGATTTCCGTCGTCCTGTATCTCCTGGAGGTCCTGGTGGCCTTTATCCAGGCTTATATATTCGCCATCCTGTCCGCTGTCTATATCGGTCAGGCCGTGAAGCTCAATCACTAGATTCTTAACTCAATCGGGAATGGAGGGTCACTTTTCATGGATGTTCAAGCTGCTGCGTTGATCGGTATGGGTGCTGCCGCCATCGGTGTTGCCGGATCGGGTGCCGGCATTGGTTATATTTTCGGAAAGATGATTGAAGCGGTGGCCCGCCAGCCAGAAGTTGAGAGCCGTGTCTCCAAGTACATGTGGCTCGGGTTTGCTCTCTCGGAAGCAGTGGCCCTGTATGCGCTGGTGATTGCATTCATCATCATGGGACTCCGGAAATAAGGATGATCGGGAAACAGACCGTGGAAGACAAAGAAAGGGACCAAGATGCCACAGTTTGATGCCCGGTATTTTTCTTCGCTTGGAGTCTGGACGGTACTGTCCTTCTTCGCGATGCTGCTGATTGTCTGGAAGGTGCTTTTGCCTTCGCTGACAAGAGTGCTTGAGGAAAGACGCAACCGTGTTGTCTCTGATCTTGAGTCAGCAAGGAAAAATCGGGAAGAAGCGGCAAAGCTTCTTGAAGAACAGAAAGAGTTGTTGAGCCGTGCCCGGACCCAGGCAGACGAAATTCTTCACCAGGCTGAAGAGATGAGCCGCGTTCTCCGCGAGGAGAAGCAGAAGGAAACTCTCCTGGAGGTTGAAAGCCGACTGCGCAAGGCCGAAGCACAGATCAAGGCGGAATCGGACCGTATCCGCAACGAACTGAAAAAAGAGACCGTGTCCCTTGTTGTGCGCGGAATCGAAACAGTTTTGGAAGAAAGTCTGTCTGAAACCCAGAAGATGGTTTTTATTAACCGTGCCATCCGGGCGATCGAATCCGGTGCGGTCAAGGGAGAACCAAAGAAGGCAGGATGAAGATCGGAAAAAAAGCAAGAAATCGGGCGAAAAAGCTTGTCCAGTATGCCCTGGATAAAATCGGGACGGATGAATCGTCTTTCACTTCCTGGGATCGGGGCATTGAAGTTCTGGAGCATTTCCGGTTCAACCGGAAGGTGAGATCCGTGTCTCTTGACCGGAGTGCGTCCTTGGAGCAAAAGCTTGACCTTTTCCGAAAAGTGCTGGAATCCTCCTTGGGAACCTCCGTTCCCGATGGATTTGACACGCTTGTCGGCGGACTCATTCTGGAAGACCTGTGGGACGCCATTTCGGTGATCAGGGAAGATGTCCGGAAAAGGTTCAACGACCGGATTGGCAAGGTGGATGTTTCGATCACCTCTGCCGAAGATCTTTCGGATCAGGAAAAACAGAAAATAACGCAAACCCTTTCGGGACCAATGGGCAATCTGCGTATCAAGGCTCGCTGGAATAAAGATCCGGACCTGATGGCCGGGCTTCTTGTCCAGTCTGGAACGCATGTGTGGGACGGCAGTTTGAAGGGCCGTCTGAATCAGTTGAAGCAGGAACTGCTGGATCGGGCATAGAACCGAATCGACAGGGGGATGGGACAGCCTTGAAGAGCACAGACATCACCAACGATATTTTGAAAAACCTGAGCGCGTTCAAATCTGGCGTTGTCTCGGAAGACCGGGGAACCATCCTTGAAGTCGGGGATGGAATTATTCGCATTGCGGGTTTGGAAAAGGCCAAGGCCGGGGAACTGCTTGAGCTTGTTCGCGGTGGAAAGGCTCTCGTCCTGAACCTCGAGGAAAATGAGGTTGGCGCTGCACTCCTTGAGACAACGGAGGAAGTCAGGGCCGGGGATGAGGTTCGTACGACCGGGCGGGTCATGGAAGTCCCGATTGGCCCTGAGATGATTGGCCGTGTGGTCAATGCTCTCGGTCAACCGATTGATGGGAAGGGACCCGTTGGGGCCAAGATGACTTCCGAGCTGGAGAAGATTGCCCCTGGGGTAGCCTCCAGAAAAGCTGTTGGTGTTCCCCTCCAGACCGGCATCAAGGCGATCGATGCGATGATTCCGGTGGGTCGTGGTCAGCGGGAACTTATCATTGGGGACCGTCAGACAGGCAAGACCACGATTGCCCTGGACACGATCATCAATCAGAAAGGGCAAGGGGTCATCTGCATCTATGTCGCGATCGGCCAGAAAGCGTCGAGCGTCGTGAATGCGGTGAATACCCTGGAGCAGAACGGGGCGATGGAATACACGATTGTCGTGGCCGCGTCAGCTTCGGAACAGGCGGCGCTCCAGTATCTTGCCCCTTTTTCGGGTTGTGCCATGGGAGAGTATTTCCGTGACCGGAACCAGGATGCCCTCATTGTTTATGATGACCTGACAAAGCACGCCTGGGCCTATCGACAGCTTTCCCTCCTCCTGAGGCGTCCTCCCGGAAGGGAAGCGTATCCCGGAGATGTGTTCTACCTCCACAGCCGTTTGTTGGAACGCGCGGCAAGACTGAACGAGGAACATGGCGGGGGTTCGTTGACGGCCCTTCCGATCATTGAAACCCAGGCCGGAGACGTTTCCGCCTTTGTTCCGACGAACGTGATCTCAATCACCGATGGACAGATCTATCTTGAAACGGATTTGTTCTATTCGGGGATTCGTCCGGCGATCAATCCCGGGATTTCGGTGTCCCGTGTCGGGGGCGCAGCCCAGATCAAGGCCATGAAACAGGTTGCCGGAAAACTTCGCCTTGAAATGGCGCAGTTTCGCGAGCTCGCCGCTTTTGCCCAGTTCGCGTCAGACCTCGACAAGACGACCCGGGATCAGATTGAACGCGGTGTTCGCCTCACGGAGATTCTGAAGCAGAGGCATTATTCCCCAATCCCTGTCGAAAAACAGATCGTGATCATTTTTGCGGCCACCAACGGTTTTCTCGATGGGATCAAACCGGACTTGCTCGCCCGGTATGAGAAGGAACTTTATCTGTATCTGGACGCCAACGGGGCGGAAATCCTGAAGTCGATCAGGGAAGAGAAAGCTTTGTCTGAAAAGACCCTCGAAAAGCTGAAGTCTCTCCTGGAAAATTTTTCAAACATGTTCAAGGAGTAGGGGATGCCATCCCTCCGTTCGATCCGATCCAGGATCCGGTCAGTCAAGAATACCCGACAGATCACGAAGGCCATGGAAATGGTTGCATCGGCAAAGATGCGAAAGGCACAGCAGAGAGTGCTGGATACGCGTCCGTACGCTGAAAAGATCTACGAACTCATGCATCGCATTTCTGCCAGAGAGAAATCCTGGTCAAGCCCCTTTTTTGAAATACGCCCCGTCCAGACCATCGGAATTCTCCTGGTGTCCACGGACAGGGGGCTTTGCGGTGCGATCAACTCCAATCTTTTCAGAACGCTTCTTCGGTTCATGAAGGAACGCCCCGGTGTCCGGTTTGAGTTTGTCACAATTGGTCGCAAGGGTCGGGATTTTGTCAGGCGGGGAGGTTATAACCTGACGGGAGTCATCCAGGGCGTCAAGGACCGGGGGACGATCGAAGAAATCCTTCCGGCGACCCAGCTTGTGATCGAAGAGTTTTCGGAAAAGAAAAGTTGGCAGGAAGCCTGGATCTTTTACACGCAATTCGAATCCATTATGTCCCAGAAACCCAGGTATGAAAAGCTTTTGCCGATTGCCCCTGAAGTCTTGGCCGGTTCCGGACAGAATGCGAATGCCGGAGAATATCTTTATGAACCGGATCGCAGGGATATTCTGGATGTGCTGATCCCCCGTTATTTCGAAACGGTGATTTTTCAGCGTGTCCTTGAAAATTTTGCGAGCGAATATAGTGCGCGGATGGTGGCCATGAAAAATGCCACTTCAAACGCAAAGGAAGTGATCTATGGCCTGACGCTGACTTACAACAAGCTCAGACAGGCAAATATTACAAAAGAAATTTCGGAGATTTCCTCCGGAGCCGAGGCCATCAGCCAAGGCTGATCGATGGAGTAGGGCGCCAACCAAAGGAGTGTTGAGGGTATGGAAACAGGTGAGATCATCCAGGTCATTGGGCCGGTTGTAGATGTCCGGTTCCCTGAAGGAAAAGTTCCGGATATTTATTCGGCACTCTTGGTGGAAACTCCGGGAATTATTCTTGAGACCCAGCAGCAGATCGGGGATGGTGTGGTGCGGACGATCGCCATGTCTACGACCGATGGTCTGGTGAGGGGAATGGCTGTAAACGACACCGGTAAACCCATTCAGGTCCCGGTTGGCCAAGGTGTTCTTGGTCGGATGATGGATGTTTTGGGAACTCCGGTGGATGAGGCCGGTCCCATTGCCACCGAAACCCGTCGTTCGATCCATCGTGAACCCCCGGCCTTTGAGGAACTTGCCTCAGCGACGGAAGTGTTCGAAACCGGGATTAAGGTGGTGGACCTGATCGCCCCTTTCGCGAAAGGTGGAAAAACGGGTCTGTTCGGAGGAGCGGGCGTCGGAAAGACCGTGATCATCATGGAGCTGATCCGGAACATCGCCATGGAGCACGGTGGATTTTCGGTGTTTGCCGGTGTCGGGGAACGGACCAGGGAAGGTAATGACCTTTGGAACGAAATGAAGGAATCCAAGGTGATCGACAAGACCAGCCTTGTGTACGGTCAAATGAATGAGCCCCCGGGAGTCCGTCTTCGGGTGGCCTTGACGGGATTGACCCAGGCGGAATTTTTTCGGGATGAGGAAAGCCGGGATGTCCTGTTCTTTGTGGACAATATTTTCCGGTTTACCTTGGCAGGCGCGGAAGTGTCCGCGCTGTTGGGCCGAATGCCCTCCGCCGTGGGCTATCAGCCGACCTTGGCGACGGAAATGGGTGGACTTCAGGAACGAATCACCTCGACCAAAAAGGGTTCGATCACGTCGGTTCAGGCGGTTTATGTTCCGGCAGATGACTTGACGGATCCTGCCCCAGCTACCACATTCTCCCACCTTGATGCAACCGTTGTGCTTTCCCGGCAGATAGCCGAACTGGGTATCTATCCTGCGGTTGATCCGCTGGACTCCACATCCCGAATCCTTGATCCGATGATTGTGGGGGAAGAGCACTACAACGTGGCCCGGGCTGTTCAGAAGACCCTTCAGAAATATAAGGATCTTCAGGACATCATCGCCATTCTCGGAATGGATGAGCTCTCCGATGACGACAAAAGGGTCGTGGCGAGAGCCCGCAGGATCCAGAGATTCCTTTCCCAGCCGTTCTTTGTGGCAGAAGTTTTTACCGGGAGCCCAGGAAAGTATGTTTCAAGGGCAGATACCGTCAGGGCATTCAAGGAAATCGTGGAAGGCAAGCATGACGAGCTTCCCGAACAGGCTTTCTATATGGTCGGAACGATTGAAGAAGCCCTCGAAAAAGCGGAAAAACTGAAGGCAAAGGGGTAATTATGGGTTTCATGCTGTCCCTGATGACCCAGGAACGCCATTTGTTGACTGAAGAGGTCGATTACATCCAGGCCAAGGGAATTGAGGGTGAGTTTGGTGTCCTGAAAGGACATGCCCCTTTTCTGACGCTGCTGGATGTCGGAGAGTTTCTGGTCCGGAAAGGTGAGTCCGTTTACTCCTATTTTGTCGCTGGGGGGGTTGTTGAAGTCCTTCAGGACCGGGTGACTGTTCTGGCCGACACGATCGAACGGGCAGAGGAAATTGACGGGAAACGCGCGGAGGAGGCAAGACAGAATGCGATTGAAGCCCTGAAGCAACCTGTTTCCTCCCAGTCCAGACTTCAATACGAGCAAGTTTTGAAACGTGAAGGAATCCGCTTGGGGATTGTGGCCAAACGCCGCTCGACCAGACATCCTGGCCGTTTTGGAGAAGAATAGGACGTTGTTTTAGGAACGACCATTTTTGGCGATTCAGGTTTTACGAATCTTGCAAATCTTGAAAAAAGGCCCGGAGCCGTCAGTGGTTCCGGGCCTTTTTTGTGATTTCAGGCGTTCATGATTGGATTGGCGTTGAAAAAGGGATTCCATTCCCGTTCCATCCCGACAGTGGTAAATGGCCCATGGCCGGACACGATGAACGTGGAAGGATTGTTCAGGGTGAGGAGATGCTGGACCGAAAGAAGGGAGTTCTGAAAAGCGTCCGGGTTTTCCGCTTTTCCCGAAGATCCGGCAAAAATGGCATCTCCCACGAACAAGACGTCATGGATCAGGTAGGCGACTGATCCGCTTGTGTGGCCTGTTGCCTTTTGTGTCCCAATTTTCCAGCCCAACGAGGAAAGTTGATCTCCGGCTTCCTCAGGGCGCTGAAAACGAATGGCGGAAGGAAGGGGAGAGGGCAAAAGGGAGAAATCGGCTTTGTGGAGAAAGATTTTTGCAGGAAGCTGGCTTCCTAGTCGGCTAAGGTCTCCCGCATGATCTGAATGGCCGTGTGTCAGTAAAACCGCATCCAGTTCCAGATCCATTTTCTCTATTGTTTGGCAGATTGTTTCTCCCAACCCCCCTGTGTCAACCAAAAGGGCTCTCTTTGGAGAGCCGGGATGGAAGACCAGATAGGTCCAGACCGCATATCCGAAGTAGTCCTCTCTGACCGGAAGGACCGAGCTGGGAAGAGACAGACAGGGGGTTCTCTCTGGAGCAAAGTGAAGGCGTTCCATGACATTTCCGTTGAACCCCATCGATGTTCCTAGGGATGCCCATTCGTCCGCTGAGGGAATCACCGTACCCGCCTCCATGCCCCTCAAGGAATCCATGGGAATCCCGGTGGTGTCCGATAGGGCCCGGAGACCTACCTTTCGACCATACCGAAATTTTTTGAGAACATCGTTGTACTGGTCTTCAAGTTTCATGTTTACAGTCATGACTGTCAGGTTCCTTCTTCGAAGAAATTGATTCCGATAAAGTAGACTAAAAACGAGCGCACCTGATGTTCAAGCCGGACAAATATTTTCTTGTTCTTAAGGGCAAGTCCTTTCCTGTAATAGTAATCGGACAGGGAGTAGGTCCCAAGGGATTCATAAACAACCCCAAGATTGAAATAGAGCCGGTAAGGGACGGTTTCCTTGTTCTTGAGGTAGAGCGAGTAGTCAGAGTTCAGGAAAAAAAGTGCCAGTCTTGATTTGTTGCGCTTCAAGCTTTCATAGGCTTTTCGGGATAGATGGTCAAAGGGATAAAATGGCCTTTTCAGAGTGATGTTGACTGGGTAGAACAAATAGGCAATATGTTGTGAAATCTGCCCATAAAGTTTTAAATTGAGGGTTTTTAAGGGTTCAAAATGTCGGTTGAACAGGGAAAGTGGCACCCTCCGCGTATGATTGCTGACAATGATGGTTTTGTCGATATAGATCTGGTAGGGAAAGACATGGATGACCACGACATGAAAGGTCATTTTGTTTGTCCGGACGGTCATGGGGACCGAAAGAACGCTGCAAGGAGGGTGCGGGCAGGTTCCGGTGTTTGAGATGGCCTTGTCGGTAACGGTGTGGGATAGGATATGAAGGAGAATCAGAACATTGGATTGGCTCAAGTGGGCAAGGTTCTGAACAGATAGAGGGGTGTTGTCAAAATTGTGTGGAATGGAGATTGGGACAGCCTTGATCCCGCCGATCGTTTCAATATTCCGGATCATTGTATGTTGAAACAGCCTGTTTTCAGGGCTGTCGAGTGGCCAAACAAGAACACCGATCTGCTGGATGTTATTGAGGTGAAGGGGGGGCTTGACCGTATCATGCAGAATGACCTGGTATGAAGAGCAACCTGTCAGGGCCAGCAACAGGAGCAAGATGGACAAGAGATGGGGCCTGCAACGGATTCCAGAAAAACGCATGGGCACCTTTTGAATTGAAAGGGAGTCCTCATCAGCGATACTAAGGAATGAAACCAAGACGAGCATTCATTATTGCGCGTTCAGGGCAGGGGTGCAAACCAGGGTGGCCCACTCCACTTCAGAAGATCAGGTGGAAATTTATCCGGAGGTTCGTCTATAATCCCAAAGTACGGGACTTACCCATTAAAACGGGGCGTGGCGCAGCCCGGTAGCGCACCTGCTTTGGGAGCAGGGAGTCGGAGGTTCAAATCCTCTCGCCCCGACCAATTGATTCGTTATTCCTTCGAAACGCTTTTTGTTTTCCATCCCGCGTTCTGTCAGAGCCATCCTCCATCGTGTATCAGGACCGCCATCTCGGGAGCAAGGTTGATGAAGAATGGAAAGACCGCCATTGTCGGGGGAGTACTTTTTTTCTTCGCAGGAATGGCCCTGTATTTTGCCCATTTTGGGAAATCGACTCACCCACATCAGGGTTCTACCGATCCCTCCAACCTGATTGTCGGCAATATCGTTTCAGTCTCCGGATCAGTCTTCACCTGTCCAACGTTGTCGGATATGAGTTCACTTCAGGATGACTCCTTAGCCCATGATGAGATCGGATTCCGCAACCATTTCGACACAAACCATTGCAAGGACATCCCGGTTGGTCCGGAAAAATTCCGCATTCTGAAATTTTCATCGGGAGTTGCCGGCACAAGGTATGTAAAGTTGAGTTCCCTTAAAACCGGTACTTCGGGCTGGTTTCCACTAAAAGAAGGGACTTTTTGGAAGGAGTCGGATCACTGATCTGAGAGGGCAGGGTACTGAAGTAGGGCCCCCCCAAAGCTAATCAACCAAGAGCCGCACTCCCGTTCAACAAACCCTTCCCAGAAATTGTTTCAGGATCTTATGGGATGGGAAAATGCAATAAGGTTTCCGCATCCCTTTCCGCCCACTTTCCCATCTTTCATAAAATATTGTTCGGGATTAATGAGGATTGTCTCAGATTTGGATTGCTTGTAGAGTGTTCCATGAGTGGAAGTAAATGAAGCCCCGGATGTGATTGGCCCGTTTTGAGAGGGGAATGGCCGGGATATCATGATTGTTGAAGACACCTGGATTTCTGGAAGGCCAGCAATGGAAGAAAATCCCCTGACCCATTCTGATTCGGACCGTCTGTTTCGTTTCCAGCGCTTTACCGAAGCCTTGTCAGAGGCAGACCGATTGATCCGGGAGATTCCTGACCCCCAGACCCTCTTTGAGAGACTTGGAACGATCATGATGGAGTCGGCCCAGTCCAGGGCGGTGTGGATCGGTCTTGTCGATGAAACGACAGGGTGGTTTGACTGGCGGGTCATGACGGGGGTGCCGGAAGAATTGAAGCCCGTGTTCAGGATTTCTGTCGATGCCACTCGGCCGGAAGGGGCTGGGATTACCTCCGAAGCGGCACGCCAGAGACGGACGGTGGTCTGGAACGATTACCTGAATACCCTCCGACACCCCCTGTGGCGAAAGGTCCTCAATGAATGCGGCTTCAAGGCCGTCATTGCCGTTCCATTCAAGGCGACCAGCGGAAGGGGAATTTTTGCCCTTTCGGGTGACCGTCCCGGATTTTTTGATCCGGAACTTGCGAGCCTCATCGAAAAATTTGCCGACAATATAACCTTTGCCTTGGCCAACTGGGAAAGGGAATGTGATCGGCAGGCCAATGAGGACCAGATTCGGCGGTTGCACCATTTTACCCGATCCCTGGCCGAAATCAGTTCGCTCATCATGCGTCTTCCTGATCCCGACACGTTATTTCGCTCGATTTGTGACATTGTGGTGAGTTCCGGGCAGTCCCGTACCGCCGTGATCGGAGAGGTCGACCGGGACTCCGGATGGGTTCGCTGGAAGTCGGCTTCCAATTCCCCGGCGGGATGGATGGAAAAGCTTCATGTCCATCTGGATCCCGCACGGCCTGAGGGAAGAACAATGACAGCTGTTGCCCTGCGAACGGGAAAAATCGCCGTTGAAAACGATTATCTTGCTTCACTTCAGGACGGGGAGTGGAAATCTTTCATCGAAAAGGTGGATATCAGGTCAGTTGCCGTTGTTCCGTTCCAGTTTAAGGGCACCGTTGCCGGCATTCTGGGCGTGGCTGGATCCAGGGTTGGTTTTTTCAACGGGGAATTGCTGGAACTTCTGGAACAACTTGGGAACAACATCACCTTCGCCCTTGAAAATTTTGATCGAGAAGTTTCAAGGAGAAGGGACGAGGAGCAGGTCCTCACCCTCCAGCGATTCACACAGGCCTTGGCAGAAAT
Organism: Nitrospirota bacterium; assembly: GCA_021785195.1. Classification (GTDB taxonomy): domain Bacteria; phylum Nitrospirota; class Leptospirillia; order Leptospirillales; family Leptospirillaceae; genus JAJYGC01. The sequence goes on from JAJYGC010000016.1 coordinate 65,198, forward strand.
CAACGCCCTTCTTATGACTGTTCCAAGTCCTGATGTTCTCTTCGAACGGGTCTGCCGGATCGTTGTGGAAGCCGGAAAGGCCAGGGCGGCCTGGATCGGTGTCGTCGGAATGCAGGATCACTGGATTGAATGGAGGGCCACCTATGGAACCCACAAATCGTTCTTTGAGACGACACGGATTTCCATTGATCCCGAATCTCCTGATGGACAGTATTTGACTTCTGAGGCGCTGAGAAGCGGGCTTCCCCAGATTGCCGACGACTACAGCCGGACGGCAGGTGGGCAGAGGTTCTCATTGCTGGTCCAGGAATGTACCCTTGAATCGCTTTGCAGCGTTCCTTTCATGATTTTGGGACAAATGAGGGGAGCCCTTGTTGTGGGGGCGACCCGGAAAAATTTTTTTGGAGAACAATTGGTCAGTCTCCTCACACAACTCGCCTCCAATATCTCGTTTGGGCTTGAGAACTGGGAACGGGAGAAAATCCGACAGTCACGGGAACGTGCAATAGAATATTTATCCGAGACAGACGATCTGACAGGTCTGCCAAACCGGAGACATTTTTGGGAGGCTGTTCGGTCGAGACTGGCTAGAGCCGGGGAAAAAGGGACGGAAATGGCTGTTGCCATTCTCGACCTTGACGGGTTTAAGAAAGTGAACGACCAGTTGGGCCATCTTGCCGGGGACAGGCTATTGCAGGAAGTCGGTCAGGCCCTGAGGGAGGTTTTGGGACATCATGACACTCTTGCCCGGATCGGGGGAGATGAGTTTGGCGTGATCCTTGATGGGTATCGGGATCTTGAGAGCCTTTCAGGCATTCTGGACCAGATGATTTTTGTCTGCGAATCCCCGTTCACCATCAAGGAAGTTCCGGTCAAAGTATCCGGAAGCATGGGAGTCGCCATTTTCCCACACCATTCAGATTCTCCGGAAGAGCTTTTCCGCTTAGCGGACCTGGCATTGTATCAGGTGAAATCGGACGGGAAGGCTGGGTGGAGGATTATGCACAACCATTGACGGAAATCAGGTCAACGGCTGGGGCTGAGACAGGGGACTCTGCACCGGCACAATCCTCCCAGTTTCGATTTTCACCACGGGATGGGGGCCATTCAACGGGGTACAAGGGGAACGATGGACAAGAAGGTTCTGATGTTTTTCCTTTCATTGCCGATTCTCCTGAACGGGTGCGCGATTTCAGAAAGGACCCCTGACCAAAACTCGATCGAGGGGGTTGCCCGGAAAAGCAGTGTGGCCTTGATTCGTGGAATCAAGGAGTGTACTCCTGAGAAGAACGATCCCATTGTTGAGGTGGGGGAGGTCGGAGGACGGTTTTCGGTGGTGAAAAGGGAGGCCTTTCCTGGGGAAAATGCGTCCGCCATGGATGCCATCTATCTCTTTCGGGAATTTCTGGTCGATGGGTTGGTGGACTCCCATGCCATCCGGTATGTCACCGATTCGCAGGAAAAGCGCCTTGAATTGTCCCATGAACGCCTTTTCCAGCTCAAGCATGACAGGATGTCCTCCATCCACTCCCCGGGAAGGCTGATGGGAGCCGATTATGGGGTGGTCGCCCATTTCATCCGCATCCAAAACCGATGGATCTCCGCCCATCTGGAGGCCATCGACCTGTCGTCCAATCTTGTGTGCTGGTCCCGTACGGAACTGATCCATTACTGACATGGCCAGGAGAGGATGCGAGTCGTTTTAGGGATACCCGTTCCATCCTGACGGATCCGGGAATTCGTGAATTTGACCGGGGTGAGGGGGGAAGCCCCGGAAATGCCATCAGTTCTCAAATTATCATCATTAATCATCCAGGGTACCAATGGATACCAATGGAGCACGAGCATGAAGCAGGTCCTGGTCGTTGAGGATGATCCGGTGATCGGGAAGACGCTCACGATGAGTCTTCCTTACAGGGGATACCAGGTCCATGTGGCTGGAACCCTCCGGGAGGGTCGTCGGTTATTTGAGTCCGGCAGTTTTGATCTGATCCTTCTGGATGTGCAGCTTCCCGACGGGACAGGATTTGACCTCTGCCAGGGGATTCGGGCCCGTGATGAATGGATTCCGATTCTGATGGTGACTGCGAGAACGGATGAGTCATCTGCAGTCATGGCCCTCTCCATCGGGGCTGATGATTACATCCGGAAGCCGTTCGGACTGGATGAACTGACCGCCCGAATGAACCGTCTGACAGACCGGAAAGCCGGGCGGAAGGAACTCCTGCATTACCGGTCGATCCGGATCGACCGCTCGAAAAGAATGGTCTGGGTCGAAGAAAGAGAGGTTCCCCTGGGAAAGAGGGAGTTTGAAATCCTTTCCATCCTTGTGAGCCGGGCGGGTGACGTCGTAACCCGGGAGGAAATTCTGGATGCCCTGTCAGATCAGGCTGATCTGTTCGACCGAACGATTGACTCCCACTTGAGCCACCTCCGGAAGAAGATCCGGGAAATTGCCGGAAGTACGGTCCAGATCGTTCCAGTTTACGGGGTAGGATACCGTCTTGAGTCCCAGAAAGGTTCCTCTTGAACCGAAAGCTCTTTCTCCAGCTCATCCTGATCAGTCTCACCGTCTCATTTATCCTGGGTGCGATCATCATCACCAGCATTCGGACCTTGAACGAGGAGGGTGAAGGACCGTTGCAGAATCCCGCGCTTGAATTTCTGGCGCGCGTCGTGGAACGGGGTGGAGCTTACCAGACTTCCCTGCAGATCTTTGAAACGATGAGGATCCAGCTTGGAATGGACATCGTGCCACTCTGGATCGTGGGAGAAGATGGAGAAGTGTATGCGGAAACCCCCCCATTCGGCCCCCTCCCCGTGGACTGGGACAATATGACCAAGCCCCGGAGAGTCCATGGGATTGTCGCCCACTATCGTCCTTTCAGGCTGACCCCGGATTATATGATCATCAAGCTTCATTCAGTCATTCCGGCTTATTTGCTGATCAGGATCCCCAATACGGGAGCGGTCCAGCGGACCCTGATGGGTCAGGCCGTCTTTCTGTTTGCAACCATGAGCCTGTCGGCATTCGGGGGGCTATTGATCACCTTCGTATACCTCAGGCAGAAATCGATCCAGGCCAAGGAAGTTTTGGGGCGTCTGGAGAAAGGGGACCTGAAAGCACGGTTTCCAATCACCCGACTGGACGAAGTGGGCAGCCTGATGACCGATTTCAATCGGATGGCCAATGCCATTGAACATCTGGTGTCCAGAATCGAGGAGACAGAACAGTCCCGTCAGGCCCTCCTTCAGGAACTGGGACATGATCTTCGGACGCCCATGACCAGTCTTCGGACGGCAGTGGATACCCTTGTGGCGCATGGAGAAGTGATGTCTCCGGATGAACGGGGCCAGTTCATCCGGATCATCCGGGGTGAAAGCCATTATTTCCTGAGAATGATCGAAGATCTGTTCTTCATTGCGGAAGTTGGGGATCCGAAATACCGGAAAACAGCGGAAGAATTTGATCTCAACAAGCTGATTTCATCCGAGATTCTACAGGGGAAGGATCGATCAGCCGACGACGTGTCTCCCATTTCATGGGATCTGGTGACTGACGGAAAGCCGCTCAAGGTGGTTGGGGATCCCATTCTTCTGAAAAGGCTGTTCCGGAATGCCCTTCAGAATGCCGGACGGTTTGCGCGCACCCAGGTTCAGATCACGCTGGATCGGGTCAAGAAGTCGGATGGGGTGCAGTCGGCCCTGATCCGGATCCGGGATGATGGTCCCGGAATCAGTCCGGAGGAAGCGGCCCTTTTTGGGAAACGCCGGACAAGACGTTTCGCCGCTGAGGGAGGCATTTCGGATTCGGAGATTTCGCTGGGTCTGGGGTCTGTCATTATGGCCGCCATCGTTCGAGTTCATGGTGGACAGTTGTCAGTCCACAACCTGCAGGACATGGAGCCTTCTCGCACCGGAACGGAAGTTGTGATCGAAATTCCCCTCTAGTATCTCCCTTGTTTGCCTCACTATTTTCAGATTCCATTATTTTTCAAGAATGTTCGGCCACAATCCCTGATAAACCTGCGTCATCGGGTTGGGTTTCCGGCGTTGATCCTGATTGTCCGGAAATAAATGCGATACCACGATTTCACAAGGAGGTTCAGTTGAAAATGGATTTCAGAAAGGCCGTCAAGATGTTTGTTCTATTGGCGGGAATTGTTTTGGTGGGCTTGACCGGGATGCCTGAGGCGAAAGCCGATATGGAACACCACGCCATGATGATGCGGATGATGATGCATGGGGGTCCGGTCACATTTTACTTGATGAATCAGGATCGGATCGGTCTTTCCAAAGACCAGGTCAAGAAGCTCTCTGACCTGAAGTCCACCTTCCGCAAGACCGCAATTCTGGAGAAGGCACAGATCAAGGTGCTTCATCTCGATGTCATGAAAGACATGATGCACCGGAAAATCAACACAAAAGAGGTCCGGGAAGACATGGACAAGATTCTGGCCCACAAGAAGAAAATCATGGACGCCTATCTCGACATGATCGCAAAGGCACACCTGACCCTATCGCCGGAGCAGTTCTCGAAGGTGAAGAAGCTGTGGCGTGAAACGATGATGATGCACCATGGAATGCTGGAGCAGCATCATCATATGTGACCCTTTCCCCCTCCGGGGAAGAAAAAGGCCATGAGCCGGACAGGTCCCAATCCAGTTTCTGAGCGGAGATCCGGATTGACGGATCTCCGTCATGGGTTGGACAGATCCAAGGTTTGTTCCGGACAAAGACTTCATTTGTAATGCGAAACTGACAAGACCCCCTTTATTATTCCTCTGGAATCACAGTCTTTTCGATGCCTCAATCCAGCAATTTTCCAATGCCCTCAGAAACAGTCCGGACAGCGACACAAGTACAAAGATCGCTAGCAAGACCGGTAGAAAGGAAACGGTCGTCAAGTTTCCCCAACCCATTCGATCTCTTAGGAAAGGAACAGTGTAGATCAGGATCAGAAGTGACGGAACGGCAACGAAAAGTTTTGCAGCGACTTTATTGACCGGTAACGGTTGATCCGTTTTCCGGTTCGAAGAGGCTCGATTGGCCAGGATCAGGAGAAGGACGGTCAGAACGAGTGAAGTGAACAATACCAGTCGGCTTTGTTCCAGTGTCCACCCCAAAAAATGGAAGGAGAGGAATCCTCCTACGAGAATCACGGTGACACCGAGTCCCTGCCAAAATGCCGGTTGGAGCAATTTCCACCCAAAAGGAGTCAGCTCCTGGGGCCGGGGGGGATCGTTCATTAGCTCTCTTCGGGCAGGTTCCGCTTCGAAGAGAAGGGAACAGGCGGGGTCGATGATCAGTTGCAAAAGCACGATATAGACGGGGGTCAGGATCATTGTTCCCTTGAAGAAGACTGGAACCAGGCTGAGGCCAATCAGGGGAATATGGGCCGCCAGGGCAAATCGGATTGCCCGGACCAGATTTTCAAAAGTGAGCCGTCCCAGCCGTATTCCTTCGACCAGATTTTTGAAGCTGTCCTCCAGGAGAACAAGGTCGGCCGCCTGACGGGCGACATCGGTCCCGCGTTTTCCCATTGCGATTCCGACGCGGGCAGCCTTCAATGCCGGCGCATCATTGACCCCGTCCCCCGTTACGGCCACGACTTCGCCATTGTCTTTCAACAGGTTTACGAGATGTAGTTTCTGTTCGGGAAGGAGACGGGCGCAAACCGAAACATGGTCCAGACGGGCCCGGATGTCCGCTTCCGGCAAGGATGTAAGTTCCGCTCCCGTCAACACTCCGGTATCCGGGATCCCGACTTCCCGAGCAATGGCCCTGGCCGTTTCCTGGTGATCCCCTGTCATCATGATGACTCTTATGCCGGCCCCTGTGCAGTCCTTCACGGCGGCAGCCACTTCTTTTTTCGCGGGATCCTGGAAAGCGAGCAGTCCAAGGAATTCAAAAGGCACCTGATGAAGGGTGTCCGGCAACGGGAAGGACGTCCAGTTTCCCCGGGCCACTCCCAGAATCCGGTAGCCCCGTTTTGCCATTTCTTCCACCTGGATCACGGTCTCGTTCAATTTCCTGGGCGACACGTGGCACAGATCAAGAATGGACTCCGGAGAGCCCTTGGTGGCGAAGAGGAAATTACCGGGGGATTCATCGGGATAGGCCCGTCCCATCGCCAGGATTGGAGGTTCAAGACCATAGATCTTCCTGGCCGTCCAGATATCGTGGAGATGTTCCGTTCCGGTCAGATACGTTTGACCAAAACCGATTAGAGCCTGCTCCATCGGATCGGAAGATGCTTGGGGGGTTGCCAGAACCGCAAACTCCACGGTTGAATGGAATGCTTCGGGAAGCGCCTTTTCATTGTTTGCCCTGAATCTCCTCCCATCAACCAGAATCTCTTTGAGCACCATCCGGTTTTCAGTAATCGTGCCAGTCTTGTCCACAGCCAGGACGGTAATCGAGCCCAGCGTTTCAACCGCCGAAAACCGATGACTGAGTACCTGAATTTTGGCGAGTCTCCAGGAACCCAACGCCAGAAAAATTGTCAAAATGACGGGAATCTCTTCCGGAAGAACGGCCATTGTCAGCGCCAACCCATTCAGAAGACTTTCAAGGAGGTTTTTGTGTCCCCAAAACAGGTTGAGAAAGACATCTCCAACCGACAGACCGATCCCAATCAGGGAAAGTTTCCGGACAAATCGGAGTGAGGCTTTTTTAAGCGGAGAGATTTTTTCGGAGATCCCGGACAGGCTGCGGCCGATGGATCCGACCGAGGTCAACATCCCTGTGGCTTCGACACGGGCCATGGCTTCTCCCCGGGTTACAACGGTTCCCGCATAGACAAACGGACTGGTTCCCTCTCCCGGGTGACCGAACGCAAGTCCTTCCGGCCCCGGTATTTTCAGGACCGGGACCGATTCTCCCGTAAGAATCGATTCATCGATGTCGACTCTTCCTTCGAGAAGCCTGGCATCGGCGGGAATTCGGCCTCCCGCCTCGAGGACGAGGAGATCTCCACGAACGACCTCCTTCGAAGGCAGATTGCTCCGAATTCCATTTCGGACGACGGTCGCCATCGGTGAGGAAAGAGTGCGGAGGGAGTCCAGAACCCGTTGGGTTTTCTGATCCTGAATGAATGACATGACGATAATGACAACGACGAATGACAATAAAAAAATTCCTTCAGAAGGATCTCCCAGGAGGAGGTAAAGACATCCCCCCGCAAGGAGGAGAAGAAACATGGGTTCAGACAGGATTTTCAAAATTCGGGAAAATGGGGTGGCGGGACGATCCTGAGGGAGAATGTTCTCTCCTTCTTCGTCAAGAATACGGCGGGCATCCTCTGGTTGCAGGCCTTTCCATTCCATGGGAGTCTCCGGTTCCGGTGATGGGAAGATCAGTGGCGAAGCCAACCCGGACGGTGTGGGCTCCGATAGAAAGAATGGTTAGAGCATACACCTGGTGCGGGGAGAAGGGTCTAACCAAATCGAATCCACAGGAGTCAATGGAAAAGAGGAGGTTCGGAGGGGGTATACTGAAGTTGTCCGCTGCCGTTCCGGACCCGGGGAGAATACCCAGAGGGTCGGTGGCTTCTTATCTTCCGAAAAGTGAAATGAGGGACCAAAGACTGATGACCCGTCAGGACATACCCCTCGGAAAAATACTGGGAATCTCGATCGGTCTGGATTATTCCTGGTTTGTGATCTTCATCCTGATCACGTGGACGCTGGCGGTCGGATATTACCCAGTGACCTATCCGGGCTGGGGGTCCATGCAATACTGGTTCATTGGAGGGATCACGGCGGTCCTGTTTTTCTCGTGCATTCTCCTTCACGAGATCGGTCACTCGATTGTTGCGCTCGGGTACAAGATCCCGGTCCGGAGCATCACCCTGTTTGTATTCGGAGGAGTGGCCCAAATCGAGGCTGATCCCCCCAGTGCGGTTGCCGAGTTTTTTGTGGCCATTGCAGGACCGGTGACAAGCCTTGTGCTGGGACTGATCTTTTATGGGATGGGAACGTTGTTTCCAGGGTCCGGACCGTTGTCCGGACTCTTTAAATATCTGTCATATATCAATCTGGTCCTTGCGGTTTTCAATCTGATTCCAGGATATCCCCTCGATGGTGGAAGGGTATTTCGGGCCATTGTCTGGTCCATCACCCGAAATTTTCGCAAGTCGACATTGATTGCCGCGCATGTCGGGCAGTTTTTCGGATTTTCTCTGATTTTTATCGGAGTCTGGAAGGTTTTTCATGGAGATTTCGGTGGGGGGCTCTGGATCAGTTTCATCGGGTGGTTTTTAAGCAACGCGGCATCGTCCCAGATTCAGCAGGTGAATTTTCAGGGATGGCTTGGGGAGCACAAGGTTTCCCAGGCGATGACCCGCCAGTGCGCGAGCGTTCCCGAAGACGAATCCTTGAAGGATTTGGTGGAAGAACAGATCATGTCAAAGGGGGAACGATGTTTTCTGGTCAGCCGGGAAAGTGTTCCGGTGGGTCTTGTCACACTCCACCAGATCAAGGAGGTTTCCCAGTCCGATTGGGGAACAATATCCGCCGGACAGGTAATGATTCCGATCGAAATGCTGAAACGGGTTCAATCCGGTGATTCCCTGTGGTCAGCACTCAAGAAGATGGACCGGGATGGGGTCAATCAGCTTCCTGTGATGGATGATGGAAGGGTCATTGGGGTCTTGAGCCGGGAGGATGTCATCACCTTTTTGGGAACGCTGCAGGAGTTGAGTGTCCCATAGTGCGGCACGGACTTGACCAGAATCCACCGGATCCCTTTCGGGGAAGAGAGGCAGTAATCGGGATTCTTGCGGTGAACAGGATTCAGACACGTGGCCGCAAAAGCGGTTGTGGTCGATGTTCTGATTTTTTTTGAACCCTTCCATCATTTTTCCAGAATCTTCCTCTATAACATCATACGTGGAACCCATCGATCAGGTTCCAATCAATGCCTTCAATACAGAAAAGGGTGAGTCCAGTTTGAAAAACCATGGTCAGGAACAAGGCAGCGTTTGTGGAAAAATCGCTCAAAGGGGAGCGGGTTTTCTGTCTGCCTCTGTTCCGGGCATGGTCCGGTCCGATGGGCCAGCCGCAGAAGCCCTCCCCCCCCTTGACGCTTTCCAGTGGTATTCCAAAAAATTTCCCTCCCCGCTTGCCGGTCAAATGCTCGTCTGTCTGTAAGGGACAGGGAGACCCGGTCATCCAGTTTTCCCATCGGACCCTAAAGGGGCGGCCCAGGCCGCCCCTTTTTTTCCATCCAGAGGAGTGGACACCATTGGGTCCGAAGATTTCAAGAATACGGTGAGTCCGGTCTGAAGCAACCATCCTCCAGATCCGGACCGGGAAGTCAGGGAATATTGGCCGGGGGCTTTGTAAACATGGTAATGATCGGAATAGCGCCTACGAATGAGAAGAAACCGATGAAAATCACTATCAGTGTGATGAACAGCCAGGGCGGGATCTTGAAGTCTTCGCGATTTTGCCATTGTTTGCGGATGACAAAAAAAGTGAAGGTCATGAAAAACAGAAGCGCGACCAAAGCCGCTCCCTTCATCAACGGATCGGAAACCGTGTAGAGGATCCAGGAGATGAGGGAGAGGATCAAAAGCGGAATGAAAATCTTCAGGAAAAAACGTTTCTCAAGTGGTTTCATCAATGGCCCCAAAACGACGATTGCGGCAACCCCGGATGATCATCCAAGTGATTTCCGAAGGATGGCTGCATCAAACAGGTACTGGGAGATGTCCTTGTTTTCCTGCATCAGGAAGTAAATGCTGGAAACCAGATTCCGGTGAAGGTAGTGTTCGGTGGAAACGGGTCCCAATTCGAATTTGAAATAATGCTCTGCCTTTTCAATATCTTCCAGGACCCGGTCCCACGCAGGGTTGCTGGTGGCCAGAAAATGCAGGTTTTCCCTGTTGAGGTAATGTCCCGCAAGTCTCAGGTCTTCTTTCAGATGGCGGCAAAATGAAAAAAGGGCATCTTCCAGATTTTCTTTTTGCGCCGCTTCGATGCCCCTGCCAATGGCAATCAGTTCGGGGGGAATTCCCAGGGAGTATAGGGCTCCCGTGAAGCTGATGGCTCTTGGAAGCCTTTTCTGTCCGACTCCCCGTGAATACCCAAAAAGGCCGATGTGGAGCTTGCGTTCCCGTCGTGCAGGGATATGGGCGGAAACCTGGTTGATCGAATCGGCGATCTCTTCGACGGTTTCCTGGTAGATCGACGAAAAGAGGGTTGCCAGGCGTTCGCCCATCCGGATTTCCTCATCCGTGTAGGCAAGGGGTTTTGTGAACGGGAGGGATCGGTTCAGTGCATGAATGGCTTCCCGCACCTTGTCGATCGGATAGTCATACCGGAAAGCGGATTGGAGCGTGACCGTGCGGACTCCCGGATATTCGTCGAGAAACTGCGGGACCGTGTAGGGGTTTAGTCCGCCCCGGAACGGAAGGGATCCCACTCCCATGATCGGATAGATGCCGATGCCTGATTCCCTGCCAAATTTATAGTATTCGGACAGGGCCACCTTTGCGGCGATGGTGGCCGGAATGAACCCGGCGTTCAGGGCCGGGTCCGAACGGGCGATAAAGGGCCGCAGATAGGCGGGCTTCGACCCGTATTCCTTTTGGTGGAGTTCCGCGTATTCCATGAGGATGTTATGGGACGCCGTCAGCTGGGGAACCCCCTCTATGAGTGGAATCACCTGGAGATAGGAAGGGTCGCTGTGCTCCATCGTCTCATCGAATACCTGGCTTTTCAGTTTGGCGATTTTCCGGAAGGTCGTTTTCAGGTAGAGCATTTTCTGGGCTTCATCGGTCATTGGAAGAATGACCTCGAAAACGGGGGGGGAGTTCAGCTTGAGGTCACGGGCCAGTTCTTCAAAGGTGAGAATTCCGATATAGGCCCTGGCAATCCGGTACTCTTTCTCATACCAGATGTTCGGAAGACGGAATGTCAGGAAAACATCCTTTCCCAGCTGATTTTCCGTAAAATAATCATGGTAGAGGGAGAAAAGCTTGTCGACAACGCCCTCGTCCACGTACTTGCCTTCCCAGTCCCACATGTATTCCTGGCATCCGAGATCCGTATAGCTCCGAAAACATTCTTCAATCTCGTCCAGGGTGCTGATGAACGGGTCGTGATTGGCCTTCCAGTAAGGGGCGCTTGCGTTGTCAGGATGCTGGGTGGCCATTGTGGTGGGAATCTTGCGATCCAGAAATGACTGGTGGTGGATTGGCCTGGTAAATGGTTTGGACACCCTAAACTCCTTCGTGTCTGTTCAGGTTGAAGATAGTGCGATTGAGATGGAACGCCCTTCGACTTCGAAACATCAGCGCAGGATTAAAAGGCCAAAAATGTTTTGGAGGACGGCGGCCCAAAGAAGGACGAAGATCCCGAGTACGACGTTGAGATTCCGCAACAGGCTCACGACATGACGCAGGCGATGCTTCCGGTTCTCAAGGAGCGATATTTTCGTGACATCTTCCGTAACGGCCATCTGTTCCTTGGAAGCCCCCCTGATCTCATTGGAAAGACGGGCGATCAGGATTCCAAGAAGGCCGATGGCGCCCACGAAGCTCAATTTCAGGAGCCAGAAGGTTTCATAGGAATTCTTGTAGGGGAAAACCATGTTTTCAAGGGAAACAAGGCGGTCAAAGATGACGAATGCCCCGGTGATGATCAGGAGGGCCAGACTGACCCAAAATACGGGGAGGTAATAGTCAGAAGCTTTTTTGGCCAACTTTCCCCTCAGGGCCGGGTCGATTCCCGACAAAAGGGGGCTGACGACGAAAAGTTGTAGGACCATCCCCCCGACGAGCGCCGCGGCTCCAACAAGGTGAAGCCAACGTATGAATGTGATCGTGACAAACATGGATCAGGTCTCCAAAGGTCCATAAAACTGTCCAAGGGGAAATGATCCGGTCTCATCTGGGCCCGAATCGCCGATGCTGTTGAAGAATTGTAGAAGAATGACCCGGGTGCCGGTCAAACGGAACACCTGAAAAGTCAATGGCAAAGTGTATCATAATCAGCCTGTTTGTTGTTATCCTTTTCAATGGCTGGACCTGATCGGGATCCGTTTCCAGCCAATCGTGGATTGAGGTCGTCAATTATTTTCTTAAACGCACAACTTTAAGAGAGGTCGAGGATTCATTTGGCGCATGAACTATTGTCAGTGAGGAATGTCGGTCGTGAAGCCGTCCGGAAGGCCGGTGCCATTCTGCTGGAGGGGTACTCCAGGGATATCCAGGTTGCCTATAAGGGTGAGATCGATCTGGTGACGGAGATCGATTGGGCGTCGGAAAAGGAGATCATCCGAGTCATTCAGGCGGCCTTTCCCCTCCATGGAGTCCTGGGGGAGGAAGGCGGGAGCGTTCCGGGCCCCGGTTCGGAGCGATGGATCATTGACCCTCTGGACGGGACGACAAATTATACCCATCATTTTCCATTCTTTGGGATTTCGATCGGGTTCGAGTCCTCCGGGGAGGTCCTGTATGGAATTGTGTTCGATCCGCTCAGGGATCAGACCTTTGAGGCCGTGAAAGGGGAAGGGGCAACCCTGAACGGGAAGGGGATCCATGTTTCCGAGACTCCCTTTCTTTCGAAAAGTCTGCTCGCCACAGGTTTCTCTTCATCTCTTCCCGAAGATCCCAGAAGGGACAATCTTCCCCACTTCAATCGTTTTTCCAGAAAGGTCCAGGGAATCCGGAGAACGGGTTCAGCGGCGCTGGACTTGTGTTATGTGGCAATGGGCGCCCTGGATGGATTCTGGGAGATCGGCCTTTCGCCGTGGGACACGGCCGCCGGAAGCCTGATTGTCCGGGAGGCGGGAGGAAAGGTCAGCGATCGCCAGGATGGAAAACACGAATTGACCAGTCCGATGATCGTTGCGTCAAACGGGTACATTCACCAGGAGATGATCTCATTGCTGGGTGAAGTTACCTGCTGACGAAGGGGACCGGCACAAAAATCAGGATCTCGACCAACACCATGGAGTAGCCCAGGATTTTTCTGCGCAAACTCAAGGGTATTTCAGGGTCGGACACCTCCTGGTGCTTGGGTCCCATCAAGGCAATGAATCCCAGCCAGATCCACCAACCTTTCCAGTCGAACAGTCCCAGCCAGGATAAGAAAAACAGGGTCCCAATCCAGATCACCCGATGGACCTTTGGTCCCCAGAGGGCATAAAAAAAATGTCCCCCATCCAATTGACCCGCCGGAATCAGGTTTAGTCCGGTGACGAGGAGGCCCATCCATCCGGCAAATCCGACCGCTGAAAGGACCAATGTGCTGTGGGGGCCCACAAGGGGGCCTGCCATGGAGGTCAGTGCCACGAAGAGAAGGGAGTTCCCCAGTTCGAGGCTGTGTCCGGCAACTTCTGACGCGTGGACGGGTGCCGAGAGATGAATCCCCCATGTCAGGGCGATCAGGGAAGGAATGAGCCCGGCAAGGGGTCCAGAAATTCCGATATCAAAAAGGGCCGATTTCGAATGAACAATGGGGGGCATCCGGATGATGGCGCCAAACGTTCCGATCAGGGTTGGTGCCGGAATGAAATAAGGGAGGGAAACCGGAAGCCCGTGTCGGAGCGCCGCAATGACATGCCCTGACTCGTGGAGTGTCAAGATGAACATCAGGGAAAGGGAAAACGGAAGGCCGGCCCATAGGTCGCCCAAGGAACTGAAAGGATTTTTCCCTGCGAGAATCGCACCGGCGCCCGTAGTTGTCAACAGTGTGGAGAGGTAAAGAAGGAGCGGAAGGATCAGTCTCCGTGAAGAAAGCTTCATCAAGGAATGTTCAGTCCTGGGTATCGTGGTGGGATTTGCGTCTGGCCCGCACCATCATGACGTAATAGATGACCGAGAAGCCAATGGCCAGATAGGCTCCACCAGCGATCGTCCCATAATCGATCCACGGACGGGTGTGGGATTCGTTCAGAAATGTTGGAACGGTTCCGGGCTGGATTTTCCTGTTTCCGAAAAGGGGAAGACTCAGGATAATGGCGACGGAATAGACAAGGACGGTCAGGACAACCATCCAATAGGGAATGGGGCCCTGGGATTTCTCGATATTCCTTGAGACTTCATTTTGTTGCAGGGAACGCGGGTCCTCACTCATTTTGGATTCCTTTCAGGATGCCCGAATCTTATCAGAGTTTACCGCAGGACCGCAAAGCTGTTCTTTTGGACAAAATCACCGGTTAATGACCACGTGAAATCCGTCAGGCATGGTCTGGTGGATCCGCGCGAATGATTGACAAAATGCGCCAATCCGGCATACTTTACTACTCATGAATCCTTTATCAGCGACCGGTCTAAAAAATGTATGGGCGGACTACGAGCAAGATCTTCTGGCTGTCGAGGATCGCCTCCTCCAGTTTACTGGAGATTCGAATGACTACATCCGGGATGTGACTTCCCATATCATCCGGAGCGGTGGAAAGCGCCTGAGGCCCTTGTTGATGGTGATTTCCTCCCGCCTTTCAGGCTATTCCGGACCAAACATGACGCTCCTCTCCGCTGCGGTGGAGTTCATTCATACCGCTACCCTCCTGCACGACGATGTTGTTGATCATGCCGAGATGAGGCGGGGTCGCCCCTCAGCCAACCAGGTCTGGGGGAACCAGGCTTCTGTGTTGGTGGGGGACTATCTTTACGCCACGGCCCTCTGGATGGCAACAGGGACCCACATCCATGAGATCAATGATGTCTTGACGCTGGCCTGCCGGAAGATGTCCGAGGGTGAAGTGCTTGAACTGATGCTCGACAACAACCTTTCTGCCCGGGAAGAGGACTATTTTAACGTTGTTGAATGCAAAACCGCTGCGCTTACGGCGGGGACCTGTCGCATGGGTGCCATTCTTGGCAGTCTGGATTCCGTCCAAAAGAAAGCGCTCGAGGATTTTGGCTACTATATCGGCATGGCCTTCCAGGTTGCCGATGACACTCTTGATTACATGGCTCAGAAGGACCGTCTTGGAAAAACGCTTGGGAAGGATCTCTCGGAGGGCAAGATGACACTCCCCCTTCTTCATTGTCTGGCAAACTCCCAGGCCCCCCAGAAGGAGATCCTCGTTCAGCGGATTGGCCAGGGTGAGATTTCTGATTTGCATCTGGGTGAAGTTGTCGGGTTCATGAAGGCAACCGGTTCCCTCGAGTTTTCTCTTGAAAGGGCAGTTTCATTCATGAAGCAAGCCAAGCAGTCGCTGGATCCCTTCCCGGATTCCCTCCATAAACAAAACCTTCTGGCACTTTCTGATTTCATCATTGAACGGGACCTCTGAACAAAGCGCAAACCTGATGGTCCGGCGTATCCAAAACCCCACCTGAATTTTTAATGAAAGGAAAAAAAAGTGGCTGAACTGATCCCCTTCAAGGGTCTTGTCTATCGTGAAGGCCTGAAGGACAAGATGGACCGTCTGACGACTCCCCCCTATGACATTATTTCAAAGGAAGCCCAGAAGGGTTTCTACGAAATGGATCCGAACAATGTCATCCGGATGGAACTTCCTATTCCTCCGGCTTCCGAAACACCGGATCAGAACCGGTATGTGGATGCCCGAAAAGCACTTGACCGGATGCGGTCCGAAGGGGTCCTTGTCCTTGATTCGGTCCCGGCCATTTATCCCTATTCGATGACATATCAGGACCCGTTCACGAAGAAGGAACGGACCATCCGGGGTCTGGTCGCCAGGATCCGGTTGGAAGAATGGGAAAAAAAGGTTGTCTATCCCCACGAAAAGACGCTTGCCGGTCCAAAGGTCGACCGAATGGCTCTTTTCAAGGCGACTGAAGCGGCGTTCAGCCAGATCTTCTGTCTGTTTTCGGATCCCAAGGGAGAAGTGGTGGACCGGCTCTATGATAAAGCCGTCCCCCGTTTTTCTGCGACCGACCAGGATGGAGTCCGTCATGCGCTGTCTTCGGTGACGGATCCGGAAACTGTGAAATTTGTTCAGGAACATTTTTCCCGCATTCCCCTGTTCATTGCGGATGGGCACCACCGCTACGAAACTTATCTGGCCTACCGGAATTTCCGTAGGGAGCAAAATCCCAATGCGGGTCCCGATGCCCCTTTTGAGTTCATCACGGTATTTTTTGCAGGGCTTGAGGATCCCAATCTTACGGTTCTTCCGACCCACCGGATGATTCACAATGTCTTGCCGGAACTGAGCTCAAAGCTGTTCCGTCCGGATGGAATCCTTCACACTGAAGAAATCTTTTCCTTTGAAAATCGTGACCAGTTCCTGCGGACTTTGGTCGCATCGAACACTGACAAAATCGTGTTTGGCCTTGTCCGGACGGATCCCCGCGAACTCCGGATCGTGTCTCTCAACCAGAAAAAGTCGCCTGGCGTCAAAAGCCTTGACAGCTGGTGGCTTCAGGAGGCTGTATTGGGACCTGTGCTGGGAATCACTCCAGAGCGCGTCGCCAAGGAAGATCTGCTTCGATACAACAAATCAGCGGAAGAAGTGATCAAAAAAGTCGGGGACGGAGAATATCCCCTGGCATTTCTCCTCCGGCCCTCATCTCCGAGCGTCGTGGAAGAGGTTTCCCTTCGTGGTGAATTGATGCCTCAAAAGTCGACCTACTTTTATCCAAAACCCTTGACCGGGATGGTCATGACTCTGTTATAGGACACCATCAGGGAAATCATCGTTTTAAAAGGGGGGCCGTGTGGGGGGCCCCCTTTTTTTATGGAATCACAGGATGATCAGGGGGAGCAGGGGGTCAATTGATCCAACGCCTTCTGGAAGTCGTGTGGGATCGGGGCTTCAAATCGCATTTCCTGATTCGTTCGTGGATGGGAGAAGGAAAGTTTCCAGGCATGGAGCATCTGTCTGGGAAAGGAATAAGGCTCTTTTCCCCGCCCACCATAGACAGCGTCTCCGAGGAGCGGATACCCCAAATGTCTGAAGTGGACCCGGATCTGGTGGGTTCTTCCCGTCAGGAGGGTAATTTCAAGAAGGGAGTAGTTTTCCTCGTAGGTCTGAAGAATCCTGTATCGGGTGACGGAGGGTTTTCCATCAGCCCTGACTGAAAACTTTTTCCTGTCGTGTTGGGATCTTCCGATGGGAGCGTTGATCTCTCCCCTTTTTTTGGTAGGAATCCCTTTTACAAGGGCCAGATATTGTTTTGAAACGGTGCGATCCTTGAACTGGGCCATCAGATGGGAAATGATTTCCTCTGTTTTTCCGATGACCATCACGCCGGACGTATCCTGGTCAAGGCGGTGAATGAGTCCTGCCCGTTGCAGAAGCGGCTCTTCCGTTGTTTCGTCTCCCTCGTCTGACGGGAGCCCGGGGGAGACAATCAGGTTCGTTTGGAAGTGGGCGAGCAGACCGTTGACCAGGGTCCCGGTCGCATGTCCCGGGGCTGGGTGGACGACGAGGCCTGGAGGCTTTGACAAGACGAGAAGGTCATCATCTTCATAAAGGATGTTCAGGTCCATGGGTTCCGGAGAGGCACCTTGGGCACGGGGGGGAGGGATCAGAACCCGGATGAGATCCCCACCCCTGATTTTCTGGGAAGGGTTGACCGGTGCGTCATTCAGGGTTACCAGACCCTCATCGATCAGCCGCTGGATTCTGGAACGTGTAAAGGGAAGGCAGTTACGGGAAAGGTACAGGTCAAGCCTTTTGGGGGTTTCCCCCCGGGCAACGAGGAACTCGCGGCACGGCTCTGATGAATCAGCCATCATCGCTTGGGCCAGTTCCTCTTGGCTTGTCAGGGGGTCAGTTGGTTTTTTTCCGGGAGCCACCGGAGTCGCCGGGCCTGGTCAAATTGCCGTGAGTGCCGGACACGGCTTTTTGAGCGTTTTCCAGATAAAGCCGAATCATATTGTTGTCCGGGTCCTGATTTTTGGCAATTTCCCATTCCTTGATGGCCCGCTCAAACTTTTCCTGGTCCATCAATACCGACCCAAGGTCAATTCTTGCCTGCAGATTGAGGGGATTCAAGTCAAGGGCCTCTTCAAGCATCGAAACCGCAGCTTCCTTCTCCCCCGCCATGTTGAGGGTCCACCCGAGCTCCCGGAGAACCTCGTCGCTGGGGGCGATTTCCATGGCCTCTTCCCATTCCATGATGGCTTCGTCCCATTTCCCCTGTTCTGAATAAAGGAGACCCAAAAGTTGATGAACCCTGGGATGGGCGGGATCCATTTCTGTCAGTTCCAGAAAGTATCGCTCTGCCTCTTCGAAATGCCCCTGTTCAAAGTAGATCTTTCCCAGGGTTTCCAGTGCATCGGTATTCAGGGGATCTTCATCAAGGAGTTCATTCAACATCCGGACAGCCCGCCGAAGTTCCCCGATTCCATGAAGAGCAAAGGCCGTATGGAGGAGGACATCCCGCTTTTCAATGGAGGACAGGGATTCCCGGAGCAGGGATTTTCCCAGTGCTTCCGCTTCCCCGAAGGTCCGGTGATAGATGAGAAGATGAAGAAGGTAAAGCTGGAGCCGGTGGTTTTCCGGCATATCGGTCAGAAACTCCCGGATCTTCTCCAATGCTGTATCATATCGTCCTCCCAGGACAAGGGAATCGAGAAGGAGGTACCGGGCAATTTCGTGTTCCGGTTCCCTGTTCAGGATGGATGTGGCGAGATGAAAAGCCTTGAGCCATTCCCGATCCTCCAGAGCACGCTGAATCTGGGGTACGAGATTTTTCAGGTCTTTTTCCATGCCAAACCCTCCTGTTTTCTTCTTGCGGTCATTCATGGGGTTTGTCGCTCGGAGAGGAACTAGCATTGATTGGTGAAGTCAGTTGGGAAAGCAATAGAATGAATACACCTATGACGATGGCTGAATCGGCGACATTGAACGCCGGCCAGTGATGCCCATGAAAGGAGAAGTCCAGAAAATCCACAACCCTTCCCTTCAAGATACGGTCGGATAAATTCCCAAACGCCCCACCCAGAATAAGGGCCAGAGGATAAAAATCCCCCTCCCCGACCTCTTTTTTCTTACTACTATAATATAGGATCAGAGTGGCCGCTGCAATGGTCAGGATGATAAAGACCAAACGGTGGATCCACCCGTTGGGATCCTGAAAAAGCCCGAAAACAATCCCTGTATTGCGAACTGAAACAATACTGAAGAAATGGGGGATGACTGGCAGGCTCTCTCCTTCAAAGAGATAGCGGTGAATGGCGTATTTCGTGATTTGGTCAAGGCCGAACACCCCGATGACGATCAGGGCGTAGTATCGCCAGAAAGGGGGGAGTAGGGCTCGCCGGTGGGACCAGTTCGTCACGTTCGATTGAGTCATTGTCCAGCCAGGATGATGTCCGGGGATGGGTTCTGCCGGGTCCAGTCGAGAACCACGGGGTGGCAACGCGAGCATATGGGCCATCCTTCCGGATTGTTTCCCGTAGTGGTGGTGTAATTCCAGCACCGCTCACACTTGAGGCCTTTTGCCGGTTTCAATGTCCACCGGACTCCCGGTAACGATTCGCTGTCTTGGTCTCTCAGGGTATTGCGTTCATCCGGGGAGGGATCACCCGTAGTCCTCCGGACGGAGGAAACGATCAGAAATGTTGCCAGAAACGAATCGGTCAGACTTCCAAGGACACTCTGGTCAACCGTCTTCCCCGTCAGGGTCACTTCAACCTCGAGGCCTGAGCCGACCACCTTTGTCTTCTTGAGGTCGTCCATGATTTTCCCAAACTCACCCCTCAGGGCAAGGAGTTGTTCCATCATCTCTTCCAGGGAGGGGTCGATCCTCATCCGGTTGAAGGCGGGAAACTGCGATGAATGAAGGTCAGGGTCCCGGGAGACTTCATCGGTGTCGGCAATCTCTTCGCCAAAAGGAATGTGGAATGCCAGTTCGTCGGATGTGAAGACAAGAATGGGCTCAAGGCAAAGGAGCAGTTCCCGGGCGATGATCCAGAGGGTTGCCTGGGTATGTCTCCGTATCGGGGAATCTTTCCTTTCGGTATAAAGCCGATCCTTGATCATGTCGAAGTAATGGGCCGAAAGGCTCACCGCACAGAACTGGTTGGAAATGTGGGTAACCTGTGCAAAATCAAATGCATCATAGGACTGGATGATCCGTTCCTTGGTCCTTTCCCAGAGAGAGAGGATCCATCGGTCAAGCAGATCCGGGGAGGGTGTTGAGATCCATTGCCGTCGTTGGCCGTTATCCGAAGGAAAGTCATTCAGGTTTGAGACAAGGAACCGGAAGGTGTTCCGGATCTTTCTGTAGGATTCCACGAGATGCGAAAGAATGACATCGGAGAGCCTGATATCTTCCTGATAATCTGAGGAGGCCGTCCAGAGCCGCAGAATCTCGGCTCCATATTTTTGGACGATTTCCAGGGGGGAAATGACGTTCTTGAGGGACTTGGACATTTTTCGTCCCTGGCCATCCACGACGAATCCGTGGGTCAGGACACGCCGGTAGGGAGGAGCCTTGAACAATGCCATGCTCGTAAGGAGAGAGGAATGAAACCATCCCCGATGCTGATCAGAGCCTTCGAGATAAAGGTCTGCCGGCCAATGGAGTCCTTCGCGGGATTTCAGGACAGCGATATGGCTCACCCCCGAGTCGAACCAAACATCAAGGATGTCTTTTTCGGGAATTAATTCGGTCCCATTGCAGGATGGGCATTGAAGTCCCTGGAGAAGGGCGGGCGGGAGGGGATCGACAAACCATGCATCCACCCCATGGACTTGGGTCCAGTCGGCAAGCCTCTGAACAAACGAGGGATCGATAAAGCTGTGCCGACAGGCGCGACACGTGAACGCGGGAATGGGAATTCCCCACGCCCGTTGTCGTGAAAGGCACCAATCGGGACGGTTGGCGATCATCCCCGTGATCCGGTTTTCGCCCTTGGATGGAATCCACTCGACGGAGGTTATGGCCGAAAGTGACTCTTCTCTGAGGTTTTTTTCCGAAAGGGAGAGAAACCATTGGGGGGTGGCCCTGAATAGAACGGGTTTTTTACAGCGCCAGCAATGGGGATAGGAATGCCGGTACTCAACTGTATCCACGAGGAGATTTCGGGAAAGGAGGAGATTGATGATCGCGGCATCCGCTTTCTGGACGGGAACCCCTACAAGATCCGGAAGAGACTCCAACAGATCCGGGGTGTATCTCCCCCTGTCATCGAGCGGGGCATAGATTTCAAGGTTCAGGGCTTTTCCCAGATTGTAGTCGTCTTCTCCATGGCCGGGTGCGATATGAACCATTCCGGTTCCCTGATCCATTGTGACAAAGGCGCCTGATGCCAAGGGAACCGTCTGTCCATTGAGCGGGCTCTGGAGGCGTGGATTCCCCTCCAGAAGCTTTTCCCCTTTCCGGGTGGACACAACAGAAAATCCCCGATGAATGGCCTTGAACCCCGCAAACCCCTTTTCTTCAGTCCAGAGGAGGGATCCAACGACGATCCTGTCTCCTTTCCGGAACAGGGAGTCCGGAGTGTCGAGCGTCCATTCCAGTTCGAGATACTCAGCGTCAGGATTGAGGGCGACCGCCCGATTGGCTGGCAGTGTCCACGGCGTTGTCGTCCAGATGGGAAAGAAGCGTTTTGGAGGGGAGGGACCGGTTTCACTGAAAAGAACCGTTGCCGACCTGGAGAGGTGATCTTCGTATTCGACTTCGGCATCGGCCAGTGCTGTTTCACAATTCGGGCACCAGAGAACGGGCTTCACGCCCTTGTAGACCCGATTGTCCTGAACGAGCTCGGAAAAGGCTCTGAGGATCGTCGCTTCATAGTCATATTCCATGGTCAGGTATGGGTGTTCCCAGTCGGCCAGGATCCCCATCCGGCGGAATTCATCCCTTTGGATATTGGAAAACTCCTGGGCCGATTCCCGGCAACGCGTCCGGATTTCGACCGGGGAAAGTTCCGAACGGTTCTTTTTCAGTTCCGCGAGAACCCGGTGTTCGATCGGGAGACCATGGCAATCCCATCCCGGGATGTAAACGGGTTTTTTCCCATTTTTGACGGCAACCCTGTTGATAATGTCCTTGAGGATCTTGTTCAGGGCATGACCCATGTGGAGATGGCCATTGGCATAGGGCGGACCGTCATGGAGAACAAACAGGGGGCGGCCCTTCAGGCGTTCCTGAATTTGCCCGTACTGGTTTTCCTTGTCCCAGCGTGAGAGCGTTTCAGGTTCTTTTTCAGGAAGCTTGGCCTGCATGGGGAAGCTTGTCTGGGGAAGGTTCAGGGTGTCTTTGAATTTCACGCGTGTCTGTTCTCTCCTGGGGCGTTGGAATATGCTTGGACCGTTCGGGTGGGCAAAGGAGTTGTCAAGGATCCGGTTATGGGTTAAGATGGTGCGGTTCCGGGCGATTAGCTCAGCGGTAGAGCACTGCCTTCACACGGCAGGGGTCACAGGTTCGAGCCCTGTATCGCCCACCATCCATCTGCCTGCCCGATGTTTCCTTTTTAAGTCGGACTTCCTTCATTTTCTCGCCCATCATTGCAATTTCTGAACGAGTCTTCCCAATTGAACTCCCGATTTCCGTCCACTATACCACGCTGTGGAAAATCAGGGCAACAAGACTCTCATGATGAATCCCGCCGGAAGATTCTCCATCGGGAACGTTTGTTGTGTGGATTGGGGTACATTCCGGGTTTTCAGCGAAGGCTGTGTTATCTTAAAATAAATTTGATCGGTAATTTTTTAAAATGGTATTGAAATACACGTTACAAAATGATAGCATCCATTTGATTTTTAAATTTGTTTTAAACTATTTAATATCTTAAATTTATTAATATTTCTAATAAAAGGATTTTTGATTTGAAGAAGAGGGAAATTATCCTCGATCAAGGATTGGAAGCGTATCTTCCTTCAACAAGGCCGATCGATCAGACATGGATCTTTGTCCGGACATGGAAAGAAATTGAAAACCTTCTCAAGGTGACAGATCCTTCGAGGATCCTCTTGAAGGGAAGTTTCCCACCCCCTCCTGAAATGTTCAAGAAGTTGAGGGTTCCCCCGATTATTCTCGTATTCCAGAAGGTCCGGCAACTCCGGTTCTTCCTTTGGATTCGTTACCTCCCCTATCTTGATTTCGTTCTCGAAACCTCGGAGCTCGAGCAGAACTTCCAGCATTGGATTAAAACAGAGCCCTTCACGACCGGGATGCAGAGATCCCTGCGTTTTACCATTCCGGATGGGATGAAAGAGCTCGTTGGATTCTACCAACTTCTGAAACAGACGCGCCATTCACTTACGGATCACCAATGGAATATTTTCATCGCCTATGGAAAAACAGGCGAGGTCAACCGTGTTGCGGAGTTAATGAACCGCCATCCCAGAACAATTCGGGATCAAATCCAGAAAATCAGTGAGAAAATGGATGGACGCGATCTGGAAAGCCTGTTTCGGATTCCTGTGGTGGAAATGCTGCGAAAGATTCCGGGGGGACTTCCGCTTGAAGCTTCCCTTTCCTTTTCTGACAGGCAGGGCAATAGAAGAGGGAACGGTTCTGGTCTCTGACCTTCCGAATGGTTCCCTGGCAGGTCGGGCACGTCCTCCCCTCCTGTCCATAGACCCGATGTCTGCGTTGGTATTCGCCCGTTTGTCCTGCACTGTCCCGAAAGCTGTGAATGGAGGAGCCCCCGGAAGAAATGGCCTCCTCCAGAATCTCCCGGGCACATCCCAGTAGATTTTCGGATTCAGCCCGGGAAAGCCCCCGGCCTTTTCTAAAAGGAGAAATCCTTGCCCGAAATAGAATTTCGGAAGCATAGATATTGCCGATGCCCGATGCAAGCTTCTGATCAAGAAGGAGGGTTCGGACTGTGCGCGATGACCGGGTAAGGCGTTGGTGCCATTCCTCCGTCGAGATGCACAGTATGTCCGGTCCCTGTTCGGCAAGAATCCTGGAATTTGTTTTCTGTGAAGGCCATTCGAGCCTTCCGAACCTCCTGGGGTCCTTATAGATCAGCCTTTCTCCCCCTGAAAAAGTCAGGGAAAGGTGTGTGTGGGATGGATAAGGCTCATCCGGGGGGAGAATCAGCCATGTCCCTGCCATTCCGAGGCGGCTGACAAGGTAGTATTCCAATGCGGAAACGGGGTCTTCCCAGAAAAAAATGAGGATCTTCCCAATTCGTTCTACAACCATCAGCTGAAGGGGCATGCGATCCGGGGGCGGTGTGAGATGAATTTCCTTGTGCGGGCCAACGATCGCGGACAACAGGAGTTTTCCAGCGAAGTGGGCTGAGATCGGTTGTCGAAGCGTTTCGGCCTCCGGAAGTTCTGGCATTGATGGGAACCTTTCTTGGAATCGCATCCAGCCAACCTCGCCTGATGTTGCGATCCGGCGGCCATGGGTCGGGTGGCAGGGTGGTTTTGAAATAGGATTCTGATGTTGTCCCGTTCAACGGGTGCGACTTTTTTGAGTGTACGCTGAGCAAGCCACCTGTGGCCAGTGTGGATGGAAGGTTCTTGGGGGTGGTGATTCCTTGGTCTCCAGAGAGGTAATCAGCCCAGATCACGGTTTCCCTAGGGATTTTGGGGTCCTTCCGGCCAGGTTTTTCGAAGGGATCTTTGGGGGGTCACCGGGAGGATCGTCAGAATGGATGGACGGAATGGCCGAAAAGGATATATGAAAGAATCAGTCCCCATAGGCTGACAAAGATCCAGAGCCAGAACCCCGCTTTGACTGCGGATGGTCCAACGGACAGAATGCGGCCCAAATGTGTCTCGAGGCCGAGTGCGGCCATTGAAACTGCCAGAAGCCATGTGTCCCCCTTTTGAAGGAGGGTCAGCATTGGGGGAGGGAACATGTGGAGGGAGTTCAGGACGACGATGACCCCAAATCCCACGACGAACCAGGGAAAGTGCTCTTTTCGTGTCGATAATCCCGCTCTTGAAAGAACCTCCGCACCTTGTTTGAACAGAAACAGTTCCAAAAGGATGAGGACAGGGAGCAGGAATGCAACCCGGGTCAGTTTCAGGATGGTGGCAAAATCAAGGGCTTGGGGTGAAATATTCATCGTGGCTCCGATCACCTGGGCCACTTCATGAATGGAAGAGCCCGCCCAGGCTCCATAAATCGGGATCGGAATTCCCAGAAATCGGGCGATGAACGGGTAAAGGAACATCGACAGGGTTCCAAAGAGTGTGACTGTTGCGACGGAGAAGGCCACTTCCTCTTCTTTTGCCTTTAGCACGGTATTCGCCGCAACAACGGCAGACGCCCCACAGATGGCGGTTCCGGTGGCGAGGAGCAGCGGGAGATTTTCGCCCAGTTGGAGCCATTTTCTAATTCCAATTGAGAAAAGGTAGGTTCCTGCGATCAATGCCGAATCAAGAAGGACTCCGCGTATCCCGACCTCACTGATGTCGGTCACTGTCAGGCCAAACCCCAGTCCGGCCACGCCGATCCGGAGTATTCTCTTGAAGGCAAACCGGATTCCTGGTTCCATCCGGGGAGAGACAGGGATAAAGTGTCGGAACACGGTTCCGAGTATAATGGCGAGCATGACCGCGCCCACTGGGAAATGGTTCCTGAAAAACTGGGCTTCGGTCATCCATTGGGCAGAGAACGCCAGCAATCCGCAAAGGATCAGTCCTGGCAGCAGTAAGGTTGTTCGCATCCGGGACTCCTTGGAAAATATTGAAAGTCCCAGCGATTGTAGTCGTATGGTCTTTTGAAGTTAAATTTGAAATTGTTCTGATGGGCATAAGAACTTGTGGTGGATTTCCAGGAGGGTGCATGAATCCGGATCTCAAGGGAAGGTTTTCAGATGATGCAATGCAGGTTCTTTCTTCCTGGAAAAAGAAACGGGAGTTTCAGGTCAACCCACTGACGGGGGATGCTTCAAACCGTCGATATTACAGGATCCTCTTCAACAAGACCCTGAGCGATCCTGAGGAACGGGTGATTTTGATGGAGCGCAAGGCACCTGAAGGATTCAAGGGCTCAGAAGAGAAATCTGCCCCCACCGAAGGGGTTCCACCCGGGGATGCTTTTGTCGAGATTGGAAATTTTCTGAAAAAAATGAATTTTCCGGTGCCATCGATTTTCTTCGGGACGGAAGACGGGAGTGTTCTGGTTCAGGAGGACCTGGGTGATGAAACCCTTTTCATGGCTTTGAAGAAGTTTCCGGAACAGGAATTGGCGCTCAGGAACCATGCCATTGCGCTGTTGCTCAAGCTTCAGGGCCTTTCTCCTGAAGCGGAGATGGACTGGATCCGGAAACGCTTGTTTTCTGAGGATCTCTATCTCTGGGAATTCGACCACTTTTTGGAGTATGGAGCCGTGGGACAGGGGTCTTTGGATATCGACAACGCCAGGGTCCTCTTCGAAAAAGAGTCTATTGTCTTGGCCAGCAGGTTACCGGAAACCCTCCTCCACCGGGATTACCATTCCAGAAATCTGATGAAGGCCGACGATGGAAGGTTGATCGTGATCGATTTCCAGGATATGCGGATGGGGTCTCCCCTTTATGACCTGTCCTCCTTCCTGTTTGATGCGTATCGTCCCGTACCGGAACCTCTTCTGGGAGAGCTTGTTGCCCGTTATTACCATGAAGCGGTGGGGGAGGGGGTTCTCCCTGCAGACCTGTCATATGGGGATTACCGGAATCTTTTGGCACGGCATGCGTTTCAACGAAACCTGAAGGCTTGCGGGCGATTTTTTTATATTGATGAGGTCAAGGGAAACCCCGCTTATCTCGAAAGTGTTCCCCAAACGCATCGAAATCTGGAATTCCTGTCTGTCTGGGAGCCATCCATCCATCCCTTGTGGAAAGTGGTGAAGCCTCTTCTGAAGGAGCCCGTCCTTGAAGCTTGATCGGGGGGGATTCATCCTGATGGCGGGTTCGGGGACCCGGATCCGTTCATTGTTTCCCGACTGTCCGAAGCCGCTCATTCCAGTGAGAGGGCGCCCCCTGGCCGCCCATATTGTGGAATCCATGAAAAACTCAGGAATCGATCAAGTTGTCGTGAACCTGCATGACCGTGCGGATAGAATCCGTTCGGGGCTGGATCCTGTCATTCCGGAAGGGATGGAGATTCGCTATTCAATGGAAGACCGCGTCCTGGGAACAGGGGGAGGGCTTCAGAAAGCTTTCCGATTGATACAGGACTTCCGGATTCTGGTCATTAGAACATGTGATATTCTCACCGCTTATGATATTGGAACGGGGATCAGCCGTCATGAATCGTCAGGGGCTGTGGTGACTCTGATTTTATCCGGGCAGGGTCCGGAGTCCGAGTCGAACAAAATCTATTTTTCACAGGATGGATCGGTCATTCTACCAGGGGAATTGCCTGGATCCGGGGACCGGCCGGTCTGGTTCACCGGAATCCATATCGTCGACCCCGGGATTTTTGAACCGGATGCGGGACTTCCCGACCCTCCCTTCTCCATTTTTGAATTCTACCGACGGCTCAAGAAACGGGGAGTCCGGATCAGGGGCGAAGAAATGAGAGAGGGCTGGCTCGATCTGGGAACGGAAGATGGATATCGGCAGCTTCCCGAATTTCTTGAAGCCTGGCCGGAAGCGATCCATCCGGTGGAGGTGCCACGGCACCGGTAAGGACAGGGGCTTTTGCCCCGGTGGTGCCAGGGAGTGAACCGGGTCTTCCTGATAACGAGAGTGCCGCAAGGTAAGCAAACGCCATGGATTCGATCGCCTGGGCAGGCCAACCGAATGACTCTGCCGGGGTTATGGGAATGTTCGTATTTCGGGAGATGCGGTCCATCAGGTCGAGATTGAGGGTGCCCCCTCCTCCGGCAATCAGGAGCGTTGGTGAAGGAGAAAGCCATTCGATTCCTTTTCGGATGGAGCGGGCTGTCGCTTCCGCAAGGCTTGCCAAGAGGTCTTTCTCCCCAACTGGGCTTAGTTTTGACAAATGGTTCATCAAAGACTCCAGACGGTCCCTTCCCCAGGCCTCGCGCCCGGTGGACTTTGGGGGAGGAAGGGTAAACCATGGATCGGCCAGAATGAACGAAAGAACGGATTCCCGGATTTGTCCTCCGGTGCTTCGTTTCCCCCCCCGATCAAATGTTTCCCGACCCTGTGTCATCCTGGAAACGCAAAGATCCAGCAGCATGTTTCCAGGACCAGTGTCGAATGCCAGCATTCGGTGATCCGGATCGGAAAGGGCGGGAAGGTAGGTCAGATTCGCAATGCCGCCCAGGTTCAGAAATGCCCGGGGCTCCTGAAAGTCGGAAAAAACGGCCCGATGAAAAAGGGAAGCGAGTGGGGCACCCTCTCCGTTCCGGGAAACATCGGCCCGGCGAAAATCAAAGACCACAGGGATCCGGAACCGTTGGGCCAATGGATACGGATTGGCTATCTGGACAGTTGTCCCCATGAGTTCACCGGATCCACCCGAAGGGTTTGCCCATGGCGCCCGATGGGGGGATGGGTGATGGAAAGCCGTGATCCCGTGTGTTCCGGCACCATGGATCTCTTCCGGAGCCATCCCGGAAATGGAAAGCAGGCGCTCCAAAAGGAGTGTTTCCGTTTCGGCCATCAGGTTTTCAAGATCACCCCAGTGTTCCAATGTGGATAACCCGTCCAGGGATCCAGACAAATACTGTCGGATCCACCCGGTTACTTCGACGGGAAACGGATGGTGGTCGAATGACACCAACGAGACAGCCCCTTCCTGGATCCGGATCAGGGCCCCATCCACACCATCGAGTGAGGTACCGCACATGAAGCCAGCAAACACCAAGCCACCCATCGATTTTCCAGCCACCTTCGTCCGCTCCCTTGCTACACTGGAAGATCTCCCTCCGATTCATTCAGAGGGAATTGTCGGTTTTGCCGGCCGGTCGAACGTCGGGAAATCGTCCCTGATCAACAGGCTGGCAAGACGTAATCATCTGGCCCGGGTCGGCCGAACCCCTGGCAAGACAACACTTGCCAATCTCTACGCGCTGGACCGGGGAGGATATTTCCTGGACTTGCCCGGTTACGGATATATGAAACGGGATAAGGGAACTGCCTTGCAGGCCAGGAATCTGGCATCGGAACTGGTTGAAAGGCTCCCCCATCTGAATCGGATCCTTCTCCTGGTCGACGTTCGAAGAGGGATTCTGGAGTCCGACTGGGAAGCCCTTCTGTGGTTGGAAACGTTGGGGAGATCCGTGACCATTCTTTTGTCCAAGGCCGATCTCGTTTCCAAAAGCCAGCTCCGGTCTGTCCAGGAAGAGTGGAAAGCAAAACTTCGGGAGGAAACTGGAGAGAACGTAAACCCAATCCCTTTGCCGCTTTCCTCAAGAACAGGAGATGGAATCCAGGATCTTGGCAGATTGCTGCTGGAGGATCTGTACGGTCCTGAACAGTGACTAGGCCTTTTTCTCCCCGCCAGGGGGTTGTGCATAGATGACAACATAGGATTTGGCTCTCAGTTTTTCGAGCCATATCCGAATCCTTTTTTCCGTTGTTTTCTTGGTCAGGTCGTTCAGAATCTGGTCTTTCAGGTCTTTGAACCGCCGGTACGCGTGATCATCACGTTTTAACACCTTGATGATATAAAACCCATTTTCTGAACGGATCAGATTGCTGATCTGCCCCACAGGGATTGAAAATGCAGGAGCCACAAGTTCCGGAAGAAGTTGATCCTTGGTCAGATCGCCGAGCGATCCCCCATTTTCGGCATTGGGACCCTCCGATTCTGAACCGGCCAGAATGACGAAATCGTCGCCCCTTTTCAATTGACGAATGATGTGCTCCCCCCGGCTCTGGATCTGTTTGATCTGATCCGGACTGGATCCTTCTGGAATTTTCAGGAAGATATCCGCAAGGGTGACGTGGGGTGGAAGTTGGTACTTGTTCCGATGGGCCAGGTAATATTGGCGAACTTCATCCGGGCTGATCACAACCGTGGATCGGACTTCCTGATTCATCAGCTTCATGATCGTCATCTGTTTTCTGAGCTGTTGACGATACCGCCTGAAAGTCATCCCCTGTTCAGCCAGGGCGGATTTGAGCTGCCATTTTTCAGTGAAGTTGTTCTTCTGCATAATGGATTCGATGGCTCGATCCAGTTCGTCGTCCGTCAGCGTAAGCCCCTGTCTCTCCGCTTCCTCAAGCTCAAGACGTTCGTTGATCTTTTTCATCAGAAGCTTGTATTCAAGGGATGCGACCAGTTCCTTATAGGCGGTTCCCCGGAATCTGGCATGCAGCTTCTTGAAGGTAGGGGCCAGGGAACGGTCTAGTTCGCTCTTGGTGATCATGTGGTGGTTGACAACCGCCATGACCTGATCGATCAGGACTTTATCAGCCCTGGCAGGAACTGGGGCAAGAATTCCTGTCCCCGGAACAATGAACACAAAGAGGATGAAATAATATTTTGAGAAAAAGGATCTTGTCATTTCGGGTTTTGTGTCTCTCCATGATGGATGTCATGAGTCGTTTCAGAAGGAACCCGACCATTGTACTCGAACTGGGATGAGAAAATCCCGCGGTACTTCTCCGCGATGGTGAGGGGCTGTTCCTGAAGCTTCTGGAGGATCCAGTTCTGAAGGAATTCGGAAATTTGTTGATGTCTCAACTGTTTCTTGATCCAACTCCGGACGTCCGGAATGGGCAGGCTGTGTTCGGGACGGATCTGGACGAGCCGGAACAGATGATAGCCATAGGGTGAAGACAGAACATCGCTGATTTCTCCCGGCTTCATCGAGAAAACGGTGTCGAAAGGCGGGGGAAGTGTTCCGGGGGAAAAGGGTTTCATCCGGCCTCCTGAGGCCGCTTCTGTCCCCAGGGACTCAAGATGAGCCATTCTGGAAAATGAAGCGCCCTTGATCAAGGCATCGTGCAGGGTCCGGGCTTCATCTTCCCTCGCGACTACGATATGGTCCACGATGGCCGTTTTGGGAATCTGGAAGAGTTCTGGATGGCGCCTGTAAAATACCGCGATGGCGGAACTCGTGATAGGCTGTTTCGGGGTCAGGCGATTTTCGGCCTTTTCAAGGAGGATCCTTTTTCGTGTGAAGCCTGAAGGGTGATTTCCGAAAGTGGAAAAATGCTTCGAATTAAATGCCTTTTGCTCTTCCGGAAGTACGGGAATCCTTTTGTGGGTGGCATATTGAAGGAGGAAGATGTCCTGGACCGTTTCCCGAAGGATCAGATTTCGCATTGCGGGACTCCATTGGTCCGGAGTTTTGTCGGACTTTGATCCCAATCCCATAAAAAGGGCGGTGGTTTCCAGATCCTGAACGGTGATGGGGTGATTGCCGAGGTTGGCAACGATGGCATCCTTGTTGGGGCTGGGATGGCTGCACGCTGAAAGGAGCAGGGAGAAACAGATTCCCAGGAGGATTGCTGTCCGTTTCTCGGTTCGAAGGAAATGGAACGACCTGCCCGCTCTCATCAAAAAAGTTCCAGTCTACTTTTGACCTGCCGGCACGGCGGTTCCCTTGGTGGCTGCCTCTGCCGCAATCATTGATACCAATGCCTGATTGTTGATCTTGACCGTGACGGTGCTCCTGAGATGGTTGATTAAAGTCTGGTAAAGGGATTTGTTTTGCTGGTTGCTCAAGTAGCTCCGGATCCCCTCCCGGGCTTGATCCATCGTCAGTTGAACTCCTTTGACAGACCGGTCAATCTTGAAATAGTGCACTCCATCCTTCAATTCGACGGGTCCGGTCACAGATCCCTCGGGAACGCCAAAAAAATAAGAAGTGAATTTGGGCGGCACCGTTCCTTCATAAAGTTTTCCGACCGACCCCCCCTTGTACGCCTTGATCGCTTTGGAAAAACCTCCCCGGTGCTTCAGTCGGGAAGCCATTTTCGTAGCCACTTGTCCGGAGGGGAACACGACCTGCCTGACTTCGACATATCCGGGCTGGCGAATTTCTTTTTGGTGTTTCTGATAATAGGCGGCAATATCGGCATCAGAAACCTTGACCTTTGAATCGACCTCTTTTTTTAAAATGGTCTTTCTGAGCAATTGATCCTCATAGGACTTGATTTTATTTTGGAACTCGGGGGTCTTATCCAAGCCTTCCTTGCGGGCTTCCATCGCCAGGAGGGAATTATCCACCATCTGGTTGAGAAGCTCGGAGGTTACATTGGGGTCCTTGGAGGCGTTTAGCCCCATTTCTTGAAGTTTCTTCTGGAGTTCAGCCTTGGTAATCGTCTGGTCTCCCACCTTTGCCAGTTCATCCGGAGTTGTTGTATTCGCGTGGTGGCAAGAGGCAAAGAAAAAGGGGAGAGCCGCGAGTAGCAAGACGGAAATGTGGTGGTTTGTTTTTTTCAAAATGGTCTCCTTGATTGTTGGGTGCTGCCTGGACTGTTCATGTCAACTGATCCTGGGAGGCAATTCCCACATTTGACAGAATATCCCCTATATGTTGGAGGTCATCGCAGAATGTGTTGGGTGAACCCAGAAGGGTCAGTGTCAGGTCAGGGTTTGCCCAGATGCGTCCTTCAAAGAACTCGGACAGGTGCTGGATTTTTTCGGGAGTCAAAATTCCGAAAAATGAGGGTTTGAGGAAGAGTTCACGGTCTCTGACCTTGACTTCCGAAAACCCGTGACGAGATGCCAGGATGCGGAGCCTTGCGCCTAGAAAAAGCCCTCTTGCGGACCTTGGCAGCGGTCCAAACCGGTCGGTCACCTCGTTCTCGATCGCAAGGATTTCGGAAAGTTCTTTCGAGTGGGCAAGCCGTCTATAAAAATCGATGCGTTGCGCAGGATGTTCGATGTATTCCTCGGGAAAGCGGAACTCCCTTCCAAGGTCGACCCTGATCGGTTCTTCAGGGACCGGAAGGGCCTCGGGTTCAATTCTGGTCTGGATGGCTTCTTCCACCATTTCCAGATAAAGGTCCAATCCCACCAAGGCGATATGGCCTGTCTGCTGGTGTCCAAGAAGGCTTCCGGCCCCCCTGATTTCAAGGTCCCTCATGGCAATCTGGTATCCGGATCCCAGACTGGTATTGTCCTGCAATGTCCTCAGTCTCTTGCGGGCCAGATCTGTCAGTGCCGAGTCGCCCGGGATCAGAAAATAGGAATAGGCCTGTTGCCCGGACCGTCCCACGCGTCCACGAATTTGATAAAGCTCTGAAATTCCGAACAGGTCAGCCCGGTTCACCAGGATTGTATTGGCGCCTGGAATGTCAAGACCGGATTCCACAATGGCAGTGGACACAAGAATCCGGTAGTGGCGATGGATGAAACGGTCCATGACATCTTCCATCATGGAGTCGTCCATTTGTCCGTGGGCCATTCCAATCGGGACATCGGGAAAAAGCCTGGAAAGATAGTGGACGATTCGGGCAATCGTCTGGACCCGATTATGGATGAAAAACACCTGGCCATCACGAGCCAGTTCCCGATCGATCGCTTCCCGGATTCGATGCCGGTCGAATGGCAGGATTGCAGTCTTGATAGGTTTTCTTCCAGGGGGTGGGGTCATGATGAAACTGATTCCCCGAAGCCCTGAAAGGGACATCTGGAGTGTGCGGGGAATCGGTGTTGCGGATAGGGTCAGCACGTCCAGGTTGGGGTATCGGGTTTTAAGCCTTTCCTTTTGACCGACCCCAAAGCGCTGTTCTTCGTCAATGATCAACAGTCCCAGATCACGAAAGGTGGTCTCCTTACTGATCAGCGCGGTTGTCCCGATGAGGATGTCAATCGCACCCAGTCCGGCTTCTTTTCTGATTCGCCGAACATCCGCGGGGGTCACTGTTCTGGAGATCAGTCCCATTGTGACCGGGAATCCGGAAAACCGTTCCCTGAATGTTTCATAGTGCTGCATGGCCAAAAGGGTGGTAGGGACAAGAACGGCGACCTGTTTTCCGTCAGCGACGGCCTTGAACGCTGCCCTCATGGCAATCTCTGTTTTACCAAATCCGACATCTCCAAGGACGAGGCGGTCCATTGGAACGGGTGATTCCATGTCAGAAGACACAGCGTTCCATGCCTCTTCCTGATCGGGGGTCATGTCGTATGGGAAGGCATTTTCAAACTCCCTGACCATCAGTGAATCTGTGGAATAGGAAAACCCGGAGACTGTCTTTCGTTTGGCATAGAGATCAACAAGTTCTTGCGAAATCTTTTCGATTTCCTTTCGGACCCGGGCCCGGGTCCGATTCCATGTTTGCCCACCCAGGCGATCCAATGTCGGAGTCAGTCCTTCGGGTCCCCGGTAGGGCTGCAGAAGGTCCGCGTGATTTACCGGAACATAGAGCTTTTCCTGGTCTCGATACTCAACGACAAAAAACTCGCCCGGGATCGTCCCGACCTCGATCTCCCGAAGTCCCCGGTAGATCCCGATTCCGTGTTGCAAATGGACGACTGGCTCGCCTTCGTTAAGGGGCGGGCGATCCTTTCTATAGACGGGGGATGCGGTTGAGAATGTTTTATGGATCCTTGGTTCCATTCTCTTTCTGAACAGGTATCCGTCTGAAACCACAAGGAGGTTGTCATCCGGGAGATAGAATCCCTCACCGATATCTCCAATGGTTGTGAAGACAGTTTTCGAAGATCGGTTTTCCCGAGCGGGGAGATCGGAAAGGTCTCCGATCGGGCTGGAAAGGATGTCCTGATTGGCGAGGAGGTCCTGGAAGCGGTCCCGTTGTCCACGTGTTCTGAAGATGCTGATCAGCGTGGTACTTTGCAGAAGTTCGGGAATTTTTGAAAGCCACGAATCATCCTGATGGAGGATCGATTCCGGAGACCGTGCAAGGAAGGAGTTTTCATCTTCGGCCAATGAAGACAACAGGATGGAAGGATATCCCGATTCGAAACGGTCAAAGCCTTCGGTCGGGTGAAACAGGAATCCTTGTTCAGGAGCGGGGAGAAAGTCCTTCTCCTGATCGGACAAACTCTCCCATCCTTCCCTGACGCGAGCGGCCCATTCCTCTTTTTTGTGCAAGAGGGCTGTTGGGTCCTCAATGAGGAGAACCGGACTCTCCGAATAATCCAGTGGTGAACAGGTGTCTGGATAAAAAAATGACGAAAATCGCTCGATGCCTGGTGGAAGGGGTGAGGATTGATGTTGTCGGAGCCATTCAAGACTGGAGTCCGGCAAGTTTTTTTCTTCTGGGGAAATCCATTCGACGCCCGGAAGGATGTCGATCCGAGATAGGCTTGAAAAAGATTTTTGTGTGTTGACGTCGAAGGTCCGTATTGAGGAAAGAAGGTTGTCATCCCATTCAAGTCTGACCGGTTCTGGATGGGACGGTGTATAGAGGTCAAGGATGCCTCCCCGAACGGCAAATTCAGCCGGGGAAGACACCTGTGAGACCCTGAGGAAACCGAGACGGACAAGTGCTTCAGAAAGTTCTTCCCGGTTTGATGTTTCTCCCACGGAGAGGTTCCATGAGATTTTCCTGAAAATGGAGGGAGGGATCGTTTTCCGGACAATGGCCGGAAAGGTCGTCACCACCACGTCGATTGGTTCCCGGGAAAGGCGGGAAAGTGCATGAATCCGTTCGGCCCGGATAAAATCCGGGGGGCTTTCGGGTTCATAGGGGAGGACTTCTTCTTCAGGCAGAAAACACAAAGAGAAAGGATCGTCGAGGAGTTCCCTGAAGGTTTCAAGGGACTGCATCAGGTAATGTGCCTTTTCGATGGTCCCCGCCACGATCCAGAGTGTCTTTCCGGAGAGTGCGGATTTCCCGAGGATCGGAACGAGAGGGATCGCATCCCCATGAAATCCCGATAGCCTGATCAATGGGCATGTGGGGTCGGTGGAAAGGGGAGACAGTTTCGCCAGAAGTTTTTGCTGGAATTGAAAATATGGGGTCATCATTCTGGCCCAGAGGGCCCTTCACTCCGATAGCGTTCGAGGATCCGTTCAATAATAAGCGTCGTGGAAGAATCCGGAAGAAGGGGGATGGAGAGAACGTTGCCCCCCCTCCGGAGGACAAGATCACTCCCGATGATCCGATCCGGCGTCCAGTCCCCTCCCTTTACCAGAATATCCGGCTCCAGAAGGGCAATTAGCTCATAGGGCGTTGGCTCATCAAAAAGGGTGACGGCGTCCACGCAGGAGAGCGCAGAGAGAACCCGAGCCCTTCTCAATTCCTGGATCATTGGCCGGTTTGGACCTTTCAGGGTTTGCACCGAGCGATCCGTATTGAGCGCTACAATCAGGTAATCGCCTGTTTGCCGGGCTTTTTCGAGGACCTCAATATGCCCGGCATGGACCAAGTCAAAGCAACCGTTTGTAAAGACTATCCTCTTCCCTGACCGACGAATGGAAACGACCTTTTCGAGCAGGTCGGCCCTTGTCATCAGTTTTTGGGCGGTTCCGGAAAAGGTGGAGGCGGAATCAGGAAGCAAAGAGCTCTTCCTCAACCAGTTCGCAAAGAATATGCCCCACAGTGATATGGCACTCCTGAATTCTGGGTGTAAGTTTCGATGGAACAACAAGGGCAAGGTCCACCTTATCCTTGATTTGTCCCCCTGTTCCTCCGGTAAGGGCCATTGTTCTAAGGCCCTTCTCCCGAGCTTTTGAAAGACCGCTCAGCACGTTCCGGGAATTTCCGCTTGTACTGATTCCAATGGCAAGATCACCTTCAAGACCGTAGGCTTCGACCTCCCTGGAGAAAATGTTTTCGTAGCTGAAGTCATTTGCGATGCTCGTGAGTGTGGCAATGTTGGTGCCCAGTGCCATCGCAGGAAGTCCTGCCCGGTTTTTGTAAAACCGGCTGACGAGCTCTCCAGCGATGTGCATGGCATCTGTTGAACTCCCGCCGTTGCCAAAGATCAGGATTTTTTTTCCGGAACGAAGAACCTCGGTCATCCACTGCGCGGCTTGGATGATCCGGGGGAGGGATTCCCTCACGAACTCCTGTTTTGCCGCGATGCTTTCCATAAACAGGAGCTGGATCCTGTTTGACCATTCTTCCATATGCTGCGTGGAGAATCCATTTTGGTTGCTCATTGATTGGCCCCATCCTCTATGATAAAAACGCATTAGGACATCATGTGGAAAGATTCAGTTCCCGGTTTCAGGACGTCCCTGATCCAGCCATTCGCGTGTGCGGTATAGCGCACGATGAAATTTTTCGAGAGACTCCTTGATGACGCCGTCATCATGACGTGTGGAAAGGAAGAATGCCTCAAACTGGGAAGGAGGGAGGTAGATCCCTTCCAGAAGGCACTCTTTGAAGAACTTTCGGAAAATTTCTGTATCACTTTTTGAGGCAGACTGCCAGTCTTTCACGGGTTCGCTGGTAAAGAAGACCGTCATCATGGAGCCCATCCGGTTTATTCGTATGGGAATCCCAAGGGAACGGGAGATTGCATGCAGTCCATCGGCAAGCATCCGGCCTTTTTCTTCAAGAAGGGAATAAAGCGCCGGAGTTTTCAGCCGTTGAAGGGTCGCAACACCTGCAGCCATTGCCACCGGGTTTCCTGAGAGGGTTCCTGCCTGGTACATCGGTCCATCGGGGGATACGTTTTTCATGATGTCTGCCGAACCGCCGTATGCTCCCACCGGTAATCCTCCGCCAATGATTTTTCCCAAGGTGGTGATGTCCGGTTCAAATGCCAGCAGAATCTGGACTCCTCCATACGTCTGCCGGAAACCGGTCATGACCTCATCGGCGATCAGGATGGTACCGTGGTGTTCTGTCTGGGTTCGCAATTCCCTGAGAAACTCATCATCCGGAACGATGACACCCATGTTTCCCGCAACAGGTTCAACGATGGCACAGGCAATGGTATCCCCTTCCCGTTGAAACAAATCCCTGAGTGCCTGGGGATTGTTGTACGGAAGTGTCAGCGTTTCCCTGGCCAGGACTTCCGGAACCCCAGCGCTGTCAGGAACCCCAAAGGTTGCGCCACCCGAACCTGATTTGACCAGGAGTGAGTCCGCGTGACCATGGTAACCCCCCTCAAATTTCAGAATTCTTGTCCGCCCCGTGTGCGCCCGGGAGACCCGGATTGCCGACATGGTCGCTTCCGTTCCGGAGTTGACAAAACGAAGTCGCTCCATCAGGGGGAAGGCTGAGCGGACCATCTCTCCCAACTGGAGTTCCACTTCAGTTGGCGCTCCGAAGGAGATTCCCTTCTTGGCGGTATCGCAGATGAACTGGAGAACGTTCGGATCGTTGTGGCCTAGAATGTGTGGGCCGTAGGAGAGAACAAAGTCGATGTATTCATTCTGGTCTACGTCCCAGATTCTGCAACCCTCCCCCCGGTCTATGAATGGTGGGGAACCCCCCACTGCCTTGAAGGCACGGACCGGACTGCTGACGCCCCCTGGAAAAATCTGGCGGCTCTTCCTGAACAACTCTTCGGATCGGGACAATGGAACTCCTGACGTGTTGGATTGCTATCCTGTGGGTAGGTGTTCCAATCCCCACAGGAGTCAATGGTCAATAATTCTCAGGGGGTATTCAATAGATAATGCATCCACCTAGATTCCCCCATTATAAGTCTTCTTTGTCAAGGGTTCAAAGGTTCGGGGGGTTCAGGTCAAGTTTTCCCCATAGGGACAATCTCCCTTCATTTTAAAATGTGACTTGAGGTATTCTTGGCGTGAGGATGGGTGTATCTTGAAATCTCAGACCATGCATGATCGTTTTTTTCTTATGATTTGGGAGGTGAGGATGCAATCTTACGATGAGATCAAGAATCGGGTATTGGAATTGAGGGGTATGTTTGAGAAAGACCAGACCATCGACAGCAAGATGTGGGAAAGGGTGGTTGAGGCAATTGATGAGGGGGAGGAGAAAGGGTGGTTAAGCGGGGAGAATGCTGGGTCCCTCAGGGACCATCTTTCTGAACTGGAACAGGAAATGAAAGCGCTTGAGAATTTTTGAGGGCCGAGCTTCTTGTGGCAAATGCGTGATGAAGAAGGTGGTCGGGTTGCATGGCAGGTGATTTTTATCGGGTAAGAGGAGAAATTCGCCGACTGATCGAGGATCTGGAAGGAAAAAGTCGGTCAGGGATGGACCTTGCCATGGATCGGATGTTTGCGCTCCAGCCTGAAACCTATTTGCGTTATGAAGAACGTTTTTCGGAGTTGGTCCGTTTGCTGGATTGCCTCAGGGAAGAACTTGACGGCATCCAGGATTGGGGTGCCCTTGACCGCATCCAGAGAAGAGTTTTTTTTCTGGAGGAGCGGTTTGAGGATGTGGATAGCGTTTTAAGAAATCGACCCAGAAAAATTCGGTCCCGAATCTCCATGGAAAGTCTGTTCAGGGTTTCATCCAGGGCTGGTGGTCGCCAGAGAACTCCTCCGAATGGTGACATTCGATCTTTCGAGGAGGCACGCGAAGTGTTGGGTGTGGATGAGAAGGCGCAGTTTCCAGAGGTCCGGCGCCGGTTTCGAAAGCTGATGAAGGAACTCCACCCTGATATTCGGATGGGCGACAGGAGTGCAGAGGGCCAAATGAGGAATGTGATATCTGCCTATGAGTTCTTGAAGCAAAACATGATGCCTTCGTAGGAACTTGTCCGGTTTGACTCGAACTTGATTGACATGGTATCTTCCCAAGACTAAGTGATCAGGAAACCACTCGGTCCAGCCTTGGTGTGTTCGGGGCCAACTGACTATGGAACGGTTGATCTACAAAGTAAGCTGGGAAGGTTGTTGCATCTTTCTATATGAAGCGGATGGGCGAAGCCTTGACTGGATTCGCATGATGGACGTGTTGTCCGGTCCGGAGTGTGCAGGGGACGTTTTCCTCGGTACAGAATATTGATGTTGAAGATTGGTCCTAAGGAGATTGAAAATGGCAGATAGTGCTGGAGTCGAGGTAAAGCCGGGACAGGCAGTCCAGGCCCCCCCGCAGGCTGCGTCAGCAGGTTCCGAGGCATCCCGCCAGCGGGTTGTTTCCCCTGAATACATGTTCTTCGAGGCTCCCCGGGAGCGGGCATTCATCACGGGTTCTGAAGCAGCGAAGGAGGCGATCCGCCGGGCAAATGTCGACATCGCCATTTCCTATCCGATTACGCCGCAGAGTGAAACGATGCAACAGGTCGGTGCACTTTGGGCAGAAGGGTATGTAAAGGAATATTACCGTGGTGAGGAAGAATTCGGTGTGATGTCAGCCATTGCTGGAGCATCCCGATCCGGTGCGCGATCCCTGACTGCTACCGCTGGTCCGGGGTTGATGCGTGGGATGGAGGTTGTTGCGTCATGGCCAGGCGGACGCATGCCATTGGTCCTTCTGATCATGTGTCGCGTGATCAATGCTCCTCTCTCCATTCAGCCAGACAATGCAGAGCTTGCCTATCTTCTGAACAGCGGCAACATCATCTTCCATGCCGAGAACCAGCAGGATTTCTTTGATTTTGCCCTCAAGGCATTCATCATCTCGGAAAAACCCGAGGTCACCCTTCCTGTGGCTGTGGCCGTGGATGGATTTTTTGTGACCCATGCCCGGGGATATGTCATGCTGCCGCCAAGCGACATCAAGCTTACACCGAGGGATCCATACCATGAGGCCATTCCTGCCATGGACAATGAAAACCCGCCCGCCCGTATTTCAAGGGATGCTCCAATTCAGAAAAGCAACTTCATCAGCTATCATGTCCATGCCTCTTGGCAGCAGGAAGTTTGGGCAGCGGTCGAGCGCTCCCGCAAGTATATAGACAAATATATGGGTGGTCTGGTGGAGGTGGTAAATCCTGATGCCGATACAATCATTGTGGCTTCGGGAAGTGCTGTTTCCCAATCCCGTGAGGCAGTCCGTCAGGCAGAGGAAGATCTGGGAGAGCGGATTGGCCTGGTCAAGGTTCGGTCCCTTCGACCGTTCCCAACACGGGAGTTGCGCGAAGCCTGCAAGAATGCCAAGCGTATTCTTGTCCCTGAGTTCAACTGCGTAGGGTGGTTGCATCGCGAGGTCTGTACCGCACTGTATGGTTACTCGAATGCAGAGATTATCCCGGGGCCCCGCGTGTTTGGTGGTATCTCCTTGCCAACGGAAATGATTCTTCAATACATCTTTCCTGACAAGAAGTTTGCGTTTTGATTTATTAGACATAGAATGTGTGATTATTGGGCCAGAACGATCCAGTACCATCCAAATATATCTCGTTGAAGGAGATGGACCATGAGTTTTGATAATTTGAAAATGTCTCCCGCTCTGGAGAAGTATATGACCAAGGAATACCGCGATCTCGTAGAGCGTGGTCCTTATGGCAAGCCAAAAAAAGTCTCTGAAATGGGTACGTTCAAGGAAATCCTGGAAGAGCATCCGATGTGCGCTGGATGTGCAATGACCCTTTTCATCAGGCTGACGATGATTGGTCTTCCAAACCCGGAGCATACCATCCTTGTTGGTACGGCGGGTTGTGGCCGCTTGGCCTTGACCCAGACATCCATCCCCTTCATCTATGGAAACTATGGCGATACGAATGCTGTGGCATCCGGTTTGAAGAGAGGTCTTGCGACCCGCTTTGCCGAGCAGCCGAAGGATGTCGTTGTGATGGCAGGTGATGGAGGTCTTGCGGATATCGGGTTCAGTGCTGTCATGCATTCCTGGTTCCGGAAGGAAAAGTTTACGACCATCATGCTTGACAATGAAGTTTATGGGAATACAGGTGGTCAGGAATCGGGCATGACCGAAAGGGGCGCAATCCTGAAAATGGCTCCCAAAGGGAAGCAATTTGAAAAGATGGATATGATTGGTCTTGCTAAAACTGCCAACGTTGCCTATATCGCCCGGGTTACCCCAACCAACCCGACACGTGTGGCATCGACGATCCGCAAAGCCGTCCTGATTGCTCGTGAAATTGGTCCGACCTTCATTCAGGCATATACCTCATGCAATATCGAATATGCCATTCCCACACCAAAAGTCATGGATGATGCGAAGGAAGTCGAGAGTGCCCGTTACGGCTTCATGGAAATCATGTCCGATGAGGCAAGGGAATACTTGGAGTCTATTGAGCCGGCCAAGAAACCCAAAGCCAAGAAATCAGAGTCGGAAGAATCCGTCACAGCGAATTAGGGGGATCCGATGAATAATAAAAAACGATTTAATATCCGCATGGCTGGTATTGGTGGCCAGGGTGTCGTCACCGCATCACACATCCTCAGTAACGGAATGGTGATTATGGGCGGAGAAAGTACCTTGGTTCCTTTTTTCGGCTCTGAAAAGCGGTTGGCTCCGGTTGAGTCCTATGTTCGGATTGCCAATGGAAAAATCTATGAAATCGGTGAAATCATTTACCCGAACGTGATCATGATTTTCCATCCTCAGGTCATTACTCATGGTAAGTCCTATACAATGCCATTCTATTCGGGTTTGAAGCCGGATGGGGTTGTGTTGATCAACTCTGACACTCCGATCAATCTTGTTGCCGATGAAGTGCGGGAACTCGAAGAGAGAAACGCCCATATTTACTATCTGCCAGCGACGACGATTGCACGCGAAAAAGCTGATACTGACCTCGCCACAAACATGGCGATGGTGGGGGCGATCAGTGCGATTATGGGCATTCCGGACCTCCCATCATTGGAACAATCCGTCAAGGAGCGTTTCCTCGGAAAGGGATTTGTGGTTTCGGGTGGTACGGCAGCCCTTGATAATGTGATCGAGCGAAAATTTGCCAAGAAAGAACAGTTGCTGAAGAAAAACATGGAAGTCATTTCCGCCGCCTATAATTATGCGGTTGAGCATGGTTGGGCAGCAGCGAGCCAAACGGCCAAGGTTTAAATCCGAGGTAAGGAGAGTCCAAGATGTATTTAGTGGCACACGTAGATACGAGTATTTGTGCGGAAACTGCATGCAAGCTCTGTACGCAGTTTTGCCCTGAAGCCAATACGATTCTGTACGACAATGAAAAGAAAACGGCATTCATTGCCACTGACCGTTGCAAGGCTTGTGAAATATGCGTCAGCATCTGTGACAACATGGCAAAGCACAGTGCCATCAAGATGATTATGATTACCGACATTGAAAATCCATTTGAACTTTCCAAGAGTGGTTTCAGACCTGCCGAATGGAACAGCATGGTCAGGCCGAAGCTGATCTCAGAAAAAGAATCGTAAGGAACCTTTGCTTCGGATGTCTGGGCGTAACTTTCGGGTTACGCCCTTTGTGTCTTAATAAATTCATTGGTCTCTGTTGGGGCTTGAAAATTTGGAATCAATCGAAGTCAACGATCCTCTCCGCATTCAGGAGATCCTGAAATCGGTCTCTTTGACCGGAAAGGGTTTCACAACAGATTGTCTGTTGGTCGATGTGTTTGAGGCGGGATTGACCTATCCCGATTTCTTCAAGGCGATGGGGGAGGATCCCACCGCCTATTTTGAAGGTAAATCTCCGGCATGGGAGTCCTACCATCTCCGTCAGGGGAAAAAAGTTTTTATGGTATATGGAATGGGAGCTAGGGGACGGCGTGTTCAGATGACCGAAACCCCCTGAGACAGATGAGACTTTTTGACCCTTCCGATCAATGGCGTTTTTCGCGAATCGCCGAAAAAAGGAAAACCGATACACTCGAAGGAGAGGACGCCAAGATTGCATCGATCATGGCGTCCCATCCAGAATTGGACCCATTCTGGTCGTTGGGGGAGGCATCCGCTTCACCCCAGGAAATTGACGGGCAGATGGTTAATCCATTTGTGCATGTTACACTTCATCTGGTAGTGGAAAACCAGATAGAGCGAGAGTATCCCCAGGAAGTGAAGAAAACTTTTTTGCGACTGGTAGAGCAAGGTGATACTGAACATGACGCTCTTCACAGCATCATTAGTGTTTATGCTAATCTTTATTTTCGGGCCCTCCGCAAAGGGCAATCGTTTGACGAATCTGAATACACAATGACTCTCGGATTTCTGACGGTTTGATCTCAATTTGAAGAAACTGATTCCTTGACTTGACGGTAAACTGGGCCTTATATTTCTTAGACCCGGTTTTATTTCTCCGGCCTTTCTCATGGACTCTTTTGGTCATTTGTTTTTGATCAG
This sequence comes from Nitrospirota bacterium, assembly GCA_021785195.1. Lineage (GTDB taxonomy): Bacteria > Nitrospirota > Leptospirillia > Leptospirillales > Leptospirillaceae > JAJYGC01. The sequence goes on from JAJYGC010000016.1 coordinate 108,957, forward strand.
GGGAGGCCTCTGACCAGAGGTTACGGAGTAAATGGTGTGTCGTGGAACCATAAGTGCACCGGTTGATCCTGAACGAATGAATATGAAGGAGTTCCCCATGGGTGGTCATGAAAGTAACGGGATGCCTCAAATAGGTTCCATGAATAAGAAGGGCCAGATTATTACGGACCCGAGCGAGCTTTTTTTTCTGTCTCCCCGCACTCAGGCTTTTTTGACAGGTTCTGAGGTCATTAAGGAAGCGGTTAAGCGAGCCAGTGTCGATTTTTCCGTCGCCTATCCGATCACTCCCCAGAGCGAGGCATCTTCGCTCGTTGGAGAGTTATATGCGGATGGATACGTCGGTGATTATATGCGCGGGGAATCCGAGTTTGCTGTGATGGGACAATGTGCCGGTGGCGCGTTCGGTGGTGCCAGGGTCTTTACGACCACAGCTGGACCGGGAACCCTCCGTGCATTTGAAAACTTTCCGATGTGGGCCGGTAGCAGGCTTCCAATTGAAGTTGTTTTCACCGTTCGGGGCGTAAACTCCCCTTTGTCAATTCAGCCGGATACATTGGAAATCGCTTTCATGCTTGAGACAGGCATGCTTCTTTGGCATGCAGAGGATGCTCAGGATTTGTTTGATTTCATCCTGAAGGGTTATATCGTTGCAGAGCAACCGGAGGTCCATCTCCCCATTGGGGTGATTTGTGATGGATTCTTTGTGACCCATACGAAGGACATGGTATTGATGACCCCTGAAAACAGGGTTATTCCTCACTACAATCCTTACGCTTCGCCAGTCACATGCATGGATATGGAGTCACCTCCAGTCCGCATGATGCGTGATCCGTTCGTCATGAAATCAAATTACATCAGTTATATGACCCATGCGAGCTGGCAGCTCGAGGTTCGTGCAGCGATCGAACGCTCCCGCAAGCATACGATTCAGCTTCTGGATGGGTTGATTGAAGTGGAAAACCCGGATGCAGAAATTATGCTGATCTCTTCGGGAACGGCTGTTTCTCAATCCCGGGAAGCGGTTCGTTTGTTCAGGGACCAAGGTGTCAAGGTTGGCTTGGTCAAGATCAAGACGATTCGGCCATTTCCAGCTCAGGAAGTCCGTGAAGCCCTCAAAAATGCCAAGCATATCTTTGTGCCGGAATTTAATGTCGCCGGTTGGATGGCCAAAGAAATCAAGTCAGTCATTGACCGAAGTGAACGGGTTGTTGCCGGACCTCATGTTGCAGGCGGCATGACAATGCCTCCTGAGGTGATTGTTGAGGAAATTGAAAGGTCACTCGCCCTGCGGGGTAAGAAGGAGCTCATCCATGGGTAGGGAAAAGATACAGATCAATGAAGAATTCTGGGACATCATGCCCGATGACTATAAAGACCTAGTCAACCACTCCACCTACGGAAAGACAGACCGGGGTTGGAAGGATGTCGGAAGCTCCACGGAACTTATTGCGGAGCACTCACTGTGCGCTGGCTGTCCTGAATCCATCGCATTCCGCCACATTATGGCTTCAATGCCCTCCCCTGAAGATACGGTCATGGTTGGGTCGACAGGATGCACCAGTCTGGTGTTTCCAATGGTCGCCGTCCACAATATCCACTCTTTGTTTGGTAATCAGAATGCGGTCGCAACCGGGCTGAAGAGGGCTTTGAATGTCCGGTTCCCGAACAAAAACAAGGATGTCATCGTGCTCGCAGGAGATGGTGCCACGGTTGATATCGGTCTTGATATGACCCTGCAGTCCTGGTTCCGTGGAGAACGCTTTACAACCATCTGTTTCGATAATGAACTTTATGCCAACACCGGGGGTCAGGAGTCCGGGTTGATGCAGAAAGGATTTGTCGCAAAGATGGCTCCCGTTGGGAAAAAGTTTGAAAAGGTTCGTCTTCCTGAAATTGCCCGGGAATCTGGATGCGCCTACGTGGCGGTTCTGACTACCTCAAAGCCAAGTCTGGTAGAGCGCGTTGTCCGCCAGGCCGTTTTGATTGCGCGGGAGATTGGCCCTACCTATCTTCAGATCTATACCCCATGCATCCTGGAAATCGGGAAGCAGTCTATGGAAGGCCTCCAGGAAATGCGTGATGCGGAAGCCGCCGGAGAGCGGTTTAAGTTCAGGGAATTTATCACTCCGGAAGCGCAGGCTTTTATCGATGACATGGCGGCCAAGAAAAAAGCTGAAAAGCTTGCCTCTGCTGCAAACTAAACGATAAAAACGGGGTAAATGAAGATGAAAAGAAGAATTAATATACGTATGTCAGGTTTAGGAGGGCAGGGCGTTGTTACCTCTGCCCATATTATGGCAATGGCTGCGTCAAAGGAAGATAAGTTCGCCATTTCCAATCCCTTCTTCGGTGCGGAAAAACGTATGGCTCCCGCTGAGTCGTATGTCCGGATCGGGCCAGAAAAAATTTATGACCGTGGTGAATTGGTATACCCGGATGTGGTCATGATTTTTCATCCTCAGGTCATTACGATGGGAAAAAGCTATACGATGCCATTTTATTCGGGAATCAAGAAGAATGGGATTGTCATCATCAATGATGACATTGAACTTCTGACTGATGCGGAGAAAGAGGATCTGGCATCCATGAACGTCCTTGTTTACTATGTTCCGGCAACAAAGATGGCTCTTGATATCGCAGGAACGGAGCTTTCCACAAACATGGCCATGATTGGCAGTGTTGCAGGACTTACGAATGTCATTGGAATGGAAGCGCTTGATCTTGCCCTCCAGGACAGGTTCGGAAAAAAATATATAGCTTCTGGCGGTACGGCCACGCTTGACGAAGCGATTAAGAAAAAATTCGCCAAGAAGGAAATGCTCCTTCAAAAGAATCTTGATACGATCAAGGTAGCCTTTGATCAGGCAACAGATTATGCGAAGAGCAAGAATTACATTCCTGAAGTAATGGCTTAAGGGGAAACGGGAAAACATGTATAACGTTGCCGAAATCAGTGAAGAGGCCTGCGTTGCGAATAAAGGATGCCGGCTATGCATTATGTATTGCCCGGAAGCCAACTGCATTCTCATGAATGATGAGAAAAAGGTTGCTTTTGTAGTTGAGTCCCGTTGCAAGGGATGTGAATTGTGTGTAGTTGTTTGTGATGCAGCAAAACACAAAGCCATTACGATGGTTAACCGCTGATAGAGGTCTGGAGGCGGTTGCTTGGATAAAATGGAACTGGCACTGAATGATATCAGGCTTTCCATGGATCGCTTCATGTCGGTTCTGGATGGGGAGATTGAAACTGCTCGGCGGGAAAACCTGCCGGAAGATAAAATCAAATCCCGCCTTGTTGCATTCATCGCAATCAAGGATAGTGGCCGGATTTACCTTGATTGGGCAGAGCATTACGTTCGGGGTTCCTTTAAGGAAATACCGGGCGACGAAGAAACCGAGTAATGTTCCAAATCGCATCTTGGTCAGCAGTCCCTCTTTCTGGTGACCTTGCGGCCGTGGTTTGAATTGAATCAACGTTTGTCAGAAGGAGTGGATGTGAATCCGTACAGTGTTCTGAGGGGGCCGGAAGGTTTTTTGCCCCCAGCTGCGGCGCTAGCCGGCAATATCTTGCCCGAGACAGGACAGGGTCATATTGAAGGACAGATCGTCAGCGAAGAAGAGGCAATCGAAGAAGCAGCAAGAAAGTTTGTTTCAGCCAAAGTTCCAACTATTTTCCCTGGACCATTGGTTTTATGGGGATGGAATGAAAAGGCGATCCGTACAGCTGAAGCGGTAGAAAGATTGTCTGTGGCAGGGGGAATCAACATTATTCCCATGCCTGATTACAGACCCAAGTATCCGAAGATTGATCCTGAAGCGGAAATCAATCCAAACCATCCAAATTTAACGATCTGGCACAACAAGATTGATGTATGCATGTTCGTGGGTGTTCATTGCCACTATGCAAATCTTTCCTTAAAGATCATTCGGGGTGGGACGGCCTGTTTTACGATGGCGTTCTGTGCGCACGCCGGTCACGAGGATGCAAATCTGACCGTACGGGATATCCTTCCGGAAAAAATTGATCGAGTGACAGAAATTGTCAAGAAACTAAAGCTTAATTCAAAAAAATTTTAAACAAGTTCCACTCATGTGGTCCTTGATCCGCTCATTACAAGTGAACCCGGATCAAGGACTTTCATTTTGGTGAACAGTTCTCCTATCCGCCTTTCAATTTCTTAGTTTTTCCTTGATTTTATCCATTTCGTTGAAATCTCTCGGATATCCTCGTGATTAATCCTTACAACTCTTTTTGGATTGGGTGAAAAACATTCCTCCCTTACCGCTTTCAATCACCAGCATCCAGTGAGCCAAATTTGTTTATGTAAAGTGATGCTGGGTTTAGGAGAAGCAATGAGAAACAATGAGAAACAACTGTCGATCCTGAAAAGACGGGTTATGAATGATTGGGAGAACAGGGGGAAAAATACGGGAGAGCCCGCAATCACATGGATTAGGCTCTCCCGTTAGGGGGAGAAACTTTCAGGAAGTGAGGAAAGTTATTCTTCGTTTTCGTCTAAGCCAACGGCTAGCTCGTGAAGAAAATCACCCGCAAGCGTTTCTGGGGGAACAATCGTCTTCCAATGAAAAAGTGCGAGTTTGGCAATCTGGTGCGTATCCTCAAGATGCGGAATGTTGTCCGAAAATCGTTCCCGAATGATTTCCAGTTCCTTTTGGGGCATTGATTTGCATTCATGGAATGTGGATTCAAGAACATTTCCCAAAAAATCCTGATCGGAAATCGTCTGACAAAGAATTCTTGTCTTGGGCCTGTTTTCAAAAATTCGAAGGATTTCATCTTTCTCCGTACCAATTTTGGTCTGGAGGATGATGGATTCCCCTTCATTGATAATCGTCAATTCGATATGGTTTCCATGTAGGCGCATGCCGGAATAATACATGGGTGTGTCCTCTCTGATTTCTGTGAAATGATGGATTTCGTATTGAGCCAGGAATTATCTCTTGCAAAGACTTTAACATAGGCGGCGCCGGATCTTCAAAATGGCAATTTTTTTAGAATAAATCATTCCCAAAAAGCGCCAAAACAAATAAAAATCCGTCAGTGGAGAGATGCGTTCATCACTCTTTTGAAAGAGACCCGGACCTATTCCCTTTGTCGTGACTCGACGTCATTTCCCGATGAAATCCGTACGAGCAGGTAATAGGAGAAGACCAGGATCACAACGACCAATACATAAAGGAGAAGGTCGATTGTCTGACGGGACAGAAATTGATTTCCCGAACCAATGTGGAAGGAGGACTGGGCTTCGATCAGGAGAATCCTTCGGATTGAAGAAATGATGCCGATGATGATGAATGAGGCGATGGGAAACCTTCGGCGCCCAAGATAACTGAGCATAATCCAGAGCAACTCCAGGATGATCACGACAAAAAGCATGTCGTTGATCAGTCCAAGGACTGAGTCGATGGAAAGGTTTGTTAATGACAATGCGGAATGAAGAATGACGACAATGGCTCCAACCATCAGAAATATGGCAACGATGATATGAATATAATCATCTATCCGGAGGAGGGTGCGCCTGAGCTTTGTGATAAAATCCCTGTGGGAGTCCTGAGGGGGGGGCTGGGGGATGTTCAAGGGGACCTCCGAGAGTTTTTTACTTGTTCGGACCAATAAGGGTCAGAGCCTTGTCGAGCCGGCGCAAAACCTCTTCCCGGCCCAAGAGGAGGAGAACATCAAAGATTCCGGGACTGACATTCTGTCCCGTCAATGCTGCACGGAGAGGTTGGGCAAGCTTTCCCAGTTTCATGTCCTGCTCCAGTCCGATTGTCCCGATCACTGCTTCAAGATTTTCCTTGGTCCATTCTGAAACGGTTAAAAAACGCTGGAGAAACAGAAGAATAAGAGGTTGATTTTCAGGAATCAGGTGCTTTTCATGTGCTTCGGCTGAAATGGAGAATTCCTGATCCCTAAACGGATGGACCGCGTCTGCTAGCTCAACCAACGTTCTCACCCGTGTTTTCCATCCTTCCACAATTTTGGGAAGATCTGGTCCTTGACCGTCAGATGACGGTGAAAAAGGGTGTTGCACAGGTTTTAGGAAAGGAAGAAGTTCATTGGTCAGGGTTGAGGGGTCCTCGTTCCTGATGTATTGGGCATTCAGCCACAGGAGTTTTTCCGGATTGAATACGGCGGGTGAGGAGCCGACATGGTCCAGGTCAAAATAATCAATGAGTTCCTGACGGCTGAAAATTTCCTGATCCTTATGGGACCAACCGAGTCGGGCGATGTAGTTGACCAATGCGTGGGGGAGATACCCCATTTCATGGTAGGCCATGACTGACGTAGCCCCATGACGTTTTGAAAGCTTTGCCCGATCAGGGCCATGGATCATGGGAATATGGGCAAAATGGGGGAGGGGGGCTTCAAGGGCATTGAAAAGGGTAATCTGACGTGGGGTATTATTGATATGGTCATCGCCGCGGATCACATGTGTGATTTGCATTTCCAGGTCATCGATCACAACCGCGAAATTATAGGTTGGATAACCATCGGAGCGGATAATGACCCAGTCATCAAGAAGGTTCCCGTTGAACTTCATATCCCCGCGAATCAGGTCATGAACGACCACTTGGGGGAGATCGGGGGTCCGAAACCGGATTACGTGGGGTTTTTCGGAAAAATTTGACCGGTCCCTGCACCTGCCGTCGTAACGGGGAGGGATCCCCTTGGCCAGGGACTCTTTCCGTCTCTCCTCAAGTTCCTCGGAGGTACAGTAACAGCGATAGGCCTTTCCTTCAGAAAGAAGGCGGTCCGCCACTTTCCTATAAAGTTCAAGTCGTTCTGACTGAAAAAAGGGGCCTTCATCCCAGTCGATTGAAAGCCATTTCAATCCGTCGAAGATCGCCTGTATTGAGTCACCGGTTGATCGTTCCTGATCGGTATCTTCCACCCGAAGGATAAAGGTTCCATTGTGGTGGCGCGCAAAGAGAAAATTGAAGAGCGCAGTCCTTGCTCCTCCCAAATGAAGAAAACCCGTAGGGCTGGGGGCAAAACGAACACGAATCGCGGAAGTCGTCAAACTGGGAACCTCGAAGGAAGCTGGATGATTGATGGAAGGACGCTATCAGTGATTCAAGAGCCAATCAAGAGTAAGATAGCCGATTCAGGGTTGTTTTTCAATGAAAGCACTGCTTTGACCTTGGGGTGTTTGAGTTCTATAATGCGGCGGAAATGCGACGGACTTAGAGGGAAGAGGTGTCAGCCAAGAAACCTGAGGTGGATGTTGAGGAAAATCAAGATGCGGTTGTTTCGACTGGGTACGGGAATGATTCTTTTGTCGTTTTTGGTGGGGGGGACTGCCTGTTCTGAAACGGCACAGTTGACCCCCGCTCAGAAACAATTGTTTTCAGCGTGGGACCTCGTCAAAGAAATCCGGATGGATTACCGGGAAAAGGACTCGGACAAGGTGCTGGCCCTTCTGACGCCCGAATTGGCCCAAAAATATCAGGTCCGCAAGAAGCTGGAAGAATTGTTTCTGGGGCTGGAGATCACCAGGCTTCATCTGGAGGTTGACCAGGGAACCTGGGAGCCCCAATCAAACAGAATGATCTATAAGGCCCACTGGACATTCTCCGGAAGAATCAAACAAAAGGGACCCCCCGTATTCAAGACGGGAGAATGCCAGATCGTTGTCGTAATGGGAGAAGCGAATGCCCCCTCCCTCATTGAAAGTATTACCGGAGACAATTTTCTGCTCATGGCGCTTCCCCCAGGGAAGGTTCCCGTCAATTCCGGCCAGGGATAAACAGACCGATGGAAACCTTATCAGTAGATTATCTCGTTGTCGGTGGGGGGATTGCCGGCTTTCAGGCCATCCTCAGCTTGTTGCCTCATGGAACGGCGATGCTGGTTTCGAAGGGGCCCTTGTCATCGGGAAGCTCTTACTTTGCCCAAGGGGGCCTTGCCCTTCCGTGGGGGTTTACGGAAGACGATATTGAGAGCCATGTCCAGGATACGATCAGGGCGGGTGCCGGATTATGCGATCCCGTTGCAGTCCGGTTACTGATCGAGGGAGCCGAAGAAGCCTTTGAAGGCCTTCTTCGATATGGTGTCCCATTTGACCGGGATCCCCGGGGACATCTCCGGACAACCAGGGAGGCGGCCCATTCCCGATCTAGAATTGTCCACGCGGGGGGGGACAGAACCGGGGCATTGATTCTCAAGGGTCTTGCTGAAGCCGCATTCAGGCAACCCCATTTCCGGTTTCTTTCTCCTTACCAGCTCTACCAGATCCGAATGGACGAAAATGGGGACGCAAAAGGGGCTTATTTTCTGGGAGAAAGGGATTCTGATCTGCTTGAGATTCGGGCCCGCGCCGTGGTTCTCGCCACAGGAGGAGCGGGGTCACTCTTTCTTCGGACAACCAATCCCAGATTCCAACGGGGAGATGGTGTCAGCATTGCTTTTAGAGCCGGTTGTGAAATTGAAAGGATGGCTTATTATCAATTTCATCCGACGGTGCTCGATCTGCCTGGAACCCCGCCTTTTCTGCTGACAGAAGCCATGCGTGGAGAAGGGGCCCATCTTCTGGACAAAAAAGGGGAAAGGTTTTTGTACCGATACCACCCGGATGGAGAACTGGCCCCCAGGGATGTGGTGGCCCGTGCTCTATGGATAGAGCTCTCCAAGAATCCTGGTCAGGAGATTTCTCTTTCGGTAAACCATCTGCCGAACGGATTCGTGAGAAACAGATTTCCCCAGGTTTACGGACATTTAAAGGAATTGGGAATTGATCTTGAGACGACACCGGTCCCCATTCGTCCGGCTGCCCATTTTCAGATGGGGGGGATTCGGACGGATATGACCGGAAAGACAGGGGTCAGGGGATTGTGGGCGATCGGGGAAGTCGCCAGCACCCGTGTCCATGGAGCGAACCGTCTGGCGTCGAATTCACTTCTGGAGGCGCTGGTCATGGGAAGACGCCTGGTTCAGAGCGTTCTTGAGGAATCATCCAGACACATGTCCGGGGGAACCTCTGGCCAGGAGGCCAGGAAACTGTCCCGAATGGTCTTGCCGGAATTTTCCGGAGAGGAGTCGTGGGCCAGCCTCAAAACAGTTCTTTGGGAAAAGGCCGGAATTATCCGGACGCTCAAAGGCGGGAAAAAAGGGCTCGAGTGGGTTGAAGACCGCCTGCGGGCTGGACGATCGGTTCCTGTCCATGGATCCCAATTCGCCTATGCCAATGGTCTGCTGGTTGCAAAGTTGATTTTTCAGGATATCCTGACGGCGCCTGTTGTTGGAGCGCACTATATGGTATTCGGCCCGGAGGCTGACCAAATCGACGGTGGGTGCCCATGAGTGCCGACTATTATGAGTTATTGGGCGTAAACAAAAGCGCCTCGAGTGAGGAGATCAAGAAGGCCTATCGCAAATTGGCCAGGAAGTATCACCCTGACCTGAACCCCGGGAACAAGACCTCCGAACAGAAATTCAAGGAGATCAATCTAGCCTATGAGGTTCTGTCTGATCCGGAAAAAAAATCGGTATATGATCAGGAACGGACAGCTGGTCCCCGGGTTGGAAGGGGGACTTCAACACAGGGGGGCCAAGCCCATGGATTTGGAGGGTTTGACTCGGATGAATCAGTATTCTGGGACCTTTTCGGGGGAATGGGGGGAGGACCGAGACAGTCCGTCATGGCAGTACATTTGACCTTGACGATGGCGGAAGCGGCACGAGGTGCGGAAAAATCAGTCACTCTTCAGGATGATTCCGGAAAGCCCCAGACGATGACTCTTCGGATACCGTCAGGAGCTGAGGCTGGCATGAGCTTTGAGGTCAAATCCGAATCCCTCGGAAAGGGCCGGCTGATTCATGTGGTGATTGACCGGGTGCTTGCCGATCCCAAGATGGAACGAAGGGGCCTGGATATTTTCTCAGACCTTCAAGTGACTCTGCCGGAGTTGTATTTTGGCGCAACCATCAATGTCGGAACACTGGACGGCGAGACAAAAGTGCGTATTCCTCCGGGAACCCAGGGAGGTCAAATCCTTCGCCTCAAGGAGAAGGGAATCCATTCTTCCCTTGAAGGGGGGAAGGGTCACCATTATATCCGAATTATTCCGGTGCTTCCGGTCAAAAAATCGGAACGACTTGATTCCCTGGTCCGGGAGATTGGTTCACTCTACGGTCCGGATGTTCGCCGTTAGGGGGAGTGTTCAGATGATCCGATTTGATCCCATCTACTGGGAGCCAAGTGACGTTTCCGTTCCTGACCACGATGTATCCCTGGAATGGGTGGAGAAAACGTTTTCGGTTTCCGAGAGGGAAATCCGTGTGCTCGTCCGGGAGGGGTTTGTGAATTATGCTCCCCGTGGAAAAGAAAAATTCTTTGAGCCGGTCTCGATCCGAAAAATTGCATTCATCCTTGCTCTGAAAAGAGAGATGGGAGTGAATATGGCAGGGATCGAGATCATCCTGAATCTGAAGACCCAATTGCATTGGCATATTTCCCGATTCAAGGGAGAGGGGAATCCTTCCGATTTCCAATCTACTGAAGGAACGAGCCTGTTCTTGGACCGGGAATAAGATTCTGAAATGAGGAGACTCGCATGAATCTCGAAAAACTGACGATCAAGTCCCAGGAAGCCCTTCAGGCTGCGGTAGATGCTGCCAGACGGAAGGGAAACACCCAGGTTGAACCCTTTCATTTGCTGTCCTCCCTTCTGGTCCAGCCAGATGGAGTGATCCCGCCTGTCCTGGAGAAAATTGGAGTGGATCGCGCTCTTCTCCAGAAAAAGGTGGATGAACAGTTGTCACTGGTTCCTTCGGTCAGCGGTTCCGGGGCCCAATCGGGCCCGTATCTGTCCAAGCGTCTTTCGGAGCTTCTGGACAGGGCCCAGGAAGAAACGAAAACGTTCAAGGACGATTATGTCAGTACGGAACATTTGTTTCTTGCCTTTTCGGATTTCGGGGGACCTGAAGAAAAGCTACTTCGGTCCATGGGACTTGACCGGGAAAAAATTCTGAGGGCCCTGACGGAAGTGCGGGGAAATCAGAGGGTCACGGATCCCAATCCGGAAGACAAGTATCAGGCCCTGTCCAAATTTGGGAGGGACCTGACAGAGATGGCCCGGTCGAATCGTTTGGATCCGGTGATTGGACGGGACGAGGAAATCCGCAGGGTTATCCAGGTGTTGTCCAGACGGACAAAGAACAACCCAGTCCTCATCGGGGATCCTGGAGTGGGGAAGACCGCCATAGTGGAAGGATTGGCCCAACGGATCGTTTCGGGGGATGTGCCTGAAGGATTAAAGAATAAAACTGTTTTTCAGCTGGATTTGGGTTCCCTCATCGCCGGAGCAAAATACCGGGGGGATTTTGAGGAGCGATTGAAGGCGGTCCTGAAGGAGGTTACCGGGTCGGAAGGGAGGATCATTCTTTTTATCGATGAACTCCATACAATTGTCAGGGCCGGGGCGGTGGAAGGGGGTGCGATGGATGCCTCCAATCTCCTGAAGCCGGCGCTGGCGAGGGGGGAACTCCGTGCGATCGGAGCGACGACCCTGGACGAATTCAGGGAAAACATTGAAAAAGATGCCGCTCTGGAGCGACGTTTCCAGCCAGTTTATGTCGGAGAACCCTCGACTGAAGACACGATTGCGATTCTTCGAGGGTTGAAGGAGAAATATGAGATTCATCATGGAGTCCGGATCCGTGATTCGGCGATCATTGCCGCAGCGGTCTTATCGCAGCGGTATATCATGGGCCGGTTCCTTCCAGACAAGGCGATCGATCTGATTGATGAAGCGGCGAGCCAGTTGCGTGTGGCGATCGATAGCCTGCCCAAGGAACTCGATGAGATAGATCGTCGAATCCGGCAGCTCGAGATTGAGAAAATGGCCTTGGCCCGGGAAGATGACCCGGATTCCCAGGACAAGAAACAAGGCGTGGAAAACGAGCTGGAATCCTTGAAATCCCGCTTCGGGACCCTCAAGGTCCAATGGGATATGGAGAAGGGCAGGATTCAGGAGATCCAGACCCTCAAGGTCCAGATTGAGGAAGCCCGGCAAAATGCCGAGGTTGCCGTTCGGGAAGGTCACTATGATCGGGCTTCGGAAATACAGTACAGCCAGATTCCGGAACTCCAGAATAAATTGGCAGCGGCCCAGGAGGAACTGGAAGGACAGGTTCATGGCAACAGGTTGTTGAAAGAAGAGGTGGTGGAAGAGGATATTGCGGAGGTTATTTCCCGCTGGACCGGGATCCCGGTGACAAGAATGCTGGAAGGGGAGGTCCATAAGCTTCTCCAGATGGAGCAACGTCTGGGAGAACGGGTAGTGGGTCAGTCCGAAGCGCTGGAGGCCGTATCAAATGCGATCCGGAGGGCACGGGCCGGAATTCAGGACCCCAATCGTCCGCTGGGCTCATTTTTCTTCCTTGGCCCAACGGGAGTCGGGAAAACGGAGCTTGCAAAAAGTCTTGCGACATTCCTCTTTGACAGCGAACATGCCATGATTCGGATCGATATGTCCGAATACATGGAAAAACATGCCGTTTCACGCCTGATCGGAGCTCCCCCTGGTTATGTGGGTTATGAGGAAGGCGGTCAATTGACAGAAGCCATACGGCGCCGCCCCTATGCTGTCATCCTTCTGGACGAGATTGAGAAAGCCCATCCCGATGTATTCAATATACTTCTTCAGGTTCTGGATGACGGTCGTCTGACGGATGGTCAGGGCCGCGTTGTGGATTTCAGGAATTGCGTCATCGTCATGACCTCGAATGTCGGCTCGGATATCATTCGTGAGCGCGCCGGACTCGATGAGGAGGAGACCAGAAAGAAAGTTCAGGAGGTCCTTGCCCGGACCTTCCGACCGGAGTTTCTGAACCGCATTGACGATATCATTGTGTTTCATCCGTTGACCCGGCATGAAATTGCCCGAATCGTTGAAATTCAATTGAAGAACGTGAACCTTCGTCTGAAGGACCAGGGGATTGACCTTGAAATGACGGAGTCGGCGGAAGATGAGTTGACGCATGTTGGGTACGACCCTGTATTTGGAGCACGTCCCCTGAAGCGGGCCATTCAGAATTATGTCCTGAATCCCCTTGCACAAAAGATTCTGTCTGGAACATTTGAGAAGGGTCAGAAAATTCTGGTGGACTGGGATGGATCCGAATTTCTGTTCAGGGGAGTTTGACGTTGCAAGATTTGGAGCCTCTGAAAAAAGAAAACGTTGAGGGCATTGAAGAAGTTCGGGTTCTGACCCGTTCTGATGAGTTGTTTCAATCAGTGATCAAGGCGTCTGCAGGGTTCCCTTTTCGATTCGTTCGTGATGACGGCATGACTCAAGAGTCGTCTGGTTTTTTCGGTAGTCCCGGGATCATTTTGGTCGACCTTGGCTCGGCACCCGCTCCTGAATGGGAATGCCTGAGTCTTGGGGGCATCATTGTCACCGGGAAAGGGGGAAGCCTTCTGGAGGCATGGGAAAAATATCTACTGGTCAAGACTCCTTCAATGGGTCCTTCATCGAACCTGGAGGATTTTCTGCGGGAAAAGGTGCGCACCATCCTGACCCGGTGCGAATGGCCTGGAGGTGTTTATTCTTTTTTTCAGGGTATTGTTGAAAATGTTCTGATTTCCGAGGCGCTTCGGTTGACCGAAGGCAATCGCCAGAAAGCGGCGCGGCTCCTCGGCATCAGCCGGACAACGCTCAGGAACCGCATGCTGGAAAAGGATTCTGAGGATGAAAGTTCGGCAAATGCCGAAAGGTGAAGTTCTTAAATCGTTGCTCCCACTTGACAGACTGATTAGTCAAGTGTATTTTCCGATAGGTAGTTTTCATACCTGTCTATTTTCAGGGAAAAAGGAGGTGGATGCGGTGAAAAAAGCGGAACTGGTGGACAAGATTTCGTCTTCGGCAAAGATTACGAAGTCCCAGGCCAATGATGCCCTCAATGCGGCACTCGACACCATCAAGAAAGCCTTGAAGAAAGATGGCGAAAAAGTGACGCTTGTTGGGTTTGGCACTTTTTCGACAGTCAAGCGAAAAGCTCGTACTGGTAGGAATCCCCGTACTGGTAAAGAAATCAAGATTCCTGCGATGAGGGTTCCAAAATTCTCTCCAGGCAAGGCATTCAAGGGTGCAATAAAGTAATTTTTCTTTTTTATTTTCTTGGAGGGCCGGTGCACTTGCCGGCCCTTTTCTTTTCTGTAATAATGCTTTCTTCAATCATAGGCACGTAGCTCAGGGGTGGAGCGCTACCTTGACACGGTAGAGGTCGGCGGTTCGAAACCGCCCGTGCCTACCATGCATCCAGCCATTCCAAAACAACTCTGCCGGTAACCTCCTCTGATGTTCGACATGCGACGTTCCAAAATGATCCGAGTGACCGTAAATTCCGGTATGGAAACATGCCATGGAAGCACCCCTGTCATCATTTCCCCATAAAGTCCACAAGGTTTCCAAGGTTTCGATAAAAATCCGGGAAGAGATTGTTTTGGGAGAAAACGGGAAGGTTCTACTTTTTACTGGTGGCCCTTTCTGTTTCTCCCTCCCCGGTTTGACGGGCCATTTGTCCGGTCGGTCGGGTGGTGACTGCAAAATTTCACCGTAGGGAGCCACCCAATTTCCTGGGAAGGGAGCCAGCTGATTTCCTCGTAGGGAGCCACCCGATTTCCTGAACGGGATCCACCTCGGAGCGTCAGCGACGGATTTTATCTGGT
>JAJYGC010000022.1 GCA_021785195.1 Nitrospirota bacterium
GAACACTGGATGTCTACTCGCTTTCTCCTTCTGTTTCTTCGGTCCTTTCCAGAGAGAGCCTTGGCCCCAATTCCATCAAGACAGGACAAGAGTCTGCAACATTATGTCTTCCCCTGTCTTTCCGGTCCGCCTTTGATGTGTGGAGACTGAAACTCCCCAACCGGGTCGGGTATGGGTCGGAAGGGCGTTCCCTTTTCCTCAATCGCACACTCAATTATCAGAAATGGAAGACAAAACACCTCCACCAGACTTCTTATTACCGCGAACTGGCCGAATCCGTTCTGGGCACGCTTCCCAACAAAAATCCACGTCTTCAAATCCCGGAACCCCTTCAGGAAGGGGCCCTGGCGTTTATGACGGCCAACAATCTCGACAACACAATCCGGATTGCCATTAATCCCGGGGCCTATTTTGGTTCCGCCAAAATGTGGCCTTCCCGATCCTATCAGGCGCTTATTCAGAAGTTCCTGAGAGAAATTCCGGACGTTTCCATCGTTCTCTTCTCCGGTGAGAAGGACAAAGCGGTCACGCGGGAGATTGCCCAGTCGGTCAACTCCCCTCAAGTCGTTTCGACCGATGGACGCCTTCCCCTCACAGAAAGCATCGCCCTCTTGTCCCGATGTCATTATTTAGTGTCGAATGATTCGGGTATGATGCATATTGGAGCCGCATTGAACATGAAGGGAATTGCTCTTTTCGGACCAACGGACCCTGTTGCGACCGGACCGATGTCAGACAAGATCAGGATCCTTTCGCATCCTGTCTCCTGTTCGCCCTGTTTCCTTCGGGAATGTCCCATCGATCACCGGTGCATGGAGTTTTTAACACCCGAAACGGTTTTTCCGATGATTCGTGAGGATCTCTTGGATCTGGGGGCACTGATATCATGACAAAAAGAGAAGATCCTTCATTTTTGGTCATGACCGACCGTGACGGAACAATCATTAAGGATGTCCCTTATCTCTCCAGACTGTCGGATATCGAGTTCCTTCCGGGAGTGGTCGATACAATCAGGAAACTAAATATCCTCAAGGTTCCTGTATGTGTGGTCACGAACCAGTCTGGGGTGGCAAGAGGATATTTTTCGGAGGAGTTTGTCCAGGAATCGCATCTCTATATGAATGAGCTCCTTGGGCGGGAAGGGGCAACCATCGACCGGTTTTTCTATTGTCCCCATCTCGCACAGACGAATGATCCGCGTTACAATCGTGAATGCCTTTGCCGAAAACCCCACCCGGGACTTTTGCTATCCGCGCTCGAGACCTTCCCGACCCCTCTTTCCAGGGCCATGATGGTGGGGGACGCGGTCCGGGATATGGAAGCCGCAAAAGCCTCGGGAGTGAAAGGATATCTCATACTCGGAAACAGCGATATACCCACTTCCAGTCTTCCTGAAAAAGATTATGTTGGGGTCTTGTCTTTTCAGGAAGCCGTCAACCGTTTCTTGGGGGAATCTGGAATCACCCTTTCCTGAAGGAGTTCGACCCATGTCCATCGATCCATTTCTTCTGTCCATCCTGGTCTGTCCAAAATGCAAGGGAGAGCTTCAGACAATCCCCAATCCCGAAGGTCTTGCCTGTGCCGCATGCCATCTTCTCTACCCGATCAAGGATGAAATCCCCGTCATGCTGGTTGAAGAAGCCTTGCCCTTTCAACACCCCACACCCGATTGACGGCTGATTAACGGTAAAAGGCCAATTTGTCATGAAGAAAGTACTCTTTGTCGGACTCAGATCCCTTGGGGACATGGTCCTGACCATGCCAGCGGTAAGGTCCATCTACGATTCCTGTCCAGACAGCCAGATTGACTATCTGATGGAACGCCCCTACGCTCAGCTTTTTTCCGAAGAACCGATGATCCGAAAGGTCATTCCACTCCCGCGTCCCGTGAAAGACCATTCCCCCCCCAAAACCCATGTTCAAAAAAGTTATTTCCGATTTTTACAGGAAATCCGATCAGAGCAATATGATGTCGTCTTTGATCTGTTTACGAGGGGGCCTCGTTCCAGGGTCATCGTCGCGGCGTCCAACGCCCGCAGGCGGGTAGGGATCTGGGATCATCCGATCCCTATGATCGACTCCTGGATTTATACCGATCAGTTCATCATCCCGAATGCAATGACCCATATGTTTGATCAGATGCAATACCTGACCAGTCGGCTGGGTTTCCGGGCAAAACAGACGACTCCCATGCTGACGGTCCACCCAGAAAACATCATTGACGCGAAATCCCTTTTGGGATCCTTTCCGACCCAAGGCCATCAGGAATTCCTGACGGTCCTCCCCGGGTCAGGGATGAAAAACAAGAATTGGCCTCCAGCACGATTTGCAAGGTTGATCGAAGTGCTCATCAACCTTGGGATACCGGTTCTGTTATTGGGGGGACCGAACGATCGGGAGGCGGTCAATGAGGTCCTCCAAATGATTCCCCGGGATCGGCCTCTCTTCAAATGGATCCTTCAATCGAACCTGTCCACCTTGAAGGGAATCTTTTCGTTGAGCCGCGGGGTGATCGGGAATGATTCAGGCCCATTGCACCTGGCCCAGTCTGTCGGGAAAAAAGTTGTTGCCCTGTTCGGTCCTGGGGACCATGTCTCTTATCGCCCCTTCCGGGGGACACTCGTCCGAAAACGATTGTCGTGCTCCCCTTGCCAATCCTTTGCCAATGAATGCCCGGACAACCAGTGCATGAAATCGATCGGAACCGAGGAGGTTCTTCTTGCCCTTGAAGAACAGGGGCTTCTCACCCCATGAATCCTATGGATCCAAATCCTCCTTCAACCAACGCACCCAACAAGGCGGCTATTCGAATCGGGATTTACCGCACCCGTTATGCAGGGGACATTTTTCTTCTGGTTCCACTCCTCCACAACATCAAGGAAAGCATCCCGAATGCCGATCTTTTCATCATCGTCAACGAGGGAACGGAATATCCCCTAAAGCAGATGGAAATTCCCTTTTTTTTATTTCGGAGAAAGTCCTTTTTTGAAAAAACCCGAAGCGCAAGGGATCTCTCTCGAATCATTCAAGGAAAAGAGTTTGACCTTTGGGTTGATCTGACCGTCTCCGACCGCTCCAAATTTTTTACCAGACGCGTTCGATCCTCTCTCAAAGTCGGGGCAGGGTGGCAGACCGACCATCGAACAGACGATCCCTACGACCTTTTCCTTCCTTTCGATTATGACCACGGACCTGACCACGTCACTGTTTTTACCAAATCGGCATTCAAGAGTGCCGGACTCGAATTGGCCGGTGGCCCTTCAAACTTCTTCGTTCCTCCAGCGATTGACGAAAAAGACGCGGTGGACCAATTTCTTCTGGAACACAAAATAGTGGGGAGGCCTTTCATTGTCGTCCATCCGGGTGCTCGCCACTGGTTTAAACGCTGGCCCCCGGATCGGTTCGGTCGCGTCGCTTCCTGGTGGGGGAGAACCACTGGCGGGATGGTGATCGTCATCGGAACTGAAGAAGAAACGACCCTGATGGAGTCGGTAGGGGCCAATATGGATCCTTCAGTGGACCGGATTCTCCTGAAACGGTCAATACCGTTTCTCCATGCCCTCCTCGGGAAAGCCTCCCTTTTCATTGGAAATGACAGTGCGCCCCTTCATCTTGCCCATAGTACCCAAACCCCGCTGATCGCTCTTTTCGGGTCGACGACCCCCAAGGTCTGGGGACCGATTCACGCTTCCAATTCTTCAGTGTTTTACCGCCCGCCCGCTTGCTCGCCCTGCAATCATACCGGGTGTTCGATGGGGGCTAAAAACTGTCTTTTGAAGATCACTGTGGATGAGGTCACCGAAAACTGTCTTTTGAAGATCACTGTGGATGAGGTCACCGGCGCAATGGGGAGAATGGGGACGCCGCACAAGGTCCTGGCCCCATGATCCGACTCGAAGATGGGACAATCATTCCTTCCATTCTCTATTACCACCGCGTCTCTCCAGGGATCTCGCCCCATGTCGGGGTCTCCCCCGAAACCTTCTCCCGACAGATGGAGTTCCTGAAAAAAATTGGCCTCAGGGGAATCACGATGGAAGAGGGGTTCGTAAACCGAGATGCCAAGAATACCTGTATCATTACCTTTGACGACGGTTATCTGGACAATTACGAATATGCTGCCCCAATTCTTGAGCGATTTGGCTTCCAGGCCACCATCTTCTGCGTTTCCTCCCGAATTGGGAAAGTGACCGACTGGTCGAAGGATCCCCTTTGGGGAGGCATCCCGTTAATGGACGCAGGGGAGATCCGCGAACTGCAGACCAAGGGATTTGAGATTGGATCCCATACAAGAACCCATTGCGATCTGGGCTCCCTTTCCATCGAGGACCCCTTGCAGGCAAGACGAGAGATTTTTGATAGCCGCTCTGAACTGGAAGACCTTCTGGGAAAGAAAGTGACCTCCTTTTGCTACCCTTACGGGAACTGCACGAATGAAAGCGTTCAATGGGCACGGGAGGCGGGATATCATCGGGCGAGAACGGTCCGGCACACCCGGTTCGGGCAAAGCTATGATCCATTCTTGTTGCCATGTCGCCCTGTGTCGGGAAAACTCCCGAACATTCGCTTTATGGGTTATGCTCTGATATTCAAGGCCGGAGGCTCATTGGTCACCGACCTCATGGGCAGGAGAGGTTAGATGAGGATCCTTCATCTGGACTGTTCGACCGGATTTGGCGGACAGGAAAGGGACCACATTACGGAAGCCCAGGGTTTTGCCAATAAAGGCCATGAATATATTCTGGGAGTCAGATCGGGAACCTTGTTCGAGGAGGAGGCCAAAAAAGAGACCAGAACTCTCTCCCTTCCCCTCCGAAGCAATATGGATCTTGAGTCTTTCCGACTGATCCGGAAAGTTCTCATCGATGAGAAGATCGATGTGCTCGTGACGACAAGTTACATCGACAGCTGGATAGGCGCTTTGGCCGCCCGGTCACTGGGGAGCAAAAGACCACTGATCATTCGTCAACGACATATCCTGAATACCCCCCATAACCTTTTTCCTTTCCGGCACATGTGCGACAAACTGGTTGTGGTCAGCGATGTATTGAGGATATTCTTCATTGAACAGGGAATTCCTTTCTGGCATGTCGTCTCCATCCACCGCGGCATATCAGTCACGAACATCCCGTTGGGAACTTCCGGGAGCGCCGCAAAAACCAGGGGAGACCATTCACTTCCAGCCCAAGGACCGATTGCCCTTCAGGTCGGGACATTTCAGAAGGACAAGGGGCATTTTTTGATGATTGAGGCCCTTGGAACAATCTGGAAAAGGATCCCTGACTTTGTCATGGTTTTTCTCGGGGAAGGCCCATTGAAGGATGAAGTGATCGCAGCCGCAAGGAAAAAATATCCGGACAAACTTGGAAAGCAGCTTGTATTCCGGGACAGGGAATCTCCAGAGCCCTATTTTTCAATTGCTTCCGTCTCCCTCCTTCCGTCCATCCGGGAATCCCTTTCGCTGGTCACCATGGAAAGCATGCTCCATGGGGTTCCTGTAGTTGCCTTCAGGGTCGGAGGGATTCCGGAAATTTTCAATGTATCTCCCAACGGCAAAATGGTCCGCCCCCAGGACCCCGTGGCATTTGCCGAAGGCGTCATAGAGGTTCTCTCGGACCCGGAAATGACGAGAACCACCCATCAGTCCCATTCCGAGAAGATCGTTCGCCATTTTTCGATCGAACGGTCCGTCCAGCGAACCGAATTGCTGTACGAGGCGGAAATCAGAAGGATTCGCTCAGGAGAGCGAAACAAGAATCATTACCAAAGGTCTGGAGGGGCAGGGGATCCGTTCCTCTGAAGAAACGGCTGAATCAGAGAGAAGCTGGATCGGAAAAACCAAATCGGACCATCAGATCGTTGTGATTCCATCTGTCATTGGATCCTGTCATCAGATCCTAATAGGGAGCCCCAAATGAGTCGACAAATCAGGATGAACCCCCGCATTGCCAAAGGACAACCCTGCCTACAGGGAACCCATATACCGGTTTCGGTTTTTCTCGAACTCTTTAAAAAAGGCTATTCCATCGAACGCATTGTGACAGAGTGCTATCCCGATCTTTCTCGGGAGGATATCATCGGTGCGATCGATTTCATCATCGATTGGGTGCGCAGGACCCCTCTCTACCTGCCGGATCTGATCGACCAGGGAAATCCGGGCGGTGAAGAGAGTTTTGTCATGTTCGAAAGCAAAAAAGGGTCTGACCCCGCCCCGTAAGAGTAGTCAAAGCGGTCAACATGCGACTCGAACACGCGTTTTCTGGGAGAACGATCTTCAGAAATCAATGAGGCCGAAGGGATGAACAAACTCATGGGGAACCCAAGTTCTCCTTCCCACCTAACGCCCTTCACCCCACCTGTCCGTTCCGATCCCCGCGATTTCCGAACCATTAGGCTCCTCCCGTAAGCCACCCTCGACAAGCTGTTTTCCACGGTGGAACGCCTTTGAAGGCCTGGACGGAAGTCCTGTGATATTCATTTGAACCCTATGGAAATACGGAACCTGTGTCATGGTGTTTCAGGACAGCGACCTCCGTCCTCTCCCGGTCCAAGATTTTCCGAGATTTGCCGAATTCGGAATGGGCCATCGACGAAGGCTGTTTTCAGAAAACAGAAATGTCGCTTTTTTCAGGGACATTGAAAGACTGTCCCCACTCAAAAGAGGTTCCCCGTCCAGATGACCAAGAACGGGAGACATCAGATCAACACGCTGGGCGAACAGGGAGACTCCACGCGATGATGGATGTTGCGGAAAGAAGGCCCGCTCAAGGAGATACAGGAGGAACTCAAGCCGGGTTTTTCCTGTAAAGAGATCCACGGAAAGGGTGTCGGAGAAAACGGAACTCATCTTCGTCAGGGGAAAGGGGGGGAAATAGACCGGAAAACGTCTGGCAACAAGCCATTTTGTCTTCCAGTCGGTCACTCGATGCCGTTCGCCATTGGGTTCATGGGCAGCATCGTCTGGAACGTTTTGTCTGAAACAGCGGATTGTGGCATCCATTGCCTTCCATTGCAGGAGCGCTTTGGCTGCCGCCACCAGATAACCGGTGGAACCCAAAAGCTTCTTGAGGGTGGGGCTCAAGAGGGATACGGCCCTTCCATCAAACCCGATTCCGGCCATCAGGACAAAATAGTGTCTTCCCCATTGCCCGAGGGCAACTTGGCGGGGAAGGAGCGGATCCATATTCAATGCCGGTTTCAGCCCCCCGCGCCCGTAAAGATTGAATCCCAGCACATTTCCGGTCCCTAGGGGAACGATTCGAAGCGGAAGGTTTTCGGGAAGGTCCCATTGGAGGAGGTGGTGAACGGTGCCATCCCCCCCACCGATCATCAGACAGTCCGGGTCCCATCGCAAAATTTCCTTCAGGGCTTTTTGAGCGTCCTTTTCGTCAACAGTGGGACAATACAATCCAGAAGGATATTTCTTTCTGAACCAGTCTCTCGCAATCGAATGGCGGAACCTCCTGGTGAAAGGACCTGACTGGGTGTTATGCAGGAATGCGGGACGAAGGGGAAGAACACCCGCGCGCCAATCGTTCATACATGTGTCTCAATGGGCATTTCCCGTACCGGACGTGTCTTCAGATTTTTTGAAACCGGAAGGAACATCAAAAAGTGAAGGTTCAAAAGATTGGGCTCCAACCGACTGGACCGTAGAGCTTTCCTTTTCGAAGGAAGGAACCTTGGAAAGGTCATAGAGTCCAATGGCATTCAAAATCTTGATGATAAAGCCGGTTTTGTAATGCGTGACCCGTGAAAGGGACAGGAAGAATTCCGGAGAGGCAGACCCGTTGAGCGCCTTGGGTTCCAGGGTCTTCTTGTTCATTGCCATGAGATTTTTCTTGAACGATTCCA
The DNA here is from genome assembly GCA_021785195.1 of Nitrospirota bacterium. GTDB lineage: Bacteria > Nitrospirota > Leptospirillia > Leptospirillales > Leptospirillaceae > JAJYGC01. Next base: position 7,855 of record JAJYGC010000022.1, read on the forward strand.
GCGCCTCAAGACCCTTGACATCCTTCGACTGGCAAAGGACTGTTTTTTGGTCGCCATTGATCATTCCGACCACCGTTCCCCTGAATTTATGTTCAAAAACTTCAGGCATGCAGGAATATCCGGCAACATGGAGGGAGTTGGTCAATGTTTTTTTTGTGTCTCCGGGATTGCTTCCGGCGTGTTGCCCGATCAGATCGGAAAATCCCTGATAGGAGAGCAGTTCCTTGATGGATTGTTCCCTGTATGTCTTTTTTCGGGTGTCAATAGCATAAACTTTTCCCAAATCCAGCCTCCAGAGGATCAGGTCGAAACCTTTGTTGTCGGGTTGGTCAATCCGGAGAGCCGTAGGCGTGGCCGAATAGACGAGGTTGTGTGTCTGAAGGGTCTTGCCCGACTGTTCCGTCCTGATTTCGACTTCCCAACGGATACCGTTGGCATAATCAGGCGTGATACCCGGTTGTGCCAGAACATTCAAGGGTTCGTGAAGAAAAATCGAGATCGGCAATATCAAGGCATTTGTTCCCCATTTCAGGAGGAATTTCATCCAGGTCATCTTTTTCCTTTTCCTTGTGATCGTCTTAGTGGGGAACCTTTCATCAAATAGGATTCCCAATGAATAACAGCGACCCGGTCCACGATGGGGACATCATTGGGGGGTCATACGCCGAACGGCTTGTAACAACCGGTCGCACATGGTCTCCAGATCATGAACGGAGACCGAAAGGGGAGGAATCAGGTAAATGGTGTTGAGCAGGGGCCGGATGATCAACCCACTCGATTGGGCGTCCAGCTGAATGGACGTCATGAGCTGAGCTCCGGCCGGAACCTTGAGATCATTGTCCTCAAATAGGTCGAAGGCAAAAACCAGACCCAAGGAGCGAATGTTTCCGATTCTGGGTAAGTTTTCCAGGGCCAGGCGGAACGGATCGAATACGGTCCTTTTTTTTGGAATTTCGGAGAGAACGGCAGTCTCCCTGAGCTCCTTGAGGGTGGCCCGAGCCGCTGCTACTGCCAGTGGGTTTCCTGTATAGCTATGACCATGGTAGAAAATTCCAGGATCTCCTTTCAGTTTCCGATAAACCTCTTCAGAGAAAATCGTTGCCGCCATGGGAAGATAGCCTCCGGTCAACCCTTTGCCGACACAAAGTAAGTCCGGGGTGACATCTTCCAGCTGGCAGGCGAAATAAGGTCCCGTTCGGCCAAACCCTGTGGCCACCTCATCAAGGATCAGGGGAATTCCATGGGATTTGACCTCCACCGAAATCCGGGAAAGATATCCTTCCGGCCAGAAGATCATCCCGCCTGCCGCCTGAAGCCTTGGTTCCAGAATGACACCGGAAAGTTTGTCACTGTGCCGCCGCACAAGATCGATCGCAGCATCCGCACAATCGATGGAGCAGGTGTCCCGTTTCAAGTCCAGCGGGCAATAAAAGCAATCGGGGGAGGGCGCTTTCAGGGATTCCCGGGTCAAGGGATAGAAGGTCTCATGGAATCTCGGGATCCCGCCCACTCCCACCGCTCCAAGGGTGTCCCCATGGTAGGATCGATCGAGGGAGAGGAACCGGTGGGACTTTTTGCCTCTTCTGAGGAGAAAGGCCATTTTCAGGGCAATCTCAACCGCAGTCGACCCATTGTCCGAATAAAAAACCCGGGAAAGCCCATCCGGTACAATGTCGAGAAGATCCTGGGCAAGCAGGACACCTTCCTCATGGGTCAACCCAAGGAAGGTGGTGTGGGCAATCCGTTCGAGTTGATCCCTGACCGCCTTGTCAATGTTCGGATTCCGGTGACCCAGGAGGTTGACCCAGAGAGAGGAGGTTCCATCGAGATAAGCCTTCCCCTGGTGGTCAAAGAGGGTGCTTCCCGATCCCCCGGCAATGACCAGGGGATCGGAGCGTTCCCATTCCGCGATGCGGGTAAACGGATGCAGAAGGGTTTTTCTGTCCAGGTCGATGATGTCCTTCAATAAGTTCTTGTAATTCACGAAAGGATTCCTGCATGGTAAATCATGACATTGGAGCGTCCGGGAGAGGGGCTAAGACAAATACGTTCATGCTTCATCCATCAACTAATCCTTCAAGCATTCACGGATCGGCCTTGTTGTCCCAGGTTATCGAATCATCCGATGACTCAGTGCAATGATGATTCCTTGGCATTTTCTTTAACGACCCTAAAGCCTCGCGCCCAGGGAGCCTTCTCATGAGCAAAATCGCGTTTCCCGTGTCCCTTGAAACTGGATTCGTCCTGGTCCTTTCCGGGGGAGCTGCCCGAGGGATGGCCCATCTCGGATTCCTGAAAGCCTGCGGGGAAGCGGGTCTCCCCATCAGGGCCATTGTCGCTACCAGTGCAGGCGCGATTGCCGGTAGTCTTTTTGCAAGCCCAAAATGTACCATAGAAGAAGCCCAAAAACGAATCCTGAACCTGAACAGGCGGGAAATGTTCAAGTTCGCCTGGAGCCGAATGGGGGTCTTCGATTCGGGCAACACCACAAAACTGCTCCACGATCTGATCGGAGAAGGGACCACGTTCAAGGACCTGGCCATTCCCTTGGTGGCAGCCGCCACGAGCCTGATCACCAAATCATTGACACTGATGGACAGGGGAAATGTCGGAACCGCCGCGGCGGCATCGGCGGCACTGCCTCCTTTACTGACTCCCCTCCGGCGAGAAGGAGACCTTCTCGTCGACGGCGGGCTGATTTCCATCCTTCCGGTCCTTGGGGCACGTTCGTTTTACCCTGGCATTCCCATTGTTGCGGTCAATGTCAATGATTATTTCGATGTCCAGGGGACGCCCAAACCTTTTCAGATCCCGTCTGGTGATCTACAGACGTCCTCACCGATTGGAGGAAACTGGGTAACGTTGCCCCTTCGACTTTATGGACTAGGACTTTATCGAACCCTTCAGATCGAAAGTTCTTTTTCCGACTGGTATATCGGAATTTCGGGCGGAAGGTTTTCCATGTCGGGGATTTCCTGTCTGGATAAGCTTTTCCAGTTAGGATATGATGCGGGGAGTAGATTTGTCCGATTGTTCAATCCATGAGACCCGTGCCATGATGCCCGGAATTGCCGTGATTGGCTTCGGACCCAAGTCGATACCATTGGATTCTTTACCGTCTGGATCTTGCACATGGCCTCTCTGACCCCATCAACCCCCCTGAACTCCGCCAAGACCCCGATTGACCAAAATCAAGGGACCCATCGGAAACTTTTTGCAGTTCTTCCTGACCTCTTTCTTGAGCAATCCGTAATTGGGCTTTCCTTGATCTGTCTCTTCAATCTTCCATTTTCAGAGGCATTCAAGGAAATCTCTCTCGTGGGGGGGATGATCGCTTCGCTCCTCCTGCTTCTGGAACACAGGCAGACCGGTCGTTTCTTCATCCGTCTGCTCACCGTGGGATGGCCAGTTTTTCTCTTCGTGGGCGTTTCCTTTGCGTCCGGAGTGCATTCGATCAATACATTTGAAGGGCTCAGGGGGGCTTGGGGAGACCTTGAAACACTGATGGGCCTCATCCTTTTTTCCACATTGCTGAACGTTGAACGCTCCCCTGGCCGGATCCGCAAATGGATGCTGATGGCGATTCTTTCCGGGACGTTTTCCGGAGCCGCGGTGGGTCTATTCAGAATATGGAACGAGCATCGTCCCTTCCTGGGAATGATGAACCTCGGGGATAAAAATACGACCGCCCAATTTCTGTCGTTTCTTTTCCTGATCGTCTTTTTTTTCCATTCCCAGAAAAACCGCTGGAACATCCCCTTCAGTCTTTTCGTAGTCCTGTATCCCATCCTTGCGGTCTTCTTGTTCCTGACCCACAGCCGGACATTTTTGATTGCCGTTCCGGTAGCCCTTCTTGTGATGATTGCCGTCCTGAAATGGTGGAAAACACTGGCGGTCGTGGGGGGATTCTTGTTCTGCCTTCTGGTCGGAACGGCAGTGAGTCCAACGCTCAGGTGGGAGGTCCAGACCGTCATCCATCCCATGTCGGACGGATCCTTTGAAAGCCGCTATCCGACCTGGGAAGGCGCCATCAGGATGTGGAAAGCACATCCTTTCCTGGGGGTGGGCCCGGATAACTTTCACATGCCGAACATCCACTCCATCTACCATCTCCCTGATTACGCCGCTCACGGCCACAATGTATTCTTCAACCTTCTCGGGGAATATGGAGCGCTTGGGGTGATCGCCTTTTTTCTTTGGTTGACTGTGTGGGTCAAGACCGCCGTTTCCGGCCTCGGATCCGGTCGATTGCCGCCGGCTTCACTGGCATTATGCCTTGGAACGATGGTCAATCTCCTGATCGGGGGAATCGCCCACCCGATGTGGGGAGGATCTACCTCGCTCTTGCTGATGTTGGCCATGGCCCTTTCCCTTTTTCCCGATCCGGTCCTAATCGAAAATTCCCCGAATCCTCAAGGGAGGATTGCATGAACCGTCCCATGATCACCCAGCTTCTCTTTCTCGTCATCACCGCCGTGGCGGGAATTTATGTTTTTACCATCATTCGTGGACAACCCTGGCCCATGGGTCTCGGGATCGGAATGGCCGTCGGGGGCTTTGCGATCCTGATCCAGTACCTGTTTGGACGGTTTTCCCTCAGGATCGTGCTCGGCGGACTTGTTGGGCTTTATGGAGGGCTGATCGCCGGGGGACTCCTGACCTATTCCACGGGAACCCTCTTCCACATGACCCGCGAACAGACCGCCCCCATGGACATCTTTGTAGGACTCATCCTGGGCTATTTCGGGATGGTCACCGGAATCAGGGCCGGACGGGAGTTCCAGCATGCCGGGTCCATCCTGTCCTTCTGGCTGGAAGGCTATCGGGCGATCCCTCCCAAGATCCTGGATACGAGCGTCATCATTGACGGCCGGATTGCCGATATTTGCTCGACCGGATTTCTGGAAGGCGTTTTCTACCTTCCCCAGTTTGTCATCCTGGAACTCCAGTACATCGCGGATTCACCCGACAGCCTGAAGCGGGCCCGGGGAAGGAGAGGGCTGGATGTCTTGCAAAGAATGAGAACCATGAACCAGATCAAGGTCCACATCACCGATGAGGACTTCCCCCACATCAAGGATGTGGACGCCAAACTGGTCGCACTGGCAAGGCGGATGAAGGCCCGCATCATCACGAATGACCTGAATCTCAATAAAGTGGCAGAACTTCAGGGGGTCCGGGTCCTGAACATCAACGACCTTGCCAATGCGGTCAAGCCCGTCGTCCTGCCAGGGGAAATCATGCGAATTTATCTGGTCAAGGAAGGGAAAGAGCATGGGCAAGCCATCGCCTATCTGGACGATGGGACGATGATCGTTGTGGACAACGCCCGAAAGATGATCGGAAAAAATGTGGATGTCGTCGTGACCTCCGTTCTCCAGACATCCGCCGGAAGGATGATTTTCGGAAAACAGAAGGAAGAGGGAGAGTTCTTGAGGGAACGAAGTGGGGAGCTGACCCCGGAAGATGGTCAGTCCTAATCCATGCCTGGACCCTACGCCATTGTCATCGCTGCGGGAGGGAAGGGGACCAGAATGGCCACTCCCCGTCCAAAGCAGTTTCTCCTTCTTTCCCGAAAACCCCTCTTTTCCTATTCGGTCGGAACGTTTCTGAAATGGGACAGGGTGGGGCTTGTCTGTCTGGGCGTTCCCCGGGACTACCTTTCTGAGTGTCAGGACATGGCCAAGGTTCTTTTTCCACAGGAGTTCCAGAAAGGACGCATCCTTCTCTACGAAGGGGGAGCCCGACGCCAGGATACGGTGGCCCTCGGAGTGCGTCTTGTCAGCGAACGGTTTCCGGAAATTGATTCCATCCTGGTGCACGATGCCGCCCGGCCCTTTGTGTCGGAGAGAATCCTGGCGGATTCCTCGAGGGCGCTCGATGCAGGAAAGGCTTTCGGGGTCGGGATCCCTGTCTCTGACACCCTTTGGAGGGCGACCGGTGACCCGGGGGCTCCGATTCTCGACTCCATCGTCAGACGGGAGGGGGTTTTCAGGGCCCAGACTCCCCAGGGTGGGCCCGTTTCCAAGTTCATGGATGCCATCAACAGGGCGGCAGCCTCGGGTGACCCCGATTTTACCGATGAAGCGAGCCTTTTCCAGTGGGCGGGATACCCTCTCCAAGTCGTCCTGGGGGAGGAGTCAAACAGGAAAGTGACCACTCCTGAAGATCTGGTCTGGGCACAGGAATACCTCAACCACTCCGGAAAGGATTCAACCATGTCCCCAGACAAGCTGCCACCACGATCGACTTCGGGACTCTGGCCCAGGGTCGGACAGGGAATCGACGTTCATCCGTTCGAAGAAGGAAGGGAACTCTGGCTCGGTGGAGTCCAGATCCCCCATTCCAGGGGGTTGTCAGGACATTCCGATGCCGATGCGGTCATCCATGCCCTGTGCGACGCCCTGTTGGGAGCCGTGGGACAAGGTGACATCGGACGCCATTTTCCCCCTTCAGATGAACGTTATCGGGGTCAGAGAAGCCTGTTCTTCCTGGAACGGATCGTCGAGATTGTCCGCCGGGAAGGGTATTCCCCCCACCAGGCCGATTTGACAATCGTGGCCGAGCGTCCGAAAATTTCACCCTATGCATCCAAAATGCAGGAAATCCTTTCAAGGGCCTTGGGTGTTTTGCCGAGAGACATCAGCATCAAGGCGACGACGAGTGAAAAACTGGGATATACCGGTCGGGAAGAGGGATTGATGGCGGTTGCCGTGGTAACGGTCATCCCGCTCCCCCGGCCTTAAACGAGGTCAGTTCGTGGGCAGCACTGGACAATCTTCACATGACAGTCTGGATCAAGCCGGCATTTCCTCCCTGGCGGCGATCCGGAGAGACTATCGGGCCATTTTCGAACGGGATCCGGCGGCCCGCTCACGCATGGAAGTGCTATTGACCTATTCCGGTTTTCACGCCATTGCCTTGCATCGCCTTGCCCATTGGGTACACCGTCTCGGTTTCCGGTTGGTGGCGCGCCTGATTTCCGCATTTTCCCGATTTGTGACAGGGATCGAAATTCATCCGGGGGCCCGTATCGGCCCGGGTTTTTTTATCGATCACGGCATGGGAGTGGTCATTGGCGAAACCACAGAAATCGGAACGGACGTCACCCTTTTTCAGGGAGTCAGTCTGGCGGGAAACGGAAAGGACAGGGGCCAGAAACGCCACCCTACGCTGGGAGACCACGTTCTTGTCGGAGCAGGGGCCAAGATTCTCGGAAATATCAGGATTGGTGAGGGGGTACGGGTTGGAGCCAATGCAGTCGTTCTCCAGTCCATACCGTCACACTGCACAGTGGTGGGAATTCCGGGGAGGGTAGTCAGGACAAAGGAAAGAGGTTACCCCGAGGCCTACCTTAACCATCAGGATATGCCGGATCCCTTTCTGGAACGGATTGAAAGCCTTGAGAAAATTATTTCTGACCTCAGGGAAGAGCTTGATTCGGCACGCAATAGCCGAATGAAACCATAGGAATTTTCCCACACTTGACCATCACACTGCAGCACCTCGACTTTTCCCTTTACCACCTGATTTTATTTGGACCCCATCCAGACTGGCTGAACAAGGCCATGCTCTTCATTACGAATCCCCAGAACTTTTTCCTGGGAATCCTGGTCGCAGTTGGCTTTGTCTGGGCAAAATTCGGACTCCGTGGAAAACTCCTGCTGGCCAGCTCCTTGATCAGCATTCTCATCTCGGATCCCTTAAACAGCCAAATTCTAAAATCCCTCTTCCAGCGAAGCCGTCCGTGCCATCTTGTCAACACCCCCAATCTGCTGACAGGATGTTCGGATTCCTATTCTTTTCCATCCTCCCATGCGGTCAACATATTTGCCGAAGCGACCGTCCTTTCCCTCATCTATCCAAGAACAGCACCATTTGCCTATGCATTTGCCGCGCTTGTGGGTTATTCCCGTGTCTACGTGGGGTATCATTATCCGTTTGACGTCATCGGGGGTGCCATCATCGGAATCCTGGTCGGAGGAGCCGTTGTCGTGATCATTGAAAGGCTTTCGGTGTTCAGGAGGCTTCCCTGATTCCCAAGGATTCCAAGGAAACACCCCTTCAGGTCAGCCGATCAGGAAAATCCGGTTTGGGTTGGGTGCTGGCTCTCCTCCTGATCCCTTACCTTTTCCGGCTGTTCCTGATTGGAAGGTTCAATCTGGGGAATGACGAAGCCCATTATTACATGTATGCCGTCCATCCGGATTTCAGTTTTTTCGACCACCCCCTCATGATCGGACTGCTGATTTCCAAAAGCATGGACTGGTGGGGGATCAATGAATTTGGGGTCCGCTTCTTTGCTCCGACGCTCTTTCTGACTGCTTCCATCCTGATGGCATTGATCGCATGGCGCCTGGTCCCAACTTGGAAGTTTGTGCTGACTGTCCTGACACTCCTGAACGCGGTTCCCCTCTTCGGCCTGCTTGGATCAACGCTGATGATCCCGGATGATCCGCTATCGGTTTTCTGGCTCCTCTATCTTTACATCGCCATCAGTTTCCTGCCGACTCTCCCTGAAAAGCCACTCCCAGGAAAGTGGGCCGGGTGGCTCCTCCTTGGAGCCACTTTCGGACTTGCCCTTCTGTCAAAATACAATGCGATCCTTCTTCCTGTGATGACAGCCGGGGTCCTGCTGGGACGGAACTCCACCCGAAAATACTTGTTCGAGGCGTCTCCATGGGTTGGGTTCGCAATGGGCCTGGGAATGGCCTGGCCCCTTTTTTACTGGAATTATCTTCATCAGGGAGCGTCTTTCCTTTTCCAGATCCGCCATGGAATGGGCGGAGTTTCCTTCAACTGGGTTTCCTTCTATCAGATGGTTCTCGGCCAGATCGGCTATGTCTCTCCCATTCTCTGGGCCCTCATCATCATGTCCTTGGTCTGGCTGTCAAAATCCGTTCGACACCTGGCCAATGAACATGACCGCATCGCCTGGTCGATCGTGGCGTGGTTCGGAATCTTTCCCCTCGTCTTTTTTAACGGGATCGGACTCCTCCACCCCATTCTTCCCCATTGGCCCGCCATGGGCTATATGGCGGGCATTCTGGCACTGTCGTTCCATCTTCACCGTATTGTGCCCGGTTGGATTCGCTGGACACGAATCGGTGCTGGATTGGGAATATTCATGTCGATCCTGGTTCTTTTGCAGGTGACAGTCCAGATCATTCCTTTGCCCGAAACGTTTCCCCGAAAAATCCTCCTCGAACCACGATTTCCTTTTTTGGCCCTCCAATCGGCCCCTGTTCCGAGGTGGGTGGATATCACCAACGATCTTTACGGTTTCAAGAGGCTTGCACGCCACCTCGCCAAAGAGGGAGAAGCCGGAACGGGATCCTGGGCTTTCTATGTGTCAGACCATTTCAATACGGCGGATGAATTGGCGTTCTACCTGAAAGCCCCCGACCGGACACTCTGCCTCGAACCTTCGCCAAACCAGTTCGACTACTGGACGGACCCCAAGAGATTCCAAGGGAAAAATGGTATCTTTGTATCGACGGACAAATACCCTACCGATCCCCGGTCACTTTACCCGGCTGGGACTTTTCGGAACATCGTTCCCGAACGGCCCTTCTCCATCTATCGCAATCAACACTTGGCTCGCACGTTCTACATCTACCAACTCATCGGATTTCAACAGATTCCCTGGAAGAAAGGATGATCTCCCCCATGACGGACCAACCCGGGCCTCAGGAAATTGGGCCACCTCCCGTTAAAATGTCGGATTTTTCCTCCCTGGCGGGACTCCCTCCTTTTCCAGTCTCGCTGGATTGCAGGCATTACATCGGAGACCGACCCTGCAAATTTATGCGGGAATGCAGTGGCTGTCCCCATTATTCGCCCCAGGGAACCCGGATTCTGATCCTGAAAACGGGCGCCCTGGGGGATGTCCTCAGGACCACCATCCTTTTGGGAGGACTCAAGAGAAAGCATCCACAAAGCCACATTACTTGGATCACGGCTTCCTCGGCCGTCCCGCTGGTTCCCCGATCCCTCGTGGACCGGGTTCTTCCCGTTTCATCGGAAACCCTTGCCAGATTGCAGGTTGAACGGTTCGACATCGTTTATTCCCTGGACAAGGAACCGGAAGTCGCCGCGCTGGCGATGCTGTCGAATGCCAGCGAGAAAAGGGGGATGGGAGTGGATGCCCTTGGTGCCGTCTACCCGCTGAATCCCGAAATGGCCTATTATTACCGGCTGGGTCTGGACAATCAGCTGAAATTCCACGGAAACAAGCGGACATATCCGGACTTACTTGCCGAAGCGGTCCAAATTCCTTATGATTCCGCCGTGGACGATTACCATCTGGATATTTCGGAGGCGGATCGAACCATTGCCGACGAGCTGTTCCGCCAACAGGGGCTGACCCCGGGGGATCCCATAGTCGGAATCAATACCGGTGCGGGAGGCGTCTTCGTCAACAAGGACTGGACTTTCTTCGGATATGTCGATTTGATCCGGGAACTCGAGCGGGAAAAAATTCCCGTCGTCCTGTTGGGGGGAGACCGGGAGTCCAAACGGGTCTCCGAGCTGCACCGGAGATTCCGGAGCCCGTATGTCAAGGATGTCGGAACAAACCATCCCCTGGGCATTTTTTCCGCGCTGGCGTCGAACTGTAGGGTGATCGTGACAGGCGATACCTTGGGGATGCATATCGGACTTGCAGTCAAGAGCCGGGTCATCGCCATCTTTGGGTCGACGCAGCCCCATGAAATTGAAATGTTCGGAAGAGGAGAAAAAGTCATCACACCCATTGAATGCTCACCCTGTTATCGAAGGTCCTGCGACATCCATCCTTCCTGCATGGAACTGATCGGACATGAAATTGTCATGGGTGCCGTCAGACGGCAACTGGAACTCACCCGGAATGCACCCTCATGAGTGCCATCCAATGACGGCCGTCCCGCCACCCCAGTCCTTAAAGGATCCCGTTTTCACCGGGCCCGCGCATCCCCCGGATGAACCGCTTTCACTGATCATGATCATTCCGACCTACAACGAGTCGGAGAACATTGTTGCCCTGATCGAGCGCATTCTGCTTCTCTCTCCTTCCTATGGGGTCATGGTCGTGGACGATCATTCCCCGGATCGAACCTGGGAAATAGTCGAGAACTACCAGAAAGCAAGGAAAGGGTATATCTACCTCCTCCACCGGTTTCACGACAGGGGAAGGGGACCCTCAGGGATTGAGGGATACGAGAGAGCCATCCAGATGGGCGTTCCCTACATTGGGGAGATGGACGCGGATGGATCCCATGCCCCCGAAGACCTTCCCGCCCTGATGGACGGAATCAAGGGGTATGATGGCGTCATCGGCTCCAGGCTCGTTCCCGGGGGAAAGGAAGAGGGAAGACCCTACTCCAGAACCCTTCTCACCAAATTTGCCAATCTCTATATCCGGATGGTGCTTTCAATGCCTTACCGGGACATCACTTCTGGTTTCCGGATTTTCAGAAGGGAGATCCTCGGCAAGATTCCCTGGAAACATCTGGTCAGCCGCGGACCCTCTGTCCTCCAGGAAATGCTGTACATCCTCCATCTGAAAGGCTGTCGTTTCAACGAAGTGCCGATCACCTTCCGGGATCGGATTTTGGGGAGTTCCACCTTAAACGGAAGGATCCTCCGGGACAGCCTGAAGAAAATTGTTCTTTTCAGATTGAACCATCGCTCCGGATCGACTCCTTGAACGTGCTTCTCCGCCGGCAACCTGGACAACTTGCGATTCTGGTCACCCTGGCGGGAACCCTGATCCATGCCATCCTCGCCTTTTCGACCGGGCTCGTCGCAGACGAGGCGTACTATTGGTCATGGTCCCTCCACCCTCAAATGGGATACTTTGACCACCCTCCGATGACCGGATGGCTCCTCTGGATCACGACCCACCTCCTGGGGACAAATCGCTTGGCAATCCGGATTCTCCCGCTGCTCTCGGGCCCCATCCTGAGCTACTTCATGTACCAGCTAGCAAAGAACATCAGCAGGGATCGATGGGCGGGGTTCTGGGCGGTCATTCTTCTCAATGCGAACATCCTGTTTGCGGCGGGGGGGTTCCTCATGACCCCTGACACCCCCCAGGTCCTCTTCTACATTCTGACGGTCTGGGCATTTTATCAGGGGATGCAAGAGGGAAGCGGACGATGGGTTCTCGTGGCCGGAGTGTTTTTCGGGTTGGGCCTTCTTTCCAAGTACACCATGGTCCTCCTGGCCCCTCTTCTCTTCCTCTTCTTGATCCTGTCCCCCGATTATCGCTTCTGGCTCAGAAAACCCGCCCTCTGGTTATCACTCGGGGTTTCCGGGGTGATTTTCCTTCCCGACATTTACTGGAACAGCCAACACCAGTGGGTTTCTTTTTTGTTCCAGTGGCACCACGGGATGCAATCCCATCAGGATACCCCGCTGGCAACGTTTCTGGACTACCTCGGGGGTCAGACGCTGATGCTCAGCCCGGGCATCTACCTGATCCTGATATGGGTGGGAGCCACGACCCTTCCCGGAATCTTGAAAACCAGGCGACCCGGCCCCCTTTTTCTCTGGATGACTTCCTATCCGGTCCTTCTGTTCTTTGCCTATTCAAGTTTTAAATCCAAGGTCGAAGCCAACTGGCCGGTGGAAGGATACCTTTCTGCATTTGTCCTGACCGGAATCTACCTGTCTGAACGCATTGACATCAGCCGGGTCTGGAAACGGATCACCCAGTGGAGCCTGGGAATGGGCTTTTTGATGATCCTTGTGGTCTTTGCACAGGCGCTGTATCCCATTCTTCCGATCAATCCGAGAGTTGACGGAACGGGCCGGCTGCATGGAATGGAGTCGATGGATCGAAAAATTCATCAGGAAATCGACCGCCTTCCCTCAGGAAAACGGCCTGTGGCCTGGGTGGTCGACGGATACCAGAACGCGGCCCAGCTCAAGTTCCTGGAATATGGAAGGACTCCCGTCTACCACATAAAGCCCCAACGTCATTTCAGGACCACCAAGATCACCCGGGCAGAAGCCGATTCCCTGAAGGGAAAACCGGTTTTACTGATCCAGAATGGCCCCAAGGGAGGATTCTACAAGGAACTTGGAAATCGGTGGGGAATTCCACAATACCTTTCAACCCTCCAGATCCCCCGTCGATGGGCCCATTCCCAGGAACCCGTCTACCAGGTGGATCTCTTTTTGATTCCAGCGTTCCGCAACGGATTTTCGCAACCATGAAATTATGGCAACATGGAACCTGGAAACTGTTCCAACTTCAGATCAACCCATTAACAGCCAAGACGCTCAGGAGAGCAAAATGTCCCGTCCCAAATATCGTGCACTGATCAGTGTTTCAGACAAAACCGGCCTTGAATCCCTTGGAAAACGCCTCTCTGCGCTGGGAGTCGAGATCCTGTCGACGGGAGGAACCGCCAAATTCCTCCGGGACCACGGGGTTTCAGTCCTTGACGTCTCTTCCGTGACAGGGTTTCCCGAAATCATGGATGGAAGGGTCAAGACCCTTCATCCCAAAATTCACGGCGCCCTTCTGGGGCGGAGGTCTGTCTCGGAACACAGGCTGGCGATGGAAACCCACGGAATCTCCCCCATCGACTTTGTCTTTGTCAATCTGTACCCGTTTTCAGAAACGATTCGAAAATCGGGCGTCACGGTCGATGAAGCCATCGAACAGATCGACATCGGCGGGCCTTCCATGATCCGGTCGGCATCCAAAAACCACGAATCGGTTGTGGTGGTCACCGATCCGTCGGATTATGACTCCGTTCTGGCAACCCTGGAAAAAGGGGAGGGGGTGCCTCCCGAGGTGAGACGCCAGCTTGCCCGAAAGGCTTTCCGTATGACCTCCGAATATGACCGGGTGATCTCTGAATATTTTGAAACTCTGGAACCCACTCCTGAAGAATCCACCCCCAGCTTCATGACACTCTCCCTCCAGAGGGAGCAAGTCCTTCGATATGGAGAAAATCCGCATCAGACCGCGGCCCTTTACCTTCCGAAGGGTCTTCCTGCCACCGGGGTCGCCGGTGCGCGCAAGATCTGGGGCAAGGAAATGTCCTACAACAATTTTCTGGATGCAGATGCCGCATTCAAGCTCGTTTCTGAATTTTCCGAGCCCGCCGTGGTGATCGTCAAACACAACAACCCCTGCGGGGCTTCCCTGGGAAGCAATGTGACACAGGCTTATCAGAAAGCCCGTGAAACGGATCCCGTCTCGGCCTTCGGAGGGGTCGTCGCAGTGAACAAGATTGTTGACGGGGCGCTCGCCGGAGAAATGGCCAAGATTTTCCTCGAAGTGGTCATCGCCCCGGAATTTTCCCCTGAAGCCAAAGAAATCCTGATGAAAAAGAAAGACATCCGTCTTCTGGAAATTCCCGCGGGCCTTCGTTCCGAACACACCTGGGAGATCCGGACCATTTCAGGAGGGGTCCTGGTTCAGTCTCCCGATATAGCATTGGTACCGGACGAACACCATCTGAAATTTGAGGGGGCGGTCAAACCCTCCCCGGCCCAGGTTCGGGACGCCCTCTTTTCCTTCGCGGTTTCCAAACATGTCAAGTCCAATGCCATCATTCTGGTCAAGGATGGGACAACGGTCGGGATCGGGGCCGGGCAGATGAGCCGAGTGGATTCTGTTCGATTGTCCGGAATGAAAGCCACCCGGGAAACCCGGGGATCGGTCTTGGCCTCCGATGCCTTTTTTCCTTTCAGGGATGGAATCGACGAAGCGGCAAAGCTAGGAGTCGCCGGCATCATCCAGCCAGGAGGGTCCATTCGGGATGAAGAGGTTTTTGCAGCCGCAAAAGAGCACAACATGTTCATGATCTTAACCGGGATGCGCCATTTCAGACACTGAGGAACGTTTCTGTGAACAAACGAACAAAAAGAATCATCATCGTCGGTTCCGGTGCCAGAGAACACGCCCTTGCCGCCGGGATCGCCCGTAGTCCGGAGAAACCGGAAGTCATTGTGGCCCCGGGCAATCCCGGAATGTCCGCAGATGCCAAAATCCTATCCGGAATGCCCACCACCTCTGCCGAGTCCGCTGACTGGATCGCATCACAGGAACCTGACCTGGTGGTCATCGGCCCGGAAAAGCCCCTCTCCGATGGCATTGTGGACCGTCTGACCGACCGTGGAATCGCGGTCGTCGGACCTTCATATGAAGCGGCCCGGATCGAAGGATCCAAGCTGTTTGCCAAAGAAAGAATGATGGAAGCCGGAATCGCCACGGCGGATTTCAGGGTGATCAAGGGGGTCCAGCAGGCAAGGGAGACTGTGAGGGAGTGGGGTTACCCGATTGTTCTGAAGGCGGATGGCCTTGCCCAAGGGAAAGGGGTCTCCGTGATTCTGGACGACCACGATCTCGAGGAGGCCCTGGACCGATTCTTTGTCCGCAAGGAGCTGAAGGAGGCCCAGGAAAGGGTCTTTCTTGAAAAAGGGCTGAGTGGACCGGAAGCCTCCTTCATCGTCCTGACGGACGGCACCCGTTTTATCCCTTTTCCGGCCGCCAGGGACTACAAGCGCATCTATGACGGCGACAAGGGCCCGAACACGGGAGGGATGGGGGCACTGACCCCTCTGGGAGACTGGACCGAAAATGACCAGAAGGACGCCTGCCAGATTATCGATCGTTGTCTTTGGGCGATGCGGCGATATGGAGCACCCTTTGTCGGATTTCTTTATGCGGGGATCATGAGAACGCCCAACGGGCTGAAAGTCCTTGAGTTCAATGCCCGATTCGGCGATCCGGAGGCACAGGTCCTCGTTCCCGCGGCAGGGGAGGGATTGCTCGACCTCCTGACCCAGGCGACCCAGGGAGCCCTTTCCACAGGGGTTTCCATGGAGGGGCGCGCAAGGGTTGCCGTTGTCCTGGCCTCCGAAGGATACCCTGAAAACCCGGTGTTCGGAACTCAATTGGAAGGCATCGAAAAGGCCCGCCAGGAACCACACATCCAAATCTATACCGCTGGGGTCTCCCAAAAGGGAGGGCACCTTGTGACATCTGGAGGGAGGGTTTTATCTGTCGTAGGAGAGGGAGCCAGTTCCCTTGAAGCGAGGAACAGGGCCTACCAGGCCATGGCCCAAATCCGTCTTGAACGCGGTCAATACCGAAGGGATATAGGCGGGAGACAAGAATGACATCCGGTCGAAAAGGCCCTTCCAGCCTTTACCCAAGCCGGATTGTAGGGGAAGAGATAAATCCTTGTTTTCACCTTATCAATAATGTGAGGACTGTCAATTCTTCGCTATTTGTTGACAGTGAGGGATCGTATTGTTATGATCCGGAACCGAACAAGCCTGTTTTGTAGGCTGGCCAGTCAACCCGACTCTGAGCAATGGGAGTCAAAGGAGGTGATTCAAACGATGGAGACAAAAAATCGGTCATTCAAGACGATGGTGGCAGTGGCCTTTGGTGGACTCATGATGGGTATTTCGGCGTTGGCCCTCCCCATCAGTGGAGCATTTGCGGATCCAGCCACAACCCCGGCTGCGGCTCCTGCCGCTCCGGCTAAGGCTGCTCCTGCGAAGAAAGCTGCCAAGAAGCCGATGAAGCACATGAAGATGGCCAAAAGAAAGCCATCTCCTTTTGTGATGAAAGTTCAGAAGGCTCTGGTTGCCAAAGGTGCAAAGATCAAAGCCGACGGTTATTTTGGGCCAAGCACCCGGAAAGCCATCAAGGCATTCCAGAAGACCCACAAGCTGAAGGCAACCGGTCATGTTGACGCTGCCACAAAGAAAGCTTTGGGAGTATAGTTCAGGAGCAATCCGAAAAAGGGGGGCCTAAAAGGCCCCTTTTTTTTACCCCGCCCAATGCTTCGCATCCAATCAGGCTCCCTTAAGGGGACTCCCATTCCCTACAATCCCCAACCAGGTCTCAGGCCAACGACCCAAAAGGTTCGGGAAGCCGTCTCCAACATTCTCAGGAACGACTGGAGCAATTCGTCCGTTGCCGATTTGTTTTCAGGTACCGGTGCCTATGGCCTCGAAGCCCTGTCCAATGGGGCACGGCAGGTCCTGTGGGTGGAGCGGGACAGGAAACTCGTCCAGCCATTCCAGCATTTTTTGAAAGAACGGTTTAAGGATCGTGGAGCCTCTTTGCAGGTTTTCCAGGAGGATGCACTTTCTTTTTTGGGGAGGTGGACAGGGGACCCGGTCGACATCCTGATCCTGGATCCGCCCTATCATTGGGCCCTCAGGGAAGAACTCTTGTCCCATCTGAATCTTAGTGTTATAGTGGGAACCGGTACCCTTTTAGTATTGGAGTTCCACCACAAAGACCCGTATCATGCAGATTCCTTCCGGCTGAACGGGTTCGAACTTCTTAAAATGTACGCCTATGGCGAAAGCCGGGTGGCTTTGCTAAGACGACATAACGAGTGAATAAAAAAGCAGTCTATCCGGGTACCTTCGACCCGGTTACCTTTGGGCACCTGGATATGCTGAATCGGGCTCTCACGATCTTTGACGAGATCCTGATCGCCGTCGCGGAAAACCCCAGAAAGTCCCCCCTCTTTTCCCTTGACGAACGGATTGAATTGATCCGCCATGTTGCTCTGGCGCCTCCACCCACAGTCCAGGTTGTTGGCTTTCACTCCCTTCTGGTGGATTTTGTCCGAAAAAACGGGGCCCAGGTGATTCTCAGGGGAGTTCGTGCAGTCTCCGATTTTGATTATGAACTTCGAATGGCATTGATCAATCAGACCCTGGCAAGGGATATCGAAACAGTCTTTCTGATGCCAAGCGAAAAATACATGTTCATTACTTCGACCATGATTCGGGAAATTGCCGAGTTTGGCGGAGACCTCTCCCAACTTGTCCCCGCTTCCGTTGATGAAGCCCTCAAGAAAAAATTTTCCCGGAGAAATTTGGAATGACAACGCCCCACAAGTTCGTCCTTGCCAACCGTCTTTCACGCCTGAAACCTTCACCGACCCTTCAGCTTGCGGCCAGGTCCCGGGAAATGAAAGAACAAGGAATCGATATCCTGGACTTCTCGGGGGGAGAACCCGATTTCAGGACGCCGGATGACATCAGTGAAGTCGCGATCCAGGCCATCCGTGATGGTTTTACAAAATATACGGCCGTTGGCGGCATTCTTGAACTCAAGAATGCCATCGTCAACAAATTTCAACGGGATCAGAATCTGTCCTATACCTCAAAGGATATTGTCGTCTCCTGCGGGGCCAAGCACTCCCTGTTCCAGATCTTTCAGGCATTGGTCAATCCTGGGGACCATGTCCTTTTGCCGACACCGGCATGGGTTTCCTACCCCGACCAGATCTTTCTGAACGGGGGAGAACCAATTTTCATCCCATGCCGGGAAGCGGACGGGTTTCGGCTCAACCCGGATGCGCTGGAAGCGGCCATCACTCCCCGATCCAAAATCCTGATCTTGAACTCTCCCAACAACCCCACAGGGGCAGTCATCGGGAAGAAAGAAATCGAACGGATCGGCGAAATCGTCCTGAAACACGGGCTGACGGTCATCTCTGACGAAATCTATGAGAAAATTGCCTTTGACGGCCACCAGCCAATCTCGATCGCCTCTCTGGACAAGGAACTCAAGGACTCCACCATCATTGTGAATGGCGTTTCAAAGACCTATTCAATGACCGGTTGGCGGATCGGATACGCGGCAGGACCCCGAGAGATCATCACCGCCGTGGACAACATCCAGAGCCAGACCACCTCGAATCCGACCTCCATCTCCCAAAAGGCGGCGGCCTACGCCATCGCTTCAGGGGACAAGGATTTCCGGCCCATGCTCGAAGCCTATACGCAAAGACGGTTTAGGATTGTCTCCATGCTCAATGAGGTCCCGGGCATTTCCTGCCCGATGCCCGATGGCGCTTTTTATGTATTTCCCAATATTTCCGGACTGCTGGGACGCTCCTACCGGGGCCATCCGCTCTTGAATGTCTTCGAATTGGCCGAGTTTTTTCTGGATGTCGCCCGTGTCACCCTGGTCCCGGGTGCCCCGTTTGGAAACGACCACCACATGCGGATGTCCTTTGCGGCGTCCCTGAACGTTCTTGAAACGGGAGCCCATCGAATCAAGGAAGCGGTTTCAAGGCTGGACTGAACGCAAATCCGAGGGAATCTTGCGCTCATTTGAGGACTGATTTATCCTAGAGCGAAGAGAACATGTTGGACATTATTTTCACCTATCCAACGAATAGGGAGTGCCGATGCCAATTTATGAATACCAGTGCGACAAATGTTCCAAGATATACGAGAAAATCCAGAAGTTTTCCGATCCGATCATGTCGGTGTGCGAGGTGTGCGGGAGTCCGGTTGTCAAACTGATGGGAAAACCCGCCCTTCAGTTCAAGGGAACGGGATTCTACATCACTGATTATGTGCGGAAGGGGAATAACGGGGAACCGGCCGGGACCACCAGCAAGGCTTCTTCCTCAGAATCGTCCCCTGCACCGGCCCCTGCCGCTTCGGCACCACCCGCATCAACGTCGGAAAGTTCGACGGGAGAAACCAAAACTGCCTGACACCTTACTGCACAACAGGCGTTTCGCTCTCTCCTCCGGGTGCCTTGTCCAGAATCCGACCATCTTCCATATGAATGGTCCGGTCCGAAAATCGGGCGAGTGATTCGTTGTGCGTGGCGAGAATGAGGGTCATTCCCTCTTCCCTGTTCAACTCCCGCAGAAGATGAAACACCTCAAGACTCGTGTGGGTGTCAAGGTTACCGGTCGGCTCGTCCGCCAGCACCAGTCCCGGATGGAGAAGAAGGGCCCTGGCAATCGCCACACGCTGCTGCTCCCCTCCTGATAGTTCCGAGGGACGGTGTTGGACTCGTTTTCCCAACCCGATCCTTTCGAGCAGGGCCGTTGCCCGTCCCTCCAGGGAAGGACTGCTCTCCTGATGGATCCAGGCTGGCATGAGGACATTCTCGAACGCTGAGAACTCTGGCAGCAAATGGTGAAACTGGAAGATGAACCCGATCGACCGGTTCCGGAAGTTGGCCCTGGCATTTTCAGATTCTTCTTCCATCCTTCTTTCCCCAATCATGACGACCCCTGAAGTCGAGCGGTCCACCGTTCCAAGAATGTGGAGGAGGGTACTTTTTCCCGCCCCTGAAGCACCCGTGAGCGCCACCAGTTCTCCGGCCCCGATGGACAAGGAAATCCCCTTCAGGACAGAAACCTCTCCCGTTCCCATCCGGTAATTTTTGACCAGATTCTCGGTCTGAACGGAAAGTCCTGTCATCATTCGTACCGCAGTGCCGTGATCGGATCGAGCTTCGCGGCCTGGGAGGATGGATAAAGGGTTGCCAGGAAACTGATCCCGATGGCAGAGATCGAAACGGACAAGATGTCCCGGGAACGGATGATGACCGGAATATGGCTGACGAAATAGACATCGTTGGGCAACCGGTAGAAATGTTCCAGCATGAAGCAGATCAGATATCCGATCGGAAGCCCGAGGAGGGTTCCCACCAGGCCGATCAGGACTCCGTCGATCATGAAGATTTTCCGGATCTGTCCTTCGGTCGCGCCCATGGTCTTCAGGATGGCGATCTCTTTCCCCTTGTCCATGACGATCATCGTCAGGGTGCTGATGATGTTGAAGGAGGCGACAAGGACGATGAGGACAAGGATGATGAACATCACGGTCTTTTCTAGAAAGAGGGCCGAAAAAAGGTTCTTGTTCATCTGCAGCCATGACCTCGGCCAATAGGGATATCCCAGACGGGTCGCCATTTCCCGGGCAATGCGCGAGGCATCCATGATGTGGGCCACCTGAATCTCAAGTCCACTCACCGATCCGGCGGGAATTCCGAGAAACCGGGCAGACTCCGAAAGGGAGAGAAGCGCCAGGGTATTGTCATACTCATACAATCCGGATTTGAAGATCCCCACCACCGCGAAATGCCGTATTTTCGGGATCATCCCGAAAGCGGAAGGGGTCCCGTTGGGGCTAATGATGTCCACGGTATCCCCCACGTCAAGATTCAGGTGGTCCGCCAGATCTTCCCCCAGGATGATTCCCGGACGTTTTGCCGCGGCAGGGCGGATCAGGTCATGCAATTGTCCCCTGACCATATACCGCTGGAGCCGCGTCACCTTTTCCTCCTCATCGGGGGAGACTCCCCGGAGAACGGCTCCGGCCACCACCTTGTCGGCCGAGAGCATTGCCTGGCCCATCACAAACGGGGCCACATGGAGAACTCCCGGCAACTGCTGGACGATGGCGGCAATGGACTCCGGATGGGCCAGGGGGACGCCCCTTCCATCGGTCAGAACGATGTGGGAGTTGATTCCCAGGATTTTCGAGCGAAGCTTATGCTGAAATCCGGTCATGACCGCAAGGGTGGCCATCAAGGCAGCCACTCCAACGGTCACGCCGCTGATGGAGATGATCGTCTGGAGGGAAAGGGTCCGGGAACGGCGGTTTGACCGGAGGTAACGAATGGCGATCTTCCATTCAAACCATCCCGGCATTATTCCGGTCTCATCTGGGGAAAGAACAGGACATCACGAATGGAGGCCTGGTTGGTCAGGAGCATGACAAGCCGGTCGATCCCGATCCCTTCTCCCGAAGTGGGCGGCAGGCCAATTTCCAGGGCGCGGATATAATCGTAGTCGGGAGGAGGGGCTTCCAGATCCCCCGAAAGCCGGGATTCCTGTTGGGAGAGAAAGCGGTTCATCTGTTCTTCGGGATCATTGAGCTCCATGAATCCATTTGCGATCTCAACCCCGGCGATGAAAAGCTCGAATCGATCCGTAATCTCCTGGTCGGCTCTTGAGGATCGGGCCAGAGGGGAGATTGCGCGGGGATATCCGGTGACAAAAGTCGGTTGAATCAATGTTTTTTCAATCGCCTCTTCAAACAGGAGGTTCTGGAGATCACTGACGTAGGGCTTTCCCGCACGACGGGGCGGGGGGGGCAGGGAGCGCTCCTGAAGAATCTTGAGCAGGATCGACTCATCATCGAGTTGGGGCCGGGTCAGACGGTAGGCTTCACCAAGGGCTTCGTAATAGGAAATCCGCCGGTAGGGCCCGCCAAAATCCAGCACATGGTCACCATAGGGGACATGATCGGAATGATGGAGCTCCTGGGCCAGTTCCCGGAAAAGGGATTCCGTGAGCCTCATCAGATCGTCAGGGGAATGGTACGCCATGTAGAATTCCATCATGGTGAATTCCGGATTATGACGTGGACTGAATCCTTCGTTGCGAAAATTCCTGTTGATTTCATAAACCCTTTCAAATCCCCCGACAACCAGCCTCTTTAAGTAGAGTTCGGGGGCAATCCGCAAGTACAGGTCTACACCCAGGGCATTGTGATGGGTCACGAAGGGCCGGGCCAGTGCACCGCCCGGGGAAGGGTGCATCATGGGGGTTTCCACCTCCATGAATCCCTCTTGATCCATATATCGTCTGACCAAACGAAGAATCTGGGCCCGACGGACAAAGACATCACGGGCCTCGGGGTTCACGATCAGGTCGATATAACGCTGGCGGTACCGTCGTTCGATATCGGTGAGCCCATGCCATTTTTCCGGGAGCGGATGAAGGGATTTCCCCAAAAAGAGGACCATTGAGGCTTCAAGGGTCGGCTCCCCTGTTTTGGTCAGGAAAAAACTTCCCTCGACCCCCACATGATCACCGATATCCAGGACCTCAGAAATCAGGGAATACTCTTCAGGTCCCAGATGATCCTGTCGGACATAGACCTGAAATCGGCCGGTGCTGTCCTGGATCGTGGCAAAAAAAGCCTTTCCAAATCTTCTGAGGAGAAGGATCCTTCCGGCGATCCGGGAACGGATGGGGGGATCAGGGGGAGGGGCGGACAAAAAAGGGGCGACCCGATTCCTGAGAGCATCGATTGACTCCCGATCCGGGAAGGGTTCCCCGTAGGGATCCCGACCAAGTTCGATCAGGCGGTCACGCTTTCCGCGACGGACTACCTCCTGTTCCGAAAGCTCTCCGGAACGGAAAAAACCTTGTTCTTCTGGTTGCACGCGGACTCTCTCGGATTGAAAGGATTAAGGGGCCATGGAACGGATCTCTGAGGGTTTAAAAACCCCCTTTTCGGTCATGATGGCGGTGATGAAAGCTGCAGGGGTGACATCAAAAGCGGGATTATATACGGAGACACCCTCCGGAGCGATCCTGACCCCTGGTCCAATGTGGGTGATTTCATTGGGCGACCGCTCTTCAATGGGGATCTGCTCCCCCGAGGAAAGGGAAAAATCGATCGTCGAAAAAGGAGCGGCCACATAGAATGGGATCCCGTGGGCCCGGGCCAGGACGGCAAGGCCATATGTCCCGATTTTATTGGCAACATCTCCGTTTGCGGTTACACGGTCCGCTCCGACAATGACCGCATCAATCTTTTTCTTGGCCATCAGGGAAGCACCCATGCCATCGGTAATCAATGTTGTCGGGATTCCATCCTCCAGCAACTCGTAGGCAGTGAGCCGGGCGCCCTGCAGATAGGGTCGGGTTTCGTCGGCAAACACCCGAATGACCTTTCCGGCCCCAATGGCGGCCCGGATGACCCCCAATGCCGTTCCAAACCCACCCGTCGCCAATGCTCCCGCATTACAATGGGTCAAGACCGTACAGGTATCGGGAAGAAGGAGCTGTCCATGTGCACCCATGGCCTGGTTGAGGCGGACATCCTCGTCCTTGATGTGCTGGGCTTCGTGGAACAGGAGATCCGTTGGAGCAGGGGACCCTGCGGGGCTGGACACCCAGAGGGGCTTCATCCGGTTCAGTGCCCAGAAGAGATTGACTGCGGTGGGTCTGGTCTCTCCCAGAATCCGGGAGACCCCTTCCATGTAAACCGGGTAGGAGATTCCGGCATCGGGCCGGAAAGACTGGGACCCCAGAGCCACTCCGAATGCAGCAGCGATTCCGATGGCGGGGGCTCCCCGCACCACCATATCCCGGATGGAGGAAGCCATTTCAAGGTGGTCCGAACAAACGACAAACTCCGTCCGCAACGGAAGAAGGCGCTGATCTAGGACGTGAACTTCATGTCGGTTTTCGGGTGTCCGGACCCATCTGACTGCATCAACCATGGCCGTGATTGTAAACGCTCCGTTGAGGATGGGTCAAGACTGAGATGACTCAAAAAAAGGCCAAGCCCATTTCTCGAGTCGGCAAGCCAATCCTTGATTTTTCACCGGACATTCAGGTTGGACCCATTCCCGATCTTCCTGAAACAAGCGGATTCCAGAAAAAGACCCTGGGCCAAATCGACAGAAACCATTTGTTCCAGATTTTTCTTCAGCGGAAAGTCCTCATGGTTACTTTCTTTCCGTCCGAGCTGAAAGAACCCAGTCACGGAGGAAGATCGCTCCACAGATAGAATCCGACATTCAATAGATCTCCCGCATAACCGAAGAAAGGGTTGATCAGGTGGGTCAACTGGGAGATTATAAAACAGTGAGCGTAAGGACTCTTTCCGGTAGGTTCCTTAATCTTTAGATCTTTATTTGATCCATTGATTGAGGATGGTGGTTCTTCATCAACTTACCCTTGGGTGGATGGACTTTCCGGACTCAGGGAGTGTTCTGGTCATATCCGCAACCTCCCATTTCAAACCGTCACTGCAAAGCATTTTCCCAGACAATTTTGCATTTTCGGGCCAAGGCCGTTTCCGGGTGTCCGGACGATCTGGATGGGGCCGTCTGACCAAGGGATTAAACGTGAAATTCATTCTAATTTGAAGAGGAGTGATGGTAATGGTACGACTGTTTGAACCCTGGCCCATCAAGGGAGTGACCATCCGGAACCGGATCTGTGTTTCTCCCATGTGCCAGTACTCGACAGCGGACGGAATTGCCCGGGACTGGCATATGGTCCATCTGGGAAGCCGTGCGGTAGGTGGGGCGGGAATTGTCATGGTGGAAGCCTCGGCGGTCCATCCCGAAGGCCGGATCACCCCCGGTGACCTCGGGATATGGACCGGTGAACAAGCCAAGGCCCTTTCTCCCATTGTCGCCTTCATCAAGAGCCATGGAGCCGTTCCTGCCATCCAGATTGCCCATGCGGGGCGAAAGGCCTCCACCGCCCCACCGTTCAACGGAGGCCATCCGTTAACGCCCGAAACCGGAGGGTGGGTTCCGCTGGCCCCAAGTTCCATTCCCTTCGGGAATTATCCCCTTCCTCGGGCCATGCAGGAGAATGATTTTTCCCGGATTCGGGATCATTTTGTCTCGGCAGCCAGACGGGCGTTGTCCGCCGGATTCGAGATCCTGGAAATCCACATGGCTCACGGCTACCTCCTGCACAGCTTTCTCTCCCCACTCAGCAACCGACGGACCGATTCGTATGGGGGATCACTCGAAAACCGGATGCGTTTCCCGCTTGAGGTGACTCGGGCCGTGCGCGAAGTCTGGCCGTCAGACCTTCCCTTGTGGGTCAGGATTTCCACTACGGATTGGATGGAAAACGGCTGGTATCCGGAGCAGTCTGTCTCCCTGGCGATTGAACTCAAACAATGCGGGGTGGACGTCATCGATTGTTCCAGCGGAGGGTTGTCACCCGATGCGAGGATTCCCCTCGGTCCGGGATACCAGACCCGATTTTCCTCCCAAATCCGCCAGTCTGCGGAGATCCAGACCATCGCGGTGGGGATGATCACCGATCCGGTTCAGGCGGAGCATATTCTCGTCACCGGACAGGCCGACGGGGTGAGCCTTGCCCGGGAGATGCTCAGGGATCCCTACTGGCCTTTGCATGCCGCACAAAAGCTTGGACATGACCTGGAATGGCCCGAGCAATACAGTCGGGCGAAACCAACCGTTCGATGAATCGATCTATGGGTTGTACGGAGGGTTCCACGAAGGGCTGGTCGGAAAAGGCAATGCCTCTCAGTGCGCTGGGGCTTCTTTCCCTGATCTGGGGATACAATTGGGTTGTCATGAAAACAGCCCTTCTCGACTGTCCTCCGCTTCTCTTCGCCGCACTGAGGGTATTGGGCGGTGCCGCCATCCTGTTTCCTCTCCTCAGGGTTCTGGACCGACCCCTGAAGGTTCCTCCCCTGAATTACATCCTTCCCCTAGGCCTATTGCAGTCAACCGGTTTTGTGGGGTTCACGATGGGGGCACTGGAAACCGGGGAAGCGGGCAAAACAGCCATTCTTGTCTACATGATGCCCATCTGGCTGATCTTTTTGGCCTGGCCCCTGCTCGGAGAGAGGATCCACGGTCTGGAATGGCCCGCGATCACCCTGGCCATCCTGGGTCTGCTGTGCATTCTGGAACCCTGGAACCTCCATGGCCCAATCAAGGGAACCTTGTTTGCACTCCTTTCAGGAATCAGCTGGGCGGCGTCTGCGATCTGGCAAAGGCGACAAGCCCCTCCTGGCACGGATCTGCTCAATGCCACAACCTGGCAGATGATTTTTGGAGGCCTGGCGCTGGGGGTGGTGGCACTGATGGCAGATCCAGTCCAGATTCATTGGACTCCCCGTTTTATCGGGGCACTCCTCTACAATGCGATTCCAGGAAACGCCCTGGCATGGGTGTTATGGGCCTACGCCCTCCATCGTCTTCCTTCCGGGATCGCCGGAATGGGGACGCTTTTTGCCCCCCTGATCGGGGTAGTGGCCGCCTGGGTCCAATTGGGGGAACGTCCCGGAATCTGGGAGTCGGCGGGAATGGCTTTGGTCTTCCTGTCGCTCATTCTGGTGAGCTGGCACCACCTTCGTCCCAAAGAGGAGATTCCTTTTCCGGCTGCCCAGGAATAGGGGTAGCTCCACTCTTCATTCCAGAAAATCACAGGGATTGGGAACGGGAAAGGGAAAAGCGGCATGTGGGGTCGGGGTCCCGGCAGATCCGTCGATCAATGCCCTCAAATCACCGAGGGGGAATTCTGACAGGGAGATTCGACCCCTTCTCCCAGACTCCCCTTTTTCAGGAATAACCATGCCTCAAGAGTACACCCGACCGACCATGCCTGAAGGGGACATCCCCTCGGCAGATGAGGGGCATCCCCGTCGAAAATTTCGCTGATGGATCCCAGACCGGCGTCCTGAAGATGGCCCGAAAACCCCTCCAGGGAGGACAAGGCATGCCTGGCTGATCCCTCGACCCGAAAGGCCCCCATCGCATAGTGTCCCAGAAGCCAGCCCCAGACCGTTCCCTGATGGTAGGCCCGATCCCTTTCCAGCCGGGACCCCCTGTAGATTCCCCTATATTCCGGAGATTCGGGAGAAAGGCTTCTGAGACCGAAAGGGGTCAGGAGATGATCGCGAACAATCGTCAAAACATCCTGTTGGTCATTCGGTTCCAGGGGACTGAATTCCAGGCTCAGCGCAAAAATCTGGTTTGGACGAATCTGTCCGCCTTCCTTGCCGGACCCGTCCAGGAGATCCCACAATCCTTTTCGATCCGGTCGGACGAACCGCTGGAATCCCGTGCGGGTTTTCTCCGCCTCATTGAGAAATGGGGACTTGTCCTCCCTGAGACGGTCCGCAAGGGCGGCCAGCCCCATAAGGCCGTTGTACCAAAGGGCAGAAAGTTCCACGGGCTTGCCTGTTCGGGGAGTCATCGTCTTCTGGTCCACCCGGGCATCCATCCATGTCAGGGGTTGGTCGGACATCCCGACCCGAACCAATCCATCCCCCGGATCAATTCCAATTCCCCAGGAGGTTCCCTTCAGGTAATGGGATACTATCTCAAGCAGGGTCGGAAAAATTTGGCGCAGTGTCGCATAATCCTGGGAAAACTGGCCATAAAGCAAGGCCGCCCGGAGATACCATAGCGATGCGTCGGCGGTGTTGTACAAAGGTTCGCTGCCATCCTCCGGAAAGAAATTGGGAAGGAGTCCATTCTTGAGTGTCCTGGAAAACCCCAAAAGAATCGAACGGGCATCCTCATATCGTCCCGTGGCCAGCAAGAGTCCGGGGAGAGAGATCATCGTGTCCCGTCCCCAGTCCGCAAACCAGGGAAAACCTGCCATGACCGTTTTCCCCCAATCCCCTGAGGAAGGGTCCTTCCGATCCACAATGAAAGAATCTCCCGCAAGCAGAAGCTGGCGGATCCAGTCCGGGGCCAAATCCCAAACCTCCTGACGAAAAGTGGCTTTCAGAAGGCGCCTTCGATCCCCTTCCTGGAATTCTTCCCGGGACTCCTTGAGCAGGAAACCCTCGCCAACCGTGGATCCATCTCCATCCGTCAAGACCAGGCCGGATTCTGAATCCGTCTCCAGCGTCCAGCGGGCCGTCACGCTTAGACAATGGTTCTCCCAATCGTTCAAGCCCCGTTCGCGCTCATGAACATAGTAAAACGACCGGTAAATCACCCCCTCCGGATGAACGTTTTCCGAGGGCGCCCGGAGCATTAACCGTCTGTCTCCCCAGCCGAGGATGGTCCTCTTCCCGTCCACTTGAACCGTCGGACAGACAGGGTCACCCTGAATGATTCCATGATGGTCACGGTTGTTGAAATACAGTTTTCCCGTTATCTGGAGGGGGACAGGGGATTCAAGGGAGAAGGAAAGGCATGTGGCCCGCAGTTTCCGGTCAAACCAGATCCAGAGATGGAAAAAATGTTCTTTCCATCGATATGTCCAGTGCGGAACCCTTCCATCCAGCGAGAAAGATTCAATGTAATGGTGTCCGGATGGGGAAAAGGATCCGTCGATCCAATGATTGGTCGTCAGGGGGATTTCCCCTTTTCCGTCTGATACCGTCCCATCCCATTTGACCCAGAAAAGCGTGCGGCCGACCGGAGGGTTTGTCGCATAAACGGCCAGTCCATTGTATCCCCTCGACAAGGAATGGATGGGAGTCCCGGAAAGATACCCCCCATCTCCCATGGAAAGCCACCATTCCCTCAGCTCTGAACCCCCGGGATTGCGCAGGGCATCGGGGCTGAGAACGACGATGTGGGGAAGGGGAGGGGCGTTCATCCCGGCTTGGAATCCGGAATCGAACGGGCTGGGCAGGCCCCGCACCGGCAGGGACAGGGGGAGCATGGCCCGGGCAAAACATCTGTCTTTTCCCTCACCATGGAAGCCAGGGCTTTAATGAAGAGGGGACGGGTGTTCAGGGAGGGTGCCCGCAGGAATCGGGGGATCTTGAGGTCGGAGGCAAGGTCACGATAGAGGATGTCGATTTCGTAGAGCGTTTCCTGATGGTCCGAAACAAAACTGACAGGAACAATGACCACATTCAAAACGCCCGATTGAGCCACTCGGGCCAGTTCCGAACGCGTATCCGGACCCAGCCATTTCAGGGGACCGACACGACTCTGATAGGCCAGTGAATGTTGGATCTTGCGATCTGGAAAAAGGTTGAGGATCCGGTCCATGACGGATTGGACCGTCGCCTCGGTATCTTCCTGATAAGGATCCTTGTCTTTTTTAACGAAAAATTCCGGAATCCCGTGTGCCGAAAAAAGGATGTGGATGGGCTCTTCGAGAGGAATACCGCGAACCGGTTCTGCGACCGAATCACACAGCGATTCGATAAAGGGTGGATAGACCGGATAGGCAGGGATCGTCCAAAGCGGAGTCTTTGGACTGACTCTGTCCAGCAGATTCTTGGCCTCCCGAAAGGAGGACCCTGTTGTGGTCCGGGAGCGTTGGGGATAAAGGGGAAGGAAAAGGATCCGGTCAGGTTGAAAATCCAAGAGGGCCTGGACGGCCTTGTCCGAGCGGGGAGGAGCATACCGCATCGCCACCTGAACGGAAAATCGGGTCCCCGATTCATTGCGATTGAGCTCTTCCTCAAGCAGGCGTGCCTGCTCGAGGGTGATCCGGAGCAAGGGAGACCCTCCGCCGATTTGGCGGTAGTACTCCCGGCTCTTCGGGGCTCTCCGGCGGGCGATGACCCTTGCAATGAGGGGTTGCAACACCCTTGGAACCCGGAAGATCTCCGGGTCGCTGAAAAGGTTCAGAAGGAACGGGTAAACGTCATCGAGTGTCTCTGGTCCACCCAGATTGAACAGCAGAACGCCGATTCTTTCCTGAGTGAGATCCAGTGATGGAGAAGGAAGATGGTCTGTCATGAAAATCCTCGTCAGGAACGATTCAGGAGAAGGAATAATGCCATGGATACGGAAAACACAATCAGATTTGCAAACCATGCGCTGATCCAGGGGGAGAGGACCCCCGCCTCGCCAAGGGCCAATCCCAGGGAATAGATCGTCCAGTAGGCCATTGACAACATCAGGCTGATTCCGAACCCTTTTGCGATCCCCACCTGACGCCCTTCCCGGATGCCGAAGGGAATGGCCATCAGAATCATCAGGAATGAGGCCATTGGAAAGGCGACCATCGCGTTAGCGGTCACCTCAAATTTCTCCGAAGGCAGGTGGCTGTTCCGAAGCAGGGTGATATACCTCTTCACTTCGGGGTATGAAAGATGGGTGATGCGTGTCTGCTCGAACGTGAAATCCACAGGATTCCTTTTGAGGTCACTGGGCCAATGGACGAATCGCCGGATCTGAAGGGCGCCATCCCTCCCAAACACGATCTTCTGCCCATCGTTGAACTGCCACCTGCTTTCCTGAAACTGGAGCAAACGTGACCTGATCTGCCATTTGAGGTGAAAGCGGTCATCCAGATGATACATGACCACATGGCTCAAGGTCTTTCCACCGTCCTTGACCAAACGAACCCCATAAATTTCGTGGATTCCATGACGGAACCAGACATTGTCGAGTTCGAAGGAAACCCTTCCGCTTCGTCCCGCATCGATCCGGATGTCCTTGATATAATCCGTCATCTGGTAAGCATGGGGAATGATCCGGTAATTCAATCCCATTTCCAGGAATGAGATGATCAGGCCCAGGGCCAGAAAAGGCTTTGTCGCCTTGACAAGACTGATTCCCGCTGCCCTAATGGCTGTCAGCTCATGATTTTTCGAAAGGATTCCCAGGGTGAGCAGAGTGGCGAGCAGTCCCGCCATCGGGAGAACCCTGAAACTGACCTCGATCCCCCTGTAAAAGAAATACTCGCCGATCAGTCCGATCGAAGCGTGGTGGCTCAGGAAATCCTTGATCTTTTCAACAGAGTCGATGACTCCATAAATCGCTTCCAGCGAAACCAGGCACAACAGGAAAATCTTGACCAGTTCGCCTGAAATATATCGCGTCAGTATCCTCACGGTCGGGAAGCAAAGCCCCGAAACAGCCAGGATAATGAGGGCAGGGAGAGGGAAACCTCCCGAAAGACCAGGATCAGGAGAAAGACCATGAGTCCCCCGAGAGCAAGGTCCGGAACCAATGAGGCAAAGAACGGGGACATCAACCTGCGGGCGACCATCAAATCATCGATTGTGTTCAATATGTAGAAGAAAATGACGGAAGAAGTGGCAAAGACAAATCCCGAAAGCTTTCCTGACCTCTTGGCGTAGATCCCGAACGGAATGCCCAGAAAGGCAAAAATCAGGCAGGAAAATGGATAGGTGTAGTTTTTGTAACGATCTTCGAGCTTCCTGAGAAGAGCGATTTTCGGCGGGGAAGATTCCCGGATCATTCTTTTCAATTCACGGATTGAAGGAGTGCCCCCCGCGGACTGCCCCGGTGGTTTCCCGAGGATCGTCAGATCATATGAACTGAATTGGACAAACTGCTGAATCGCCCCTTCCCGAACCAATGTTCCGGAGCGCAATTGCAGCCGGATCCCGGGACGATCGGGATTTCGTTCATTCATCAGGGAACCCTGCCTGGCCATGATGATTGTACTCGGCTCTCCGGCACGGGCTTTCTGGTAAATGAAAATTCCCTGCATTTTTGAAAAGGTCGGCATCTTGTCCACATAGATCACAAACCGGTCCATGAAATTATTGAACACCTGGGGCTTGATGCCCAACGAAAGTTTTTTCTGCAACACGGTCGTGATCAGCTCCTGCAAGGACATGCCCTGGGTTTCTCCCGCTTTGATGGACATGTAGAAACTCCCCAGAAATCCGATGAGCGCAAAGAAGAAAAGGGGCAATAACAGACGGGAAATGGCAATTCCCGAAGCCTTGAGCGCCGTGATTTCCCCATCAGAGGCCAGGCGATGGAATGTGGCCGTCGAGGCGGCCAGCACGGAGACTGGAATGATCATGGTCAAAAACTGCGGAAAAATCATCAGGACAAGGCGAAAAACCGTCTGGACGGAAAGCCCCTTATTGACGAGGAGGTTCATGATCATCAGCGTCTGTTGCGTCAGGATCAGCACAATCAGGACAAAAAGGCCGATCAGAAAAGGGGGCAGGAGTTCCAGAAAAACATACCGGTCGATGATTTTCATGCGGTCATTGCTCCCGCACTGAGAATCGCCTTCTTTCCGTCTCCCTGTTCAAGCACGACCGGTGCAGGTTCCCTTCAGCCCAGATTTTGAGGCCACCTCAATGTTGACCTTCAGAAGATCCCCCAATTCAGGCTCTCCCCAGGACGGCGGCAAAATCCCCCTTACGTTCTGGAACTGGGGCGTCCTCCCCATGGCAACCCTGTTTTCAGGGTCCCACTTTTCGACCAGGATCTCCACCGTTTGACCCATCTGGGCTTCGTTTCTACGGGACGACTGGCTCTCGACAAGCTTTTGAAGCCGTTCCAGGCGCTCGACTGAGACTTCACGGGGAGGAAGCGTCCCCCAGGAAAAGGCAGGGGTGGATGGACGGGGGGAGTAAATGAAGGAAAAGGCCCCCTCAAACTGGAACTCCGCAACAACTTCCATGGTCTGGGTAAACTCTTCCTCGGTCTCCCCGCAAAATCCGACGATCAGATCCGTGGTCAGGGAAAATCCCGGGACCACTTTCCGGAGAAGTGAAACCCATTCCCGATATTGGGCAACCGTATATCCCCGCTGCATCCGGGAAAGGACCGCATCCGATCCCGATTGGACCGGAAGGTGCAGGTGGGGCATGATTTTGGATCCCCTGGCCATCACTTCCAGAAGTTCATGGGACATATCGACCGGGTGCGAGGTCGTAAAGCGAACCCGCTTGAGTCCACTGATCCCCTCGACCTTCCTGAGCAGGTCCGGAAAGAGCGCGCCGCCTGCATCCCCTTTTTTTCCATATCCGTTGACATTCTGGCCCAGAAGCGTCACTTCGCTGTACCCCGATCGAACCAGCATCTCGATTTCGTTGACAATATCCTGGACTGGCCTGCTCCTTTCGGCACCCCGTGTCGAAGGGACCACACAATAGGCACAGGCCTTGTCGCATCCTTCCTGAACGGTGACAAAAGCGGTGGCTCCCCCGGGACGGAGGGCCGGAGGTGTTGTCATTTCCGGGTTGGGGAGGATCGTTCCATTGACCCGGGTTTTCCCGGAGGAAACGGTTTCGATCAGGGGGATGAGGTTTCGGATCTGGGAAGGACCCAGAATCAGGTCCACATCGGGAACAAGGCGAAAAATCTCCTCTCCTTCCCGCTGGGCCATGCATCCGGTCACCGCCAGGATATTTTCCGGGCCATCCTTTCGGACCATCCGGATCCGTCCCAAGTCCGAAAGGGCCTTCTGGTCCGCCTTGTCCCGGATGGTGCAGGTGTTGACCAGAATGATGTCCGCTTCTGCCGGATCGTTCACCGGAAGGGCTCCGGATCCCGCCAGAAGTCCTGACATCCTTTCGGAATCATGGACATTCATCTGGCATCCGAATGTTTTGACAAAAAACGTTTTTCCACGCAGGTCTTGTTCCCCGGACAAAATGGCCCCCTGGGACTCTGCGGCAATGTCGGATTGAGCGCGTTCAGTCATTCTTCCATCCCTTTTCTTCCTTCTTCCCGTTCCAGCTCTTCAAGAAGGCGGGCATACCGTATCATGAACACATCGGACCAGATCGACCGTTCAGCCGCTGGCCGGAGGGAAATACCCAGCGAGGAGACAAGCTCCTGTTCATCGTCCGTGATCCGCAGAAGATCAAGAAACACACCCGAATCAAGGCCCAGGAACTTGAGAAGCTCGTCATCCATGGCACAGGGATAGGCGTACTCCCCAAGGGTTCCGGACAATGAGGCACGCCCCTTGTCGATCATACGGGCAAGCCAGGGAATCCCCTCGATTCGGAACAAACCTGAACGCGGGGAAAATTGGGTCGGTGGAAAATCTGGGTCAGGGGTCATCTTCCCGCTTGCACAGTCATGTGCCACGGATAGAGGTCCCATGACCGGATCCGGTCAAAACCCGCAGAGAGGAGATCGTCATAAAGGTCCACTTCCAGGATACGCTCTTCCATCGGCGGACCCGAAGGGGTTTCCTCCCGTTTCCAGTCAACGATGAAAAGGTTCCCTCCCGGAGAAAGGATCCGCAGGAGCTCCGTCAGTGTCGCCTTCCGATCGTCCAGCTCATGGTAGACGTTGACCATCCAGATCGTTCCGATCTCCCCATCGCCGATCGGCAGCTTCCCCCCCTTGAACAAGATGGGGTGGAGGATCTCCTTGCCAAATCGCTCCTGGCTTCTCTTTTTTAATATATCGAGCATTTCCTGCTGAATATCAACCCCGAAGAAAGGCCCATCCCCGGAAAACTTCTCATAGAGCGGGAAGGCAAAATATCCTGCTCCCACCCCATAATCCAGAAAGCCCTTTCCCGGAACCGGATGAATGATCTCTCCGAGCTTTCCGGGGTTCTGTTCTTCCAGACGTTTGGGATCATCCAGACGGTCGATCATTTTTGGGTTAAAGACATGAGCCATCAGACCACCCCTTGAAACTTCCGGTTACCGGAAAAATTGACTGTTTCAGTTGCAAAAAAAGGCGATGATTCCAGAACACATTGTTCTTCGCCTGTCAGACATTGGAATGAAGCTGCCAGAGAGATTCTCCCATGATCAGGGGTGGAGACTGCGAGGGGGACAGGTAGATCAGCACATCATTGTCCTGGACGGGGGTATCCTGGGACAGTTCGACCGCATAGCCCCGCCTGATCGCCATCAGCACAACAATACCGGGTTTTTGAAAATTCTGTCGAATCTCGGTCAGAGAGTGCCCAATCAGCGACGATCCGTCCCGAATCCAGTGGGCTCTTGTTTCAAGTCGCTGGGAATACAGTTCGCCGGACAGATTGGTGAGGACCCACATCAACTGATTCTCTTCAAGAAACGATTCTTCCGTCTGCAGCTTCTTGTCGAGCCGATCAAGGACCCCAATCCGTTTCACGATGGACTGGACCGGCTCAGAATCCCTCATCTGGTCAAGCCAATCCCTGGAGTTCGAAAAGCGATGGTGGGATTCCTCTCCCAGGGACTCCATCAATCGGTTCCTCTTGGACTCGATGCTCCTTCGTTTCATCCCAGCCTGAATCAATTCAATCCTGGGACGAATCATCTCCCCGATTCTGGCAAAGATATCCCTTAAAAGGCGCCATTGCTCTGAAAGGAAAAATCTGAGTGTCTTTAAGCCGGATGGAGTACTCACCCAAAAAGCCTCGCTATGACATGCCCAATTCGGGCCGACGGAAACCGATCCCTGATCCAAGGGTTACATCATATCAAAAAAAATGCGGCGGGAAATACATCATTCCCTTGAGTTTGCCGGCCTGCATGACTGGGAGGTCGCGAAACCACACAAAAATCTGCTAGTATGGCGGGATTGAAGCCATGGCGGCTCTTGTCGCCATAATACCGCAATCTTTCATCCCGCTGAGGATTTTCTTTGGGCAAATCTGGGATCATTCTCTGTTTTTCTATTTTGTCTGTCATCTGCGTCAACCTGTTCTCGTGTCCTGAAGTTTCCCTGGCCGGAGAACTGGACCAAAAGAAATCGATCGATTCCGGAAAGGAGATCTACCGGCAAAACTGTGCTGTCTGCCATGGTTTCACCGGGGATGGGAAAGGGGTTCCCCCGGAAGAGCTGGATCCACCCCCTCCGGATTTTACCCTTCCGGAGTTCTGGAAGGACAAAAGTAATTCCTTCCTGTTTCACATCATTTCAAACGGAATCGGACAAATGCCCGCCTGGTCGGACTCTTTGACGCCCGAACAGATCTGGAATGTCCTGTCCTACATCAAAACATTCCCGAAAACGGACCCGAATGCCGTTACCCAAACGCCTCCCGGATCTCTGGCACATTGAAAGGCCGCCCTTTATTCTGAGATAATCATTTCATATAACGTTGACTTAAAAGTGCTTCCGTATTTCCGAACGGTGGACGCATTTCCACCTGTGCTCAAAAGGGGATCATTCAGCCAAGGATCCATGGGTCGAGGAGAGTATGGAATTCAAGCGCATTAACCAGCTTCCCCCGTATGTATTCAGCATCGTGAATGAAATGAAGGTCGACTTCCGGAGGCGGGGGGAAGACATCATCGACCTTGGGATGGGAAATCCTGACCTTCCGACTCCTCCGTCCATCGTGGAAAAGCTTGTCGAAGCGGCCCGCAATCCCAGAAACCATCGTTACTCGGCTTCCAAGGGGATCCCCAAGCTTCGGGAGGCGATTTGCGCCTGGTACATGCGCCACTACGGCGTTGTCCTGAATCCCGACAAAGAAGCGGTGGTCACCATCGGATCAAAGGAAGGGATCGCGCATCTGGCCTTGGCCACAATTGACCGGGGCGACAAGGTCCTGGTTCCGAACCCGACCTATCCGATCCATGCCTTCAGTTTTGCGATGGCCGGGGCGGAGGTCTGCTCCTTTCCAATGCATCCTGACCGCAATTCCTGGACTGAGTTCCAGGAAGCCCTCGAAAAAATGGGAGGATACCCAAAGGCAGTCCTCCTGTGCTATCCGCACAACCCCACCACACTGACCGTCGAAGAGGGTTTTTTTGAGAAGGTGGTTGCCCTTGCCCATGAAAGGGATTTCTTTGTCATCCACGACCTGGCTTATGCGGACATCACCTTTGGCGGGTACAAGGCCCCGAGCTTTCTCGCTGTCCCCGGGGCACGGGAAGTCGGAGCCGAATTCTTTACCCTTTCCAAATCCTACAACATGCCGGGATGGCGGGTTGGCTTCCTGGTCGGAAACAGCCAGATCGTGGGGGCACTGACCAGGCTCAAGAGCTATCTCGACTACGGGATGTTCCAACCGATCCAGATTGCCAGCATTCTGGCCCTGAACCAGCTGGACTCCGTGCCGGGACAGATTTCCAGCATCTATGAAAAACGCTGCAAGGTTTTGGTGGAAGGTCTCAATCGGGGGGGCTGGGCAGTCACGATGCCAAAGGGTTCGATGTTCCTGTGGGCCAGAATCCCAGCAGCCTATCGCCAAATCGGGTCCCTCGAATTTGCAAAGATGTTGATGTCAGAAGCACAGGTAGGGGTTTCCCCCGGAATCGGGTTTGGCTCCGAGGGAGACGAGTACGTCCGGTTTGCCCTGGTGGAGAATGAAAACAGGATCCGCCAGGCCACCATGAACATCAAGAGATTTCTGGCACGAACGGAAAGGGCCGAAGTAGGCGGGAGTCGATGAGGACGATGGAAATGCGAAAACCAATCATGGGAAAACTCCTGTCTGCCGCCGTGGCCGGACTCCTTGTTTCTTTTTCCCAGGTGAATGCCTGGGCCTGGAGCTGGAACCTTGGAGACACCCCGGAAAAGGTACTGACCATTTTCCATAAGGGAAAACCTGATTTGATGCCGAGGGAAGGGGCTTCGACAGCGCTCCCCTGCGGGATTTACACTGACTTTGATGCCCATCCCCAGGATCATTACCTCTTTTTTTCCCCCATCAAGCTTTCCGATCGGAAATACTCCCCGGAATTCCAGTTTGAATTCCGGAAGACACGCCTTCTAGCCGTTCTCGTCACGGCTCCCTATACAGGGATCAGCGGAAAACCCTACTGGACCGTTCCGGACATACTCCCCCAGGAACTGGCGGGAGTGCAGCCACGAATCATCCATTCGGACAAGCTCAGGGAGAAAAAGGGAATCCAGCTTCCCCATGATGCCGTCCTCATATGGGACTACAAGGACAGGGAGCTCCAGATTCTCGTCTTCAACCTCCCGGCCAACGGTGACTGGAAAAATGCACCGGTCGCTGCCTATTTCAGGGCCTATCGCAATGTTCTCGTCGATGAAGGGAAAACCATTCCTCTCCCGATGAAAAACCCGTTCATGCAGTGAGAGCCCGAAAGACCATCCTGATCGGATTTTCCCGTTCGGATCCGGAAAGACTAGACCCGTCTTAAGACAAAGGCCCGATTGAAGGACATTCATGACAACCAGACATCGAAGTGAACCGGTCGTACTCGGACTGATCGGACTCGGAACGGTCGGCACGGGCTTCTTTAACCTTTTGCAAAAAGAGCAGAAACTTCTCGAGCGCAGGCTGGGATTTCCGCTCCGGCTCAAAACGATCGCCGACAGAAGGATTGAAACCAAGGCAGGCAAGGAACACCAAGGAATCCACCTCACTTCCGACGCCCAGGAGATCATCTCGGATCCGGAGATCCAGATTGTCATCGAACTGATCGGTGGAATTGAACCCGCCCGCACGCTCCTCCTGGATTCGATCAAGGAAAGAAAATCTGTCGTGACCGCCAACAAGGCCCTGCTGGCCACTCACGGCGAGGAACTTTTTGCGGCGGTTCACGCCTCAAGGACAGATTTTGCCTTTGAAGGGGCGGTCGGGGGCGGAATCCCAATCCTTCGATCCCTCAGGGAAGGAATTGGCGGGAACAGGATCCTTTCCATCAAGGGAATCATCAATGGAACCTGCAACTACATCCTGACCCGCATGACCTACGAACATCTGGACTTTGACACCGTGCTCAAGGATGCGCAGGCGCTTGGTTATGCCGAATGCGATCCGTCCCTGGATATTGACGGCATGGATGCTGCCCACAAACTTGCCATTCTGGGCACTTTGTCCTTCGGGACACCGATTCCCTTTGAACAGATTCCGGTCGAAGGCATACGGGGAATCCAGATTGTCGACATTGATTTTGGTCGGGAATTTGGGTACACCCTCAAACTTCTGGGTATCGCAAAGGATCATGGATCCACGATCGACCTTCGGGTTCACCCGGCATTTTTACCGGAAGATTCGATGCTGGCAGAGGTCGATGGAGTCTTCAATGCCGTGGAAGTCACAGGGGAATCCCTGGGACCGGCACTGTTTTACGGGAGGGGAGCCGGGGCGGACCCGACAGCCACCGCGGTCATGGGGGATGTCATGGAACTGGCCCGGGCCATCCACACGGGCTGCTTCCACCAGGTCCCCCCCCTCGGGTTTTCCTGGAATGATCGAGTCCAGCGGCCAATGACCGGACTGGACGAGGTGCGTTGTGAATACTATCTGAGGTTCATGGCGCACGACCAGCCCGGAACGCTTTCATACCTTTCGGGAGTTCTCGGAACCCACGGGATCAGCATCGAATCGGTCATCCAGAAGGGCCGTAAAAAGGGGGGGAGCGTGCCTGTCGTCATCCTGACCCATACTGCTCCGGAATCGAGCGTCCGGGCTGCCCTCCAAATTATTGACAGATCAACCCACGTGACGGAACCAACCGTCTTGATCCGCGTGGAAGGGAAAGACGAATAATGCGCAAGGAATGGCCTGGAATCATCGAACACTACCGGGATTTTCTGCCCGTTCTTCCCCACACCAGGCCTGTCACGCTTTTGGAAGGGGGGACACCCCTTCTTCCGCTGGAACGGATTCCGGAGAAACTGGGGATCAAGATTTCCCTCTTTGCCAAGATTGAAGGACAAAATCCAACGGGAAGCTTCAAGGACAGGGGAATGACCCTGGCCGTCACAAAAGCCCATGAAAGGGGTGCCAAGGCCCTGATCTGCGCCTCGACAGGGAATACCTCAGCCT
This sequence comes from Nitrospirota bacterium, assembly GCA_021785195.1. Lineage (GTDB taxonomy): Bacteria > Nitrospirota > Leptospirillia > Leptospirillales > Leptospirillaceae > JAJYGC01. The sequence continues at coordinate 47,517 of JAJYGC010000022.1, forward strand.
CAGCGGCGGCCTATGGAGCCAGAGCCGGCCTGAAGGTCTACGTGGTGATTCCCGAGGGGAAGATTGCCAAAGGGAAGCTCGCACAGGCGGTCATGCATGATTCTGTGGTCATCCAGATCCAGGGCCTCTTCGATGAAGCGCTCCAGGTAGTCCGGGAGATTTCCGAAACCCACCCGGTGGCCCTGGTCAATTCGGTCAATCCCGATCGTCTGGAGGGACAGAAGACCGTCTCCTTCGAAATCTGCGATTTTCTGGGACATGAACCGACCTACCATTTTCTCCCGGTCGGCAACGCGGGAAACATCACTGCGAGCTGGATGGGCTACAGGGAATACAAGATGGCGGGAAAAATGCGCGAATTGCCCAGAATGGTCGGGGTTCAGGCCGAGGGAGCCGCGCCGATCGTCAAGGGACACATCGTTGAAAAGCCCGAAACGGTGGCTTCGGCCATCCGGATCGGAAACCCGGCGTCATGGCAGGGGGCGCTGAAGGCAGCCTCCGAATCGCGCGGGGAGATCATTGCATTGAGCGACGAAAGGATCCTCGAAGCCTACCGTATGCTGGCCCGGGAAGAGGGGGTTTTCTGTGAACCCGCCTCTGCCGCCTCTTTGGCGGGAGTGATCGAATATGCCAGGAACGGCCGCTTCCTTTCTGGCGAAACCGTGGTCTGCACGCTGACCGGCCATGGACTCAAGGATCCTGAAACAGCCCTTTCCACCCCCCATTCAGAGATTCGGGTGCCTCCAGGAAAAGAAGCCGTATTGAAAGTCCTGGGGTTCCACTGAACATCTGATGGCACAACGAGTGCCGTCCAGGCCAATTGAGCCTATAGGGGCTGTAGGAACAGACGACTCATGCCATGCAAGCACCTTGTTCTGATTCTGGATGGTCTCGGGGAGCCGGAGTTCCCGTCAACACTCGAACGGGCTGCCACCCCCTTCCTTGACCGGCTGGCAGGAGAGGGCACGGTAGGACTTCTCGACATCCATGATCCGGACGACAAAAGAGTCCCTTCCTCCGAAAGGGGGATCCTTTCCCTGTGCGGGGCCTTGGATATCCGGGATTCCGTCGCAAGGGCTGAACTCCTGACCAGGGGAATGGATTTGGGACCTTCAATGCGATGCCCCCAATGGGTATGGCTGCTCAATCCCGCGAGGGTCCAGGATGGCAGGCTTGAATCCTTTGTGGAAACAATGCCTCTGCACACTTTCTGGGAGGGTTTCCTCGGCCGGGCCAGTCGGGCAGAGGAAAAATGCGGGTTCCGCTATGTTCCGATCCGGCGCGAGGACGGGGCGATCACCAGAATGGCGGCATTTCTCCCGATCGGGGAAACGGTTCCTCCCGAATCTCCGGTCCCAAGAATCGGAGAATTTCTTCCCGATGACGGAGGAATCCTCGGGGACCTGATCCGGGAATCCTCCCTTTTGGTCCCCCCTCATCCGGAGTTTAATTGCGTATGGCCATGGGGCATGGGAAAATGGTCACCAGAGTCCGAACTCCCTCCCGACAGGAAGGAGGGCAGGCGCTGGATGGTGGCTGCAGTTCCGCTGGCCCGCTCGATCGGAAGGTGTCTCGGTTGGACGATCCCTTTGGTACCTGGAGGCACGGGAGATACGGACACATCCCTTGAAAGCAAGCGGGATGTGGTCCTGTCCGCTTTGTCGGACCCAAAAACAACCCATGTCTTTTGCCATATCGAAGGATTCGACCTCGCCAGCCACCGTCAGGAGCCGAAAGAGAAGCAGTCCTTTCTGGAACGGTTCGACCGGGTGTTTGGCCCGGCCCTACTGCAGGCCATCGAGGAGGGGGAGGTAGACAATCTTTGGCTCACCTGTGATCATTTGAGTTCGCCGATCACCGGGAACCACGAACAAGGACCGGTCCCGTTCCTTCACCGGGCCCGGATGTCACGGAACATTCCTCACCAGGGTTCCGGGCGATTTGAGGAATCCTCTGCCAGGCGGGGCCCAAGGCTGACGATCGTCCAGTGGAAAGAATGCATTGAACTGTAAAGGAAGGTGGAACGGATAGAGATGGCACTGATCGTTCAGAAGTTCGGTGGCACATCGGTCGGATCGATCGAACGGATTCGCAAGGTGGCACAGATCGTCCGGGAAACGTGGGAATCCGGACATCGTTTGGTGGTTGTCGTTTCTGCGATGAGCGGAGAAACAGACAGGCTGCTCCGCCTTGCCTATGAGCTTTCGGCTGAACCCCATGAGCGGGAAATGGACATGCTGCTCTCTTCGGGGGAACGTGTGACAAGCGCCCTTTTGGCCATAGTGCTCAATGAGATGAAAATTCCGGCCCAGTCCATGACCGGCAGGCAAGTGGGAATCAAGACGGATAGCGTCCACACCAAGGCCCGGATCGCCAGCATCTCGTCCGAACGTCTTACGGAAACCCTCCAGAAGGGAATCATTCCGATCGTAGCGGGTTTCCAGGGCATTTCCGCCGAAGAAAACGTCACGACGCTAGGACGGGGGGGATCGGATACGACAGCGGTGGCCCTTGCTGTCGCGGTCAAGGCAGACCGTTGCGATATCTATACTGATGTTCTTGGAGTCTATACAGCGGATCCCAATCTGGTTCCATCCGCCCGGAAACTCGACCAGATCTCCTATGAAGAGATGCTCGAAATGGCCTCTTTGGGGGCCAAGGTCCTTCAGACAAGATCCGTCGAATTTGCCATGAAATACAAGATGCCCGTCAGGGTCCGCTCCACATTCTCGACAGATCCCGGCACCCTTGTGACGGAAGAGGAGAAACGGATGGAACACATTGTCGTTTCAGGAATCACATTGGACAAAAACCAGGCCAAGATCACCGTTCAGGATGTCCCTGACAAACCCGGTCTGGCCGCCCGCCTGTTTGAAACCATTTCAAGCCAGTCCATCGTCGTGGACATGATTGTCCAGAATGTGGGCCAGGATGGACTGACCGACATTTCGTATACCGTGCCGCGTTCGGACGCCCGGAAGGCAGAGCGACTTGCCGCCCAGATCGCCAGCGAGATTGGTGCGGGGGAGATCAAGATCAAGGAAGACATCGTCAAGATTTCCATCATTGGCGTCGGCATGCGATCCCATTCCGGCGTGGCCGCCCGAATGTTTTCCACGCTCGCCCGCGAAGGGATCAACATTCTGATGATTTCCACCTCCGAGATCAAAATCTCCTGCCTGATCGATGAAAAATATTCCGAACTGTCAGTGAGGGCCCTTCATGAAGAGTTTCAGCCGGAAACCAGGGGAACCCTCCATGAAGGCTGAAAACCCAAAGACGGGATCCCTCCCTGCCGACCCCGTCCCGGAAAAAATTACGCTTTACGATACGACCCTGCGCGACGGAAGCCAGTCGGAAGATATCCATTTCACGATGGAAGACAAGATCCGGGTGGTCGAGGAACTCGATCGTCTGGGGGTTCGCTACATTGAAGGCGGGTGGCCTGGCGCCAACCCCAAGGATATCGAGTTCTTTCAGGCAGTCCGTCGTCTTCCGCTCAAGAACAGTCGGATTGCCGCATTTGGCAGCACGAGGAAATCCGGCAATCGCACCCAGGACGATCCCGTCCTCAAGGCATTGATCGATGCTGGAACCGAAGTCGTCACCATTTTCGGAAAATCCTGGTCCCTCCATGTTGAGGAAATCCTGGGGATCACGCGGGAGGCCAATCTCGAGATGATTCGTGAAAGCGTCGATTTTCTGAAGCAGTCCGGACGGGAAGTGGTATACGATGCAGAGCACTTCTTTGACGGATTCAAGGAAAACCCGGACTTTGCCCTGGAAACCCTCCAGGCGGCAGCCAAGGGGGGAGCGGACTGGATCGTCCTGTGCGACACCAATGGGGGAGCGATGTCGTGGGATGTCGACTTGGCCTTTCGTGCCGCCGCCCGATCCCTCAATACCCCTCTTGGAATCCACGCGCACAATGACGCAGAGCTTGCAGTGGCAAACTCACTCATGGCGATCAGGGCCGGGGCTCGCCAGGTTCATGGCACGATCAACGGAATCGGGGAACGTTGCGGAAATGCAAACCTCATCTCGGTGATTGCAAACCTCTCCCTTAAAATGGGATTTCCGGTCGTCTCCCCCGATGAGCTTGTCAGATTGAGGCCGATCGCGTCCCTCCTTTCCGAAATCCAGAACCGGCCCCTTCCCAAGAACCAGCCCTTTGTGGGAGAGTCGGCATTTGCCCACAAGGCCGGTGTCCACGTCCACGCCATCCGGAAAAACAGTCGGGCCTACGAGCACATTCGCCCGGAATCCGTCGGCAATGCGCAACGCATCCTCCTCTCCGAACATTCGGGTCGCAGCAACCTCATCGAAAAGGCCCGTCAATACGGAATCCCGATGGAATCCGACAGTCCGGACATCCAGAAGCTCCTGACCACCCTGAAACAGCTCGAACACGAGGGGTACCAGTTCGAGGGGGCAGAGGCCTCCTTTGAACTCCTGATGCGCTCCGCCTCCGGAACGTTCAGGCCATTCTTCGAGGTGGACTTCTTCCATGTATTGATGGAACAGAAGGGGCACAATCCGGAAGGACTGACCGAAGCAACGATCAGGGTTAGGGTCGGGAATCGCTACGAACACACCGCAGATTTGGGGAACGGTCCGGTCAATGCCCTGGACAAAGCCCTTCGAAAGGCATTGACGGCGTTTTACCCCCAAGTGTCGTCAATCAACCTTCTGGACTACAAGGTACGGGTTCTCACCGGCAATCAGGGTACCGCCTCCCGGGTCAGGGTCCTGATCGAATCCGGGATTCCTTCCATGAAATGGGGAACGGTGGGGGTCTCAGAAAACGTGATTGCCGCAAGCCTTCTGGCATTGAAGGACAGCATCGATTACTGCCTCCTCAAGTCAGGGGTCCAGCCCTTATGAGTTCCACCCTGATCCACCCCACTGCGATTGTTGATCCGAACGTCGAACTGGCTGACGATGTGTCCATCGGGCCGTTCTGCGTGGTCAGGGGCCCTTCCCGCATCGGAGCCGGAACAGTACTGATGGAAAGGGTTTCAATCGGACCCGGAGTCGAAATGGGAGAAGGAAACAGGGTCCACATGGGAGCCATTATCGGTCACGAACCCCAGGATCGGGCCTATGGTGGCCATCTGACCCGGACCCGAATCGGAAACCAAAACGAGATTCGGGAATATGTGACCATCCATCGGGCCACCAAGGAAGGGACGGAAACGGTCCTCGGCGACAAGAACCTCCTGATGGCACTGTCCCATGTCGCCCATAATTGCCACATCGGAAACCAGGTTATCCTGGCCAACGGCGCCCTTCTCGCCGGCCATGTCCATGTGGATGACCAGGCGTTCCTCTCCGGCGCCGTCTTGGTCCACCAGTTTGTCCGGGTTGGCCGACTCTCCCTCATGAGGGGGGGAGCCCGGACAAGCCGCGATGTCCCCCCATTCTGCATCATTGACGGGACGCATACAGTCCGGACCCTGAACAGGGTTGGCCTTCGGCGGGCAGGGTATACCCCCGATGAGATCATGAATCTCAAGAAAACATTCCGGGAAATCTTTTTGTCCGGCTCTCTCAAGAAGCCGTTCATTGAATCCATCTCGCAGAGGGGAGACACCCTTTCCAGGGAGTTGGCGCAATTCGTACTTTCAAGCCACCGAGGTGTCTGTCATGCTGGCGATTTCATTGACAAAACGCTCTCCAATGAATATGATTGACCCACTAATTTTGTCAGGAAAAAGATGAAAAGACTTGATATCGTTCAGCGTGTCCTCCAAAAATCGAACCGGTCAGAATACAATGCCAAGTTCATCGGGCAGGTTTTCGATGTATTTCTGGAGGAAATTTCCACGTCTCTCGAAAATGGTGAGGACGTCAAGATTTCCGGATTTGGATCCTTCATTGTCCGGAAAATCAAAGACCGTCCAGGCAGGAACCCCAAAACAGGCGAGCCTGTTCAGATCCCTGCCCATCATACGGTCCTTTTCCATCCGAGTCGGGCTTTTTTCAAAAAAGGGCATGGGATAGAAGAAGACTAGGGAGTCGGTGTGAGATCACAGCTGGTGACTCATCACATCACCCAGAAATACCGGATTGGCGAAGCCTGTCGCATCCTCGGCATCACAGCGGCCACCCTCCGGTATTGGGAAAAGGTTTTTCCGGTTCTGTCCCCCAAAAAGACCCGTGGGGGACAGAGGGAATACTCCGAAGAGGACCTTCGGTTTCTCGGAAAGATCATCGACCTCGTCCAGGTCGAAGGTCGCTCCCTCAAGGGAGCCAAGGGCTTTCTCGATGGAACAAACCCCGCGGAAAGCCCTCAATGGATCGGCGAGATGTTGGTGGAAATCCGCAGGGCCTTGCAGATCATGGAAGAAAACGACTCTGAAATCGGGGCGTAGCGCAGCCCGGTAGCGCACTCCCTTGGGGTGGGAGTGGTCGAAGGTTCAAATCCTTTCGCCCCGACCAGTTCTGACAGCATTCCCCGGTTCGCTGAAGATGGGCTCTTCGCCGTATCTTTGGGGAACATTGCGATACTCCCAGGAGTTCCTTGAACAAACCCCTCATTCTCGTATCCAATGATGACGGAATCTCCTCTGACGGAATCCGTTTTCTGGAAGAAGCCATGGCCCCCCTCGGGGAGGTCTACGTGGTCGCTCCGGACCAGGAACGCTCCGCGGCCTCGCATGCCCTGACCATCCACAAACCCTTGCGCATCAACCAAAAGGATCCCACGCATTTTTCCCTCAACGGAACCCCGACGGACTGCATCAACTTCGCCCTGTACGTGATCCTCCCCCGAAAACCCGACCTGATCGTTTCCGGGATCAATCACGGAGTGAACCTTGCCGATGATGTGACCTACTCCGGAACGGTCTCCGCGGCATTCGAGGGATCCATCCTGGGCACCCCCTCCCTGGCATTTTCACTGGAGGTTCCAAGCGATCCCTATTCGCCGTTCCAGATGGAAACCGCGGCCCATTATGCCCGGATCATCGCGGGCCTTCAGCTGGAACGGCCCCCGGATCCCTCGGTCCTGCTATCGGTCAACATTCCGAACCTTCCACTGGAAAAGGTTCAGGGAATCCGAATCACCCACCTCGGAAAAAGAATCCTGAACGAAACGAACATCATCAAGAAGGAAGATCCCCGGGGCAGGCCCTATTACTGGATCGGAATGGGCCCCAAGGACTACGATCCCGATGAAGCCTCGGACCTCCATGCCATCGACCACGGATATGTGTCGGTCACCCCCTTGCACCTGGACCTGACCCACTACCCTTCGATCCACTCCCTGAAAAAATGGGAGGAACAGACCGCTCCGAAGCAGGACGGGACTCCTTTTCCATGACACCCGATGTAGAAAAGCCCTTCAAGGACCAACTCGTGCAAGCCATCCTGAAAGACCATCCGCACCTTTCACCCAGGCTTCTGGCCGCCACCATCCGGCTTCCCCGGTCTTCTTTCTTTCCCGGAGAGCCCCCTGAAAGGCTCTTTTCCCAGTTTCATCCCAAGGGCTGGGGAGGGAGGATCGCCCCCTCCATCCTGGATGCGCTTTTGATCCTCACGGAACATCCGATCCACCCAGGTGACCGCGTTGCGGTCTTCCGTCTGACGGATCCCTATTTCCTTCTCCTCCTTCTTGAACTGACCCACCGGGTAGTCCTGGTCGAAGACAGTGAGGATCTGTTCCCCAAAATCCAGGAATCGGTCCGGGATCTTGGCCATGCCTACATTCCGGTTCTCCCTTCCCTGTCTGGACTGTCCGGACTTCCGTCTCCGGTCCTCTCGATCCTTCACGTCGGGGGAGAAGGTGAATCCCCCCTGAACGGGAATGGAAACGGCCTTCCGAAGGATCGGATCAAAAGCTGGAAAATAGGTTCCCATCTGGAGAAAATGGAATCATGACCAGACCGGTTTTCTACAATTCCCTCACCCAGCGGCTGACACCCCTTGAACCGGTCAATCCCGACCAGGTCACCCTGTATGTCTGCGGGGTCACCGTCTATGACGATTGCCACCTCGGACATGCCAGGAGCCAGACTGTCTTCGACGTGCTGCACCGGCTCCTCCTGAGGTCGGGGTACCGGGTCCGCTATGTCCGGAACATCACCGACATCGATGACAAGATCATCCTGAAAGCGCGGGAAACAGGCCGGACGATCGGGGAGATCACTTCCATCTACATCGATTCCTTTCACCGGGACATGGATCGGCTCGGGATTCTTCCTCCGACACTCGAACCACGGGCCACGGAATATCTCGACCAGATGATCACGATGATCCAGTCCATGCTCGATTCGGGGATTGCCTACAAAAAGGGAAATGACATCTATTTCCGGGTCCGAAAATATGCCGCCTACGGAGAGCTATCGCACCAGAAAATCGACGAACTTCGGGCAGGCTCCCGTGTCCAGGCCGACGAGGACAAGGAAGATCCGCTGGATTTTGCCCTCTGGAAAGGGGCAAAACCCAACGAACCCTTCTTTCCGGCTCCTTTCGGGGAGGGCAGGCCGGGCTGGCACATTGAGTGCTCTGCCATGTCACTGGCCTTGCTCGGAACCACGATCGACCTCCACGGTGGGGGAATGGACCTCATGTTTCCCCACCATGAAAACGAGCGGGCGCAGAGCGAATCGACCACCGGAACAACTTTCGTCAACACCTGGATCCACAACGGATTTGTCACTTTAAACGAAGAAAAGATGTCGAAATCGATCGGCAACATCTTCCGGATCCGCACTTTTTTCGAAACCTCACCCTTTCCTGAACCGGTCACCAAAGAATGGCTCCGGGCCTTTATGCTCTCCACCCATTACCGCTCCCCCCTCGACCTGACGGAGGACTCCCTGGCCCATGCCAAAAATGGCCTGGACAGTCTTTACCTGTTCCGCTCCCTCCTCGAGGAAAAAGAGGAACCGGCACGGGAAGGTCCACGGACCCAAGCCTTCCTCGAGGCCCTTGGAAACGACCTCGACACCGCCGTCTGCTTCAGAATCCTCCACGAACTGAAAAACGACCTGAACCCGTTCCTCACCCGTTCGGAAACGCCTCCTCCGGGAATCATCCCGGACGGAAAAGCGCTTTTTCAGGCGGCCAGGGAAACATTCGGGATCCTTTCTATTCCCCCGGAAGAGTGGATCTACGGAAAAGGCAATCCCCGGTCCGGGGAAGATGCCATTGCACCCGACCAGATCGAATCGCTCGTGCTGGAGCGGGAGAAGGCCCGAAAACAAAAAGACTTCCCCCGTGCCGATGAAATCCGTGATCGCCTTAAAAAAGCCGGTTTCTTACTGGAAGACAATCCCGGAGGAATGCCACGAATCAGGAAGATCTAGAAACCCCGGGAGGAATCGGCGGCCTGCACGCCGTTCTGGAGCTTCTCCGGACACAGCCCAGGCGGATCTCAAGACTCTACCTGAAAGACGATCCCCATCCGGATACCCGCAGGCAGGAGATCCTCCAACGGGCCCGTCAGAACGGGATTCCGGTCGATTTCCTGCCCCGTCTGGCTTTGGATCGCATGGCGGGGGACCTTGTGCACCAAGGGGTTTTTGCCACGCTGGAACCCACCCCGCTTCTGGATCTGGATGGATTCCTTGAGGGAAAGGTCGACCTTCCGTCTCCTCTCGTGGCTGTCGACGGCGTCCAGGATCCCCGGAATCTTGGGGCGTTGCTCAGGACCTGCGACGCGGCCGGAGTACAGGGAATCCTCCTGCCCAAAAGAAGGGTGGCCCCCCTCTCCGCAACCTGTGCCAAAACCTCCTCCGGCGCCCTGTTCACATTACCCCTCATCCGTGTCGGGAACCTCTCCCAAACCCTTCTCTTCCTTAAGAAAAAAGGGTATGGGGTGCTGTCGCTCGCCCTTGGGGGGGAAACCAGATATCGAATCCAGTTTCCGCCACCGCTCGTTGTCGTGATCGGGGAAGAGGAAAAAGGGGTTTCAAGACCCGTACTGCAACAGTCCGACTGGACGGTCGCGCTGCCCATGTATGGCCACGTCGATTCCCTGAATCTGTCAGTGGCCGCCGGCATCTTCCTCTATGCCCAGCGCCCAGACCCCTGACGCTCCCAAAACAACCTGTTGGTTCAGCAAGAATCCTTGTGTATCATTAACTAGGATGCAATGAACCCCTGCAATTTGATTGCATCCCGTAAAAGCGGGATGCAATGCCAGGGAAAAGAAGGGTTCCAAACCATGGACCGAAGGGGACAAAGCCAGTGACGACAAGGAATTTCCTCCGGATCGCGGCCTCTTGTTCGATCGCAGTGGGATTGCTGGCCCGGCTCTTGTTTTTCCCGGATTGGGCGTTCGCGCTCTCGGGACCAGAAAAGGCCTCGCTGGAGAATCTGGGGTTCATCCTCTTCGATGACCAGGAGCGGGCCCCGGACCTCAATGGCCCGGAACTTTCCGGAAACTCCCTTTCACTGTCCAGTTACCGGGGGAAATGGGTTCTCCTGAACTTCTGGGCGACCTGGTGCGTGCCCTGCCGAACGGAAATCCCGACGCTGAACAGGCTGGGGGACCAAATGAAAAAGGAGCCTTTCCTCCTGATCAGCGTAGCCATGGACTACAACGTCGACAAGGTCCGGGGCTTCGTCCAAAAGATTCCGGTCGGGTATCCTGTCGTTCTGGGACGGAAGGGAAAGATCGATGACCGGTATTTCGGGATGGGATTGCCCCAGACCTACCTGATCGATCCCCGGGGAATGCTGGTCGGAAAAGTCACGGGCTCCAGAGACTGGGACACGCCTGGCGCCCAGGCCCTGTTCCGGGAATTAATGGCATCTCCGATGCCGCCATCCTTACCCCATCATCATAAGGAATCTTCATGAGAAGGCTACGACTGGGTCTTGCCCAGATGAATCCCACCGTGGGGGACATCCCGGGAAATCTTGCACACATCAAGGACATGATCGGTCATGCCCGTTCGGAACGTGCCGACCTGGTGGCGTTTCCGGAGCTTGCGCTGACAGGGTATCCCCCCGAGGACCTTCTCCTGAAACCGACCTTCATCGAGCGGAACCTGAAAGCCCTCGATGAACTCGTCTCCTTCGCTCCGGACCTCCTGGTCCTGGTCGGATTTGTGGACCGCCAGGATGACATCTACAATGCGGCCGCCGTCCTCTACGGGGGCAAGATCATTGGGGTATACCGGAAGCAGTACCTGCCGAACTACGGTGTCTTTGATGAAAACCGGTACTTCCAGGAAGGCACCGAATCGCCGGTCCTCACGTTCAAATCCATCCGGATCGGAATCAACATCTGCGAGGACATCTGGTATCCCAAGGGACCTCTCTATACCCAGACCCTCATGGGGGACGCGGAATGCATCGTCAATCTTTCCGCCTCCCCGTTTCATGCCGGCAAGCGGGAAGTCCGGGAAGGAATGCTCAAAACCCGGGCGGCGGACAATGCCTGTTATATCGCCTATGTCAACATGGTGGGGGGACAGGATGAGCTTGTATTCGATGGACAGAGCCTGGTCATTGGTCCGGAAGGGGAGATCGAGAGCCGTGGCAAGGCCTTTCAGGAAGATTTCCTGATCACAGAACTCGACCTGGACCAGGTGTTCAGGGTTCGCCTGCACGATCCGAGGCGACGGAAGGACAAGCTGAGCCAGTCCGAGGACAGGCCCCTCTGGAACACGGACAAGCTGGTGAACTGGTCGGCGGGAGACACCCCGTCCCCATCACATCATCCCGACCCGAAAGACCGGAAGGTCCTCAAGAAAAGCCCTCTTTTGACTCCGATGGGGAAGTTGGAGGAAATCCATGAGGCCCTGGTCCTGGGCGTCCGGGACTATGTCCGGAAAAACCAGTTCCAGGAGGTGCTGATCGGACTGTCGGGCGGCATAGACTCCGCCCTTGTCGCGGCCATCGCCGCGGATGCCCTGGGACCGGAACAGGTGCACGGCCTCTTTATGCCCTCCATGTACACCTCCCAGGAAAGCTATGAAGACGTCCTGAAGCTTTCCGGCAACCTGCGCATTCCCGTAGAGACCATTCCGATCGGCGCCTCGTTCGAGCATTTTCTCCAGATCCTCTCCCCAATGTTCAAGGACCGGGGCAGGGATACCACGGAGGAGAACCTGCAATCCCGGATCAGGGGGATCCTGATGATGGCCCTTTCCAACAAGTTCCATTGGCTTGTGCTCACCACCGGGAACAAAAGTGAAATGAGCGTCGGGTACCAGACCCTTTACGGTGACATGGCTGGAGGATTTGCCGTGCTCAAGGACCTCCCCAAAACGCTGGTCTACGACCTGTCCGACTACCTGAACGAACGCCGTCCGGGATTGATTCCCGACCGGATCATCGAAAAGGCCCCGACAGCAGAACTCAGGCCTAACCAGAAGGATGCCGATTCCCTTCCTCCCTATGAAATTCTGGATCCCATCATGGAGGCCTATGTGGAAGACGACAAGGGGCTCGACGAGATTGTCGGAACCGGCTTTGATCCCCGCATTGTCTCCAAGGTGCTGCATCTCATCGATCAAAGCGAGTACAAGCGACGGCAGTCTCCACCAGGAATCAAGCTGACCATGCGGGCGTTTGGAAAGGACTGGCGGGTTCCGATCACCAACCGGTTCAAGGATATCTGACAAGGAAACGCCAGACCGACCCCATTGGGGAATCTCTCAAGCGAAGGAGTCACTTTTGTCCACCATACGAATAGAAGAAGCCATTGAGCGCATCCGGAACGGGCGCATGATCATCCTGACAGATGACGAAGATCGGGAAAACGAGGGAGACTTTGTCATTGCCGGTCAGTTTGCCACTCCCGAGGCCATCAACTTCATGGCGAAATACGGCCGGGGACTCATCTGCGTGACCATGACGACCGAAAAGGCCCAGGCGCTGAGACTGGAACCCATGACCGCCGTCAACGAAGCCTCCTACGGAACCGACTTCACGATCTCCGTGGACGCCCGGGACGGGATATCCACCGGGATCTCGGCCTTCGACCGGGCCCACACGATCCAGACCATCGTCCGGCCGGATGCAAAATCCACCGACCTGGTCCGTCCGGGACACATTTTTCCCATCCGGGCCAAAGAGGGAGGGGTGCTCAAGCGGGCCGGCCAAACCGAGGGGTCCGTGGATCTGGCCGTTCTGGCCGGCATCATCCCGATCGGGGTCATTTGCGAAATCTTGAACGAGGACGGGTCGATGGCGCGGTTTCCGGATCTGGAAAAGGTTTCGGAGGAACACGAAATTCCCATCGTCACCATCCAGGATCTGATCGCCTACAGGGTGCGCCAGGAAAAACTGGTCGTCCAGGTCGCGGAAGCGGACCTCCCGACAGAGTTCGGGGATTTCCGGGCCGTGGTCTTCGAAGACAAGGTTGAACAGGGTCCCCACATCGCGCTGGTCAAGGGAATCATCGACTCGGACAAGCCGGTTCTTGTCCGGGTCCACTCCAGTTGCCTGACAGGGGATGTCTTCCACTCCCATCGCTGCGACTGCGGGCCCCAGCTCAGGGAAGCCATGCGCATGATCGAAAAGGAAGGGTCTGGGATCGTCCTCTACATGAACCAGGAAGGCAGGGGGATCGGACTTGCCAACAAGATCAAGGCCTACAAGCTCCAGGATCAGGGATATGATACCGTGGAGGCCAATCTTAAGCTTGGGTTCAAGGACGATCTCCGCGATTATGGCCTGGGAGCGCAGATCCTTTGCCAGCTGGGGGTTCGGAAGCTTCGGCTGATGACAAACAACCCCAGGAAAATCGTCGGACTGACAGGGTATGGCCTCGAGATGGTCGACAGGGTCCCCGTCGAAATCACCCCGGAAGACCGGAACAGGCGATACCTGAAGACAAAGAAAGACAAACTGGGGCACCTGCTCAGCAAAATCTAGAGGGAGCACCGTGGAAATTCGCAACATTGACTTCCCCGATCCGGTTCGGGTCTGGAGGGTTCTGGTGGTGGTCAGCCAGTTCAACGCCCTAGTCACCGAACGCCTCCTTTCCGGTTGCACCGAGGCATTGAAGGAATCTCCCCTCCCTCCGGAGAGGGTGGACATCCTCCGGGTCCCGGGGGCCATGGAGATCCCGTCGACCCTTTCCCTGCTCCTGCCGGACTCCGATTATGATGCGGCCATCGCCCTTGGCTGTGTCATTCGGGGGGAAACAGGCCACTACGATGCCGTCGTTTCGGGAGTCACCTCCGGGATCATGAACCAGAGCCAACTTCATGGGATACCCGTGGTATTCGGCATCCTGACCGTGGACTCCCTCCAGCAGGCCATGGACCGCATTGGCGGAAAAGAGGGTCACAAGGGAAGGGAGGCCGGGGATGCGGCGTTCCGCATGGCACAGCTTTTTGGCCACTTACCGGAAACCAGGCGCAAATGACCAAACATTCAGGAACTTCCCGCCCGCCGGTCCGCTCGGAGTGGAACCGGCAACTTCACAAGGCCCGTGTCGAAGTGCTGCAATCCCTGTTCTCCACTGAGTTTTCTTCCCTAGGGACCTGGAGGACCCATCCGTTTTCGGCCACCTCCCAGCTCTCAAGCGTCGCCCTGGACCTGAGGGGGCGGCTTTGGGAAGGAATCATGGAGCACCGGACGGAAATCGACAGGATCATACAGTCCCTTTCCATTCAGTGGTCACTGGAACGAATGGGCAAGATTGACCGGAACATCCTGAGGATCGGAACCTACGAGATCCTCCATGAACCGGAAATCCCGTTCCGGGTCAGCGTGGATGAGTCCCTTGAGCTGGCCCACCAGTATTCTGAACCGGAGGCCATCCCGTTCATCAATGGCATCCTGCACCAGGTCGGAATCCGTCACAACCCGGAAAAGGTGTCCCGGGGAGAGGCACACACGGTCCAGGACGAAAAGAAACGAGAGGGTGTCCAATGAAATGGCCCGGTGCGGGTGCCCCGCCGCGACACGAAGCGCCCTTTTCCTCCATGCCCGTCTGGGACGGAAACCTTTTCTCCGAACCCTTTCCCTTCCGGATCTTCCTGTTCAGACAGGACATGACCGCCCTCAATGGCCTCCTGGGATGGCTCGACATGTGGCATTCAGGCCTCCTGACCCGGACCCTGGGCCCCTTTTTCCGGAAAGAGAAGGCGTTTCCGGAGTCCTTCCTGCTTGTCCCGGCGATGCACCCCCTCCATCATGGATTCCTGCTGTTGCCGGCCGACAAGTTCCCCAAGGGAAAACTGGCCGAATCGATCGTCCGGATTGTCCAGCAGCTGGGAGTGGGAACAGCCGTCATCGACGTCTCCACAGTTTCCAACGACATCCTACTGGATCTCGAGTCCATCGCCGACCACCTGGCGTCCGGGGAGGCTGTCCGCATTTTTCTGTCCGACCCTTCCGATTTTCCCGCGTCCTGCCTTTCCCGGGCGTCGGACGGGATGAAAGGACTGCGGCACTCTTCCCAGCAATCCCGTTGAACCTTTTCAGCCACTTTCAAGTCATCCTGGCGACACGCCACGACGGACTCAGGAGAACCCCGACAGATGATTGACCGCTATACACGAAAAACCATGAAAGCCCTGTTTGAGCCCCAGAGACGCCTGCAGGCATGGCTTGAAGTCGAGCAGGCCGCCACCCGGGTCCTTTCCGAAAAGGGTCTGGTGGACCCCCATGCCGCCAATCTGTTTTTAAACGCCAAGGTTCGGCTCGACTCCGCCCGCATGGATGAGATAGAAGCCGAAACACGACATGATGTTATTGCCTTTTTGACCATGGTCTCCGAACAGTTGCCTGAACCGGCCCGGGCCATCCTGCATTTTGGAATGACCAGCCAGGACTTGGTCGACACCGCCCAAAGCCGGATCCTGGTCGAGGCAACAGACCATGTCCTGACTGAGATGCAACGCTTTTCAGGGATTCTGAAATCGCTGGCCCTGGCGCATCGTGAAACCGTCATGGTCGGACGATCCCATGGCATCCACGGGGAACCCATTGTGTTCGGGGTCAAGTTCCTGGCCTGGTACGCCGAGTTCCAGCGCCACGAAGATCGCCTCCGGCATGCCCGGGAATCGATGAGGGTAGGGAAGATGTCCGGCGCCATGGGGACGGCTGTCCACATCGATCCGGAAACGGAAGAGGCCATACTGGCGTCCCTGGATCTGAAGCCTGAGGAAATGGCGACCCAGGTGGTCTCGAGGGACCGCCATGCGGAACTGATGTCCGTCATTGCCCTGATCGGAACGACCCTTGAAAAGATATCGGTCGAAATCCGCCATCTTCAGCGCACGGAAGTCCGGGAAGTCGAAGAACCCTTCCGGAAAGGTCAGAAAGGCTCTTCGGCCATGCCCCACAAAAGGAATCCGATCGGGGCGGAAAATATCTCTGGGCTGGCCCGGCTTCTCCGCTCCTATGCCCAGTCTGCCTATGAAAATGTGGCGCTCTGGCACGAACGGGACATCAGCCACTCCTCCGTTGAACGGGTGATCCTCCCGGATGGATTCCTCCTTCTCGACTACATGATCGATCGATTGGGAGTCATCCTGAAGGATCTTGTCGTCTATCCGGACCGGATGAAAGAGAATCTCGATTTGACGGGAGGACTCGTGTATTCTCAGGCAGTGCTCCTGACGCTGGTCCGTTCGGGACTCTCCCGGGAAAATGCCTACCGGATCGTTCAGGATGCGGCAATGCAAACATGGCAAGGGGAGGGACCCCTTCGGGAAACCCTTCTGCGCCATCCCGACTTTCCCAAATCCCTGGATCCGCTGGAATGGGAAGAAGCCTTCAGTCCCGCACAATACATGAAGAGCATTGACGCGCTCTACCGGCGGGTGCTCAAAGAATCACCCCGGCCCCATATCGGCCCCCGCAATTGATGGAGAAACCGGCATTGGAGTGGACCAGCATCTATGAAGGCAAGGCCAAGATCCTTTTTGAGACCGGGGATCGGGACACCCTCGTCCAACGGTTCAAGAATGATGCGACAGCGTTCAATGCGTTGAAAAAGGGGAGCATCCCCAACAAGGGGGCGATCAACTGCCAGCTCTCCGCCCATCTGTTTACCCTCCTGGAGTCACAGGACATCCGGACACACTTTGTGGACCGGCTGTCGCCGATCGACATGAAAGTCCGTCGCCTCAAGATGGTCGGACTCGAAGTCGTGATGAGGAACAGGGTTGCGGGATCGCTCGTCAAGCGCCTTGGGCAACCGGAGGGAACCCCTCTTGCCCATCCCATCCTGGAATGGTACTACAAGAGGGATGACTTGGGGGATCCGATGGTCAACCGGGATCACATCGACATCCTCCACCTCGCCACCGATGACGTGATTGCCACCATTGAAAAGATGGCGCGCCGGATCAACGGCATCCTGCTTCCCTACTTTTCCGGGAAGGGCATTCTCCTCGTGGACATGAAATTCGAGTTTGGAACCGATGACTCCGGAGCGGTATTCCTTGGAGATGAAATCAGCGGCGACACTTGCCGGTTCTGGGACGCCCAGACCCATGACAAAATGGACAAGGATCGGTTCCGTCAGGACCTCGGGAAGATCGAAGAGAATTATCTTGCCTTATTCAGGAGGGTCACCCAGCATGAACCAGAACTCTAGCGCCACCGCATCCCTTTCCAGGGTCACCATCCTCATCCGGGTCCGGGAGGGGATTCTCGATCCCCAGGGACAGGCGGTCCTCCAGGCGTTCCATGACATGGGAGAGAACGATCTCTTTTCGGTCCGGATCGGGAAACTGATCGAGATCTATGTCCCCCAGACGGACGCCCTGAAATCCCGCATTGAGTCGTGGTGCCAGGAACTGCTGTCGAATCCCCTCGTGGAGTCCTATGAGATCCAGGGCATCGAACCGGTTACCCACCAACCCATGAGCATGTAATGGCCAAGCGGAAATCTCCCCGCTTTCTCCTCTCCCGTGTCCTTTATGCGATCGCCGGCGTTGTTTCAGCCGGAAGCCTTTTTCTCCTCATCCTCATGCTGTCCGCCGAAACGGAAGCCCTCGACAGGGCCCACCACCTGAACCTGGCGGCCATTTCCCACCTTGACGACCTCATGAATGCGAGGCGGCCCGAGGAAGTCCCCACCCAGATCCGGGAAATCTCATCGACCATGGGAGGGCGGACCACACTCCTGGATCCGGGCCGGAAACCAAGTTATCGAACCACCCAGCTCCTGAACAAGATGCAAAGCCTGTCCCGGGTGTCCGACGCATGGCTCAAGGCCCCCCACGGACCCTACCTCTTTCCCTGGCCTCCGGACAATGTCCCGGCCCGGCTGGCGGAACAGGTCTCCCGTCTCTCGGGGACCAGGAAGGAAAGCCACCTCCTGACCAACCGGGAGGGTACCCCGACTCCGATCCAGCCGGTGGGCGGGTTTGCCGCCTGGTCGACCCCGGTACCGAATGCCCCGGCCTGTGCCCAATGCCACGGATTCGACTCGGAAGTGCTCGGATACATGGTGACCTTCGTTCCCGTTCCCTCCATCCTTCCCGATCACCGGGGAGTCTCTCTCTGGGGCTTTTGGCCATTTCCGGGGCTCAACCAGAAAATTATCTTTTTCCTGGCCCTGTCGGGATTGGGAATGCTCATGACCGGGCTGATTGTCCTGGAGGCGAGGGGAACCCGGGTCGCCTTCCGCCGACTCGCGGGGAAAAATGCCAAATCGTCCCAGGACGCCGCCAAAGTCCGCTCCCAGGCCGAAACGTCCCCGGAAGAGCCGGGCCAGTTCCCACAAGAGTCCAGGATGGCGCTGATGGATCCCTCCGACAAGTCGACCCTGGCCTCCCGACTGGTCACGCTGGATCGTGAAATCGAAAAGGAACTCGAACTCCTTCCCCATGCCGGCATACAGGCTCCGCCGGACCTTGAAAAAGAAGAACGCAGACGGGAAGCCATTGACCGATTTTCCTCCTGGTCCGACGAAGCCGAGCTTCTGCTGATGGAGCTCAAGGCGTTCATCTCGGACAAGACCGACCCCGTGTTGGGAAAATCCGTCCAGTCGCTGGAAAAACTCAAGAACGAAGCCCTGGACCTCAATCTCCAGCTGGAGGACTCGCTCACTCCCCCACGGCGGGCTCCGGTTTACGACTCCTTGTCCGAGATTGAAAAATCCTGGGTTGAGGAGCTTCGGACGTCGCTTCGCCACCTCCATGCCGAAGTTCGGGCGATCATCGGCATGATCCACGACATTCCGGATTTTCCAGCTCCCGAAAACAAGAGTTGATCGACATGCACCCCTTGGTCCTTCTCCATGCGGGGCTTGGCTCCCGAATGGAAACCCCATCGGAAAACCTCTTGAGGACCATTCTTTCAGAGGGGAAAAAAAGGCTCCTTCAGGGAGAGACCGCACTGTCGACCTCCTGGGCCTTGACCGGGATTCTTGAGGCTTCCGGCCTGTTCAACGCCGGAACCGGGGCCATTCCCCAGGAAGACGGGGTCGTCCGACGGGACATCGGAACCATGGACGGGCACACACTGAAAACCCTCGGGATTGCGGGCATCACCACACTGTCGTGTCCGTCGCGCATTCTTCCGGAACTCTTTTTTTCAACCCGCCATGTTCTGTTGTCCGGGGAGGCCACTTCCCACTGGATCTCCCGGATGGGCCTGTCCGACCTTCCGAATGACCCGGCCTACCCTCCCGAGGCCCTCTCGCATTGGAAAAAAGACCCGGGAGTTCCGGGAGGGGGGACCGTCGGGGTTGTCGTCTACGACCTGGAGGGCCATTGTGCCGCAACCACCTCGACCGGGGGGATGGGTCGGATGTGGCCGGGACGGATCGGGGACAGTTCCATTCCCGGGGCAGGATACTATGCCCAGGACAGTCTGGGAGCCGTTTCGATGACCGGGACCGGGGAGTCGATCCTCAGAACGGTCGGGGGGCTCAGGCTCCTGCTTGAGGTCGACCGGGCGCAAGACCGGGAAACCGCCTCACAGAAGGCCAACAGCCTGCTCGAATCGATGGCCGCCATGACGGAGGGCCATATCGGCGGAATCCTGTGTTCCCGCAAGAACGGACCGCTCGTCCTCCACTCTCCTGCCCCGATGCTCGCCGGATTCTGGTCCTCCCGGGAGGACCATTTTCAGGTTTCGGACTCCTGGGACCCGTCCTTTCCCTAAATCCCTTTCAATCACCCGAAATCGCTGTCGGCTCAGAACAACTGTTTCCCCAACCCCATATACCTTCCAATCCTTGCCCGACCGTTCAGGGAAATCCACCGCCATCGGGTCGTTTTCCCAATCTCCCCAAATGGTCTTGATCACGGACTTTACAGGGCCAAATTAAGGATATATATTGTCCTTAATTAACCGTCAAAACACCCTTCGCAAAAGGAACAACCATGAGCCCACGAATCAACTATGCGCAGCAATCCCCCGATCTCTTCAAGAAACTTCTGGAACTGAGCACCATGGCGAAAGGAACCGCGATCGGTCTGGAACTCACAGACCTTGTCACGATCAGGGCGTCGCTCATGAATGGCTGCACGTTCTGTCTGGACATGCACGTCAAGGAGGCCAAAATTCACGGAGAGCGGGAGCTCCGACTCTACCACATCCCGGTCTGGAGGGAATCTTTGTTGTTTTCCCCAAGGGAAAGAGCGGCGCTGGAATGGACAGAGGCCGTCACCGAATTATCCGGACTAGGCGTGTCAGACGACGTCTATGATCGCGTACGCAAGGAGTTTTCCGAAAAGGAACTGTCGGACTTGACCTTTTCCATCTTGATCATCAATGCATGGAATCGATTGGCCGTCAGTTTCAGGCCTGAGCCGGGCTCCGTGGACTCGATCTATGGACTGGAGAAAGCAGGATTGAACTGATGATTTTAAAAGGACCGGTAGAATGGGGACTTCACTGTTGCGCCGTCCTTTCCGGACTTCCCGAGGGGCAATACCTTGCGACCAGGGAGCTGGCGGAGTTCCACGGAATCCCCAAGGAATATCTTTCCAAGGCCATGCAAAGCCTGTCCCAGGCCTCCATCGTTGAAACCAGCCTTGGGCCCCGCGGAGGCTATCGTCTGGCGAAGGCTCCCGACCAGATCACGCTCCTGGAAATTGTCGAAGCCATTGAGGGGAAGCATTCGACATTCATCTGCACGGAAATCCGGAAGAACAACCCCTGCCTCACGTTCACGAATCCCGATTCAAAACCCTGCGCGATCGCCCGGGTAATGTGGGAAGCAGACGAGGCCTGGAGGGCCCGCCTGCAAAGAGAGCGACTGTCCGACATTCTGGAAACGGTGAAGCGGGACGTCCCTGGGGAACTCCTGCGAAAAAATCAGGAATGGATCTCATCGCGAACCCAATAACCGAGCTCAACATGGCAGGCAGCGGTTGCGTCCCCTGGCCTTTTTCATTGTGCATGCCCCGGTCCCCGATTTGAGGGGGTCGCAACGGGAACAAGCAGTGGGGTTAGGATTTTTGCTCCGGGAACAGCAGTGGTTCCGGATCCGACTCCCCCGAGGTTTCTTCCAGGGGTTTGCGTTCCGCCTTGACGCCCCACAGGATCTCGACCAACGCCCCGACGAGCATGAGCCCCGCTCCCAGAAGATATCCCAGAAGAAGGCTTTTCCGTTCATGGGTCCCGATCAGGGCCCCGAAAAGAAGCGGGGCGCCAATTCCCCCTATCGCCGTGCCGATCGCAAAGAAAAACGCGATCGCCTTGGCCCTCATGGCGAGGGGAACGATTTCACTGACGGTCAGGTAGGCGGAACTCGCCGCCGGAGAAGCAAAGAAAAAGACCAGACACCAGGCCGCTCCAAGCCAGAACGACGAAAAATCCCCCCGCACAAAAAGCAGTCCGGTGGTGGCCAGCAAGATTCCGGAGAGGGAATAGGTGAGGGCGATCATCGGTTTGCGTCCCACCCGGTCGAACAGCGGGCCCAGAAGGAGGACTCCCAGCACGTTGCTCAGGGAAAAAGGCACCAGGTAGGCCATGATCTCCCGTTGACCAATCTGGAAGAACTCGGTGAGAATCAGGGCGTAGGTAAAAAAAAAGGCATTGTATAAAAAGGCTTGCGGAATCATGAGAGACAATCCCAGAAGGAGCCGGCGGGGATTCTTGAGCACGAAAAAACGGACAATCCCCGACCATCCGGATGAATCGGCCCTCCCGATGGAAACGAAACGGCCGACCGGCTCCAGAGTGATGGATTGCTGACGAGAGACCAGGGATTCGATCCCACCGACGATGGCTTCCGCCTCCTGGATCCTCCCCTGGCTGATCAGCCATCGGGGACTTTCGGGGAGGAAACGGCGAAACCCAAGCACGATCAGGGCCAGCGCTCCCCCAAACAGGAAGGGGAGCCTCCAGCTCAGATCGATTCGACCGATATGAACATGGACAAAAACACCTGTAATGACGGCCCCGAGGGCCGCACCGATCCAGTAGCTGCCATTGATCCCGAGAGAGACCCGTCCACGAAGGCGAGCGGGAACCAGTTCATCCACCGCGGAATTGATGGCCGCATACTCGCCGCCAATCCCGGCACCCGTCAGGAAGCGAAACAGGAGAAAGCTTTCGAAGTTCCAGGCCAATGCAGTGCAGATGGTGGCCCCCAGATACAGCCCCAAAATCACGATAAACAGCCGTTTTCGCCCGAAGCGGTCCGTCAGGTCCCCAAAAAGGAGGGCACCCAAAACCGCTCCCAGTAGATAGAGGCTGCCCGCCAGGCCGATCTTGAAATCGGAAAGGGCCAGAATCCGGTCGTGATGGAGTTCTCCCGCAACCGCCCCGATCAGGGTGACTTCCAGTCCGTCCAGGATCCAGGTGACCCCCAGTCCCAGCACCACCAGCATATGCCAGCGGGACCAGGGTAACCGGTCAAGACGCAGGGGAATGTCGGTTAAAATTTTGTTTGTGGGCACGATGGTCAATCCTATTGTGCCGGATCTACCGATCCGGCCCTGTTTTCACGAAACAACGATGGAAAACTTCCAGAAACAGCCGTTTTCCGAGTCACCGGGACCCCCTTTATCTTTCCCCGATGTCTCCACAGCGGATCCCGAATGTCTACCCGGTGGCCCCAGAAGCAGACCCATGGTACCGTGTACTTGTGACCGGAAGCCATGGGGCTCCCAAGGGTGACTTCCGGGGCGTTTCCACCATGGGACCCGGACCCCTCAAAACAAGGTCGCAAAAACAACACCGGCACAAGGAACCCGGTCGGCATTGCTGGGAGGACAAACTGTATGAGAGTTCTTGTGGCCAATCCCGGATCCTCAACCCTCAAACTCTCGATCTGTGACGAGGGTCAGACCCTTTCTCCCCACACGATCGAGCTTCATGATGATCCTGACCTCCTGGATCGCGCCCTTTCCGAGTGGCTCGATTCAAGGGACGGCCACAACGCCGATGGCTGCGGGGTGCGTGTCGTGCACGGAGGATCCTCTTTCCATGCCCCGGTCCGCGTGACCAACCAGGTGGTGGAGGCCCTTCGCGCCCTCCGGGATCTGGCCCCGCTCCACATGGAGGGAACCCTCCGGACCATCTCCTCCATCCGGAGGGTCCTGCCCAATCTTCCGGTCGTCGCCTCATTCGACACGGCGTTCCATCACACCATTTTGCCCGAGACGTTCCGCTATGCCGTTCCCGACTCATGGTTTTGCGACCGGGGTGTCCGGAAATACGGTTTCCATGGTTTGTCCTACGCCTATCTCGCCCATCGTCTGCAGGAGCTTGCCCCGGCCGCCATCAGCTCCCGCACTGTCGCCCTGCATCTGGGAAACGGCGCGTCCGCCTGCGCGATCCGAGACGGTCAGTCCATCAATACGACCATGGGAATGACCCCGATGGATGGCCTGGTCATGGGAACCCGAGCCGGGTCGATTGATCCCGGAATCCTTTTTTACCTGCTGAGAACCGGGATCCCGGCCACAACGATCGAGGACGACCTGAATCATCATTCAGGGTTGAAGGGAGTCTCCGGTTTCGACAGCGATTATCGGGCCGTCGACACGGCCGCCAGGGAAGGTAACCAGAACGCCCGCATGGCAATCCGGATCGCGGTCCGTCGTGCCGCCGAATCGGTGGCCTCTTTAGCCGTCTCCCTGGGAGGGCTCTCCTGCCTGGTGTTCTCGGGCGGGATCGGCGAACATGCGCCCGGATTCAGGGAAGATGTCTGCCGGCAGCTGGAATTTCTGGGGGTTTTGATCGACCCTGAAAAAAACCGGGCCAACACATCCCATGGGGGGAACCACGATCGCACCATCTCCCGGGAAGACAGCAGGGTGTCCGTCTGGATCGTCGAAGCCCGGGAAGACTGGACGATTTCCGAAGACGTCCGAAAGATCCTCACGCCCTCACACTGACACCCGCCGTTCACGGGACCCCGGAAACTACCCCAGACGCTTCTTGAAGAAGGCCCCCGCGATCAGCAGGGAGGCCACCCCGATCAACAACAACGCGAGATATTCGGGCCAGAGGAGGGTAATGCCCGCCCCCCTGAGAAAAATCTGGCGGAGTACGACCAGGAAATAACGGAGGGGATCCAGAAGCGTCAGATCCTGGATGACCGGGGGCATATTGGCGATCGGGGTCGCAAACCCCGAAAGGATGATGGCCGGAACCAGAAAAAGGAAGGCCCCCAGCAGGCCCTGTTGCTGGGTGGAGACCAGAGCGGAAATCATGAGCCCGACCCCGAGACCGGACAGGATGAACAGGAACAGCCCCAGATACAGGGCATCCAGCGGTCCCCGAAGGGGAACGTGGAACAGGAGGGTCGCCGCCAGGATAATGAGCGTGGCCTCACCGATCCCGATGACAAACCCCGGCAGGATTTTTCCCATCAGAATCTGAAAAGGGGTGAGGGGAGTGACCATGAGCTGGTCGAACGTTCCCTCTTCCCGTTCCCGGGCGACAGACAGCGCGGTCACCAGAAGGGAAATCAGCAACGTCAGAAGGCCAACGATTCCCGGAACGATGAACCACCGGCTTTTCAGGTTGGGGTTGTACCATGCCCGAAGGTCGATCGACGCGATCGGAGGGGTGACCGACCGGGTGACGGCGATTTCATCGTTGAACCCCGATACGATGCTCTGGACATACCCGAGCAGAATCATGGCCGTATTTGATTGCCTTCCGTCCAGCAGAGCCTGGACCCGGGCGGGGCTCCCCATCAGGATGCTCCGGCTGAAATCATTGCGGAGATGAAGCACCAGCAAGACCTTGCGGTTGTCGATGAGCGGCGCGACTTCCTCCCGATGGGTGACCCGGGCCACAAGCCGGAAATTGGGAGAGCCGGAAAAGCGCGCGAGGAGCTGTCGGGAATAAATCCCGGTGTCCTCATTCCAGACCGCATAGGAAATGTGGTTCAAGTCGAAGGTTGCGGCATAACTGAATACGAACAGCTGGATGAGGGGGGGAACGATGAGGACCGTCCGGCTTTTCTTGTCTCGGAGAAGGGCCAGGAATTCCTTTCTCGCGAGTTCCAGAATCCGGATGAGAGCCTGCTTCATTCGATTCGCTTCCGGCTGATCCGGTGGATGACCGCAAACAGGAACACCGAGAAAAGGATCAGGGCGATCGAATTCGGGATGATGACCCCCGGAATGTTCCCGGCCAGGAAGACCGACTGGAGGATCGTGACAAAATAGCTGGCGGGAATGATGTGGGTGATCCCCCGGATGACGGTCGGCATGGAGTGGATGTCAAAAATGAAACCGGACAGGATGAAGGCCGGGAGGAAGGTGAACACGATGGCGATCTGTCCGGCCACAAACTGATTTTTGGCCACCGTCGAAATCAGGAGCCCCATGCCGAGGGCAGCGGACAGAAAAAAACCCGACGTGACCCCCAACACCAGAAGGGACCCCCTGAGGGGAACATCGAACAAGAAATGGCCCATCGTGACCGAAAGGGCCATTCCGCCCATGCCCAGCCCAAAATAGGGAATGAACTTTCCGAGCAGGATTTCCCCCATCGTCGCGGGCGTCACAAACAGGGACTCCATGGTTCCCCTTTCCCATTCGCGGGCAACGACCAAGGCCGTGAGCAAGGCCCCGATGAGGGTCATGATGACGGCAATGAGACCGGGCACCAGAAAATCCCGGCTCCGATTGTCCGGATTGAACCAGATCCGGGCACCGAGTGTCACCGGGAACACGGAAAGGTCCCTCCCCCGTTCATTCCGGTGGGAAATCCAGACCTGCCAGACATTCGTCAGATATCCCATCACCAGGCGGGCGGTATTGTCATCGACACCGTCGACCACAATGTGAACGGGGCTGTCGCGAAAGGAATGCAGTTCCCGTCCGAAATCTTCCCGAAACCAGAGGATGCCGCTGACATCCTGGCGTTTCATCGCCTCGACGGCCGAATGGATGTCGGAATAGGGAACCGGTAAAAACCAGGGAGAGTTCCTGAGGCTCGCCGCGAACCCTTCCGAGTCGGGAGACCGGATGTCCTGGACGATGGCCACCGGAACATGGCGCGCATCGAGCGATACGCCATAACCGAAAATCAGGAGAAGGACGAAGGGGAGCAGAAAAGCGATCGCGAGGCTGGAGGGATCCCGGATGATCTGGAGGGTTTCCTTCCGGACCAAAGCCCGGATCCGGACCACGGAGGGGGGGATCCCCCATCCCCGGAACCCGTTCATGCGGGAAGTCCTGAAGGAACAGCCGCCCGTGAGAGCAGGGTGACAAACGCATCCTCAAGGGTGGGAGCGGGAAGATCTTCGGTCTTCGCCTGGGCCTTGATCTCCGAGGGGCTCCCGAGCGCCAGCAGCCCGCCATCGGCCATGATTGCCAACCGGTCGCAATACTCGGCCTCTTCCATGAAATGGGTGGTCACCAGAACCGAGACGCCATCCATCACGAGGCCGTTGATGATGCGCCAGAACGCCCTTCTGGCGTTCGGATCGACCCCGGAGGTCGGTTCGTCGAGCAGGAGAATCGCCGGAGTGTGCATCAGCGAGGCAGCCAGCGCCAGCCTCTGCCGAAAACCCAGGGGAAGGAGGCCAGCAGAAATGTCCCGGTAGGGGGTCAGCCCGAAAAACTTGAGGACCTCCTGGATCCTGTCCGTCTGGGCCTTTCCGGAGATTCCGTAAGCGCTACTGTAAAATCTGAGGTTCTGGTAGACGGTCAACTGTCCGTAAAGCGAGAATTTCTGAGCCATGTACCCGATGTTCTGGCGGGCCTTCGCCGGGAATTTCCGGACATCCTCCCCCGCCACCATCAGGCTGCCTCCGGTCGGGGGCAAGAGTCCCGCCAGCATCCGGAACGTCGTGGTTTTTCCGGCCCCGTTCGCCCCCAGAAGACCGAATACTTCTCCGTGACCCACCTCAAAAGACAGGTCATTCACCGCGCGGAAGGATCCGAAGTCCCGGGTCAGGTGTTCGACCCGGATGGCCTGTTCGCCTTTTCCTCCCTGGATTCTTTTCCCGGCCACCCATGGCAAGCGGGTCGCCCGTCCCTGTTCGAGATCCTTCCGGCTGTGCCAGAGCCGGGTCATCAGGGCATCTTCAAAGCGGGGGGGGACCGGCTGGAACCGGAACCCTCCGGAAGATTCCGGAACCCGCGGGGGAGCGGCCCCTTCCATGACGATCCGGAGATGGCCTCCCGCCAGCACGGTGTCAATGACCCCCGGAAGGGCAGAGATCACGGGATCCAGGGCTCTCGAGGGCCTTCCCGAACCCTCGATCAGCTCGAATGCATGCCCCTGAACCTCCGAGCGAAAACTGCCAGGAGAACCGGACCCCAGAATGCCGCCTTCATGAAGGATCAGGATGTCGTCGCATCGCTCGGCCTCGTCAAGGTAGGCCGTGCTGATGAACAGTGTGCTTCCGGACTCCCGGACCAGTGAATGAAGGATCTCCCAGAGTTCCCGCCGCGAAACGGGATCCACCCCGACAGTAGGCTCGTCCAGCAGGAGCAGGGGGGGCTTGTGGAGCAGGGAGCAGGCGATTCCCATCTTCTGTTTCATCCCTCCCGAAAGTTTTCCCGCCAGCCGTCCCACAAACGGGCCGAGCCCCGTCATCGAAAGCAGGGGTTCATAAAGGCCTTTCCTCCCGGAGGACGGAACACCGTGGAGGTCGGAATGGAAATCGAGATTTTCCTCGACGGTCAGGTCTTCGTAGAGCCCAAACTTCTGGGGCATATACCCGAGGGAACGCTGGACGGACAGGGGGTCGTTTCCCGGATCATGGCCCATGATGCTCACCGATCCGGAATCCCGGAGAATCAGTCCGGAAAGGATTCTCATCAGCGTCGTCTTCCCCGCGCCGTCCGGCCCGATCAAACCGGTCACGGTCCCCGGACGGACGACGAAGGAGATGCCCTTCAGGGCCGGCACGGTTCCCATGGGTCCGGAAAAGGTCTTGACAAGGTCCCGGACGGCAATGATGTCTCCTCCCGGGACCGGGTCACTCACCATGACCCTGTCCCGGGGGGGATCCGTCCGGACACGCCGTGGGATCCGAAGGCTTCCGGTTTAAGGGAATGGTCACGGTGACCGGCATTCCGAGACGGAGCTCGGTCGTGGGACAGTGCAGGTACACCCGGACCCGATACACCAGAATCGTCCGCTGGTGGAGGGTTTCCACTTGCTTGGGGGTAAATTCGGCGGTGGGGGAAATATATCCGACATAACCCCTGTATTCCTTGCCGGGAAATGAGTCGGTGGTCACGACCGCTTCCATTCCCTGATGCACCCGGCCAAGCTCCGGTTCCTCGACGTACACCCTGGCCCAGAGGGGTTTCAGGCGGGCGATCGTATAGACCGGGGATTGGGGAAACGCCATGTCCCCCGGTTCCAGCACCCGGTTCTGGACGATCCCGTCGACCGGGGAATAGATCCGCGTGTCCGCCTGTTGACGCCTGTCGAAGGACAACTGGGCCTTGGCCCGCTGCACCTCGGCCTTGGCCGAATCGAGGGCGGCCCGGGCATCGTCGAGTTTCTGCTTCGAATTGAAATTGACATGGGCCAGTTTCACGACACGGCGCCAGGTCCGCTCCGCATTCGCCCTTTCGACACGATCCTTGGCGAGGAGGGCCAGATCCACATTGACCAGGTCGTCATAACGGACGGGGTCCATGATGCCCATCAGCTCTCCGCTCCTGACCTCCGTCCCTTCGAGGAACAGAAGCTTCTGGATTCTTCCCGTGTCGTGAAAGGCCAACTGGACCTCGCGAAGATCGATGTTCCCGTAGAGGGTCAGGGAATCAAGCGAACGGTTCCGATTGGGGAAGAATTCCCGATGAAACACGGCCACGGCCGCCAGAACCAGAAGAAGGACAAGAACGATCGCCATCAGGATCCGACGCTTTGGCGGCATTGAATGGCCCTCCTGAAAGATGGATTGGTGTTCGCCGTCGAAATGATAGCACACGAATCGCACCCCGCCATCCCATCAAGATCTGGCGCTCTGATTGAGAACCTTCCATTGAGAATCCGTCCATTGGAAATCATGGATCCGGGATTTCCCGGACAGGGCCAACGGACCAAACTCGCCAAATGGACCTGAGAGGATAGAATCTATCCATCCGGATTCTGTTTCTATACTCTGGTGGTCAGCAAATGGAATGACCGGTTCCCGAAAAGAGTCTAACGCGGGGGGGGTGAATGGAACCGATCGGACGACTGAAGTCAGCCATCCTGGCAGCAATCGCCATGGCATTTTTTGCGGGGACACCGGATCTCTGGGCCGACGGACCCCAACGCCAAATCACCCTGTCCGACGCGGTCAGGGTGGCCATATTGAACCGGCCGGACATCCGAGCCCAGTATGACCGGATCAAAAGCGCCCAGGCCAGGATAGGGGAGGCCCGGTCGGCCAACTATCCGCAGCTCCAGGCCAGTCTCCAGACAATTTACGGAAACAGCCTGTTCGGGTTCTTCCTGTTTCCCGGGTACAATTATGCGGACCTGAATCTGTTGACAGTCACCCTGACCCAGACGATTTACGATTTTGGCCGGACGGGATCCGTTGTCAAAAAGAACCGGTGGGAATACAGCCAGGAAGAGGGGCGGGAAAAGGAGATCCTCGCAACCACGGTCCGGACGGTCGAAACGGATTACTTCAGACTCCTCTCCGCCCAGCACCAGGTGATTGCCGACGAACAAAACCTCGAGGACGCCACAGCCCAGCTCGACCGGGCCCGATCCCTGTTCAGGGCCGGAACCGGCATCGTCCTGGACGTGACACGGGCCCAGGTCAACGTTGAATCCACGCGGCTCCAGCTGATCCGGGACCGGGATCAAGCCCAATCCTACGGGATCGACCTGGACCGGGTCATGGGGATTCCAGGTTCAAAGACCCTTGTGGCCCTCGATGTGCCCAATGATCCCAATTTTGTCCCCCATCCGGATCTCGGGAAGGACCTTTCCACCGCCTTGCAAAAACGCCCGGAAATGATCGAGGCGACCGACCAGGTCCGGGCCTCGGAGGCCGCGCTGGAAAACGTGAAGTCACAGAACTACCCGTCGATTTCAGGACTAATCCAGTCCTTTACCGCCATGCTTCCCAGAAATACCCTCCCCATCCCCTATGTGCCCAATAACACCCCATACTCGACCTTCAATTTCGGGGGTTCCCTCAATATTCCGATCCTGGAGGGAGGTCTGGTCGTCCACCAGATCTCGCAGGCCCACTCGGACCTTTCAGCGTCCCTCGAATCCCGAAGGGATGTGAAGCTTCAGGTCGGAAACGACCTGAAGAAGGCGATTCTTGAAATCAAGGACGCCCAACAGCGTCTCAAAGAGGCCCGGACCGAACGGATGAACGCGCAGAAAAACGAGCAACTGGTCGAGGAGGCCTACCGGGTGGGATCGGTCCACTCGGTTGACGTCATGGATGCCCAGGCGGCCATGAGACAGGCCCGGGAATCGGTCATCCAGGCCCGCTATCTGTTGATGATCGGGTATGCGGACTACCAGTTCGCGCGGGGAACACTCAAACCCCCGACCTGAACATGCAATGGTCCAGAAATGGAGAGGGATTTTTTCCGTCCGGGCCGGATTCTTGGATGGCGTGATCCGACTGACCCGTCCATCATCCGTCATGGAAAAGGGGGGAGAACAAGGAAAGACCGGACAATGCTAAGGATGGTTTCGGGGATTTTCCCTTCCCGAAGCACCCGGACATGACCGGAAACGGTCAGACCCGGGCGTTGACAGGAGGGTCAAAACGATTCGCAAACAACCTCTATTTCTGGGAAAGGACCCATGCGGCAACCGCGTTGGCCTCCACGGAAGTCATGTCCGGATGGGGGGGCATCACCATCCCACCTGTCAGGTCGTTCCAGTGACCGTTTCCACCATTGATGATTTTTTTGGCCAACATGGACTTGGCTCCCGCTTTCCCGTCATAGCGTTGGGCAACCTGCTTGAACGAAGGACCGACAAGCTTGTCGGAGACCGAATGACAGGACATGCACCCGTTTTGCTGGAGCAAAGCGTTGACGTCCGGACCCGCGGCCCAGGCCGGAATGGCGAGGACCAAAAGGGGAAGGACCAAGGCCACCCCGCGTAAAATCTTCATGACAACCTCCATGCGACCAAGAACCGACCAAAATCCCGGTCAAAAACGAGTGAGAAGCATTTTTCAGGGCCTGCTCCCGAACTGGCCCCGAACAGGTCAGGCAACGATCAAAGCTGATCAGTCCAGAACAGCCCACCTTGATTGCCTGAAGTATATCATCCGGTTTCCAGGGGGACAGGGCAACGGTCCTGACCTTTGATTTCTTCCTGACCGGGCAACGACCAAAGAACGCCCCAAGAACAAAGGGACACGCCCTCTGCAACGGTCCTCCGCTCAGTTCTCTTCCACAGTCCTCTGGACTTGGCCCTCAACACTGGCCTCAAAGATGGATCGCCTCGTTCACTTTTTCATGCAGTTCCGCCAGAGGCAGTTTCAAATAATCCTTGTTGATTTCCCCGACCACCCTCTCCAGCACATGGGGGTCAAGGGTCTCCCTGAGTTTTCCTAGAAATTCCGGGGAAGCGACCAGGACCAGTCGATCAAATTTCTGCTGTTTTCGGCCGCCGGACAGCTCGCTCGAAATTTCCTTCGCAAACAGTGTCGCCTCGGCTTCCTGCGCCAAAGTGTTCCACTCCGTCTTTGGCCTTGAACCTTCCCCCGCGGACGTCTTGTTCCGCCCGCCACCGTCAGTGGTCAATTCCGAATTCCTCATGCGGCTTTTGGGGTGGCTCAGGGCCTTCAAGAGATCCAATGCCCCTCCGGGACCCTTTGTCTGATAGATCATGGCCGAGCTTTTTCCCGAAACAAGAACCCACGTCACCGACATAGGACAATGCCTTTCCCCTTGAATGTCTTTCTGGCACGACATCCGACCGTCACCTGTGCCCCAGTGCTGTCCAGGGCCTTCCGAAACCCTGAAGGTTCTACGATCGTTCGCTTGCTTAAGGATATCCCCTGTTTGGGGATTTGGCTTTGGACCCCTCCCCAACGGCCTTTCATTTCAATTGGAAGAAGGGAATTGGACGAAACAGGGATGGAACGAACGAAGTCCTCACACCGGTCGAACACCCGAGGTGACCGTCAGAGGGATCGTCAATGGATGGATCCTGATGCGCTCGGGTGGTTGTATCACGCTGTCGGGAATCGTATATTGGTTCTAGTTGCCAAGCCTTAAATCCCCCTGCCCATCAGATCCGTCCCTCTGTCCAGACACGCCAAAAACCTTTGGGCCAGAGGGGATCCCAGACCCCCAGCGCTACCCGGAACGACGATGAACAGGAGGAAGCAATGCCGGAAGAGCCAAAGGAAATCGACGATCTGGAACTCGACGGGATGAATGCCTATTGGCGCGCCGCAAACTACCTGAGCCTCGGCATGCTGTACCTCCAGAACAACCCGTTGCTGAAGCTCCCCCTTGCCCCGGATCATCTCAAGAAGCGCCTTCTGGGCCATTGGGGATCCGACCCGGGACAGAGCTTTGTCTGGGTCCACATGAACCGGCTGATCCGCCGCCATGACCTGAACGCCATTTACATCAGCGGACCGGGACACGGAGCCCCGGCAACCCTCGCCAACGCCTATCTTGAGGGAACCTATTCGGAGGTCTATCCCGATTGCAGCCTGGACGAAGAAGGACTCAGGGAGTTTTTTAACCAGTTTTCCCATCCGGGCGGGATCGGAAGCCACTGCACCCCCGAGACGCCGGGATCGATCCATGAAGGCGGGGAACTCGGGTACAGCCTGTCCCACGCCTTCGGCGCGGCATTCGACAATCCGGACCTTTTTGTGGTGACCGTGGTGGGGGACGGAGAAGCCGAAACCGGCCCGCTGGCGACCTCCTGGCATTCCAACAAGTTCCTCAACCCGATTTCCGACGGTGCGGTCCTTCCGGTGCTCCACCTGAACGGCTACAAAATTGCCAACCCTTCGATTCTCGCCCGGATCTCCGGGGACGAACTGAGAAAGCTTTTTGAAGGGTACGGTTACACGCCCTACTTTGTCGAAGGAAGCGACCCCCTCAAGATGCATCGCCTCATGGCAAAGACCATGGATCAGTGCTACTCCGACATCCGGGCGATCCAGGAAGAATCACGAAGAACGGGGGTTCCCAGGCGCGGACGGTGGCCGATGATCGTCCTGCGCTCCCCGAAGGGATGGACCGCCCCGAAGGAGCTGGACGGTCACCACATCGAAGGATTCTGGAGATCCCACCAGGTCCCGATCCTGGATGCGGCCACCAATCCCCAACACATGAAAGTGCTGGAGGAATGGATGAGATCCTATCGCCCCCAGGAGATCTTTGATTCCAAAGGAACCATCGTCCAGACACTCAGGGAACTGGCCCCCATGGGCCACCGTCGGATGAGTTCCAATTTGCACGCCAACGGGGGGCTCCTTCGGATTCCCCTCAAGCTCCCCGACTTTCGGTCGTATGCCGCATCCGTCTTGTCCCCTGGCATTCGTGAAGACCAGAACACCTACATCCTGGGCCAGTTTCTCCGGGACGTCATGCGGCGAAACCCCCATAACTTCCGGGTCTTCGGCCCGGATGAAACGGCATCGAACCATCTCCAGGCGATTTATGAAGCCACGAAAAAGGCATGGATGGGCACAATCGAGCCGGTGGACCGCGACGGAGGGGAGCTTGCGCCCGACGGACACGTCATGGAAATGCTGAGCGAACATACTTTGGAAGGATGGCTTGAGGGCTATATCCTGACGGGCCGGCACGGTCTCATCAATACCTACGAGGCCTTCGCCCACATCATCGATTCGATGGTCAACCAGCACGCCAAATGGCTCGAGAAATCAAAGACGGAAGTGGCCTGGCGGCCCCCCATCCCCTCCCTCAACATCCTGCTCAGTTCGACCGTCTGGCGACAGGACCACAACGGGTTCACTCATCAGGACCCGGGATTTCTCGATGTCATCACCAACAAGACGTCGGGGGTGACCCGCATTTATCTTCCACCGGATGCCAATTGCCTCCTGAGCGTGATGGACCACTGCCTCAGAAGCACGGATTACGTCAATGTGATCGTGGCGGACAAGCAGCCCCACCTCCAGTTTCTGGACATGGATTCCGCCATCCGTCACTGCACCAAGGGAATCGGACTCTGGGACTGGGCGTCGACCGACGGGGGAGAGGATGCCGATGTGGTGATGGCCTGCGCCGGGGATGTCGTCACCATCGAGAGCCTGGCCGCGACGGCGATCCTTCGGGAACACTTTCCGAAGCTTCGCATCCGGTTCGTCAACGTGATCGACCTCTTTCGGCTCGAACCGAGTTCGGAACACCCCCATGGAATGTCTGACCGGGATTTCGACAGCCTTTTCACCACCGACAAGCCCATCATCTTTAATTTTCACGGCTATCCGTGGCTAATCCATAAACTGGCCTATCGGCGCACGAACCACAAAAACCTTCATGTCCGGGGGTACAAGGAAAAGGGGAGCATCAACACTCCGCTCCAGCTGGCCATCGAAAACCAGATCGACCGCTTTTCCCTGGCGATCGATGTCATCGATCGCGTTCCCCACCTGCAAAATTCGGGAGTTCATGTCAAGGAGTGGCTCCGGGATCAGATCACCGACCACCTCCTGTACGCCAAGGAACACGGAATCGACAAACCGGAAGTCCAGGAATGGAAATGGCCGTTTTCCCGGTGATTTGCATTCCCCGCCGCCGGCTGCTCCGGCTTAGCTCCCGGCGGGACCCGGACATCATTGAGGCAAGGGAGGCAAGGGAAACAGGGGACTTCAAAAAAGAGGAGGGGATAAATGGAAAAACAGACGCATTGGGTTCCGCTGGATGTTCCGCCCGACCAACGAAAGCGCTACGGGGACAATTTCCAGCTGATGACCCAGGAAAGGGGACGGCTGTTCCTCATGGCCGGAGACCAGAAGGTCGAGCATCTCAACGACGATTTTTCAGGCGCCGGCATTTCTCCGGAGGATGCTGATCCCGAACACCTGTTCCGGATCGCCTCGCAATCGCCCATCGGATGTTTTGCGACCCAAATGGGGCTCATTGCCCGATACGGAATGTCCTATCCTTCCATCCCGTACCTGATTAAGCTCAACTCCAAAACCCACCTGGTCAAAACGGCCCAGCGGGATCCCCGATCCGAACAATGGCAGACCATGGATCAGGTGGCGGGGTTCATCCGCCATTCCGGACTCAAGGTCGTCGGGATCGGCTATACGATCTACCCCGGAAGCGAACCCGAGCCCCGGATGCTGACCGAAGCCGCCAGGCTTGTCTATGATGCCCACCAGCTCGGACTGACGGCTGTCATCTGGGCCTATCCACGGGGGCGCGCCGTGCAAAAGGAGCAGGATCCCCACCTGATCGCCGGGGTCGCCGGAGTGGCCGCCTGCCTGGGAGCCGACTTTGTGAAAGTGAACCCTCCACTGGACCCCCAGGGTCTCCCGGACGGAACCCTCCTGAAAGAAGCCGTTCAGGCGGCCGGACGAACCGGCGTCGTCTGCGCCGGAGGCCATGAAACAACCCCGGAAGATTTCCTTTCCCGTCTGTACGATCAGCTCCACCAGGGCGGAACGGTCGGGTGCGCCACCGGACGGAATGTCCATCAGCGCCCACTCCCGGAAGCGGTCCGGCTGTGTCGGGCCATTCATTCGATCGTGGTCGACGGAAAGACCGCCAAAGAGGGGATGGGCCATTTTTCCTGAATCCCCCGCACCTGACGCAAACCATTGCCCAGAATCTGGAAGTCTTCATGACGGGACAATCTCCCTGATGGGTCAGGAAGACTGTCCTGTCCATCATGCTGTGGAGGCCCTTTGCTGACCGATGTCGACCTCGTCACGATCGGGGCGGGAGGCGGCGCGTATCCAGCCGGATTCCGCCTGGCCCGTTCCGGAAAAAAAGTCCTGATGACCGACCCGAAGGGGGTCTTGAGCGGTAACTGTCTCGCCGAAGGGTGCGTTCCCTCCAAAACGGTCCGGGAAATTGCCCATCACCTCTGGCGCCATCGCCAGATGGCTTCCTTCGGCGCGACCGGTTCCCTTGAAGCCCGTTATGAACAGATCATCGACCACAAGGATCGTGTCCAGGCCCTTCGATACGCCCAGCACGAAGAGGAGCTGAAGCGATCCCCCAACCTGACCCTTCTCAAAGGATCGACCCGAATCCTCGATCCCCATACCGTCCTGATCGAAACAGACAGGGGAACGCAACGGGTCAGCACGGGGAATATCCTCATTGCCTCCGGCTCAGACATCCATCGTCCCCCCATTCCGGGCGCCGAACATTGCCTGACCAGCCACGATCTCTTTAAAGTCTCCCCGAACCTGACCCGCCGTCCTGATTCCATGACTGTGATCGGGGGAGGGTACATCGGCCTTGAAACGGCCTGCATGTTTTCCGCGCTCGGAACCCGAGTGACCCTGCTGGAGCAATCACCCTCCGTTCTCCCGGGAACGGATCCCATCGTGACGGACACCCTCCTCCCGCTGTTGGACCCCGGAATCCGGATTCTCTTCAATGCCACGGTAATCTCGGTCGAAAAAACGTCGAACGGCCTTCAGGTCCGGTATCTGGACGGGAACGGGAAAGAAGACTTCCAGGAATCCCGGTCGGTTCTTCTGGCGACCGGCCGGAAACCGGTTCTGCCGGAAGGGATCAAGGAAATCGGGATTGAAACCTCTCCCCGGGGAATTGTGGTCAATGAGGCCCTGCAGACAAAACATTCCCACATCTACGCCTGCGGGGACGTCAACGGCCGGACTCCGCTGTTTCATTCGGCCCTCCGACAGTCGCTTGTCGCAGCCCACAACATCATGGCAGGAAACAGTCCCGTCGATTATATGGACCACCGCAGCGTGCCCACGACGGTCTTTACGCTGCCCGCCGCCTCCTGGGTCGGGTGGCTCCCCGAGGAAGCGCGGCAACAGGGGATCCGCCTTCTGGAAACGTCCTATGCGTTCAAGGAGGACTCAAGGGCCCAGATTCTGGGAGAGACGGGGGGAGGGATCCGGCTCTTTTTCGAGCCGGGAACCCTTCGCCTGATGGGAGGATGCGTGGTGGGGATCGACGCCGACCATCTGATCGGCGAAATGGGGCAGGCCATGGCCCATGGGCTGACCGCCCGTGACCTGGCGACCTTTGCGGATCCCCACCCGATGGCATCGGAAGGGATTGGAAAAGCCGCCAGACAGTTATTCTGACCCGTATTTGACCCGTCCCCTGACCCGATTCCGGTCAGCTTTTCAACCATTGGGTGTGGAACGTTCCCTTTTCGTCGATCCGCTCATAGGTATGGGACCCAAAATAGTCCCGCTGGGCCTGGATCAGGTTGGCCGGGGACCACTCGCTCCGGTAGGCATCGAAATATCCGAGCGACACCATGAACCCGGAAGCGGGGATCCCCAGCCGACTCGCCGTCTCGACCACGAACCGCAAGTCTTCCTGGTGACCCATGATCTTTTTGGCCAGATTGGGATCCAACAGCAGGTTCGGGAGCTCCTTGTCGGTCTGGAACGCTCCCATGATGTCTTCCAGGAGGGCCGCCCGGATGATGCACCCGCCCCGCCAGATCCGGGAAACGTCTTCCAGACGAAGATCATAGCCATAGGTTTTTGAGGCCACCGCCAGAAGCGCCATCCCCTGGGCATAAACGATGACCGTTGCCGCAAGGAGGCCCCGGGACAGCTTCTCCTTGAGAAGGGTCCGGTCGCCCTCAACCGTTTTGATGGGACGGGAATAGACCGAATGGGCCCTCTTGCGCTCGCCCGCAAAGACGGACAGGTCCCGCATCGCGACCGCCAGGTCGATGGTCGGGGTGGGCACCTGAAGGTCCATTGCGCTTTCCGACGTCCACATCCCGGTCCCTTTCTGACGGGCGACCCCCAGGATGACATCGATGAGCGGCTTCCCGGTCTGGTCGTCCTTCCGGGTGAAGATATCGCCGGTGATTTCCATCAGGTAACCGCCGAGTTCCCCCTGGTTCCACCCCCGATAGACCTCATGCAGTTCCCGCTCATCGAGACCCAGACCCCGCTTCATGATGTCGTACGTTTCGGAAATCAGCTGCATCAGGGCGTATTCGATGCCGTTGTGAACCATCTTGACGTAGTGGCCGGCCGATCCCGGTCCCATGTACGTGACGCAGGGCTCCCCCTTGACCTTGGCCGACGCCGCCTCAAGAATCGGACGCACCCGTTCGTAGGCGTCCCGATGTCCTCCCGGCATGATGCTGGGTCCGTGGCGCGCCCCTTCCTCGCCTCCCGAAACGCCCACCCCCAGAAAGAGCAGTCCTTTGGCCTCGAGGTTTTTCGCGCGAACATTCGTGTCCGTGAAGTGGGAATTTCCGGCGTCGATGATCAGATCCCCCTGTTTGAGGAAGGGGAGAAGTCCCTCGATCACCGAGTCCACCGCGGCGCCGGCCGGAACCAGCATCATGACCGCCCGCGGACGCTTCAGGCTTCCGACAAACTCCTCCACCGTCCCAAAGCCACCGACATCATGAGACTGCCCTTCTTTTTTCAGGGAGAGGACTTTCTCGGGATCCCTGTCATAGCCCGCCACCGGGAACCCGTGGTCGGCCATATTCAACAACAGGTTGCGGCCCATCACCCCAAGCCCCACCATTCCGATTTCAAACCGTGCCTTTTGTTCCTGACCACTCATGATCGAATCTCCTTTCTGATCCCCATTAACGTTGCCAAAGGATGTTGGGTGCTTCCAAAGGCACCGAAAGTCCCTCATGTTGCGCGATGATGCGGGGTGTAAACTCCCCCTGCGGACGGCCCGCCGGAACTTCCGCGCGGAAGAGGGAAGCGGACGACCCCGCCACGGGGCCAACCGGATCCATCTTCCAGCGATCCGGGGGCTCTCCCGACCGGCCGTTGGCAAACAGCTCCACCAGAACAGCCCCGGGATCCACCTCCCCCAGATCGACTTCCACCGTAAAGACCTGGACCCCCTCACGCCGTTCGACAAGGATCGTTCCGAACCTGACCTGTCCCCACTTCCTGTCGAGGTCGCGCTGCCAGGCAACAGCCTTTCGGGCAAAATCCCCTTTTCGGACGGTCCGCTTCCGGTAGGCCTCCGCCGCGGGAAGGTAATGGCGTTCGACGTACTGTCGCACGGCCCGATGGGCCGAGAACTCCATGGTCAGACGGGCCATGCTTTCCCGGATCCGGGATACCCACTCCGTCGGAATGCCCTGTTCGTTCCGACGATAGAACAGGGGGATGACCTCCTGTTCGAGGCGATCGTAGAGCGCCAGGGCGTCACGGTCATCCCACACGGGATCGTCCCCGTGTTCCAGCCCATCGCCCAGCGCCCAACCCACTTCCGCAGAATAGGCCTCCGCCCACCAACCGTCGAGGGTCGAGAAATTGAGCCCTCCATTCACCAACACCTTCATCCCGCTGGTTCCGCAAGCCTCCCAGGGCCGGCGGGGCGTATTGACCCAAACGTCCACGCCCTGGACCAGGCGTTCGGCGAGGAGCATGTCGTAATCGCTCAGGAAAATGACCTTTCTTTGGATGTCGGGCCGTTTGATGAACCGGCTCCAGGCGAGAATCAGGTCCTGTCCGGCCTGATCGGCGGGATGGGCCTTTCCGGCGATGACCAGCTGGACGGGGCGGTCGGGGTGATTCAACATTCTGGCGAACCGGTCCGGATCCCTCAAAAGGAGATTGGGCCTTTTATACGTCGCAAACCGGCGGGCAAACCCGAGCGTCAGCACGTCGGGGTCAAAGAATGAATCGATGCCGCCCAGGCCCTTTTTGAATACCCCTGAACCCCCTTCGCTCCCGGACAGTTTTTTTTGGAGATGCCGGAGGTGAAAGACCAGAAAGTCCCGGGAGGCATTCCTCAGTTGCCAAAGGTCACTGTCCGGGAGCTTCCGGATGAGTTCAGCCACCTCTTCCGTCGACCCCATGAACCTCTTCTCTCCGCACACTCTGGTCCAGAGCTCGTCCGAAAACCGGGAATCCCAGGTCGCGACATGGATCCCGTTCGTGATATGGCCCACGGGAACCTCATCGAACGGCCACCGGGGAAACAGGGGACTCATGATCTCACGGCTGACCCTTCCGTGAATCCGGCTGACCCCGTTGACCGCCCCGCATCCGCGCATGGCAAGGTAGGCCATGTTGAACGGCTCGGCCCCATCGGAAGGATTCTTCCGACCCAGCGCCAGAAGGTCGCCGACCGGGATCCCCAGCGACCGGGTGGCATAATCGGACAGGTGGGAGTCGATCTGGACCGGAGAAAAGCGGTCGAATCCGGCGGGAACCGCCGTATGGGTCGTAAAGATATTGCCGGCCCGGGTGGCGGCCAGGGCCACCTCAAACGGCTGACCCGTCTTTTCCATATAGGCTCTCGATCGCTCGAGAACCGAGAACCCCGCATGGCCTTCGTTCAAATGACAGACTTCCGGGTCTAGACCCAATGCACCCAGCATGCGCCATCCCCCGATTCCGAGGATCATCTCCTGCCTGAGGCGCACTTCGGAATCCCCGCCGTAAAGCTCTCCGGTAATGCAACGATGTTCCGGAAGGTTTTCCAGATCGTTGGAATCCAGGAGGTATAGCTTCAGGTTGCCGACCCGGGCCTCCCAAACCCGAAGCCATACCTCCTTGGAACCCATGGGAATACAGAACCGCAACCATTCCCCGTCCGATTTTCTCACAGCGGACACTGGCAGCTGGCCAGGGTCGTTGTAGGGGAAGAGGGCCTTCTGCTTTCCCTCCTCGTCAATGGCCTGGTGAAAATATCCCTGATGGTACAAAAGTCCCACGCCAATGACCGGAACCCCCAGGTCATTGGCCGCCTTCAGCTGATCGCCGGCCACATTTCCGAGACCTCCCGAATAAATGGGAAGGGCTTCGCTCAGCATGAACTCCATACTGAAATAGACAACGCACTTCAGACGCGAATTGGGGTAGGTTTCCTGAAACCATTTCGGGCTTTTCGCGTCCTTGCGCCTGACCGACAGAAGCTCATTGACCCTGGCCCGGAAGGTCCGGTTTTTCAGGGCCTTTCCAACCTGTTCCCGGGAGATGGACTGGAGGATTCCCCAGGGATTCCGGGTCGTCTCCCAGAGTTCGGGATCAAGATGCCGCCAGATTTCATCGGCAGCATGGTTCCAGGCCCAGCGGAGGTCCAGCGCCAGCTCGGCCAGCGCGTCAAACCCTTCAACTCCCGCATGATGGACGAAATATTCTGAGGGGTGAGTCTTTGGATCGGAACCCATACGTCCTCCTTGGTAGGCCAAGGATCAACCCAATGAAAGAACTCTGGAAATTGGAAAAACCCTGACCGGACCCTGAAGAGAAGGGAAACTTACGGAGAAGGCGAGAGCGCCTTGGTGACGATTTTCTGGGCATCCTCCTGAATGCGTTTGAGGTGATCCGGTCCGCGGAAACTTTCCGCGTAGATCTTGTAGATGTTTTCCGTGCCGGAAGGGCGGGCGGCGAACCATCCCTGTTCGGTCACGACCTTCAATCCCCCGATGGAGGCATCGTTTCCCGGTGCGCGGGTCAAGACGGACGAGATCTTGTCCCCCGCAAGACTGTCCCCCTGCACCTGGGCGGGGGAGAGCTTTTT
Source organism: Nitrospirota bacterium (assembly GCA_021785195.1). Taxonomy (GTDB): domain Bacteria; phylum Nitrospirota; class Leptospirillia; order Leptospirillales; family Leptospirillaceae; genus JAJYGC01. The sequence continues at coordinate 89,435 of JAJYGC010000022.1, forward strand.
CAGGAGATCCTTCTGCTCGGGTGTCGCGGAGGCCTCCAGGCGGCCATAGACAGGGTCTCCGAACCGCTCGGTCAGCTTTCGGTAGGCCTCTCCCGGATCCATCCCCATCCTGGCGGTGATCTCGGCGGACAGGAGGGCCGGGATGATCCCGTCCTTGTCAGTCGTCCAGACCTCCCCGTTCTTCCTGAGGAAGGAAGCGCCCGCACTTTCCTCGCCCCCGAACCCGATCGAGCCGTCCAGCAATCCGTCCACAAACCATTTGAACCCGACCGGCACTTCATAGAGGGTCCGGCCCAGACTTTCCGCGACCCGATCGATCATCCGGCTGCTCACCAGCGTTTTTCCGACCCTGGCCCCCTTCGGCCAATCCGGGCGGTGCCGGAACAGATAATCGATCGCAACGGCCAGGTAATGGTTCGGAGGCATGAGCCCGGCGGTTTTGGTCACGATTCCGTGACGGTCGTGGTCGGTATCGCAGGCAAACGAAATGTCGTAATGATCCTTGAGGGCCAGAAGCCGCTGCATGGCGTAGGGAGAAGAGGGATCCATCCGGATCTGGCCGTCCCAGTCGAGCGTCATGAACCGGAAGGTCGGGTCGACGGCATCGCTCACGACGGTCAGGTCCAGGTCATAGCGATCGGCGATCGCCTGCCAATAGTGGACTCCGGCCCCTCCCAGCGGGTCGACGCCCATCCGGAGGCCGGAACCGGCGACGATGTCCAGGTCGAGCACCTCGGCCAAATCGTCGATATAGGCATTCTTGAAGTCGTGCCGGTGGGTGGTCGAAGCGTGCAGCGCTTTCTCCAGGGGGATGCGGGTCACGCCACGAAGGCTTTCCTTCAGAAAGGAATTGGCCTTTTCTTCGATCCAGGAGGTGACGGCGACATCTGCGGGTCCGCCGTTCGGAGGATTGTATTTGAACCCTCCATCGTGGGGCGGGTTATGGGAAGGGGTGATGAGGATCCCGTCCGCCAGTCCGGAAGTTCTGTGGCGATTGTAGGTGAGGATGGCGTGGGACACGACGGGGGTCGGGGTGTATTCGTCGTCTTCGGCCATCATGACCTCCACTCCGTTGGCCGCCAGCACTTCCAGCGCACTGGCCAGGGCCGGAACGGAAAGGGCATGGGTGTCCATCCCGAGGTAAAGCGGGCCGTCGACCTTCTGGGACTTGCGGAACAGGCAGATCGCCTGGGTAATGGCCAGGATATGCCATTCGTTGAAGGATCGCTGAAAGGAGGAGCCGCGGTGGCCCGAGGTCCCGAAAGAGACCCTTTGGAGCGGGTCGGAAGGATCCGGCGTTTCGGTGTAATAGGCGGTGATCAGTCTGGAAACATCCACCAGATCACCGGGTTGGGCAGGTTTTCCCGCGAACGGGCTGATTGTCATCTTGCCCCCCGAGCGTAATGCTTTTAATGATGGAATGGCGTATGTAGCTTTTATGGCGAATTATACGCCATTCAACTGAAAAGGATTCGAGCGGAAACGCCTGACCGGGGCAAGGCCTGATGAGCATGAAGAAAATGGCCACCGGTGTACGATTGCTTGATGGGTCTCCAAGACGATCCAGGACCTGGTCAGACGATGTCTTGATCAGACGCCATCTGGACTCGATCGGGATTGCGGCTCTGCCCCAATTCTTCACCGTGCAACATTCGCTTTGTTCAGCGGAATCTGTTCATCGTTGCCAACAAAATCACCCCACAACAAAGCCCGGTCAATCATTCCGTGCCGATTCAGTCCGGTCGTGTGGTCTCTATTGAGCCTACCTGAAGCTTGGATAAAAAACCACTGGGCCCCGGAAAGAGGCAGGGGGCAAGATGGACCTGAGGGAGGGAGTGATGAAGTGGGTGCGCATTATGGAGAAGAAGGGGCAGGGGAATTGGGTCTGGGTGTACCGCCCCTGATTTTCTGGACACCGGATTGATCGTATCAGGCCACAGACTCATTTGAGTGAAAGTCTCTCTGACCATGGGACTGAGAGGGCGGAACCCGTGACGTTCCAACATCCAGCACAAACACCCTCCGGTGCTATCTGAACCAAGGGAAAGACTTCACCCACAACTCAAACGAGCAGAACATCCGGATTTTCGGGCAATCGTCAGCTAAATATGTCCAGATTCAGGAAGGGGAAAGTTGGATCGCAGCCCCCTGGGGCTGGGTTTTCCAGCGACGGTGCATCCAGATCCATTGCTCCGGATGGGCCCGGATCGCCTCTTCGAGAAATTTTGAATAGAGAGCGGTCATTTTATGAATCGCGCTGTCCTTGGGAAGATCCAGCATGGGAGCGATAGGTGGGGCAAATACGGCACAATGGTGGGTTCCGTCCGGAAGACGGTAGCTCAAGGCGGGGATGACAGGGATCCGAAGGGAAAGGGAGAGCCTGGCCAGACTGGAGTAGGTGCAGGCCAGCCTGCCAAAAAACGGGACAAATTCACCTTCCTCGGCCTGGGCGCTCTGGTCAATGACGACGTTGAGGATCTCGCCTCGGGAGAGGGATTTGATGAGAGAGCGGGCACCGTTGGTGGAGAGGATCGAGGTTCCTCCTCCATATACTCGGCGATGGGTTTCCACGAACTCGTGAACGACCGGATTCTTGATCGGGCGGATCACCGTTCTGGTCCGGTCCGGGGCATCAAGCCCCATCCTCCGGATGACCAACTCCCAGTTCCCGATATGGCCCGAAAAGACAATCGCGCCCTGACCCCGTTCAAGTTCCTTCTGAAGGTATTCGATTCCCTGCCAGCCACCGGCAGAGAACTTCTCGCGCACCACTTCATCGGACATGACCTTCATCCGGAGAAATTCGACACCCAACACGCCGAAATGACGGAAGACCTTGCGCTCGAACGCATCGGGTGACTCTCCCTTCGGCAGCACCATATCGGATTTGATGAGATTGTCCCGAATGATCTGGACCTTCCTGGGAAGGATGACCCGGAGAAGATCTCCAATTCTTTCCCCCAAAAAGAGGGAGGTCTTTTCCGGAAGGGTGCAGATCATCCATCTCAATGATCTGAGAAGGAGTTTCTGGAAGAAGCAGGGGATCCTGAACCAATGTTTCCTGGCAGCCATCTCGTCACTCCAAATCAAGGTCGTTCGTTCAAGCATGAATGTTTAGTAGTTCGGAGTCCCGGCCGGAAACGCTGGAGGAATGAATGAGGGGAAGGAGGCCGGTAGAGAAGGGATGAATGAAGGGTTTAAACCAAGCCAAAAACCCAAAGGTCATTGGCAGGTGAACAATCTAGACCCCATCAGCTGAATTCAGAAGACATTCTCATCAAAATGTCATCGCTGCCACTATACTCCTTCTGTGGGATGGATCCAAACTACGGGGGAAATCCTTGAAAAAGAAAGAAGATTTCATGTCTGAATTGATAGAAAAAGTTCATAGCTTCCTTATTCATCAGTTGTTTAGATTCCATCTTGAACACCTCCCTGTAAGGGCATTTTGCCCCAATTGGGGGTCCAAGAAAATCCTAGTGCGGGAGAGAGCAAATCAGCCATTTGGCAGGAGTCCTCATCAATGCCGGTCAGAGTCAGTTGCCGAGCTTGGGGTCATCGACTACACTGAATATTGATAAGAAGGAATGGAAAGGGGCGGGGGTCTCCCTCATCGTGTTCGTCCTCTCTCAAAACGTTGCGGTATCCCTTTTCGGGATCGCAAAAAGAAAGGGAAAAATGAAGAGTGACCTTGCCGCATTGATTCTCGCCAGTGGCGTATTGGCGTTTACCCTTGCTTCATGGGACTATGTGGTATGGTCGGGAAAATACCCCCATACCTGATCTTTAATAATCCCCAGGCTCATTACTGGAAAAACAGCCCCCCATTTAAATTCCGCAAGAAAACTCCAATCGAACAGGTAACCGGCCAATAGCCTGAAAGCATGTGGCGTAAGATTTTCCAGGGTCCAGAAGATCAAGCGACTCTTTCGCCGTTACCGTTGGTTCGATTGGAGAGAATACCATCATAAAACAACTGAAATTCTCGTTATTCAAAAGGAATGTGCCACGAAATGGACCTGACGGCGAGTCACTGCGCTCGGAGCTTTTCAGCATTGAGCAACTGAAACGCCACGCGATAACGCTGGCTGGCGTTCATCGGATCGATCCGCGTCCTGGTCCTGACAGGTTATTGCCCAGGCTGGCGGACAATGAGCGCATTCTGCTGGCTGCGTATGATTCCGTGACAGCCGCAGTGGCCATGCCAGGACAACGGATTTTCCCGGCAGAGGCTTGGTTACTCGACAATTTCTATCTGATCGAGCAGCAGATCGGTTTGGCGCGCCGGCATCTTCCGCGCGGGTACAGCCGGCAGTTGCCCAGACTGGCTGATGGCCTGCTGGACGGGTTCCCCCGCATTTATGAGTTGGCCTTGGAGTTGATCTCCCACATGGATGGTCGTGTCGATAGCGACAACGCCACCCAATTCATCGCGTCCTACCAGACGGTCGAACCATTAAAGCTTGGCGAGCTATGGGCATTTCCGATCATGCTGCAATTGGCGCTACTGGAAAATCTTCGGAGCATCGGGTTACGCATTGCCAATCGGCGAGCGGAACGGGATGCGGCCATCACATGGGCAGACCGCATGCTTGCGGCGGCCGAACGGGAACCGAAACAGCTGATTCAGTTGCTCGCCGAGTTCGCCAATGCCGATATGCCCCTGACCGCACCATTTGTCGAGGAGTTTTATTCAAGACTCCAGACACAGGGGTCCCAAATGGCGTTCGTTCAAACCTGGGTCGAGCAAAAACTGCTGGAACAGGGGGTCACTGCCACCCAATTGTCCGCCTTGGACGCCCGAACAGCCGCGGCCAACCAGATTTCCATGGCAAACAGCATCGGCAGCCTGAGGTTCATTGGGTCAATGGACTGGAAAAACTATGTCGAATCGCTCAGCGTTGTCGAAAAGACATTGCGCGAAGACCCGGCCGGGCTGCATGCCAGACAGGATTTCGCCACCAGAGACCGGTATCGGCATGTCATCGAAGACGTGGCAAAGGGCAGTTCCCGAAACGAATTCGAGGTGGCCCGGGAAGCTGTTGTTTTAGCCCAGGCTGCGGCAGAGCAATTCGGTACCACCGATCGCACTGCACATGTCGGGTATTATCTGATCGACCGGGGACGGTCCAAGCTTGAACGTTCGGTTTGTTGTCGTTTTTCGTGGAAGATCTGGGCCAGGGGAGCGAACCGGCATCACCGCCTGAGCCTTTACCTGGGCTCTGTCCTGATCATGACGGCACTGGCAACCTCCATCATGCTCTTCTCTCTTGGCGGCGGATTGGCCGACTGGCAATACTGGTTTTTCGCGATCACTGGTGCGATCGGATTTTCTGCACTGGCTGTCTCGCTGGTGAATCTGGTCGTCCCGCTCGTCTTGCACCCCAGTGCGTTGCCGCGCTTGGATTTTTCCCGGGGGATTCCATCCGTTCACCGTGCGATGGTGATCGTTCCCACCTTGTTGAGCACGGTACAAGAAATCGATGATCTTCTTGAAGCCCTGGAGATCCGTTATCTCGGCAACCGCGATCCGAATCTGTTTTTTGCCTTGCTGACAGACTTTCGTGATGCGACAGAGCGCACGCTGCCAGAAGATGACGCATTGATCTCCCACGCACTCAAAGCGGTACGGTCGCTCAATGAAACCTATCGCGAAGATTCCCCGTGCACCTTCTATCTTTTTCACAGGCCCCGGGTATGGAATCCGTCCGAACGGATCTGGATGGGATATGAGCGCAAACGAGGCAAACTGGAGCAGTTTAATGCTTTGCTGAGGGGCGCCGGGGAAACGGCATTCTCGGAGATCGTCGGAGACAGGTCCATCCTCGGTTCGATCAAGCACGTCATCACCCTCGATACCGACACCCAACTGCCCCGCGACACGGCACGAACACTGATTGGAAACATCGCCCATCCTCTCAACCAGGCGGTGTACGACCCCGTCAAAGGTCGCATCGTCGAAGGCTACGCAATCCTTCAACCGCGCGTTTCGATCAGTCTGACCAGTGCGGGACGGTCACGGTTCGCCGCACTGTTTGCAGGGGAGTCCGGCATCGATCCGTACACGCGGGAAGTCTCGGATGTCTATCAGGATATTTTCGGTGAAGGGAGTTTCATCGGCAAGGGCATCTACGATGTGGATGCCTTTTGCCAGGCGGTCGACGGGCGTTTTCCGGAAAATCTTATCCTCAGTCACGACCTGTTGGAAAGCGGGTATGCGCGTTCGGCATTGGTGACCGATGTCGAGCTGATTGAAGAGATACCGGCCAGTTATGCGATCGATGCCAGCCGAAGACACCGGTGGATCCGTGGCGACTGGCAGATTGCCGGCTGGCTGCTTCCGAGCGTCCCTGGACCGTCTGTTCCAGATGGAACAAAGGCAAAGAGACAACCGAACCCGCTCTCTGCTTTGTCGGTCTGGAAGATCTTCGACAACCTTCGCCGGAGTCTCGTTCCACCATCGCTTCTTGCCTTGCTGGCAGGTGGCTGGCTGTTTGGTCCGGGATCGGCGTTGTTTTGGACATTGCTGGTGGTGGGCGTGCTGTTATTGCCAAACGGTCTGGGAGCCGCCATCGAACTCGCCAGAAAGCCGAAAGAACGGGATTGGAGAGTGCACCTGGCACTGACGGGCCAGTCCGCTGGACGCCTCATCGGTCTGGCCTTGATGACACTGGTTTTTTTACCCTACGATGCGCTGATTTGTCTGGATGCAATCCGCTCTTCAGGGATCAGGATGCTGTTTACGCGACGGGGATTGATGCTCTGGCACATGAAATCCTACGTCAGTCGAAATGCGCTCCATACGCCGCCAGAGTATTTTAGGGAGATGTGGATCGCGCCTGCGATTGCGATCGTACTGGCTCTGTCATTGGAACTCAGGTCAAGGGAATTGCTTTTCTGTGCGCCGGTTTTGGCACTCTGGCTGGCAGCGCCTGCTTTCGGCTGGTGGATCAGTCGGCCGCTATCGCCTCCGATAAAGGATTTGACCGTCGACCAGCAGGTGTTCCTGAGATCGGCGGCCCGTCGAACGTGGCGGTTTTTCTCAGCGTTCGTCGGTCCCGAAGAAAATTGGCTTCCACCTGACAACTTCCAGGAATATCCGGTTCCGACGATTGCACGACGCACTTCTCCTACGAACATCGGCCTGTCTCTGCTGGCCCATCTGGCTGCCTACGATTTCGGGTACATTTCCTCCGGAGAATTTCTGTTGCGCACGGGGCACATCCTGTCGGCGATGGAAAAGCTGGAACGATACCGGGGTCATTTTTACAACTGGTATGACACGAAAACGCTGGAACCGCTTCGCCCACAATACGTTTCTTCGGTGGATAGCGGCAATCTGGCCGGCTGTCTGCTCACCTTCCAAGCCGGATTGGCCGAGGTGAAAAATCAGCCGGTCTTGTCTTCATCCGCGTTCCAGGGACTGCGCGACACCTTGCAGGTGCTGGCCGAACTCGTGCCCTTGTCCGGTGCCCCGGACCTTTCCAATCAGATCAATTTCCTTCAGGACACACTGAACTCGCCCTCACTGGAAGGGCAGTCCCGGACGTTGGCTGGTGCCTGCCTCCTGCTGGAGGAGATTCACCGTGTCAGCGGGCGGCTCGTGACATGGCTGCCGTCGGATATCGACATTGACGGTGAGCTTTATTACTGGGCCCAGGCCTTCGACCGGCAATCCCGTGCGCTTCGGGATGATCTCAGTGGGTTGGTGCCCGACCTGCAGTCCTTCAATGGCATTCCGACCCTGGCGGAGTTGTCCCAGGAGAGGACGGGCGGCGTTGAAATGAATCCGTCAGACGCGAGGGCCCGGCTCGACATCATTGACGATCTGGTGGATCGATGCCGAAACCTGGCGGTTATGGATTTTGAATTCCTCTACGATACATCGTCCAATTTGCTGAGCATCGGTTACGATGTGGGCGAACGGCGCCGAGACCCGTCCTGTTACGATCTGCTGGCATCGGAAGCACGGCTGGCCAGTTTTCTTCTCATCGCGGAAGGACAAGTCCCGCAGAAACACTGGTTTTCGCTCGGACGGCTACTGACAAGCCATGGCGGGGCGGTGTGCCTGATTTCCTGGAGCGGCTCGATGTTCGAGTACCTGATGCCTCTGTTGATGATGACGAGTTACGAGAACACCTTGTTGGAGCAGACCTGCAAGGCCGCCGTATCCCGACAGATCGAATACGGCCGGCAACGAGCCGTTCCCTGGGGCATTTCCGAGTCCTGTTATAACTTCACCGATGTTCACCATGTTTACCAATATCGGGCATTTGGCGTGCCCGGGCTCGGGTTCAAACGGGGGTTGGGAGACGATCTGGTCATCGCGCCCTACGCCAGTGCACTGGCCCTGATGGTGAAGCCGAAGGAGGCCTGCATCAACTTGCTGGCGATGGCCGCCAACGGATTCCTCGGGGCCTATGGCTTCTACGAAGCGGTGGATTATACGCCGTCGCGCGTCCTGCGGGGGAAGAATCACACGATCGTGCAGACGTTCATGGCCCATCATCAGGGCATGAGTCTGTTGGCTTTTGCGCATGTCTTGCTTGACCGGCCGATGCAACGCAGATTCATGTCTCTCCCCATCGTCCGTGCGACGGAGTTATTGCTTCAGGAGCGTTTGCCGAAGAAGGTGGCGACACTGCACCAGCACGATGTTGAAGTCAACGCCGCAGCCGAACCCCCCGTTCCGGATGCAGGGTTGATTCGGCGTGTATTTATTGATCCAAACACGATCATCCCTGAGGTTCACCTGTTGTCCAACGGCCGCTACCATGTCATGGTGAACAATGCCGGTAGCGGTTACAGCCGGAAGCGGGATCTGGCCGTTACCCGGTGGCGGGAAGACGCCACTTCCGATTGCTGGGGAACATTCCTTTATTTGCGCGACCTCGACACAGGACGTTATTGGTCAAGTGCCTATCAACCCACACTCCGGAAGGCCGATCACTACGAGGCGATTTTTGTCCAGGGCCGGGCTGAATACCGGCGTTGCGACCAAGCGATCGAAGCCCACACCGAAATCAGCATTTCACCAGAAGATGATGTCGAGATCCGCCGTGTCAAACTCACAAATCTCTCGGCTGCACCGCGCCGCATCGAGGTGACGAGTTACGCGGAAGTCGTGCTGGCTCCGTTGAATGGGGATCTGGCCCATCGGGCTTTCAGCAATCTGTTTGTCCAGACTGAAATCCTGCCCGACCGGCAGGCAATCCTCTGCACGCGCCGTCGCCGGGCGCCGGGTGAGCAGATGCCGTGGATGTTCCACCTGTTGGCGGATCCCGGCGTTCTTGGCGAGGAAATTTCTTACGAGACCGACCGTGCCAAATTTATCGGGCGGGGTCGAACGGTCGTCAACCCAGTGGTACTGGAGCGCAGCGATGGCCCGTCGCCGCTGTCGAACACGGATGGTTCCGTGCTCGACCCGATTGTGGCGATCCGCCGCACCATCATCCTGGCTCCCGACGAATCGGCAACCGTGCAGTTCATTTCCGGTGTTGCGGACACTCGTGAAGCCGCATTGGCCGTGCTTGGGAAGTATTGTGACCGTCACTTCATTGAGCGGGCCTTTGAAATGGCATGGTTCCAAAGCCAGGAGGTACTGCGCCACCTCAATGCCACTGAAGCCGATGGACAGCTTTATGGCCGCATGGCCACCTCGCTCATCTATGCCACTTCCTTGCGCCGTGCCCAGTCCAGCATTATTGCCCGCAATCAGCTTGGTCAATCCGGTCTGTGGCGCTTTGCCGTCTCGGGAGATCTGCCGATCGTCCTGATTCGGGTCGGCCACCTGGACCGAATCGATCTGGTGAAACAGATTCTGCAGGCCCATGCGTATTGGCGGATGAAGGGATTGATTGCGGATTTGGTGATCATCAACGAGGATTTCTCCGGGTACCGAGCGGTGTTGCAAGATCAGATCATGGGTCTGATCAACTCGGGTCCCGAAGACCAGATTGTCGACAAACCGGGCGGGGTTTTCGTGCGACGCGCAGAAGAACTTTCCGAAGAGGATCGTGTCTTGTTCCAGACGGTCGCCAGAATCGTTCTCACCGATATCACCGAAACCTGGGTCGAGCAGGTGGAACGTCGGGTCTTGAGGGAGCGCGTTTCGGACCAGTTGGAACCCGTCTTTCCACCGACTGATGAACCGGTCGCTCCCCTATTGGCGCGTGAACGCATTTTCTTTAACGGCCTGGGTGGATTCACGGCAGATGGCCGTGAATATGTCATCACCCTCGAACCTGGGCAACGCACACCGGCTCCGTGGGTCAATGTCATTGCCAGCCCCCACATTGGAACGGTCGTCAGCGAGAGCGGAAGTGCGTATACCTGGGCAGAAAACGCTCATGAGTTTCGTCTGACGACCTGGCACAACGACCCGCTGAGCGACCCCAGCGGCGAGGGACTGTACATCCGGGACGAAGAAACTGGTGCGTTCTGGTCGCCGACGCCGTTGCCTGCCAGAGGCCGGTCCGGGTATGTGTGCCGGCACGGGTTCGGATATAGCGTATTTGAACACGATGAAGTTGGTGTTTCTTCGGAACTGTCCACCTATGTGGCGATGGACGCGCCGGTGAAGTTCATGGTGGTCAAGTTGCGGAACCATTCGAAACGCACCCACCGATTGTCGTTGACCGGCTATTGGGAGCTGGTCATGGGGGACTGGAGACACGCCAATCTGATGCATATTGTGACCGAAACGGATCTGCCGACCGGGGCGCTCTTTGCCCACAATCCTTATGGTCGCGAATGCGCCAACAGGGTGGTTTTTGCCTATGTCAGCGAGGGAGAGCGCACGGTGACCGGAAACCGGACTGAATTTATCGGCCGGAATGGCACTTTGGGCAGCCCGGCGTCCATGCGCCGCAAGCGGTTGTCCGGAAAGACGGGCGCGGGTCTTGATCCGTGCGCGGCAATCCAGGCCCAGATCGAACTCGCCCATGGGCAAGAGCGTGAGATCGTATTCCTGTTCGGGGCGGCTGGCAACACCGACGAAGCGCGGCATTTGATCGGAAGGTTCGGCGGACCCGTGCGGGCCCGCCAGGCATTGGGGGAGGTCCAGGAATATTGGAACCGAACCCTGGGTGCGGTCCACGTGGAGACACCGGACCCGGCATTGAACGTCATCGCTAATGGATGGCTGGTCTATCAGACAATGTCTTCGAGACTCTGGGGAAGGAGCGGGTATTATCAGTCCGGAGGTGCCTACGGGTTCCGTGACCAATTGCAGGACACCATGGCGCTCGTCCACACGACGCCGTGGCTGGCCCGCGAACAGTTGATCCGTTGCGCCGAGCGGCAGTTTCTCCAGGGAGACGTGCAACACTGGTGGCATCCTCCCAAGGGACAAGGCGTGCGCACCCATTTTTCCGATGACTATCTATGGCTCCCCTATGCAACCAGCCGTTATGTGCTTGCCACCGGCGATACGGGAGTCCTCGACGAGCCAGTCCATTTTCTGGAGGGCCGGGAGCTGTATCCGGAGGAGGAGTCTTACTATGACCAGCCGCAACGTTCGTCAGAAGCGGCAAGCCTCTATGAACATTGTGTTCGTTCGATCAAACATGGACTGCGTTTTGGGAAGCACGACCTGCCATTGATGGGCTGCGGCGACTGGAACGATGGGATGAATCTCGTCGGCCGAGCCGGCAAGGGTGAGAGCGTTTGGCTGGGATGGTTCCTCTATGAGAACCTCCGGCTGTTTTCCGGTCTGGCCCGTGCGCGAAAGGACGAAGTCTTTGCTGGGCTCTGTACCGAACAGGCTTCGCAGCTGCGCAACAACATCGAGGCCAATGCCTGGGATGGAAATTGGTATCGGAGGGCTTATTTCGATGACGGAAGGCCTCTGGGCTCTTTCGAGAACGAGGAATGCCAGATCGATTCGATCAGCCAGAGTTGGGCGGTCATTTCGGGCGGCGGAGATCCCGCGCGAGCCCACCAGGCCATGGCAGCGGTGGAAAAACGCTTGGTAAGGCGCGATGAAAGGCTGATCCAGCTTCTCTCTCCCCCCTTCGACCAATCCGATCTGGAACCTGGATATATCAAAGGGTACGTGCCCGGTGTCCGGGAAAACGGGGGACAGTATACCCATGCGGCGATCTGGGCCACGATGGCGTTTGCCATGATGGGAGACAGGGAACGCGCGTGGGAATTGTTCACCATGCTCAATCCGGTCAATCATGGGAGTCGCCCGGAGGAGATCGAACGGTACAAGGTCGAACCTTACGTCATGAGCGCTGATGTGTACATGGCCGAACCACACACCGGCCGGGGAGGGTGGACTTGGTATACCGGTTCGGCCGGCTGGATGTACCGGCTGATTCTGGAAACGCTCCTGGGCCTGCATCTGGAGGTGGACCATCTGCGCATCGCACCGTGTGTTCCGGCTCAGTGGCTGTCCTACAAAATACACTACCGCTATCGCGAAACGGTCTACCACATTACAGTCAGGCGCGTGGCTGAAAAGTCTGGGCAGGAGATCCGCGTGACATTGGACGGAACCTTGCTGAATGGGGAGGGAAGAGGGCAAGGTACGATCCCGCTTGTGGACGACCGTCGCGAACACTCTGTCGATATGGACTTCATCTAAGGAATCCGTCCCGTTTGACCATAGTTATCAATAGTGACAGTCCTGTATTCTCGTGTCTCTCTTTGGGTGCACTGAGAAGAGAAAAATGGGAGGCAAATGGATACAGAGGGAGACGGAACGATTCTTGTTTTTTGGCTTTGGTGCTTGATATGACTTTCTGGAAGTGGTGCCCCCGGGGTGACTCGAACACCCGGCACAAGGTTTAGGAAACCTCTTGTTTATTAAAAATTAATGAATTTTATGTCATTGACTTAAAAAGAAAAATAAAGAAATCAAAACAAAATAAAAAACTATTTGCCGTCACCATGCCGTTCCGATACGATAGCCCATCAAAATTTCATGGGGGGGGGACGAAATGGCATATATACGAAAAAGACTTGACGCCTGGGAAGTTTTGATCAACAAAAAAGGCTATCCCCGCAAATCCCGGACCTTTGCCACAAAAGCCGATGCCGAAAAGTGGGCACGTCAGGTCGAATCTGAAATGGACCAAGGCCATTTTATTTTTCTGAAAGAAGCGGAGGGTACGACCCTCGAGGAGGCCCTTGAAAGGTATCAGAGGGAAGTGATTCCCGGCAAAAAAGGGGCCGTTCAGGAATCCATGCGGATCCGGATTTGGAAGAGAACTCCTTTGCCAAAACGATCTATTGCCTCGATTCAGGGAAAGGACATCGCCGCTTATAGGGACGCGCGGCTCAAGGAAGTCGCTGCGAACACAGTCCGGCAGGAACTGGCCGTTCTCTCCCACGTCTTCACTATTGCGGTCAAGGAGTGGGGCATGGCGGGGCTCGTGAATCCAGTCCAGCAGATCCGCGCTCCTAAAATGCCTCCTGGCCGGGATCGCCGGCTGCTCCCCGGGGAACTGGACCGGCTCCTGCACCATGCCACCACGATCAATATCAAAGGAGAATCCTTCCGGCTCAAGGAGAAACGCAAGGCAGGCATGATGGAGACCCGTCTGCCCCTTCAGGAGGAAAAAACGGAAGAGCTTGTTTCCTGATCGACCACAGAAGAACACCTACGAAGGGATTGAAAAATGATCATGGAATCCATGGGGGATGAATCCTTTCTGAAAAAGGGGACAGGTTAAATCCTGAAAACAGGACATTATTTTTTCCTGTTGACACCTCTGAGGCGCTTCGGATCCTGGCCGGACTTGCGCGGAGAATCGACGGGAAGGTATGGGGTATTACCTCCCGCGCCGTGAGCCGGGCAAGAGCCGCCTATGAGAAGGAATGCCAGGAGAAGGGATCGAAGCCAGATCCGGCCTTCCTGGTGGATCTCACCTTTCACGATCTTCGTCACGAGGCCACCAGCCGGTTCTTTGAGTTGGGGCTGGATGCTACAAAGGTCAAAAATATTACCGGACACAAAACATATTCGATGCTCGCCCGATACACCCACCTGAAAGCGGAAGATATTGCTCTAGAAATTGATAGACTGGAAAAGGAAAAAGATAAGAAAGCGGTCGAGAATCAGGTGGAGAAGTTGAAATAATGAAAAGGGGTTCAATCCGATGGAAGCTTCCGCCATAACAGGCCACAAAACCTTGTAGATGTTGAAAAGATAGACGCACTTGAAGGCTGAGGATTTGGCAGAGAGATTGAAATGAGCGAGCGAAGAAAATACTGGATCGACTTATTGAAAGGAATCGGAATCGGATCATTCGTGGCCGGGCTGGTTAAATTTGAATTCACACAGGATCATCATCATCGGATGATGGCTTTGACACTTGTAATCTTCGCGGTTATCATTTGGGGTGTAGGGTATTTCTTTGTCACAAAAGGAGACAGTAATGTCTGACTATATGTGGCTTCTTGCCGCACTTGCTATCGTGTCAATCGCTCTGGGAGTGATGGGATACGATGCTTTCTATCGTCATCCAAAACACCGCTAATCAGGCTCCCTATAATCCTTCCCCGCCCAGTTCGGATTCTGAAACAGCATCCAGGCGATCAGGGCGTCCTCGATGATCTCCTTCTGCAACTTGTTTCGAAATATCTTCTGAAGGTCGTCCAGTGCCCTGGCCGCCTGGCCGTTTAATGTCACTCCGATCCCCTTGGCGGCTAGACCTTCCGCGTGAACCGTTTTCCGGGCTCTCGACGCTCTCATTCGCTCCGCGGGTGTGGCTAATACATGGCTTTATTCTCTTCCTGGGGGATGGCATGATATAAGTCTGAAAGATGTTGCAAGATGTTGAAAACCTGCAAAAAATTGGAAGGAACCAAGACAAACGCGCCTCCCAGACGGAAGAAACACCCGCCCGGGACCATGGCGCTCTGGGAGGGGGCAAGAATTGTCAAAGAAAGACGATTATGAAGTTGTTCCCGTAACGGAAGAGATCCTATGAGCATTCTCGATACCTTCAAAAACTTGTTCAGGAAGACTGAACCTCCACCCGAGCCAGATCCACTCAAATCCGAACCCAAGCCATCCAAACCCCGCCTTCCCAGCAAACTCCTTTCCCCTCCCATCATGAAGAATCCTAAGGTTCAGGAAATCGTCAAAAAGCACTCTGGCTTTGAAGCCCTACAAAAAATTTCGATCGAAGAAGGCAAACAGTCTGGAGCGATCGCTGCCAAATGGGACGCCTGTGTGCATCACGTCAAACCGGAAATGCAGGCGTGGGCTAACGAAAAGTGTTGTCAGATTTCAGGCCATAAGGAACGCGACGGATCACTGTTCGCTATCAAGGGGAATTGGGCGCTTCAAAAAGGGTTGATGAACGAAGGGGCAGGAGTCGTCGATCTCGACGACGAGAGCCTATTTGAAGACGAAGAGTGCATCTGCTGTTTCCGGTATGAACAAGCATTAAGGAGCCTTCCCTGCTCGATGCTCACAGAGAAGGGCAAGCAGACACTTCTCGAATCAAAACTGACGGACGGCCAAGAGAAGTTCTGCAAGGTCTATCTCGGAATAGGGAACGCTGTCGCCGCCTACATATTGGCTTTCGGTTCCGGATCGGAACCGGACACCATCAAAAGGTATGCCCAAGAAGAGTTGAATGAAGAGTTGAATATTGGGCTTATTCAGGTCTGGATAGTTAAAATGCGGCGGGATGGAATCAAAAGCGAGCTGTCCAAAAGGGATCTGATTGTTGGATTCATCAAGAAAAACAAGGCGCAACTCATCGAGTGGAAACATCTCGAATTACTCGAACCGCGCCAAAAAATCGAGCCTGTTTTGGATGAACTTGTGGCGGAGAATCTTATTGGACACCACGGGGAAGGATTCTACAATATTGGAATCAAACCTGATGCCGATAAGTCTTTGATAAAGTTCAGTCCTGAATTCCGATCTCTCCGGAGTTGAGAAACGCATTAAAAAGGAGGGCGGAAAAGGAAGGAATCAAGATGTGGGATCTGGTGGAACGAATCCTGAAAGAATCTCTAATAAGTCCGTGTCAACATATGCCGTCAGGGCTATTCATAAGCTTGAAAATAGCTTTATCTGTGGCCGTTTCCCTGCTGCCGTTTTGCCGTCACGGTGCCGTTCTGAGAATCAGAAAATAGAGTATTTTTGGGTCTTCGGGAGCATACAAAAGTCAACAGGATTATACGACTAAATTTATTTGTCTGGTATGGATATTTCGATGATAAGGAATGGTGCCCCCGGGGTGACTCGAACACCCGGCACAAGGTTTAGGAAACCTCTGCTCTGTCCGCCTGAGCTACGGGGGCATTTTGGTGAAGACCGAAAGGGAAGGGAGCCAAAACGACCCTGGCCATTATCATTGGATCATTGTGGATCATGATGAATGCCATGATGAATGTCATCATTATGAATGCCATCATTATGAATGGTTGACCGAAAAGACCTGTCCAGAGCCATGGCAAAGGCTGGAATATAGCATAGGATCCCAAACCAGCACAATCATGCCATCACGCTTGGTCAAAATCGGATTTTTCGGGACCAGCTGTCTTGGGAACCATGCTTGAAGCCCACTGAAGGGAGCTTCACAACGACCAAGGCGGGCCTGGACAAAACCCGAACAGGTTCCCGGCCAGTTCATCGACCGGGGACCTGTTTGTTCAGTCATTCATGCATGCGTGATGCTTGGGTTCAAGGGTGTTGGTGGAAACGTTCAGAAGGGGAGAGACAACTCACAGACACCAATCACAGGCACCTGCGGTCAAAGACGAAGCCCTGACCAGCAGGGTGAACGCGGGATCACCCAATATTGGGACCGTACCAGGTCCCGTTGCAGTCGATGCAAATATAATCGCCGTCCACAGACATCATCGGATCCCCGCAGAAGGGACAGTCCGGCCCGTCCCTTTTCGGGATCACCAGCGGCAATTCAAAGTCATCCATCGGATCAATTTCTTCATCGGAAGCCATATCCTGAAATCCTTTCCTGAATCGGGATCAAGTTTACTCACATGAGATGATCAAGGGTAACACAGCCGATTGGGTCAAAACAAAACAGATGTACTGGCTCGGGGGATGTCAGGGGATCTGAGCGCTGGAGGAGGGGGAAATGCTGGCCTGGATTTCGGGGTGAACCCGCCGGTAATAGCGGACAATGCCCCGGTAGAGCGCCAATGACACATGCTCGCGATAGGTTTCGCTCATCATGATCCGGGCGTCCTTGGTGTTGCTCAGGAAATTGATTTCGGTCAGGGCCGCCGGCATCGCGGTGCCCATGATCACATAGAAAGGGGCCTGACGGATTCCCAGGTCGCGCACCCCGTCAAAATGGCCCACCAGCGTATCGGAAAGGGAGCGATCGAGATCCTGGGCAAATTCCCAGGAACTCTTCTTTTTATGATTGACCCTCAGGGTCAGGAGGATCGACCCCAGGTCCCCGTGGGAAAGGCCCAGCTCGCTGTTTTCCCGGGAGGCGACCTTTTCGGCCCTGTCATTGCTCGAATGCAAGTTAAGCAGGAATGTTTCGATCCCACGGACGGAAGGGTTCGGGTCGGAATTGGCGTGAATGGAGAGAAAAAGATCCCCCTTCATCCGGTTGGCCATCCGGGTCCGCTCCTTGAGCGGAATGAAAACATCCTGATCCCGGGTCAGAAACACCCTGAACCGGCTATCTGCCTGGAGGCGCCGGGCCAGTCTCTTGGCAATGTCCAGCACCAGGTCCTTTTCACAGATTCCGTTGACCGAGGTGGTTCCACAATCCTTTCCCCCGTGCCCCGGATCCAGCACGACCTTGAACGGGCCGGACCGTTCCGCAAACTGGACCGGCCGGACATCATGGGAGGGAAGAGCGGAAACCAAAGGGGAGGGAACGGGAGGGGCGGGTTGATTCTGGCTCAGTTTTTTCCCCGGAATCACATAAACCTTCTGGCCTGGCTTCGATCGCGGGGCAGTGTCCTTTTTTGTGGCCGCAGGAGAGGCCGCCTTTGCGGCAGGGGAGGCGAAAAACGGGAAGTCCACAACGATCCGTTCGGGGTTCTTCAGCGTCAGGAAGTGGGGAGTCGATCCCGAAATCCCCCCTTCGACGGTCAGGAGGGTTTCCTGTCCACTGGCCCTGTAGCGGATCGTGATCTCTTTCAGGTGCGCCTTGAGGGAAGGGGACTGGGGCACCAGTTTCCGGCGAAGGGAGGGAGAGGGCATGACCCCTTTCAGGCTCAGGGTCCCTTGCTTGCCGGGGGTGTAGACCGGGGGAGCTTTCGGGGCACAGTCCAGAACGGCCACGAGCCGGACCTTATCCGCATGCAGTCCGACACGCAACGTCTTGATGAATCCGATCCTGTCCTGGGCATAACCCCGTGTGGACAGGCCCGGACCCAGCAGAACAAACGAGAGGGAGAGCATCAGGGCCAGCGTTCTCATCCGCACCAGTGTGTCCTTTCCTGTAAAACCATGTATCAGAATGAAAAATACCAAGATCCTCAACTGACAAGGCCCAATCTAGACCATTTCCAGAAAAAGAACAAGAAAATTTTAACACCCGCCTGCCCCGAACGCCCCGGCTCCCCCCTCGAAGCCTCAGATCATTAACCTATTTGCAGACTTCCCGGCCCACCCCAAGCCTTCCCATCCCTCCCCAGACCCCTCCCTGATCGAAAACCGTGATCCCGGTCATGGATTTTTCACAACAACCATGCAGGGTTTGCAGAGTTTTCCCAAAATTGATACTCTCCGATAGAGGATATTCCGTTAAGGAACCTATGGAGATGATCGGTCATGACTCGGATCGTTGAGATCCAACGGATTTATGACCCGACTCCCCCCGGTCCCACTCGAAGCCGCATTCTGGTGGATCGTCTCTGGCCGAGAGGAGTTTCACGGGAAAAGGCCGCCATTGATTTTTGGGCCAAGGACTGGGCGCCATCCGATGCGCTCCGCATCTTTTTCCATGCCCACCCCGAAGGCTTTCAGGAATTTCAACGGCAATACCGCGCCGAACTCCTCACCCAAAAGGGAGTCATTCTGGAACAGCTCGAACCCTATCTTGCCCATCCCGTCCTTCTCCTCTTTGCTTCCCGGAACACTCGGGAAAACAATGCGGTTGTCCTGAAAGACGCGCTTTCTGACTGGCTGGGCCAATCCGGACACAAGACCGCTTCCTGATGAAGACCGCGGGGCTCCCCCCCATCCGTCCGGGGTCAATCGTATCTTTGTTGGTTTCTTCGTTGGTGCCTTCATTTTCACGGTTTTCATTTTTCTTCCTCTTCCTGACGGTCTTTTCGTTCCGGTCGTTCCCGGCCACGATCTCTTTTGCTCCGCCCCCGGCCCAGGCGGCCTCCAAGGCCTCTCTCATTCCTGCCCTTCAGATGCCGAACGTTCCGATCATCCAGCAGGGGATCGCGCCGGAGACCCCCAAGGTTTCCGACGCTTCCCTCCAGATCGCCTATTCCGAAGGCATGGCGGATCTGAACAACGGAAAGTACCAGCAGGCCCTCCAGACCTTCCAGAACATTCTTCTGGACAATCCGGCCGACAAGATCCCGATGGAGGTCTATCTGGCCCTGGCCCGGACCTATCGGCTCCTCAAGGCTCCGGACCGGTCCGTCGTGACCCTCCTGCCCCTCCTGAAGTCCCAGTACCTTGCCATGTCAGACCTGAAGACAAAGCAAAAATTCATGTTCGAACTGGGCATTTCCGATGCCCTGCTCCACAACGATGCCGGAACCGTGCATTTTCTGATCCCCGTCTTTCCGCTCCTTGAGAAGCCCTCGGAGATCCTGAACGCTTCCATGGCCCTCGTGTCCTATTTCGAGAAGAATGACCCGCTGGAGGGAACGATCCTCCTGGGAAACGCCATCGACCGGCTGGATCCGGTTTCCCAGAAAAAGATCCTGTCGCTGACGATCGACCTGATCCACGACCATCTCCATCAACCCCAGGATCTTCAGTCGGTCGAAAACACCTTTCCCCACGAGTTTCCCGGAGACTATGCCCTCTTCCGGATGGGGCTGATCGAGGTCGAACAGAACCAGCCGGACCAGGCGGAACGGACATTCCTGAAGATCCTGTCGAACTATCCGTCCTCCCTGTTTTCCTCGGCGGTCCAGGAAAGGCTGAACCATCTCTCCTTTCCGGAAGGCTCCCCGAAGGTCGTCATGATCCTTCCGTTTCTTTCGGACCGGATCCGGGGCGCCTTCGCACGCTCGATCCTCTCGGGAATCGATCTTTTCATGGCCCGCCCGGCCGAAACATCTGGACCCGACACCCCGTTTCCCCTGGTCGTCCGATTCTCCAAGAATGGTCCCGCCTACAGGACAACATTTCGGACGCTGGAAAAACACTTCAGGGTCCTGGCCCTGGTGGGGCCATTTTTCTCCGATGACCTGAATGCGGCCCAGAAAACGCTCGAGGACAGGAAATTCCTGTCGATCACCCCCACGCTGCCCCCCCGGAAAAACCTGACCGTTCTTTACAGCACCGCCACCTTGCCGGAGATGATGGCCGCGGCGGCGGCCATCGGAACCAGCAAATGGGTGCAGTCACCCAATGCCGTGGTCCTTTATCCTTCGGGCCCCTATGGAAAAATGGCGGCCGTGACGTACGAAAGGGTCCTCGGGACGTTGGGGGGGAAGCTATTGTCTTCCTTCAGTTACCGGTCGGACAGGGCGGATCACCAGACCTCCCTGGATACCTTGCGGAAAATGGGAAAGGTGTTGACGATCGGCGGGGATGCGCCGCTTCCCCCAGGACTGACCAAAATCTCGACGGATATCATGTCCCAGGACGGAAAAACCTATTTTCTCAACACCACCATGAGTGCCGGAAAACCGATCCGCTCCCTTTTCCTTCCGTCTTTCAACACGGTTTACATCCCGGACACATCGATGCACCCGGCAGCGATCCTTCGGGAACTGGCCTACAAGAACATCCAGAACATCACCGTGTTCGGGAACGAAACATTTCTGACGACCAAGGGGCTTTCAGGCATTGAAGACCTCCATGATGCCGTCTATGCGACCGGCGTCTCTCCGGGCAACGGCCCTTACGCCACAGGGATCTCCAACCAAAAACGCAAGTCCGCCAGCCTGTTTGCCCTCCAGACCTTTGACGCCCTTTCCATTCTGGAAAAGGCGCTCTCCCGGGGGGCGAACGACAACAACGCTGTCCTGGACCAGATCAAGAGCCATCCCGTTTTTCTGGGCGCCTCCGGAACCATCACCTGGGACGGCCCCGGCAAATACAGGAAGACCATCGGCATTTTTCGGTTGACAAGAAATCGGTGGATACCATCTGATACAGTGGAAGTCACATACCCCGTCAATCCATCCAGATAGACCCGGGACAACCCGCCATCGATCCAGGAGACCGCGCGTGCTGCATTTCAATTCCGGAATGGATTTTCTTGCCCAGACAGGCTTCCAGCTCACTACCGTCGGAATCCCCCTTCTGCTGGCGGTCACCCTTCATGAAGTGGCCCACGGAGCCGTGGCGGACCGGATGGGAGACCACACGGCCAGACTGCTGGGCCGCCTGACACTGAACCCTTTTCCCCACGTGGATCCGTTCGGAACGGTCCTCCTCCCGCTCATGCTCTATTTTTCCCATTCCGGGATGATGTTCGGGTATGCCAAGCCCGTTCCGATCAACCCGAACAATTTTGGACATCCACGAAGGGACATGGCCTTCGTGGCCATGGCGGGGCCTCTCTCAAACCTTCTCCAGGCCCTGGTCTACATGAGCCTCCTGCACAGTTTCCTGACGGGAATTTCCGGCGTATCATGGTTTGAAAGTTCAGCCTTGGGAACGGAAGTGGGACGGATCATCATCGCCTTGTTCAGAATGGGCATCATCGTCAACATCATCCTGTTCGTCTTCAACCTGATCCCGCTTCCACCCCTGGACGGAGGGAGGGTGCTGGCCGGAATCCTCCCGCTCAAGGGCGCGGAAATCATGGCCCGGATCGAGCCTTACGGGATCTGGATCCTGTTTGGGCTCATCTTTCTGGATCCCTATCTCGGGATCCTCTCCCGGTTCGTGTGGCCGGAAATGGATGCCCTGACCCAAGTGCTCATGGCCTGGGCGACAAGCCCGGCCTTCTCCTGAACAATCCAACAGAACGGATCGTCTGAACCGATGAACGGAGACCCATTGGAACCGGCACAGCCGTACGGGCTGGCTGCCGCTTCGGAAGAGAAAAAAACAGAGGCCACGGAAGACCTGAATGTTCCCATCCGCCGCATTGTCAGCGGGATCCAGCCTTCGGGCAAGCTGCACCTGGGCAACTACATGGGGGCCCTCAAAAACTGGATCGAACTGCAGGATCGCTACGAATGCTTTTTTTTCATCGCGGACTGGCACGCCCTGTCGACCAACTACGAAAACACCTCCCTCTTGCGGGACAACATCCGGAACATGCTTTTCGACTGGCTGGCCCTGGGACTGGATCCGGAAAAATGCACCATATTCCTTCAGTCGGACGTCCTCGAACACGGCGAGCTGAACCTCCTGCTCGGAATGATCACACCCGTTTCCTGGCTGCTCCGGAATCCGACCTACAAGGACCAGCAGGAACAGATCGAATCGAGGAACCTGGCCACCTTCGGATTCCTGGGCTACCCGGTCCTGATGGCCGCGGACATCCTTTTGTACCGGGCCGACCACGTCCCGGTCGGACTCGACCAGCTTCCCCATCTTGAGCTCACCCGGGAAATCGCCCGCAGGCTCCACCATCTCTATGGACCCTGCGTTCCGGAACCGCTCCCGCTCCTGACGCCCACACCGAAACTGCTGGGCCTCGACGGGCGCAAGATGAGCAAAAGCTATGACAACTGCATCTACATCTCGGACAGCGCCGAACTCGTCTGGGAGAAAATCAGGACCATGATGACCGATCCCCAGAGGGTCCGGCGATCGGATCCCGGGGACCCCGGAAAATGCCCCGTCTTCAATCTCCATGGGTCGTTCACCGGAGAGGAGGCGCGCAAGGAGATCGATCTGGGGTGCCGCACCGCGGGGATCGGGTGCGTCGACTGCAAAAAGATTTTGCTCGGAAACATCGAGCAGCTTCTGGCGCCGGCCCGGCAGAAACGAAAAGAAATGGAAGGGAACATGACCCGTCTCCGTTCGATTCTGGAAGCGGGGGCCCAATCGGCCCAAAAGGAAGCCGGCAAGACACTCCACCTCATCAGGGAGGCCATGAAGCTTCCGGAGAAGCATCTCTTTGGGTGACATCGTCGATTCCATCGTTCCCGAAACACTGGATCGCCTCGGCGTCTCAAGTGCCCTCGAGGAGCGCCTGATGCGGGTTGAGCGCTCCCTGGAATCTCTGATTCCCCTGGAGCTGGATTCGGGGGAGCGGGTCTATTTCCAGGGGTTCCGGGTCCAGCACAACAGCGCCCTCGGGCCCTACAAGGGGGGCATTCGATTCCATCCCTCCGTCACGGCGGAGGAGCTCGCCGCCATGGCCCGTCTCATGACCTGGAAGTGTTCCCTCATGGAACTTCCGTTCGGAGGGGCCAAGGGGGGAATCGCCGTCGACCCCCAACCGCTTTCCCCCGGAGAGCGGTTGCGCCTCTCCCGGGAATACCTGTTCCGGATGTATCCGGTTTTGGGCCCGGACACCGACATCCCGGCTCCCGACATCAATACGGATTCGGAAACCATGGGATGGATGGCCGATGCGTTTTCCAAAAGGAGCGGAACGTGGCGGCCGGATGCCTTGACCGGAAAGCCCGTCTGCCTGGGAGGGCTCGCGTTTCGGGAAGAGGCGACCGGCTTCGGCGCCGCCGAAGTGATTTCGGGTTTTTTCCAGAAAGAGTCCGGAAAGGGGCATCCCTCCTGTTCGATCGAGGGATTCGGCAATGTCGGACAACACCTTGCCCTCCAACTGGCCGAGCGGGGGTTCCGGATCCTGTGCGTTTCCGACAGCCGGGGGGCCATCGCCAATCCCGGAGGCCTCGACATCGGCACGCTTTCCCGGCTCAAGGGGCAGACCGGACACCTGAACCATCCGACCCTGGGAGAGGTCTTCACCCCCGACGGAATCGACCGGATCGACGTGGATTATTTCATTCCGGCCGCCTTGCCCCGATCCATTTCTCCGGATCGTGCCAAGAGGCTTTCCTGCCGACATGTCGTCGAAGCGGCAAACGCCCCCGTCACCCCGGAAGGAGAGAAAATTCTGCTGGAACGGGGGATCCCCGTCCTCCCGGACATTCTTGTCAATGCCGGGGGAGTTACCGTATCGTACTTCGAGTGGCTCGGAAACCGATCCGGAGACAGACAAGACAACGACCGGGTCAGGGATGCCCTTTCCACCCGGATGGTGCGCATTGCGCAAGAGGTGATGGATCGCGCCAAACGCGAGGGCAGGACCCTCCGTGAGGCGGCCTACCTGATTGCCGTCAACCGGGTGGCGGTAGCCCAGAGCGCCCGCGAAGGGTGATATGATACACAGGTGTCCACGAAGCTCAGACCCCGTCAATATACAAAGGAAATCCCTTGACTGACACAAAAGTGAAAAAGGACCGGAAATCCCCGGACAACACACCTGAAAACGGTCTTTCCGTCTGGGAGCGGGTTCTCCTGGCCCGGGCGCAGGAACGTCCGACGACACTGGACTACATCCAGCGGCTGTGTACCCATTTCATTGAACTCCATGGGGACAGGACATTCCGGGACGACCCCTCGGTCATCGCGGGGTTTGCCGAATTCGAGGGCCGGAGCGTGGCGGTCATCGGCCATCAGAAGGGCAAGAGTTTCAAGGATCGCATGACGCGGAACTTTGGAATGCCCCACCCGGAAGGCTACCGGAAAGCCCTGCGGATCATGCGCCTGGCCGAGCGGTTTTCCATGCCGGTGATCTCGTTCATCGACACCCCCGGAGCCTACCCTGGGATTGAGGCCGAAGAACGGGGGCAGGTGGAGGCGGTCGCCCGCAACATCATGGAGATGTTCGAGATCAAGATCCCGATCCTGGTGTTCGTCATCGGGGAAGGGGGGAGCGGAGGGGCTTTGGCAATTGGGGTCGGGGACCAGATCTACATGCTCGAAAATGCCGTGTATTCGGTCATCAGCCCTGAAGCCTGCGCGGCGATCCTCTGGGAGGACTCGACCCGGGCGCCGGAAGCGGCGGAACGGCTCCAGATGTCGGCGGGCGACCTCCTTCGCATGGGCATTATCGATGGCATCATCCCGGAGGCCTCCGGGGGGGTCCAGAAAGACATCTCGACCACTCTGGCCCACATGAAGGCCATGATCTCCGAGGATCTCGACCGGCTGACGCAGCTTTCCCCGGAAGCCCTTCTCGAAGCCCGCTACAAGAAATTCCAGGGAATGGTCGCTTACCGGGAAAACGGACACAACCAGTTTCCGCCCGGGTCGACCTTCAAATAACGGGGAACTCTTCCTTCCAGCTCCGCGAGTCTGGCCTCTTCTCGCCAGTCATTTTCTCGTCGGCCCTTTTCTGCTCGGGCCTTCCTCCTTCGGAAGGGGCTCCGTTTTTCTTCTTCAGGCCGACAAGGTAATTCCTCAGGTCGGGATCCATGTCTTCCCTCCGGGAGACGGCTCCCTCTCCGAACCGGGACTCCACCGCCCGGACAAAGGTGTCGGAGGGGGAGACATTGAGGTGCAGGGAGATTACCGCCACCGGATAGGGCCGGGACATGATCTTGAGTTCAAGGATCGCCGGAACCGGCCCCGGATACTGCTTCAGAATCGACTTGAGGTCGAAAAGGTCGGCTTTCGTCAATCCTTCGCTCTGCAGATGGACCGCGACGGTCTGATAAAAGGTTTCCATCGCCTGATCCAGGCTTTCGACCCGGACCGCCCGGATCTTGCTCCCGAAATCATTGCGTTCCAGCGTGCCTGTCACCAACAGGGGAATATCGGGAACCAAAAGGGACTGTGACTTGGCATACATGTCGGGAAACAGGACCGATTCGATGGAACCCTCGATATCGAGAAGGGTGAACTGGGCCATCTTGTCCCCCTTTCGGGTCTTGACCTCCCGGACGCTCCCGATCACCCCGAACACCCGGACCATCTCTCCATCCGACACAAATTCAAGGCTCCGTGTCGTTTTGCAGTCCAGTTTTCCGATCAGATCCCCGTATTGCGCCATCGGGTGGGAGGTCAGGTAGAACCCCAGCGCGTTGCGCTCTTCCTGCAACAGCGTCCGCTCGTCCCATTCGGGGACATCCTTCACTGGAGGATGGGTTGCGTCCGGTTCCGCATATTCCTTGAAGAGGGATTTCTGGGGAGAAGGCTTGCCGGACTTCTGCTTTTCAGCCCACACCAGGAGATCGTCCAATGACTCCATGGCCACGGACCGCCGAATCTCAAGGGACCGGAACGCGCCCGCCCGGATCAAGGCTTCGATCACGCGCCGGTTGACCCTTTTGCCGGAAATCCTCCGGAGAAAATCCGGAAAGTCCTTGAACACCCCTTCGCTGGCCCGATTTTCGAGAATGACGTCGACGGCCTGCTTCCCGACATTCTTGACCGCTCCAAGCCCAAAGAGGATCTGGGCCTCCGGAAAGATCAGGAAATCGAGTTCGCTTTGGTTGATGTCCGGCGGGAGGACCGAGATCCCCATCTCTTTGGCTCCCACCAAAAAGACGCCGATCTTTTCGGTATCGTCCAGTGCGTTCGTCAGGAGAGCCGCCCAGAGTTCCACAGGGTAATGCGCCTTCAGGTAGGCGGTCTGATAGGAAATGAGCGCATAGGCCGCACTGTGGGACTTGTTGAACCCGTACCCCGCAAAATACGCCATCAGGTCGAACACATGCTCTGACTTGTCCTTGGGAAAGCCTTTGCGGATGGAGCCCTCGACGAACTTGTTCCGCATCTTGTCCATCTCTTCCGGTTTTTTCTTTCCCATGGCCCGTCTGAGCAGATCGGCCTCTCCCAGGGAAAATCCTGCCAGAACGTTGGCAATCTGCATCACCTGTTCCTGGTAGACAATCACCCCATAGGTCTCCCGGAGCACCGGCTCGAGCTCCGGGAACTCGTACTGGATTTCCCGGGGATTTTTCTTGCGCTTGATGAAGTCGTCCACCATCCCGCTGTTGATCGGCCCCGGCCGGTAAAGGGCCAGGAGGGCGATCAGGTCTTCGAAGGTTTCCGGCTGCATTTTGACGATCAGGTCGGTCATGCCCCGGGATTCGAGCTGGAAGATGCCCAGGGACCTGCCTTCCGAAAGAAGCTTGTAGGTCTTGGGATCGTCGAGCGGGATGCGATCGATCGAGAACTCGGGGGTGTGCTTCCAGATGCGCTGTTCGGCCCCCTGGATGAGGGTCAGCGTGGTCAGCCCCAGGAAGTCGAACTTGACGAGGCCCACTTTCTCGACATCATCCTTGGTGAACTGGGTCACAATTTCCCCATTGGCCCCTTTCATGAGCGGAACGTACTCCGTCAGGGGGTTCTGGGAGATGACCACCCCGGCGGCGTGGATGGAACTGTGCCGGGTAATGCCCTCAAGCTTTCGGGAGAGCGAAAACAGTTCTTCGATCCGGGGATCCCGGTCGAGGAGCGCCTGGAGCTCCGGCGTCTCCTTCAGCGCTTTTTCCAGGGTCATCTCCAGACTGTTGGGAATCATCTTGGCCACCTTGTCCACCTCGGCGTAGCTCATCCCCAACACCCTGCCGACGTCGCGGATCGAACCCTTTGCGCCCATCGTACCGAAGGTCGCGATCATGGCTACCCGATCCATCCCGTATTTCTGGACGACGTACTGGATCACCTCTCCCCGGCGGTTCATGCAGAAATCCACGTCAATGTCGGGAAGGCTCACCCGTTCGGGGTTCAGGAACCGTTCGAACAGGAGTCCGAAACGGATCGGTTCGATATTGGTGATCCGGAGGGAATAGGCCACGAGGGAGCCGGCGGCCGAACCCCGGCCCGGGCCCACGGGAATCCCCATCTCCCGCGCTTTCTTGATAAAGTCCCAGACGATGAGGAAATACCCCTCATACCCCATTTTCTGGATGACACGGATCTCCCGCTCGAGCCGTTCCAGGTAAAGGGCGCGATCCTCCTCGCCCAGGGAAAGTTCCTCAAAGCGGGCCAGGAGCCCTTCATGGCTGGCCCGGACAAAAAGTTCCGGAACGGTGGTGGCTCCGAGCCCCTCTCCCTCCATTTTGTAGGGGGGCATGTGGACGGCATTGAGATCGAGGTCCAGGTTGACCCGATCGGCAATTTCAAGGGTATTGAGGATCGCTTCTGGAAGTTCCTCGAACGAACGGACCATCTCCTGGGGGGACTTCAGATAGAACTCGTGGGAGCCGAACTTCAGACGGGCGGGATCTTCCAGCGTCTTGCCCGTCTGGAGACAGAGAAGGATGTCGTGGGGAACGGCATCTTCCCGCTCCAGGTAATGGCAGTCATTCGTCGCCACAAGCGGGATCCCCATCTTTTTGGAAAGACCGATGATCTCGCGGTTGGCAATCCGCTGGTCCTCCAGCCCGTTTCCCTGGATTTCCAGGAAATAGTTCTCCGCCCCGAACAGATCCTTGAAAAGGCCCGCCGTGGCGTAGGCCCTGTCCTCGTCGCCCCGGGTGAGCATGTAGGCGATCTGTCCCTTGAGGCAGCCCGAAAGGGCAATGATGCCTTGCCTGTAGCGGGACAGCAGGTCGAAATCGATTCTCGGGCGATAGTAAAACCCTTCCAGATGGGACAGCGAGACGATGCGCAGGAGGTTCTGGTATCCGACCGCATCCTGGGCCAACAGAATCAGGTGAAAGGAGGCATTGTTGATTTTTTTCCCCTGATGGGCGCCTTCTCCCGCGAAATAGAGATCCTGGCGTTCGAACCGGGAGCGGGGAGTGATATAGACCTCACACCCGATGATCGGCTTGACCCCGTGTTTTTTCGCCGCCTGGTAAAACTCGATGGCCCCGAACAGATTCCCGTGGTCGGTCATCGCGATGGCGGGCATCTGGTATTCCTTGGCCTTGCGCATCAGCGGATCGATCTTGTTGGCCCCATCGAGAAGGCTATACTGGGTATGGACATGAAGGTGGACAAACTGGTCGATCGATGACATGGACAGTTCCTTGATGATGGGTCAGGTTATCTTGTGCCGGAAACTTCCGAAAACGGATCAATCCCTGGATGGACTAGAAGCTCCAGGATTCGTAACGCACTTCCCGAAAATAGTCCGACCCGATCTCGGACAGGAATCGGGAAGGGTAGAGAAATTCGGACCGGCCCCTCAGGACGGCGCTTTCCGGAACACACAGGAAAAGGTCCCGCCTCGCCCGGGTAACGGCCACATAAAATAGGCGCCTTTCTTCTTCCAGGTCCGAAGGCCGGCCGATGGATTTCTCCGATGGAAACACCCCCTCATTGAGGGAGAGGAGAAATACGTTGTCCCATTCGAGTCCCTTGGACTGGTGAATCGTCGACAGGACAACCCGGTCGGGCTCCGATGCCCCGGAAAGGGCCATTTCCTCCAGATTTTCAAGCAAAGTGATCTCGCCCAGGAAGTCCGGCAGGTCAGAATGCTCTCCCAACTGTTCGGCAAACGCGATCAGGTCGGCCTCACGGTCTTCGGGGTCCTCACGCAGATCGAAGAGGTCCTTCCGGTATCCGGAGTCCAGGATTTCCATTACCAGAACCCCAATCGGAACGGATCCCTTCTGGTAGACCTCCCGGAGGTGGACCAGGCGCGAGCCCAACCGTCGGACCCCCTCACGGGCAAGAGGGGGGGCCACTTTCAGAAAGCTGTCGTCTGTCATCGACAAAAAGGCATCCTCCCCAGACGTCAGCGCCTTCAGGATCTTTTCCGTGGATCGCGCGCCGATCCTGGGAACCAGTTTCAGAAGCCGGGGAAGGGCCAGGGGATCCAGAGGGTTTTCGAGCAGCCTGAGATGGGCCAGAACATCCTTGATGTGGGCCTGTTCATAAAAGCGGAGCCCCGACGTGACCGAGAACGGAATCTTCCGGCGGGCGAGCTCGAACTGGACGGACAGGCTCAGGAAGTGGGAGCGGTACAGGATCGCAATCTCTCCGGGGGGGATTCCGCGGTCGATCATCTGTTCTACCGTGGACCCGATGAAGTGGGACTGGTCGGAGTCTGAATACAAGTTGATGCATTGGGGAAGATTGCCCTCTTCGGTCCTGAAGGGTCGCAGCGTCTTATCGATCCGACGTTCGTTGGAGAGGATGATCCGGTTGGCCAGGTCCAGAATCGACGGGGTGGAACGATAGTTTGTCTCCAGGCGGAAGGTCCGGGCTTCAGGATAGCGTTGGGAAAAGGTCAGGATGTTCTCGACATGGGCGCCGCGGAAGGAATAAATGCTTTGACTGTCGTCTCCCACGACGAAAAGGCTCCGGTGTTTTTCGGCCAGCAGGTCCAGGATTTTCGCCTGCAGGGGGTTCGTGTCCTGATATTCGTCCACCAGAATGAAGCGGAAACGGTTCCGGAGGAGGGTGAGGGCCTCCTCGTCCGTTTCGAGAAGTTTTAGCCAAAGGAGGAGCAGGTCGTCAAAGTCGACCAGTCGGGAGGCCCGCTTTTTCTCATCGTAGGCCATCGCCACCGCACCGACTTCCTCCAGGAAGGGGATCAGGGAGGGAAAACGCTCGAAGACCAGATCTTCCGGAGGGACGCCGGAGTTGCGGGAAAGGCTGATCGCGTTCAGCATCGTCGAGGCGGGGGGAAATTCCTTCCGGGTTTTCTCCGGGTATTGCTCCAGAATCGATTTCAGAAGGTCGACCTGGTCCTCCCTGTCGATCACGACGGGGGATCCGGGCAGGGAGAGCCGGCTGCCAAATTCCCTGATCAGACGGTACCCCACATGATGGAACGTTCCGCTCCAGAGAAGGGCCTGCGGTCCTGAAACCAGATCGGAAAGCCGGCTCTGCATCACGCGGGAAGATTTTTTCGTGAAGGTGAGGACAAGCACCCGATGGGACGGAACCCCGTTATGGAGCAAATAGGCGACCCGATGGGTCAGGACCCGGGTCTTCCCCGAACCTGCGCCTGCCAGCACAAGCGATGGTCCATCCGGCGCCGTCACCGCGGCCTGCTGCTCGGCGTTCAGTCCATCGATCGGTGAGGCCATCAAAACTGAATCCTCCATTCCCGGATTGCCGGGGATTTCGGCCACTCGTGAAACACCCGCATCCGGTTCGACAAGCAGAAAATCCAGATGATATTTGTATCCATTACTGAGAGTTGGTATCATTCAAGGAGACACGCAACACAGGATACCATTTGAAGGGAAAAGACGACATGATTTTACTCCTTTTGGAGTCGCTTGGATATGGACTTCTCCATGGGCTTTTGCCGGATGAGCATACCTGGCCCATTACCTTCAGCTACGCGATCGGAAATGCCTCAGGGCGACAGGGAGTCCGTTCGGGCTTCTATTTTTCCCTGGCCTTTACCATCCAGCGGGCCATCGCTTCAGAATTGTCCTACCTTTTTCTGGCCCCCTGGCTGACCCGGGACTCCATGAACCCCATCATCGACCTGGTCGTCGGAACCGTCATGGCGATTGCGGGGTGGGTTGTCCTCAGGAAGAACCGGTATCCCCACCTCCATCTCCTGGGCCATCACCATGAGCAGTCCGAAACCGTCGAACGGGACACCTCCATCCTTTCCTTTCTGAAACCGTCCCACAAACAGTCCGACTCGGAGTCCATCCCCCCAAGGTGGGCGATGATCCATGGATTCATCGCCGGTTTTGGCTTCGGCCCCTTCGCTCTCTTCATCTACACCACGGCTGCACCCCATATGTCCTCGCCCTGGACGGGATTCTTGCCGGGACTCCTTTTCGGAATGGGGACGATGATCATGCTGATGATCCTGGGAGGTCTCTTCGGGTCGACCCTCCGACTGACGAAACGGTTCAATGAAGGGGAAATCCGGGTGATCGGGTTTAACACGGCCAGCTGGACACTCCTTTTGGGTGGGGCCGTTTTTGCGTTCGGCGGATTGTATGGGTTTGCCCAGGACGCTTCGGGCCATCCCGTCGACATCGGCAACATCCTCGTGGCGATCATCATGCTGGGGGTGGCGATTCCCGTCCTTGCCTATTCCATCTGGAAAGTCGTTCATTGCCAGAAAATCGGGATCCAACCCCTGAAAGATTCATGATTTGGGGTGAGTTCACAAGGGAGTCGATCCGATTCAGGAAAGATTCCCCCTGATCCCCCGATTGACACCCCAAAAGCCTTAAGGATTTGAAAACACTCCGGAACCCGCAAGAACACACCACCGTTGAGGGTTCAGACATCGGTCAACTATTGATTAAATAGGTGTTGACACCTTGGGCGAGAAAGCCTATAAGTAAAAGCCCGACGCGGAGACCCGAAAGGGGGGAAGCGGCGGGGGGTTGACAAAGCCCGGCCAGGCAGATAGACTGGCAAGGTTGTTCGG
>JAJYGC010000017.1 GCA_021785195.1 Nitrospirota bacterium
GGTGGTGAGCCGCCTGGGCTTCGATCCCAGCACACTCGCCTTAAAAGGGCGATGCTCTACCGAATGAGCTAGCGGCTCCGGGGTATTTTGCGAAAAATGGCCCTGTTTGTCAATCCGCGGAGGGCTCTTGAGAGCTCAGTGCCCGAAGAAGTGACAATGTGACGGCCAAAACAACCGGACCGATAAACAGGCCGATCAGACCGAAGGCTTCCAGCCCTCCCATGACCCCCAGAAGGATCGCCAGGAGGGGAATGTCGGAAGATCGGCCGATGAACATTGGTTTGACAAAATGTTCGATGCTTCCCCCTCCGAGCAGGTTCCAGATCCCGAACGCCAACCCCGCGATCCAGTGATGTTCCACGATCAGGTAGAGAAGGGCCGGGACCCAGATCACCACCGCTCCGACAGGGAACAGTGCGGCCATGAAGGAAAGGGTGGTGAGGAGCAGGACATTGGGCAATCCTGCCGCCCAAAATCCGATGGCGGAGAGAATCGCCTGGAACAGGGCGGTGAAAAAGACTCCATAGAGGACCCCTTTCGTTGTCGCGGGAATGACCTTCAATGGAATCTTCATCCTGGGCCCCGCCCATTCAGTGAACAGTCTGCCCATGTTGTTCCAGATGGCTTCCCCATGGAGCGTGAAGGAAAAGAATGCCAGAATGAAGATAAAGAATTTCAGGAACCATTTCCCGAGATTGGTGGCAAGGGAAATGATCTGATTCCCGAAAGTCAGAATCTTGGACTGAATCTTTCCGGCAGCCGCTTCCAGTCCGATGGGGTGGGTCTTGAGGTGATTGATGGCGGTGTCGATCCTGGGGCCGATGAGGGGTAGGTGGGAAATCCATGCCGGAAGGGTGGCATGCGGATCCGTCAGGAAAACCCGGACCGATTCGATGGCCAGCAACAGCTCATGGGTGAGGGGAACACCCAGTGACAGGAGAGGCATCAGGACAACGACGAGAAAGATCACGGTAGTCGCCAGGGCGGAGAGGATGGGACTTTGGGTTCGCCGTGCCAGATACCGGTTCCCCGGATGAACGGCGTAGGAAAGGATGGCGGCCCAGAGGAGTGCCGCCAGATAGGGCTGGATGATCATGTAAAGAATGCTGAACAGGGAAAGGAATAAGGCAAACGCGATGACCGGACGTCCGCTCTGGGTGTGATGGGGATCCGGAGGTTGCGTGGACGGAGAGGTCGTGGTCATGCGTTCTGCGGGAAAAGCCAGGGAGCTTCTTTCCTCCGGCGCGCTTCGTAGCGCAGGATTTCTTCCTTGTGGGCAAGGGTGAGGCCGATATCGTCAAGTCCTTCGAGCAGGCATTTTTTCCGGAATGGATCGATCTCAAAGGTCCAGTTTGTTCCATCCGGGAGCGCAATCGACTGGGACGGAAGATCCACGGTGACCTGATACCCCGGGTTTTCCGCAATTTCCCGAAAAAGCCGGTCGGTCTGTTGCTCCTCAAGACGGATGGGAAGGATCCCGTTCTTGAAGCAGTTGTTGTAGAAGATATCCGCAAAACTGGGCGCCAGAATGGCCCGGAACCCATAGTCCAGAAGGGCCCAGGGCGCATGTTCGCGAGAACTCCCGGATCCGAAATTCTGGCGGGAGACCAGGATTTGGGCTCCCTGATATCGTGATTCGTTGAGAATGAAGTCCGGATTGGGTGTCTTTCCGTCCGGCAGATAGCGCCAGTCATAAAAAAGGCTCACCCCCAGCCCGGTCCGCTTGATGGTTTTCAGGAACTGCTTGGGGATAATGGCGTCGGTATCGACGTTGGCCCGGTCGAGCGGGGCGGCCAGGGCGGTCAGCGTGACAAACGGTTCCATCAGGACGATCTCCTTCGGGTGGTCTTGTTGTTCAGGTTCAGGCCCATTTGCGGATATCCACGAAATGACC
The DNA here is from genome assembly GCA_021785195.1 of Nitrospirota bacterium. GTDB lineage: Bacteria > Nitrospirota > Leptospirillia > Leptospirillales > Leptospirillaceae > JAJYGC01. The sequence continues at coordinate 1,895 of JAJYGC010000017.1, forward strand.
GGCAATTGCGGCAGCCGCTGCCATGGAGGGACTGACGAGATGGGTGCGGCCCCCCTTGCCCTGACGGCCTTCGAAGTTTCTGTTGGAGGTGGAGGCGCAGCGTTCCCCGGGCTCCAATTGATCGGGGTTCATCCCGAGGCACATGGAGCAGCCGGGCTCCCGCCATTCGAATCCCGCGTCCCGAAAGACCCGGTCGAGTCCTTCCTGTTCGGCCTGAAGGCGGACCAGTCCGGATCCGGGAACGACCATGGCCTGGACACCGGAGGCGACCCTCTTCCCCTTGATGACGGAAGCGGCCAGCCGCAGATCCTCGATGCGGCCATTGGTGCACGAACCGATGAAGACCCGGTCGATGGGAACGGATTCGAGGGGGGTCCCGGGTTGGAGGCCCATGTACTCGAGCGCGTTTCGCATGTTGGCCTTGGTGATGGAGTCCTGTGCGTCCGCGGGGTTGGGGACTCGCCCGGTCACGGAGGTGACCATTCCTGGATTGGTTCCCCAGGTGATTTGGGGAGTCAGGGTCGTCGCATCGAAATCCAGAACCCGGTCGTAGCGGGCATCCGGATCCGATTTCAGGGCCTTCCATGCCTGGATCGCACGGGTCCAGTTTTCTCCCTGGGGGCTCATGGGTCTTCCCTTCAGGTACGCGAAGGTGACCTCGTCCGGCGCGATCATGCCTGCCCGGGCTCCGGCCTCGATGGCCATGTTGCACAAGGTCATCCGGCCTTCCATGCTGAGGTTCCGGATGGTCGACCCGGAAAACTCCAGGACAAATCCGGTGCCGCCATCGGTTCCGATGACGCCGATCAGGGCCAGCACCAGGTCTTTGGAAGTCGTCCCGGGGGGGAGTGTTCCCTCGACCCTGATGAGGAAGGTCAAGGGCTTTTTCTGCAATAGGGTCTGGGTGGCCAGAACATGTTCCACCTCGCTGGTTCCGATCCCGAATGCCAGTGCGCCAAAGGCCCCGTGCGTCGCGGTATGGCTGTCGCCACAGACGAGGGTCATTCCCGGCAGGGTGAATCCCTGTTCGGGGGCAATGACGTGCACGATCCCCTGACGGATGTCGTTCATGGAAAAGATCGGCACATGGAAGGCCTTGGCATTGGATTCGAGTGTTTCGATCTGAAGGGCGCTGACCGGGTCCTCGATCCCCTTCGACCGGTCTGTGGTCGGGACGTTGTGGTCGGGAACCGCAAGGGTCGCGGTCGGCCTGTGCACCGCGCGACCGGCCAGCCTTAGGCCTTCGAACGCCTGTGGGCTCGTGACTTCATGGACGAGCTGGCGGTCGATGTACAACAGGGTGGTTCCGCCGCTTTCGGTGACAACGTGATCCTCCCAAACCTTCTCAAACAGTGTCTTGCCCATGTTCTCTCCCGTTGGTCCGGTGCGATTGCCCCCGGAGAATCTTGGTTTTATCGATAAGAACCACTATGCTATCACATCAGGGTCCAATCATGTCATCTGCGGGTGAAATGACGTGTTTCGTGTGAGGCGGGAAGGGGATTCGGGTTTGGAAAGATGGCTGGTCACCGGCGGGGCCGGGTTCATCGGCTCGAATTTTGTGCTGGGAGTTCGCGGTCGGGGCGATGCGGAGGTCCTGAACCTGGACCTGCTCACCTATGCGGGGAATCTGGAAAATCTCAGGGCATTGTCGGAGGATCCGGGGTACGGGTTCGTTCAGGGGGACATCTCCGAGCCGGAAACGGTGTCCGCGGTTTTCAGGGACTTTCGGCCCACCGCGGTTTTCCATTTTGCGGCGGAAAGCCATGTCGATCGCTCGATCGAGGGTCCCCAGGCCTTTCTCAGGACGAATGTTCAGGGAACCTTTACCCTTCTGGAAGAGGCGCTGCGATTTTCAAGGCAGCTGCCCCGTGACCAGCGGGAGGGCTTCCGGTTCATTCATGTCTCCACCGACGAGGTGTTCGGTTCCCTGGGGCCGGATGATCCCCCTTTTTCGGAGTCGACCCCCTATGCCCCGAATTCGCCCTATGCCGCCTCCAAGGCCGCATCCGACCACTTTGTCCGGGCCTGGTTCCATACCTACCACCTTCCGGTCCTGACTACCAACTGTTCCAATAATTTCGGCCCGTTCCAGTTTCCGGAAAAACTGATTCCCACGGTGATCCTGTCCGCGCTTGCCGGAAAAGAGATTCCGATTTACGGGGACGGGATGAACGTCCGTGACTGGCTGTACGTGCGGGACCACTGCGATGCCGTCCGGACGGTCTGGGCCTCCGGACGACCCGGTGAAAGTTACAATATCGGGGGTGGAAACGAGCGCACCAACCGGGAACTGGTCGGACAGATCCTCGCGCTGCTCGATCGCAGGCGTCCCAGACCGGATGGCCAATCCTACGCGGAGCAGATCCGGTATGTGACGGACCGTCCCGGGCATGACAGAAGATATGCCATGGATGCCCGGAAAATCAGCTCGGAACTGGGCTGGAAACCGGCCCACACCTTCTCCGACGGGATCCGTGAGACAGTGGACTGGTACCTCGAGAACGAGTCCTGGTGGCGGGAGATCTCAAGGGCCCATGAGATCGGTCTGAGACAGGGCCTGTCAAGGCCGGGGCTCATGGAAGGAGCCAATCCATGAGGGGGATCATCCTTGCCGGGGGCAGTGGAACACGGCTTCACCCCCTCACCTTTGTCGTCAGCAAGCAGTTGATGCCCGTCTACGACAAGCCCATGATCTACTACCCCCTCTCCACGCTCATGCTGGCAGGAATCCGGGACATCCTGATCATCTCGACGCCGTCGGACCTTCCAATGTTCCGGTCCCTCCTGAAAGATGGAAGCCAATTGGGAATCACGCTTTCCTATCGGGAACAACCCACTCCGGGCGGTTTGGCCCAGGCGTTCCTGATCGGAGAATCGTTCATCCGCGAGGAACCGGTTGCCCTGATTCTCGGGGACAACATCTTTTTCGGGCACGGCCTGCTCGAGAGCCTTCGCCGGGGGATCGGACTCAAGGAGGGGGCGATGATCTTCGGGTATCCGGTGCGGGATCCCCAGCGTTATGGCGTGCTGGAGTTCGACCCGTCGGGACGGGTGGTCGGCATCGAGGAAAAGCCCCTGAAACCCCGTTCCCGATATGCGGTTCCGGGAATCTATTTCTATGACGGGAGCGTCTCTTCCGAAGCGGCCCGGCTCACTCCTTCCAAACGGGGGGAACTCGAGATCACCGACCTGAACCTGGCCTACATGGGAAAGGGCCTTCTTCAGGTCGAAAAACTTGGACGGGGGATTGCCTGGCTCGATACGGGGACCCACGAGTCGTTGCTGGAAGCGTCGAACTTCATTGAAGCCATCGAGAACCGGCAGGGCCTCAAGGTTGCCTGTCTCGAGGAAGTGGCTTATCGCATGGGATACATCGGGGCCGAAGATGTCAGTCGGATCGGCCGGACGATGGCCAAAAACGGTTATGGACAGTATCTTCTCTCCATCCTTGATGATGACGGGGGGGCCATATGAAAGTGCTTGAAACGACCCTTCCCGGAGTCTTGCGGATCCTGCCGGACCTTCACCGGGACGGACGCGGATTCTTTCTGGAAAGCTTTCATGCGAAGAAATTTGCGATGTTGGGCATTCCCCAGTTTTATGTCCAGGACAATCATTCCCGATCCGCGAAAGGGGTCATTCGCGGACTGCATTTCCAGAAACGGCACGCACAGGGGAAACTGGTCCGTGTCCTGAGCGGGTCGATCTTTGACGTGGCGGTCGACATTCGTCTGGGCTCCCCGACGTTCGGCCGGTGGTACGGCCAGATCCTGAACAGCCTGGAACCCGAGTTTCTCTTCATTCCGGAAGGGTTTGCCCATGGGTTCCTGTCGCTTGAGGAAGGGACCGAGATGTTCTATAAATGCACGGATTTTTACGACGGCTCCGATGAAGGGGGAATCCTCTGGAGCGATCCCGACATTGCCATTGCCTGGCCGGAGTTGCCGGAAACGATTTCTCCGAAGGATGAGGTATTGCCCCTCTTGAAGGACTTCCCGAAGTCAGACCTTCCCCCCTATTCTGTTTAATCCCGCCTGAAAGGGCCGGATGTCAGGAGGGCCCCCCCGACTTTTCCAGACGAACCTCACCGGATTGGCTTGAACCGGGTTTCCTCCAGGTAAATCAAAATGATGAGCGAGATCAGCGCTCCTCCGGAAAGATAGCCTCCGACCGCCGTCCGGTCATGGAAATGGTGTGAAAGCCAAGTGGCGACGAGGGGAGTGGTGCCTCCGAAAATCGCAAGATTCAGGTTGTAGGTAAAGGAGAGGGCCGAACAACGGACGCTTGACGGAAAAATCTCCGACATCAGGCTTGGCAGGGGTCCGATGTAGAGAGAGAGCAGGACAATGAAAAAGATCTGTCCTCCCATGATCGATAGTGGCGTTCCAACCTGGAATTGCCGGTAAATCACGGGAGAAAACAGGAGAAATCCGGACGCGGACAGGATCGTGACGGGACGTCTTCCGACCCAGTCGGACAGGTGCCCTGACAGGGGAATCAGGAAGAGCAGCAGCACCAGGCTGATCATCTGGACCTCCAGTGCCGACCGGACATTCATGGAGGGCAATGTCGACAGGTAGGAAGGCTGGTAGACGACCACCGTGTAAAACGCGATGCTGTTGGTGATCAGGAATCCGAACCCCTGGAGCATGTTTTTCCAATGGCCCCGGAACGCCTCCAGAACCGGAATTCCTCTGTTTTCCCGCATTCGGAAGGCGGGAGATTCCGGAAGGTGCCGGCGCAAGAAGACCCCGGCCCCGGTCAAAAGGAGACCCATCAGAAACGGGAGACGCCACCCCCATCGGGAAAGATCGGGTTCGGAGATGACGGTTGAGGTTGCCAATGCCGCCAGCGTTCCCATCAGAATGCCTCCCGCGACCCCTACCAACGCATAGGATCCGCGGTATCCCCGCCGATGGTCCGGTGCCGTTTCGACCAGAAAGGACATGACCAGGGAGAACTCCCCGCCGATGGCAATCCCCTGAAGGACCCTGAGGAGGATCAGGAGCATGGGAGACAGCATTCCCGCTTGTTGATAGGTCGGAAGAATTCCGATCAGGGCCGTTGGAATCGACATCAGGAGGATTGACATGATCAGGGCGGTCTTGCGTCCCCCGGTGTCTCCGATATGTCCGAAGAAGAGCCCTCCGATCGGGCGGGTGACATAACCGATCGCGAACGCCCCGAAGGTTTCAAGGAGGGCGAGGAACGGGTTTCCCGAAGGAAAAAACAGTCGGGCAAAAAGGGTGGCAAAACTCCCATACAGGGCGAAGTCGTACCATTCAAGGACGTTTCCGACAAGATTTCCGCCGAGGATCATCCCGTCTGAGGGGGGAAGGACAGGTTTTTTCATCAATCCGTTCCTGGGGGCAAGCAGGTTGCCGGTTCTGGTTCGCCTGTTCAGAAGTCAGGACGGGAACCCCGGGTTTCGGGCGGGTCGGAAAATGAACCCTAACCTTAGCATTGTTTCAGAAAATCCGGGTTCAGGAAAGAATAAAGATTCCTGTTGTCCATGGCTGATGCAGGAGGACATTTCTTTCTTGCTGGGGTAGGACATTTCTATTTTGCTACCACACAATCATTTTTTGGCTTTATCCCCTAAAGAGTTTGGACTAGAATGGGGCGTCGGCAAGAATGCCCCTTAGGTCCGGGTCCGATCCGGTTGGATGGCCCTGGTCCTTGCCGAGAGCACCACCTGTTCTCGCTCAGGAGGTCATGAAATTGGATCAGGGTGACACGCCAGTCCCGTCTTTTGACCCGCCTTTTTCTTCTTCGATCCTGCCCGATGTGTTCGATACCATTGAGGTTGGAATGGGGATCGTCGATCCGGAAACCGGACGCTATCTTCTGGCCAACCGAAAGTGGTGCGACCTTCTCGGTTATTCTCGGGAAGAACTCTATCGCCTGAAAGTCCAGGAGATGACCCATCCGGAAGATTGGGAAAAAACCCGAATCGCGATCGAGGAGGTCCAGAAGGGCAGCCGGAAGCGGTGCAATCTTGAAAAAAGGTTCATCCGCAAGGATGGAACGGTTTTCTGGGGGCTCCTGATCGCCAACGTTCTGGGGAGGGGTGAAGGGGAGCGGATCCTGATCAGCGGGGTCGTTCTCGACATCGACGAAAAAAAGCGGATTGAATTTCAGTTCCAGAAGGAAAAGGACATCACCCGCGCATTGTCCGAAATCAATGCCCTGATCCTGAAGCGGCCTGAGCCGGAATTGTTGTTCCGGGAGTCCTGCCGGATTGCCGTGGAGTTCGGGGGGTTCCTGGCCACTTGGGTGGCCATGATCGATCCGGTGTCCCTTGAAACCCGGCAAACGGGTTTGTTTTTGAAGGATCCATCCATTCAGGACACCATCGAGAGGATCCATATTTCGGTCGACCCCGATCAACCGCATGGAAGAGGGTCGGTCGGCCAATCCTACCGATCCGGAAAACCGGTGATCTTCAATTCCTACTCCAAGGAACCGGCAACGGCCTACTGGCAAGAAGACGCCCGGAGAAACAAGGTTCAGTCGGCGGGGTCGTTTCCCATCCGCAAGTCGGGAGAGATCATTGCGGTCATGGTCATTCTAGCCGATCGGGAGGGGTACTTCGAACCCGAAGGCATCGCTCTTCTTGCCAAGGTTGCGGACAGCATTTCCTTTGCCCTGGACGAATATGAGAAGGGTCAGGACCTGTTTCTGACCTCTCAGGTTTTCGATTCGGTTCCGGAAGGAATCCTGATCACCGATCCGGGAGGAGTCATTCAGAAGGCCAACGAAGCCATGACCCACCTCTCGGGGTTCCTTTCCGCGGATCTGCTCGGACAATCGGTGGGCGTGCTTGAAGGCAAGGCCGGATCGGGACAATTGCTGAAGACCATTCAAGAATGCGTCGATCAGTCCATGTCCCTTGAAGGGGTTTTCCAGAATGTCCGGAAGGACGGTCTGCCCTACACCGCGGAAGCGACGGTCACACCCCTTCTGAACCGACAGAATGAAATTGTCCATTGCGTGACAATTTTAAAGGACGTGACGGCGAAAGTGGAAAGGGACCAGGAAATCTGGCGTCTGGCCAACATCGATGAACTGACCGGCCTTTTGAACAGGATCGCCCTGGGAGAGAGGCTCAAGGTGGAAATGGCCCATGTGGCCCGGAGTGGGGGGGCCATCGCCCTTTGCTTCCTGGATTTCGATGAGTTCAAGGCGATCAACGATACGATGGGTCACGGTGCCGGTGATCAGTTGCTGAAGGCCATCGGCCTGCGTTTGGCCAGTTCGGTCCGGTCGACCGATATCGTGGCCCGGCTGGGAGGGGACGAATTCGTCATCGGTTTGGTTTTTGACCATGACCCGTCCCCGGCCATTGCTTTTGTCCATGCCCTCCTGGATGTGATTTCTTCCCCGGTCGTGATCAATGCCCAATCGGTCCAGATCACGGCATCGGTCGGGATCGCCTTGTTTCCCAAGGATGCGGTCGACGTCGAAGAACTGCTCAGAAGGGCCGATATCGCCATGTATCAGGCGAAAAACAAGGGCAAAAACACATGGCAGTTCTTTGATCCCGACATGGAATCACGGATCCTGACCCGCTACGATCAGGAAAAGCGCCTGAAGGCTGGTCTTCAGGAAGGGAACTTTATCCTCCATTATCAACCCCAGGTGGATGTGGTCCGGAATCAAATGGTGGGGGTGGAGGCCCTGGCCCGCTGGCCCGAATCCGGCTGCGAAATGAACCGACCGTCCGATTTCATTCCCCTTGCGGAAGAAACGGGGGTCATTCTCCCGTTTGGGGAATGGGTTCTGGACGAAGCCTTCAAGGCCATCCGGGGATGGTCCGACATGGGAAGGCCCCGCATTCGGGTCGGGGTCAATGTTTCCTCCAGACAGTTCTGGAGTCCCAGTTTCTGGGATTTCCTGGGCCAGCGCATCCTGGAGATGGGGGATCTGGCGCATTGGCTGACGCTCGAGTTGACGGAGAGTCTGCTGATGAAGGACCCCGAGGGAGCCGGACAGCAGCTCGAATGGCTCCGGGAAAGGGGGATCCGGATTGCCATCGACGATTTTGGAACCGGGTACTCTTCCCTTGTCTATCTTTCCCGGCTGCCTGTCGATGAAATCAAGGTGTCACAGGAGTTCGTGATGAGGATGATGCGGAGTCCCCGTGATTTGTTGCTCGTCAGGACAATCATCCAGTTGGGCAGGAGCCTCAACCTCAAGCTGGTGGGTGAGGGGGCGGAAACGGAAGAGGAGCAGAGAATGCTCGAAGAACTCGGTTGCCCCGTCATCCAGGGGTATGTGCTTTCCCGTCCTCTCTCGAAGATCGACCTGGAATCCTACTGGGACCTGCATTCCAAAGTTCCTGAAAGATGAAAGGGAATGAACGACTGTCAGACCAACAGGAACGATCATGGAGGGCACGCGTTGGACCTGATTCTCTGGAGGCATGCCGAAGCTCATGATGGGGGATTTTCCGTTCCGGACCATGAGAGGCGGTTGACCGCGAAAGGGCGACTCCAGGCACGGGAAGTGGGACATTGGCTCAGCTCCCGCCTCCCCCATTCCCCCCGGGTTCTGTCAAGCCCCGCCGTCAGGACAATGGAGACGGCAGAATCACTGGGACTTCCCGTCGAAGTCATGAACGAGCTGGGAACGGGAACTTCTCCCGAGCGTTTTCTGGAGGCTGTCGGATGGCCCTATTCGGAGGGCTGTGTCGTGGCGGTCGGGCATCAACCGACGATGGGTCAGGTTGCATCCTTGATCCTGACGGGAGAGCAATATTCCTGGAGTGTCCGCAAAGGGGCCCTTTGGTGGTTCCGGGTCCAGCGATCAAAGGGGGGAGAGCCCGTCTTGAGACTGGTTCTCTCCCCCGACCTTGTCTGAAACGTCCGTTCTGGAGTCCTTCCTCAGCAGAGGGGATGGGTTCCGGGGTGCCCAACGGGGGGAGACAATAGAATTCTGCTGGAAACCTCGATATGGTCAAGCAGCTGTTCCAGCATCGGTCGGCTGACCTGTTCCCGGACGACAACCCGAAGCACGGAGATATCCTGGGCATCGGGCGGAAGCGTGTAGGCGGGAACGATCCACCCGAATTTCCGGAGTTCGGAGGCGATCTCCGTCTCCCGTCCGGCATGGGGAGGTTTCAGCCGGAAGGCGACGATCGGAAGGGAAGGATGGGCGTCGATGGGGGTGAACAGAGAGGACCCCGCCAGCTTTCCCGCCAGGAATCGGGCATTGCTCCGGCAGTTTTCCATGATGCTCCGGTAACCCTCCTTGCCGAGGCGCAGCAAGTTGTAGTATTGGGCGATGACAAACGCGGCGTTGGAGGAAAAGTTCAATGTATAGGTTTCTTCCTCGGCCCCGAGATAGTTGACCCGGAAGACCAGTTCGTCGGGAAGATCCTGCCGGTCCCGGAACAGGAGCCAACCCACTCCGGGATAGACAAGACCGAACTTGTGCCCCGAAACGTTGATCGACCGGACATGGCTCAGACGAAAATCCCAGGCAAAGTCCGGATCCAGGAAGGGTAGCAAAAATCCCCCGCTGGCACCGTCGATGTGAATCGGCACCGACTGCCCGGTCTCGGACTCCAGGTGTTCAAGGGCCCTGTTCAGTTCGGGAATCGGGTCGATCTGGCCGGTGAACGTGGTCCCCAGAACCGCCCCGACAGCGATCGTGTTTTCATCGATCCGCCGAAGGGCTTCTCCGACATCCATGATGAACCGATCCGGTTTCATCGGGAGAGTGCGCATCTCCACGTCAAAATACCGGGCGAACTTGTCCCACACCACATGGACATCTCCACCAACGACCAGGTTGGGCCTGTCGAAGGGGAGACCTTTCTTTTTGCGTTCATTCTGCCAACGTTTTTTGTGGGCGAGTAATCCCAGAAGGATGGCTTCCGAGGATCCGATCGTCGAGGTTCCGGTGACGTCGAATTCTTTCGGAGCGTGAAAGAGGTCGGCCAGCATGTGGATGACCCGGTGCTGGAGGATGCCCGTTTGCGGGTATTCGTTCTGGTCGACCAAATTTTTTGGAGATTTTCATTGATGAGCTGGCGGGCTTCCGGTTCCATCCAAGTGGTCACAAATGAAGCCAGGTTCAGGGAAGGGTTGCCGTCCAGATCCAGTTCGTCATGAATAATCTGGTAGGCACTCGCCGGGGGAATTCCCCCTTCAGCCATTGTATAAGCCTCCAGATTTTTCGTGAAGAACCGGGTTCCGTAAGTGGGGGACAATAGCGCCCCGCTCTTTCGGAGATGTTTTCTTCGGGTCAGCATGGGTGATCTCCTTATCGTTGCGGATAACAGGTGGGAATGGTCGACTGGAGTGATTTGTTGATGTTCTTCCGAAAAGCGTTGAGGGATTCTTTCCTTACCGTTTTGCGGGAGACCTGATTCGAAGGTACCCCATCCGGGAAGGAAATGGCAAAAGTGAAGGAGACCATTTGGCGTTTTTCTGGTGCGTCTTTTTCCCCATAGGGATTGATTGGGGGATTCCCCGATTGATGTCCGGTTGGAACACTTTCTCTGTCCGGCAGGTTGAAATGAATGGCCCCCGTTCTATATTCTAAAAGGGTCGGGGGATCTGTATTCATTCCTTGGGATTGGTCGTTGAACCGTGCGATCAGGTATCGGGGTGATCTCTCTCCAGCCCAAAAGCGTTCATGACCGGTGGAAATTTTTTTGTGGCACGGTCACCGGGATCAGATGCCGGTCTTTTGGCAGGATGTCTCGGTGGATTCCTCGGGTTTTCGCATGTTTGGCGATGATTTCCGAATCGCTGTGAAAGGAGGTTTTTCTGGCTTGTCCGCCCGCCCTTCGGGAGAAGGATTCCGGAACGCCGGCTCGACCGTTTTCAGGGCTTCGCGACCTCGGCCCGCTGGGGGCAGTTCCCCTTGGAGGGGGAAAGGTTCTCTTCAGGGTCTGGGCTCCCTTGGCCAGGGAAGTCGAACTCGTCCTTGAAGGCCCTGAACGAAAGGCCTTCGAGATGGAGGTCGACTCCGAAGGGTATCATTCAGTCCTTCTTCCGGCAGTTCCGACCGGCACTCCCTACCTTTTTTGCCTCGACCGCACGGTCACGCGCCCGGATCCCGCTTCCCGATGGCAGCCGGACGGTGTCCATTCCCCTTCCCGCGTGTGGCTCTGGGATGGATCCGGCGAGTTCGGCACTCCCTCCGCCCCGCCGAACTGGTCCGGGCATCTCCTTCAGGACCTGATTTTCTATGAACTGCACGTCGGCACATTCTCTCCCCGGGGAAGCTTCGATGGCGTGATCGACCGGCTGGATCATCTCGTCGATCTGGGGATCACCGCAATCGAGCTCATGCCCCTGGGCCAATGTCCGGGAGAGAGGAACTGGGGGTACGACGGGGTTTATCCGTTTGCCGTCCAGGATTCCTGCGGGGGGCCGGAAGGGTTGTTGCGGCTGGTGCGGGCATCCCATGCCCGGGGTCTTTCCGTGTTTCTGGATGTGGTCTACAACCACCTGGGTCCGGAAGGTAATTACCTCTCATGTTTTGGCCCCTATTTTTCCCGAACGACCCGGACCCCCTGGGGGGACGCCCTGAACTTCGACGAAGCGGGGAGCGACCATGTCCGTCATTATTTTCTTGAAAACATCCGATACTGGGCCACCGTTTTCGATATCGACGGGTTCAGGTTCGATGCCATTCATGCCATCCGCGACCAGTCGGCCCAGCCGTTCCTGACCGATGTCGCCTGGGTGGCCGGACAGATTGCGGAACAACGAGGCCGTCCGGTGCATCTGGTGGCCGAATCAAATCTGAACGACCGGAGGACCGTGTTGCCTCCGGAGAGGAACGGCATCGGGTTCCATTCCCAGTGGAGCGATGATTTTCATCACGCCCTGCATGTTGTGCTGACAGGGGAACGGGATGGCTATTACGCCGATTTCACAGGGCCGAACGACCTTCGGGAGGCGCTGGAGTCGGGGTTTGTCTACCGGGGAAGCTACGCTCCGTCCTTTGGACACCGTCGTGGGTCGCCCTCCAACGATCTTCCCGGGAGATCCTTCGTGGTGTTCTCCCAAAATCACGATCAGGTGGGGAACCGGTTCCGGGGCGACCGGCTCAGTGCGTCGCTGACCCCGGCACAACTCCGTCTGGCTGCCGGTCTGGTCATCCTGTCCCCTTGTCTTCCTCTCCTCTTCATGGGGGAAGAATACGGGGAACCCAATCCGTTCCTGTACTTCACGAGCCATGGGGATGCCGACTTGATCCGGGCGGTTCGGGAAGGCCGGAAAAAGGAATTCGAAGGGTTCGGCTGGACAGGAGAAACCCCGGATCCCCAGGATCCGCAAACCTTCCTTCGCTCCCGTCTTTCGGGTCTTCCTCCGGAAGGCCGGGATCCGGAGGATCGCCGGAAGCTGTTTGGTTTTTACCGGACCTTGATTTCCCTTCGGAAAACCTTGCCGGCACTTGCCCTTCCCGAAAGAATGGACGATCCCGGAAACCGTGTCCTCCTTTGGGAGGACCATCTTCTTCTTGTCCAGCGGACCAAGGGACACCACAGGGTCAGCCTGATTGCCAACCTGTCCGCGCAATCCCGCGTGTGTCCGAAGGTGCAGGTCTTCGCGGGAGACACCGGACGGGTCGCCAAGGCGGTCGATTCCTGCGATCCCCGGTGGGGAGGGGAGGGGAGTTTGCTGTCCAGCGAATATCCCGCATGGGGAGACGGGGGAGAGGTCCTCAATCTCCTTCCGTTCCAGATTGTCCTTCTGAATGAGGTGACCGGATGACCTCCGCCTTTGGGGAAAAGAGGCAGAAGGGGAGTCCATCCTCCACCTATCGGATGGGTTTCCACAAGGGATTCAGGCTGTCCCACGCCACCAGGCTTCTTCCCTATCTGGACAGCCTGGGGATTTCGACAGTCTATGCCTCTCCCCTTGCGGCCGCAAGGACGGGGAGCGAGCATGGGTATGACGTGATCGATCCGACCCGTCTGAATCCCGAAATCGGAAATTCAGGCGAGATGGAGCGGCTGTCCCAGGGTCTTTCAGACCGGGGCATGGGCCTGATCCTGGACATTGTGCCCAACCACATGGCGGCCTATTTCGAAAATGCATGGTGGCGGGATCTCCTGGAAAACGGGGAAGCTTCTCCCTATTCGATGTTCTTTGACATCGACTGGAATCCCCCCCAGCGCTCCCTGCGTCACCGCATCAGCCTTCCGATTCTGGGGGCGCCCTATGGAAAGACCCTGGAGAACCGTGAGCTGCAGTTGGACTTCAGTCGTCAGGGATTCGTCATCCGGTATTGGGACAAGGTCCTTCCAATCGATCCGGCTTCGCTCGAGCCTGTCATCCTGGAACTGCGCGAGCGTCTTCCGGAGGGGGATAAAGAGGAGTTGGGCGGCGTCACGGCCCAACTTGAAGAGATCCTCGGCGAGGTGTCCCGAATTCCGACGAGAACCCCGGACCCCTTGCGGAAGAGGCTCAGGACCCGGACCGGAAAAACCCTTCAGCGCAAGCTCTGGACACTCTACCGGGAATCTCCCCTGTTTCAGGAGGCCCTTGTCCGGACATTGGTCGAGTACAACGGGATACGGGGTCTTCCGAAAAGTTTCGACCGGCTGGACAACCTTCTGTCCAATCAGGTGTATTGGCTCTCCCACTGGAAAACCGTCACCCGGACACTCAACTACAGAAGGTTCTTCGATGTGGCCGACCTGGTGGGGGTCCGGGCCGGGGACGAACGGGTGTTCGGGGCCTTTCACTCCCTCGTTCTGGAGTGGTACCGAAATGGCTGGGTCGCCGGTCTCAGGATCGATCATATCGACGGGCTTTGGGATCCGGAAGGCTATCTTTCCCGTCTCTCCAGGGCCATTCGGGAGGTGAGCCCGGAACAGGACAGGCCGATGATCTGGGTGGAAAAAATCCTGACCGGCAGTGAACGTCTTGATCCGGCCTGGCCGGTCCAGGGGACGACCGGATACGAGTTTGCCAACGCGCTGACCCGTCTGTTCGGCGACCCGGAAGGGGTTTTGCGGATCCGGGCCTGGTATTCGGAAGTGGTCGAGCCCAAGGCATCCTTTGCCGATCTGGTCTATCTCCAGAAAAAGGTCGTGGCCGAGACGCTCCTGGGCGGGGAGCTCCGGCGGTTGACGCTGATGCTGGAGACGCTGGCCCAGGAAGATCGTTATGCCCGGGAAATAACTTTTCGTGAACTCCAGACCGGGATCGTGGAAGTGACCGCCTGTCTCGGCGCCTACCGCACCTACGTCCGAACGGAGATGATTGGTGAACGGGACCGGGATCTGGTCCGGAACGCCATCCTTGAGGCCCGAAAACGTCACTTCCTCCGCCATCAGGGTCTATACCGGTTCTTTGAGCGGGTCCTGACCCTGTCGTTTCCGGACGGGATTCCGAGCGGAAGAAAGGACCGGTGGATCGAGTTTGTCCGGAAATGGCAGCAGTTTTCAGGTCCCGTCGTCGCCAAAGGGATGGAGGATACGGCGTTTTATCTATACAGTCCCCTGATCTCCTTCAACGAAGTGGGAGGGGATCCCTGTGCGCCTCCCCTTTCCACCGAAGGATTTCATGCGTTCAACCGGGAGCGGCTGGAGTCTTTTCCCCTGGCCCTTTCCGCCACGTCGACCCATGACACCAAGCGCAGCGAGGATGTTCGATCCCGGATCACCGTTCTTTCCGAATATGCCGACCAGTGGCCGGACCGGGTCGCCGGATGGAGGCACCACAACCGGAAGGTGCGGTCCCGGCATGAAGGGAAGGAAGTCCCCGACCCCGCCCTGGAGGTTTTCTTTTATCAGACGCTCATCGGGGCCTGGCCACTGGATCCGGTGGAACAACCCGGGTTTCGCAAACGGATCGAAGACTACATGATCAAGGTGGCACGGGAGGCCAAGAAGCATACGGGCTGGATTTCCCCGGACCCGGATTATGAGGCGGCCCTTGTGTCGTTTGTGGGATCAGTCCTGAGGGAAGACCGCCGGAATCCTTTCCTCTCCGATTTTCTCGAATTCCAGAAACAGATTGCCCTTGGAGGGGCGCAGTACAGTCTTTCCCAGCTTCTGCTCAAACTGGCCTCCCCCGGGGTGCCCGACTTCTATCAGGGAAGCGAGCTCTGGGATCTGTCGCTGGTCGATCCGGACAATCGACGGCCGGTCGACTATTCCCGGCGGGTTGCCTTTTTAAAACTGATTGAGAGAGAAGCCTCCCGTGATCGGGAGTCCCTGTTCCGCCGTCTCCTCGAAACATGGTCCGACGGCGGGATCAAACTTTTTGTGACCTGGTCCCTGTTGAACCTCCGCAAACAGTTGCCGGATCTTTTCCAGAAAGGGGCGTACCTCCCCCTTCCCGTGGAATGGGAGGAGTCGGAGCAGGCCGTCGGGTTTTTCCGCAGCCATCAGGACCATGAGCTCCTCGTTGCGGTTGGGCTCAGGGTCAGGGGGCGATTGGGGGAGGACTCGCTCGGGGTGGATCCCCGGCGCTGGGAGCAACGGACGCTTCCGCTCCCTGCCGGATCGGGGGCGGGAAATTGGACCCAGGTGTTTTCCGGGAAAACGGTCGAGACCCGGCAATCGGTCCAGGGAGCCTTCCTGAGGCTGGAGGATGTTTTTGGCGAGTCTCTTTTTACCGCGTTGATTCGCCAGGGGGGGTAGGCGGAACGGCGGTCGGATCGTTCAGCCGTCGACCCCTGGAGTGCATTGGAGCAGGGAGGAAACAATGTCCAGTCCGGATCCGGTTTGGGTCCAGCAGGGAGTTTTGTACGAGATCTATATCCGGAGTTTCTTTGACCGCAACCGGGACGGGATCGGTGATTTTCGGGGAATCTTTGACCGTCTGGAGTATATCGCCCGCCTCGGGGTGAAAGGAATCCTCCTGAACTGTCCCTTCCAGTCCTTTGACGGGAACGCACGCCATCCCCTGGACGACTGGATGCGTCTGGATCCCCGAATGGGGACGCTTTCCGACTTCCTTCAGATTCTGGAGAAGGCGCATTCCCTCGGGGTGAAAGTCATTTTGTCCCTCCCGATCAATGCCACTTCCGACCAGCATGTCTGGTTCAAGAACGCGAAATCCCGGAACTCCCGCTTGTTCCGCAAGAGCTATTTCTGGTCGGATGATCCACCGCCCGAACCGGGGCCGGGAACGGATACTCCGGAAATCGCCAATTGGACACTCGATGCCGAGTCCGGTCGTTATTACTGGTATCAGGACCACAAGGATGAACCGGCCCTCAACTATGGAGATCCGGAACTGCTGGAGGAAATCCGACGGGTGTTCGAGCACTGGCTGACACTGGATGTGGACGGCTTCAGGCTCGCGGGCTCCGGCCGTCTCCACCGGATGCGGAAAAATGTCATTGAACCGGTCAGCGATCCCTTCAAGCTCTTCCAGACGCTTCTTGAACCCTTCAGGAAGTCGTTTCCCGATCGGGTCTTCCTCTTCGAGGTCGGTCTTGCCAGTCGGGGAAGCCAGGTTCATGACACGCGCCTCTATTACCACTTCAACTCGTTTTTTCCGGCGGTGATCCAGTCGGTCCGTAACGAGGACAAGGAGCCCCTCGAGTCCATTTTCCTTTCCGGGGGACGGGACATTCACACGAAGAAGGACTGGCCGATCCACTGGACGCTCGACCTCCGGGAACGGTCCGAGGAGACGTTCGAAAAGTTTGAACAGGAAGACGTGGAAGATGCTCCGTTTCCACTCGAGACGGACTTGCCCCAGGATCGTCCGATCCTTTCCCGGGTAGCCCGACTGATGGAAAACGGGCGTCGGAGGATTCAGCTGGTCATGAGCCTGTTCATGACCTCTCCGGGGATCCCGGTCCTCTATTACGGAGACGAAATCGGAATGGGCGATCACCCCCATCTCCCGGGACGAAATACCATCCGGACTCCGATGCAGTGGTCCGCCGACCGGAACGCCGGATTTTCCAAGGCCGACCCGGAAGAGCTCTATAACCCGGTGATCGATGATCCGCTCTATAGCTACACCATGGTGAATGTTGAAAGCCAGGAGCGGTTTGTCGATTCCCATCTCTGGAACGTGCGCCGGATGATCGAGGTCAGGAACCGGCAGACCGCGCTCTGGAGCCGGGGTCAGTTCGATGTGGTCGAGAGCGGCCATCCGAGCATCTTCTCTTTTGTCCGGATCTCCGGGGGAGAGGTCTGTCTTTTGATCCATAACCTTTCGAAGTCCTCGGTCTGCGGCTTCCTCCAGCTCGGCCGGTTTGCGGGAATGGTGCCCCGCGAACTTTTCGGGGGGGCGTATTTTCCCAGAATCCCGAAACATTCCTATCTGGTCACCATGACTCCATATTCGTTTATCTGGTTTAAGCTGGAACCGCAGCGTCTTCGGGGAGAAGCCAGGAAAAGGGAGGATGCAAAGTGACGGCGGTGAACAGGGATCCCCTTTGGTACAAGGATGTGATCATTTACGAAATTCCTGTGAAGTCGTTTTTTGACTCCAACCGGGATGGCATCGGGGATCTGCCTGGATTGATCGGAAAGCTCGACTATCTGGTGGATCTGGGTGTGACGGCCCTTTGGCTGCTACCATTCACGGACTCCCCGCTCCGGGACGACGGGTACGACATCCGGGACTATTATAATGTCTACCCCCATTACGGCACCTTGAACGATTTCCAGCGCTTTCTGGACGAGGCCCATCTCCGGGGCCTCCGGGTCATTACCGAACTGGTCCTGAACCATACTTCCAATACACACCCCTGGTTCGTCTCCGCCCGCTCTTCCCGTTCCTCTCCCTACCGCGATTATTATGTCTGGAGCGATACGACGGAGAAATACCAGGGGACCCGGGTCATCTTCAGCGACTCGGAAAAATCGAACTGGACCTGGGAGCCGAAAACCCGCCAATATTATTGGCACCGCTTCTTTCATCACCAGCCTGACCTGAACTTCGATAACCCCAAGGTGCAGGAAGAGCTTCTGAACGTCGTCAAGTTCTGGTTTTCGCTCGGGGTGGACGGTCTGAGGTGTGACGCCGTTCCCTACCTGTTCGAACGGGAAGGGACGAACTGTGAAAACCTTCCGGAAACCCACGCGTTCATGAAACGCCTCCGCAAGGAGATCGACGTGCAGTTTCCAGGACGGATGCTGCTGGCGGAAGCCAATCAGTGGCCCCAGGAAGTCCTCGAATATTTCGGGAACGAAGACGAATTCCACATGGCCTACCATTTTCCGTTGATGCCCCGCCTGTTCATCGCCATCGCCCAGGGCAACCGGAAGCCCATTGTCGACATCCTCGATCAGACTCCACAGATTCCCGACTCCTGCCAATGGGCGATCTTTCTCAGAAACCACGACGAGCTGACCCTCGAAATGGTGACGGATCAGGAACGAGATTACCTGTGGTCCTACTATGCCAAGGATTCCCGGATGCGTCTCAATATTGGAATCCGGCGCCGGCTTTCACCGCTCATGCAGAACGACCGCCGAAAAATCGACCTCATGCAGAGCCTTCTCCTGACCCTGCCGGGAACCCCGATTCTTTATTATGGCGACGAGATCGGCATGGGGGACAATATCCACCTCGGAGACAGGAACGGGGTCCGGACGCCCATGCAATGGTCTTCGGACAAGAATGGGGGATTCTCCCGGGCCGATCCCTCTTCCCTTTACATCCCTCCGATCCAGAATCCGGTCTACGGGTATCAGGTGGTGAACGTCGAGTCGCAGATCCGGTATCCGACCAGTCCGCTCAGCGTCCTGAGGCAAATGTTCCAGGTGCGACAGTCCACCCGGATTTTCGGGAGGGGAACCCTCACGGTCATCCATTCGCGCAATCAGAAGGTTTTTGCCTATTTTCGGGAATACGGGGGAGAGGTCGCCCTGATTCTCAACAATCTGTCGGATGCCACCGAATCCGTGTATGTCGACCTTTCCCGTTTCAACGGATACGTGCCGGTGGAGATGTTCAGCCAGACGCAATTCCCCTTGATCCGGAAGGCCCGTTTCCACTTTACCTTAAGTCCCTACGGGTTCTTCTGGTTCCATTTGAGGCCGCCAAGATCGGAAAAGGCCGGGAAGAAAGGGAAAGGAAATCCTTGAAATGGCGAACGCTTCTTTCGGGGAACAGGAAGTCCGGAGCGATTCCCTGACTGGAGCGTTCCCGGCAGGTTCCCATCTGTCGGGCAGTCGAAGAGGTGTATCTGAAAACGGCAAAGGAGGGCATTTTCTGGAAAATGCTAAGATGAATGCTGTGGATCCGCCGATTGAAATGCAGTGGAAAGACAATTTCGACCGGTGGTGAATATCGTCTGTCATGTCCAGACCCTTCCGCGCGCCAACCCCAATTTTTAAATTTCGAGAGGAGACCGGCCATGCCAAGGAAATCCGATGTCCGTTTGCCGCATGCATGGAAAGAAATCGAGCCCACGGGCCGGAGGCGGGTCCGGATCGAACAGGTCATGCCTGCTGTCGACGGAGGCCGGTACCCGGTCAAACGGATTCCCGGAGAGAGTCTGGAGATCGAGGTGCACGCTTTTGCAGACGGCCACGAGCCCCTCTTTGTGCTCCTCGAATTCCGGGAGCCGGGCGAACAGGAATGGGTGGCGATCCGGATGGAGGATCTCGGGAACGACCGTTGGCGGGGGGGCATTTCATTTTTGAAGACAGGAATGGGCTACTACCGCATTTCGGGCTGGATCGACCCGGTGGCCCACTGGCAGGATGGACTCCGGAAAAAATATGAGGCCGGAATGACCGAGGATCTGGAGGTGGAGCTCCAGGAAGGCGACGCGATCATCCGGTCGTGTGCCGGTCGGGCGGGGGATGAGGAAGACTCCCGCCTCATCATGGACTGGTCGGATCAGATCCGGGAGGGGGATCTGCCGTCCCGAATCCGCCATGCGCTGGATCCCCACCCGGCTTCTTTGGCATCGCGGTTTCCGGATCCCCGTTTTGTGTCGGTGACCCCTGTCGACCTCCCGGTTCTGGTCGAACGGGAAAGGGCTCTCCGGGGAGCATGGTATGAGTTTTTTCCCCGCTCTTCCGGGACGGTGGAGGGTCGGCACGGAACGCTGGAGGATGCGAGGCTCAGGCTCCCGGGGATCGCCGAAATGGGATTCGATGTGGTGTACCTTCCTCCCATCCATCCGATCGGCCATGCGTTCCGGAAAGGTCCGAACAACCGTCCTGACGCCGGTCCGGATGTTCCCGGAAGCCCCTGGGCGATCGGATCCCGCGAAGGAGGACATACGGCCATCGAACCCCGCCTCGGAACGACCGAAACGTTCGACCGGTTCATGGAAGAAGCCCGTCGGCTGGACCTTGAAGTGGCCTTGGACCTGGCGTTCCAGTGTTCCCCGGATCACCCTTATGTCCAGTCCCATCCGGAATGGTTCCGGCAGCGCCCGGACGGATCCATCCACTATGCCGAGAACCCTCCCAAGAAATATCAGGACATCTATCCGTTCGACTTTCTGAGCGAAAACTGGAAAGAGCTTTGGGAAGAGCTCCGGTCGGTGGTCCTCTTCTGGGTTTCGAGGGGGGTCAGGATTTTCCGGGTCGACAATCCCCACACGAAACCCTTCCCGTTCTGGGAATGGCTGATCGCCGAAGTGCGTCACGCCGATCCGGATGTGGTGTTCCTGGCCGAGGCCTTTACCCGTCCGAAGGTGATGTACCACCTGGCCCATCTCGGATTTTCCCAGTCCTATACCTATTTCACCTGGAAGAATACGAAGGAGGAACTCGAGGAGTATCTGACGGAGCTGACCACCGCTCCCGTCCGGGATTCCTTTCGACCAAACCTCTGGCCCAACACGCCGGACATCCTTCACGACTACCTTCAGAAGGGGGGACGACCGGCCTTTCTGACCCGTCTGGCGCTGGCCGCCACAATGTCCGCCAGTTACGGTGTCTATGGGCCACCGTACGAATGGGGCGAAAACCGTCCGATCCGGGAGGGCAGCGAAGAATACCTGAACTCCGAAAAATATGAGGTGCGCCACTGGCACCCGGAGCCCCCGGATACCCTCAGGCCGGTCATGACCCGCCTGAACCGCATCCGAAAGGAATTTCCCGTTTTGGGATGGAACCACAACCTGATCTTCCATCCGGTTGAAAATGACCAGATCCTCGCATTTTCAAAGGGTCAGGAGGGACAGGACAACTGGATCCTGACAGTGGTGAACCTGGACCCGGGACATTTCCAGATGGGTTGGCTCACGTTCGATCCGAAGGAGGAAGGGGCGTTTGAGGTGGAAGACCTGATGACCAATGCCCGTTATTCCTGGTCCGGCAACCGGCATTTTGTCCAGTTCGACCCCCGGGATCCGAATACCTTGCCATTTCATGTTTTCCGACTCTCCCGGAGCAACCGATGAGTGAAGGGGTGCCGCTGCCTGTCCTGGGTCTTTGGTGTTCGTGGAGAGATCTTTCCCCTGTCGATCCCGACGGGGACCTGGCCCGTGTTCTGGCAACCTATCTTCCCCGTTGCCGTTGGTTCGCGTCAAAATCGCGGGAAATCCGGTCCTCGAAGGTGGAGTCGGTTCACCGGATCGGCCCGGTGTCTCCCGAAATCACGGACCGAACCCTCCCCTTCTTCCTGTGTGTCCTCCTTGTCGCTTTTGGGGACGGGGTGACCGAGCGGTATCTCGTTCCACTGGCCCGTGTGCCCCACGGCCGGGTCGAGCCCAAGGCCCGGATCGCCCGGATGGAATCGGCCGGCAATGAACCGGACGGGCTTGAACTGGTAGATGGCTTGTATCTGCCGGAGATGGGCCGTGCCCTGTTGTCCCTTTTTGGACCTTCGGAAGGGACGGCGGTGGACGCGATGGGGATTTTGACCACCGAAGCCTTTGAACGGTTGGGAAGGTCCTGGGATCCGGCGGATGATCCTGTCCTGTTCCGGGGAGAGCAGAGCAACAGCTCCCTCCTGTATGGAGGGGCGTTCATGCTGAAGTGTTTCCGGCGGCTCGAGCCCGGCGTCAATCTCGATCTCGAGGTGGGAATGTTCCTGGAGGAAGACGCCCTTCCCCGGATTGTGGCCCCCCTGGGTGGGGCCATTCTCGGAAAAACCCCGGAAGGGGAACCGTTGACCTTTGCGATCCTCCAGGGGTTCGTCGCTAACCGGGGGGATGGATGGTCTTGGATGCGGGACACGCTGAAAAAGGGGGTTCTGGACTCGGATCACGGGGGAGTCCTCGCTTCCGGACCATATGGCGAAAAACTGATGCGAATGGTGGCCCGGATCGGAACCCGGACCGCTGATCTCCATCAAGCATTGGCCCGGGATCCCCACGACCCGGATTTTGCCCCTTCCTTGTTGACCCGGCCGGATGTCGACGATCTCGTCCACGCGGTCGGGCTCAGGCTTGAAAAGACCCTTGAACTGCTGAAACGAAATCTTGAACGGATGGCTCCGGGTCCCCGAAGCGAGGGAGCGGGACTTCTGGAACGGCTCCCCGACCTTCGGGGGATGGTCGGGCGGGTGCATGCAGGGGAGTCCGGGGATGGGTACAAGATCCGCTGTCATGGGGATTTCCATCTGGGACAACTTCTCGTCACCCCCGAAGAGGATGTCGTTTTTCTGGATTTTGAAGGGGAGCCGGCCCTCTCCCTGGCGGAGCGTCGCCAAAAGTCATCCCCCCTTCTGGATGTGGCGGGGATGATCCGGTCTCTTCACTATCTGTCCTGCTCGGTCCTGGGGGACTCCCCCAATCCAGGTGAGGTTTCGAAAACCCATCGATGGTTCATTGAAGCTTCGGCCCTCTTCCAGTCGTCCTATTTCCGGAAAATGGAATCCGGCCGTCCCCTGCTTTCGGATCGGGCGCGGATCGATCCGCTCCTGACCCTCTACCTTCTCCGGAAGGGGCTTTATGAACTGGAGTATGAGCTGAACAACCGTCCGGACTGGGTCGGGATTCCCATTGCGGGGCTTCTGGATCTGCTGGAGAAGTGATCGCCAATGGTGCTGGCCCGCATGAACGGCTCACATCACATTTTGGTGAATCCGAACAATTTGAAAACGATTTCGGTTCCAATTCATGGAGGCCAGGAGATCAGGACAGGAACGGCCCGGAATATCCTGAAAGCGGCCCATATTTCGGAGGGGGAAAAATGAAAATCGAATATCCGGTCAGAATCATGAACATCTGTCACCGCATTCCCCTTCTTAGGCTGTAAGTCAAGAGGGGGTCAAGGGGACGGTTTCGATTTTCTTCTTCCCGGTTTTTCAGTTGTTCCCTGAAATTCCACATAACGACGGACCGTTTAGAGTGTCGCACCGCCGACGCTTCCAACGTAATAGGCCCGATGCCAGAAATACGGCTTCGAGTAGAACGGATTCAGATGGTCCGGAAAACGATTGCGAACACGTCTGGCAGAAGCCGTCTTCAGATTGTTGATCAGGGTGGAGATGTTGAGTGCCGGATGGATCTCCGCCAAAAGATGCACATGATCGGCTTCTCCCCCGAATTCCAGCAAGGTGCACCGCCAGTCCGTCAGGATCTCGCCGAAGGCGCCCTGGAGAGAGTGGAGAAGTTCCGGCGTGAGGGGCTTTCGCCGATCCTTTGTGACGAAAACAATGTGCAACTTGAGAGAGTATGCGGCCTGTGAGCTTGATTGGTTTGGTTGATGGCGTTTCCCAAAAATCGTGATGGCTGGTAACTACCCTAGGATCAAATCTGCATCATTCTGGACCGCCACTTCTTCCTTGTGTCCAGGATGCACGGGAAACCTGAACGCGTGACCGAACCGCCTTGAGGCTATTCATGCTCCCAAGAACGGGTCATGCCTTCATCTTTTCGAAACCCTGGTTTCAAGGATGGATCGGACATTCCCAGGGCCAGATCCGGTTTGTTTCCCGGCTTGGATGAAGGAACACGTTCTCCAGGGCGTCCAGTAGATCAGTGACGATTCGATGAACCACCGATGGAAGACGTTTAAGTTTGAGGATTTTGAACTCCAAGACTTTTTGGGCCTTCCTGCAAGGGATCCGGAGCAAAGTCCGGGGACGATCATAAAAAGGAGGGTGGCTTTTGAAAATCTGGGTGGATGCCGATGCCTGTCCGAAACAGGTCAAGGAAATTCTCTTCCGGGTCGCCGACCGCAACCGAATCCGGGTGACCCTGGTCGCGAACAAGCTGATGAGGGTTCCGAAGTCTCCGTTTGTGGAATCGATTCAGGTTCCGGACGGATTCGACGTGGCCGACCGGGAAATCGCCAGGTTGACCGAAGCGGGCGATCTCGTCATCAGTGCCGACATTCCGCTGGCGTCTGCGGTGGTCGGGAAGGGGGGAGTGGTTCTGGGACCCCGGGGAGAGATCTATGACGAAGGGAATATCCAGGAGGCCCTGTCGGTCCGGAATTTCATGGACGAGATCCGGGGCGCCGGTGTCGAAACCGGGGGTCCGAGTCCCTTGTCCCGGACGGATGTTGAACGGTTCTCCAACCGATTGAACCGGATCCTGTCCGGCCAGCACGCCCCAGCAGACGATCGATGGACGTGAGGGGGCATGGGGGAAGCTCATCATTGATCCCGTTCCCTTCGCTCTGATTCCCCGAGCACATCTCCCTTGCCGATAGTATAATGAAGCAAAGCGGGATCCGACTGGAAGGACCGGGACACGGATTTCTTGGTCCAGGGTTGTTGCTCTTTGTTGCTCTTCTTCGGGGGGGGCTTTTCCTTTGGGGAAGAGGGAAAAAGGGTATCCCTGACGTTCGGCAGTGGGGTTGGGCGAAGATCCCCCAAGAGTGAGAGCAAGGGCCGGGAATCCGGGGCCCTGTGCCCTTCCTGGCTGACCAAAGTGCCGCCTTTGGGGCAAATGAATGAATTGAACAGGAGGAGAAACGATGCTGATTACCAAAGGATATGCCACGAAGGGGCCGAAATCCCCCCTTGAACCATTCACTTTCGAACGACGGGATCCCGGTGACACCGATGTCCTGATCGACATTCACTATTGCGGGATCTGCCACTCCGACATCCATCAGGCCCGGAACGAGTGGGGCGGATCCACTTATCCGATGGTGCCGGGGCATGAGATTGTCGGCCGGATCGCCCGGGTCGGCAAGGCGGTCACGAAATTCAAGGTCGGGGATCTGGCCGGTGTGGGGTGCTTTGTGGACTCCTGCGGAGTCTGCGATAGCTGCCGGGAAGGGGTCGAGCAATACTGCGATGCCTCCCCCGTCTGGACGTATAACGCCCTGGAAAAGGACGGAAAGACCCAGACATTCGGGGGATATTCCTCCCAGATCGTCGTCAAGGAATCCTACTGTCTGAGGATTTCCCCCGACCTTCCCCTTTCCCATGTCGCCCCTCTCCTGTGCGCCGGCATCACGACCTACTCTCCCCTCCGCCACTTCGGGGTCAAGGCAGGGGATCGGGTCGGGGTTGTGGGCCTTGGAGGTTTGGGGCACATGGCGGTGAAGCTTGCTTCCTCGATGGGGGCCCATGTCACCGTGTTCAGCACCTCCGATTCGAAGGCCGCGGATGCCAGGCGACTGGGTGCGGACAGTTTCGTGGTGACAAAGGAGCCGAAGAACTTCATTCCATTGGCGAACAGCCTGGACTTTATCCTGGATATGGTTTCCGCTCCCCATGATTTCAATGCCTATCTGAATCTGCTCCGGCGGGACGGACTGATGGTGATCCTGGGGGTGCCCGAAAAGCCGATGGAGATCCATCCCTTCTCCCTGATCGGAAAACGGCGCAGACTGGCCGGGTCGGTGATCGGTGGAATCCGGGAAACCCAGGAAATGCTCGATTATTGCGCAACCAAGGGGATCACCTCCGATGTCGAGGTCATCCCGGTCCAAAAGATCGGGGAAGCTTACGAGCGAACCCTTCGAAGCGATGTCCGTTACCGGTTCGTGATCGATATGAAGACGCTCTGAGCGCATTTTCAGGTTGAGGGTTTAGGAAGGGACCTCCGGATGTCCGGGGTCCGTTTTGGGGTCGTGCCGGAGGAAGGGAGCTTGTCTCAGGGTTCAAGGAGAGCTGCCGGGGAGGTTCGATGATCAGGTCAGTCGCGTTTACCGTCTATCCTGTCCACAATATGACCCGGGCCCGCCAGTTCTATGAGGAAGAACTGGGGCTGGTTTCCACGATGGATTTTGAGAATTCCTGGGTCGAATATGACTTGCCGGGGGGGACCTTTGCCCTGACCACCCTTTTGGAAGGGGTGGAGCCCAGTGCCAGTGCCGGGGGTTGCATCGCGTTTGAAATCGATGACCTGGACAAGGTGGTCCAAGGGCTCAAGGCCAGAAAGCACCCTTTCAAGGTCGAGCCCTTTTCCACGCCGGTTTGCCGGATGGCGGTAGTCAAGGATCCGGAAGGCAATCAGGTGACGTTGCACAAGAGTCACGAACACAAACACCCTGAACACAGGCCTTGACGTTCCGCAACTTCAGCTACCATTGTCATTCGCGGGATTGACCGGGACGTGATCGGGGCACAGGGGGTGTTTTGTCGCAAAATCCTCATGGTAACCCCCGAACCACGATTGCTCCCAGAATCCTTCAGAACGTCCTTCCCCGCTTTGCCCCGATCCCTTGACCGAAAGAGGGACGTTGTTCAGACCAAGCGGGTTGTTCGCTTCAGGCTGGCGGTGGTGCAGGGTTCGATGGACCCCTCCAATATTCCAAAAACGCCCCGGATTTTTTCCGGAACGGCGCAATCTTCCTGTTTACCTTCCACGCCCTGACGCACTGGTGGCCCCTGAAAAATTTGAAAACCCCTTTTCCTTTTTGGGAGTTGTTTGGGGTGGGGCGGAGGCATATCCATATTGGGCGGTCACGTATTTCAGGTTTGAAAGGCCCCCCTGTTCGACGAAGGAATCCGCCAGGTCAAAATATCCTTTCGACTTCAGGTACTGATGCACCTTGGGGAGATTGTAGCAGGGCACTTTCGGATACAGATGATGTTCGAGGTGGTAGTTGTTGAAAAAATAAACGGTCGATAGCCACCCGGAAATGCGGGTTCTGGAGGTCCGGAAGAGACCGGGTTCGGTTCCCGCATGTTCCAGATAGGGTCTCAGTCCAGTGAGAAAAACGACGAGCAGGTGCGGTAACCCGATCGCGGCAATCCCGGCGATCGGGTTTTTTGCGATCAGCCAGCCATAGGCTGCGACCCATACAGAGGCCATGATGATATTCAGCCACGCCATGGCCTGACGCTCCTTTGGGGAAAGGGGATAACCCTTGACCTCGAACTTGAGCGTTCCGAATGCGGCCTGGATCCCGTTGACGAGGTAGTGCCAGTCGGCCACTAGTCTGGCCAACAGAAGCCGTTCCAGAACGGTGTGGAACTGCTCGAAAATCTGTCGGTCCGGGTCCTCCTCGCGATTGGCAAACCGGTGATGGTTCCAGTGCGACAGGGCAAATCCGAACCCCATGTGGCTGAAAATCATTGAAGAAAAGGAGATGCCGATTGCGGCGCTCAGTCGCCGGTTCTTGACGAGGTTGAAATGAAGTCCTTCGTGTCCGATCCAGCCAAACAAATGCAGACCTTGTTGTGCGACCAGGGCAAGGGAAAGGGACAGCAGGACCTTTCCAAATGTGCCAATCGCGCTGTACCCCACGACCCAGTAAATCCCTGCCACCGGCAAGGCAAAGACCAGAAATGCGTAAACCAGAAAGACAGTGGTCATGATGGCTGACCGGTCAAAATATTCCCTTGGCAATTTCGGGAGTCTTGATAGATCCACCTGTTGTTCTTGTAGGTTGTTCGTCTGGGCCTGCATCCTCACTCTCCTTAGTCCTTATTGCGGCGTGTTTTCCAATGGGATCCCGGAAGGTTCGTCGCATGCAGCATCTATCCCCTCTCACCGGTCAGGGAGGGGGGATAGATGCTGCATGCGGCAGGGATCGCCGACAGATGGGTCCCCTGTTTATGCGGCTGCCGGCTTTGCCGATTGCCGGGAAACCAGTCGGTCCATCATCCGGAGATCCCGGTCTTCAAGTTTCAATGCGGCATCGACCCAGATCTCGGTAATGTGCATCAATTCCTCGTAAGAAACGGGATTGCAGAATTTTTTGACTTCCCGGATGGCATGGAAGCCGTTTCGAAACTTGTTCGCCTTGCGGATATATTCGTAAACCATCCGCTCTCCCTGGCCTTCTTCCGCCAACACATCCACAACCCCCATTTCGAACAATTCTTCCGCCGAGAGGATCGACCCGCTCAGGATCAGTCGTTCGGCTTTGGCAGGACCGATTTTCCGAGAAAGAAAGCTATAGGCGCCCATTCCTGGAAAAAGATTGAAAAGGATTTCAGGCAATCCCATCTTGGCCTGTTTTTCAGCGATCAGCACATCGCAGGCCATGGCGCATTCAAATCCTCCCCCAAGGGCATCCCCCTGGACGAGGGCAATGGAAGTGATTTCACGGTTGAAATGGGCAACCCCCCCATAGATGGCATTAATGCAGGACCTTGCATAGGAGAGGAGTCCACTTCGATCATGTTCGGCGATCAGGCTTCTGAAAAGGTTCAGGTCCCCTCCGTAGTTGAAGATTCCCGGAACCTTTGAAGCCTGGACCATATACCTGACGTCCCGATCCGCCTGGATCGAGAGATGGTTGGCGTAATGCTGAAGGTCTTCCAGCATGGTGGGCGTAAAGCAGGGGCGGGGATTCCCCTTCATGTAACACCAATCAATCTGGTAGTTGGCATCATGGGAGATCGAAAGCTGGGAGTAGGTGGGGCAAGGAACGGTCTGAGTCGCCAGGTTTGGGATTGTCATGGTGTCCATTGTCGTTCTCCGGGGTTGATGATCGTTTGGGTTAATCATTATTTGAAAGCTTGGAGGTTTGGTTTGCAAAAATACCTGATTGTTTTCATCCATACTTTCCGGGAAATGGATTCCGTGAAAACAGGAAATGGTTTCCAGCTATCACAAAAACCACCGCCTTGGAAAAGAGCGTAGCACGCAATTTTTATGTTTTCAAGCGTAAAAAAAGATTATATTTTTTTATTATTAGATTTATTTAATAAAAAATACAAATATGTTGTCATCCTTTCTCGAGAAGGGTTGGAAGGGATGTGGAGAACCGCCAGATTGTCTTTTCAGGACAGGGAAATCGGATGGGAGGGGCGATAAGATCCAGTGGGAGAAGGCGTTTTTCTGAGAGACCAAAAAGGTCTCTCCGGGGCAAGGAGGCGTCAAAGGATCAATGAGAGGTTGCAAGGAATGTCCCCGACTGGGTTCGAGTGGATTGTTGAACCGGCATTAAGCCACTCCTGATGAGGGGTCCGGATGAAAGGCAACCTTATCGTTTGCTGAAAACCGGTTGACGAATTTCCGGTGCGCATGATGATTAAGGATCCGTCAGACGGGGTGAAACCGCGAAGTCCGGAATCCTTGGAAGCATTGAATGATAATTTCCTTCTTCCGGCAAGATCGAAAGACACGCAGTGATGTGACCGGGATCAAATTTTTCGGGTGACCGGTTCCGGAAGGCAGCGGTTTGAGTCAGGGGTTGAAAGGGAATGTTGCTCTTGGGTCATGAGTGTTGAGGGTTGGGGAAGTTTTCCTGGATTCCGTTGATCACCGACTCCAGTGCTGAAGCAGTTTTTCGAAAAGTTTCATTGAGCGTCTCCCGAAGGGGCAATGCACGGTCTTGGAGGATCTCCTGAACACCGACCGATTCGGCGTCCCGGCAACTGTCTGCCAATTGAGTTCCCCCGATCTGGAGCGCACTTCCCTTGAGGGCGTGGACTGCATCCTGGAACAAGAGAAAATCATGGACAGAAAGTGCATGGTCCATTTCCCTGAACAGTTTTTCTCCTTCCGCAAGAAAGCCGTTGAGCAGATCTTTCAGGAATTGGGGATCCTGACTATAGGTCCGAAGTTCCTGGAGGATGCTGAGATTGACCAGAAGGGAGGGGTCCGCTGGTCCCTGCGACGGGTTCATTTTCTCTTTTTTACTGGCAGATCGTTCGAGGAAGACACGCTGGACTTCATCCAGCAATCTTGATGCGTCCAGCGGTTTTGTCAGGAAGGCACTGGCCCGGGCCGTCCGGCTGGATTCGATGGCGTCTTCAGTCGCGTTGGCCGTGAGAATGATGGCCGGGATGGGGTTGTTGCGTTCCATGAAATGATAGGCGTTCAGGACATCGAGTCCTCCCATGACCGGCATGCAGAGATCCAGGATCATGAGGTCGAAGTGGATATG
Source organism: Nitrospirota bacterium (assembly GCA_021785195.1). Lineage (GTDB taxonomy): Bacteria > Nitrospirota > Leptospirillia > Leptospirillales > Leptospirillaceae > JAJYGC01. Next base: position 32,001 of record JAJYGC010000017.1, read on the forward strand.
ATCCTGAGACAGCATGTCGAGGGCCTGATCACCGTTTTCGACGAGATAGACCGAATGGCCCCTGCCTTCAAGAATCCCCGTGATGACCTTCTGGTTGACGGGGTGGTCTTCCGCAACCAGGATGGAAAGACCTTTCGGTAAAGCCCGATCAGGAGGATCCTTTTCTATCCGGGGGGATTTGGGATGGTGGATTGGGGGAGAAGCTCTTTGAATCCCGAAGGCGCGAGCGATTCGGACAGGCTCCGCGGGGGAGGGGATGATCGTATGGTTTCCTCCGATCGGGAGGGACTCCAGCTCTGTCGTGTCGATCCCGGATTCCGTGATCAAGATCTTGAGCGCCTGAGTGAGGAAGGGTCCGTTTCGGGGATTGTTGGAAACTTCCTTCAATCGTTCAAGATTGCCACGATCAACGGTCGCAAGAAAAACCCATGGCATGCTTTCAGCGGATTGGATTTCTCCAATCTCCGGCAGATGGATTCCCGCATCCGGCAGGTGGTGGACAGTCACGGGATTGGCCCATTGGTCAGGAATCAGGTCTCCAGGATTTTCCTGGGAACTCCAGAAAAGGATCCGGAGGGGAAGGCGTTCCGGATTTTGGGAAGATCGCTCATCAGGCGGAAGGGCAAGGGGAATTTCGCACCAGAATGTTGAGCCTTTTCCTTCCCGGCTCCAAAAACCGATTCGACCCTTCATCAGTTCGACGAGCTGTTTCGTGATGGACAGTCCGAGCCCGGTTCCCCCAAATCGTTTGGTCAGTGAGTCATCCCCCTGGTAAAAACTCTCGAATACCCGTTTCTGAAGATGGTCAGGAATCCCGATTCCCGTATCGCTCACTTCGAAACGAATCAGAAGCGATCCATTTTCCAGTCGGCTGGATTTCATTGAAAGAAGAATTTCCCCTGTTTCGGTGAATTTGACCGCATTTCCCAGAAGATTGACCAAAACCCTCCGGATGCCGTGCGGGTCTCCCTTTGCGTGTCGAGGGATTTTTGTGTCCCAGAATACCTTGACGGGGAGGAATTTCTTCCGGGAAAGGGGGTCGATGGTGTCAATGGCCTCCTGTATCGTCTGATAAAAATCAAAACGAACCGATTGGGCCGTCAGGTGTCCCGCTTCCCCCCTGGAAAAGTCGAGAATTTTTTCGATGATTGACGAAAGATTCCGGGCGGACATCTGGAGGGTTTCAAGCAGGGTGTTCTGTCTGGGTGTGAGGGGGGTTTCAAGCAGGAGGTCTCCCATGCCGATGATCCCGTTGAGGGGGGTCCTGAGTTCATGGCTCATGTTTGCCAGAAACCGGGATTTGGCCCGGTTGGCTTCATTGGCCAACTCGATCGTTTTCTGGAGTTTGTCGAGAAGGATCACCATGTAAAGGGGCAGGATCACGATTCCGGCCATCTGGCTCCAGAACAGGATCTCATGGGCCTGCCAGAAATGGCTTTGGTCGTAGACCCATAATAGTCCCGCCACGGCCACGGGAACGGCAAACAGGAGGTATCGGGTTCCGTACCGAAAGCCGTTTCCCATGATGACCCACAGATAGAAGATTGTCAGGGGGATCCCCTGTTCTCCACTTTCTGCCATCACAAAGGATGCGGTAGCGAGATCGGCCACGATCACCAGGAGCTTTCGGATTGTGTTCGGAGAAGGAGATGTACGGATGGACAGAACAATCAGGATTGCAAAGAGGGCATAAGGGAGAATGGCGGCTCTTGGGGACAATGAGATATGAGTGGCCGGGATATTGGTGGCCGACTGTCCGGGAATGAACCAGAGGTAAAGAGAGACGACCAGAGCCAATCCCAGTCGGATATAGGCCTGCTCGAATTCTGTAGAGGGGCTGCTTCTGGGTTTCCCGGTCAGACGGTCAATCCATCGCATGGCTGACCCGGGAGGGTTTCGTGGGGTTGAATTTGGTCCAGTTCCCCCTGATCGAAAGAACCGTCTGTCGGTGGAAGGAGAATCCTTGAGGCAGGGGACGGGAATTTTCCGTCACCTCTTTCAGGGAATGCCTTGCCCTCCTGTTGTCCATGCGACAGGTCATTGAACCGTCCTTTTTGCAGTCCGTCCGACAGTTTGCATCCGGTCTGTTTTACTGGGGATCCTTGTATAGGATGAATATTTCCTGGATTTTGTCAAGGGATGACAGGAAAGCGGAAACGCATTCCGGATCGAAAAGAATTCCGGAATGTTCCCGGAGATGTGCAAGCGATTCCTCGAATGACCAGGCCCTTTTATAGTGACGGATGGAGGTCAGGGCATCAAAGACATCCGCCACGGCCACGATCCGGGCTTCGATGGGGATTTCGGTTCCCTTGAGACCGAACGGATAGCCGCTTCCGTCATATCGTTCCTGATGGGCCAGCGCGATGAGTCCTCCCATCTGGATGAAGCGGGAAGTGCTTCCATTGAGGATCTGATGTCCGATCACCGGATGGGTCTTGATGACCTCAAATTCTTCCGGGGTCAGCGGGCCGGGCTTTTTGAGGACACTGTCAGGGATCCCGATCTTTCCGATGTCGTGCATGGGGGCGGCCAGCTCGATTGTTTCGCAGGCATCCGGGGACAGTCCGAGGGATTCGCCGATCAGTCTGGCATAACGGGCCATCCTCACCACATGATTTCCCGTTTCAAAATCGTGAAACTCCCCCGCCTTGGCCAGGCGGAGAAGTGTTTCCCTTTCTCGCTCCTTTACAAGGTGAATTGCTTTCTCCACTTCGATTTCAAGGGATTTTGCGTGAAGTTTCTGGTCGAGGGTCAGCTTCCTGAGGGACAACAGATTGCGGCACCGGCACTGGCATTCCAGTTGGTCGAGCGGGCGGGTCAAAAAATCGGTGGCTCCCGCTTCCAGTGCCTCGTAGCGGATATTCCTGTCTTCCAGAATGGTGACCATGATGATCGGTATATCTTCCGCGGCAGGAAGGGTTCGTAACCGGGTGATGAACTCCACCCCGTTGATCTGGGGCATCTTGTAGTCGACCAGGATCAGGTCGGGAGCCTGCTCTGAAACCGATTCCAAGGCCTTGAGGGGATCCGCAAAGCTTCGAATGAAGATGGCGGGGCTAATCGACTTGACGATTTCTTCGAGGACCTTGCGACCGACAAACTGGTCGTCGATGATCATGACTGAAGCGTGATCGGGAAAAGCGTGCAATGAACATCCCTCCCTTAGAAGTCTTGTTCGACGAATGCTGTTCCGGGTGGTTTTCATATGGGTTGGTTTAGATTGTACCGATCTCTTTTTCCGTCAGGCAATGATTGCCTTGGCGGCCGCTCCCGACGTTACCCGTGATCCACCTTGACGCATGGTTTGATAGCAAGGATTGGGAGTTATTGGGTCAGTTTCCAAAAAGAATCACAGGAAGCCTGTCGAAAATCAATCCTTTCAAAAGTGAATGCCATAAGAGCTTATACCGAAAGAAATGCGTTGGTAAAGGCGATTGCCAGCATCTCATCCAACTTGTCCCGTGATCAAGCCAGACGAATTATACAAAATCTTGTAATCCTTAGTGCTCTGGAGCGTTTTTTCTGCTGATTTTTTCAATGATCGGAAACAGCGAATGGAAGGCGTTCCCTATTCATTCAGTGATCAGGCTGATCCTTGTGGAAGGTAGTGTGTGGGCAGGAAAAAAGAGATGAAGGGAAAAGAAGGGGGAAAGTTCGGGACAAATTAGGGAAGTGTACGATTCGACGGGGGCTTTTTCTGTGCCGGATCTGACTCTTTGAAGTATTGGGGACGTTCCGGGTATCAACCTCCATGTTCGGTCAAAGCCCCGCTCGAGGTGTGTTACTCCGCAAGCATTTTACCGCCCAGGGCCATGGGACCCCGAGCGGAATGCGATAAGAGAAACGGCCTAATTCCTGGCCAATAATTTGCCGGGTGACCGGGATCCAAAAACGAGAAGGCCGATCAGTGCGGATCCGAACAGCGCCAGTGAAGCAGGTTCGGGGGTCGATGACAGGGGCGCATTGGTTCCACCCACCTCGAACGAGGTGGGATTGGTCTGGTACTTGATTGCAAATTGGGACAGGTCGACCGACGTCAGGGATGTGCCTGAAAGGGTCAGGTCGAAACTCGTGCTGTTCCCGGATTGGAGACCATTGTTGATTGAGCCGCCGTTGCAATTGTTCCCGGCATAGACGCAGACGTTGATGTTTTTAAAACCTCCGGGGAAATTTCCCGGGTCGGACGTGTTGCCGAAGATTGTGTTCCCTGAGATCACTGCGGAGGTGTTGGGGCTGGTTTCTATCCCTAGAGCCAAGATGGCGCTTTGAATGGACGTGGGCGTGGTATTGTCCAGAGAAACCCCCAGAATGACGTTGGAGGAAGTAAACTTCGAGACGGTGAAGGTTCCTGTGGTCGTGAGATCGCTTGTCAATCCCGTCGTCGAAGTCGGAACCATCCAGTCGATGGTGAAGGAATTCCCCAGGCTTTGGGGTGTGATCATGTCCGATACCGTCGCATTGGCCCGGGTTGGCAAAATTCCTCCAAACAAGGTCAGAGTTGTCAAAGCAAGCGCGCTGGCCCATGTTTTTATCGAGATGTTTCTTTCAAAGCAGGTCATGCCTGATCTCTCCCGGGTTATCTTGTTTGTTGGGTAGTTCGTGTGGTTAGAAGAATTCTCTGTTCTAAAAATTTTTGCATAAATCATGCCAAATTTTAACAGACAATTAATTTAAGAGCTGTTGCTATATTTTTTCATTGCAAGCAATTTTTTTTCCGCGATTTTTCGTCAAAACTGATAAGAATGATGACAGGTCATGGAAAAAAAATTGACAGGGACAGACACCCATTAGCTGTCGGTTCGGGGAGAAATGTAATCTTGGGAAGGTTCCCAGGAAGGGTTGGAGGATCAGCATAGATGGAGGGAAAACCGATTCTCTGGGAGTATGTAAGTGCAAAATTTCCTTTTCGGGAGCCACCCGATTTCACCGTAGGGAGCCACCCGATTTCCTGAATGGGGTCCACTCGATTTCCTCATAGGGAGCCATCCGATTTCCTGAACGGGATCCACCTCGTGAGC
>JAJYGC010000007.1 GCA_021785195.1 Nitrospirota bacterium
TTGTCCACCGCAATGCCCAAAGAAATCGATGTATGGGCATCGTCCGGGAAATAATACTGAAGATTCATGTTATAAGTCTGGACATCCAGCGGCACAAACGCATTGCCGTTTAGGAAAAAGGTCCCGCCCGGATATGCTCCCGCCATCGTATTGGTACCAGTACTCCCGCCAGATGTTCCAAAATTCAGGTTGGGAAACTGCCAGGCATCCCCTTGCCCGTAAGAATATTCTGCCGTCAGGGTCAGATTGTTGCCCGGCTTTCCGTCATGGATGGGGATTATAGGAAGCCACAGGTCCAAGGCATAGGCCGAAGTCCATTGATTGAACCCCGTCCCGACTGGTGCATTCTTTGTGTTTGCACCCAAGTACCCCTGGAAGTTTGTCTGGATATCCGAAAAACCAAGTGCCACAGGGAACTGTCCCTTTCCTGTATCCCCGATCATTCCCTCACCCGTCCAGTCGGAGTTGGCCCACTTGATCCCTTCGACAAAGGTCGGAACGCCGGAAATAAAGGCCGGAGGCATCTGAGCCGCAGCTGCGACCTCGACCTTGTTGCCTTCATCCAGATGGAGAACCTTGTACCATCGGGCTTGAGGAAACCGTCCATAGAGAGTCCCGGGTGCCGGAGCGATCTGAACGGAATTATAGATATTGTAGGGCTGCCATCCAAAAAGTGACCAATATTGCCCCAACAGGAAATTTCCATATTCTGGAGTCGTGATGTCCATAAAAAAGTGACGGATACGGAAGATCGGATTCGTGAGATATCCGGGGCCGGATCCGGCTGAACCCGCCGCTGCGGTACCTCCGTACTGGCTTTCACCAGGATTGGCCAGAAAATCCATTTCGAGCAGGGCCCGGAGTTTATATCCATGGTACACAGGCGAAGAGAGCGCGAATCCGATACGGGAGTTGTTGACATCAAACCCTACTGCATTGTGGTCGACTGTTGCCGATGTCGCACCACTTGTTGCTCCGGTCCCGATCCCTGCAGTTGCAGCATTCGCCGCACCGGCATTGAACGGCCAGTTATTGAAGGAGTTCGAGGAATCGTAAACGGTGTCGAACTGGACAAATCCATACATCATGGTCGTCCATTTTCCGAGCATCGACGTGTACCCCGGAGGAGGGGAGTCAGGCATCAGGTTCTGGAAGGAATTGTGAAACTCTGAATTATAATGATCCGTATCGACCTGACCCCAGGGGTTCTTTGGATTGTTGTTCTGTCCAACGGGAGCTGGTTTCGGGGGTGCCTCGGAAGGCTGGGAGTAGGGCGTGTCGGGACTCAGATTGTCAGCGACCTGAAGGGGAGCACTGGAATCAGCGGACCAGGAACTGGTCGGCTGACCCGCAACCAGGAGACCGGCGGCCAGGACACTAGAAAACAAAGCCGCTTGCCATTTGGTGACCATAAATCCTCCTTGGTATGAAATAATGAGGGCCAATACAATATCTAAAAACATGTAGGCGTTTCGGAACGAGCGACAATATAAGTTATGAGAAAAAACCGTTCCTCAATTTCATGTGACAAAATGGTTAACTGAATTGGGAAGACCATGGCCCGTTCCATTGACAACCATTGCCCCGCCACCGGAAGATAGGACCCATTTTCTGTCACATGGAGTTGACCTGCATCCGAAGACATTACCCGTTCAGTGTTTCCGAACCCTCCCACAGACAAAGGAGCCGTACCATGTCCGTACTTCTCGAATTCAGCATGTCCCCACTAGACAAGGGAGAAAGCGTAGGCGCTTATGTGGCCCGGTCCCTTGAAATCATTGAAAAAAGCGGGGTGAACTATCGCCTGAACCCGATGGGAACCGTTCTGGAAGGCGACTGGGATACCGTTTTCAATGTCGTCCGGGACTGTTATCAAAGGATGAGCCAGGATTGCGACCGGATCTCCGTTGGCATCAAGGTTGACGCCCGGAAAGGAAAAGAAAACCGTCTTGAAGGCAAGATTGAGTCGCTCGAACGCCGACTTGGCCACCCGCTCAAGAAATCCTGACAACTCTCCCGCTCCCTTTCGTTTCCGAACGGTCGATGTTATGATGTGCCGGTTCTCAGCGCAGGATCTGGGGCCGGCCGCATAACTTCCACAAAAGGACCGCACAAAGAACATGTCAAACATCATTATCCTTGGCGCCCAATGGGGGGACGAGGGCAAGGGAAAAATCGTTGACCTACTCACGGAACGGGCTGATTGCATCGTTCGTTACCAGGGGGGGCACAACGCCGGTCATACCCTTGTCGTCGGAGAAGAAAAATTTGTTCTGCACCTGATTCCGGCCGGTATCCTTCACCCCGGGAAGACGTGCGTCATCGGAAACGGGATCGCACTGGACCCACAGGCCCTGATCGAAGAGATTGATGATCTGGCGCAAAGGGGGATTCAGGTCGGGGAGAATCTGAAGATCAGCGATTCCTGCCATCTCATCCTTCCTTACCACAGGGCGATCGACAAGGAGTCGGAAAAGCAGAAGGGCACGCGAAGAATCGGAACGACGGGGCGAGGAATCGGCCCGGCCTATGTCGACAAGATGGCCCGAATAGGGATCAGGGCCGGGGACTTGTCCCACCCCAAGATCTTCCGGGAAAAACTCTCCCAGAACCTGCAGGAGATGAACTACCTGATGGAGAAACTCTTTCGGGCCCATGGCTTCGACCTGGAGTCACTCTATGCGGAGGTCATGACCCAGGGCGAACGCATTCTTCCTTATCTGGCAGATACGTCCCTGTATCTCTGGGAGGAGGCCCGGAAAGGGTCATCGATCCTTTTCGAGGGAGCCCAGGGTACCCTTCTCGACGTGGATCACGGAACCTACCCGTTTGTCACCTCCTCGAACGCCTCTGCGGGGGGAGCACTGACAGGAACCGGCATCGGTCCCACCATGATCGACAAGGTGCTGGGAGTCACCAAGGCCTATACCACACGGGTGGGCAGCGGTCCTTTTCCGACAGAACAGACAGGACCGGAAGGCGAGAGGCTCCGGGAGCGGGGACAGGAATTCGGCGCAACAACGGGCAGGGCCCGACGTTGCGGATGGTTCGATTCCGTTGCCGTCCGGTACGCCGCCCGGATCAATGGTCTGACAGGAATCATCTTGACCAAGATCGACGTCCTCGACCACCTCAAGACAATTCCGGTCTGCACCGGGTACCGCATCGGCACCCGAATGTTTACCGAGTTTCCCCACCATATTGAGGATCTGGAAAACGCCAAACCGGTTTACGAGGCCCTTCCCGGCTGGAACAAGACAACCAGGGGGATCCGGCGCTGGGAGGAGCTTCCCAAGGAAGCCCAGGATTATATCCGGTGGATCGAACGACAGGTTGGGGTTCCGGTCATCATGATCTCCACGGGTTCCGAGCGTTCGGAGACCATTACCCTTCAGGAGCCATTCCCGGCTTCCGAATAAAGGCGTTCAAACATCCTGATCCCCTGGACGATCTTTTCCAGTGGGGACTCAAAGCCGATTTTGAATCCGATATCCATCCCGGCATTTTTCCGGGTTGCCAACCCCTCTCCGAAAACCACGGGATCCCATGAAAGAGGGGGAGGATCCCGTTCGGGGAAATCGTGGACAGGGCCAAAATCCCTCAGATCCTTTACTGTCCTCGCCCAGGACTGAAATCCCGAGGGATCCTCGACCATCCACTTTCCGAGACTTTTCCGTTCCCCCTCGGCCTCATCCTTCAGGACAAATCGCAGGGATAGACCCCGTTTTCCGATAAATACGCCAGAATGGGCATACGCCTTGTAACCCCTCTTGCTGGGCCCCAGAGCAAGCCACGTCTCAGGGGGAGGGTTGACCCGCCGCCTCATATGGCTTGCCACATGGGGATAATAGGACCTCGGCCCCTCTCCTTCCAGAAGCCCGGAAAGACGTCCTGCCAAAAGGACCAGCGCCGGACGGATTTCCCCCCGAATCCGGAGCATCCGGTCGGCAAATGCCGGAATGTCAAATATCGAAGTCCATTCCGGCGACAGGTAATCTGCCACTGTTTCCTTCAATTTCAGGGACATATCAAAACTCCTCGTCGAAAAATCTTTTCCCCATGAGCACCCGTAAGAGCTTAATAGAGAGACCGGATCTCCACGTTCACTCTAATGTAGGGGAATCCGGAGGCTCCTGTCCATCCTGCCCGAAACCGGGGATTTCCATCGGCCCGGACGGGACTCGGGATGTGCACCGTCGGGATCGGTTCCAGCAGAGCCCTCTCTGATTTTGCTCCAACAATCATGATACAATTCATCTGATCATTCTCCCGGGACGGATCCAGGAAATGCAAAACCGAGACAGACAAGGAGTGTTCGTTGAGTGAGTCCCACGAATCATGTGCCGAGTATTATCATGAAGATACCAAATACGACCGAAAGACGATCCACCGGTTCCAGTCTCTGGATTTTTCCTCGAAACCGGCACCGTTCAAGGACTACCAGACGGACAACCCCATCAGCCTGATCCCTTTTTTGCCCTTCAACTATATTCCGTTTACGCGAACCCCCCTTCCCGAACCACCCACCCAACCCAATTATCCATGGGGACTTTCGGAAATCTCCCAGCTTCTTTTCTTCTCATACGGGGTCACCGCCATCATCGATTCCCCCCGGACTGAACAGACGTTTCTCAGGGCCGCTCCTTCCGCCGGCGGACTCTACCCCGCAGAGATCTATCTGGCCACGCGGGACCTGCCGTTCATTGCTGACGGGATTTTCCATTACAATGGCAAGGAACATACCCTGGCCACCCTTTACGAGGGAAACTTCTGGGAACGCATTTCTTCCTATCTTTTCCATCATCCTTCCCTCGAAGATTCCCAGATAGTGATGCTCCTGTCGGGATATTTCGACCGATCCGCCTGGCGGTACGGAGAACGCGGTTACCGGAGGATCCTCCTCGATACGGGGCATCTTCTCGGAAATCTTGTCCTCATGTCCCATCAAACAGGCTTTGTCCCGTTCACGCTTTCCGGGTTCAATGACCAGGCATTGAACTCTTTCCTCTTCCTGGGCGACCAGAAGGAAGTGGTTCTCGTCGCCATTCCCCTTGTCCGGAAACAGAGCGTGTCGGAAGGAAGCCTTTCCCTCCCTTTTTATCCTTCTCCGGTCAAATTTCCCTACCTGCCACCGGATAAGCCGGAAACGGGGGATCTTTTCAGGGATTTGCACCGATTTTCCTCGCTCGGAACGGAGCCACCCCCGGTCCTTCTTCCGCGCAAAACCCAGGCCGACCAATATGGAGCGGGGGAAAGCCGTTTCACTCCACAGGCGGAGCCCATCTATCTGGACACCGACACTGTGGAATTCGAAACCCACATCCCGCGGGTTCTCCTGACCAGACGGTCCGCCCGGCAATTCTCGGGCGAACCGATCGATCTCAACCAGTTGTCGAGCATCCTTTCGTTTTCCTACCGGGAAATCGACATGCAGGACGCACAGTCCCTTCCCGTCCGCCATTTTTTCCAGCCGGATCTCTTCCGTTCCTATCTGGTCGTCAATGCTGTCAATGACCTCGACTCCGGCATCTATCTCTACGATCCCCGACCGGGAACACTGACACTACTCAAGATGGGTCATTTTTCGGAAGTTGCCTATGAATGCGTTTTGTCTCAAGACCTCGGCCGCGATGCGGCAGCCATTCTGATCCAGGCGGCGGATCTGGAGGGGTTGGTCTCCCAGTACGGAGATCGGGTCTATCGGACGTTGCATATGGATGCGGGACAGATCGGAGAACGGATCAATCTGGCAGCCGTCCATCTCGGACTTGGCTCCAGCGGCATTGGAGGGTTCTATGATGACGAAGTCGCGGATCTCCTGGGACTTCCGAATTCCATGGCGATCCTCTATCTTACGACCATCGGGGCGATCCCTTCCTGAGATGAGTCCGCATTTCTCTTCCCATGGGGAGGAAAAATGCCTTTAGCCAAACTATGGTCCAACCTGGAGACCCGACGGCTTCGAACCGTCCTCACCATTCTGGTGAAATACGGGTTCGCGGATGTGGTGAGTTTTTTACGGCTGGACCCCCTCGTCTCCCTCGGACGCAAACTGACCCGCACGTCCATTCCCCAAGAGTTGTCCCGGCCGGTGCGACTGCGGATGGCCCTTGAGGAAATCGGCCCGACTGCGATTAAATTTGGACAGATTCTTTCCAGTCGGGCTGACCTGTTCCCACCGGACTTCCTCGAGGAGTTCCAGCACCTTCAGGATGACCTTCCCCATGTTCCTTTTGATGAGATCCGAAAGGAAATCGAGTCGGCCTACCGTCGACCCCTGGAGGAAGTGTTTCTGGACTTCAGCCCTGTCCCCGTGGCCCAGGCCTCCATCGCCCAAGTCCATCGCGCCCGTCTCATCACCGGAGAAGACGTCGCGATCAAGATCCGTCGACCAAGAATCGAAGAACAGATCGAACCCGATCTGCGGATCCTCTCCTTCCTCTCAGACCTGGTGGAACGCCATGTGGAAGAACTGAAATATCTGCGCCCAAAAGCACTGGCCCGGCAGTACATCCGGACCCTCCGGAAAGAACTTGATTTCTCCCATGAAGCCCACAATCTCGAACGAGCCAGGAAGAATTTCGAGGGAGATCCATCGATCGTCATTCCAACGCTGTATCCCCAATGGAGTCTTGAAAACATATTGGTCATGGGTTATCTCGACGGGATCAGCATCCGGGACACCAACTCCTTCGAGAAATTCGGGATTCACCCTGACGAAGTGGCCCAACTGGGTGCACGGAGCATCCTGAAACAGGTTTTCGTCCACGGATTCTTCCAGGGAGACCCCCATCCGGGCAACATACTCGTTCTTCCCAATCATCAGATCGGGATTCTCGATTATGGCATGTTCGGATCGCTCCCCCCGGAACGGAGAGATCTTCTCGGGGACCTACTGGTGGCTCTCGTGGAGAAGGACATCCCGTTCATGATCCGCACCCTCGAACGAATGAGGGCGCTGCCCGAAGAATTCAACGAGTCAGACCTCTCGGATGATATCTCGGCGTTTCTGGAAGAATTCACGAACCGTCCGCTCAATGAAATTCATCTCGACACTCTTTCCGCAGAGCTTTTCAACCTCATCCGGACGCATCACCTGACCCTTCCGCCGGACCTCTCCCTCCTGCTCAGATCACTTGTCATCATGGACGGTATTGGAAGAAGCCTCGATCCATCCTTCAATATGGTGGAGGAAAGCCGCCCCTTTGTCCGAAAACTGATCCGGAAGCGGTTCGAACCGGAATCCCTGCTCAAAAACATCCGGTCGACGACCATGATTTTGCTTCGGACACTTTCCCATCTCCCGGTCGAAGCCGAAAAGCTCATGACGAGGGTCCGGGATGGCCGGATCAGGGTGGACTTCAACCTGAAGCACCTGGAAGACCTGATCGGAGAAATGGATCGGACCGGAAATAGGCTGTCCGTTTCCATCCTGGTCGGATCCCTCATCATCGGTTCTGCACTGATCTTCGCCTCCCCCAATGGTCCAAAGTTTTTTGGCCTGTCCACCATCGGACTGTTTGGGTTCTTCGTGGCGGGATTCCTGGGATTCGGACTCATTGTGGCCATTCTCCGCTCCCGTCGGTTTTAATTTTTTCCTTCCCCGAAAGCCCCCCGATCCCGAAGGCTGACCCAGGCATGGTCTCCCAGCACAACATGATCCAGTACCCGAATTCCCAGAAGCTCTCCGCACTCTTTCAGCCGGACCGTCAACGCCCAGTCATCGGCCGAAGGCTCCGGATCCCCGGAAGGGTGGTTATGGACAAAGAGGACTGCCGCCGCCGAATCGCGCACTGCCGGAACAAAAGCCTCCCTCGGGTGAACCAGCGTCATCGTGAGCGACCCTTCCGAGACCCGGACGGCATTCTCGAGACGGTGTTTCTGATCGAGGAGGATGGCCCAGAAAGATTCCCGTCGTTCGTCCCTCAGGCGGGCTCCCAGAAGATCGTAGACATCCCTCGCGGAACGGACAAAGGGCCGTTCGGTACGGGCCTGGCCAGCGACACGTCTCCCCAGTTCGAGGGCCGCGTGGATCTGACTCGCTTTGGCAAGCCCCATTCCGGCAAGCCCGGAAAGGTCCGGAAATGCGGCACGGGCAATCCCTCCAAGGCCCCCGTACTTTGCCAGGAGACGATGTCCCTGGGCCACGGCAGACTCACCCCGACTTCCCGTTCGCAGCAGAATTCCCAATAGCTCCGCATCATTCAGCGCTGAAGCGCCCTGATCCCGGAGACGTTCCCGGGGACGGTCACGCTCATTCCATTCCGACACCTTGAAGTGCCGATTTTCGCCTTCATCGTTCACCCATCACTCCAACCGTTTAAAGGACCCATTCGTACCAGAATTCAAAATCCGTTGAAACGGCTGGGAGTTTAGAACAAGGGCGAAGCGAAGAACCAGACGTCGGATCGGGAAGGGATGACTGGAGGATGAAATAAAAAACGTAATGGATTTCAGGAAAAATCAGGCGACTTGGGAACTTAACCGGCCAGAACAGTGTTCTTGCGGATGCGGAGCCAGCCCGCCCCCACGGCCACCCAAGCCAGGGAACCCCACGTGTCAGTGGTCCAGTGCCAGCCAATGACGACCACACCCACCATGACAACAGCGGCCCACCCCAGGACTTTTTTTTCCGCAGCGGGGTAAGCCAGCCGGCTTCCCACGACCAGCCAGAAGGCCCGGAAGGTATGTCCGCTGGGAAAAGATCCGGGAGTCGGCACATAGAGGATTGCTTTCAGATAGCGGTCCAAAGGGTCGTTCTCCACATCGGGTCCGGGATGCGGCTGGAATAGATGGATCTTCAGGATATGCTCCAGAACCATCCCCAAAACAAACCAGAAGATCCAGAAAATTCCCGCGTCGCGGGAACATCGTCCCGACCGGATGGCCCAGATGGCAAAAACGATTCCGATCGGAACCGTAAACTCCGCATTCCCCGTGCGGCACACAAAGCCGAAGAACCAGGTGAGGGCCACGGGAGTGATCCGTTTCAGCTCCAGGGACACCCCATGGTCAAAACTCCGGAAAAACCCGGCATTCACCATGAGGCAGAGAGCAAGGAACACCATCAAAGAACCAAGAAACAGTGCGGAGCGGGGGATTCTGTACCCGTATCCAGCAGTGTTCATCAGGTTCCTTGATCCTCCCGGAACCAATAGGGGATCGGGCTTACCCGATCATCCAGAAAATGATGCTGGCTGATCTTTCCGACCATTTCATGAGCCCGATGGAATACGGCTGTCCTGAATTTGACGGGAGGACCCTCTCCAGGCTCGCAGTCTTTCGGATCGGTCAGGACCCAGCAGATCCGACAAAGCAGGGGCCGATCCGCATAAACCTGGCACATCCGGTCAGGACCCAGGAACGGACACGCCTGGTTTTCCTTTTCATACGGCTCGCAGATATCGATCAACCCCTCCAGGCGGCCCAGATCGGCCGGAGGATTCCTCGTTCTGGAAAGCGCCTCGAGAAGGGCATTCCTTTGAAGGATCCCCTCACCCCACCGCACTTTGTCCGATTCGGGATGGGTACGGACCCTTTCCCGCAAAAGCTCGGATTCCCCCCGTGTGGTGGCTACAATGACCCGGCAGCAGGAAGCGCATCCGGAATGGCATGACATGCCGGAGGACACCCCATCCCCCACCCGGTCCACAATGGAAAAAATTTGCCTGAGCCGTTCGAGGCCCGTTTCTCGCGATGGGAGGTCAGACAATGAAACCTCTTCCAGCGTTTCCAGTTCCTGCAGGGCTTTTTCCAGAAGACCCTCCGGAATGACAACTTCCTCCCCCCGGACATTCATGATGGCCGGATGGCCAATGTTCAACGTTGGCAAGGAAGGGTCCAAAAAGTCCGGTGGGGGGTTTGACGTCATGCAGCTCTCCTGGCAAAACACCAATGCTCATCTCCTGAATGCCCGGAGAGAATCGTCATGAAGGAGGCATCCGGGACACTTTCCCGGTCAAAGATGGATTCCGGGTCTGATCCGAAGCGGGAGCCGGCCAGATCCTTGCGGCCAGTTCCCCCGCCGTCCGGCCCAGTCCGGCAATCAGCATGGATCTGACCAACCCGTCCCTGGCGGCAAGGAAGCAGTGCCCTCCAACCACGACAGGAGGATGGGGGCCCAACCCATCGGCCACTTTATTTCGGGCCACAACCACCCCTGTCTCCCTGTCGATCGACAGGAGGATCCCGGAAGGGAGCGGAAGGAGGAGAAGCTGTCCAACGGCCGTCCCCCCCGTCTCCGGAGCTTCAGGGAGATGGAGCACCCATTGTTGTTTCCCCGTCTGAACATCAAGAGCGGCCAGGAGATGGGCTGGGCCGGAAGGAACGTACACGAGGCCATCCGACAGCGTCGGCAGGGAATGATCCTCGATCCCGTCTGCCTTTCCGTCGGGAAATGCAAATTTCCACCTCAGTGTTCCTGTCCTGAAATCCAGCGCCACAATGACATCTTCGATCGGTGAACGAATCCGGACTACCCCGATGAGCAACCCGTCTGAGAGCAACGGAGTCCCAATGAAGAAATGGTCCCATGTGCGGGTTCCCTTCCACTGGAACCGCCAGAGTCTTTGGAGCCCATCCAGGGAAACCGCCTGGTAGAGGGGCGGATTTTCCTGGGCCAGCACCACCTGGTGGTCTTTCTCGACGGGAGACGCCCACCCGAACGATCTGGAATCGACGGGAAGGTCATAAACCTGATGGCCATCCTGCCGATCCAGAAATACCAGATGACCCCGGCCAGTTGCAACCATGATGGAATGGCCCAGCAAGACCGGTGTTCCCATCACCCCACCCCTCAACCTGGCGGACCATCGAATTTCCCCTGTCTTGCGGGAAAGGGCCCAGAGCCTTTCATGCCCGTCTCCCCGAATCAGCCTTCTGGTTCGGGCATAAAGGACCATGTGGGGAATCGTGACCCCCGGTCTGGCCGAAATTACATAAAGGGTTCGTGCACTGGTGACCGGCTGGGCAAGAAGCGGCCCCCCAAGGTACCGTTTCCACAACAGGTTCCCCTGCTGGGCACCGACAGCCAGAAGGTCTCCCTGTGCACTGCCCAGCCAGAGGATCCCGCCGCTTTCAACGACTCCGGCATAAAAATCCTCGTTGTCTGGGTTCACTCTTCCCGAAGGCAGTTCCGAAACATGAAACCGGTGTTTCCACTCCCCTTCAGAATTGGCTTCCGATGCCATCGGAAAAACGGGATTTCTGGAAGCCCCCCCACCTTCCTGGGTCCATTGAAGCGGAGGCATCTTCGGAGTAAGGTCAGAAGCACTGTCATCGGTTCCGGTCCGGGGAAAAGCCGCTTTTCCCGGAAACCCCGCCGGTCCTTGATCCGGACGATCCGGGGGATACGACTCCCCGGCCCAAGCCGGGATAATGCCCAGAGTGAGGGCAACCGACCCGACAACAATCCCCATTCGATAGAGATGGATCAACCTGGTGATCCTCCGGTTCATGGGATCCCCTCCTCCCGACGGGACAGAAACACATGATCTGACCACAAATTCACTTTTCACCCTTCAAATCCGTCCACACTGCTCTCTTCGGACTCTTCCGGGCAAAACTTGTGCCCTGCTCTAAAAATCAGCCCGACAACCTCCGGATGCCCCCCCAAGACAGATAGGAAAAACCGTTCCGGACATTGTCTGTGACTGCCATCATTACCTTGGAATCGGTTCAGGGAGTAGCATGGCAATCAATGGTGGATGGTATTTCCGAATGCTCAAAAAAACTGGTTTCCCTGGTATTCCTGGAGACGAATCTGTCGGACAATCCCTTGCGAAGAAAAAAGGATCCACACTTCATTGACCTTGGTACTCTGATTAACCCATCCCGTGGTTTTGGCATGACGATAGATCCATGTCTCATTCCCCAGAAGCCGCCTGATCTCGTCGGGTTTTCCGAGGACCCGTCTGACATCATTCATGGTACTCTTCCCCTCGTGCAACTGGGCAATGGACATCGGGCTCACAGAGGTTCCTTCCTGACGGGTGCAACCCATAACGACCAGAAAAACGACTCCCAGGGAGAGAAGGCTCAGTGAAACGCGTCGGACGAGGTGGACATACGAGCTGGAAACAGACACAGGCAGGAATTGCATGAGAGCTCCTTTCGGGAGAATATTCAGAATCCGGAAATCACCCCCGGGTCAGGGGTCTGAGGAACCAGCACAGGATAGGCCCATTTTATCAGGGCCAGCCGGAAGGATCCAAAGAATTTTCCTGACCATGTTCCTCATCGTTGCCGTTTCGTGCCTTGCCATCTGGTTGACCATTTCCCATCTTGATCATCAGATCGAACATAAGCTCGCAATTCTGGACTCTTCCGGAATCAGCCTCTATTCGGCCCCGTTCACCGTTGGACCGGAAGACAGCATTCCCCTCCGCCAGCTAGAAGGGATGCTCACATCAAGACCTCCCCTGGAGAGGACTTACCGACGCCATCTTTTGCTTGTATATGGCATTCTTGCCCATTCAAATCGGCGGCCACGTCCCAATGCGATTCTTGCGTCCCACCACAAATTCATCCTCATATATGGCCCCCATGACCGGACTATCCGGGAGATCCTACCCCTCGACACCAGGATTCCCCCCCTCACGAATCCCGCTGATCGACTCTGGCTTCCCCCCATTTTCATGGGAACTATCACACAGGGAATACTGGCGGAATACCGGCCCGTCCCCCTCTCGGAAATTTCAAGACCCATGCTCAAAACGGTCATCGTGTCCGAAGACCGCCGTTTCTACCAGAATCCGGCGGTGGACGTTCAGGGAATTTTCCGGGCCGCCTGGGACGACCTCCGCACCGCCTCCTTCCGGGAAGGAGGGAGCACCATCACCCAACAGGTCATCAAGAACCTCTTTCTGACCCGAAAAAAAACCGTTTCCCGCAAGATTCTGGAAGCCTTCTATGCCCTGAGGCTGGCCCGTCTCAGATCCCCTGACGGTATTTTGTCACTCTATCTGAACCATATCGACTGGGGGGCCGCGGACCATACCAGAATCGTGGGCATCGAAGCGGCCTCCGAACGATTTTTCGGACACCCTGCCCGATTTTTGAACTACAGGGAGGCCGCTCTCCTGGCGGCCATTCTGAGGGCTCCGACCCGAAATGCCCCATTTCACAATCCGGGAGGGGCGATGGCGATCCGCAACAGGATTCTCCTCGAACTCCAACAGGAGGGTGATCTGACCCCGGCCCGCCTGGCCAGAGACCTCAAGTCACCTCTCGGCATTTCTCCCAATGCCTACAAAAGCGCCCTCCCCGGGCCCTATTTTGCGGACTGGGCCGCAAGAAGCTTGCGGACGCGACTCACCCGTGAATTCCCTCCCGCGGGGAACCCCCCCATTTTTACGTCGATGAATCCCCTGCTGGCGGCGAAAGTGGATCAGGTCGTCCCCAAAATGCTGGGAAGACTGGAACGATGGTATCGCCTTCGCGAACGCTCCATCGAAGACGACCCGCTGGAAGCGGCTGTCGTGATCATGAACCCCGTGACCGGAGAGGTGCAGGCGCTTTCAGGGGGAGCCGGATACAATCGTTCCCCCTTCAACAGGGCCATTCTTTCCAAACGCCAGCCGGCATCCCTGTTCAAACTGGTCCCCTACCTTGTGGCGCTGACTCCGGAAATCAACGGACCTCCAAGGGCCACTCTTTCGACCTGGCTGTCCAACAAGCCGCTGACTCTGAAGGTCGGGGGCCGGCGATGGCACCCCAAAAACGCCGACCCTGTCAAGGCCGATCGGGTATTTCTCCAGGAAGCCTTCACGCATTCGATGAATCTCCCAATCCTGCATCTAGAAGAGTTCCTCCCCGAAGAAAACCTGGTCTCCACGGCCGAACAGCTGGGACTGGACACCCCTCCAGTCAACCACCTCCCGGCGTCCTGGCCCCTTGGCGTCATTCCCCAAACCCCCATGGCCATCGCAAGGGCCTATTCAATCGTTGCAAATGGGGGGTGGTCCGTAACCCCCACTCCCTTTTCATCCCCCCACTCCCCACACCACAAAAGGAAAAGGATTCTCGATCCGGGGGCTGTTTATCTCCTGAACCACCTTCTGCGCCAGACCGTACGGGAAGGAACCGGAAAGGGACTCACCCAATGGGTTGGAGAAGAGTCTGGATGGGGCGGAAAAACAGGAACATCCAATGACGGACGGGACACCTGGTTCGCGGCCGTCTCTCCTTCCATGGTCGTCGTGGTCTGGGTCGGATTCGATGACAATCGTCCGACTCATCGGACCGGAGCCCAGCTGGCGGTCCCCCTCGCCGGAGCCATCCTCAAGGACACAATGACCCACGTCACGCCCCTGCCCCCACCGGGAGGAATGCTCTGGGAACCAGTCGACATCGCAACGGGATTGGCCTCCAACCCATCGTGTTCCCAGTCCGTTCTTCGTGTTCCGTTCCTGCCCGGAAGCGTTCCTCCCCAGGAAACCTGCGCCCCGACCACCACGCCAGGGCCCACAATTTTCCAGGGAATCGGCCATTTTTTGCACAACCTGTTCTGACCGCTTGATTTTGAAGCGGATTTCGGCCAAAATTCCTTGACGTTCATTTTTGGGGGATCGTCTAATGGCAGGACGACAGTCTCTGGATCTGTCTATCGGGGTTCGAGTCCCTGTCCCCCAGCCAGTTTTTCTACTCCTGACAATCATTCCCGAGACCGATCTCGATACCCCCAGGCACACCACCCCAAATATTAAATTGGGCCATAGCCCTGTTTAACATTTAAGGTGGAAATTTAACTGTACGACCAAGTCAAAACGGCTCGACTCAGCACCCTTCAAATAGGGGACAATTTTCCCCAAGGAACCATATCACCTGTGACATGCAACGTCCCGCGTGGCCCGAAATGGAACCTGTTCTCAAGATAACCGGTTCCAAACAGGACAAGGTTATAGTCGTAATAACCAATGCTTTTCTTGAGTGACAATCTTTTCCGGACGGATCTTTCAAGGCTCTTAACCTTCGGAGGATCCACTTTCGCCAGATAGGGGAGATAAGCCGCCTGAAATCCTAGGGGCGCCGGTCCATACCCTTGGCAGGTTTTTCCATTTCCATACATTGTTGGTTCAGCGATCCCCTTTTTCTCCCATCCTCCAAGGCTTTTCCGGATTGTCTTGATATCAGGGTCCTGTTCCGAGGTCATCCCGGCCCAAAGATAGACACGAATGGCATCATAGGACCCCAATGGGCCGGAAACGGAATCGCTTCGCCAACCCTTTCCGTATTCAAAGGATGTCCAGTCGGGTGGGAAGCCACAACCGGAAACAGATTCAAGCATCCTGGAAAATCTGTGCGTGAGGCCTTTCCAAGGTGAGAGGTTCAGATAGCTCTCCATAAAGCGCAGTAAAAAAGGAGGGAAATAGCTAGGGTTAAGCCTCCAAAGACTTGGGATTGGGTGAAACCCCCGGGCACCTCCAAGAGGGAACTCTCCCTGCCCGGGAAGGTTTCCGAATTCGCGAGTCGCAATCAGATGGGCAAGGTGAATTCCCTTGATTGCATATTCAGGACGGTTCCATCTTTGCCCAGCCTGAATGAGGTCGTAACAAATCCAGAGGTCGGCATCAGCCGCTGAGTTTTGATCAAGAACTCCCCATACCCCATTTTTTCCTTTCCCCCACAACCAGGCTGGTAGGTGTTGGGAAAAGTCACCGCTGGAAAGGTTGTTTTCCGTCCACCGGAGAATCTTTCCAAAAAAATGGGGATCATTCTGGACCAATGCAAAAAACAGGGCATATCCCTGCCCCTCACTGGTTGTAGCTCCATTTCTGGAAAAATCGATGACACGCCCATCTATTTGTATACAGCAAGACTGATATTGTTCCCAAAGTGGCCAGGAAGATGGCGTGCGGGTAGCCGAAAAATCATCCCCTGAGAATGATTCCAGAAACATCACCACCAACAACAGATAAAACCCGACGCGCATCAAGACCCTATTTCCTCGGTTTGCCCCAACCTTTGGGAGACCGCTTTCCTGAGGTAGCGATCAAAATAAAGCGAAAGAAAGAAGACAGAAAGCATCGCCACAAGATAAAAAGCGACCTTGAATTGATAGAAAAAATATCGAACAAGAGTCAGCGGTTTTTCGTGACCATCCGGCATGGGAATGAAAACCCTCATACTTTTTGTGGTGACCACTCCCCCCATGGTGTTCTCCCAGAACCAGGATTTTCCAAGATCAAGCGATTCTGGTCTGCTTTCTCCCAGTGATGACAGAAATGGAACGGGTGGATTTTTCTCATTTTTAGAAAGAACAAGAACAACCGAACGGGAATTTGGCCCATTCTTGTATTCCCCGATCATCCTATCCGGATCTTTTGGAAAAGCACCTGAATCTACCAATCGTGGCTTATCTCCCCCAAGTACCTCCAGTGCAAGCAGAGCAAAGCGATCCGGAACTGGAACCGGTGTATCCCCTTTCCAGATCATCGGAGCTTTCGGAAAGAGGTCCCTATACCGGGCTGAAGAACGGAAACTCCCCAAAAACAAGAGGTCTCTCTTATTTCGAGGACCTGGATGACCAGCCTCCCTTATTTCGGGATTCTCAGGCAAGGCCCCTGTCACCTGTCCCCATCGGGCCATCAGGTTTAGAAAACGGGATAGAATCGCCGGGGAATGAAAACTTTCAAGAACAATTTTTGTCCGGGACAAGTCTGCGTATTTGGTGAACGGGTACCCCCAATGCAGAAACTGAGAAAGATCTGGAAGAGCTGTCCAGTTTCCCGTTCCCGAAAAATTGATGGTTGAATCGGATGAGAGTCGGTAGAAACTATTGCCAAAGGCTTGAACCGAGCATATTTGGTTGATTGGGATTTCCGAACCAATCAAAAACTGGATCTGGTTCTGACGACCCAGGTCGTAAAATGGGATCAGAAAATCACCTTTCTCGACCAAGTTTTTATAGTGGCCATTTTTACCTCCCGGAAGGACTTTGAAGCCGATTTGGCGGCCATTAACCAAAATGCGTAAAAACGTTCGGGCTCCTTGCCACGGCTGGTCATAGACCAGCTGATAATGAACCTTGGCTCCCGGGCTGTTCCAGTAAAAAAGGGCTGGGGGAAGCATAAAACCAACATTCAGATTACCAGGAGGGAATCCTTTTTGGGTCAGTGTCGAAGTGTCAAGAAGATCCCTGAAATGGACTTTTTTCCCGGCTCGAACCCAAAATGGATCGGAGAAAGGAGGAGAAACAGGGGGCCCAGTTGACTCCGATTGGGAACTCAACTCCATTCGATTCCCGGGGAAATGCTCTCTTCCTCGAATCAGGCTCCTAACCAAATCCACCAAATCATTCCCATCAAAACCCGAAAACGTCAATCGAAAATGATCCGGATCCGATGAACTCAGCTGAACTGAGGGATGGAAAGGGCCTCCGCCTGTCTTTTTCTGAATGGAGAATACAATGAGGCGGGACATGTCGGGAATATCATTCCCGATTACGACCTTGTAACGAACACTTTGGAAACGGACTGAACGACCCAACCAGGCTGCCAGGATTCCAGCTGCCCGAAGAGTACTCTCATCAGGAACTCTCCCGAACAAAAATCCGATTTCTCCGGACGGGTTGTCTCTCCTGTCCAAAATGGGGAAAGGCAACCGGGAAAGCTTGAGGTCCGGGGGAAACACCCCGTATTCGTAACTAATAAGCCCAGGGGGATTGATAAAAACGCGAATATCTGTCGTTTTTGGCATCAGGCAACGATTTGATCCCGGGTAATAAAGGCCAACACCCAAGTGGTTATCCGGAAGGAAGTAGACTGAAGGAATATTCATGATAAATGAATGCTTGGCTCCATCCGGAATGAGCAGTCTTTTTCCGACCATTTCTCCATTCATGGTGAGCATAAGCCCAACAGGACGCGCCTTTCGACTCTCAACTCTGTAAGAAAATAATACATGTCCCTCAATTGGGACACGTAGGAACGAAATCGAAAAATCTCTCTGGTAATAAGAATGCAGTTTATCAAGGACCAATGAACCGGACATCTGTCCCAGAGTCATGTCATAAAGGAGGGGCGTCTGGGAAGTCCGCGCACTGATTGTTTCTCCCCAAGACCATGACGGGAAGAAAAACGGCATCAGGCACCAGAGCAACACCAGAAAACGACACTTAGCCAATGGGCTCCTCTTCATCCAAATGATCAAAGATGGTCCAGAAAGCGTTGAATCTGGACCAATGATTTCCTGACAAATCCCATCATCATTCGATCAGGCCTCATACCAATCGGAAGTAGTCTCCGTGGATGTCTGACAGCCATTTTGAATACGAGATTGACCAGCAACCCTTCCTGTTTTATCGTTAGGTTCCTGAACCGGGCCGAAATAAAAAAGATTCCATTTGTTCCAACACTACGGACAATCTCGACCGGGAGAGAAAAAAAATCGCTGCCCTCTCCGACTGTCAGGACCCCTTCCTGACCCGCTTCCATAGAAGGGGTCACACCGTTTTCCGGACGTCCTTCGAAAGAAACCCCTCCCATGGAAAGATCTTTGATCGAACCTCTCAGATGAACCGTCCTATCTGAAAAAACAATTTTCATGCTTGCATTTTCATTCGTAACAATCCGTGGAGCGTTCCGAATTTGTCGGGTCTCGATCATCGCTCCCAAAGATATACCGATCAAAAGAGTATTGAGTGTTGTCCAGAAGAGGTTCATAAGTAACATATTGTGACCTCCTGGATGAGAAACGTATTGAGTGACTCCCAAGACGATCCCCCCAAAATTCAGGAGAAAGAGAAGGATCGCAGGCAAAGCCACATAAAAATCTAGCTTTTCCGTCTTGTTTCGTGTCCCTTTGGGCGTAACATTGAAGCGTCCTCGGAGGGGGAAGAAGAGTGCCACGAAAGCCGGGATCACGAGATAGAATGAAAGCGGGATTTCGTAAATGATGGACCATATTAGCGACCTTCTTGAGCGATACAACAGAACACTTGTTCCTTGGGATATCACAAGATAGGGAATAAGATAAATGAGGAGATCAAAAAGACCTGCATGAACACTGTAGATTCGAAAATAGATGTACAGGAGCGGAGCGATCAGGAAGAAAATTCTGGGCAAGGAAAAAATCCAGTAAATAATTGCATTCATATAACAGAGCTTTTGTTGCCAAGAAAGCCCCTTCTTGAGCATGGGATTCTCGAGACGGAAGATCTGGATCATTCCCCGACACCATCTGATCCTCTGGTTGATCAGGTCCCTCATTGTATCGGGAGATAATCCGGACACCAGCTCTTCGTCCAGGTAGTAGCTCTCAAAGCCCTTCGCATGCAGAAGAAGAGAAGTGTGGGCATCTTCCGTTACTGTTTCAGTCCTAAACCCGCCAACCGCCTCCAGACATGACCGCCTCAGAATTCCGGCAGACCCGCAAAAATATGAACTATTCCAAAGATCCATTCCCGGTTGAATCACATGATAGAAGAGGTCGGATTCATTTGGTGCCTTGTCATCCAGTCCCAGATTCCTTTCAAACGGGTCTCGGGAATAAAAGTGGTGGGGAGTCTGAACAATCGCCAATTTCGGTCGTCCAATGAAGAAACCGACCGTTTTCTTGAGAAATCCTTCCAAGGGAACATGGTCGCAATCAAAAACGGCGATCAATTCTCCCCCAGTCATTTTTAAAGCATGATTGAGATTGCCGGCCTTTGCCCCCCTGTTGTCAGCCCTGGAGATATATTCCACCCTCATTTCTTTGGCCAAAGAATGAACCTCTTCTCGATGCCCGTCATCTAAGATGTAGACCCGGAGTCTTGAGGGAGGGTAATCCAGACGGAATGCTCCCAAAATTGTTGGACGGATGACATCAAGGGTCTCATTGTAGACAGGAACATATACGTCAACAGAGGGATACTCGGAAATTTCATCCTTGATGGGAACCGCTTTTCGTCTGAACGGCTGGATCATGACAAAAAAACCAAAAAACGTCATGACAGCTGCATAAATCTCCATGAGGACCAGAAAGGTGCTCGCCGCAAGATCCAAGGGAGACCCATATATTGTTTGCGTGATGCGCCAATAAAAATAACGACCCCCGATGAAACCAGCCAAGAGAATGAGAACGATATGGGAGAAGCGGGTCCGCTTTTTTGAAACAATCCAGGACAGAAGAATAAAGGAGATCCCTAGAGAAAATTGGGTACCTCTTGAAAGTGGCTCGGAAGAGAAAAGGAAAAAAACTGCCAGTGCCACCATGATTCCGGGGATCCACCTGATACCCGAGAGGGATTTCCGGACATGAGGAGGAGATAGTCCTCTCTGAGGGGAACCCCTCCCCACAACCCGCTCTTCCTGACAAGAAGTGTCAGCAGAGAGATGCGCGGAACCTACGTCAGTACCTGACGTAAAAAAATCCGCTTTCATACCCCCCCCATCCCGAGTAAAGATTGGAACGAAGCAATCCTCCGTCAAGAAGGATCGACATTGAGCCAGCGCCCAAAGGAATCTGGACTGCTCCTCCAACTTGTCCGTCATTATATGTACTATTTCCCTGCAGGATGACTTCTGGTCCCAGAGAAACAGGACGCTTCCAAAGGGTCAAGGCATTCATTGGGGTCAGAAGACGAATTTGCCCATACAGGTAGTCCAAAATTCCGGTATAGTTTCCAAAGAAATCAAGATTTCCAAAGGGAAAATCCTGGTGGAGCTCCAACTGTCCATAGAGACCGGTTACAAAAGAAGGAGCCATTCCGGTCTGATCCAGCTCCCCTACCTGGGGGCCCAAATCCACGTCGAAAAATCCAGTGGGAAACTCAGCCCTGATCCCAATGGCCAGTCCTGCGGCATTGATGGAAGTCTGCCCTCCAGCAAACACATAGTGGAGGAAACTGCCCTCTTCCAACACATGGAACCAGATCCGAACGGAAGGAGGTGCTTCTAAATGGGCACCGAAAGAAGACTGCCACACTGGAAAAAGCTCTCCTGCCTCTCCCAGGATGAATGTGGATCCTTCTGACAGGACGGATATCCCACCCAAAAATTCCACGAAGGGTTGTCGCAGGTTTCTCACTTCCAGACTTTTCTGAAGAGCACTAAGTTTTCGACGAATTTGGACGATCCGATCTGAATTGGGAGACCGGCGATGAATCTCAAGATCAAGAGCCTGCCGATAAGACATATAGGCTTTTTCCATCTGCCCGTGTTCTTCTGCAAGAATTCCCGCGCGCATCGCCCGTCCAGGGGACCTTGGAAATCTTTTGAGGGCCATCTGAAAGAAAATCTTTGACCACCTGTCATTCTGGGCAAAAAGACTCCAGTCCAAAGCTTCCCGGTATACAGGCCAAGATGTGTTTGATTGCTTCAGGACCTCAAGGTACAGGGGAAAAGATTTTTCCCACTCATGAGCAAGCGCGTAAAGGCGGGCGAACGATAATCTGGCTCCGTTGGACTCACCTTCTTTCTCTTTCTCAGAATTTCCAATGAGAAAGGAGAGCAATTCAAACTTCACGGCCAGCTCTCCGCTTCCTGTCTTCGCGATCATCCACGCCTTTCTGTTCATCCATATTGAGGTCAATCGAGCAGATAGTCTTACCAGACCAGGAGGACGACCCTGTTCGGGAAGTTGGCGCAAAAGCGAAAGTGCCCTTGAAGGATGTCCAGCACCGGCTTCAAGATAAATCATTGCCTGGAGCGCAGAAAGATTGTCTGGATGACTTTTTAGATATTTCTGATAGACGTCAAGGGCATGACGGACATGTCCTTCTCTCATCCAAATCCTACAAAGCCTGTAAAGGGTCCAAGGGAGATCATGATTTTCCCGAAGTGCAAGGGTGTATTTCTTGATGGCAACCTGGATATGTCCTTTGCTTTGGGCTCTCTTCCCCTCAAGATTGTGGATTCGGGCAAGAATTTTGTTTTTTTTGTCTGGGGCAAGATCTCTCAAGACTTTTGAAAACAAAAGATTTCGAACTCTTTGAAGCTTTCCCTTCCTGACCCAGTATGAGACCAGATTCAATGCAGTTCGTGGATCGTTTTGATTAAGCCGCCAAGCGATCAGATCCAGGGCATGTGCTTTACTGAAAGATCCCTCTTTTCGGTTCAACTCAGCACGAAGCACATATGCATCGGACTTGTCCGGGAAAATACGGGTTGCTCTCTGAAACAAAACCCGGGCTTGACTGGTCTGACCGGAATTCATGAAGACCGTTCCTTTTTCAAGATATGAATAATAACTGGCAATCGGCAGGAGGGACTTCAGGGCGGAATTATTTCTATTCTTCTTGGATGCCCATAGGAGAATCTCACGAGCTTCAATATTTCTTCCTTCCCGCATACGAACGATCGCCAAACCCAAAGCGGCCCTGAAATCTCTTGAATTCGACTGAAGCGCTTTTTCAAAATGTTCCTGCGCGCTACCCAAGTTTCCGGCAGATAACATTTGGTAACCTAGATAACGATCGGGACTTCGAGGAATTCGAGAGAGAAGTTTTCGAATCACCATGTCCTGAGGAAAGAGTTGTAAATAATTCTCATAAAGCTTTCTGTCATCGGGAGAAGGATTTAACCATATCAGCCCCATCTTCCAAGCCGATCTGGCCTCGCTGGAAACATCTTGAAGTGGGCTGAAGGCAAGTTGGGGGAGAAGAGACAATCCCTCTCTTCGGTATTGCTCCCGGTTAATCAGTGATTTGGCAAGGACAAGACGGATTCGGATGCTTTCAGGACGCTTGGACAACAGGGCTTTGAGACCATTGATCGCGTGGAGAAAATGGCCTGGGACAGATGTTTCTGTCTGTAATACCTCCAGAGCGAAGTTCCCTTGAGGCTCCACTCCCTTCAGGTATTTCTGGTAATACTCCAAAGCTTTGGGATACTGTCTTTCCTGCCGAAATTCTCTCGCTTTTTCAAGAAGTCCCGGATCAAGCTTTCCAACTTGGATCGCATTCTTGATCCTTGTGGCACCGGGATCCCCTGGAGCAGATTTCAACAAGCGGTCCAGATATTCTTTTGCTTTTTGGATCTCTCCATTCTGGGCGGAGAGAACACCTAACTCTGTCAGGGCATGGGGTTCATCCGGAACGGATTCAAGGATCCTTTTCCAGAACATGGATGCCCGAACGAGGTCTCCCTTGTTCTTCCAGAACCTGGCATCCCTCAAGAGCTGTTTCAGTCCGGGACTGATTTGTTCATCTTGGCCCCGGGCATAGACTAGCGGGGGTATCAAGACCGGGTCACACGCAAAAGGCAGGAACCTTTCCGGTCGAAAAAGGCCTGTTATGATCATTCCAAAAACAATACCGAAAAAAAAGAAGGACGGAAACCGAGTCTTCGTCAAGGAACTCCCGTCAACAGATCAACTCATTCAACTTCATATGATTAGAATCCTTGCAAGCCAATTTCTTCGATGAGGAAAAAAATTCAGAGGAGATCCGACGGACCGATTCTCCAGTCCAGCACCACAGGAAACATGAGCAATATTGATACCTTATGGAAAATCCGCCAGTTCGGAATATGGGTCAACCTTTTCTGAAATCATTTGGAAGGAAACAAGACACCAGAGCGTCAATTATTTGACTAATCATTCCAGCCAGATCCCTATTCGGATGAATCTCTTCCATACCATATAAGGAATGAACCTCCGGAAAAGGCGTTTTGAAACACATGAAATCCTGAGGCAGACGGACTAATTGCCCTGATTTTCTGGGCCCAGAGGTCAGCGGAAAAACGCTCTTTAAGAATACTTTTCATTCATCTTGAATAAAATCCTGCTCCCCTGATCGGAAAAGCATGAAAGTAAGGTTCGCATGACTCTCCGAACCCTTAAAACTCAAGGGGATAAGAAACCCCGGTTCGTCCGGAGCGGGGTCGCTCGAATTGATTCGAGCGACAAACTTTATCAGGATGTAACGGGTCAGGAATCTCAAAACGATGAGACAGTGAACCCGATTCACCTGTCCTCAAATATTTCAGGCATGTAACAAGGAGGACTTCCGGACATATTCGTTGGGGGGGGACAAAGATTAACGCCTTTTTCTTTTCTACCCATTCAGCAACGAAAGAGAGAGTTCTTTTGGGCATGACGTTTTGAGTCTCTCCAGAGAAAATCATAGTCAGATATTTGACTATGGAGGGGAGTCTGGAAGAGGTGAAACAAGAAAGTTTTTCCACCCTATCCCTCAAAGGAATATATAAGATCTAGGATTAAAATGGAAGATTGATCTGACATGGTTTCCAAATGTCTTTTTTGGTGGGGTGTAGCACTGATCAAATCAAATTTTCTTATAACAAAGAACTTGCCCATCTTCTCCTCCCTCTTCGTCAATGGACTGGCCGGCGGGTTCGTCTGGCCCTACCTGCCCATCCTTCTGTCCGAACGCGGATTGGCGGCAAATCGGATTGGAATCGTGCTGGGAACCGCCTCCCTCTTGATCCTTGTTTTTCGCATTCCGCTGGGAAGACTCCTCGACCGGTCCCAGCTTCCGGGCCGATGGGTCCGTCTCGCCCTGCTGCTTCCTTTTCCCATCACCGTGTACCTGACCATCAACACCCGAAACCCGCTCTGGCTGGCAGGGGCAGTCTTTCTCCTGAATCTGGCGCGCCTTCCGTTCCTGCCGATGGGGCTTTCCGCCCTGAAACGACTCTCGGAAGAAGGGAAAAAGCCCTTCTCCCCCCTGATTTTTGTGGGAACGCACCATTTGTTCCTGGGCATTCTGGGAATGCTCGCAGGAGGGATGATCGGGTTATCAGGCCTCCACAAGACACTGACCCTCGTGATTCTCCTCGTCCTCTTCGGAAGCCTTCCACTGATTTGGCAAACGGATCGAGTCCATTCCCGCCCACATCCCAATCCCCCCCCCAGCCGCTGGACACTCGATAGGACAGAAAAACTTGTCCTGTCCTCCTTTTTTCTTCTGCATCTGGTCAATGCCCCCCTTCTTCCCTTCACCGAACTGTATATGAAGCTCCATACCCCCCACCCCGACTGGATCCCCTGGATTGCGGGGATTGCCGAACTGACCATGGTCATCACCGCAATCGTCCTCTCTCGCGTTCGAATGACAATGGGGTCCGCCGGGATCATGATCGTCGCATCCGGGATTCTGGCGATTAGGATGTGTCTCTATGCGATGTCGCCCACAGCGGTAGGAGTTCTCTGGATTTCAATCCTGGACGGAATCACGTCGGGGATCTTCTGGATGGGCGGCATCGGCTGGGTGGCCCTTCGGACACAAGGACGGGGAACCTTCAATCAATTGTCGGGGCTTCTGGACATTGTCGTCATCACTGGCGGAGCGGCGGGAACACTGGTGTTCGGGTGGGCCGTTTCAAGATGGGGGTTTGCCGGGGCCGCCGGCAGACTGGCCGGGCTTAATCTCCTGTCGCCCCTGTTCCTGATTCTGGCGGGACGAAAAGCCTGGAGTCCTCACTGAGGGATATTCCTTTGGTCACAGGTCCTGGCCATTCCCGAAACGATCGAACATCACCAAAATTCTGAAATCCATGTCATTGGGGCTCGTCTCCAAAATACTCCCGTCGGCTGACCTGGACGTCAGAGACAAAAACAACCCCGGAATACCGTTCGAACAATGGGGTCAACCCCGACAGGATGGTCTCTACCCATGAATCGGGGACAACCGTGATCACCATGACAAGAGTGTTCACATCGTTGAACATCAGGTGACCTTCATGGAATCCACTGTGTCCCTTCCCCGAAACATTCGGAATGATCGTGTAGCCCGAAACCCGTACATCGTCCAGCAGGGTCTTGACGAATTTGAGGTGCTCTCCCCCCACGACAATCTCGACCTTCTTGACCGTATAAAGCTTAAGACCAGCCATCACATCCTCGTTTCATCATAGGTTGAAAGGTGTTGGGCAGGATGAACCAAAGGTTCCTCGTCCGATCTCCATTCCACCCACTTCCCCCCGGAATGGTATTCCCAAAACCCCCCGGTTTCGGGATCCCGCACGACAAGCAACGCCCAACGGCGATCGAAGGGATCCCTCAATGCAAGGTTGCGCCTCAGGAGTTCGTGAACCTTTTCCCGACGGGCGGCCACAATGGTCAAAAGCCGCATCGGCTCATGATGGAAGCCGTGTTCCCCGAACACCGTTTGTCTGGGAAGCCCAATCCGAAGGTCGCCCCCATTTCCGAAGAGCACCCCAAACCGGCCCACCACATTATGGGAAACCTTGCTTCCGCTACCGTAGGTCTCGTTGTCCACCGTCGAGAAATAATGTTCAAGGTTGATCCAACGCCCCACGACAAGGGGCCCGGACATCAGTGTTTCGAGGAGATTTCCGGACGGATCGTCCTGATCGTCATATTCCTGCAGGAAAACCCTGTTTGAAAGGTCCAGTTCCCGGGTCCAGGCCCTTTTTCCGATCACGAAAGCCGCATTCCCGGAAAGCCCCCATTCCGGTCGGACCTCCGCCCAGTCGCGACTCCGGGCCTGAAGTCTTGAAGGAATCTCTTCCAGTCCTTCCACCGGGTTCCCCGGCAGGGTCCCGAGCCGTTCCGCCGCCGCATGGAGTCCTGCCTGACGGATTTCCTTTGTGAACTCCCCGATATCCTCGTTGTGCGTCGCCGGCCAATCTTCCGCATCAAAAAACTGAAAGGTGTCCGTCGTCGTATCGTGCACTCCCGCAATGAACCAGGTTTCTTCCGGAATCTCGATCCCCCGCTTTGAAAGCCCGGCCCGTACCGCCGGTCGATTGAGGAGAATGGCCGCCACCCGGGCATTCGGCGTTCCGTCCTGGCCTCCGCAGGCCCCGCAGTCCAGTGCCGACTCGTAGGGGTTGTTTTCGGATGTACTTCGATGGGCCACGAATACGACCAGCCTGGCAAATCCCCGCACCAGCCCGGCCAATGTGAGCGCCGTTTCGGCGAAGGCCACCTGCTCGGCGAACGTCAGCCCCATTCTGGAAAGCTCCTCCAGACGCTGTTCAGAGCGCTTGGAGGTCATCTGTCGAACCTCCCTGAGCTGTCGGATCAGGTCTGACTCCTCATCGGGAGAAAGTCCCAAAACTCTGGCCAAGGTCGAGTTCGCCGAGCGGGATTCCGTCGGGTGGGACTCCCCCGTCAGAACCAGGAAACGAAACTCTTCCAGAACCCCCCGGGGAATGCTCCGGATCCGGTCTCCCCATTTTCGCGAGAGGACCTGGCGAATGGTGTTACGCTCTTCGGTCACCACAATTTCCCGGGCATCCTTTTCCGAGATCTTGTCGATCGGGATCGTTGTGGACACGGTCGGGAGGAAAACACGTTCCAGGGAGGAGGCCATGCGTTGGTACAACCCCGGGATAAAGGTCTTTCCAAAAAGGGGAAATCCTGACATCCATCCGATCGCCTCGACAAAAACATAGGGGGTCACCACATTGTTCTTCATCTCGTGAATGAGATGATTGACCCACCGAAGCCATCTTCTCCCCCGGAAGAATACCCGGACAGACTTCAGCTGGTAAGGCCGATGAAGCTCCCACAGAAGGTGCCGGGGGGTGATGATCGCCGGAGCCAGCGTCTGGACATGGTCGGTGCCAAATGACCTGAAGCGGAGGGGGAGGCCAAAAAACCCCGCAAGCCCGCTCGTTTCGTAGGGGCCGATCCGTTCCAGATGACGCCTGACACTCTCTGAACGGACATCGATGCAGAACAGGACCTGGGCCCGAACCGGCGAGTGGGGGTGAGACCTGGAAAGGGTGTCCAAAGATTCCGGATGCCGGAGAGAGCGCCCGGAAAGCGATTTGAGAAACGGATCCCGGAACCCTTTTTCGTAGGCCATGAGCATCCACAAGCCAAATTTTTTTGTGGGCATCCTGCCGATCCAGTTGCCGACGACAGGCACCCAGTCGACACAAGGTTCGTCCAGCCCGGCAAAAGAAAGTCCCTCAAAAAGCCAGAGTTTCAGAGCCGCCAGGACCAGAGCGTACCCATCCCGGACCAAACGGGAATGGCTCGTCTGGATACGAATCCACAAATCCTTCCAGGTCTGGGGGTTCCTCCCCCACCCTCCGCATTCAGTTTCGGCCCGGTCGATCGCGGAACACAGGGAAGCCGGCAGATCCGGATCCCGTCTCTTCAACCGCACACAGTACTCTTCCGGACTGCTCCGGAAGCGGGCCAAAAGGTCCGGCCGGGAGGCCGGGATACCCCAGGTCTCTTGACAGAGCTTGTCCACAAGGAACCCTTCGATCGACATCCGGAGAGCCAGCCACTCCGAAGGCTGGATCAGGAGGAGAGAAGGCCCGAGTTCTTCCGAGTGTTCCGCCCGCCACTTGATTGTTCCTGCCCATCCCGGCAAAAGGGCCAATTCACGCCCAAACAGGGAGACCCAGCTCGCCTTCGGGATCCCCCAGCGTTCCAGGATGTGGAGCAGCGTCTCTTCGGCCGACTCCGGCAAGCCGGAAAACCATTCCGACAATCCTTCGCTTTCCGCGCAAAAGGAGGGACGCCGGGCCCAACGCTCCCTAAACAATCCGAAGAATCCGCGCTGACGCAAGGGAAGGGACCAAAATGCCTGTCCCTCATCGAGGAACAGTGCCGCCGCATCGCTCATGATGCGATCCACCTGCTCCCGCACGGAACTTCCCAGCAAATGGTCGCTCCAGTCCGAAAATGTTCTCTTGGCCCCCAACGTCGCCATTTCTTGTTCCAGCAGAACGAGGGGATCCAAAAGGACCTCTTCCGACGAAACGGATCCCCCGCCCATTCCACGCTGGATCGCAGGGACCAGGCGGCCCAGGGCCTCCCGAACCATTTCTTCCGAACAGGCCACCCCAAGCTCCGAAACGCTCTTCGCCAGAACCCTGACAAGCTGTTGTCCCTCAATCCGGGACGGATCGAACGGAGTTTTTTCTTCCTCAGAATCCTCCGGAGCAAAGAAGGGCAAATCCGGCGAAATCAGAAACTGTGCCGCACAAAACGATTCAAAGGAAACGGACCGGCCGCCCATTTGGCAGGACTGCGTTTCCGGTCGCTCCCCGGAGGGTTCGCGTGGGAAAGTCTCCCAGAGATCCTGGCGGCTGATCCGCCCGGTCCGGATCGATTCCCTGAAGAAACCCCGGTCCGGATATCCCTTTCCCCCGAACAACTCTTGTCCCAGCTCAACGGCATCCTCAAAGGGCAGGTCTTCCAGTCCGTTGAGGGGATTGTGATGGATGAAGGTTTCCATCGGCCAGGTATCCGGCATCATGCCGAGGGCCAGACGGATCCTGGCCCGGAGTTCAATGATCAGATTGCGCCTGGAGGGATCCTCAGGCAGAAAAAAGGAATGAAGCTTCATGGCCCCCCCTTCCATGGGAAGTGCGGCCACAGAATGAATGGACCGGCGCCCAGCAACAGGACCGGAACAAGAAAGACCGCGAACTTCCAGAATGCCGCCATGGGAAAATCTTCTGGAACCAGTTGAACGGCCATGGGAGGACCCAGAAAAATGGATTCCCATGTCTTCCAGAGGACTCCCTGGACCAGCACAACTCCGGCCAGGGGCAGAAGGGACCAGAACCATGGGAAGGAAAGTGGGGAACCGGAAACCGCCAGGGACAATCCGGAAAAGGCACCAAACCCCGGAACAGCCGAAAATGCCAGGGAAGAGACCAGAAACAACCGATCCGTCCTTGGCATGTCCCGATGGAGACCGCTCCAGTCCCGAAGGCTCTGTCGGCGGGTTTCTCTTTCCAGGTGGTCGGTCGCGACCGCGAGCAGGATTGCCGGCAGCGTCAGTGACATCCCCAGGATCACGACCACCCAGGGATGCTCTCGACCGGCAAGGAAGAGGGCCGGCACAACCAGGGCGGACTGGGAAAACAACAATGCCGCAATCCGCTTCCTCAAAACAGTCTCACCCAGGGCCAGAAGTCCTCCCTGAAGCTGGGAGGTCAGGGAAAGCCCCAAAAGGATCGGCAGACTGGCTGAAAATGAGGGTCCTTCCAGGGGAAGGGCCCATTGGAGAAGCCCAAAGGCTGAGAGAAGCAGGAGGATAACCCTCAATGAAATCCAGGGAGTCAGTTCTCCTGAAACGGGCACAAAGGACAACCAACGCTGGAAGGGGAAGAAGGGACAGAACATCAGGAACGCCAAGGCTGCAAACCCGAATGCCCCTTCCTGGACGGCTCCCAGTCCGAAATCTGTCGACGGGAAATAGGGAAGGTGTCCGGACAATGCCTGTGATACGGGAAACAGGATCAGGGACACCGTCATTGCGGGGCCGAACGACTCCCTTCTCGGGTCTGTCCCTCCCGAAAGATCCCGCTCCATTCGGCGGGCAGTGAACAAGACTCCTCCCCAGAACAGGACCGACCACACCGATGACGGGGACAGGAGAAACCCCGCTGAAAAGAAGAGCAGGAGAAACGATAGGAGGACACGGCCGGAGTCCGCTTCCAGATTGGAAGCGCTCCGCCCGATAACGCCCAGGGGAACGCACAGGACGGCCAGGACCACGACAGAAAGGAGCATTCCGAACCCCAAGGAACGCCCCTTCTCCAACAGGGACCAGGCGGCTCCCATGGCCAAGAGGAATTCCAGTCCGAACACTCCGGTGGACAGTTTCCGCAGGCGACCCGGATCACCTCCCGACAGCCGCATCAGAAGGGCGCCGACCAGGGGGACCAAGACCAGGGACTCCATCAGGGCAGGCAGGATCTCCCTAGACATCTGATTTCCCCGTCAGGTCTTGAGCGGGAGAACGCCCGGACCCCAACCGTTCATGAATCCTGTGGACGAAGCCTGACAGGCGCAGGAGAGGAAGAAGCAGGAGCCTACGGGAAATCTGTTCTGCATACAGTCCCTGATCCAGAAAATCATGGAGGCGGTCCACCCAGGGAGAACGCCCGGGAAAAAAGCGGGAAACCGGCGATTCGCGGGCCAGGAAAATCCAGCCTGCAACCAGAATGAAGCCCATGGTGGCAAAGGAAACCGGATAGAAAAACTCCCATCCATGATCTCCTGTTCCGATCTGTGGCAAGTGGGCCAAGGGTTCCAGCAACTGTTCAAACCAGTGGAGCCCCCCCCAGTAGAGGCCGAATACCATCGCAAATATGGCGGTAAAGATGGCCACCGACCTGGGTGTCAACAAATGGCTGAAACGAAACAGGTTGAAAACAGTCTGCATCGCCGTGGCGAGTCCGAAGAAAATGAGTATGAGGCCCCCCTTTCCCGGAAGGAAGGGTTTTCCACGGAATGCATCCGACAGCAGCAACAGCAGGGGAGCTGCAATCAGCAGCGTTCCTCCCATGATCCAGACAATCCTGTGTCGCTTGAATGCCCTGAACGACGAACCCTTGGGAGAGTGTTCATGAAAACGGGCGGCATGGATCACCCCGCCTGATCCCAGAAACAGCGTCGCCTTGAAAATTCCGTGGGCGATCATGTGAAAAATGGCGGCCGGAAAAACACCCAGACCGCATTCGGCGAACATGTACCCCATCTGCCCCATGGTGGAGAAAACCAGGGTCTGCTTGACGTTCGACTGGACCAGCATGACGGAGGACCCCACCATGGCCGTCAATGCGCCCACCAGAAAAAGCCCATGAAGGACATTTGGGGTATGGAGGAAAAGGGGGGAGAGCCGGTTCAGGATAAATCCCCCCGCATTCACGATCCCCGCATGCATGAAGCCGGAAACCGGAGTGGGTGCGTCGAGCGTCAGGGGCAACCAGAGATGGAATGGGAACTGGGCCGAGCGGACCAGGATCCCGAGGGCGATGAGGAACCCGGCAAGACCCATCGGGTTCACCTCTTCCCCTCCCCAGGAAAGGAGCGGGGGAATGGTCCGGTGAAACATCGAAAACAGATTGTCCAGGTCAAAGGTCCCGAATGAATGGCCAAGAACTAGGATGCCCGCCAGCAGGAATCCTCCCCCGATCTGGTTCATCACCCATGTCCGGGTCGCGGGACGGCTCGATTCCCGCCGTTCCCTATGGTGGATCAGGAGAAGGCACAGGGCGACAAGAACAAGCTCCCATGCGCCATAGATCAGAATGAGGTTCCTGGCGGTGACCAAAACGAGGAGAAAACCGGTTGCCAGGGAAAACCCTCCCAGAAAGGCTCCAGCCCTGGGCTCCCCCACCATGTAGCGGTACGAAAAGGTCTGGATCGTCAGGCTGACCGAGAGGATCAGAAAGGCCATGATGGCGGCCAGAGGATCCCATAACAGCTCCATTCCCGGTCCAGGGAGGGTCGAAAACGGATCCGGGAAAATCGTGGCCCGGACGGGAAGATCTCCGGTGCTCCCGCCGACGATCCCGTTGGAATGGAGCACCAGGAACACCGACCCCAAAAGGGAGAACGCACTGCTCCCCCGGGTCAATAACAGCACCAGCCTCTCCCGACCGTCCGGGAGAGCGTAGGCTACAACCGCGCCCAGCAAGGGAAGAAATGGAATAGAGATCAGAATCAATACAGGAAAAGACAACAGTGCTATCCTAGCATATGTGACTCCGGGACAGGATTCACCGAAGCAAATGATCGGGTTAAACCAGCTGCTCTGAACGGATGCCAGCGATGGACAGAAGAGCGGAGCGGTCTTTCAAAAAGGCCGGGGTCCCGGCCCCCCGCTGAACGTTTCGGGACATATTGCCGCCCGGCTTGCCGCAGGAAACAGCCTTCAGGTATTTGGCTATTATCATGGGAGAGGATCGACCCTGTCAAAACACACTCCTCAGACCGGACTCCCGCGTTCTTCCCGGGAGTCCGCCAAAAGCCTGACCGGGCCTAAAAAAACCTCCCCCCCCGCCATAAAACGATTGGTTGCCGTTTTCAGATTTCGCCCAAAGTTCAATTTGGATTGCAAGGTCAAGAGGTCCGGCGGATCAAGGGAGGGGGAGGGCAACGAAAGACCTTCGATTTCCAGCATCGTCAAAACACCCTGAGAATGACACGAGGAAGAAGGCAGGTCCCGATTTCGTCAAGACCCAGGGGAAGGATCACCCCCCCTATCCTTCATATAGGGGGGGGTGGAATCGATCCCATACTTCATCATTCGATAGCCCAGTTGTCGGGAGGTGATCCCCAGAAGAGTCGCGGCCCGTGTCTTGATCCACCCACATCGGTCCAACACATCGAGGATCCGTTTTTTTTCCAGTTCCGATACCGCCTGGGGCAGCAGGACGCTGGAATCCTCACCCATCGCCCTGGGGGGCGGGGGAGCCGATGGGGAGGGATGGAAACGCGCCCGGTCAGGCTCTCCCGAAGAGACGAATGTCGGAAAAAGGGACAATGTCCTTGCCACTTCCTCTCGACCGACAAGGTCGCGATGACTCATGACCACAAGCCTTTCCATCGTGTTTTCGAGTTCCCGGACATTGCCCGGCCAGTCATACTGGATCATGGCATCGACCGCCTCTGGCGAGAGGTGGACATTGCGGGAATTTTCCTGATTGAAACGGCCCATGAAATGGTCGATCAACAGGGGGATGTCTTCTTTTCGCTGGCGAAGGGGGGGGAGATAGATCGGCACGACATTGAGCCGGTAATACAAATCTTCCCGGAACAGATTCTTCCTGATCGCTTCCTCGAGATTCCGGTTGGTGGCCGCGATAATCCGGACATCCACAGGAATGGTCCGATTTCCTCCAATCCGTTCGATCACCCGCTCCTGGAGAACACGCAGGAGCTTGACCTGGACAGCGGGTGAAATCTCACCAATCTCATCGAGGAAAAGGGTTCCCTCGTGGGCCATTTCAAATTTACCGGGACGGGCGATATGGGCTCCCGTAAACGCCCCTTTTTCATGACCGAAAAGCTCGCTTTCCAGAAGAGACTCCGGGATGGCGGCGCAATTGATCTGGACAAACGCCTTCTTGTTTCGGGGACTGTTGAAGTGGATGGCCTTGGCCACCACTTCCTTTCCGGTTCCGCTCTCACCCATGATCAGGACGGTGGCCCGACTCTTGGACACAAGATGGATCGACTCCGAAATCTGCTGCATGATCCGACTTCGCCCGATCCAGCCTTCAATCGAATACCGATCCTTGAGGGCATGTTCCAGGCGAAGGGCCCTTTCTTCAAGCTGCTGCTTCTCGTCCATGAATCTTTTCCGCAGGACAACAGCCTGGGCAATGATTGAACTGATCGTGGACAGAACGCGCAAATCCTCTTCGAGGTCGACCACTCCCACCTGCACGGAACGGTCCGCGGAGAGAACGCCGACCTTCTTTCCCTGAAAGGTCAGGGGAACCGCCAGAAAGGCAAGTTTTTCGCGGCTCCGCTGCGAAGACCGGGAACCGGTCCGGTTCAAAAATCGGGGTTCGAGCTCGATATCGGGAACAACGATCGGCTCACCGGTTTTCAGGACGGAACCTGTAATTCCTTCCCCAACCTTGAACCGGCCCTTCCTTTTTTCCTCATCGGAGAGCCCGTAGGCAATTTCCGTGAGAAGTTCGTCGGAATCCCCCTGCAAAAGAAGGATTGAACTGCGGTGCAGGCCCAACTGTTCGTCCAGCACCCCCAGGATCCGGGTCAGGGCCTGATCCAGATCCGGACAGCTCGCAAGTTCCCGACTGATCGAAAAAAAGGCCGTAAGTTCCTGAATCACCTTCATGTTCTCATTCATCAGGTCATCTGCTCCAAAGAACCGCTGTTGTGTGGATGGAAGGGAAGCTCCAGGTCGTTCGCTCCATGATGCATGGGTTCTGGACAAGCTTGCATCTTCCCCCGGATACAAGGTCTCGGAATGGAGAGCCGCCCCCCCTTTGGCGATTCGCCCGGAAAGGGATGATCTCCTCCCTCCATGAGGATGAAGCATGGGAGCCTCCCCCAGTACCCCATCCCTTATGATGCCCAAGAGTTCTCTCCGAAACAATCCCCGTCCCCCGGAAAAGCCCCGGCTTCACCGATTCAGGGAAATTGCCAATCCCCGCGAAAAGGGCGTGCGATGCGCGGCAAACCTCGCCCTTCAGGGCGGGGAAGGATAGTGCGGATGGCAGCGCTGTCCTTCGCATTGGGCTTTGAGAGGCTTGGATATCGACACTGTCCATGTCAGTGTGGGGTCTGCTGCTGTTCGATG
>JAJYGC010000018.1 GCA_021785195.1 Nitrospirota bacterium
CGCCTGTTTGGAGGAGTCTTCCTCCAAGTTCGTCGCCTGACCGTTCAGACGGCGAATCGATCCCCGTTTTCAGTCCGGGGAGTTGGCAGGCAGGAATCCCCTTCGTTCACGGAGGGGAGGATGTCAATAAGAAAGGATTATCGGGTTACTCTTGTGTCACCTGATCGCATTCAGGAACACATATCCTCACAAAGCCCCAAAAATCGGAGAATCCTCGGAGATGTCGCCGGTCACCATCACAGTCTGGCTCCTGTTTTTTGTCGTGGTGGTTTCAGCCATCAGCAAACGCTGGGGGATCCCACAGCCGCTTCTGTTGGTGACCACCGGGTTTCTCCTGAGCCTCGGGTCCGATTTCAAAAACTTCCAGTTCAGCCCGGAAACCTTTTTCTCCCTTTTCATCCCGCCGCTTCTGTTCGCCGATGCCTGGGTCGTCCCAAAACGCGAGCTTTTCAAAAACCGGTATAGTGTCCTTCTTCTGGGCTTCGGTCTTGTCTTTGCGACCGTCGCCACAGTCGCCATTGCCGTCCACTGGCTCATCCCGGGAATTCCCCTGGCGGCCGCCATTGCCCTGGGGGCGGTCATTTCCCCGACCGATACCGTGACCCTTTCCTCCATCCTCGAGCGGATTTCCCTCCCGAAAAGGCTGATCTACATTCTTTCCGGGGAAAGCCTCATCAACGATGCCTCGGGACTTCTGGCATTCAAGTTCGCCATCGCATCGGTCGCCCAGGGAAGTCTCGTCTGGTCAGGAGCCCTCCTGAACCTGCTCTGGATTTCCCTGGGGGGAATTGTCATCGGCGTTGCCGTGGCCTTCAACGTCCACTGGTTTCGCGTCTTCCTGAACCGACGGGGGCTGGAAGACTCCTCCATCCAGACGGCCCTCTCCCTCGTCACCCCCTACTTTGCCTACATGGCGGGAACATCATTTTCCGTCTCGGGCATTCTCGCCGTCGTCGCCGCCGGGCTGTATGCGGGAACGAACGATATCCGGGACCTTTCCGGCTCCCTTCGGATCCATTCCGCCAATGTCTGGCTCATGCTGACATTCGTGCTGGAAGGATTCGTGTTCCTCATGCTGGGACTCCAGCTGAGACACGTGTTTTCCGGGATAGCCTCCATCCCCGCCCACCTTCTCATCGAATACGGGGTTTTTGTCTCCCTCATCACCATGCTGGTCCGGATGCTCTGGGTCTTCCCTTTTTCCAGGATCTCATGGCTCCTGAACCGACTTCATGCGAAGACCCTTCCAAAGCCTTCCTGGAGCAGTGTCTTCCTTGCGGGGTGGCTGGGGGTCCGCGGAGCCTTGACACTGGCAGCGGCGCTTTCGATTCCTGTGACCATCCATGGCCAGCCATTCCCGGGCCGTGACCTGATCATTTTTCTCGCGGGTACAGTGATCCTGACTTCCATGCTCACGGTCGTCCTGACCCTTGAACCCCTTGCCAAATGGCTTAAAATAACCGACGACGGAATGGAAAATACCGAAGAGCAGATGGCCCGCCTTGAAGCCAACACCGGGGCACTGGCCTTCCTCGAAAAAATGACCGAGCGGGAGGATTCTCCCTCCCGAAGGGAGCTGCTCAGCCGCTTGAGGGGAGAATACGAGCTACGGATCCGAGAACTGGAAGAACGACAGTCCGGAACGGACAATATCCGGAAACTGATCGAGGAGGAGGCCGACCTCCGGCTGTCGGCCATCGCCGAAGAACGGAAAGTCCTTCATCATCTGCGGGAACTGCACAGGATAGACGATCAGACGCTCCGGAAGATCCTTCAGGATCTTGACCTCGTTGAAGCCTCCCTTTCCCGTTTCCAAAAAACATGAATTCTGCCTGGTCAGGGGGCATGACCATGGAGCCTGGTCAGAGGGATGGGCCAGGCGGCCGCCGGAATCGATCCTCCCCAATCCCTGGCCAGACGAATCGTCACCTGTTGTATGATGGATCCAATCAATGACCCGTTCCGCTCACTCTCAAACCCCAGGAAATCCATGGCACAATACGTTTTCACCATGAACCGCGTGGGAAAGATCGTTCCCCCGAAACGACAGATCCTGAAAGACATCTCCCTGAGTTTTCTTCCCGGTGCCAAAATTGGCGTCCTGGGGTTGAACGGCTCCGGGAAGTCCACTGTCCTGAAAATCATGGCCGGACTCGACAAGGACATCATCGGGGAAGCGACCCCGATGCCCAACATCAAGATCGGATACCTCCCCCAGGAACCCCAGATTGATCCCGACATCGATGTGCGTTCGGCGGTGGAACAGGGGTTGGGGGAAGTATTCGAGGCCCATCAGAAGTTGGAAGCGCTTTATTCCGCCTATGCGGACCCCGATGCGGATTTCGAGGCCCTGGCCCTCGAGCAAGGGCGCCTGGAATCGATCATTGCGGCCTCTGACGGACACAATCTCGAACAAAAGATGGAAGTGGCTGCCGATGCCCTGAGGCTTCCCCCCTGGGAAGCACGGATCGGGAACCTTTCCGGCGGAGAGAAGCGCCGCGTCGCACTTTGCCGTCTTCTCCTCTCCAACCCCGACATGCTGCTCCTCGACGAACCGACCAACCATCTGGACGCGGAGTCGGTGGACTGGCTGGAACAGTTTCTCCAGGAGTTTCCCGGAACGGTGGTCGCCGTGACCCATGACCGCTACTTCCTGGACAACGCGGCGGAATGGATCCTGGAACTCGACCGGGGACAGGGCATTCCCTGGAAAGGCAACTACAGCTCCTGGCTCGAACAGAAGGAAGCCCGCCTTGAAACGGAGGCCAAGCAGGAATCGGCCCGCCTCAAGGCAATGAAACAGGAACTCGAATGGGTCAGGCAGAACCAAAAGGGGCGCCAGGCCAAATCCAAGGCGCGCATGGCCCGGTTTGAGGAACTCAGCTCCCAGGACTACCAGGCCCGTAATGAAACCCAGGAAATCTTCATTCCCGTCGGGGAACGCCTTGGCGACAGCGTGATCGAATTCAAGGATGTTTCAAAAGGATACGGGGACAGACTCCTGATCGACAGACTTTCCTTTTCCGTCCCGCCTGGGGCCATTGTCGGAATCATCGGGCCCAACGGCGCCGGAAAATCGACCCTCTTCCGGATGATCACCGGGAAGGAATCCCCCGACCAGGGAGAGGTCAAAATCGGAAAATCGGTCAACCTTGCCTATGTCGACCAGTCCAGGGACACCCTGTCGAGCAACAAGACCGTCTTCGAAGAGATTTCGGGGGGCGCCGATGTTTTGACCGTGGGTCGTTATGAAACCCCTTCCCGGGCGTATATCGGGCGGTTCAACTTCAAGGGACAGGATCAGCAGAAGATCGTCGGGGCACTCTCGGGGGGAGAACGGGGACGTCTCCATCTCGCAAAGACCCTGATCTCCGGCGGGAACGTCCTCCTGCTGGACGAACCTTCGAACGATCTGGATGTCGAAACCCTCAGGGCACTCGAAGTGGCCCTTCTGGAATTCGCCGGATGCGTCCTGGTGATTTCCCACGACCGTTGGTTTCTGGACCGGATCGCCACCCACATTCTCTCATTCGAGGGAGATTCCACCGTGACGTTTTTCAACGGC
This sequence comes from Nitrospirota bacterium, assembly GCA_021785195.1. Classification (GTDB taxonomy): domain Bacteria; phylum Nitrospirota; class Leptospirillia; order Leptospirillales; family Leptospirillaceae; genus JAJYGC01. Next base: position 3,566 of record JAJYGC010000018.1, read on the forward strand.
AACTACCAGGAATACGAGGCGGACAAGAAAAAACGCCTCGGTGCGGAAGGGGCCAAGCCCAAACGGCTTCGTTACAAGCCCATCAGCCGGTAGTCATGGCGGGCGAGCAATTTGATCGATCCACGAAGATGGGCAATGCTGAAAACATCACAGGGACAACTCCACTTGGGATTCTAACAAGGGGTTCGGCTTTGAACGAAAAGAGGCAAGCAATAAAGAACAAACAAAACATCTCCAGCGGTGACATTGCCTTTTATCAATCTCCGAATGGAGAAGTCCGGCTGGATGTCATGCTGGAACATGAGACGGTCTGGCTTTCCCTCAATCAAATTTCAAAACTGTTTGATCGTGATAAATCGGTTATTTCCAGACACTTACGAACCATTTATTCTTCGGGAGAACTGGAGAAAGAAGCAACTATTGCAAAAAATGCAACAGTTCAGAAAGAAGGGGGCCGAGAGGTCGAGCGCGAGATTGAATATTACAACCTGGATGCAATCTTGTCAGTGGGCTACCGGATAAATTCACAGCGGGGAACACAGTTCCGTATCTGGGCGACCAGAACGCTAAGAGATCATCTGATACAAGGATATACGCTCAACAAAAACCGACTCCGTGAACAGGGAGTCGAAATCGGACAGGTGCTCGACCTTCTTTCCCGCACGCTGACAGACCGGTCGCTTGCCGTGGACGAAGGCCGGTCTGTCCTCGATGTTGTCCGGCAGTATGTAAAAACCTGGCGTCTGCTGCTCGAATACGATGAAGACAGGCTGACAATCACAGTCCCACCTGCGAAGTCACCCTTCCCAGGAGAGGCATTGCCTCTGGAGGCAGCGCGAAAGATCATCTCGCATCTTCGCAACGATCTGGCGTCTCGAGGGCAAGCCACGGCATTGTTCGGCTGCGAACGCGGTGACAGTCTGTCCGGCATCCTGGCCGCCATCGGACAAACATTCGCTGGAGAATCTCTCTATGAGAGCGTTCAGATGCGGGCGGCCCATCTCCTGTACTTCATCATCAAGGACCACCCCTTCTCCGATGGAAACAAACGGATCGGCACCCTGCTCTTTTTGGAGTATCTGAAGAGCAACGGCCTGTTCCTGAAGCCGGATGGCTCGCTTCGTCTGACGGACAACACGATGGTTGCACTGGCACTGCTTGTCGCCGAAAGCGCGCCCGTGCAGAAAGATCTGATGATTCGCCTGATTGTCAACCTTCTCGAAGAGGATAGGAAAGAGGAGTGACGCTGGGCAGGCAATATCATCGGGCAACGACGGCTTCTGTGACAGAACTGTTTTTAGCGAACCCTCCACATGTCCGCTGGTGTTGAAAGCTGAGTCCAACTCCAATCCAACCACCCAGAACGACCCCTGAGATCCAGTTCTCCACGAATCACCGCATGCGACAAGCATCCCGGATGAAAGAAGATTGACGCCAATTAAAGTAACATATATAGTTACAGTTATAAGATGTGCATCAAAGGACCGTGGGGTAGAAATGAACGTTTCTGATCCCCTGCTTCATCGATGTTCAACATTCAACAAGCAATTTCAGGGAGGTCCAAAGATTTTTTGGGAAACGCCCCTGAGAATGACCGAAAATCCCCGGACGCCGGGGATTGGCTTTGCCTTTACAATAAGGAGACCCGCCATGTCATCAAAAGGACCCATCCAGGAAGCACCCCGGAGCGTGACCCGGGTCGTATCCGCCACTGTGACCCGTGAGGGAGGAGGGTTTTTGGTCCACCGCCCTTTCCCGACGGCTGAGCTCAGGGAGTTCGACCCGTTTCTCTTGCTGGACGAAATGGGTCCCGTCGAATACCGGGAGGGAGAGGCTGTCGGAGCCCCGGATCACCCGCACAGGGGGTTTGAGACCGTCACGTATCTCCTGGAAGGGGCCATGCAGCACCGGGACTCAAGCGGACATCAGGGGAAGCTTCAGCCGGGTGACGTCCAGTGGATGACGGCGGGAGCGGGGGTCATTCATTCAGAGATGCCGGATCCGGCCTTTACCAGAACCGGCGGCAAGGCCCACGGATTCCAGCTTTGGGTCAACCTGCCCCGGAAGGACAAAATGATCCGGCCGCGCTACCAGGAGCTCCCTTCGGAGAAGATTCCGGTGGCCGAAAGCCCGGATGGGAAAGTCACCGTAAAAGTCATCGCCGGAGAATCATTGGGCCAGAAAGCCGTGATTGAAACCCGGACACCGATCTTTTTTCTCCATTTCTGGCTTTTGCCGGGGGGTAAGGTTTCCCAGACCATTCCGAAGGAATTCAACACCTTTGCGTACATCATCTCCGGGGAAGGGGTGTTCGGATCGGAAGGACGCACCGCCACCGATCACCAGATGGTTCTCTTCGCTCCGGACGGACATACCATCCAATTTTCCCAGAAGGGCGCTTCCATCCTGAGCGTCCTGTTGATCGGCGGGGTTCCCCTCAATGAGCCTGTCGTCCGTTATGGACCGTTTGTGATGAATACGGAGCAGGAAATCCACCAGGCGATCGACGATTACCGGAACGGTCGAATGGGCTTCATCAACCCCTGAGACCCATCGGTCCGCAACGGCCCGTTTCGGACACATCCCGACAGCCGGCCCGCTCCCGGGGGGGAGGACACAATCACGCCTTCCCCTACCGGAACACGATCGTCTTGTTCCCATGGATCAGGACCCGGTCTTCCACATGGTATTGAACCCCACGGGCTAGGACAATCCGTTCGATATCCCTCCCGAGCCTCGCCATCCCTTCAGGCGAGTCTCCGTGATCCACTCGAATGACGTCCTGCTCGATGATGGGCCCCGCATCCAGGTCTCCCGTCACATAATGGCAAGTGGCCCCGATCAGCTTGACCCCCCGTTCGTAGGCCTGATGGTAGGGTCTGGCGCCCACGAAGGACGGAAGAAAGCTGTGGTGGATATTGATGATCTGGCCGTCGAACCGCTCACAGAACCAGGGCGGTAGAATCCGCATGTAACGGGCGAGGATCATCCCCTCCCCCCCGAATCTCCCATACAGCCGCGCCATCTCCTCAAACGCCGGGTCATTGACCCCGGGACCCACCGGAATGCAAACGAACGGAACCTCATGCCACTCCACAAATGACCTCAGGTCTTCATGGTTGGACAGCACCGCCACGATGTCAAACCCGGCATCGGGGGATTTCCAGCGATGAAATAGGTCCGAAAGGCAATGATCCTGTTTGCTGACACACAACACCAGCCGTTTTTTGTGTCGGGTGTCGGACAGCTTCCAGGAAATTCCGAACTGATCGGCGATGGGAATGAAACGGTCCCCAAATTCATCGACGGAAAGATGGAAGGAGTCGGCCAGAATCGCCTGCCTCATGAAGAACCATTTATCCTTCTCGTCCGCATGATAGTTCGCTTCCACGATCCAGCCTCCGTGATCCGCCAGGAACCGGGTCACGCTCGCCACGATGCCGATTCCGTCCGGACAGGACATGGTCAAAACGAGTAAACGGGGCAATGGGCCTCTCCGAAAAATGATGGTTACCTTGTCCAGTTCCCAACGCCCATCAAACGCTGGAGTCTGGACCGTTCCCGACCTGATGGGTGACGTCCTCCGGACGCCGCCACACTCCCTCCAGCCTTCCGCTCATGGAGCAATCTGTCCGGTCCGGAAAATTCGCTTGAGAAAATCATCCCCTTCTATCTTTTCCCCCGTCAAGGCCATGGCCAGAAGCTCTCCCCCGATCACGTCCGGAGAAAGGACCATGTCTGGCCGGACTGTCCGGATTCGGGAGAGGTTGACCCGGTCCCGCACGGAAACCACAGTCTTTGCCGGAGATTTCATCTCCCGGACTGCTAGAACGACAAATGCGTTTTCGCTGTCGTTGTCGAGGAGGGAGAGAACGGCCTGGGCTTCCATGGCACCGGCCTCCCCCAGGGTCTTGGGGTCGGCGGGATCTCCCTCGACCTGGTCGGCACCATCCCACGGAGCCCCCATCTCTTTTTGATTGACGATCAGGGTCACGGGAAGATCGCGGTTTTTCAGCTCCTGGTAGGCATTGAGGGCAAGACCACCGTTACCGATCAGAATGAAATGATTTTTTCTCGGCATGCGTTTCTTTTCCCCCAAAATCAATCGATGGATCCGTTCGTTCATGATCGGGATCAGCACTGTGGAGATCGAAGCCGTAAAAATCGTAATCCCCAAAATGATCATCGATACGACGAACAGCCTGGCATCATCTGTTGTCGGAACGATGTCCCCATACCCGACGGTGGTCATGGTGACGACCGAGTAATAAAAGGCCGTTTCAAGAGACATGATAGGCGGTTTGAATCCTTTTCCCAACAAATAGGACCCAAAGACCGCGTAACCAAAGAGCAGGACGATGCTGACCAGGGAAAAAAGGGTTCCGGTGGCAAGGCTCGATCGGGAAAACGACCCCCTGTACAACAGGAGAACGCACAGGAGGCCCAAATCAAAAACCGTGGCAAAGCTGAACCGTTCCAAGCCCGATTGAAGAAGGATGGCAAGGGAGGCGATCGAAAGGACCAGACAGACCGTCCAGGCGAACCGGGAGCGGAACAGGAGTCCGACTGACATCAAAATCTCGACAACACCCAATACGGTATGGGGAATGCCCCCCACGAAATGGAACAACCGGGGGAGGTGCCGGAAGTCCTCCACCGGGCCTCGGAGCAAAAGGTCCCGTTGGATCAGGTGGACCTGGGACAGGAGGGGAAAGGCGTTCCGGAGGCCGAAAAGGCCCATGGCCACTGCAAGAGGGACCTGGGGAAACCATCTCCTGAGATGGAACCTCCTGTCAAGATCGCCCTGGAGACGAAAAAGGCGCTCCTCCACACGATTGACCATCCCTTTCAGGATGGAGTCCTGTTTTTCCTTCATCGCCTGCGCTCCGGATGAACCTGTCCCAGAATGATCGGTTTTCTCCTCCATGCCCCATCGGGCCGGCAGGGTGGACCGTGAGAGGCGGTCAAACCTCCCCCCCGTTCCGATTCCCCAAGGGAGATGGCTCAGAAAGGTCTTGATGTTCTGTTTGCTGATCGATCGGCTGCAGGACACACAATACCACTTGTCCAGCACATCCGGCCACACAATCAAGACCCTTCGGACCAGCCTCAAGGGAGAACAATGTTTATTTGAATTCCGTGGGACACATGGGTGAAATCATATGATACATTGAAGGAATCGTGAGATCCCATTCATTGCAACCAAACAGGGGGAAGACCCATGAAAAAGATCATTTTGTGCATGTTTACCCTCTTTTCATTGACAATCCTGCCCTTCCCTGCCCTGGCCACCTCGCCCATCCTTGTGGCGCCGGATGGGACATATCTGGGCAATCTCAACAAGAACCCCTATGATCCGAATTCCGTGTCGAATCCCTATGGGGTATATGGGTCTCCCTATTCTCCCAACTCGATCAACAATCCCTACGGGGTCTATGGAAGCCCCTATTCCGTCCAGTCCCCGAACAACCCCTATGGACAGGGACCGACCATCATCTCCCCGGGAATGGGGAGCGCTGGCTTTGGAAGTTACGGAAAATGACCGTCTTGCAAAGGGGGGCGGCATCCAGACGATAGGGACAAAACCCGACGCCCCTTTTCACCAGGAGCCCTTTCCAGTCCGCCAGCATTCGCCTCCTTTTCCTTGATTGCTCCGAGAGGGATCGGGTAAGGGAAAGGGAATCCTGACAGAATGATGATTGCGAGACATTTCGAATGCCTACCCTACAAGGAACCTGAGCGAAATCAAAGAAGATTGAAGGAGGGGGACCTCCCGTTTTGGAACTGGCATGATGTCTGGGAAGAACGATTCTTTATTGGATTGGATCAAATTCTTGATCCGGAGAGCATGTTGCAAGGAAAACATAGGGTATCCCAAAAACCTCCGGACCCCCCATTTTACCACATCGGGTGATTCCATTGCGCAAAATCGACTTTGGTGTTTTTCCACGAATGGACAGGGGCGGGGAAGGGTTCAGATTTGATCGGGGTTCTTCATGGAATGGCCTAAACCCATGGTGGGCCGTCGGAGGATCGAACTCCGGACCCGCTGATTAAGAGTCAGCTGCTCTGCCAGCTGAGCTAACGGCCCGGAACAGTGATACCAGAAAACGACGGCCCGATTCAAGAGCAAATGCGGTTAGGGTGCCGAAATATTCAGTAGCGGAAAGTCTCCAAACACTCCCCTGGAGCGGCGCGGCGGGAAAACGAACGCCTCCCTCTTCCCCATCGGACAAACTCCCAGGGGACAGTTGTGGTGGAGAATGTGTTCCTTCCACTCCTCTTCGAAATATTCGATCGAAGAAAGGGGGATATTGGGGGCGGTGGTCCCCAGTCCGCAAATGGACGCTTCCCTCATGTATCCCCCGATACTCTTAATCAGGTCCAGATACCCGGGCTTGCCCTCACCGCTGACAATCTTGACCAGAATCTCATAGACATCCTCAGTTCCGTCACGGCAGGGCGTGCATTGTCCACAGGATTCATGATGGGAAAAGGCCGCAATCCAGAAGGACAGATCCACCATGCACACGGAATCGTCCATGACGATCACCGAAGCCGACCCCAGGAAAGCGCCGACCTCCGCGATGGAGGGGTAGTCCAGGGAAAGGTCCAGATGCCTGGGAAGAAGCATCTTGCTCGCCGAACCAGCCGGAAGCAGGGCTTTCAGGGACCGTCCGTTCGGGATCCCTCCTCCCGTTTCCATAATCAGCTCCCGAAGGGACATGCCCAGGTGAACCTCGTAAAGTCCCGGCTTTTCAATATGACCCGACAGGCAGAACAGCTTTGTCCCGGGACTTTTCTTGTTCCCCAGGCCCGCGTACCATTCCCCTCCCTTCAGAAGGATGGAGGGAACGTTCGCCAGTGTCTCGACGTTCTGCATTTCGGTCGGCTTTCCCCAGAGGCCGACATCCGAAATATGGGGCGGCTTGTTCCTCGGAAGCCCCCTTTTCCCTTCCAGGCTGTTGATGAGGGATGTTTCTTCGCCGCAGATATAGGCGCCGGCCCCCCGATAGAGGAAAAGCTGGAATGAAAATTCGCTGCCCAGGATCCCCTCTCCCAAGAATCCCGCCATCTGGGCTTCCTGGAGGGCCTTTTCCAGAATCCGGAAGGAGTGGGGATATTCGGCCCGGACGTAGATGTAGCCTTTTGTGGCGCCAATGAGATTCGCCGTGATGACCATTCCCTCGATCAGACTGTGGGGGTCCCGTTCCATGATGTAGCGGTCCTTGAACGTACCGGGCTCACCTTCATCCGCATTGCAGATCAGGTAGTGGGGCAGCGGATTTTTCCGGAGGGCCTGAAGCTTCTTGAACATGGGAAATGCCCCCCCGCCCCTTCCGGCCAGACCGGAGCGCTCGATTTCCACCAGCGCCTTTTCCGGGTTTCCCTCTTTCAGGAGGTTCTCCAATGCCTGGTATCCCCCTTTTTTCCGGTATTCCCCCAGATAGATCGTCTCCCTGGAGACCAGTCCCTCGAAAACGATCGGTTTGTTGACAAGGGGCTTTCCTCCCGGATAAACGGGCTGACACACCTTTCCCTTCCGGTATTCCTCCAGGATGCCCGGGATCTTCTCGAGAGGGATGTCCACATAGACATCCTCGTTGATCATGAATGAGGGAGCGGCCGAGCACTGACCCAAGCACTGCGCCGGGTAAAGGGTGAACAGGCCATCCGGCGTCGTTTCCTCAAGACCGATGCCCAGCGTTTTGGAAATTGTCTTGAACAGCTGGTTGCCCCCCTTGAACAGGCAGGGGTTCGTGAGACAGACCCGAACGGAGTTCTTCCCGACCGGGTGAAAGACAAAATGCTGGTAGAAGGTTCCGATCCCGATGATGTCGGAGGTAGAAAGCCCGGTCAACTGGCTGATCCGCGCAACATCGGCATCGGAAATATAGTTCTTCCCTTCCATGCAATGGTGCAACAAGGGGAGAATCGCCTGTTGGGGGTTCTCCCATGAATGGACGATCTCTTCCAGCAATAGGTTGTCTGACTGTTTTTTCATCGCGGAGAATCACCCTTTCCTGATTAAAAAGTTGCCTTTGTCCCGTCATTCGGTTAAAAATGGCAACGTCTTGAATTTTTGGCCAAAAAGGCGGAGTCTGGAAAGACAATTCCAGCCGCGCCACAACTTTTGGGAATCGCTTCGCTGCCTTGACGGCGGCAGCCCGTCCCCCCTTTCGGAAAGGTCGCCCATGCCTTCCGGCATCCCATTTGCCAAGTTTCTGACCGTGATCTCGATTGCATGCATCCTGGGGCTTTCAGCCTGTTCCACACTGCCTTCGGACAATCATCCCTATTCCATGTCCGGAACAGTCCCCATCCCCCCTGAACAGGCCAAAAACATTCTCGAGGCCTTGCAGAAGTCCAACCCCGGCATCCACATCCAAGCGGAACTTGCTCCCGTTCCCCAGGGGACAGCCACCAAACTGACCGTCCGGACCCGGGAAAAGGTCCATCTGGTCAACAAGGGGTTTGAGGAGTTTCATGGGGAAGTGGCGAAGTACCCCGATTGTCAGCACTGGTTCTATCTGGCCCGCTCGTATGACCGATCATGCGGGGATGGCCCCATCATCGGATCCATGACAACCATCTTCGGAGACGGAGTCGGATTCGGGGCCATTTTCGACCTTTTCCAGCTGGTACGGTACCCGTTCGGATTTACTTACGCGGACGAGGTCAACCCGGAAGAAACCCGGAAAATATTCCAGAAATATCAGGAAAGTGCCCACCAACCCACACCCAAGCCCGTGGCCCAGGCAAATTCTTCTCCGGAAATCCCTTTTCCAGGAAAGGTCCTCATCGGGTCAAGGTGAACCACTACCAGGCTCAACGCCTGGTGTGACGCCTCCGAACGGCCAGCTTCCGGGATTGGCTCCGAAGGCTGACGGCCACAGGACGGGACGGGACGGACCTGAGGAGCAGGGTGGCAAGAGCGACGGCAAGGAAGGCAGTTCCAAGAGATAAGGACATCATCGGATAACTCTCTTTCCACCGGACAGGCTTTTGGGTCCGGATGCGATCCCGGACTCGAGGGGAATCTGAAAAAACCGGCCACGAAAGCGAAATCGCCTTCCACAACCTGGCCAGTTCCCATCCCAATTGTCGGATGAACACCAACGGAGGGCTTCCTCGACTATATTCCCCCCTTTTCCAAACTGTCAACTTTTGTTCTCCCATTTTTGGACCAGGATCTTGTGCCTTGAACACCGGACCGATGGACAAACACCCTGATCATCCACTGGAGACCCATGCCCACCCCACAGCGATTCACCCTCCAATGGCCTGGAAAACAGGAATCCCTCCGACACCTGAACGAACCCGTCTCCGCCCATCTTGAACCGGTTCCCGAAGAATCACTGTTTCCGGAACAGGCCTCCCACCTTTTCCTCGAGGGGGAGAATCTGACGATCCTCCGAATCCTCCGGAAGGAGTACCAGGGCCACATCGATGCCATCTATATCGACCCCCCGTACAACACGGGGCAGACGATCGCCTTCGACGATCGCTACTTCAACCGCGTTCCGGCCGCTTCGTTGCTCGACGACTCCCTTTCGGAGCGATCTGCCAAGACTGTCAGGGACCCATCTCCCTGGCTTTCGATGATGTATCCCCGCCTGGCCCTCGCTTGGGAACTCCTCAAAAAGCAGGGGGTTCTCTTCGTCAGCATCGACGATCGGGCCATCCACCACCTGCGCTGCCTCCTGGATGAGGTCTTCGGGCCGGAAAATCATGTGGGAACCGTGGTCTGGAGAAAGAAGGTCGTCAGGGGACGAGGGCACCGCCATCTCATTCCCCAGACGGAATATGTCGTCGTCTATGCCAGGGACATCAAAGAGCTGCCCCCGTTTTCGGAGCCCCTCACCCAAGAGATGATCGCGGAATACACCCGACAGGATGAACGGGGCCCTTACAAACTGATTCCCTTTGCCAAAAGCGGAACGCGCCACTCTCCCCGGCCAAACCTCGCCTACCCGATCGAAGCCCCCGACGGAACATGGATCCAGTGTCCGACGCTCCAGTGGAGATGGAGCGAGAAAACTTTCTGGAACAGACAGGAGGAAATCGTCTTCCGGAAGAGCCAGAAGGGGGTCTGGATGGTTTTCACCAAACAGTACCTTTACCAGGAGGGTCGCCAGAGACGGAAAACCCCGGTCTCCTACTACGACCGGGTGACCACGACCGACGGGACCCGGGAACTGAAGGATTTGTCCGATGGAGCCATCTTCGACTTTCCAAAACCTTCCAGGCTCATCCGGGATCTGGTGGCCTGGCTGCCCCCGTTTTCGGAGACGGGAAAGGGGATCATCCTCGATTTCTTCGGCGGAACCTGTCCAACAGCCCAGGCGGTGATCGACCTGAACCAGGAAGATGGCGGCCATCGGCAGTTCATCGTCGTGCAAGATGTTCCCCTTCCGGGAAGTACCGCACACAACACCGCCTTTGTGGGAAAGGAGCGGATCAGGAAGGTCATCGATCGCTACCGGAAAATCTCCCCCCCCCTGCCCCAGGACAATGGGTTCTCCAACCTGGCCTTTCGTGTGTCCAGGCTTTCACCCTGACCGATTGGGATGCATTGGAAGGCTCATCTCCCCATGACCCATTGCCAGTTGTGCTCCTCCTGTCCCAAAGACCAGTGGATCCCCTCCCCTCCCGGAGCAACGGGGCCCCCCGACCCGAGGGGGGAAGCCTCCCTCAGGGCCCGGCCGGGAATCGCACCCGCCTCCGGGTGGATCGGTCCTCCTCCCGCCCCCACCAGCAAAAGGATGGCCACGAGCGCTCCACCCATCGGGATCAACAGCCGGATTCCCTCCCCGAGAGGCCTTCTTGCCATCACCTGCAGCCCTCCCAGGATCAACGTGAATGCGATGACGAAGAGTCCGGGTGAAAGGACGGGGAGATGGATTTGTCCGTGGGGAATTCTGGAAAAGAAAGATACCAGTCCGATGACCGATTCTCCCATTGACTCAAGGCCGGAAGTCAACGGAGCCCACCCCGAAGGAAACAGGATCAGGAACAATGAGTAGAGGAACCCGGCCGGGAGAAAAAGATCTCCCGCAACAGGAACGATGATTCCGTTGGACACGATTCCGACCCAGTCCAGCTGGCGGTAGGCCAGCCAGAGCAGTGGAAGCGTCGTGAGGGTGACGAAGATTCCCAGGACAACCCCGTCCAGCCCCGCGACCCCCGAGAGGGCCACTCCCAAGGAATCTTCCTGATTCCGGTTCCCCCACCGAAGGAACAGGGCTACCCCCCACAGGGCCGACAATGACAGATCCAGCGACAAAGAGAGGGGGGCATCCGGATTCAGAACCCCCAGTCCGATCATGGAGAGCCCCAGAAGATCCTCCCATGACCCTCGAACCCCCATGGCCCGCGCCGCAATTCCCAGTGCGAACCCTCCCATGGCCCGCAACGCCGGAAGAGGCGTTCCGATCAGGAGGAGATAGCAACCCATGACCGGAACAACGCACAATCCGACCAAAAGAGAGACCGGCCAGCGGGCGAACCCTTTCCGAAGGAGGGGGTACGGGAGAAGGCGAAGGGTCAAAAACAGTGTTCCCGAAAGGAACAGGGCGAGCAGCGCCATATGCTCCCCTGAAACGGAGAGCATGTGGTAGACACCGCTTTTCTGGAACGTCTGGTTCAGATCGGGGGAAAGATGGCTGGTGTCGGAAAGGACCATGGCGAGCAGGACCCCCGCGACATCCGGGGAGAACAGCGACAGGATCCGTTTATGGAGATGGTCGTCAAGAGGGTGGAAAAAAGAGGAAGAAAAACCGGAAGCCCGGAAGGGGTGACGGATCAGGAGGCGATCCCAGGGGGCCACCTTTCCCTCAAGCAGCACGGGATGAAAGGCGCTTCCAAACAGGTGCGTCCTTTCCCAGCCATCCGGATAGGTCGAAAGGGTGACCGTACCGGAAAGGCAGTCCCCTGGACCTAATGCCCCTGGAACCCTCTGGACGGGGATCCCAAGCCGCACGGGAAAACGTCGGGTGGCATCAAGGCTTGCCTCCATCGTCACCCATTGGATCGTCCGTCCCATCCGGGCGCCGGAGGACAGACATCCATGGAAAGTCCGCTCTCCCTGCCAGGACGGGGAAATGCCCCACAAGACTCCGACCGAAAGGATTCCCCAGACCAATCCGGCCCCGGCCCAAAGAAAGCGACCCGGTTTTCTCCCGGCCAGGGAAAGGACCGCTCCGGCAACCCCCACCACAAGGAGGGTGGCCGGGAAAAACGGAACCAACCAGAATGCGGATAGTCCGAGAAAGAACCATCCGCCTTTTTCCATCATGTTTGGGGAGGGGTGGGTCAGGGACGGATCTCGTGAAAATCTTCCTCGACCGCCTTCAGGATTTCTTCGGAAAACACATCGATCTGATTCCGGTCCGGCCCTTCGATCATGATCCTGAGGGCGGACTCCGTCCCTGAATACCGGATCAGCACACGTCCGTGGTTTCCCTTCAGGTCGGCCTCGATCCTTCGGGCGACGCCGGAGACCCTCTTGAGCTCTTCCAACGGCACCTTCCGGGCCACAGGGACGGTTTTCAGGACCTGGGGAAAAGCCTGGTAAAGAGACGAAGCCTCCTCCAGGGAAAGCCCTTTTTCAACCAGAATCGAAACCAGCTGGATCGCGGTCATGAGTCCATCCCCGGTCGTATGGAAATCCCGGAAAATCAGATGGCCGGACTGCTCCCCCCCAAAGGACAGGTTATGGGCCTCGAGCTCTTCCAGGACATACCGGTCCCCGACCTGGGTCTTCCGAAGCCGGATCCCTTCCCGTTCCATGGCCACGTCCAAGCCCATGTTGCTCATCACCGTCGTGACCAGCGTGTCGTCCTTGAGGCGCTGATTGCCTTTGAGGTGGCGGGCCACCACTGCCATGACCGCATCTCCGTCCAGAACCCTTCCGCTATGGGTCACAAAGATCGCCCGGTCGGCGTCACCGTCGAGCCCGATGCCCAGGTCGGCACCGAGGTCCCGGACGGTCTGGGCAAGCCGTTCGGGATGGAGGGCCCCGCATCCGTCATTGATATTGGTTCCGTCCGGAAGGTTTCCGATGGCGGTGACATGGGCCCCCAGCTCACGAAAAGCCATGGGGGCAACCCGGTAGGCTCCCCCGTTGGCCATGTCCATCACGACATGAATCCCGTCGAATTTCTGTTTTCGGGGAATCGTGTTCTTGATGAACTCGATGTACCGGCCTTCGGCTCCCGAAAGCCTCTCCACTTTTCCGATCTGGTCACCCGTGGGTCGGATCAGGTCGATCTCATTTCCCAGGACCAGTTCCTCGATCCGGAATTCGATTTCATCCGGAAGCTTGGACCCTTCCGAGGAAAAGAATTTGATTCCGTTATCCTGATAGGGGTTGTGGCTGGCAGAGATCATGATCCCGGCATCGGTCCGCAACGCCCGGGTCAGAAAGGCGATGCCCGGGGTGGTGAACGGTCCGACGAGAACGACGTTCACCCCCATGGAACAGATCCCGGACGTCAGGGCGTGCTCCAGCATATACCCCGAGATCCGGGTATCCTTGCCAATGACCACATGATGCTCGCCCTTGTAACGCTTGAACAGGTAGGCCGCCGCCCGCCCCAGGCGAAAGGCCGTTTCCCCCGTGATCGGGTCCACATTGGCCACGCCCCGGATCCCGTCCGTACCAAACAGTGTTCGCTTCACACCCATTCCCCCTATCCCTCCATCCCCCCGGATTGGCCCACCGGTCCTTCATGATCTGACGATCCACGGATCCGGCGGTCCGGGCATATCCGGGAAATCCCGTCAACACTGGACCCGCTGGACGAAAACCCCGGCGACCCCGTCAAAAACCCTCCATGAACAAGGGGACAGTACCGATCCGTGCCGGACCTCCCTGTCCCCCCGACATGACGGACGGTCCGTCAGGGACCGGTCTGCTTCAGATAAAGCTTCTTCATTTCCTTGACGACCTTTTTCGCCTGGGGCGCGGCAACCGCATTCTGCAGCCCGTTCAGCGTCTGGTAGATGGTCTGCTCGAAGTGTGCCTTGCTCATTGAGGACAGGACCCAGACGTTGTAGTAATAGCGGACAGGGGCACCGGGAGAGGACTGGACCCAATACTTCTCCCACCAGAACACCTGGGGCGAGAGGCCGGTCGCAACGGCACGGGCTTCCTGAAGCGTCCCGGACTGGATGGCGCGTTCAAGATCGGAATCCCCCCCCGACTGGTTCGTCGTCCGGCCCTTGACGTAAAGGTCGTGGACCGTATTTTCGATGGACTTGGCCAGTTCGGATGAAGCACTGGCTTCCGCATCGGTCCTTCCGGACTCCATATCGGGATCGCCGTTCACCAGACCCACAAAGAACCTCTTGTCGGCGTGGGATTTCTGGTACTCGCCCGGATTGTCGATCCACTTGGGACGACTTCCATTGGCTTTCTCGACAACATGCTGAATGCCATAGGGCTCCGGCGGGGGCATGTTCGCGGACGAACAGGCCGCCAGACCTCCCAAGCACAATGCACCCACAAAAGCGGACACGAACCAGCGCGCATTCACGACCATATCATTCCTCCTTGACGTTGCAAGATGAGTTGTCGGCCCATCTTACTATACTTTCCGGGTCACACCCAAAATCCTTTTCCAAAATGTCCGGGATGGATTCCATCATTGTGCTCCACACTCCTGTCTCCGGGACAGTCGCCCTCCCAGACGGAATGAGGGAGGGCAAAGGGTTTTGATTTATTTTGGGGTTGACACCAATAAGTATAACAACTAATGTTACAGTATGGCAGCCAATAGTCGATTCGCCGTCGCGACCCATATTCTTGTCGGACTGGGATATCTCCCGGAACACTCCCCGGATCATCTGGTGGAAAAGGGGGGCTGGGTGAGTTCCGACATGCTTGCGGAAAGCGTGAACACGAATCCCGTGGTAGTCAGGAGGTTGCTGGGAGACCTTAAAAAAGCCGGCCTGATCGTCACCCAGCAAGGAAAAAGCGGAGGGATCCGGCTTGCGAAGCCTTCCGGGCAGATTACACTGCTGGAGATCTTTCTGGCCGTGGGAGAGAAGTCCGTCTTTGCCTTCAACCCAAACCCCCCCAACCCAAAATGCCCGGTGAGCGTCAACATGTTCCGCTTGATCGAACCGGTCTTCCGCTCGGTGACCCAGGTTCTCGAACAAGATCTCGCCCAAAAACGACTTTCGGATCTGATATCGGGCATTTCCTGACCGGTTCTTGAATCTGGACCGGTCTTCAACGATTCGGGTTGGACCGTCCGGGCCCCGCGTCCGGCGCTCCAACCAGAGAGGAGGAGTTCATGCAGCAACGTCCATTGGGAACCCAGGGCCTGTCGGTTTCCGCAATCGGGCTCGGATGCATGGGGATGTCCGAGTTCTACGGCCCGCTGAACGAACGGGAATCCATCGCCACCCTTCACCGCGCGCTGGAATTGGGGGTTACCTTTCTCGACACCGCGGACATGTATGGCGTGGGTGAGAACGAACGGCTTCTGGGAAAGGCCCTGTCCGGAAAATGGGACCGTGTTGTCCTGGCCACCAAATTTGGAGTCGTCCGAAGCCCTGAAGGAATCTTCATGGGAGTCAACGGCAGGCCGGAATATGTCCGAGCCGCCTGTGAGGCCAGCCTGAAGCGCCTCGGCACCGACAGGATCGATCTCTATTACCAGCATCGCGTGGATCCGGAGACCCCCATCGAAGAGACGGTCGGAGCCCTCTCCGATCTGGTCAGGGAAGGAAAGATACGATATGTCGGACTTTCCGAGGCATCTGCCAATACACTCCGGAGAGCCCACCGGGTGCACCCCGTTTCGGCGCTCCAAAGCGAATACTCCCTGTGGAGCCGTGAGGTCGAGAAGGAAATTCTTCCCACCTGCCGGGAACTGGGAATCGGATTTGTCGCCTACAGTCCCCTGGGCAGGGGATTCCTGACAGGCAAGTTCCAGTCCTCCTCCGACTTTCCGGAAGGAGACTATCGAAAGAGTTCTCCCCGCTTCCAGGGGGAAAACTTCACCCGAAACCTTGAACTGGGCCGCCATGTTGTGGAGCTGGCCAAAGCCAAGGGATGCACCGCCGCCCAACTGGCACTGGCCTGGGTTCTGGCCAGAGGAAAGGAGATCGTCCCGATCCCCGGCACCAAGAAACAGCATTATCTGGAGGACAACGTCCGGGCCCTGGAAGTGTCCCTCAGCGGGGAAGACCTGCTCCGGATCGACCGGCTGTTTCCGATGAACGCGGCATCAGGCAAGCGTTACCCTGAAGCCTCCATGAAGATGCTCGATTCAAATGCATGAACCAAGGGGTCGGACGCTGTCGGGTCCGACCCCGCCAACCATTGACAGATGGAAGACAGACACCCCGTATACACTCGAACATGAAGGAGAACCACTCTGATGGCACAAAGCATTGATCTTTTCACACCCCTTAAAATCGGGCGCATTTCCCTCAAGAACCGCATCGTCATGGCACCCATGACCCGGAACCGGGCCGAAAAGGGCAATGTTCCGGCCCAGATCAGCGCCACTTATTACGGTCAGCGGTCATCCGCCGGACTGATCATTACCGAAGCCACCCAGGTCTGCCCCATGGGACAGGGATACATTTCCACTCCCGGGATCCACTCCAACGATCAGGTCGAAGGCTGGAGGCGGATTACCGAGACAGTGCACCAGAAAGGGGGCGTCATCTTCCTTCAACTGTGGCATGTCGGGCGGATCTCCCACCCGGACTTCCACGGGGGGAAGCTTCCTGTCGCCCCTTCCGCCATCGCTCCCCGCGGAGTCTCGACCTATACCCCGGAAGGACTCAAGCCGATCCCGACACCCCGTGCCCTGGAGTTGTCGGAGATTCCCGGAATTGTGGAAGAGTACAGGAATGGGGCCCAGAACGCATTGAACGCGGGGTTTGACGGGGTCGAGGTCCATGGCGCCAATGGCTACCTTCTGGATCAGTTTTTGGAGGACAGCACCAATCAACGGTCGGACCGGTATGGAGGCAGCATCGAAAACAGGGCGCGCCTCATGATCGAGGTCATGGAGGCGGTCATCTCCGTGTGGGGAAGCGAACGGGTCGGGATCCGGCTTTCTCCGGGCGGTACCTTTAACGACATGGGAGATTCCCACCCCCAGGAGACATTCGGTCATGTGGTCCGCCAGCTTGCCGGAATGAAGCTGGGATATATCCACCTGATCGAGCCGGTGGTCCCCGAAGGAGAGCACTCCGTGCCAGACCTGAGCACCGCGTTCTTCCGGCCGATTTATCCCGGAACCATCATTGCGGCGGGGAACTACTCCTTTGAAAGGGGCACCCAGGTTATCCAAGGCGGAATGGCCGACCTCATCGCCTTTGGGCGTCCATTCCTTGCCAATCCGGACCTGGTGAACCGGTTCCGGAAACAGGCCCCGCTCAATGCACCCGATCCCGACACCTTCTACATGGGGGGCACAAAGGGGTACATCGACTATCCGGTGCTGGAAGAAATGAACCGCACCTGAAATGGATTTCCGGGAGGGGATGAGCGATCCCCCCCCGGAATCTTCGTGTCCGGCCAAACGACCAGGCACGCCAACCGACGGCTCAGGACTGGCGGCTGACCTGGAACTGCCCGACAAGCTGCTGTAGTTGCCCCGCGGCGAACTGGACCTTTTCGACGCTTCCCCTCAGTGCCTCAACGGCCCCCTGCATTCCGGTGGTGATCGTGGACGTGGCCCGTGCACTCTGGCTGTGCTGCTCGCTGCTCTGGGCGATCGTCTCGATCGTTTCACCCATGCGCCGGACAACCCCCTCAATGCCCGAATGATCCGACGCGGCATCTTCGGCGAAACGCAGACCCTCTTCCACTCCCGACATGCTGTTTTCCATGATGGTGACTGCCTTCCGGGCTTCTCCCTGCACCGTGTGGATCATGGAACGGATATCCACCGTCGATGAGGTCGTCCGTTCGGCCAGTTTTCGGACTTCCTGCGCCACCACGGCAAATCCCCTCCCCTGCTCTCCGGCACGGGCCGCTTCGATTGCCGCATTCAAGGCCAGAAGGTTGGTCTGGTCGGCAATTTCCTGAATGACATCGACAATCTTTCCGATCTCATCCGTCCGAGCCTGAAGGGTCTGGATCGATCCCTTGGAATCCTCGATCGAACTTCGGATCCCGCCGGTCCTCGAACGGACCGTCATGAACTGCTCCCGGGCGCTGGCCATCACATTGCCCATCACGGCCTTCATTTCGGAGGCGGTGTTTGAGGCCGTCTGGATCTCCACCATCTGCTTCTGGAGGGAGTCCAGCATGGCCCCGATCGCAGAAACCACCTGGAAGGAGGCCATATTGGCCTCCTTGTTCTTGTGGAGCATCTGCTGATTGGTTTTGGCAACCTGCTCCGAGGTCTGGATGACCTGCCCGACGATCCCGTCCAGATTATCGATAAAGCTGTTGATCCACCGACCCATTTCTCCGCTTTCATCGGCACTGAATTTCTTGTTGTCGAGGCGCTGCCGGAGATTTCCTCCGCCTTCGGAGATGGTCCGGATCACTTCTGTCATTTCCTGCAACCGCTTCCCGAAGGGACCCAGACCCCACCGGTAGAAGATCCATGCCCCCAGGAGGAACAGCGGGGCCGTAATGGCGTCTCCCAGCCAGGAGGGCCATCCCGGTACATGCTCCAGAAAGATGTTGACCACCCATAGCAACAAATTGATGCCGAGGTAGAGGCGCATGAAACGAAAGCTCAAGGAACGCCTTCGATAGACTTCCTCCAGATCCCCTTCGCACATCATCCCCCAAAGATCGGGGGAGCCCGGCATCTGGAACGTCACCCCTTTTCCGATCACGGGGATATGCCGGTAATCGGAATACCCGGGATAGGTCACAAACAGATTTTCGCCATATTTCATGGTTTCCCGAACCCCGGGGTGCAACTCGCCGGTCGCCGGATCCGTAAACCTGAGTTCAAGCTCCGTATGCCTCAAGACCTTGACATTGCCCCACCGGGTCGTGACCCCTCCCTTGAGGTTCTCCCCGAATGAGAACGTATCGTCCTCGAACCGGGATCGAGAAAGGGCTGTGCCCGGAGCAACATCCGGATCAAAAACGGAATTTGCCATGAAGATATAGTTGTCACCGGACTCAGGATAGATATGCCCGGCTTCCCGCTGGATCAGGTCTCCCAGGACATCGTTCGGCACTCTGGCACAAAGGCATCCCAAAACCCTACCCTGACTTCGGAGTGGATGATAGAACATCAGCGTGACGGCATCATGGAACTTGGACGTGGAGGGACCAAGGCGTTCCGTTTCCAAATCCTCATAAGGTCCGTGCAGGAAAGGGCCTTTCAGTCCCTCTGCCAGGGCCTTGGCCGAAACCCCCTTCTCACCGACCCTTCGGGAGGCGGTCGACGCCAGAACGGATCCTCCCCTGTCGACAATGAACAGTTCGGAAAAATCCGGAGCCTGGGCCCGTTCCGAATCCAGGAGAAACTTCGGAATCTCCGGAAACCCCGTCTCGATCTGTCCGGCCAACTGGGACAACAGCATCCACTTCTGTTCGGCCCACTGGGTCAGGATTTTGACCCGTGTCGCGGAGATCCCGTCAAAGGTCTTTTCGACAACCGGATAGGTATCCCGATTCAGAAAGCAGGAAAAGCCCAGCATGACCTTTCCGGTCTTTCCGAACCAGGGCAACCATCTGCGCTCCGAAGGTTCAAGGTGCATTTTTTGACTTTTCAGGCCCATGATCTCTCCATCAGTAAAATGATGCAGAAAAACAGTCATTTAAATGTTTTGGCGATATATGTTAAGCAATATGGAGGCCAAACCCCTCCAGAATTTCCAACACGCCAAAAAGGGTGACTCAATCGGTCCCTTTCGAAGGAGGCCAAACCCCGTCCAATACGACAAAAAAGAATAAAATTCCACATAATAGAAAAATTAACGCCAAAAATGGTTTTTTGTTTTGTCAAACTGGGGTTCAGCGAGACTCTTAAGAGCGGGAGGGGTTCAGAAAGCGAAAAATCGGACTTTCACAAATTGGCGGAGGCTTTCAGGACTTTGCTTCGAGTGGGCCGTTCCAAATAGCAAAGAGGGCCCAGTAAGCCCCAGGGACCCAAAGGATCACACAGGGGGAGATTCCGGGCGCACAAAGAACGGGCCATCCATCCACTCACCCGGAAGGACGGTGGATCACATCAGACAGGAAGGATCGCCCATCGACCAGTTCCCCGCCCCAAGGGGAGCGGCTCTGGGGAAGATCCGAAAGGCCCGCGAACACCTTTCGCAGTCCTTCCGACCAATAGCGTCGCAACGCCTCGAAATAGGGGTCGTTCTCCCGGATGTGCCACTTCAGTCCCGTCTGGAAACTGTCCCGTTCATAACAGAGCAGATCAATCGGCAACCCCACCGAAATATTGCTCCGCATGGTGGAATCGAACGAAACGAGCAGGCATTTAGCCCCTTCCTCGAGCGAGGTCGAGGGGGTGATCACCCGATCGATGATGGGCTTCCCGTACTTGGTTTCACCGATCTGGAAATAGGGCGTTTCCGGGAACGATTCGATGAAGTTCCCCTGGGAATAGATATTGAACAGACGGGGTGGCTCCCCCAAGATCTGTCCCCCCAGAATGAACGATGCGCCAAAATCGACATTGTCCTGGGCCAGATAGGGGCCGTCCCGAAGCTGCACTTCCCGGAGCGTCTCCCCCAGGAGGCGGGCGGCATCGAACAGGGAGGGGACGGTCCAGAGGGTTTCACTCCTTCCGTCGAACGCCTTGCTCTTTTTTTCCAGGAGGGAAAGGGTGGCTTGCGTGACGCCCAGGTTGCCCGAACTCAGCATGACCAGGACTCGGTCCCCGACGCGTTCGAAGACCCTCATCTTGCAGAACGACGAGACGTCATCGACCCCGGCGTGGGTTCGGGAATCCGAGCCGAACACAAGCCCGGCATCGAGGTTCAGCGCCGCACAATACGTCATGAGAGCGACCCCGGATCACGCATGGACCCCTTTCTCCCCCTTGGCATCACCAATAATAACCCTTCCCTGTTGTTCACTCCGTCACCCCTCGCCCCAATGGCTCCTGAACCGAAGCGGCGCCTTCCCCGTAGACAAAAAAGCTTGACTGGACCTCCTCCGCCAGTTCCGTGATCCGGACCAGGAAATCGGTCAGGAACTCGTGCAGGCCAAACTTGAAGATGCTGGTCATCCGTGCATAGTGCAGACTGGCATGCAATTCGCCCGCGCGCCGCCGGGCCTCCACCCCGCAAAATCCCCCGATCGCCCCGAGGATGGACTGGATCTCATCAAGACAGGCATGGAGGGATCTTGGCATATCCTCTCGCAAAACCAGCATTTCTGCAACCCGAAATGGAGTGATCACATCCCGGTAGACCCTGCGGTAGGACTCGAATGCGCTGACGGAACGAAGGAGCGCCCCCCACTGGTAGTAGTCCACCGCTCCCCCGACATCACCCAGGCTCGGAAGCAGGACATGATATTTGACATCCAGGATGCGGGCCGTGCTGTCCCCCCGTTCGATGAAGGTTCCGAGCCGGACAAAGTAGAAGGTGGCGTCGTGGAGAATCGTTCCATGGGTCACCCCCCTGAACAGGTGCGACCGCTCCTTGACCCATTCAAAAAACCGGCTGCAGTCAAAATCGGTCATCCCGCTTTCCTTGATCCTCTTCAATTCGAGCCATGTGGCATTCAGGCTTTCCCACATCTCCGAAGTGATTTTTCCCCTGACCGCCCGCCCATTTTCCCGCGCCGCCCGAATGCTCGAGTAAATGCTCGACGGATTGTTCTCATCCATCGTGATGTAGTCGAGGACATCCGACGGGTTAATGGAATGGTGACGATCGAAGTACATGGAGAGGGTGTCCGTGATCTTGAGGGGAAGGCTCCATTCCCTGTTCTCTTCCGGAACGCTCTTTGGAAGCAGGGACATATGGTGAACGATATTCAGGATGCGGGCAGTATTTTCTGCCCGTTCCATGTATCGGGCCATCCAGTAGACGTTTGAAGCGGTTCGACTCAACACGGCTCAGTCCTCCAACACCCATGTGTCCTTGGTTCCACCCCCCTGTGACGAGTTGACCACCAGGGACTTTTCCTTCAGAGCGACTCGCGTCAGACCTCCCGGCACCATGGAAACGGATCTTCCCGAAAGGACGAACGGTCTCAGGTCGACGTGGCAGGGAACAATGCCGGATTCGGAGAACGTCGGACAAGTCGAGAGCGCCAAAGTCGGCTGGGCGATGAAATTGGCGGGGTTCTCCAGAATGCGGGCCCGGTAATCTTCAATTTCCTGCTTTGTGCTCGTGGGTCCTACCAGCATCCCGTACCCCCCCGATCCCTGGACTTCCTTGACCACCAGCTCCGAAAGATGCTCCAAAACATAGAGGCAGTCCTTCCGGTCGGCCAGTCGATAGGTTTCCACGTTCGGGAGAATCGGCTCCTCGTTCAAATAGAACCGAATGAAATCCGGCACGTGCACATAGGTCGCCTTGTCATCCGCCACCCCCGTTCCCATGGCATTGGCCAGCGCGACATTCCCGCTTCTGTAGGCCGACAGCAGGCCAGGAACGCCCAAGACCGAATCCGGACGAAATACCAGCGGATCCAGGAACGCATCGTCGATTCTCCGATAAATGACATCCACCCGTTGGGGACCCATCGTTGTCCGCATGAAAACCTTTTCGTCCCTGACAAACAGATCCTGTCCCTCCACCAGCTCGATTCCCATCTGCTGGGCCAGGAAGGCATGCTCGAAATAGGCGCTGTTATAGGCGCCCGGGGTCAGCAGGACGATGGTGGGGTCACTCCCCCCTCCCGGGGCAACGGCCCGGAGGTTGTCCAGAAGAAGCTGGGGATAATGCTCCACCGGAGCGATAGAATGGCAGGTGAAGAGGTTCGGAAAAAGACGCATCATCATTCGCCGGTTCTCGATCATGTACGAAACCCCGGATGGCGTGCGGAGATTGTCCTCAAGGACGAAAAAATCGTCCTCACCGGTCCGGACGATGTCGATTCCCGCAATGTGGACATAAGTCCCCCCCAAAACATTCAGGTCCTTCATCTGGGGGAGGTAATTGGGATGGTCCAGGATCTGGCTGGCTGGGATGATGCCCGCCCTGAGGATCTCCCGGTCGTGATAGACATCGCTCAGGAACATGTTGATGGCCTTGATGCGCTGGCAGGCCCCCGCAGAAATCTTGGCCCATTCCCTCGCACTCAGGATCCGGGGAATGATGTCGAAGGGAATCATCCGTTCGTTCTGAAGGATTTCCGCATACACCGAAAAGGTGATTCCAAGGCGCTGGAAGAGGATCTCCGCTTCCTGGCGCTTTTGTCTGAGGACTTCTTTCGGAACATTCTCGAACCAGTTGGAAAACGTCTTGTAGGGAGAACGGATGCCTTCGCTTTCCAAACGCATCTCGTCAAAAAAACCGGCGTCAGAGTGGGAAAATGAACGGGCATTTTGCACGGCAAGACTCCTGACAACTAGAAAGTCCGTTCCAGTCACTTGAGGTAGTGTTTCAAAGAGGCGCAACTATCATGCCAGTAAAACAGGAGTGGCACCTGGAACATATTTGGGGATCTCCTCCCCAACTTGTAACCACCAGTGGACGCACCCCCCCGGGTACTCCTTGGAGATTTCCGCTGTTCTTCCTTGATATAATTGGACAACCATAAAAAACAATAATGTATGCCAATAAACCAAAATGTCTTCTTTTGCATTACAAAGACAAAAATCCAATCCCTTGGACAACCCCAAAGATCCCCCACATGCCCAATCCCACTGAGACAATTTTCCTAAAAATACACCCTCCATGAAAATCCGTCGGCACCATTGACTTTTGGCAACAATGTGTCATTGATAGAGGAGTCATTTCCGGCGGAAGGGGTCCCTGCCAAAGATCCCTGAAACCAAGGAGATCCCGGAAATTTTCTGATTCATCGTCCTTTCTCCCTGTCTTGGTGTTTTCGAACGGGGAGCCGGGCCGATCGAGACGTCAGGGTCTGGCAAGCCTTAAGGATTTCAGACCTGGGCATTTCTTGCCGAAGAGTATAGACAGTCCGGAGACCAGAATTCGGGTGAACCGAGAAAACTCCCCTAATAAAGGATTGAGACAGAGCCCTTGCTGAAAGGCATGCGGACGGACAAGAGGACCAGGAGGATCTGGAAATGACGACCCTGATCGAGCGGGACGAACAAAACACCTTGGCCTGCCGCATCCTGGGAACCCTTCCTTCGGGGATGGGACATGTCAGGCTCATCCTTCCCGACCATGACTCCTTCCGACAGGTCCGTTATGAACAAAAAAGGACAGGTGGCGTGTTGCGCCATCGGGCCGATTTCTTTTCCAGGGAATCTTCCTGGGGCCGGGACCTCTCCGCGAAGGGGCGAAGGCTCTTTGTGGTGCGCCACGAAGACAGTCCCTGGTCAAGGGAATGCATCCTTCCCGTCATGTTTGGTGTCCATGTGCTGGGATGGGTCGGTGCCCCGCTCCCCCGCATGGAGTACTGGACCCAATACCTCCAGGGTTCCTGGGCCCACTGGATCCGCACCTTTTCCCAACGGATGGGAAATCGGATGGTCCGGGCCGGAACACTGCCTGAACTCGAGTCTGATGGCCCCATCCTGCAACGCAAGTCCCTCAATCTCCTCGCCTCGAAGCTGTCCGATTCGGGAGAAAAATTCGGGATGCTTTATGTCCGACCCGACAAGCTGGAAATGGCGGACTCGCTGGCAGACCTTCTCCGGTCCACGATCCGGGAAGGGGACGCGGTCGCTGCGGGAGATACCGGTGCAGCCGCCCTTTGCATCGGGGGATCACCGGACGGAATCCGGGAGCGGATCAGCGGGATTCTCTCCGATGCGACCGAACTGGACTGGAGAATGTCCGGAGAAATACGGTTCGGATTTTGCGAATCCGGAAAATTCCGCAATGTCACGATCGACCGCATCCAGCCTGTCGGACGGACCATTCGCGAAACGTCCAGCCGGATTTCCAGCACTTTTCGTCGACTGGGGCTGCTCCGCACCTCCTGAACCGAAGGATGGACCCTTTCCGCCTATAAACCCCATGGCCGGAGATTCGACTCTGACCGAAAGGATTTTTCCCCACAAAGAAATCCTACTTCTCTGTCTGCCCCCCACCCGAGGCGCTTTAAAACGGACTAATGTGCAGGACCCCCTTTCGACGTCAACCTCTCCCACCGATCATGCACGGGATCATAGAGTTCCCCTGACGAGAGCAATCCCCCCTGGTTCAGTCCCCCATCGACCAACACCAACCCATTGGACAGGAGAACCGCCACGGCCTTTTCCCGGGCGATGGGATCGGGGGACACGGGATTCCAGGTATCATGCGCCGGAGAATAGATTTCAGCAGACCCGAGATAGCCGTCTCGATATCCGTCAATGACCAGCACGTCTCCAGAGGGGATGGCGACTGCGGCGGCCCCCCATCGGGGAGTTGGATCCGGCGTCAGGGTTTTCCAGATGTTTGAATCCGGATCGTAGCGCTCCACTCCCCCCAGGTTCTCTCCGTTGTATCCTCCGACCACAAGAACCGTACCGTCATGGAGAGATACGGCTGTAGCGGCCCATCGGGGAACGGGATCCGGACGGACTTCCCTCCAGAAACCGGAGGCGGGGTCAAAAATTTCCGAAGAGGCGAGGAAGCCGGTGTCGTTGAACCCTCCAGTGACGAAGACGGTTCCGTTCCGAAGGAGGACGGATACACCCCCACCCCGCGGGACGGGGTCGTCTGTGGATTCATTCCAGCGGTTGTGAACCGGGTCGTAAAACTCCGTCGTCCCCAGATAGGTTCCATTGTACCCTCCCGTCACCAGGACACGGCCATCCGGAAGGGCAACGGCCGAAGAGCTTGTCCTCGGATGGGGATCGGCCGCAACTTCTGTCCAGACCTGAGTGGCAGGGTCGTAGATCTCGCTTGACCCGACATCGTGTCCCATGAACCCGCCCGTGATGAACACCTTTCCCACGGAAAGACGGACCGCGGACGCGCCCCATCGGGGCGTCATATCGGGGATCTTTTTTGACACCGGGGGAGACCCATCCGCGACGCCGATCCCGGAAGCCACCCAAAGGATCAACGCAAGGAAAAAGAATGTTTTGGATCCGGATTGCCGGTCCGATTGTCCTGGGCCCATGCTGTCAATGTACCACGCCTGTCGCAGGACGGACCTGGCTCATGGTGGGAGGGAGAATTGTTCAAAAGGGTGGAAGCGTTCTCCCACAAACCGGGGGCTTTGCAGGCGGATTGCTCATTGGCCATTTTTTCCCGGGGCCATGAGGTTCGCCCCCGTCCGCTTACACGCGCTGAATTTTAAAAATCGGACCCCTTTGACACCGAACCGGTTTTATCTGAAAATCGGACGCCCTTTCCGTTCGGCAGCGATTTCGATTGTGACACACATGTCGTTAACGGGAGAGCCCCTGCCTATGGGGCAAAGGCCCTCCCCATTCCACCCCCAGGCCCATAACCAGGAAAATCATGCACACACCAGCCTCCAGAGGCCAGATCCTTCTGGCTAGCCTTATTGGAACAACGATCGAATTTTTCGACTTCTATATTTTTGCCACGGCGGCCGTCCTGGTCTTTCCGTCGCTCTTCTTTCCGCCGGGAAATCCCACCACGGCAACCCTGCAGTCCCTCGCCACATTTGCCCTGGCCTTCCTGACCCGTCCCATAGGTGCCGTCCTCTTTGGCCATTTTGGCGACCGGATGGGCCGAAAGGCCACCCTGGTCGGGTCACTCTTGACCATGGGATTCTCGACCGTGGCCATCGGCCTCCTGCCGACGTTCAACAGTGTCGGACTTCTGGCTCCGCTCCTCCTCGCACTCTGTCGGATGGGACAGGGTTTGGGTCTCGGCGGAGAATGGGGAGGTGCGGTCCTGCTCGCGACCGAAAATGCTCCCCCCCGACTGCGGGCCTGGTTCGGGATGTTTCCCCAGCTCGGGGCTCCGGCCGGATTCATCCTCTCGACGGGCGTCTTCCTTTTGCTCTCCCATTTCACCACACATGAAGAGTTGCTGGCCTGGGGCTGGCGCATCCCCTTCATCCTGAGCGCGATCCTTGTCATTGTCGGGCTATGGATCCGGCTCCGGATCTTCGAAACCCCGGAGTTCGCCCGATCCCGCGAAAAAGGGGAACGGGTGCGCATCCCGTTTTTTTCCGTCCTGCGCCATCATCTTCGTGATCTGGTCGCGGGTATTTTTTCCCTTCTCAGCACCTTTGTCATGTTTTACCTGATGACCGTCTTCGCCCTCGGTTGGGGGACCGTCCACCTCCATTATTCCCGGGAGAGCCTACTCCTCGTGCAAATGGTCGGGGTGCTCTGTTTTGCCCTGATGATTCCGGTTTCAGCACGATATGCCGACCGGCGCAGTAGCCGGGAAGCCATGATCCTGGCAACGGTCCTCATTTTTTTCTTTGGGTTCGGATTCGCTCCGATGATGGAGTCCCATCATCTTTTGCGATTGTTTCTCTTTTTTGCGACCGGATTTTCCATCATCGGACTGACCTATGGTCCGGCCGGAACGATTCTTTCGGAACTTTTCCCCACTCCGGTGCGATATACCGGAGCCTCTTTGGCATTCAATCTTGCGGGAATTGTCGGGGCCTCGCCGGCTCCCTACATTGCGACCAAACTTGCCTCCGCATACGGTCTGGATTCCGTCGGATACTATCTGTCGGTCACTGCGGTCATCACTCTTCTGGGCCTGATCGCCCTGCGGCCCTTTCCTGAAAATGCAGGGGAAGCGGCTCAGGGAAATTGACGGTTCCATAACAAATCCGGCACCGGAATTTTTTCGGAGAATGGACTGGATTCTGGATATTGAAAAACATTTCCGGAACAAAACAGGAAAAATCCGGGGGATATGAACGCTCCCGGATAAAAACTGCATCCTCTCAAAGGAGAACTTTCTGGTTCATGTGCAGTTTGGGTGGAAAAAACTGGAAACTGGTCTTTGAATTCAAGGAAGAAAATGGCGCCGATATCAATTATTCGGATTTCCATTTGGAGGAGATCATGAGTCGAATGCATAACCCGGCACACCCTGGAGAAGTTTTGAGAGAGTTCATTCCGGAAGGAATGACCATCACGGAATTGGAACGGAGGTTGTGTGTCACGCGTGTGTCTCTTTCGAGAATTCTGAACGGAAAGTCTGGAATCTCCGCCGAGATGGCGATCCGTATCGGACTTCTGACGAAAACAACTCCGGAATCCTGGTTGGAAAATCAGGGAGCCTGGGACTTGTGGCAGGTTTCGCAAAAATCGCACCCGAAGATTGAACCGCTGATGGGAATGGGACGGACATGAAAGTCTGGAAGTTTATGCCCCTTCCGCTGAACCCTGGGAACATGGCGGATCTGGCGATATTCCCAGGGCAAAACAAGACGTGGTCTGGACTCAAGTCCCCAACAACTGGACTCCGACACTGAGTCACTTTGTCAAATTCATCCCATTGGTCCGGTTCCACCCCCACTGATTCCGGAACGGTTGTCCTGATTGACAAGCGACACATGACAGACTACGTTAGCCCATGATTCGGAGTTTTCGGCACGAGGGACTTCAGGCCATTTTCCAAAAAGGCTCCAAGGCGGTTATCCAGCCCTCCCAGGCCGCCCGCTTGAACGGCTTCTGACCGCCTTGAACGTTGCCCAAAAACCCGAACAGATGAATGCCCCGGCCTGGGCCCTCCACAATACTGAGTGGAGATCTTGAGGGATTCTGGTCTCTCCGGGTCGATGGCAACTGGAGACTGATCTTTCGGTTGAGGGCGAAGACGCTTTCGATGAGGATTATGTCGATTATCATTAATAGGAGGTCATAACGTGGACATGCACGGTCCTGCCCATCCCGGCGAAGTTCTGAGAGAATACCTCCCTCCGGAAATGAATGTTTCGGAGGCGGCCAGACGCCTGGGGGTCACAAAACAGGACTTTTCGGTCCTTCTGAACGGCAGATCCGACATGAGTGTCGAAATGGCCCTGCGTCTCGAATCGGCTCTTGGAATCGAGGCGGATTTCTGGTTGCGAATGCAGCTGCAGTGGGATTTGTGGTCTGCCAGGCAAAAGCCCAAACCCGTCGTAAAATCCATCATTGCCTGAGACCACCCCATCGCACATTTCATTTCTCTTCTCTCTCTTCCATTGTCTCTTGGGAGAAGCTCCTAGGCTTCGCCCATTTCCATTGATTTGTCGAGTCACCACCGGATGGGAGCCAGCCAGTACGTTCCCCTTCCCCGGCGTTCACTCTCAACGATCAAGTCTCCATCTTCTACAAGTTGCTCCAGTGCCTGTCTCGCTTCCACCACATCAATCCGGCAGTCGGTCGCCAGTTTCTGCATATTCAGGGGCACGAGGGAAGGACCGAATCGGAGGTTTGCCATTGCCCTGGCATAGACCCAGAAGGATGGCGGATCGTTTGTCCAGGCCAAACACCCCGATCCTCAATGCCCAGCTCGCCTATGGGGAGCGGAGGGGCGAGGCCGGTTTCGCTACAGTGGAAACCGATGTTGTTTTGGTGTTCCCGATGTTCCTTGTGTTCCAATCCCCCCTTCAAAGGGCTCGTTTTTCTCGCATGGAACACCGGAAACACCGTTTTCGAATAACAATCGGCGAATACTTTCGTGGATCATCGATCTTGACCTTCCTTTTCCGGCTCTTCGAATACATCGGGATGAAAAACGTAGACCCGGAGAAACCCGGCATGTCCAGGTGAACGGGAAGGCAGTCTCTATTCTGAAAGAGTTACAGAACAGACAAGTGATTCTTACCCCATGGGTCTTTTCTTCCCCGGTGAATATACAGAAGTCACGGTATGGAAACCCCTTCACCAAGAAGATATTCATTCCCGCTATGGAGAAGGACGAACTTTCAGGGGTCGTCTGTCATACCCTCCGTCAAACCTTCTGCCCCCGGCTCCTCCAGGCTGGGATTCCGTTGACCACGGTCCAGAAGTTGGCAGGACATAAAGACTATTCCACGACCTTGATTCATGCTCATCTGTCACCTGAACATCTTCATGACGCCGTGAGGATTCTGGACAAGGAGACAAAAAGACGGATTTTAAATCCGAACCGGCACCGAAAACGGCACCATGAAATTTTTCCGGGAATGGCTCTGGTATTGGCGCGCCCGGAGGGATTTGAACCCCCGACCTTTAGATTCGTAGTCTACTGCTCTATCCAGCTGAGCTACGGGCGCTTTCGAGGAAAGATTTCGGGAAGTGGTACAAGAGATCTGAACTCCGGGAGATTATAGCCGCGGGACGTCACCATTCTCAAGTCGAACCGGTGGCCG
>JAJYGC010000006.1 GCA_021785195.1 Nitrospirota bacterium
GGGAAATATTTTCATCAAAATGGAAGAATCACAGGATGGGGCTTTTTGCTTTTTTCTTTCTGGGGGAGAAGGGGGTTTTCCGGGCTTCTGGCTCAACCTTCCGGGGATTCAGGCTCAACCACACCCTCCGGAGTGGCTTCCAGAGCCGTTCCGTGAGAAGTTGGCTCTGCCCCTAGCTTTGCATCGATCACCGCTCCTGCGAATGAGATGGCTTTGTAGCATTTTTTGGTCTGGTCTCCTTTGGGGAGAGGTCTTCAAGACCTTCTCTCCAAAGAGAGACTGTAGACTCTTTGTAGAGTCTTAGTATGATTTTTTTCATCCTTGCAAGATGCTTACTGATATGGAATTTTTTAAGATGGACGTTCCTGTTAGTTCCGAAAACGTTCCTGTTAGTTCCGGTTTTGTTCCCGTTAGTTCCAAAAAGCGTTCCTGTTAGTTCCGGATTTCGTTCCCATTGGTTCCTCCGTTCGGTCTCCCTATTTTAAAAATCCCTTCTCCGGTTTCTTCTGCTGACCAGCCTGTTCTAGCCAACTCTTCCTTTAGAAATTTCCGAATTTTCCAGAGTCGTTTTCTGGATTCACTTGCTGGTGCCGGATGAGACCACACATGCTCCACAAGAGTTTGTGGGCGAATAGAATCCTCTTTTCCGGGTCGGAGCCATGAGCAGAGCCAAGCATGTGCCGCTTTTCCCCACTCCGTTTCGATCATCTTCCGTTCGGTGAGGTCGATCCGGACATGTTGTGACAGAATCGCAAAGGTATTGAGCGGATTGAATGCGACATGGATTCTTCCCTCAGGATCCTTGTGCCAACTCAGCAAATTTGAGCCATATTCCTCTCCCGTCTCCATCTGATAGTGAAAGGAAAGTCCCTGGAGGCGCTTAAGCCCTTCCCGAATCCGGCCCCAGGTAACAGTTGTGCCGTGGATACCCAGACAACTCGCCAGGGCCTTCTCGGAAGTGGTGATCTTCTGAATGTCGTCCATCAAGCCCTCGATCTGAATTTCCGAGCGCAACTCTTTTCCTATAGGTCCTGCCGGAACGGGAGGCAAAAGCCCGCGATCATTTCTTTCAATCCCGGCCAGGGCTAGAAGCACAAAAAAGAGGGATTGATCGTCTATCCCCAGGAGGTCGATCGATTGGAGATGGACAGTACCGCCTTTAATTCCGTACCGAATGTCGATTCCTCTCTTTATTTTTCGTACTCCCCGGCGCAGAGGTCGGAAAATTGGCATCATGGCAAGTTCCCTGTGATGTCTGGCGTGTGTGATATCAGTCCTGCTCGTAATGGTTTTCTCCTCCGGCTGTCGTTACGAGTGCAAGCGTTCGAGTCTGGGATGATTTTTTTGCTTTCCCCCCTCCTTCTTTTATGGTAGGCAGAGAAATCCCGGCGATGATCGGCTCCGCCGCGACCAGAACACCGCCATCGATCCTTTCAAGCCACCATTCCCCACCTTCCGGCCCGTAGCTGGCCCGAGGGATGGTCACTTTGACCCGCTTCTCCCCAGACTCGGACTTGACCGTTTCCAGGTGGAGGCTCCAGCGGGTATTCCCAACGAGCACATTCGATCCCCTAGCGGAGGACTGGTCCCCCTGCTGCCCGTTCAGATTTGCCGATTTGTTGGTATGGTGGATCAGCAACACAGCCGCTCCGGTTTCGAGCGCGATCCGGTCAAAGATCTCCAGCAAAATTTTCATCTCCCCCGAAGAGTTTTCTTCCAAGTCGTGAAGTTTCCGGAGCGTGTCGAATATCAAAAGATCCTTCCCGGCTCCTGCTTTGATGATCTGTCTGATGAGTTTTTCATTGACCATTGTTTTTTCGGAGACAAGCGTTGCCGGTTTCCCATAGAGAGAAACTATTTCAAGGTTGTCCGCCCTTGCCATCGCCTCGGCCGATTTTATGAATGGACGGATCGACTGGATCCGCTCTTCGATGATCTCCGGAGGATCTTCTTTCGAGAAATATACGACCCTCCCAGGCCCCGTGACGCCGATCCCGGTTATGTCATGGTCGGTTGCCTTGGCAAAACCGATCTCCAGCGCAAGAAAGCTTTTTCCGCCCCCTTCTTGTGCAATCATCAAACCGACAGTCCTGGGCCGGAGAGATGGCAGAACATAGACTGGAGGAGGAAGAATTTTTGAAAAAGTAACGGAGGGGCGGATAATGGCAAACTTTCCCTCATCGGGATCCTCTCTTTTCCCAATCTCCGCACGGACCCGGGCGATATCTCCCGGAACCCCGGACAAGGCGGCTTTTTGCAATTTGTCTGCGTCGAAAAATGCCTGCCGTCTGGCCGACACTTCATGGAGTTTTTCGGAGTAATATCGAGCATTGGAAGGGCTGGCCCACATAGTTTCCGTCAGGTCCAGCAAATACTCCCGATCCGATTGATCGGTCAGCCGATTGGCAATCATGCCCGGATTCGGAACAACCCCCTCCGCGTCCAAATCAACCATGGCCTGGACAATCCGTTTGTGCGGTCCGAAATGGAAATCCTCCACAGAGAATGACAAGGACTCGTCACGTAGCAGATCCGGTTTTCGGAGAAGGCACCAGATCAGGTTCTTTCCGTTATCAATATCGATTGGAAGGTCCCGAAGGGCCTCCACTGGTCGATGGATCTTGGCCGGGGTGCTCATACTGCACCCCCTTGTTTTCTTGCCTCAAGCCAATTTTCGACGTCCTCCGGGTCCCAATGATATCGGGCTCCGACCCGAAAAAATCTCGGAATGCTCGCGGGGAGTCCCCTCCGGAACTTCCTGATTTCTTTTCTGATCCAGTCGGTGGAGTTCCCGATCCGCTCCGCTGTTTCTGTGATTCCCCAAGGCTGACAAGGAGGTCGAAGTTCCTTGTCGTTCTTTTTTTCTAAATTTTTACGTTTCTCCTCCAGGAGACATCCCGAAGCCCCCTCCAAGCAATCCGGCAGTGGGCATTTGTGGCAAATCATGTCGCGACTCATCGCACACCCCCTCTATGTTCATCACTAGTGACAGGCTTCCTGGGGCGGCCTGGACCGCGCTTTTTGGCGGGATGGAGGGAAGAAGGAGTTTTTTCGGGAGCAAAAAGATAGGCGATTAGGTCATCGAGGAGGACAAACCGCTCTCCCACCTCGTTTTTTCTGATTCTGAGGTCAAGTGTTCCGGCCTGAATGCGCCTGTAAAAATGGGAATAAGACAGCCCAAGGCATTCAGCCGACTCGTTCAGGTGAAGAACCTGGCGAGGGAAAAAGTAAGCTCTGAGGGCATCCGGACCAGACAGTCCGGGAGGTGTTACCGAGTCCGTTGACGGATTTTTTCGAGAGTGTGACAATGACATTGTTCATCCTCCATGTGAAGGCTCCCGACTTTGGACGGTAGGGGCCGTTGGTTAGGTGGACTCGGGCGCCGGGAGGTGCAAACTCCTTGGCGCCTTTTATTATTTTAGATGACGTGATATATTAGGTAGTATCATCGTGGTTATAAATTTACCACGCTATTACTACCATGTAAAGAGAATGAGAAAATGCTGGATAAAAAAGAAGATATGATAAAAGACCTGATTTACCTTACCGGAAGAACTATTACCGGAACCGCATTGGAAACCGGGATTGATCCAACCAATTTATCCAGGTTTCTGAAAGGTCATTCGACTGTATCCGAGCAAAAAATGGAAAAAGTCTTGGATCTACTTGGCATTGAGCCGACAAGCGGAACCCTCTCCCCCCACCGAGTTCATATCTGGTCGATTAAAACCGGCGATCTTTTCCCCCTATCAAGGATTTTGTCATCCACCGGCCAAGACTTTGAAATGGTTTATCTCACTCCCCAAAAATACTTAAGACTAAAGAGTTTCTTGGAATTTATGCTTAGCCCTCTCTTGATTAGGTCCTTCTCTTCTAAAATAGTTTTTCGACGCCGTCCTCCCCTCCTGCTTCCGGAGACTAAGTATCAAAAAGAAGATGTTGTTCTCGTTCAAATGGGGCTCGCAAAATGGCGGAGGATTCCCAAAGCGTACATGTATCCTACTATCAAAGTAGCTGATGTAATATACGAAAGGTTTTATTCGAGTAAGGAACTGTCAGTTCAGGAATTCGATCAAATATGGGGCCTGCCGGGTACGATGCCGGGAGAGTCCAAATGGACTTGGGAGCGTCTTAATTCTGTACTGGAGGGAAAGGGAATGACTCCCGGGGAAGTGGCCCGGACTCTGGACCTGACGAATGACGATGAAACAAAAGGCAACTAAACGGAATGGAATGGCTCAAATGAAGGATTCCGTGAGATTTTTTTGTCACCCTCTTGTCACCCGGAGAATGAAAAGAAAGGCAATTTAAAACAATCTGAAACAACATCGCGTATCGTTAATTTTGGCTCTGGTACTGAAAAATACTGGAGCGGGAAACGGGATTCGAACCCGCGACCCTCGCCTTGGCAAGGCGATGCTCTACCGCTGAGCTATTCCCGCGAATGGAAGAAAACCACAGACGGTAATAGTAGAGTTGACGTTCGATCTTGTCAAGGAAGACTGGAGACATTCTTCACGGATTCAAGGGAATGAAGCATTCCCGGGTTTGGGACGGAAAGACCTCTGTTCGTTTGACGATCATGTTTCATCCCGTCGGGGATTGGAACACTTGGTCCGAATGGTCTCCAAATGGATAAATATATTTGAAATGTGTGTTTCATTGCGAAACATGTCTGATACGAATGATTTGATGTTTTTGAACGGTTTTGTCCAGTATTTTTCCAAAAGGGCCTGGGTGCCTTTTCAAGGGTTCTCCGGATTTCTCCCCGCTAATGACGTGTTCGACCCAAAGAAAATCCTCTCCCACCTCAATTGACCTTCCCATTGCATCCGTTCAGAAGGCGAAGTGTTTCCTGGCGTTCCCCAAACGTTGCAGAGACTAAACCGATTCCCGTTGTCCAGGAGGGGTTCTGGACACAGGAATAATCTATCTCATTTTGAATCAAGGATAAAAATAACTGGCACTTCATTTGCGCACGGGAGGCTGACCAATAAACAAAAAAAAGGTTAACACAAATTTAACGTTCGTCTTCCTTTTCACTTTGATGAAGGAGCCTGCCATGGGCCATTTGAAACTTTCCGGGAAACGCTCTCGTTCCATGTTCTTTTGCCTGTCTGTCCGGGGATTCGGGACGAGCCTTGCGGTTTTGATGTCGGCTGGACTTTTGTTGTCCCATGAGGCTTTTGCCCAGGACCCGGCGCCTGTTGTGCCACCTACCCCCGTCGTTTCCCAGAATGCATCCGGATTGAACGCAACGGTCCAGGGCCAGATGATGGCCATGCAGCAGGCGTTCATGCAGAATTCGGCACAGACTCCGGCCGATCCGTTCCAGGGGAATGTTCCCAAATCCACAAGTCTGTCCGCCAACTTCGCCTGGGCCGACACCTTCAATGCCAGCGCCCTGAATGGTGGCTATGGCGGAGGGGTGACCGTAACCCGATGGATTACCGCCCACAGCGGACTCAACATGAATGTTGAAATCATGTCCTTCGGGTTGGGAAACGCCAATAATTTCCTGTCTGCGAATGCACCGGGGATCGCCCATCAGGCTGGAACCCCCATCATTCCGATCACGCTGGGCTATGTCTATGACTTCACCGGAGGGAACTCCTGGATCAATCCCCAGATTTTCGGGGATGGAGGCCTGGCCGTTACCTTAAATGGAGAAAGCGTTCCCCTCATCTTTGATGCGGGAGTCGGGGTGGTCACCCCCTTGGCCAAGCTTTCGGATGCCTTGGAAGGGATTGATCTTTTTGCCAATGTCAGGTGGTCCTATATCAGCAATATCGGAGGGCTGGCGGATACCGCGGTG
This sequence comes from Nitrospirota bacterium, assembly GCA_021785195.1. GTDB lineage: Bacteria > Nitrospirota > Leptospirillia > Leptospirillales > Leptospirillaceae > JAJYGC01. Next base: position 5,816 of record JAJYGC010000006.1, read on the forward strand.
GGATTGGACGGTCATTCCACACTGGTTCAGGGAAGTCAGGCCGCCCTCAACTACATGCCGATCGAGTTCGGGGCAACCTTCGTGTTTTAGAAATGTCCCCTCAAGGGATGGGCCCTTCAGCATGCGAAAAGGGGAACCGGTTGAACGGTTCCCCTTTTTTGTTGTCCGCAAGGATGACGCGGAATTCCCGTCTTCTGATCGACCCGATCGCCTGCGGGGGGATGAAGGGATCTGTGTCCAGGATTCAAGGGCAGGTTCCCCGTGATATTCGCAAGGGAAAACTGCCCCATTGGAACCTTGAGAAAAGGGATCAGGGGGAGGCGTGGGCCTGGCTCTTCCCCGCCCGGTCGATGACGGTCGCTGTTTCTCCCGAGACCAGGTGGAGATTTTCCGGCAATTTTCCGATCTGGATGCGAACGGGAATCCGCTGGGCCAGTCGAACCCAGCTGAAGGTCGGATTGACGTTGGGAACCCGCCCCGGTCGGTCGTGGCGCTCCCTGTCCTCAATGCTTCGTGCGAGGCTTTCCACTCTTCCCGGGATCGGACGGGGATCTCCCATGAGCCGTATTTCGACCGGGTCGCCGGGATGGATGAAGTGCAGTTTGGTTTCCTCAAAATATCCATCCACATAGAAAGAATCCGCATCCACCAGTGCAATGACTCCTTGCCCCCGTTTCACGAAATCGCCCGGGCGGAGGTGCATGTTGGTCACGGTTCCGTCCACGGTCGCGACGACCCTTGATCGGGTCAGATTGAGCTGGGCCAGGGAAAGGTTGACCAAAGACTGCTGGTATCGGGCCTTACTTTCATCGGCGATGGCCCTCAGCGTCTCGGCCTTTTCATGGGATGCGTTTCCGGTGGCATAGAGCCGTTCGAACCTTCCGGCTTCGCGCCCGGCTTCAACCATCTCCGAATACCGTTCCTGCACTTGGGCCTGAGCCATGTTGAGCGCAATCCGGAAGCGGTCCGGATCGATCTCAAAGAGGATTTCTCCCTTTTTGATCGTCTGGTTGTCGTGAACGTTGACTTGATGGACAAGGCCGGCGACATCGGGGGCGACAGAGACGATGTCGGCCCGCACCCGTCCATCCCTGGTCCAGGGAGACTGCATATAGGCCTTCCAGAGGGAGCGCGCGGCAACAATGGCGGCAAGGGCGGACGATTGTCGTGATTGCGATGCCGCGCCAACGGGAAACGGAAAATGAACTCGGTGTGTTGATGGACATATGAAGACTCCTTAAATCATGGCGATCATGACGACCAGGGCTAAAATGAGGATAAAGAGCGAAAGATCGAACAGGGACCGGTGCCAGATGAACCGGTAAAGACCGAAGTGGCTGAGTCCGGCCCGTGCTGCCAATAGCAGCAAGGTGGCCAAAAGTGACCAGACCAGAAGTGGCGAGAGAAAAATCCCGAAAAAATTGGCTTCCTTCAAGGGAGCCCCTTTCCCTTCCGGAGAGGCTTGGGCCGTGGAATGGATGGGAGGGAAAGAAGGCAATGGATTCCGGCCAGTAGAACAAGAGCGTTACGGACGGAGGACCGCTCATTCCATGCACTGAGGGTTTTTCGTGTTCGGAAAAAAGACTCTTCGAGAGAGGCGCAAATCATGTTGCCGTTTGCCTGGAAGCGCTCGAAATGGCGGGAGAGGTTACCGAGCAAGGAGGATACGGCTTCGTTTGCCTGCGGAGGAAGTTCGTCCCGGGAGGAGAGGAGTCCCATCAACTTCCGGGCCAGCCCGACATGCAAAAGACTGGGGGAGAAGAGGCGACGTTCCTCGGGGGAAATCGCCTGGAGCCGGATGGCCAGCTGACTGGTTCGCTCCATCATCCGGACCGGTTCCTTGAGCGGAAATGGGTCGTGGGGGTCTGTGGTGAATCCCGCAGGAGAGGGGGCAATCCCCTCTTCCCCGGCCGCGATTCTGGCAAGGTCGTTCCAGTCTGCGCGGACGAGACGGCGTGCGCTCCAGTCCGCTCCGACTGACCGGGTGAGCCGCGTCACCCCGGCCGCCAGAAAGACTCCGAAGGATTGGGCCAGGGCGGTATTCAGGGTATGGGCGAAATTGGCCGAGTAAGCCGAACTCAGCGCGACCAATCCACCGAATCCAATGGTAAATGCCAGGACCTGGATGGTTTTTTCCGGTCTGGCGAGGAAGATCCCGGACGGAATCAGGACCAGGGCCAAAAGGACGGAAAGACCCAGAAAGTCATGGGCCATGGGGAGCAATGTGTAGAGAAAGAGGATCCCGATGATTGACCCGATATTCAGGTAGGCCAGAAACCTGATGATGGCCGGAGCGGGGTCGTCCATGAAGGCAAAGAATGAACTGACCACTGCCGCCATCATGGTTGCGATGGCTCCTTCCGGCCATTGGGAGAGGATCCAGAAGGCGGAGCAGAGGGAAACAGAAAGGATGGCAGCCAAGGCGGAAAGGCCAGCCAGCAGGTGATCCCGATGGTGTGCGTTGGCTGGGTTGGAAGGTGCCGGGAGATCATGGGACCTTCCCTGGAGGATGGAGAGGTGAAGGGTCTGGCAATCGTTCCACCGTTCGAAAAAATCTCCGATCAGTGTCATCAGGCTGGCCTCCAGCGGGGCGGAGTCCGTTTTTGCCCCGGGGGCGAGGGCGCTTTTTTCCTGGACGGACTCCAGAAGGGAAGGGGATTGATCTGTTGGCCTGATTCCCTCCGCTATGTCTTTTAAAAAGGGCTGGATTTCCTGAAGCCTTTTCGGGGTCTGGGTCTTCAATTCGTCGATGTGCCGGGTGATTTCAAAGAGAAGGGGGATAAAGCCCCCCAATCTCCTGAGAAGCAGGTTCATTCCCTCCACTTCACGGGGATCCTTGGCGTCGTATGAGGCAAAGAGAGCGAGCGAGTCAAGCGCGATCATTTCAATGGACAGGCGATGGTCTCTCCGTTCCATGTCGGAAGGCGTGGCTGTTCCTTTCAGGATTTCCCGAGCCCATTCACCCGTGTCTGAGAGCCACTTTCCCACCCGGGTCATGAAGAGCGCAGAGGATGAGCGTGGGAAAAACAGTTCGTTAACGATGAACGTACAGAGAATGCCCAGGCAGACCTCTTCAACCCTAGTCACGGCCGTCGGAAAAATCTGCCGGGGATGTTCGACGCTGGGAAAGCCGATCAGGGCCGCCGTATATCCCGAGAGGATGAATGCATAGCTTCGGGGCGTTCCATCAAAGAGCGAAAGATAAAGGCACAGTCCAATCCACAATGCCATGGAGAAGGTGAGAAGCTCAGGAAGGTCGACAAGATTCGGGACAAGGATCACCGCGGCGCTCGCCCCAATGAAGGTTCCGAGAAATCGATAAAGGGCTTTTGATCGGACCATCCCCGTGTAAGGTTGTGCGACGATCATGACGGTGAGGAGCGCCCAATAGGGTTGGGAAAGATTCCAGCGGAAAGCGATATAGAGGGAAGCGATGGCGGCGATGTATGTTTTGACCGAGAATAGCAGGTCCCCGGAGAATGGCTTGGGGTTTGGGGCCATCAGCAACCGGCGGCCCTGTCACCCAAACTCCCTGGGGATGTGGGGCAACCCATTGGCTCCCATCTTCCGGGATCGAGGAAGGGTTCCGGATCATCCGGACAATCCGGCCACTTCTGAATGATGAAATTGATTTCGGGGATGATGTTGATCAAATCCGGCACGCCTTCTATCCTTCCAATCCTGTCATTCCTGCAAGGGGATTTCCCAAGGGCGTCCGATTTTTAAGGTCCGTCTTGAGGGCCATTCCCCTGTTTCAAGCACGGGTATCCCTTGTTCCCGCAACCTGTTCTTGTCTGAAATGATTCTAGGGTGGATGTGTTTCCTTCCGGTTTCCAGAGTGATTCATGCTAAAAGGGCGCAGGAACGCCCCCCCCGATGATTTTCAGGGATCATTCTTTGGGCTGTCAACCGGATTCTGTGTTGGGGAGGAAAAAACATGAACAAAGAATGATGGGAGATCCCCCCTTCTGTTGGCGGGTGAGGGTCACTCTACCTGCTATTCCCGCTTCCTGAGGGAGACGAGGGAAGGTTTGGGTTATTTCAAGGGTCAAACGCAAGTTGAAAAAATCTAAAGGAGTTCGGAGGGGTAATCCAATGGCTTGTCAATATTGGCTCCCCGGGAGGGATTCGAACCCCCGACACGGTGGTTAACAGCCACCTGCTCTGCCGACTGAGCTACCGGGGAGTGAGGAGAGAGTAGGATTCAGGAGCGACAGCCAAACTACCATAGAATGGATCGGTTTTCAAGCTGGGGGAGGAAAGATTTTGTGGTAGCAAAATAGAAATGTCCTCATCCAGCAAGATAGAAATGTCCTCCTGAATCTGTCATGAAAGACTCCGAAAGGAGAGCGAATGACAGACGGAAAGGACAGACTTCTGATGACGGCGAAGGAACGGAAGCGATTGCATGTGGTCAAGAGCATTCTGGAAGGAAGGACAAGCCAGAAAGAAGGGGCGGAGGCTCTGGAGATCTCGGTGAGGCAGATGGGACGGCTGGTGGGGCGAGTCCGAACGGAAGGAGACGTCGGAGTGGTCCACCAGGGACGGGGAAAACCGTCGAACCGGAAAAAGCCGGCAGCGGTCCGGGCGAGTGTGATCGAGGCGTACCGGTCGGTCTATGCCGGTTTTGGGCCGACCCTGGCGACGGAGAAGCTGGGGGAAAGGCTGAAGGTCTCGATCTCCCGGGAGACGCTCCGGCAATGGCTGAAAGCGGAAGGAGAGTCCTATGCGACCCGGAAACGGCGAAAGGGACGTCGATGGCGGGAACGCAAGGCCCACCGGGGAGAGATGGTGCAGATGGACGGGTCTCGGCATGACTGGTTCGAGGGGCGTGGGGAGTGGTGCGTTCTGATGGCCCTGATCGACGATGCCACCGGAGAGGTCTTTGCCCGCTTTTTCCCCTACGAGGGGACCTGGCCGGCCATGGAGCTCTTCCGGAAGTATCTGGAGTCCCATGGCGTTCCCCTGGCAGTCTATCTGGACCGCCATGGCGCCTACCAGTCCAAGGCGACCCCGACGATCGAGGAGGAGCTTGAGGGAACGCGTCCCATGAGCCAGTTCGAACGGGCGATGGACGAGCTGTCGGTCCGGGTGATCCATGCCCGCTCCCCCCAGGGGAAGGGACGGGTGGAACGGCTGTTTGGAACACTCCAGGACCGTCTGGTCAAGGAAATGCGCCTTGAAGGAATTGCGACCCTGGAGGACGGCAACCGGTTTCTTCTGGAGTTCCTGCCCCGTTACAACACAAAGTTCCGGGTGGCCCCCGCCCAGGCGTCCGATCTCCACCGGGACGCTCCGGACTCCCCGGGTCTGGACCGGATCTTCTGCCGGAAGGAACGCCGGGTCGTGCGAAAGGACCAGACGATCTCTTATGAAGGACAGCGCTATGACCTCCCCGCCCTTCTTCCGGGGTCTCCCGTTTCAGTGGAGGAATCGGCTTCGGGAGCACTCCGTTTCTTCGATCGTCTGGGACACCACCTTCCGGTGCTGGAACTCCCCAAACCCAAGCCCCAGGAACAGAAGGAGCTCCTTCCGAAAGAGCGTCCCCGAAAAACACACCGGCCTTCGGAGGACCATCCCTGGAAAAAGGCCTTCTTGCCCCCAAAGAAGACCCGAAACACACACTCCCTGATCGGGAAGGAATCTCCATGACACTCGAGATTCTTTCCCAAAAACAGGACATTTCTATTTTGCTATTAACAGGACATTTCTAAAATGCTAGAACAGCTGGGGGAGGAAAGATTTAGTGTTCTCTGGAGGGGGATTTTTGGGGATTCCGTTCGATTCTGATCAGGACGTTTTTCGGGGAAAGAATATGGAAATGTGCATTGGCTGGAACCGTTAGCGGGATCGAGATGACCTGTTGTGGAGATTTGGCGATCAGGGAAAGGTCGATGGGGGCGATCCTCAATCCCTTCAGGCGATTCAGGGTGGTCTCATCCCCTTCCACTTCAGCGAAGTTCGGTGTCAAGGAGACGCGGAATGAGGGAAATGGCGCCTGAATGGATCCAATGTATTCTGGGAAGAGGGGAATCCTTTTTTGAAGCATCTTCGCAATTCTGAGACGGATGCTGTGGGGAGAAATGCTGTTGATTCGGATTCCCGCAGGCCCTGACACCATGGAAGGGGAGAGGTCCAGTCTCTGGGTTCCGGGGAACAGGAGGGCTCCATTGACGAGAACCGTCAGACTGTTTGGGGAGATTCTCTGGGAAATTCCCGGTGGTCCCGAAAGGGTCAGTGTCACCAGTTGAGGTTGGGTATCGATCAGTTCCATGTGGGCGGGAAGTTGGGAAAAGGTCACTGGAACCTGGAGCGAAAGGTATTCCTGGCCTTTCCTGCTGACCTGAAACCAGAGCAGGATGGCCAGAAAAAGTGCAAAGACTTTCAGGAAAATGTTTCGACCCAGCGTACGGCGGATTTTTTCCCTGAATCTCATGGGTTGGAGTTTCCCGAGGGGGGAGGGGTCAATTTTTTCTTGAAGAAGGTCAGAAACCCGTAAAATCCGCCGGCTTCGTATTTCTTTTTCATCAGGCTGGCCCGAAGGATGAGACGCGAGTGGGACTCGCGACGGAACAGACGGATCAGATGGTTCCGGAGTTCAGTCATGTCCGAGACGGAATGGATCCTCCCCGAAGTGACCAAGGAGATCTGGCCGGTCTCCTCGGAGACCACAAGGGCAGCGGCATCGGTTTCTTCCGTAATGCCGATGGCGGCCCGGTGACGGGTGCCCAGAGTCCGGGAAACATTGGGAGAAAGCGAAATGGGGAGGAAGCATCCTGCCGCCGCGATCCTGTTTCTGCGAATGATGACGGCGCCATCGTGAAGAGGGGAATAGGGGAGGAAGAGGCTGACCAGAAGTTCCTGGGAAATGGCGGCATCGATTCCGATCCCGATCTCGGTGATTTCGGACAGGTCTGTCTCCCGTTCCAGGACCATGATGGCCCCGACGCCCCTTTTCGAAAAAGTCTGGACGGTCTTGAGAATTTCGTCGATGTCCAGAGGCAGCTCTGAGGGGGAAAATCCGAAAAGCAGCGGCGACTTGCCCACGCGCGCCAGGGCCTTTCTGATCTCTGGCTGAAAGAGGATCAGCAGGGCCAGGACCAGCTGGGACCAGAAACTGGTGATCATCCAGTTCAGGGTATAGAGCTTGAGGCCGCTTGAAAGCAGGTAGAGGATCAGGAACATCAGTATTCCGAGAACCATCTGGAACGCCCGGGTTCCCCGGATCAGGAGCAGTACCTGGTAGAAGATGAACCAGACGAACAGGATATCGAGGATGCTGTGCCAGGAGAACGAGATGCTGTTCATGGGATTTCTCCGGTCATGATGGACTGAAAGACGCTCCTGGCCTGCCGCGCTTTTCGGACATCATGGGTGCGGATCATCGAAACTTTTTTGAGATGGGCCCATATCTGGACGGCGATCGTGCCTGCCTCCCTCTCCAGGGGGTCCCGTTCTCCCGAAATCTCTCCGATGAACCGTTTCCTAGAGGCGCCAAGCAGGAGGGGACCTCCCGGTGACCATTCTTCGAGGGCATGAAGCAAGGCAATGTTTCCGGAGGTGTTTTTTCCAAACCCCAGGCCCGGATCCACGATGAGCCGGTTCCGGGAAATGCCCTTCTGTTCCAGTGTGGCGAGCCTGTGTTTCAAGTCATTCTGAACGGTCATGGCGATCCCCCTGGCCTCATAGGCTGCGTGGAGCATCGGGTCTTCGGGGGAATGCATGAGAACCGCCAGAAGAAGGGGGTTTTGGCTGAGAAGGGCAGTAAACCCGGGATTCCTGAGCCCGCCCACGTCGTTGATGATCTGGACGCCATAAGGAAGGCATTCCCGGATGATTTCGGGAGAGCGGGTATCGATCGAAAGGGGAACGGCCAGCGTGCCCATGCGGTCGAGCACCGGCAGGAGGCGGCGCTTCTCCGCTTCATATGAAACCGGAAGGAATCCGGGCCTGGTCGATTCTGCCCCGATATCCAGAACGTCCGCTCCTTCGTCCAGCAACCTTCTGGCACGGTCGTAGGCGGCACCGGGATCTGCATCTGAAGGAAGGCCTGAAAATGAATCGGGGGTCACGTTAATGACCCCCATGATGAGTGGACCCTTGTATTGCTCCTGATTGCGGCGGATGGACTCTCCGATATCAGGCAGAGGCATTGGCGGCTCGAATCAAATCATCGATCTGTGGGCCGTCAAGGGTTTCTTTTTCAAGCAATGCTTCCGCGATGGCAGTCAATGCCTTGATGTGGGTACCAAGGAGTTCCTTGGCCCGTTGATAATTTTCGGAGACAATCCGGAAGACTTCGTTGTCGATCGCCACCGCGGTGGATTCACTGTAGTCACGATGCTGCGAGATTTCCCTTCCGAGGAAAATCTCCTCTTCCTTCTTGCCGAAGGTAATGGGACCGAGCTTTTCGCTCATTCCCCACTCGCAGACCATTTTCCGGGCAAGCTCTGTGGCCCGTTCGATGTCGTTTCCCGCGCCGGTGGTCATGCTCTTGGTCACAAGTTCCTCGGCGACACGTCCACCCATGAGAATGGCGATGTTGCTCAAGAGAAAGTCTTTTTTGTAGGTGTACCGATCGTCCGTGGGGAGCTGCTGGGTCAGGCCGAGCGCCCTTCCCCGGGGAATGATCGTGACCTTGTGGACCGGATCCGTTCCGGGGATCAATTTGGCAACCAGTGTATGGCCCGCCTCATGAAATGCCGTGACGCGCTTTTCATCTTCCGTGATGAGGATCGATTTGCGCTCGACTCCCATGAGAACCTTGTCCTTTGCATCCTCAAAGTCGCCCATTTCGACGGTTTTCTTGTTTCTGCGGGCGGCCAGGAGCGCGGCTTCATTGACGAGGTTGGCCAAATCGGCTCCGGCAAACCCGGGTGTTCCCCGGGCGATCGTCTCAAGCACGACGGAGGAGTCCAGCGGGATCTTCCGGGTGTGGACTTCAAGAATCTTCAGACGGCCCTTGAGGTCAGGCTTTCCAACGACGATCTGACGGTCGAATCTTCCGGGCCTGAGGAGTGCGGGATCAAGAACATCCGGCCGGTTGGTGGCCGCAATCAGGATCACCCCTTCATTGCTTTCGAAACCGTCCATTTCGACGAGGAGCTGGTTCAGTGTCTGTTCCCGTTCGTCGTGTCCCCCGCCCAGTCCGGCCCCACGATGACGGCCGACCGCGTCGATTTCATCGATGAAAATGATGCAGGGAGCGTTCTTTTTGCCCTGTTCGAACAGATCCCGGACGCGCGAGGCGCCGACACCCACGAACATCTCGACGAAATCCGATCCGCTGATGTGGTAGAAGGGAACATCGGCCTCTCCCGCGATGGCTTTTGCCAGCAGGGTCTTCCCGGTTCCAGGGGGACCCACGACCAGAACACCCTTGGGTATCCTGCCGCCGAGACGCTGGAATTTGGTCGGGTCCTTCAGGAACTCGACGATCTCCGCAACTTCTTCCTTGGCCTCCTCAACGCCCGCCACATCGGCAAAGGTGATCTTCCGCTTGTCTTCGGTGATCAGTTTTGCCCGCGACTTTCCGAACGACATCGCTTTATTCCCGCCGGACTGCATCTGTCTCATGAAGAAGACCCAGAGAAGAACCAAAACGATGATCGGTCCCCAAGAGATGAGCAGATTCAGGTACCAGGGGTTGTCCTCGGGAGGAATGGCCACGATCCGCACGTTCTTCTTCTGAAGCTCCTGAACAAGATTGGGATCATTGGCCGCATAGGTCTTGAAGTGGGATCCGTCCTTCATGACGCCGCTGATATAGTTGTTCTTGATTGTCACTTCGCTGATCTGACTCTGGTCGAGCTTGGCGATGAAATCCGAGAACACAAGATTTTTCATCCCTGGTTGCCGGACCTGAAAAAGATCAAAGACAAGGAAGATGACAAGCCCGATGACTAGCCACAAAGCAAGATTTTTGTAGAACGGTTTCATTTATCCCCCCAAAAACGGCAAGAAATCCACTACCGGATGTTGTTCCACATCTTAACATGCAAGGGTGTGATCTTCAATAAAAACGGTCAGGAGAAATGGGCTTTTCCGCCCATCCTCATTCCTTGGTCCGGTCATCCAGCATGGCGATGAAGGGAAGGGTCCGGTATTTGTTCTTGTAATCCAGTCCGTATCCGATCACAAAACGGTTTGGAATGCTGAACCCGACGTAGTCAGGATGTATGTCCAGCGTTCTTCCTCCCGTTTTGTCCAGGAGTGCACAGATTCTGATGCTTTCAGGTCCATAGGACCCGATTTTTTCCAGGAGCATCCGGGCCGTGAGGCCTGAGTCCACAATGTCTTCGACCAGAAGGACGTCTGCCCCCTTGAGGTCCAGGGTCGGGTTCGAAATGACTTTCCGGGGAGGGTCTTCCTTATCATTCGAGGTCATCAGAAAATCGACCTTTGCAGGAATTCCGATGGCCCTGGAGAGGTCGGCGGTAAAGGCGTAGGCCCCTTTGAGGATTCCAATGAGAATGAGATTCTTTCCCATGTAATCTTCCGTGATCTGAAGCCCGAGCTCCCGGATCCGATGAAGAATTTCTTCCTGGGTGATCAGGGGTTTCCCAAAAATCTTTTCCATGGGTTCCCCCTCCTCTCTTCAAAAATGATGGACAGACCTTCATTGAGTTGCGCGGATTCCTGACCCCCGCTGAACTGGAACGGAAGGGCATATGGAACCCATAAAACCAGGTTTTCCTGGCTCAGGATCGGGAGATTTCGACGAATGCCTGGTGAAAACCGTTTTTTGGAGATGATCCGGGAAATGGAACCTTTTTTCCCGGGGCCCAGGAAAAGGTCCATTCTGGAACCCGAATCGGTCACCCTGAGCGCCGGTCTGCCATTCAGGCAGACCTCAGGGGGAATCAGGCATTGCCTGGAAGAAAGCGTTCCCTTTTCCCACTGGCTCCAGTTGTGCGTTTCTGTCTCCCATCGGAAGAGAAGCCTGTCTCCGGTCGGCAAGGCCAGAATCGCCTCTGACCCGGGAGACCTCCGAAGCCGGTCAACCCTTTGTGTGTCGAAAGAAAGTTCCCATCGTCCGGAATGAAAAGAATTTTGACTTCCTTTGTATACAAGATGAACCTCCTGAAATTCAATCCTCAACATCCATCCCCGTCCCATGGGGCCTTCATGGATGGGGGATTGGGAAAGGCTTTTCAGAAGGTTTCGTTCTTCGGGGACGGGTGTCCCTGTCTCCGAAATGGAGTTCAGGACGGACCGCAGGAAAAGGCTTTGTCGATAGGGGGAAAGTTTCTGGTAACGGCTGAAGGGGAAGGCGATCAGGTCCGGCGACTGGAATGTGAGTATGTTTTCCATCCATGACGGTGAGTCCGGTGCCGTGAATTCTTTTTTCAAAAGTGAGGCGAGCCCGGCCAGATGATGATCCCCCTCGGGAGGGAAGATCTTCCGGATCATCGGAACGAGTTCATGGCGTACCCGGTTTCTGAGAAACACGGGATCCCTGTTGGAAGGGTCTTCAAGAAAAGGGATTCCCGACTGATGGAGGGCATTTCGGATGCTCAATGAGGGGATCCCCATCATGGGACGGAAAATTCGACAATCCCGGACCTCAGGAATTCCCAGGAGACCGGTGGGGCCCGTTCCACGGAACAGATTCATCAGAATCGTCTCCACAAGATCATCCTGGTTGTGTGCCAGACAAAGGATGTTATTGGAAGATTCCTCCAGGACGCCTTGGAAGAATGCATACCTTTGGGTTCTCAAGACGTTTTCCGAGCGCATCCTTGCGGCAAGGGGACCCTCGCAGGACCCGACCCGCAATTCCCGTCCCAATGACTGGGCCAGTTCCTCAAGGAACCGGATCTCCGAATCGTGTTCCGTTCCCCGGGTCCGGTGGTTGAAGTGGAGAAGGACCAATGGGTTGTGGGCGGGCAGGAAACGGGAGAGCAGACAGGCAAGGAAGACCGAGTCAGCTCCCCCCGAGATGCCGACATGGACCGAAATGGGCGTTTGGGAATGGGACGGATGGATTCCATGTTTCAAAAAAAAGGAATCCAGTTCCGGGAGAAACGGTTCAATCTCAGGGGCAGAACTCTTTCCTTCGTTCACGGAAATAGTCCTTTGCTAATCGAAGGTCATTGTTGATTTCTTGAATCAGCTTGTCAGGCCCTGAAAAAGCGACCTCTCCCCGAATACGTTCCAGAAAATCGACCTTGATGGCGGTTCCATAGATGTCTTCCGAAAAATCAAAAAGATGGGTCTCAGTCACGATCCGTGGCAAAGGAGTGAATGTGGGTTTGGTGCCGACATAGGTGGCGCCTTCGTGCCACCGGGAGGAAGTCCAGGTTCGGGTGATGTAGACGCCTGGGGGGGGCAGGATCCGGTCCGGAGCCGGATAAAGGTTGAGGGTCGGGAACCCGAGGGCCCGTCCCCTTTTCTCCCCGGTTTCCACCAGTCCTTCCAGCCGAAAGGGTCGGGTCAATAGGGAACGGGCCTGGTCGACGCGACCTTCTGCGATGAGGCTACGGATCCGGGAGCTTGAAATCCTTCCCGCCTGGTCTGAAACGGCAGGAATGCTTTCAACCTCAATGTGAAGGGGCTCCATCACTCTGCGGAAGTCGTCCACGGAACCGGTTCGCTGATAACCGAACCGAAATCCCTCCCCGATGACGAGGGTCTGCGGGGAAAAGTGACTGATCAGCACATCTTTGATGAACATGTCGGGTGTCATATGGCTTAGGATTTTGGTAAACGGCTGAACGACCAGCAGTTCTATCCCCAATTTTTCGAGGATCTCCTTCTTGTGCTCAATGGACATAATCCGCCTAAAGGGAAGATCGGGAGACAGGACCATGAGGGGATGGGGATCGAAGGTCAAAACCGTGGGGACTTTATTCATGGACCTGGCATGCTGGACAAGCCGGTTCAGTAAAATCTGGTGTCCCTGGTGAACCCCGTCGAAATTCCCGATGGTCAGCACAATCCCCTGCCTGTATTCCGGGGTATCCGCCAGATCCGGGTATTGGGAGATGGTCCTCATTATCGGGTATGCAAACGGGAGAGGGGAGTCGGGATCGCCATTTGTCCCGGCTATCTGTTGAGCGACAGCAGGCGGGCTGCGCGCTGGGCAAAATAGGTGATGATCATGGACGCCCCCGCGCGGCGGATGGACAGGAGGGATTCCATGAAAGCCCTGTCGGTATCGATCCATCCCTGCAGTCCTGCCGACATCAATGTGGCGTACTCTCCGCTGACCTGGTAGGCGCAGAGGGGAATGTCATACCGCTCCCTGAGATCACGGATGATGTCCAGGTAGGGGAGTGCGGGCTTGACCATCAGGATGTCCGCGCCTTCCTCAATGTCCATTTCGGCTTCCCGAAAGGCCTCAAGCCGATTTGCCGGATCCATCTGGTAGGAAGAACGATCCCCGAACTGGGGCCCGGACATCATGGCGTCCCGGAAAGGCCCATAGAATGCGGAGGCATATTTGACCGCGTAGGAAAGAATGAGCGTGTCCGTCCACCCCTTGCTGTCGAGAAGGTGCCGGATGGCACCCACCCGTCCGTCCATCATGTCCGATGGGGCCACGACGTCCGCCCCGGCTTCCGCATGGACAAGGGCCATCCTCGCAAGACAGTCCAGTGTGGAGTCGTTATCGATGCGGTCTCCCTTGAGGAATCCGCAGTGACCGTGGCTCGTATATTCGTCGATGCAGATGTCCGTCATGATGACCAGTTCCGGAAATCTTTCCTTCAGGAAGTGGACGGCTTGGGGAACAGGACCCTCTGGGTTGAGGGCCTGGGTCCCCTGTTCATCCTTGGACTCGGGAATGCCAAACAGCATGAGGCTCCGGATCCCGACGGAAAGGGCCTCTTCGATGACGGGGGAAAGCATGTCCACGGAATGGCGAAATACGTCCGGCATGGAGCGGATGACTTCCTTCTTGCCCTTCCCGAAGGTGATGAAGAGCGGGAGGATGAGATGGGAGGGGGAGAGGGATGTCTCACGGACCAGCGCCCTGATGGGATCCCGTTGTCTGAGTCGTCGAGGGCGTTCTGTGGGAAAAGACATTTCAACCTCTCCTAGGTATGGGGGAAATCAGCCATCGTTCAACAGTCGGATTCATGAAAATAATCCAGAATCATTTTTTCCACAGCCTTTTCCGTCGGTTCCTTGGGAACGAGGACAGTGAGCACTCCATCCTTCCGGAGGGCGGCCTGGGTGGTCGGTCCGATGGCCAGGGACGGAATGCGACGAATGTCGTCGGCCCGCTCCGGAAACAGGCTCATCAGGTTCTCGAATGCCGATGGGCTGTAAAATACAAGGAGGTCCAGGGATTTCTCCTCCAGGTGCATCGTGATCCGGTCTCGCAAATAATCCGGCAGGGTAGGAACCCGGTTGACGTAACACCTGACCGTGGTGACCACCCGCCCCATTTCCCGGAGGCCATCAGGGATCAACCGATCTCCACGGTCTCCGCGGATGAGGAGGACCGGCTCATTTTGGACGGGTTGGGAGCGAAAGAATTCTAGAACACCGTTTCCATGGGATTCAAGCGGTTCCCCGTCAGGATTGATCCCGAATTCCGAAAGCGCCCTGTGTGTGGCTGGACCCATGGCAAAAATCCTGTTTGACGAAAGGGTTCGGATGTCTTTTCCGGTGTCGGAAAGCCGACGCATGAAATATCGGACCCCGTTCGGGCTCAGAAAGAGGATCCATCCGTATTCATGGAGGGATTCCAGGGCCCTGTCGATTTCGGAATAACTCTCCGGAAGCCCGATTTCGATGGCGGGGCAATGGATAACTTCGGCCCCTTCGCTGGTCAGTGCTTCCGAAAGGGAGTCCTGGGTCCCCGTTTCACGGGTCAGCAGGATTCGCTTTCGGAAAAGGGGAAGGTTGTCCTGCCAGTTGAGACGGTATTCGTTCCCTGCGACCTTTCCGACGACAACGAGTGCGGGAGGCCTGATCGGCTGTCTTGATAGAATCTCCTCCATGGTGCCCAGTGTTCCTTCCCGTGTTTCCTGGGAAGCCGTCGTGCCCCATCGGATCATCATGACGGGCGTTTCGGGGGGCATCTTGTGGGAGAGGAGTTTTCTGGCCAGTTTTCGGAAATACTCGACTCCCATCAGGATGACAAGGGTCTGGTTGGGAAGTGTCAGTGAATCCAGTGCCAGGGAGTCAAGGGAATCGGGATCATCGTGTCCGGTCATGATGACAATCCGAGAATTGGTATCCCGGTGGCTGACAGGGATGCCGGCATAGGCCGGGGCAGCGGTGACGGAAGTAACCCCCGGAATGACGGTGAACGGGATGCCGGCATTCTGCAGGGTCATCCCTTCCTCTCCGCCACGTCCGAAGACAAAGGGATCTCCACCTTTGAGTCGGACTACCGTCAATCCCCGGGACGCCCGTTCAAGGAGAATGTTCTCGATCTCGTGCTGCGAAAGCTTGGGATGGCCCCGTTCCTTTCCGACATCAATCCGCTCCGCCTTGCCGGGGGCGAAGGCAAGAAGTTCGGGATTGGCCAGATGGTCGTAAAGGACCACATCCGCTTTTTGAAGGACCTGTTTCCCGCGAACGGTGATCAATCCTGGATCCCCAGGTCCCGCTCCGACGAGATAGACATGTCCGGGAGCGCCCGTTCCCCGGTTGTTCTGATTCAAGAGGACTCCTGCATTTGATCGGGACCAACCATGCCCCAATGGGTCGTTTTTCCGTGATGGAAGAAATCGAGACCTACCATTATGGAATTCGTGTCCCATGGGTTCAAGTGGTTCAGGGTGCCTCTCGGATGAGATGGAGTGAAAGACGGGTCCGGGGAATGATGGAACGGGGGAAGAAAAACGGGTAGAAAATGAGTTTCCCCATTAATACGGGGAAAGGATGTCCGCCAGGATTTCCCGTCCTCCGCGGTCCAGAAGATCGGACCCCATCGCCATTCCCATCTTCTCGGCTTCCTCTTCGGTGTGGATCGGTTCCCGGGAAAGGGACTGGATCCGTCGGGAACCGGAAACGGTCAGGACGCGTCCTTCCAGCGAAAGACTGCCATCTTCGTTCCATTGGCCAAATGCCGCGATCGGAACCTGACATCCCCCGTTGAGACTTTTGAGCACTCCCCGTTCTGCCGCCACGCAGAGATGGGTCCTGCAATGGGAAAGTGATCGGACAATCGCCCCGGTCGTGGCATCGTCCTGCCGGATTTCAAGTCCCAGGGCCCCCTGTCCGATTGCCGGCAGGAGGGTTTCGGGGGAAATCCATTCCCGGATCTGATCTTCGTGGCCGAGGCGCTTGAGTCCGGCCCCTGCCAGGATGATGGCCTCAACGACGCCTTCCTTCAGCTTTCTCAGGCGGGTTCCGACGTTTCCCCGCAGCGGCACAAACTCCAGGTCTTTTCGAAATTCCCTGATTTGGGCCAGCCGGCGAAGGGAGGATGTTCCGACGCGGGCATGTTTCGGAAGGGAAAGGATGTTTGGGTAGTTCAGGGATAGATAGGCATCCCGGGGATCTTCCCGTTCCAGCGTGGCGGCCAGGACAAGTCCTTCGGGAAGAAAGGCGGGAACGTCCTTCATGCTGTGGACGGCAAGGTCAATCTCTTTTCGCAGGAGCGCCTCTTCGATTTCCTTGACGAACAGGCCCTTCCCGCCCACTTCTGACAGGGCCCGGTCAAGGATGATGTCCCCGGAGGTCTTGATGATGACAAGCTCCGGCTCGATTCCAGACTCGGTCTTGATTCTGGCGGCAACATGCCTCGCTTGCCACAGGGCAAGTTCGGAGCCGCGGGTTCCAATTCGGAGGGGCGATTGTGACATCAGGCAGGAGATTCCCTCTTCAGAAATGTGGGCGAGGGCAACGCTTCCGGATCCGGGGCCTCTGAGGTCTGGCCCGGAGGATCGTTCGTCGGGGATTCTGCCGGAAGCCCGTAACATTTTGAAACCCATTCGCGGACTTCATCGATATCCGATGACTGTCGAATCGTGTGGTAGGTCGGATGAAGAATCTTGTTCAGCAGGGAGCGCGTCAGAATGTCGACTTTTTCCCGGGCTTCCGGGGGAAGTGTGGCGAGCACCGCCTGGAAACGGTCCAGTTCCGCAAGACGGATGGATTCGGTGTGGGTTCGCAGGGACTGGATCAGGGGCACGGTCGACCGGTCGGCTTGCCACCGGGCAAACGCCTGAAGCTCTTCCCGAATGATTTCCTTCGCCTGGAGGGCTTCATATTCCCGTTCCCGCTGATTGGCTTCCACCACTGACTTAAGGTCGTCGATGTTGTAGAGGAAAATGCTGGAATGGCGGGTGATCGCGGGATCGATGTTTCTTGGAACCGCAATGTCGATCAGGAAGAGGGGCTTGTTCCGCCTTCGATGAAGGACGGTTTCGGCGAGCTCTTCCCCGATGAGATAGGAGTCCGCCCCAGTGGAACACACGACCATGTCAGAGTCGACAAGTCGCTGTTCCAGTTCCTCGAAGCTGGCGTGTCCCGCTTCGTAGTCCCTGGCGAGAAGCTGCCCCTTTTGTGTGTCACGGGTCATGAGGGTCAGGGACTTGACCCCCATTTTCTTCATGTGGCGGGCGGTCAGCTGAGCCATGTCCCCTCCGCCCAGAAGGAGAATGCTCTTGTCACGCATGTCCTGAAAGATTTTCCGGGCCAGTTGGCAGGCTGCATAACTGATCGAGACGGGAAGGTGGCTGATGCCGGTTTCGGTCCGGACCCGTTTCGACGTCGAAATCGCCCGCTGGAATATCTGGTTGAGCATCGGTCCGGCCAGGTTCATCGAGCGGGCCCGTTCAAAGGCTTCCTTGACCTGTCCCGTGATCTGCGGTTCCCCGATGACCATGGAATCCAGACTCGAGGAAACCTCAAAGAAGTGGGCCGCGGCCTCCTCCCCGGTGAAGTGGTAAAGGTAAGGGTGCAGGTTGATTCCCTGGAGGCCGGGATGGGTTTCCTGGAGAAAGTCGAGAAAAAACCTGGGACCCGGTGAGACGTGGGAGGTGACGGTCAGAATCTCGACCCTGTTGCAGGTCGAAAGGATGAACGTCTCAAGGATGCCCTCACGGGAAGATAATGCCTTGAGTGCGTCATTGAGGTGTTCCTTCGGGTAAGCCAACCTCTCCCTGATATCGACCGGCGTGGTCTTGTGGTTGACGCCTGCCAGTGTCAGCTTCAGCAAGTGGAGTCTCCCCTCATGCGCCACCGGCTTGAGGTCCGTTCCCGACGGACCGGATGGAATCCCTCATGTTGGCCCGTGTCACGAATGGTCTCAGAAAACAGAATGTCCGCCTCCCATGAAGAGATTGACAGCCAGAATCGTGATCGCAAACAGGAAGAAGCTTGCGATGGACAGGTAAGCCGCCTGTTTTCCCTGGAAACTCTTTCCCCTTCTGAGAAGCACGGTCGCCAGATAGAGAAACCAGATCAACAGGGCCCAAGACCCCTTCTTTCCCCAAGGCCAGATCATATAGTATGTCCTGTAAGACCAGATCATGACAAAGATCAGCCCAAGGGTCAAGAAAATGAATCCCATCCCATTGAATTCCTGGTTCAGGCGGTCAAGAAATTCAAGGGACGGGAGCTTGTTGAAGAGGGGATTGAAGATTTTTTTTCTCAGGAACATGTCGAGCAGGAGATAGAAACAGGAGACAAAAAAAGCGAGCGCGGCCGATGCCAGCCCTAGGTCGATCAGGACCGAATGGAGGGAGATCAGGATGCTGGTCGTGCTGGTATGAAGAAATGTCTTGTCGGTCGAGACCCCGAGAACGAACAGCAGACAGAGGAATGCTACGGGAAAAACGAGGATCCCCAGGATATGGGCCTTTCTCTGGTGTTCCAGGATCAGGAAGACGATCACTAGGGACCAGGCGAAAAACGAAACAGATTCCTTGAGGGAGATCAGGGTGACATGTCCCCGGGAGGTAAACAGGATGAAGAGGGAGAGCGTGTGGAGCAACACCCCGCCCACTCCGGCGGTGATGCCCGCCCAGGGAATGGCCTTGCTCCGGCCGCTCAGGACGTCCAGAAGCAACAGGAGAAAGGCCCCGAAATAGAAGCCTGCAGCGATCTTCAGGAGCAGAATGTCAAGGGGAATCAGATGTGTGTCTTTCTCGTTGTGGGTGAACGGGGCCGCTCACTTGCCCCCTGCTTTCAGGTTTTGTCTGTCCAGGACCATTCCTGACGGTTGACCCGAGTGAACCGGGACAGGTTTTCCGGTCCATTCTACATGAGCGAACTGTCCAATCCAATCAGTGTTGCCCCTGCCCGGGGGTTGTTATGAAGATATGGACATTTTGAGCCTTCAGTTTTCCAGGAAATTCCGGCTTGCCGGTCTCGGGACCTGTGGGATAGAATGAGTCATGGATTTTCCCTTCCCTATTGACAGGATAGCTTCCCCAACCCCTGATGCCAGGTCGGATGCCCTGCGTGCGCTTTGTCGGGAGGGGGTTTTTTCAAAACCCTTTCGTGTGGCCCGTGAACCCGTTTCGCTTCCCGGATGCGATGCGAAGACGATCCAGTCTCTCGGCCTGGCGATGTTCGAGTTCTACAAGGCGCTGGATGGCCTTTATCTCCGTTCGATGGAGCCCGGGTCCCGGTTGCACTTTGTCCGGGACTATCTTGACCGGGGAAAACCGGAATCCCTTCTGGTTTATGCCCGCTCGAAGAGGTTCCGGAAGGAGATTCCCCTTGTCCTGCGTCCAGATCTTCTCCTGACGCCCTCTGGGCCTGTCCTGACGGAAATGGATTCGGTTCCGGGGGGGATGGGTATCCTCCTCCAGCTTTCCAGGGTTCTTCAGTCCCATGGAGAGTCGTCGGTGTGGGGAGGGGTGCAGGGGATCCTGAACGGGTTTGCCTCCATGATCCGGGCACTGGAGGCCGAGCCGAACCTTGCCATCGTCGTTTCGGAAGAATCCGCCGACTACCTTCCCGAAATGGAGTTTCTCTCCCGATCCCTTTCGGAAGGGTTCTTTCCGACTGTCTGTCTCCGGCCCCATGATTTCAGATTTGACGAATCCGGGCTTTTCTACCGGACCGCCGAGGGCCATGAGCGTCGCATTAACGTGATCTACCGGTTTTTTGAACTCTTTGATCTGCCAAACATTCCAAAAATGGATATAATCCTTTACTTTGTCAAGGGAGGGAAGGTCAAGATCACTCCCCCGATCAAGCCCTGGCTGGAAGAAAAGATGGGCCTTGCCCTCTGGCACAGTGTCCGGCTGAGGAAATACTGGGAGGAGGCCCTTTCTCCGGAGAGCGTTCACCTGTTGGACAGGCTCATTCCCCCGACCTGGATCCTGGACCCCACCCCGGTTCCTCCCTCCGCGACGATTCCCGGGCTCAGAATCGGTGAAAAGGATTTATGGGATTTTTGTGACCTTGAGATATTGACTCAAAAAGAGCGACACCTCATCATTAAGCCATCCGGGTTCTCGCCTCTGGCATGGGGTAGCCGGGGGATTGTGATCGGCCACGATGTTTCTGAAGATGAGTGGCGACATGAACTCCGGAAAGCGTTTGATGCGTTTCCGACCAATCCTTATGTTCTTCAGCCGTTCCTGAAAACATCTCCCGTTCCCTGTCCTTCCTGGAACCCCGCGACGGGGGTCCCGACCCGGGACGAGATGCGCGTTCGGGCTTGCCCCTATTATTTTGTGGCCGGGGGGGAGGTGACCATGGGGGGGATTCTTGTAACAGCATGTTCCATGGACAAGAAGATCATTCATGGAATGGTTGACTCTGTTCTTGCACCGGCGGCTTTGCCTGAACATTGACGCCCGGAGTCGCTTCCCCTTTCAGAAAAGGGGAAGCGAACCGGGAAGAATATTGACTTATGAGGATCTAAGGACAGGATATCCGAATGGAAGAATGGCAGCAACTCTTGGTTGATGGAATCAACAGGGCTTCCCAATTGCCGGATGAGTGGCTCTCCACCAAGGAAGGAGTCGGGCAGGATTCCGTTGAGGAAACCTTTCCGATCCGGATCAACAGTTATTATCGCTCCCTGATCACGGATCCCAAGGGCCCGATCGGTCGCCAGGTGATTCCGGAACCCGAAGAGATCCTTGACTTTGACAGTCCCGTGGATCCCCTGGGAGAGGACGAGGACAGTCCCGTTCCCGCCATTGTGCACCGATACCCGGACCGGGTTCTCTTCCTGGTGACCAACCAGTGTCCGATCTACTGCCGGTACTGTACCCGGAAGCGAATGATCGGAACGCCCGAAGGGGTCGTGACCCGGAAGGAGGTTGACGAAGGGATCGCCTACCTGCGCGAGCATACGGAAGTTCGGGATGTCGTTCTCTCGGGGGGGGATCCCCTGATGTTGAAGGATGACTACCTTGAGTATATCCTTTCGGAACTCCGGTCGATCGGGCACCTTGAAATCCTGAGGATCGGGACCCGTGTTCCCTCGTCCCTTCCCCAGAGGGTGACTCCCGAACTCTGTGGGATGCTGAAGAAGTATCACCCCCTTTTCATGAATCTCCACTTCAATCATCCGGATGAAATCACTCCGGAGGCATCCCTGGCATGCAACCGGCTTGCCGATGCCGGAATCCCACTGGGGTGCCAGACCGTGTTGATGAAGGGTGTCAACGATGAGACAGAGATTCTGAAAAGGCTGTTCCAGAAACTCCTGACGATCCGGGTGAAGCCGTATTATCTCTATCAGGCGGATCTGACGCGGGGGGCGAATCATTTCCGGACCCCTGTATCGACTGGACTGAGGATTATCCGTGAGCTCCAGGGATTTACGTCAGGAATGGCCATTCCCCATTTTGTGATCGATGCTCCCGGTGGGGGAGGAAAAATTCCCGTTCTTCCCCAGGATTATCTCGTTTCAATGGAAGACGGGGATGTGGTTCTCAGAAATTACAATGGAAAGGTATACACTTATCCCGAGGTGCCATCGACCGAAGAGGTGTCGGAGGGGACGATGGATGGGAATGATGGGTCACGGGTGGGCTCGATCGGAGCTTCCAAGGGGAAGAAACGGACTGAGCTCTGAGCGAGGGAGAAATGAACGGTATGGCGAATTCTGAGGGGACGACTGCGGGAAGGCCGGACTACTCGTTTGCGGACGATGAGCGCCGCGGGGTGTATCACGCCATTTACACCCGGAGGGACATCCGTAAGGAGTTTCTCCCGGATCCCGTACCGAATGATGTTCTTGTGCGCCTTCTCAAGGCGGCCCACCATGCCCCATCGGTCGGTTTCATGCAGCCCTGGGACTTCATTCTGGTCAGGGATCCTAAGGTTCGGGCCGGGTTGAAGCACGCCGTGGACAAGGAGCGCCAAGCCGCGGCCGCCATCTTTGAGTCGCCCCGGGCGGAGAAGTTCCTCTCCCTGAAGGTTGAGGCAATTCTCGAGGCGCCGGTCGTGATTGCCGTGACCATCGATCCGTCACGGGATGGTCCCCATGTCCTGGGTCGTCTTTCCGATCCGGACACGGACCTCTACAGTGCTTCCTGTGGAATCATGAACCTCTGGCTTGCCGCCCGGGCCGAGGGAATCGGAATGGGTTGGGTGACGATTTTCAGGAAAGGGGACATCCAGACCATCCTGAAGCTTCCCTATCATATCCGTCCAGTGGGTCTCCTCTGCCTCGGATATGTATGCGAATTTCCCTCAAAACCGATGCTGGAGACGGAGGAATGGGCCTTTCGCCAACGTCTGTCGGATCTTGTTGCCGTCGATCAGTGGGAAAAAAGGGAAGGAACATTCTGGGAGGAGATTCGGGAGGCACTTGACCAACCGGATGAATTCCACTGGGAACGCTGAGCGATACACAGATCCGGACCTTGATCGAAAAGGGGGCCATCCGGACCGTCAAAGGGGGCGGGGATTCGCTTGACTCCCAAGTTCAGCCGGCATCGCTTGACCTGACAATCGGAGAAATCGCCTATCGCGTCCGTTCCAGTTTTTTGCCACAGGGAGAGTCCTTGTCGGAAGTTCTCCCGAAGATCGCCCTTTATCCCATCGATCTCGTTACCCATCCCTACCTTGAGAAAGGGGCCGTATACCTCATCCCCCTTTGTGAAGAACTCTCCCTGCCGGCAGAGGTGGAAGGGAAGTCCAATCCCAAAAGCTCGACGGGCAGGGTCGACGTGTTCACGCGTGTCCTGACCGACCGTGGAAGCCGGTTCGATGAAGTCTCACCCGGATACCACGGTCCCCTTTACCTGGAGGTTTTCTCACGATCCTTTCCCCTTAAGGTTCGCCCCGGGCTTTCCCTTTCCCAGTTGAGGCTCTTCCGAAACAGGGAAATCCTTCAGGACGACGAACTGGAATTCCGGCATCGGAAGAGCCCTTTGTTCTGGATTGGGGAAAGGGAAAAGGGGGAGTCCAAGCGGTTCCGGGAGGGGGTTTCCCTGGGAATGGACCTTTCGTTTTCCCAGATTGTGGGGTATAAGGCCAGGACCAACACGATCATTCTCGATATGACGGGGGACGTTCGCAACCAGGCGGATGCCTTTTGGGACCCCATCACGGCTCCCGCTTCCGGGGAGCTTTATCTCGAACCGGAAGCCTTCTATCTGTTTGCATCCCGTTCCAAGATCCGAATTCCTTCTGATCTCGCGGGGGAAATGGTGGAGTTCGACGCGCAGTCCGGGGAACTCAGGACCCATTACGCCGGATTCTTCGATCCAGGGTTTGGCCTATCGGAGGATGGTGCCAGGGCGGTGCTGGAAATCCGGCCGCACGACGTCTCCTTCCGGGTTGTGGATGGACAGAAGATCTTTCGGCTCCGTTTCGAACGGATGGAGCAAGTTCCCGTCCGTCTTTACGGTGATGAGATTGGATCGAACTATAGTCATCAGGGTCTGAAACTGAGCAAGTACTTCACCGAATTTTCCTGACGCTTCCGACCCCGGGACCCATTGGTCCAAATTGACAACACTGGGGGTGGGTCTTAGACTTCAACTAATGACAGCATAAAGCCGTGTGATCGAATCTCGGAAGCGATTGAACCGTCCCTCCATATACCGGGAGTCCACCTATCATGAGTGACCACCGACCTTCCGACTCCTCCGAAGATCCTTCCCATCACGTTCCACCTGCGGATGAACTGAATGACAGGAATGTCCGCATGCGCGAGATTGCCAAGCTGATCGACCAGATTTCACGTGCTGTAGAGGACAGGGAGGACGTTCGTCAACCCCTTTACCGCCTGAAAAAATGGCTCTTCGAGATGGAGGTCGAATGGACACGTTTCAGCCAGGAACGGGAAAAGCTGAACGAAGTTCTTGAAAAGCTGTCCAGCCCGGCATTCCGGATCGGAACGCTGCTGAATCTGACTGAAGAGGGGTTGGCCT
The DNA here is from genome assembly GCA_021785195.1 of Nitrospirota bacterium. Lineage (GTDB taxonomy): Bacteria > Nitrospirota > Leptospirillia > Leptospirillales > Leptospirillaceae > JAJYGC01. The sequence continues at coordinate 30,076 of JAJYGC010000006.1, forward strand.
GGGTTTCGGTCGGGGGGTCCGACTATTGTGCCCAGATTGATCCGAGGGTGGAGCCTGCCCAGATGATTCCCGGACAGCGTGTGCGGCTGAACGAAGCCCTTTCCGTCGTCGGTGTTTCCGGAACCGATCCGTTTGGTTCGGTCGTTCGGGTCAGCAAAATCCTAGCCGATGGCCGATTCGAAATTGGAGGAGAGCGGACGGGGGCGGGCATTTCAGCGGCCATCGTGGGGCGGGGTCATTTGCTGGAGGGAGTGTCCGTCTCCCCCGGGGATTCTGTGCGTCTGGAC
>JAJYGC010000010.1 GCA_021785195.1 Nitrospirota bacterium
TGGAGGATCCGGGAGGGGGACTGCGTTCTGAAGTGTCCGGATTCTTCGTCCGGGAAGTGATCGGAAGCTTTCCGGAATCCTCATCGTTCGTGTCGGGACGATGGGTGGATCACCGGAGTCCTTTCCGCTGGAAGAGGTTGTTCAGGAACAGGGCTCCGATGACAAGAAGCGCGCCCAGAAACTCCCCGGGCACGACCTTCTCGCCGGAGACAACCGCCAGGAACAACGTGGTCACGGGGACAAGATTGATGAAGAGGACCCCATTCAGCGGGCCCAGAATCCGTGTTCCCCTGTTCCAGGCGAACACGCCGGCGATTCCGGCGATCAGAATCATGTAAATCATCTCCCAGAGGATGCTGAAAAGGTGGTCCGGGGTGGGAACGTTAAGGTAGCCGATTGTCGTGGCGAACAAGGTGATGCCCAGGATGCTTGCCGTGCCCAGTGCGCAAGACAGCGCGGTGTATCGGAGTGCCGACCAGCCGGGAAACCGGTTCCCTCCCCAGGTATAGAGAACCCAGCACATCGCTCCCAGAACAATCGTCGCGTCGGCCAGAATGCTCTTTTCCAACGATTTCAGATGGGTGAGGTGTCCCTGGGTGATCACGAGCAGAACGCCTCCCAATGCGACGAGAAGGGAGACGACTGTATAGAGGGCCGGTCTCCTGCCCGACGTGACCCAGAGCAAAATAGCGGTCATGAGCGGCATGGTGGCCATGATGACCGAGGCCGTCACCGCTCCGGAATGTCCCGAGATTTTTTGCTGGCCCAGGAAGACAAGAAACCCGAATCCACCGAACCCTGCTGTTCCAAGTAGCCAGAGCGAAACCCCCCTTCCATCAAGTTTCAGGGAGGCAGGCCCCTCCAGCCAAACGAGAATTCCCAGGAAAAGGAGTGCGGCGACCAGATACCGGATCGACGTGATATAAAAGGGATCCACAAAGGTCAGGGCGTGCTCCATCAGGTGAAACATGCCCCCCCATGAGGTCACTGCCACCAGGCACAGCAGGCTACCTGCAAGGATTTCTTTCAGATGCATTTTCTTCCTTTCGTTCATTCGTCCTATGGATCGCACTTTGAGAATCGTTTCGTGTCCCGTCCGTCTTGATGGTATAATCCCATCATTTTCATAATGAGTAAAATTAATCTTTGTAATATAGAAGATGAGGATTATCTCATATGACGATTGCCCAGCTTAAAATCCTTGCAGCCCTCGAAGAAAGCGGGAACTTTACAGAGGTGGCGGAAAGGCTCGGGATCACCCAGTCTGCCGTGAGCCATTCCAGATCAGGACTCGAGTCCGAACTGGGGGTGACGCTGATCGGTCGGGACCGAAAGGGAGGCGTTCCGACCGAAGCCGGAAAACGCGTCCTGCTCCATGTGCGGGAGATCCTTTCCCGACTGGATCTGATCCGGGAGGAGGTGTCCGCATTGGGAGGCCTTCGCATCGGAAAGGTCCGGATCGGATCCCTTCAGAGCGTTGCCCTCCGGATTCTTCCTGAAATCGTCGTCCGTTTCCGCCAGAAATATCCCGGAATTGAGGTCTCGGTTTTTGAGGGGAGCGATCAGGAGATTTTGGACTGGATCCGGGCCGGGACGATCGATCTGGGAGTGTTGACGGCTCCCGCGGAGGAGATGAAGACATTTCCCCTGATTCAGGACCGTCTGATGGCAGTCCTTCCCGAAGGCCATCCCCTTGGAGAGAAGTCAGGGGTCACGTTCCAGGAGCTGTCGGAGTGGCCGTTGATCCGTTCGTTCGGAACATGCGGAACCCTGGTTGCCTCGGGTTTTTCCGAAGCGGGCGTTTTTCCCGGACCGAAGATGATCGAGGCAAGGAGTCTTGAAACCCTGGGGGCATTGGTCCGGGCCGGGGCCGGGTCCGCGGTGATCGCTGAACTCGCGGTACCTTCGGATCGGGCCGGGATCCGTGTCGTTCCCATCGAGCCCAGGAGGATGCGGGAGATTGTCCTGTCGATGCTTTCTTTTGAGGGGCTCTCTCCGTCTGTTGAGGCTTTTGTGGAAGAGGTCCGCGCATGGTCCTCGCAGCATGAGCTGAAGTCTGAAGGGAAAAAGTGACCTGTTCGTTACCATGTTCCGTCAGTTCTGATCCCGTGTTTGAATTTTGGATATTGAACTGCCCATTTGCCAAACTCCATTTAAAATCTCCTCCACCCAGATCCCAGAATTGATCCCACTGAGGAGGCTCCGCAAGATCCGGGTTGTGGGTGTGTGTCCAACCCTCGATAATGTTTTCTGTATTCAGTGTCATTGAGGGGGGACCATGCACAAGATTTGCGAGCCTGCCATTCTCTATTTGGGAACACCCGTTGTCCTGATCAGTACCGTGAATGAAGGGGGGAGATACAATCTTGCGCCTGTCTCCTCGGCTTTCTGGTTGGGATGGACTTGCATGTTTGGGTTGGGGGCGAATTCGAAGACCTCACAAAACCTGATCCGCACAAGGGAATATGTCCTTAATCTGCCATCTGTGGCTGAGGTTGCTGCGGTGGATCGCCTTGCTCTGACCACCGGGTCCAATCCTGTTCCAGAACGGAAAAGGGCCAGGGGGTACAGGTTTGAGCCCGATCAATTCGGGATTGCAGGGTTGACTCCAGTGTCCTCCGGAACAGTTGGTGTTCCGCGGGTTGAGGAATGCCCGATTCAGCTTGAGGCCACAGTTGAATCGTTTCACGACATGGACGAAAAAGATCCGGCCCAACGGGGAAAATTCATTTGTTTCGGTATTCGGATTCGGCTTGTCCATGTCGAAGAGTCGATTCTTGTAAACGGAGAGACCGATCGGATCGATCCAGACAAATGGCGCCCGCTCATCATGAGTTTTCAGAAGTTCTACGGTCTTGGGGAACAGGTGTCCGACTCGACCCTGTCGCGCATTCCGGAGTCCATGTATAGAACGCGATGTTGAATGGAGCCCCACTGTAAAGGGAGTTTCCAGGAAAGGCCTGTAGGGTATTGAGCATGTCGGATTACGACCGCATCGCCGAAGCGATCTCATTCATTGTCAATCGGGCAGGCAGCCAGCCCCGGCTCACCGAAATTGCAGAACATTTGCACTTGAGCCCATTTCATTTTCAGCGAATGTTCTGCCGTTGGGCGGGGACCACTCCCAAAAGGTTTTTGCAGGTACTGACAGTGGAACGGGGAAAACGGTTACTGGATGAATCCAGACCGTTGCTTGAGGTATCTGAGTCTCTTGGATTGAGCAGTGGTTCTCGTTTGTACGACCATTTCGTTCAATTGGAAGCGGTCACACCCGGAGAATACAAGACGGGAGGACGGGGGGTAACGATTCAGTACGCTGTACACGATACCCCGTTTGGAAAAGCGTTTATTGCCAATACGAGCCGGGGAATCTGTCAATTTTCCTTTCTGGAGACGACGGATCTTCAGGAGCCCCTGAGCGATTTGCATAAAAGATGGCCCCATGCGACGGTGATCGAAAATCATCAGCAGACGCCTGCGATTGTCGAGTCCATTTTCAAGAGGGAAAAAGCCCTGGACCGACCCTTGTCCTTGTACGTCTCCGGAACAAATTTTCAGATCATTGTGTGGAAAGCGTTGTTGCAACTTTCTCCCGGAATGGTGGCAAGCTATTCCCAGGTAGCCAACGCCATTGGTCGTCCTGGGGCTGCACGCGCAGTGGGGCAGGCAGTGGGTGCGAATCCGGTTGCCTTCCTCATCCCTTGCCATCGAGTCATTCGAGAGTGCGGTAAGCTCGGTGGGTATCGTTGGGGAGAAATCCGCAAACAGGCAATCCATGTCTGGGAAACGGCGGAGCTTGAATAATGACATTGGCCAAGTAATTTTTTAAGTTTGACCCCAAAATGTCATATTTTGAAAATGACCGCTCACTGTTCCAGGGATCGTCCCATAGATTCTCCCTGTTTATTCATTCCTTAAATTCTTGTCATCAGGGTTAGCATTTGATAACCTAACGTCATGGCCCCAGAATATTCTCTCATCCCGCTTGCGTTTCCCGACGATCCGCCTTCAAGACAGGCCATCCTGCGGGGAGCTTTGCGCCTGTTTGTCCGGGACGGCCTCTGCGAGACCAGTCTCAGGGACATTGCGGCAGAGACGGGATATAGCAATACCGTTCTCTATAAGTTTTTCGAGAGTAAGAATGACCTGGCGATCCATCTGTTCGAACGTAGCTACGGGACGCTGGTCATGAGCGTTCAGGACGCGATGGATTCCCGGAGAACGTTCCGTGAAGACCTCCAGGCTCTGGTAGACCGCTATGTCAGTTTTTTGGACCAGAATCTTGATGCCGTGATCTATGTTCATGAGAATCTGCGCTTTTTCTGGCCGCAGGCCAGTTCAAAAACGCGCCTCAATCCACTTCTCGGACTGTTGAGGAAATGGATTGAGAAGGGCAAGGCAGAGGGTGAAGTCGATCCAAATGAGAACACCGAGCTTCTGGTTTCTCTGACGATTGGGCTTCTGAGCCAGTTTGCCCGCATGCTGTATTTCCAGGAATGCGAGCCACCCGCACTTCAATGGAGGGAATCCATCAAAAATCTTCTCGACCGGGCCCTCAGGCAAAAAAAAAGGAAGTCGTGATGACCGCGTCCTTTTATCCTTCCTGAAATGATACGAGATGCTGAAGGCTCTCCGGGGGATTTCCTGTACACAGGATTTCTGGATCCCGCGGTGAGAAACCTGAGGAGATTGCGGTCACTCTTGAGGAATCAAGGTTCGATTGGATGGGCGGAAAATTTTGACCCGAAAGTAATCAATTGCTAACACTATAATTTTGGAAATCGGAGGAAACCCTGTATGGCACGAGACATTGAGACAACGATCGACATCAACGCCCCAATAGCGGAACTCTGGCGGATCTTGACCGATCTTCCCCGCTACGGAGAGTGGAATCCCCTGGTGGTCCGGGCGTCTGGCTCCCTCACGGTCGGGAAACGACTGGAGATCGCTGTGCGGTTGCCGGGCAGCAAGTCAATGTCTTTCACTCCCGTGCTTGTCGCGCTGGTTCCCCAAAAAGAGATCAGATGGCTTGGAACGTTTGGAATTCCCGTTCTCTTTGCCGGAGAACACTCTTTCCTGCTGACTTCTCTGAGCCATGAAACGACCCGGTTCATCCATTCGGAGCGTTTCACGGGAATTTTCCCCCCATTGGTGGGAAGTCAGTGGTACGAGCGGGTTCGCCAAGGGTTCGGATCGATGAATCATGCCCTGAAGGAACGGGCAGAAAGGAAGGCGGCAACATGAACATTGTCAATCTGAATAGTGGATTGAGCGCTTGTCTGTCAAGCCTTCACAAGAAGAGTGAGGAGGAAATTCATGCCAAGGCGCGGGCCCAATTCAATGGATCGGACAAGGAATTTTCCGATCTCTTAAAACAGTACGGGGCTCTCGTTCCGATCGAAAAAGGCCATTTTCTCAAAACGCACGGTATTTCGGTTCAGGATTCCTCACTATCTCTGTCCATCTCTCCGGAGATGGGGAATTTCCTGTTCAACCTGACTCTTTCCAAAAGACCGGAGTTCATTCTGGAGCTGGGAAGCTCACGGGGCGTGTCCACATTATATTTTGCCGAAGCGCTCCGGATTCTGGGGAGGGGGAAAGTCGTCGCTACGGAAATGGAGGACAGCAAGTGCGATACGCTTTGGAGAAACGTGGAATCCCTAGGGCTGGCTCCCTTTGTGGATTTGCGTCGGGGGGACGTATTTTCAACGGTCGAAGCGATAAATGAAACATTCGATATGGTTTTTATCGATATCTGGGCAAGCGGATACCTTGATATATTCCGGATCGTGGAAAAACGGCTGAAACCCGGAGCCCTCATCCTGGCTGACAACATGTATACGTCATCCGACGAAGTCCTGCCTTTTAAAATCTTTCTGGACGATCACCCGTGCATCAGCAATCTTACGCTCGATTTCGAGTCGGGAGTCGAGTTTGGGATTGTCCTGTAGTCGAATTGGTTTGGGACCGATTTGTCTCCAATTGGGTTAGGAGTCGTTGAAGTCTATTTTCTCTCTTGGGAGAGGGAGAAACTCCTTTCTCGATCACTCCCTGTTGCAAGGTTCTATACGGAACTCGGTCACCCGGTCCGGTTCCCCTGCATAGATCACCAGGGCAATCGTTTCCCGAGATAGAA
>JAJYGC010000021.1 GCA_021785195.1 Nitrospirota bacterium
CTTCTGGGATTGTCGTTTCTGTTTTCATCATTGAATCCTTTTCGTTTATAAAAAAATTATCGTTGGAGACAGTCTATCAAATAGTTTAAAAATTGACATCCGTAGAGACCTCATAGGACTTACAGACCGTGATTTACAAAAAAGGAATCCCACTTTTCCAACACACGCCTAGCAAGGCTCTCTATCTCTACCGGCCGGTAACGAGTATTTGCGTCTGGATTGCGGTCAGATGGAAAATAGACCTCCCATTTCTGTCCACATCCGATTGGAAGTATGCCAATGGGTGCCATACCCAAAGTGCTGGTCCATATATGAGTAGAGGGATTAGCACGCTCTTTTCTGGTCAGAACGAGATGTTTCCCTTTATCACATAAATATTGACAATCTTCGATGTCTTGATCTCTAAGAAAAGTATCGAGTTCCTCTTTTTTAACGGCATTTATCGTTTTAATATAATCACTGATGTGATACGCTGTGATAAAGAAATTGAATACATGGTCTATATGAAAATTATCAGCGAGGCGCCCATATTCTCGACGAGTTTTTTCAAGCATGTCTCTGGGAGTTCGCAATTCAAAAAAGAATAAACTCCCCACTTGCTTCTGAGTCTCATCTTTATTCCTATTCATCTTCCGAATAATTCTCCCTCTGTAAGATTAAGGCTTGGATCCCGGAAGGTATTCGTGATGGCCGTAATATGTCATCGTCTGCCCATTTGGGTCATGCCAGATGGTAAAATATTGGCCCAATGCCAAATTCCCATTACTCCATCGAACGTTGATTATGCAGGAAAGAAAATAATGCATCCGGACTGGAGAAGCTGACAAATATTTCAGTCGAGGGCTATCAGTGAGAGCTTTGATGCTGGTGATTTTGGGGGCGGATTCTGCCGAGTATCCCAATAGGTAAGGAATCGCAAGCCGTTCTTCTTTTATGGCTAATTTACTTCCACAATGAGTAGGAATGTGAATTTCAGCAGCTGCATCTTCTCGTTCGGCATATGTTCGAAGATTGTATTCTTCTTTTGCCTCCATCTTTGCCTGCTGTTTTTCCTGTGCAACTTTTTCCGCAACGATTGTTGCATCTGACATCCATTTAACTTGGAGTGGAGCATTTCCCGGCGGATTTGTCACCGAAAAGACTCCACTTTCGGTGCGGTGATTGGTGAAAACAAGGGTAGTATGACAGGCAATGTGGTTCGGAATGTTGTCGTCTTCCGGAGGACGGGAAAAAATAATGATTTGAGTCCAGTCATCGGGATCGGCCTCATTGGAATTTTGAATCCTAACGACGGTATGCGGAACTCCGTCCGGCTGGCCTTTTGTTCCATTCAGCCAACTGATCATGCCAGCGTAAGTCAGCGCCGGTCTTTGGCATACATCGATTGCAGTCTGTGTAAAAGGATGTGCGTCAGGATAATAGTACCCTTCTGACGCGCATCCTGAACAAAGCACAGCCAGCAAAATAAAGAGGTGCTTCATTTGCCGCCACAATCCATATATTGATTAAAGCATGGCATATTCACTCCACGTGGGAAAACAAATTTCAGATGAAGATTCCCTTGTCTATATACTGAACCATCTTTCACAGCCTGTTTGAGCGTGTATTTCCGACTATCATAAATTATCCCAGAGAATGTAATATATGTTCCCGGTTCATTACTTTTCTTATTCAAACTCGGATCTGTATCTGCTATGCTGGTCCACTGTGTATACAGCCCGTTTATTGACTCGTCGTCGGAAAGTTTTCCTGAGAAGTAACAACTCAAGAAATCGCCATACTTCATTTTCGTAAGAGGATGGTTTCCCGTTACTTTGTCTCCCATATAGGTTCGTGAAGGATGCAATTCAATAATGGAGGCAGGCAACGGGACAGCAACGAGGGGTATTCCCCACTTTGCATCGGAAAGTGCTATAGGACTTGAGCAACTGGAAGGATAATACGGATCAAGGATTTTACTGACAGCGGCGGACTGAGCAAAAACTATTCTGGGGATGATTAGTACCATTATCAGGGCTAATAATAACCCTGCTGATTCTGGAATCAAGGAAACTATTGAATAGCCAGTTGACCGTTGCCAAGCATCGTAAATTTTTTGAACGGTTCGCCTGTCTGATTCATCCACAACAATACTAATGACATCTTCATTCATAGGGTTGAGCCTTTCTTCCTACAAAAGGTAGTCACAAAATGTGATCACCTCCTTCTATTTCAACCTCTCTACTAGATCCTCAGCCCTCAAATGCGTGTACCGGGCCAACATCTGAAGCGTTTTGTGGCCTGTGATAGTTCTGACCTCCATCGTATCAAAACCCTTCTCAAAAAGCCTGCTGGTGGCCTCGTGCCGAAGATCATGAAAATGAAGATCCTCAATCCCAGCCTTTTTGCAGGAATTGGCGAAAAGAAGAGAGAGCCAGTTGGTAGCGAAACTCCATACGGATCCCTCAAGCCGCCTGGGAAGATCGGAGAGGATTCGGAGGGCTTCCCGAGAAAGGGGAATAGTTCTTGGAGTGTCATTTTTCGTTTCGGGAATTCGGAGGGTTTGTTTTTTGAGGTCCACTTGTTCCCATTTCATGGAGACGATCTCTCCTCTTCTCATGCCCGTTTCGACGGCGAATCGAAGCAGGTTCCCGAACTCTTTCGATCCGGCCGCTGTGGCGATCCTTTCCAGTTCTTCGGAAGAAAGCCGACGGTCCCTACCCGAAGGTAGTTTGGGCATCCGGATCTGCCGCACGGGATTTCCCATGGGAAACGCGATTCCCCATTCCTTATTCCTTGATGGCAACATTGAACAGACGGGAGAGAAGGAAAAGATCATGCTTGACGGATTGAGGACCGACCTCTTTTCCTCGTTCATCACGATATTTGGCAAGAAGTGACGGGTTAATCGCCGCAAGTGAATATTGCCCGAGACGGTCTGAAATGACCCGGATTTGCGACAGGATGGAATGGTGCCTTTTCTTCGTCGGAAGTATTTCCTGTTTGTAGCGGTCCAGCGCGTCTTTGAGCGTGGTCGATTCCGATTCGGACCGGGAGACAAAGACACCCCGGGCCATTTCCGATTCAACCACGGCAGCCCAGGCTTCCGCCTCCGTCCGGGAATTCAATGTTTTTCTCTGAACAGGGTAGCCTTTGCGCCGGATCTGGGCTCGCCATTGCAGATCGCCCCGTTTGTCGATCGTAGCCACTGAAGCACCTCCTGGAAGTGAATGCATTCTTCGAGGTTCAGTGTTCCCAAAAATCAATTTTCAGAGGAGTTTTGTGAGAAGGACATCAAGAAAATCCATAAATGGCGGAGAGGCAGGGATTTGAACCCTGGGTGAGGCTTTAGACCCCACATCCGCTTAGCAGGCGGACGCCTTCGACCACTCGGCCACCTCTCCACATACCGGAACAGACGCTGGCGGAGGGGGTAGGATTCGAACCCACGGAGCTTTCGCTCTACGGTTTTCAAGACCGCCGCCTTCGTCCACTCGGCCACCCCTCCCGATTCCTGCAAATTCCGCGTTAGAATGTATCATAGGCTCTTCCCGTTGACAACGAACCTTCCCGGCTCAATGTCCCACGACCGGGGCCCTCAGGCCACTTGCAGCGGGATTCTGGCTCTGGGAGGGGGTGGACAACGAATTGGGCAGGCCGGGGGGGGCCGTCCCGTTTTCAGGAGAGAGGATGGGGTTGAAATGCCCTGAATCCTCCGACCGGGTTTTGACAGGATGGAGAATGCCGGAAATCCAGGCGATGGCCCGCTTCACCCCCTGGTCATCAGGATCCAGCCGGGCCGCTTCCTTCTCTTCCGACAGGCCTTCTTCGGGAAAACCCATGTGGGTCATGGAGACCCCAAGAATCATATGGGCGGAGGAGTCCTCTTTCCTGAACCGGATGGCCGTTTCCTCCGATGCCCGGGCCATTGACCACTTCCCCAACGAGGCGTAAGCCCACCCGATGGACTCCCACGCCACCTCGTCCTTGGGGTTCAGGGAGAGGGCCTCCCGTTCCGCCTGGATCTCCTTCCGGAAATGTCCCGTATTGCCGAGGGCAATTCCATAGCTGACGTGGGCAGGCTCGTTTTTCGGATTCAGCAATATGGCTTTCTGTTCTTCCAGAACCGACTTGGCATTCTGGTCCGTCTTTCCGTAGGCCAGTCCCAAAAGAAAATGGACCATGTCATAATCCGGATAGGCGCGCTCAAGGGTCACCAGATCCCGAATCGCCCGTTCAGGATGTCCTTCCAGGATGGCGCGGGCGGATTTCTTCATCACTTTGGCATAGGCCGGCGGATCTCCGGCGCTGACAAGCGGATCGGCCTGGACGGAAGCGACCCTGGCGTTCGGACACGGCAAAAGGACCAGGGCGCTCATGACGGCCCACTGGAAAAGGAACAAGGACATTCGGAAGACCACTGGCCTAATCATCCTCTCTACAGGAGACGGTTCGTGATGACGGACACCACAGGCACCAAGAAAAACGACGACGAACGATGGATGAGGGAGGCGATCGCGGAAGCGCTCCTCGCTCACCGGAAAGGAGAGGTCCCCATTGGGGCCGTACTGGTTCTCGACGGAACAATGATCGGGAGGGGCCACAATGCCCGCATTTCCCGGAACGATCCCACAGCCCATGCGGAAATCGAGTGTCTGCGAAACGCGGCCCAAACCGTCCAGAACGACCGGATCCCCGGAGCAACCCTCTACGTCACGGTCGAACCTTGCCTCATGTGTTTCGGGGCCATTATGGAAGCCCGGATCCTGACTCTTGCATTTGGGATCCGCGAACCCAAATGGGGAGTGACCGGATCCCTTTACGACCTGCAGAACGATCCCCGATTCCCGCATCGGGTGAACGTCCGGGAAGGCATCCTCGCCCCGCCGATCTCGGAACTGATCACCCAGTTCTTCCGGGAAAGGCGGAAAAACCGGATCACCGCCCCCCGATCGGGTTGATCGGAACCGGTTTGGATTCGCCCTGCTGACATGCTACTATAACACCCCGGTTGCGATGTCCAAAGCGTTCAAAACGGAGAGATGGCCGAGAGGCTGAAGGCGGTTGACTCGAAATCAACTCTGGGGGTAACTCCAGCGGGGGTTCAAATCCCTCTCTCTCCGCCACACCCTCTCAGGGAGGGATCATGACAGACAAGAGATCCCGCCGGAAAAGGCAGGAATCCGCTGTCGCCGATGCACTCGCCGACTCCATGGGAATCTCTGCGCTCTTCGTCGGGTCCGACTATCGGATCAAATGGGTTTCCCCGGAAGCCCGTCGCATACTGGGGTTGAGCCCGGATTTTCAGGATGCCGGGGAACTTTTCTGCCACGACCTTCTGAGTGGGAAGATTTGCACCTCCGAGTGCAGGATCTCCACTCCGGATTCCCGTCAGGATCATGAAAATCCCTTCACCTCCTGTTGCTTCACCCCCAATCATCCTCCTTTCGTTGTCCGGACGGAGGTCATGAAAGACTACGGGAAGGAACCGCTCGGCCTCCTGAAAAGTTTTCGGGTCGTCGCGCAGGAATCCGGCGAAAAACCCTCCTCCTCCTTCATCGCAAACGGGGCCTGGGCCGAAGAGCTTCTCTCCCTCATTCCCAAAATTGCCCGGTCGGACCTCCCCATTCTGTTGATCGGGGAAACGGGAACCGGGAAAGAATGCCTGGCCCGGATGATCCACGAGGAAAGCGACCGGAATGCCGGACCCTTCGTAATCCTTGACCTGTCCCTGATCCCCGAGACCCTGATCGAGGACACCCTGTTTGGTCACAGGAGGGGATCGTTTACAGGCGCCACCCATGAACAGATCGGAAAACTTCCCCTTTCGGAAGGGGGAACCCTTTTTCTGGATGAAATCCAGAATATTCCCCATACCCTCCAGATGAAACTTCTCCGATTTCTGGAAACCGGCACATTCGAGCAGATCGGATCCCGCCAGACCATTCAGGTCAACACACGGATCATCGCCGCAACAAACGAACCCCCTGAAGACCTTCTCAGGGAAAAACGGATCCGGCCGGACCTGTTCTATCGGCTCAACGGCCTTTCACTGGAGATTCCCCCACTCCGGGACCGCCGGGCGGATATCCCCGTCCTGATCGAACAATTCCGCACCGATTGGGCAACCCGTTCCGGAAGGACTCCCCCATCCTTCTCCCGAAAACTGGTGGATCAGCTCTCGGCCTATTCCTTTCCGGGGAACATCCGGGAACTCAAGCATATGGTGGATGCCACACTGGCACTGGCCGACCCGGATCAGCAACTGAAATTTGAGCATCTTCCCTCCTCCATCAGAAAGCAGCTCAAGGCCGGGGGGGTCTCCGGAAATTCATCCCCCGAACACCAGGACATTGCCTATACCCTGAAAGAGAGGACCGTCTTCGAATTCGAGCGGCAAAAGATTGAAGAGGCTCTCAGGCAGAGCGGGGGACGGATCATCGAAGCCTCAAAATTGCTGGGAATCAGCCGGGTCACCCTCTGGCGGAAAATGAAGCGCCTGGAGTTCCCCGACGACACGCTCCCCTGATCCACCCCGGGCTCTTTTTGGCAGCCCTTGTGTTCGAGTCCGTCTCCTTCCTATACTGATCCCATGACCGACCCGACCAATCACACGAACTTCGAGCCCCCGTCCGACATCCGGATCGCGCTGAGGCGTCTTCCCCCCCCGGTTCCCATGACCTTCGGAGAGGCGGATGCCGCAAGCCTCCTGCGCCTCCTTGAGGTCATCGACCATTTGCGCGGGGAGAACGGCTGCCCGTTTGACAGGGGGCAGACAATTGAAGCCCTTTTCCGGGACCTCAAGGACGAGCTCTATGAACTTTCTGATGCCGTCGCATCGGGTCAGTCCCTGCCGATCTCACGGGAAATCGGGGACCTGGTCCTGATTCTCCTCTTCATGCGGAGGATCCTCTGGGAAAAAGACAAAACGCCCCTTTCCGACCTTCTCGACCATGTGTCCTCAAAAATGATCCGGCGTCATCCCCATGTTTTCCTGGAACCCAACCCTTCCATCGATTCGAAAACCCTGTGGGACCGATGGGAACAGGAGAAAAGAAAAGAGGAAGAACACCGGGATCGCACGTCCATCCTCGATGGTATCCCCAGGACCATGCCCGCTCTGGATGTGGCTTTCCGTCAGGGACAAAAGGCAGGCCGCGTCGGCTTCGACTGGACGGATGAAGATTCCGTCTGGGAAAAGGTGATCGAAGAAGTCGGAGAACTGGCGGAAGCCCGTTTTGAAGGTCCACAGAGACTCGACCATGAAATCGGGGATCTGCTCCTCGCCGTTTCCTCCTATGCCCGCCATGCGGGAATCAGGCCCGAAGAAGCGCTGGCACGGGCCAACCAGCGGTTTGACCAGCGCTTCCGCCATATGGAACATCGCGCGAAAGAATCCGGAGAACCCCTGTCTTCGCTCTCCCCCGAACAATGGAACCACCTCTGGGAATCCGCCAAGGAATCCGAGCGATCCCGCCAAAAAGATGAGCCTTCCCCATGAAACAGTGGATCAAGGCCGTGGGGACCGGGCCCCACGGGTCCCGGGACCTCACCGTCGACGAGGCCCGGCAAGCCGCCTCCGCCATTCTGGACCAAAAAGCGACTCCCGCCCAGATTGGGGGCCTGCTGTTGGCCATGCGCACCAAGGGTGAAGCGGACACCGAAATGGAGGGCTTCCTTCTGGAAGGCCGAGCCCGACTTGCGACCCGGCCCCAGTCGCTCCCGATCCTTGAAGCCCTGGACATCGGCGATCCCTACGACGGCCACATCCGCACCCCCAGCCTTTCCGTGCCCGCCGCCCTTTTGGCATCGGCGGCCGGGCTCCCGATCGTCCTTCACGGATACACTGCCCTTCCCGCCAAGTTCGGTGTAGGGCTTCCCGAGCTCTGGCAGGCGATGGGGCTTCCCTTCGTTCCCATTGAAGCGGCCCGGGATGCGCTCATGGACACAGGAGTCGTCTGTCTGTCGCAGGAGAGAATTTTGCCCGAATGGGCCAATCTCCGCCCCCTCAGACAGGAACTGGGCCTTCGCACGTTGTTGAACACGGTCGAAAAATGCCTGAATCCGCTCAACGCACGGACAATGGTCGCGGGGTATTTCCACGAACCCCTGGCCGGCCGGCTCCACCAACTGCTCCACAGAATCTATCCGGACCGACAGATCACGCTCGTCGCCGGCTCAGAGGGCTCCATTGACCTCCACGCCCACCGTCCCACCCGATATCATCCCCATGAGAATCTCTCCTCCGGACTCCCCGGTACGATTGACTTGCCGTTTCCGTTTCCGCCACTGCCGGAACTGGAGCCCTCGCCCCTCGCCCACGCCCAGTTCGTCTGGTCCTCACTGTTGGAGAAAAACCATCCTCACCGGGATCTGGTGAGAAGAACGGCGGCCTTCCTTCTCACCGTGGCAAACCGGTCCCCTTCCGTGGAAATGGCCCTGAAACGGCTTCCTGAAAAACCGGCCCTACGGCCCTGACCCCGGGGGAAGTCCCAAGATGGACGAAGATGGACACAGGACTCATAAAAGTGCATGATGTCGCAGGGTGGAAGGGGGAAACGGACTGTTCCTGTTTAATTCTTAACCTTCATCCCGGCACACTGGCCCGGTCGAGAAGGACCGCACCATCACACCGCCCGAGGCTCCACCCACTCTTTTTTGACGGAAAGGCAGAAACAAAAAAGGCAAACCGAAGAAAAATTCGAAAAACGTTGGACGTTGACAGGACCTCGGACAATTTTTGGGATATCTTGACGATTGGACCAAACGGTGAAAAAGAATCTTCCGGTCGACAAGCTGGCTGTTGGAATGAAAGTCGTTGGGGTCGACAAAAGCTGGCTTGAAACAAATCTGATTTCACATACCTTCACGATCCATTCCCAAGAAGACATCGACCGCCTCAAGGCCGGCGGAATCAAACAAGTCCTGATCGAAGCATCACACCCAGAGAACACCGTCAAGGGTTCTTCGGACCCGGCCGAAGACGACTCCCCCAAAGAGATCCCTGAACTGCCTTCCGGAAAAGTTCAGGAGGTCATGAGCCTTCAGCAGGAAACCGTCCTGCTCCTCCAGAAAGCCTTCAAACAGACCCGCATCAAAAACGCCCTCCCGACAGAGGAAATCCGCAAACATGTCCGGGAAACCGTCAGGATGCTTCTTGAAAATCCCATGGCCATCTCGTTGCTCGCCGACATCCATGACAACGATGACGAAACCTATGTCCACTCTGCCAATACAATGCTCCTGGCCACAGGTTTCGCCATCCGCCACCAACTGCCGGAAATGGACTGCCTCCGATGGGGAATGGCGGCGTTGCTCCACGACATCGGCAAAACCCAGATTCCCCAGGAAGTCCTCAAAAAACCGGGGCCCCTGAGTTTTGCCGAATGGGAAATCATGCATCGTCATCCACTGCTCGGATTCCAGATCCTTCGAAAAAGCACGGATCCCGATGTCCATGACCTGGCGGCCCAGGTTGCAGTCGAGCACCACGAACGCCAGAACGGGTCGGGATATCCCCACCGCCTCTCGCTCGACCAGGTTCATCCGGTCTCACGATCGTTGATGGTCCTTGACATCTACGAGGCATTGACGGCGCACCGGGTCTACCGAAAGGGCATCTCACCCCAAAAAGTCATCCGGTATCTGCTGGACGGGCACAAGGACAAGGTTTCGTCCAAGATCATCCTGGAACTGGCGGCCATGGTGGGCATCTATCCGGTGGGTACGTTCATTGCGACAGACACGGGGGAAATCGGCATGATCCTGAACTACACCGACCAGGAAAACCACCGGGGGGAGACAAAAATCCTCTTCCTGTTCGACCAGGACAAAACGGTCCTGCCCAAACCCCAGGCACGGCTGATTCCCGAGCTCACCCCGGAAAAGATCCTCCGGACCTATGATTACCGGGAACTGGGCTTTTCACCGGAACAGGTGGAGATGCTCCTCAGTAAAGGCCAGGAGCTCATTTGACCTTGCGAACCGTCACGTCCCAGAAGCCATCCTTCTTTTCGGTCTGGACATGCTCCTGTCCCACTTTCTTGAGCCAGGCCGGAATATCCTTGACCGATCCCTCGTCAGTGGACAAAACCGACAGGACCGTTCCCACCGGCTTCAGCTGAATGATCTTGATCAGTTCCATCAACGGGCCGGGGCAATACATCCCCCGGGCGTCCACGACCTCGTCTACCTTGATTTCTTCAGCCATCCCGATCATCCCTCTCCCAATTTCTCCCCTGATGAGCCCGTTGCACCATTTGACTAGATGAACAGGACCTGTCCACCCTCGGCAATCCCCAGAAAGGTGGCAACACCCACCACATCCTCGAAGATGGGGACCATTTCTTCCAGCGGCTTTTCCAACAAATCGAGCGCCAGGGAACAGGCATAGACCTTCAGGTCTCCCATTTCGCGCCCCTGGGCCAAAAGATCGGCATACAGGGGGGCTTTTTTCCTCAGAATTGCCTTCCCCACCTCACCAACCTTCAGAAAATCCTTGCGATCCACACGCTCCTTGATGAAACACGTCATGGCAGACATGGTGACGAAGACATTGACGGCCATTCCGGACACGGCCGCAACCGATGCCATCATGGCGGCGGCCTGTAGTTTTTCAAACTCGTCCGACGCCAGAACCAAAGAAAGCTTTTCCATGACAGGACCTCATTCTTCCCACTCCTTGCCCGTTCTGCGGCAGGAGCTCTCGATTGGAATGCGAACCGACCCTGAAATAC
The DNA here is from genome assembly GCA_021785195.1 of Nitrospirota bacterium. Lineage (GTDB taxonomy): Bacteria > Nitrospirota > Leptospirillia > Leptospirillales > Leptospirillaceae > JAJYGC01. The sequence continues at coordinate 10,716 of JAJYGC010000021.1, forward strand.
CGGCTGGAAATCACGATGGATTCATTGTAGTATCACCCAGGACGTATCGCAAGAATCGACAATCCCCAAACTCCCTGTGAAAAGAATTCCTGTGAAAAAACGCCTGAGAGTCATTGCCGTTCTTCTGATTGTTGCAGGAATCGTCCCCGCGGGCGGGCCGGTGTATCTGGGTCTGGTGCGGGATGACATCCATGCCCATTCCAACGTCGGCGACTACGGAATGCAGGCCATTACGGCCAGCGGAGCCCTCACCGTTGTCCTCGGACTGCTCCTGCTTGCCCTTTCCCGAACGGCCTCATCCGAACCCTAACGGGATTGGGCCTCACGCACCGCACTTCCAGTGAACAACTCCGGAGGAAGCGTCTTTCCGGAACCTCCCATGGAGTCCGGGATCCCGAATATCGCCCCGATCGTCCGGACCAGTCTTCGATGATCCTCATACCCACCCAGCGTGCGGGGACCCTTTTCGAACGAAGTGAACACCAGGAGCGGGACCCTTCCGCCCCATCCCCTGGGGTACTTCCGGTGCACCGAGTTGGCCACCCGCTGCCAGACAGGGTATCGTCCCTCGTCCCAGGTCACGATGACGGCCGTCCGTTTCTGCCGCCATTCGGAAGATTGCCGGATCCGGTCCACCCATCCCTTGAGAAACCGGTCTCCACTCTGGACCAGGGAAGACTGACTGTGCTCGGAACAGGCCTTTCCCCCATGCATGTCATGGCAGAGATCCCCCACCACAATGGAAAGGGACGGAAGGTGTCCGCTCTCCAGATCCCGTTTCAACTGACCGATCGGAACGATCCGTTGCCTCCATTCCGGGCTGGAGCGCATTCTTGGAAAAAGAAAGAACGGGTTGTGACGGACGACGTAAAGAGGCTTTTTGGGGGGATATTCGTCCCCCAGGAAACCGGGGCTCGGGAGTCCCTGAAAATACCCTTTCACCGAAAATCCCTTTAAAACCATCGATTCGACCACAGTCCGATCGGAAAACCGCTGTCGGGGGTCGTCAGAATGGGCTCCGTCCGTTTTCCCGGAAACAAGCGCGGCATAGTTCGGCAGACTGGGATGCGCCATCGCATGATAATCCGTCAAAAGGCCGTGACGTTCCCCAATCCTGTTGATAAACGGGGCATCCGGATTTCCGATGATGTCCCGGAATCCCTTGTTTTCGAAGATGAAAACGATCACATGATCCATCGGGGGCTCCGGCGTTGCCGACGCGGAAACAGCACACCACAGGACCCCCCAAAGCCCGAAAGCCCCGATTCCAAACAAACGACCCCACAGAAGAAGCCGATTTTCCAAGCTCTTTCGTCTCATTCAAAATCCTTTAACAGAAGAAATTTTTTGAACCAATCCTCAAACACCTGATCCTCCGAAACCGTTTCGATTCCAGGTTTCAGCGAGACAACCGAGTTTTCCTCCAGCCTCCGGAGCAAGTCCTGGCCGCTCCATTCCCGTGCCGGAAAGGCATGGGAGGACACCTCGCACTGGAAGCGGAAATCCGCAATGATGAGCTTCGCCAGGATCTTCTGGTATCGTCCGGCAATCGCCTCCCGAACGGACGGGTCCTCATCCGGAAAAACGGCCACCAGTCCCAGGGGGTGAATGCCGACAAAATCCGTTCCCCGCTTCGCCTTGGAAAGAAGATAGGAGAATTCGCCCCTGATTTCCATCTCCTTCAACCGGAACAACAAAAGGACAAAGGACCGTGGAGGGGTCCGGGAAATCATGAAATCCATCGCCCGGACCAGGCTTTCCGGTTCCATCGCCCCTTCCGGGGACATTTTGTAATCGGGGAGCAACCCCAGTCTGCTGCGCTGTTCCCCCAGGGCGGAACCCAACTCCCGCAGCCTGTCCTGCCAGATGAACCGGGCCGGATCTTTCCAGATCTCCAGCGAGGGGACCGGAATGCCCATCCATCCGAATGTGTGGTGAAACCAGTTGAACGGAAACAGGATTTCATATTGCCATGGTTGGTCCGTATGCTCCACAAGGGCCGGCCGGACCGAGCTGGACGAGAGTTTTTGGAAAAAAAGGGTATCGCCGTACAAAACCCCTTCCAAACTCTCCTGCGGCGGAGTGGAGGGACCGTCATAGAGGATCCGGGCCAGGTGGGTGGAATCGTCGAGCGAGATTTTGTCCACGAGAAAAACCCTGACGTGCTGGTACAGCGGTCCCAGGGTCTCCAGGATCGCTCCGGCGGTTCGCGACACTTCCCTCAGGTCGAAATCGTCGATCGCCAGCGTGGCCAGTGAGGCCTGAGTCCGGGAATATAGCTTGTCCACCATCGGAGCCAGAAACTGGGATTGCTCCCGTTCGGTGGGCGTGTCGCCGTGGCGGACCAGAAAATAGATCCCGGACGGCGGGGGGAGCCCCCCCAGGGAATATCCCCTCAGCAGAAGGGTGCCCCGTTTCCCAAAATTCTTGAACGATACGAAAGACTCGAACATGGAATCCGGAGCCGGCAATACTCCACCGACGTCCTTCCCCTGGGTCACCAGGTGTCTCAGCAACTCCTCGACCGGCTTCCGGGCCAACGCATTGATGGACCATTGCAGCAGGAAAGAAAGCGTGTCATTGAAAATGACGATCCGACCCTCTTCGTTCACGACAAAGCACCCGGTCTGATTGTCGTTCACCATCAAGTCGAGAATCTTCTTGGACCCCGAAGCATCCCTCAAGGACCGGGTGAACAGAAAAAACCCCATGTCAGACGACCCTTCTCAATCGGAGCAAAACGGCAGCACCCTCCCGTCTTAACGATGACTTAACGATGAATGGCTCTTCCCACGGCATCCGCGGCCGCTTCCCAGACCGCCTCACTGACCGTCGGATGCGGAAACACCGTTTCGGCCAGAACACCCAGCCCATCGGGAAGAGCCATCGCCAGTGCCCCCAGGGAAACCAACTCCGACACACCCGCACCGATCCCCTGAAACCCCAGGATTTTTCCGGATTCGGGACAGGCCGACACCTTGATCATCCCTCTTCTCTCTCCATGGATCAATGAACGGCTGTTGGCCAATAGGGGGAATCTCCCCTCCCGGACCGACATTCCCTGTTTTTGGGCCTCCTTCGCGGTCATGCCGATCGAGGCCATTTCGGGATGGGAATAAACGACACGGGGAATCTTGAGGGGATCGGACGGTTCGGGGTTCAATCCCGCCATTTGTTCGACCGCCACGATAGCCTGGTGGCTTGCCGCATGGGCGAGCATCATCCCGCCGGTGACATCGCCGGCCGCATAAATGCCGGCCAACCCCGTCCATTGGCGGGAATCGACCCGGAGGAATCCCCCCGGAGACAGCGGCAACCCGAGCCGGTCCACATTCAGTCCCCCAAGATTGGCCATCCGCCCGATCGCCACCAGCACGGCATCGAACCACAGGCTCCGGACTTCGTTCTCCCGGGAAAAGGTGACCCGGATCCCCCCCTCATCAGGGGTGATCCCGGTAAGGTCGCAGGAGGTCAAAACGGTCATCCCCCTCCGTTCATATTCCTTCCGGAGAATCTCAACCAACTCCGGGTCTTCCAGGGGAACCAGCCGGTCCGCCTTTTCGAACAGGGTCACCTCCCCCCCAAAAGACCGGAACAGATCGGAAAACTCAACCCCGACGACCCCTCCTCCGACGACCCCGATCTTTTTCCCTTGTACCGGAAATCCGATCGCGTCCGTACTGTCCAGCACGCGTTCGTGGTCGAACGGAAGACCGGGCCAGGGACGGGGACGTGAACCCGTCGCAACAAGAATATGCTTCCCGGAAACAGACCGGTCGCCTTGATCGGACCCCTCCCGGACCTCAACGGTCGACCCCTCTGACAGAACCCCCCGGCCCGATAAAACGGTAATGCTGTTCTTCCTGAGAAGAGACTGGATCCCCAGATGAAGCCGATTGACGATGGCATTGCGGTGTCTTGCCAGAACCTCCACATCGACCGTGGGCGTCGGAAGGGTCAGGCCAAACTCCCGCGAGCGGGCGACTTCTTCCAGAACACCGGCAACCTCCAGGAGAACCTTGGTCGGCACACACCCTTCATGAAGACAGGTTCCGCCCACTTTTTTCTCCTCGACCAGACAAACACGCATTCCCAACTGGGCGGCCCGGATGGCCCCCACATATCCCGCCGGACCGCCTCCCAGCACCACCAGATCGTATTTCTCTTCCACATTGCCCCTTTCCGGAAAACATCCCCAAGAATCTGCCTTTCTTGACTTTCAGGCCCGATTTTCCTATATTCTGACTGCGGGGTGGAGCAGCTCGGTAGCTCGTCGGGCTCATAACCCGAAGGTCAGAGGTTCAAATCCTCTCCCCGCAACCAATTCCGAAGCCAATCCATCCAATCCATGAAGATCACCCCATTCCACAAACTTCCTGTCTGTCCATATTTAGTATCCGTTGCTTCCTGATTTTCTCTCCGATCGGGTTGACCGCTGACAGAACATGGGCTCTTGAAAGATGACTATATCTCAAAGTCATTGCCAGTGTCTTATGCCCGTCCAATTGGGCTCAATCCTGCCGGACGGTACAGCCTGATTGAGAGCAAAGCGCAGATGCGAAAAAAGAGTGTTGATCGTGTAGTGATTCCGACGTCCTTCTTCCTCCGTTTTGAATTTTTTCCGAAACTCTTCCTGTTCTCGAGGGTCCTTCTTCCTGGAGACTTTCTCTTTGCTCTCAGGCCTTCGACAATTTTGAAGAAATTCATCCAACAGGAAGCAAAGCATGTCTTGAGTTCCACTGAGGGTCAATCCCATGCCACGCGGATGAACTCTATCGATCCGTAGTCTCAATTGGACGAAAACTTTCAGAGGGGATCAATCAGGAGATTTCACGATGAGTATTTCAGGAACTTATGTTCGCGCCCGGATCGATACTGACACTACAGCACGAGCGGTCGAGGCGCCGGAAAAGATGGGACGATCCATTTCGGACGCGATCCGCCTACTGATGCCTCGCATTGCCGATGAGCATCGCATGCCGTTCAATATCAAGGTTCCGAATACAACCACACGAAAAGCGATAGCAGAACTTGAAATCGGAAAAGGGAAGAGCTTTACCGCCGTCGATTCATTGATGGCCGACATGAATGCGGACGATTGAGCGTTCATCGGCTTTCAGAAAGGACTATAAGCGCGAAATCACGGGAAAACTTAATCCGATCCTGGTCTCTGACCTTTCGAATGTCCTGAAGGCGTTGGCACAAGACCAGCCACTGGTGGGTCCCCATTGCCGGGATCATGACTTGAGCGGCAATGGGGGAGGCTATCGCGAATGCCACATAAAACCCGACTACCTATTGCTTGATCGACAGTCTGAGGTACTTTCCTCGCCAGGGATCGGAGACCGTCTGATCGGGATTCGCCTCCCGTTCCCAGACCACTCCCTGACAAGCCAATGACCGGTCAATTGACCGGTCATTGGTCAGCCATCGTTTAAAATAAGACTTGACCTTCGACTCAAGTCCAAGGTTTACCATAGGAAGGGGAAACAATAAATCCAGACTCTCCTGAATACCGGGAGGAGCCTCCATCGGGGTCGATTGCATTGTGAACCTGCCCTGACCGTCTTGGCCATCATGAGATCTCTCGAGAACCTGCCGGGAGTTTTTCAGGTGGGGGCTGGTCTTTCGTCCAGAGCCGACAAGGACTGGATCCAAGAAAAAGTGGATCCGGTCCGGCAACTGACAAACGAACAGAAATTCGGCACAACAGATCTTTCACCTTGCCCAAGGGGATCATTCGATGAAATCAATGACGTTCAACGTTCAAGGCATGACATGCGACCACTGCGCCCTGACTGTCGAAAAAAATCTCCTTCAAATTCACGGTGTGGCAGGCGCCCGCGTATCGTTTGAAACACGCACCGGGGAAGTCGACCTTAACAACGATGTCCCCTTCACTCTTCTGAGGGACGCCGTTCGTCACGCCGGCTACGAGCTGGAAGAAACCGGAGCGAAAGACCGCACATCCCCCCCGAAGAGCCCCGACTCCGGAGAGAACCTCCATGTGGCCATCGTTGGTGCGGGATCCGGGGCGTTTGCGGCGGCGATCCGGGCGGCAGAAGGGGGGGCCCGCATCACCATGATCGAGCGGGGAACCGTGGGAGGAACGTGTGTCAACGTCGGATGCGTCCCGTCCAAAATCCTGATTCGCCAGGCCCATCACGCCTACGAGCCGCTCTCCCAACCCTTCGAGGGAATCCGGTCGGATCGGGCCCGGATGGATCCCCACCTCCTGAAGCGCCAACGGGAAAACCGGGTTCTCGAGCTTCGGGACAAAAAATATGTCCAGCTCCTGAACGCGTATCCCTCCATCACGATGAGGGAAGGAACCGCATCGTTCGTCGATGATCGCACTCTTTTGATCAAGGATCCCCAGGGATCCGAAACGGTCCTTGAGGCCGACCGGATCCTGATCGCGACGGGAAGCCGTCCTGCCATACCCGACATTCCCGGTCTCGCGTCGACCCCCTTCTGGACCTCGACCGAGGCGTTGTTTTCGAGGAAGATCCCGGACCACCTGATCATTTTGGGAGGAGGGGTTGTTGCGGTCGAGCTGGGCCAGTCCTATCGCCGCCTGGGGGCAAGGGTCACCCTCATCCAACGGGGGGATCGTCTTCTCAAACGCACCGATCCGGATCTCGGAACAAGTTTGCAAACCTATCTCGAGGAAGAGGGCATCCGGATCCTCCTGAACACCGTTCCCCGGGGCGTGGCGCATCGTCAAGGCATCTTTCACGTGGATCTCGAAAATGAAAGCCTGAAAGGCGATGCCTTCCTGGTGGCAACAGGACGGACACCCAACACTGAAGGCCTGGGATTGGAGCGGGCCGGAGTCGAGACCGACCTGTCGGGAGCCATCGTGATCGACGGCTCGCTCCGAACCGGCAATCCCCATGTCTGGGCTGTCGGAGATTGCACGACCCTTCCGAAATTGGTCTATGTGGCAGCCAAGGGAGGAACGGTCGCTGCCGTCAACATGCTGGGAGGAGAGGCGCTGATGGATGTGACCGTCCTTCCGGAGGTCATCTTTTCCGATCCCCAGGTGGCCACAGTGGGATTGGCGTTCGACAAAGCGGAGGATCGAGGGATTGAGCTGGAGAGCCGGCGCCTTTCCCTGGATCAGGTTCCCCGGGCGTTGGTCAATTTCGATACACGGGGCTTTGTCAAAATCGTGGCGGAAAAATCGACCGGAAAGATCGTCGGGGTGCAGATTCTCGCCCCGGAGGGAGGGGAAGTGATTCAAAGCGCCGCAATGGCGATCCAAGGGGGGCGGACGGTTAATGAAATCGCGGATCAGTTCTTCCCCTACCTGACAATGGTGGAAAGCCTCAAGCTGTGCGCGCAGTCTTTCTCCCGAGACATTCATAAACTCTCCTGCTGCGCGGGGTAATGGAGAGGAATGTTCAGCCCATCAACGTCAAGAAAAGAATGGATCGACCATTGTCCGAATCTGGACAAAAAACGAAAAATTGTTCGCTTCCAGCACAATTTTATTTTCTTATTGACAAGAAGTCCGGTCCGTTTCAGAATCAACTCCATGAAACTTCCGGGGAGCGTTGGAAAAAACATCTTCTGGGTTCTTCTTCTGTTCGGAGCCGTCTGGTTCTTCAATGGAACCGCAAGGCCTTCCGCATCCATGTCCATGATGGCCTCCACCCCACATGAAGCACATCCGGGACATGGGGTCCACTCCCGAAACACGATGCCGTCTTCCTGTCCCATGCAAGGAGACCTTCCCTGCTGCCACGGGAAAGACCAGATGACCCTCTGTCGCGCCTCCCTTTGCGACCTGTGCATATTTTCACAACCCTGGCAAGGCGCGCCTGTTTCCGTGGCGGAAAAAGTCCATTTTCCCGTTTTCCGCGTCATCAGGGATCTTCCCCCCGCCGAACCACCATTCGCACCGGACAAACACCCGCTCCATTCCACCGATCCGTCACGGTCCTCTTTTTTTCCGCCCGTCAATCGCCCCCTATTGATTTGAGACCCACCAGGTTCGTCAAAAATCGGATTGTCATGCCGTTTTTGAACTGTTCTGAACCTGACGGGAGGGCTCATGTCATCTCTTCTCATTTTTGCTGCTTCCCTGTTGTCCGGGGAATCGCCTTCGAAAGGCCGTTCCCCTTCCGATAGTCCCGCGGGTCCATCACCCTTCGGGTGTTCTGGGTACCGCCAGGCGTTCCTGCTCGCCGTCATCGTCCTTTCCGGAATGTTCCAGGGGATTCTTCCCTTCGGAAGGAGCCTCGTCTTTCCGGCCCTGGCCGAAGACCTGACATCACCTCCTCCTTCCCCGGCCCAGGATCGGAATCTTCCGGTCCTGACACTGGATCAGGCGATCCGGATCGCGCTTGACCGGAATCCTGCACTGGCCCGGAAACGGGCTCTGGTGGGCCGGGAAAAAGCCAGGTATGTCCAATCGGGAGAACTCCCGGACCCCAAACTGGTTTTGGGGGAACAGTATTTCCCGATCAGCCTCAACATGGGCCAAAGTCTTCTGGCCATGACGACGGTCGGACTTCGTCAAGGCTTCTCTCCCTGGGGCAAGCGGGATCTTCTCCAACAACGTTCCCTCCGTGAGGAAAAAGCCGCACTCTGGAATCTGGAAGACAGGAAACTCCGCCTCGTCCTGGAACTCCGGCTGTCCTGGATCGATCTGTACCGGAACACCCGGACCGAGACCCTGCTTTACGCGATCGGAGCCCTCTGGCAAAAGGCGTTCGAGTCGGCATTGGCACGATACCGCCAGGGAACGGGTTCCGAATCGGAGCTCCTGAGGGCCCAGTTTCAGAAGGACAACATCAAGGACAGACAAGAGTCGCTGCAAATCCAGAAAGAGGAGATCCTCCATCGGCTGATGCGGCTCATGCCCCTCTCCCATCCGTTTCGGATCTCGGGGGAGGAACCCCGACTTCCCGTTCCTCCCTCCGAATCCGTCCTCCTGGACCGGATCAATCGACACCCGGCACTCCAGTCCCGTTCTGCCAGGGAAGGCGCCCAATCGCTTGGCGTCCAGGCGGCCAAAAAAGACAGGATTCCTGCCGTTTCGGTCGAAGGGGACTACAGCTACTTCATGGGACCGAGCCTGATCACCTCCACACCCAATCTGTTTTCCGTGGTGCTCACCATGAACCTTCCGGTGCGTCCCGGAGAACGTCAGGATCAGAAGATCCGGGAAGAGGAAGAGAGCCTCCAATATGCCCGGGCCCAGCGCGAGGAACTGCGACAGAGACTGGTCGAAGAAATTCGCAATGCGGAAAACGACTACGGGCACCTGTCGCATCGCCTGGCCTTTCTGGAGGGGGTGCTTCTCCCGGAGTCCCAGAGAAATGCGCAGGCCGCCCTGTCCGGATATTCCACGGGATCCTCGGGGATCAACCGTGTTCTGGAGGCCATGAGTAAAGTCGAGGAGGTCTCGATCAGGTCGCTTGATCTTCAGGCAGTCCGGCTGAAGGCAATGGCCAATCTTTCCTATCTGGATGGCACTCTGCCGGGAGGGTCCGATGAACCGTAACATTTTTGCTTCAATTTCCTTGGCACTTTTACTGGGAATGGGAATCGGGGCCGGAGCGGTCCACTGGATGGGTCCGTCAAAAAAACCCTCCAGGAGGGCTACAGACCAATCGGGGGAAGTGGCAAAACGGAAAATCCTGTACTGGAGGAATCCCATGGACGCGTCCATCCATGCGGACCACCCGATGAAGGACAACATGGGCATGGACTACCTCCCCGTCTATGCAACCCCGGCGACTCCGGACCTTCCGTCCAGACATCCAAATCGCCGGATCCTGTACTGGAGGAATCCCATGGACGCGTCCATCCATGCGGACCATCCGATGAAGGACAACATGGGCATGGACTACCTCCCCGTCTACGGCACCCCATCCGCCTCTTCTTCCAGTGCGTCCGTCCAGGTCAACCCCGACATCCGGCAAACGCTGGGGATCCGGACCGCCCCGGTCATACAACGAACCTTTACCCGCACCATTCGCACGGCGGCGACCGTCGGCTTCGACGCACACCGTCAAAGGGTGATCACCATCCGATTTTCGGGATGGGTACGGAATCTGGCGGTTCGATCCGTCGGAGATCCGATCCGAAAGGGAGAGATCCTCTCATGGATCTACTCTCCCGAACTGACCAGTTCCGAAACCGAAGCCGGGATCGCCCTCCAGGCCCTGAAATCCGATCCCGGTTCGCCGGACAATCGAACAATCTGGAACGCGGCCCTCCGACGGCTTCACCTGCTGGGGATCCCGGATCCGGAAATCGAACGCCTGAAACACACCGGAAAACCCCGATCGGTCATTCCGGTCATTTCTCCGTACTCCGGGGTGGTCACGTCGATTTCGGCCCGCATCGGAGCATTTGTCTCACCCGAGAAGCCCTTGATGACCCTCGCTGACCCCACCAGGGTGTGGGTCGATGTCTTCCTGTACTCTCCCGATTTGGCCTGGGTCAGGTCGGGAGACCCAGTCACCCTCCATCTTCCCTCCATGCCCTCCCGTCCCTACAGGGGAACCCTCCAGTTCGTCAATCCCCAACTCGAGAAGACCAGCCGGACCCTCCGTGCCCGGGTGGTCCTCCAGAACCCCGACGGATTCCTGAAGGCCGGAATGTACCTTGAAGCCGTCCTGCACCCGGATCCCCACCCCAATGTCCTGATGATTCCGAGGGAGGCCCTGATCCGCACCGGATCGAAAACGGTCGTGATCACCGAGATCGGACAGGGACGATTCCGTCCGGTCAGGGTGACCGTCGGGGCCCGTTCCCCGCACTGGGTCGAAGTGGTTTCGGGTCTGTCGGAAGGGGACCGGGTGGTTGTCAGCGGCCAGTTCCTGCTGGATGCGGAGTCCCGATTCGAAAACGTTTCGGACCGCATGGACGAAGGAGGAAAGCCATGATTTCACGGATCATCGCCTGGTCGATCCATCGGAGATACCAGGTTCTGGCCCTCTCCCTGCTCATTCTTCTGTGGGGGGGGATCTCCCTCTACCGAAGCCCCCTGGACGCCATCCCGGACTTGTCCGACACACAGGTGATCGTCAAAGCCGCCTTTCAGGGACAGCCGCCTTCCGTGGTCGAAAACCAGGTGACCTATCCCCTGACGACCGCATTCCTCACCATTCCGGGGGTCCGGCATGTGAGGGGGTATTCCGATTTCGGAAACTCCCTCATCTATATCCTGTTCAAGGAAGGGACCGACCAATACTGGGCCAGATCCAGGGTTCTGGAATACCTGAACCAGGTCGAGGGTCGGCTTCCGGCCGGGGTCACCGCCTCGCTGGGTCCGGACGCCACCGGACTGGGATGGGTCTATGAATACGCGCTGGTCGACCGGACGCACCGCTACGATCTGGCCCGCCTTCGGGCAATTCAGGACTGGTTCCTGAAATTCGAACTCCAGAGCATTCATGGGGTCGCCCAAGTCGCCTCCGTCGGCGGAATGGTCAAGGAGTTCCAGGTCGAGGTGGATCCCCGGAAACTGCTGGCCTACCACATTCCCCTCTCCCGGGTGGAGGAGGCGATCCGGGATTCGAACGGAGATGTGGGCGGTTCGGTCGTGGATATGGGGGAAGCCCAGTACATGGTGCGGACCCGGGGATATATCCGGACCCTTTCGGATCTTCGCAAGATCCCCCTTTCACTGGGCGGAGGGGGGACCCCGGTGCGACTTTCCGATGTGGCTTCCGTCCATCTCGGCCCGGAACTGCGCCAGGGCATTGCCGAACTCGACGGAAAGGGCGAGGTCGCCGGCGGCATTGTGATTGCCAGGGCCGGAACAAACGCTCTCCAGATCATCGAAGGGGTCAAGAAAAAGCTCAGCGACCTCAAGCCCATGCTGCCTCCCGGCGTGGAGGTCGTGACCACCTACGACCGTTCACGGCTGATCCTGAAAAGCATCCGGAACCTTTTGGAAAAACTTCTTGAGGAATCGGTCGCGGTTTCTCTGGTCTGTTTGGTCTTCCTCTCCCGGATCCGATCCTCTCTGGTAGCGATCCTGAGCCTTCCGGTCGGGATTTTTGCGGCCTTCATCCTGATGGCCCGCCAGGGTCTCACCGCCAATATCATGTCTCTCGGCGGAATCGCGGTCTCGATCGGCGTCATGGTCGACGCCGCGATCGTCATGATCGAAAACATGCACAAGCACCGGGAACGGTCCGACGCCACGGAAACCTCCTGGGACACCGCGCTCCGGGCCGCACAGGAGGTGGGACCATCCCTCTTTTTCTCCCTTCTGGTGATCACCGTTTCGTTTTTGCCGATCTTTGCCCTCCAGGAACAGGAAGGTCGGCTGTTCAAGCCGCTGGCCTTCACCAAAACCTACTCGATTGCGATTTCCGCCGGTCTTTCGATCACGCTGGTTCCGGTTTTGATGGGGTTTTTGATCCGGGGAAGGATCCGGCCGGAAGAAGACAACATCATTAACCGGGTGCTGGTTTTCCTCTACCGGCCGGTGATCGGATGGGTGCTCCGCCACCGGACCCTCACCCTGGGATTCGCGCTGGCGTGCCTTGCCACTTCCGTCATTCCCCTCCTTCACCTGGGAACGGAGTTCATGCCCCCCCTCTACGAAGGAGATCTCCTGTATATGCCGACGCTGACTCCCGGGGTTTCGGTGGGAGAATCCGCCCATCTCCTCCAGATCACCGACCGGCTCATCAAGACCGTCCCGGAAGTGGAACGCGTCTTCGGACAGTCGGGACGGGCGGAAACGGCGACCGATTCGGCACATTTCACGATGTTCGACACGGTCGTGATGCTCAAGCCCCGGGACCAGTGGCCGCCCGGAACAACCTTGGACCAGGTCCGCGCGCGGTTGAACCAGATCGTGTTCCTTCCGGGTGTGTCGAACATCTGGACCATGCCGATCATCAATCGGGTCAACATGCTGACCACCGGAATCAAGTCGCCGCTCGGTCTCAAAGTCACCGCCCCCTCCCTGGACACCATCAACCGGATCGACCGGGAAATCCAGGATGTGCTGAAAAAGCTTCCGGAGACCTCGTCCGTCTATGCCGACCGGCTCACCGGAGGCCGATATGTCGTGGTGGACATCGATCGATCGAGAGCCGCCAGATATGGGCTCAATGTCAGGGATGTCAACCGTCTTGTCCTGACAGCGATCGGGGGCGTGCGCCTGACGACCGTCATCCAGGGACGGGAGCGGTATCCGGTCAACCTCCGGTACCCGCGCGACGATCGGGGATCGCTGGAATCCATCGGGGATTCGCTGATTTCCGCCCCTGACGGAACCCAGGTGCCGCTTTCCAGACTGGCGTCTCTCACGATCGAGGACGGACCGACCATGATCAAGACCGAAAATGCCCGCCTGACGGGATGGATCTACATCGAACCGAAGAGCGGGGATCTGGGCGGCTACGTCAATCTGGCCCGGAAGGCCATCTCCCGCTCAGTGGCGCTGCCTCCGGGAACGACCCTGTCCTGGTCGGGCCAGTACACCTCGATCGAGCGGGCGAGAAAACGGCTGGAACTGGTCCTTCCCCTCGCACTCGGCCTGATTGTGGCCTTGCTGTTCGCCCATTTCCGAAACGCCGCCAAGACAGGGATGGTCCTCCTGTCGCTTCCCTTTGCGGTGCTTGGAAGCCTGTGGTTTCTGTACGCGCTTCATTACCGACTGTCGGTGGCGGTCGTCACGGGGATGATCGCCCTGGCCGGAGTGGCCGCCGAGTTCGGAATCGTGATGATTCTCTATCTCGACCGGGCGGTCGAACGGCGCATGACAGAAGGGAGGCTGGCAACACCGTCAGACCTGGACGGCGCGATCATCGAAGGAACCCTTTACCGCCTGCGTCCCATTGCCATGACGGGAACGGTCATCCTGGCCGGACTCCTTCCGATCATGTGGAGCCACAAGGCCGGGGCCGATGTCATGAAACGGATTGCCGCGCCGATGGTCGGCGGAATGCTGACGGCCATGATCCTGAGCCTTCTGGTGATCCCGGTGCTGTTCAGGCTGTGGAAAGAGTCCGACCTCCGAAACGTCAACCCGAACGGAGACTCTGGACCACTTCCATCACTACCGGAGGAAATGTCTCCTTCGGTCACCCCTCAACACAAATGAAAAAGGAGAACCCGATGCACCCTCAAAAGAACCGATTTGGAATCAGGATCATGACCGGCGTTCTGGCCGGATTGACAGGAATGGCCCTTGCGGGAACGCTCGCACTGGCGGACGACATGGGAGGCATGGGAGACATGAACGGGATGTCCGGCATGTCCTCCGGGATGGGAAGCTCTTCCGCCGCTTCAACCGTCGGACATGGCAAGGGGGTGGTGAAAGAGATCGACCCGAACGCCGGAACGGTCACCATCACCCATGGGCCGATCAAGGAGTTCGGCTGGAGCGGAATGACCATGACATTTCCGCTTCAGCATCGCTCTTCCCTGAAATCCCTCAAAAAAGGAGAGCCTGTCCTCTTTGACGTGGTGCAGGAGGGACAGGGCCACTATACGATCACGAAGATTCAGCGGGACCATTGAAACAAGCATGCGAAGGGGAAAATGGTGATCCGGAGGCAGGCGTTATAAGATGCCATTGGCCATTGCCGGTCTTTTATCCCCACCCCTGCCGAAAGGAGGACAGATCCGGGCCGGGGCCGATCCATCACCCCGCAAGGCCAATAAAAAAAAACGGCCCTTGACCCGAGACCCACCCCAAACGTTGACCGCTCCAAGACGATTGACACCTTTCCGGAACGATCTGTCAGGGGAGCAGGAACATCTCCCCCGACAGGTCCCGGAGGATTTGCGCTCCTTCCATCAGGAATCGGTCATGCGAAGCGACCCCCAAAGACTTTACTAACCGATGAATTTTTCCCGTCGAAGCGGTTCATCGCCCTCCGGCCCGGGGAGAAAGGGTGCCGACCGGATGGGCTTGATCCGGTGTTCATTCATTCCATCGGGCCTTCCCGAACCA
>JAJYGC010000012.1 GCA_021785195.1 Nitrospirota bacterium
ATTATCTAATCCTTAATGTTATCAAACTGATATGTTTGTCGGTCCTGTCAAGGGTCCGTTTTTTGGATCCCCCCTGGACCGCATGGGAACCCGAAACCGGGAATCCTGAGTGTCTCACGGCATGACATTCACCTCCGGAATCTCAGGATCGGGTTCGGAGCAGAACACGGAGCAATCAACGACGGTTTGGCACTCTGATATGCGCGGATTCGGAATTCTACCGCAGGACAAGTCTTCGTCGTGGAGGTGCCTCTCTCTTAAATCGAGGGTCGTTTCATGGGGAAACGCCTCATAGTTTGATCGAGGATCCTCCGACCGGCTCCTGTGTTCTGCTCCCAGCCCGAGACCGGACCCCCTTCATTCCGGGTGCGGAAACGGGTGCTCAAGCGATTGTTCGTCCGGGTCTATCCGGTCAGGACCCTCTCCCCGGGGACAGGAGCCGGGAGGACGACCGAACGCCCCATGACCTGGCCAGCGATGGCCCAGATGAACCCGGCCAGTTCCCGTGCCACGGCGGCCGTGACGACCGTCTGTTTCTTTCCGGCCTGCGTCAGATGCCGGTAACGGAAGGAGAGCCGTTTCTGGGCCTCCCAGGCGAGGGCACAGACCTCGGCCGGTTGCCCTTCGTTCCGTTCCCGGATCCGCCGGCTCTTTCGGGCGGGAAAGCGGTAGGTCCAGGCGGATTCCACCAGGACGCGCCGGACGTGTCCGTTTCCGGTCTTCGTGATCCCGCCCCGCTTGACGGTCCCGCCGCTGGAGGCTTCCGAGGGGACCAGCCCCAGGTAGGCCATGAATTGCGGGGCGGTCTTGAACCGGGAGAGGTCTCCCAGCTCGGCGACAACGGTGAAGGCCGTGATCGTGTCCACGCCCCGGAGCGTCATGAGAGCCCGGACTACGGGGGCCAGAGAATAAGACTCCAGTTCCCGGACGATCTGGGCTTCGATTCCGGCAATGCGCGTGGCGATCTCCTTGACGGCGTCCGCATACTCCTGGAGGACGATCCGGGCCGTCGGATGGGGAAACGCGAGATCCGCGATCCAGGCCCAGTAACGGGGGGTCCCCTTCGTTGTCTTCTGTGGGATCCCCTTCCCGTTCCGGAGAAGGAAGGCCGAGAGACGCTGTTTCAGATGGCGCTCCTGGGCCTTCAGGTCTTCCCTCAGGCGGGACAGGTCCCGCATCGCCTCCTGCTCCGATCCGGGAACCCAGACGGGAGTCAGTTCCCCGGCCCGGTGGAGCCGGGCCAGCATGAGGGCGTCACGGCGATCGGTCTTCACCCGGTCCCCGGTCTTTTTCGGAATCAGGGAGGGGGCAATGACGCGGCATTCATACCCGGCCTCGAGAAGAGTCCGGTGGAGAACATACCCGCAGGGTCCCGCCTCGTACACGAAGGACAGGTGAAACGGGTCCCCCGAGAGCTTTTTGGCCAGGTTCAGGATGGCGGCCTCGGTGTTGGGAATGGTCCCGTAGAATCGCACCTCTTCGGTTGTGCCGTCGCAAACTGCCACGGCAATGGAATCCTTGTGAACGTCGAGTCCGACGCATTTGGTATACTGGGCCACGGCCTGTCCTCCTGTATTTTGGCTCTGGACATTAGTGAGTGCGTGAGAAAACGCTCACAGTCTAACCCACGCTTTGCAGCGCAGGACAGGCCGACAAACATATCGTCTTATTATTACAGGCAGGTATGATCCGGTTCAAGGTTGGAAGGCCCGAGCCAAGTTGTTGTCAGATATTGTTTAATAAGATTGAGGCCCGTTTTTTCCGGGTAAGGGTCTGGTATTCCTTCCACTAGTGCCGGAAATGAACCCTCTCGTGATCGGAGAGTTTGGAAATGGCTTTCTTGGGACTTTCGACAGGGGGGACCTCTCGGACCTTCAGGACTTTTAACACAAAAAGTCTCAGAGCCCCTTCGATCGAAAGTTCTCCCTTGGCGATCTCGGTCAGAATTTCAGGACGGAGACGAGTGATTTTGTCCAGCCCTTTTTGAGAGTGAATACGAATCCCGTGGGAACCCCGATCGAGGAGAAATCGGAGTTCCTCGGTCATGATCCATCGTTTTTCGGATCCTTATTGAAAACGGAGTCATCATTTTCGGATTTCGTTTTCAAAAACCGGATTTTTCAGCGCCAACTAAATAGAAATGGAGGAATATAAAGTGGAGCGGAAACGATAGCAGGCGCGGTTTTGGAAGAGGCGAGGGACCCAGCTCCCTGGACAAGGACAGGCTGAGAGGTTTGACTCTGCCAAAAATCCTTTCGACAGGACACAAAAAACGGGACCCCCATGCGGAGTCCCGTTCCTGAAGCCATTAGAAGTGGAGTGTGCTAAACCTTATGCAAAAGTCCCTTCCGATTCCGGAGCATTATCATTCCCATCAAGGCCATTCCGGTTCCGAACAGAAGCCATGTGGAAGGTTCCGGAGTTGAGGTAAGGCTTCCGCCGCCGCCGAAAGCGGAAGGGGCGGCCTCGACCTCGAAGTAGGTGCTGGAGCCGTTGGCCAGTGCGGTGGAAAAGAGGAGCGTTCCGGCCGTAAATGACGAATTGATACCGGAAAAAGTTGTAATTGGTCCGTAGTAACCGTTGCCGCCATAGTTGAAGGCACCGTCAACGTTGCCGTTTGGAAGGTTTGGGAAGATCTGGCTGCTCCCGCCGAAGTTGACGAACAGGGAGGAGAGACTCTTGCCGGAATTGTTCATGACACCTAAGAGTGTGTCGTCGATTCCGTCGACAGGGGCCTGGCTCGGATCGATCGCCAGCGTCAGTGAACCTCCGGGACCGACGGTGATCAGCCCGTCGCAAGCTGTTGCGGAGCCGGTGGCCGGACATTCAGAAAAAGAAGCGAAAGCCGACTGGCTTGTGATTCCAAACCATCCTGCCAGTCCTGCCAAAAAAATGGCCGAAAACAGAACTTTTCTAATTGTGTCCAAGGAAACCTCCATGGTTGATGGACGATGTTAAGGAAGATGGTTGCATGAACGATACCTGACCATGCCTTGAGTAATACCTGTGCCAAATCATAAAAATCGGGGTAATGTTTTTATATATAATAAATATATGAATATAATCAATTTCGGAGGAGACGGTTTTTAGGAGGAGAAGCGACCCGGGCATTTGAGAATTGTCAATCCATTTTACAGGCGTAATAAATCCTGACAGACTGATATTTGTTCCATATTATTAGCTCTTCAGAGGCTGTTCTAAGGAGCAAGAAGATTTTAAAAAAAATTAGTTCCTTGGATCGAAGCCTTTTTAAGGAATGAATCAAGCATAGGTCTCGGTCCATCAGAAGGAATGGAGGCGGAACGCAAATGGGACAGGCGTGATCTGAAAGACTGTTTTCACAATCCGATTCAATCCGGTCAAAAGATGGCACACCCAGACCAAGTTGTGGTCGGATATTATTTCCTGTAAATCAGGATAGTTCTTTTAAGGCGAGTGTGCTGGGATCGAAGCCCAGGCGGCTCACCACCATACTTATAGCCAAATCCAAGAGAATCTCCTTCCTTCGAATTGAATTTTTTTGCAAATATGTTGCAATGAACTCCGGAAAACAGATTATTGGGTCCTCTGGAAATCCTGCTATTCTGGAGAAGAAATTGGCCTCAATTTATAAGCGTGGTCCCAATCAATGGCAAGCCCTGATTCGCCGGAAGGGTTTCTCAACACAGGCTAGGGTTTTCAATACTAAGGCTGAAGCCGAATCTTGGGCTCAAGTGACGGGATCGGAAATGACGCGAGGTGTGTTCGTCTCCCGAAAGGAAGCGGAAAACACAACCCTTTCCGAAGCTCTGGGACAGATTCGGGGTTCATCAGAGGAGAGAATGCCGGCCGAAACCCGGGGAACCGATGGTCTGGTTCACATCGATGAAGTCGCCGGCTGAGGTGTTGAGTGACAACAATCGGGTTTTGCTGAAGGCGATCCGGAACGGAATCCGTGTCGGGTCTTGCGATCCGCACCGGACAGAAGCCCGGGAACCTTTCCCGGACGTTCAGAACGATGGCCCGATAAGGAATTGTCGAAATACGGCGTGAAAAGAACCGCGTCTATCTGATTGTCAAAGCGGTCGAGTTCCTCGTGACGCTCCCTGATCCAGGATCGGGTTCGCTCGCTTTCGGGATCGAGGATCGTTTTTCCGACGGGATCCTTGTCATGAAACAGGTCGAGAGTCTGGATTGCATGGGGGAAGTGTTCGCCCACGATGCTCCGGATCCGGTGAGCTCGGACTGCAACAACGACTTGCCGGACAACCGTGCCGGACGGTTGCCGGGGTGTTTTTATCAGAACGCGGTAAGCAAAGCCGAAAGGGACGGGATCGGTATGATTCGCCAAGGTCGGGCATTCCGACCGCGTCCGGACCGGAATTCCCCATGCGTCCTGCCCGTTCACAAACCTGTCCTAACCCCAGACTGGCCAACCGTCCATCGGTCTGACCACCCCCTAAAACCAAGCTTCGACAAGAGAGACAAACCGCCATGAGTGAGCCGACCACACGAAGCCAGAGCAAGGTTCCGGAGGTCACGCTGATTTTCTGGATCATCAAGATTGCCGCGACCACCCTGGGAGAGACTGGGGGGGATGCGGTGACCATGTCGATGAACTTGGGATATCTTGTCGGAACGGTGATTTTCGCAATCATTTTCCTGATCCTCGTGATGGCCCAGATCAAGGCGGAGGGGTTCCACCCTTTTCTCTATTGGACCACCATCATCGCCACCACAACGGTCGGGACGACCCTGGCAGACTTCGCAGACCGTTCTCTCGGAATCGGATATGCGGGGGGAGTCTCACTGCTCTTTTCCCTGCTGATGGCCTCCCTGGCCATCTGGTATCTCTCCCTTGGATCGGTGTCATCCGGAACCATCATTTCTCCAAAGGCCGAAATGTTCTATTGGGTGACAATCATGTTTTCCCAAACCCTGGGCACGGCCCTGGGAGACTGGACCGCCGACACGGCCGGTCTTGGATACGGTGGTGGGGCCTTGCTCTTCAGCGTCCTGCTGTCATTCGTGGTGGCGGCATACTATTGGACAAGCATCTCCCACACATTATTGTTCTGGGTCGCGTTCATCCTGACTCGCCCGCTTGGCGCCGTGGTGGGCGATTTTCTGGACAAGCCCCTCAATGCCGGGGGGTTGGCGTTGAGCCGTTACTCTGCATCGGCCGTCCTTCTGGCCTTTATTCTGTCTTCCATCCTGATCTTCCGGAGAAGGCCCGTAAAATAGATCCCCACACCATCATGCCCGGACAGGAGGTCCCCTTTCCAGAGAACCGAAAAGACCTGGCCTAGTCCCACCTCCCGGGCATTGCCGTGAATGACGGTCGGACTTTTGGTCCGCCCCCGGATTTCATGTGCATTCCTGGTCTGGAAAAAGGGCATCTCCCTCTTTATTGAATGGGAGGTTCCTTAAAGTCGGGATTTGGGGATCCCTTACCCTTATACTGATAAGGAAATGCCTCTTCCCGTTTAAGCCATGCAGCCCAAACAGGAGGTTATCGATATGGGCGTCAACTCAGATTTTAATGTAGGCCTGGTCATCAAACTGCAAGATCTTCCATGGGTTGAAGACAGCGCGCTTCCTGTCCGCCAGAAAATTCTGGAGAAGGATGGGGGCAATGGGGACAGCTACACTGCCATTGTCCGTTACGCGCCAGGTGTCAGGATCCCCTCCCACTCCCACCTGCGGGGAGAGGAAATCTTCGTCATGGAAGGGGTCCTGTCCGACGAACAGGGCCATTACCCGGCCGGCCACTACCTGAAATTCCCCCCGGGTTCCGTACACGCCCCCTTCTCTCCTGAAGGGTGCATCCTGTTCATCAAATCCAACCAGCTTGGAGGGGATGACAGCACGCCTGTCACTGTCGATACCCTGAACGCCCCCTGGTCTCCCGGACTGGTCCCGGGTCTTTCGGTCATGACGCTGTCTTCGTTCGAAACCCGGAACACGGCACTGGTCCACTGGGATCCGGGAACGCATTTCATGCCCCACCGACATTATGGCGGCGAAGAGATTCTTGTCCTTGAGGGCATCTTCGAGGATGAGCACGGACGGTATCCGGCGGGAACATGGACAAGGAGTCCGCATCTTAGCCAACACCGGCCATTCACCCAAGAAGGATGCACCATTCTGGTCAAGACAGGTCATTTGTTGAAATGAACGGGAACCACCCCGGGATTTCCTTCCAATCATTATCAGGACACGGGTCCGAAGGTCACAGGCCAGATTCGTGGGCACCCCACCAAAGAGCGTCGCGGGGTCGGATTTCTGTATAAACCGCTTATTTTGCTTTCAAAAGAGCCATAAAACGCCTTCATCAAAAATGCCGTTCATGCTACTCTCGAACCCAACGGGAGAAAAACAGGATCATTCACATTGCTGGCGATGGAACGAACCATTCAGCGGGCCCATTCGCCCTGAAAGGGGAAAATGATGACAATAAAAACAGGAGATTTCTGTGTGGAGGAAGGACAAAAGGTCAAGCTCCACAAATGGCCGACGGCCGTCAAGCCCGTGTATCAGACCAAAGAGCAGTACCTCACCCTCCTGTCGGACCACGTCAAGGAACTGAACTCATTGCAACAACTGCTCTACGCCTCCAACCGTCATTCCGTCCTCATGATCTTTCAGGCGATGGATGCCGCCGGGAAAGACGGTGCCATCAAGCATGTGATGTCCGGCGTCAATCCCCAGGGTTGCCAGGTACACAGCTTCAAACATCCGACTCCCGCAGAACAGGAGCATGACTTTCTCTGGCGTACGACCCGGTGTTTGCCGGAACGCGGCCAGATCGGAATTTTCAACAGGTCCTACTACGAGGAAGTATTGATTGTTCGCGTACATCCGGAGATCCTTCTTTCCGAAGGGGTTCCGGAGGAGGATCCGGAGGGAAAAACCATCTGGAAGGAGCGCTACCGTTCCATCACGGATCTTGAGAATCACCTTTATCGCAACGGAACCCGGATCATCAAGTTCTTCCTTCACCTCTCGGAAGAAGAACAGCGAAAGCGCTTCCTGGAGCGGATCGACAATCCGGACAAAAACTGGAAATTCAGCGCGGCAGACATTCAGGAACGGAAGTTCTGGAAACATTACATGAACGCCTACGAGGAATGCCTGAGCGCGACAAGCACCCGCCAGGCTCCCTGGTATATTGTTCCCGCCGACGACAAGGAGAACGCACGCCTGATCGTCTCCCAGATCGTTGTCGACACGTTAAGGACCCTCAAGATGAGTTACCCCAAATCAGATGCGAAACGCCTGCAGGAATTGAAGGAGATCCGAAAACAGCTTGAGAAACCCGACTGAGCCTCCCAAGTAGTTTCCGGATGTCCTGGGATCCCCTTCCAGGCCAGATGCGGGGAAGGGGGCCTTGGGACAAGATGTCTCCCGAATCCCCCCTCCCCGTCATTTCCTGACGAGAACTCCCCTTCTGACAAGAAACTTTTCAGTTTCCTCCACCAAGATAATAATCAGTGGGATGGAACAAGCCACACCCAGCTCTTTTCCTGTCAAAGGACTCGTCTCAAAAATGGGATTCAGGGGAGGCCAGTAAACGATGGCCAACTGGAGCAACACCGTTGTCAGAACGGCCAAAAGAAGCCAACCGTTTTGAAAAAAAAACCGACCAAAGAGCGGGTCCTGACTTTTCCGGATGCAAAGGATATGTCCCATCTGACTAAAGGTCAGGATGGTGAAGGTCAAGGTTCTCCATTCCGCATACCCTGCATGATAAGCCCATGCCTGACCCAGAATGGTCAGGCCCCCGATCAGAAAGCCCATTACAACGATGTGTTGCCAGATCCCCCTGGAGAGAAGGTTTTCAGCGGGGGGATATGGCGGTCTTTCCATAATGCCGGGCTCCCCGGGTTCGAGCGAAAGGGCGACTCCGGGGAGCGCATCCGTCACAAGATTTACCCAAAGGATGTGAATGGGAAGAAGGGGGATCGGAAGCCCTGACAAAGAGGCGAGCAGAAGGGCAACGATCTCTCCCAGGTTGCAGGTGAGGACGTATTTCACGAATTTTCGGATATTATCGTAGACACGTCGCCCTTCCCGCACCGCAGCCACGATCGAAGCAAAATTGTCATCCAGCAAAATCATGTGGGAGGCTTCCCGCGCCACATCCGTGCCACCTTTCCCCATCGCGATTCCAATGTTCGATTTTCTAAGAGCCGGAGCATCGTTGACACCATCTCCCGTCATGGCCACAAATTCACCCAGATTCTGAAGGGCCTGAACGATCTTCACTTTCTGTTCGGGGCTGACACGGGCATAGACCCGCACCTTCCTCACCCTCTCCTCATAGACATGCATCGGCAGCTGAGAAAGCTCCTTCCCTGTGAGGAACTGATCCTCCCCCTTCAGGATCCCGAGTTGTCCCGCGATCGACAATGCCGTGTCGGGATGGTCTCCCGTAACCATCACCACATGGATACCGGCACTCTGACACAACTCCAGCGCCATCTTGACTTCTGGACGAGGAGGGTCCTGAAGTCCGATCAGTCCGAGAAAGGTGAGCCCATCCTCTATTCCTGTTGTCGGGGGGGATTGTGAATCTGGAAACTCCCGAAAGGCCAGGGCGATGACACGGTACCCGGATTCTCCCATCTTGTGCACCGCCGCATTGATCCGATCAAGCCGGATCACAACCGAGCCGAACGGGGTGGCTTCCAGAATGCAATTTGCCAGCACCTTCTCCGAAGAACCTTTCGTAAAACATGTATAGCCGTTCATATCTTGATGCAGCGTCGTCATCAGACTTCTCTCCGAAGAAAAGGGCACCTCGGAGACTCGGGGAAATTGCCTCTCCAGTTGTTTTTTATCAAACCCGAATTTCCGGGCTATTTCGTATAGCGCCGTTTCAGTGGGATCGCCCTGGACTGTTCCCGAAGAATCCAGTGCGGAATCATTGGAAAGGGCCAATCCTTTGAACAGATTGTTCCAGAGCCAGTCATCCGGGAATCCATCCACCTCTCCCATCAGGCCCCCGAAGAATTCACCCCCTGCATACACCTGATCCGCCTGCATCCTGTTCTGGGTCAATGTGCCTGTCTTGTCCGTACAAATAAACGTGATCGAACCAAGGGTTTCGACCGCATGGAGCCGTCGGACCAAAACGTTCACCCCCACCAGCTTCATCGCCCCAAGCGCGAGAGATACATTCACAACGGCGGGAAGGGCTTCTGGAATCGCCGCCACCGCCAGGCTGACCGCGGTCAGGAACATGATTGCGGGGGGCTCACCGTGCAGGACACCGATCAAAAAAATGACCGCCGATAACAATAAAATTCCGATCGACAAAAGTCGTCCAAACCTCATCAGACGAATCTGCAGTGGGGTTCGGGGTTCTCCCCCCTCACGGAGGAGAGCGGCAATTTCTCCAAGCCGGGTTCGCATACCCGTGGCCACCACAACCCCTCGACCTCTTCCATAGGTGACAATCGTTCCCGCATAAGCCATATTGTTTCGCTCCGGAAGGAGCGTTTCAGAAGGAACGACCTCGATGGCTTTGGCGATCGAAGAGGACTCTCCGGTCAAAAGCGACTCATTGATCGTGAGGCGTGCGGTCGAAATCACCCGGAGATCGGCCGGGATCCGCTGCCCCGCTTCGAACCAGACAATATCTCCGGGGACCAGCTCCGTTGCAGGAATATTCTCCAAGCAGTGATCCCGGGTTACAGTGGCCTTGAGGACGGACAATTTCTTGAGGGCTTCAACCGAATGTTCAGAGCGGAATTCCTGGATAAATCCCAGAAAGCCATTTAACAGAACGATGGACAGGATGACCGCCGTGTCCCTGTGTTCGCCCATAAACTCCGAAAGGATTGCGGCGCCGATCAGCACCCAAATCATGAAGTCCGAAAATTGCCGCAAAAAGATCCTGACCGAACCGATTCTCTTGCCTTCCGCAATCACATTCTTCCCGTAACTCTTCTGCCTTGCCCCCACATCCGAATCCGTGAGCCCACTGTCCAGGGAGACCCCCTGAGAGCGCAGAACCTCCTCAACCTCCATCGAATGCCAAATGGGGGGTTCGAACGAATTTTCTTTTGTCCCCGAATGAGAGGGCTCAGAAATGACAGATTTCATGGGCTCCATTGTTTTCCAGGCTGATCCGGGAAAAAGAGTGCCGGGCCATCCTCATCGAAAGGGGCACGGGCATCATCATCATCCGGTCAGATTCATCCAAGGATCTTTCCGACGGTGGTATCATCAATCCGGTTTTGACCACCATGGAGGTTTTTCCATCTTGAACAATCCCACCCAAACAATACACCCTGGCCATTGGATCATGGTAGGAACCATGACCAGCGTTTCCCTCCTGATCCTCTTTATGGGGATCCTTCTCTATCTTCCCGCCGATCTTTTTCTCCGGATTTCAGACCACTCCCGACCGGGACGCCTGGCACGGGCGATCCGATTTTTTGGGGGACTTCTTCTGGCGGGAACCGGCGTCATCCTCTCCCTGCCGGGGGTACCGGGACCAGGGTTTCTTCTCATCCTGCTGGGGCTTTTTCTGATGGGATTCCTTAATCGGGAAAAAATGGTGGCATTGCTGAAAAAACATCCGATCTTGCTGGACAGTCTGAACCGGCTGAGAGGAAGGTTCGGAAGACCTCCCCTGAAACTGCCCCCATCCAATTGACCAGAATGATCAACCGATCATGCCGTCATCGGATCCTGACCCAATGGATGGGGGATTGGCGGGATCACCGGCTGGAAAGGATATCCGGATCATCCTTGAAATTTCTCGACAGGAGCCCTGGAATGTCCTTCGGTGACGTGGGAGGTGAGAGGAGAAAGCCCTGAAGCAAATGACATTGGTGCCCCTCCAGAAACCGCGCCTGCTCCACCGTTTCGACCCCTTCGGCCACCACATCGAGCGACATGGCCCTGCCAAGGGCCAGGATGGTGGTAATGACCGCAGTATTTCCCGGATGGGTACCGATCCCCTGCACAAAGGACCCGTCAACTTTCAGGGTATTGACATGAAACCGGGTCAGATAGCTCAAGGAGGAATAGCCGGTTCCAAAATCATCGATGGAGAGCCTGACTCCCATTTCGCGCAACTCGGACAAAACGTCAAAAACCTTGTCCGTTTTCTGCAACAAAACGCTTTCGGTCAGTTCCATCTCAAGAGAATCCGGAGGAAGTCCCGTATTGCGCAGGCACCGCTCCACCGAACGGGAGAAGTCTCCCTGGATCAACTGACGGGCGGACACGTTGACCGCCATGCGAATGGGGGAAAATCCCTGCTCCCGCCAGTCCTGAAGCTGGCGGCAGGCCGTCTCCAGAACCCATTCCCCCAAGGGAAGGATCAGTCCATTTTCTTCCGCCATGGGAATGAACCTGGCCGGAGACACCAGACCCTGACGCGGATGGTGCCACCGGATCAGCGCCTCTACTGCGACGACCGAACCACTGGCGATATCGATCACCGGCTGGTACAGCAACTGGAACTCCCGTTGTTCCAGTGCGTTATGAAGATGGTTTTCCAGATTGGTTCGTTCCTGAAGCGTCATATTCATCTGGGGCGAAAAGAACTGGACATTGTTCCGTCCTTTCTCCTTGGCCTGGTACATGGCAATGTCGGCATTCCTGACCAGCGTCGTCGCGTCTCCTCCGTCTCCAGGATAGAATGCCACCCCGATGCTCGCCGAAAGATGCAACTCCTGAGAATCGATCTGGAAGGGGGGCACCAGCACATCAAGGATTTTTCTCGCCAGCAGGGCCGCACTTTCCGGATCGGTCACCTCACCGCCGGCAATGATGGCAAATTCGTCTCCTCCCAAACGGGCCACCGTGTCGCTTTCCCGGACCACCATCCGGATCCGGCGGCCAACCTCTTTGAGCACAAGATCTCCAAAGGGGTGGCCGGCCGAATCATTGATATTCTTGAAATGGTCCAGATCCAGGTAAAACAGGGTCAGAGCCTTGCTCAGGCGATGGGCCTGCAAAAGCATCTGGTTCATCCGGTCCTGAAAGAGGTTTCGGTTGGGCAGATCCGTCAGCGTGTCGTAATTGGCCTGATAGGTCATTTGACGCAGGAGATTGCGTTTCTGGGTCACATCACGGAAAACGATGACACACCCGATCACCTGGCCTTCCCGGTTGCGGATGGGGGCCGCGGAATCCTCGATTGCATATTCCTCTTTCATGCGGCTTCGGAGCACGGTATGGTTCTCAAGCGCCACAATGCTCCCGAGACGCAGACATTTCTCAACAACGTTTTCCGCAGGCTTTCGGGTGAACTCGTTGATGATGTCGAAGACCTCACCGACGGGGTGACCAAGAGCATCCTTGGAGGACCACCCCGTCAACGTCTCCGCAATTGAGTTCAGGTACTCGACCCGGGCCCGGGAATCGGAAACAATCACCGCATCTCCGATGGAGCCGAGCGTGGTATACCATTTCTCCTTTTCCAGGAAGAGCCGGTCCATCATCTCCTTGCGTTGGGTGATGTCCCGCACTGTAACCATGAATCCCAGGACCCTCCCCGTCACATCGCGGACCAGCGCCCCCCGGGCCTCTCCCGTAAACCGGCTTCCGTCTTTGCGCAGGTAGTCAATCTCATAGGGTTCCGGATCGTCTTCAGCCAACACGTGGTAGCGGAGCTTCCCGGTCTGGTGGAAGTCTTCCAGCCGGGCATAAAGAATGGAAACCGACTGGCCGATCAGTTCCGACGGGTGATAACCGAATATTTTTCCAGCCGCGGGATTGGCAAACAGGATCAGTCGATTGAGATCACTGTAAATCACGGAATCCTGCATCGCATTGAAAACGGCCTGAAGCTGGGCCTCTTTCGAATGGAAATCCCCCCGTGACTTCTTCAATTCCCAACCTTCGAGCCCCAGCAAGATCACCAGAAACCCGAACAGGAGTCCTCCGTAGACCCGTTCCCAAATCATTTCCAGTCGGGCCAGAACTTCTTCGGCCTCGCCGTGGGATCCCCGGATCGAAAGGGAAAGCACGGCCATCGACATCCCGAGGTTGCGATCAAGGAGCAAGACAAAAGGAAATGCGGACGTCGATACCCTCTCTCCTCTCAAGGGCAAGGGGGGGGTCTGTTCAGCGGACTTACGCAAGAACGCGTTCAAGAGATGGAAGTTCTTCTCCACCAGATCCAGCTCTTCACGTTGGGTCGGAGAAAAAAGGGATCGGGCTTTTTGTAGATCCCCGATGGCCACCTGCCCCTGGATCATCCATCCTTTGGTCAGACGGACTTCAACCGGAGTCATCGGCCGATCGGAATAAAACGCCGAGAGAGGCAATATCCGGAGGGTCCGGGAGAGCGAAAGAAGGTCAAAATCGGCACGGGCCCATTGCCTTAAGACTGCCTGTTGTGCGTGTTCCGCCTTCAGGTGGAGTCCGGACAGGAAAAAATACGCGATAAAGAGCAGGGAAAGACTGAGGAGTGTCGTACGGATCAGTGAAAGAACCTCGCGGGTTCTGAACAAGACAATCTCCTTATTGCTGATCGGACTTCATGGAACTTCCCCGCGACAACCGGATCGCCGTTACAGGGAAATCCGTCCAGAGCGACCCTTGAGCCTGATTGTCCGGGACAACAATGGGGCCACCCTTTGGAAAATGCGTTGCCCTTTATCGAAAATGCATTGGAGACATCGGGAGCGATCAGATTCTGAGGAACCCGGACAGTCACTCTTGAAGAAAGGGTTCGTCCGATGGGACTCTGCTTTCAAGAGACTGACTTTCCGGATCAACCAGACTGTTTTGACAGTCACGGCAATGGGAACTCAAAAAACAGGAAGGAGCATTCGTTCATGAGGGTGAGAAAACCAGGCCGCATCCTCCCGAAAGACCAAACAAATTCGGTCTTTCCTCGGTGGTCCGGCCTCCCTTGTGGCAGTTCCTGCCTACCGAGGGGCAAACGGGCCAGAAGAACCTGTAAACCGACACAGCACGAAAAGAGGAAATCCAGAAGGATCTTCCAGCCAGGATTCTGACCGCATCGCATTCAGAATCCCGAGAGGAGCCTACGGGAAGCCGCCACAAAGGCTGACGGCAAACTTAGGGGGAGAGAACTGCCGGGTTGCAGCAGGAATGCTTCATTTTCCCAAATGGACCAAGGATAGGACCAAAGATATAGGGTTAGGGGCAAAAGGTCAAATTTACAGGTCAAACTGGGACAAATACTATTGTTCCTTTCCGGATTGGCCCCACCCGCACCCGAAGCCTGCCATCACCTTGCCGGCTCGCCTCACTTGCGCAGCCCGTTCAGATAAAGGGCCACCCTTCGACCCAGTCCATGAAACGTCTGGGCATGGATGAACGAACGGGGGAAGACCATTCGTCCATCTTCGACAATTTTCCAGAATGGGATATTCGCCGCATCTGCGACAACCGAAGGCAGGACATAGCACCCGATGGTCGGAATCTTTTTTCCCAGCAACTGGAGGGCTTCGATCGATCTTTCGCTGTTCTGGCAATCGGAAAGGACCAGTGCCAGATCGTATTGTCCCGCAATCGTCTCAAGAAACGGGACCAGCGTATAGAATCCGTCCGTTTCATCCGGATTCAGACGGTTCAGGTTCCTGGACTCCAGACGGAAGAGGTATCGGGTGGAACAGGCGACCAGATCGAATGTCTGGGCAATCCCTGATTCCTCCAGCACGCGGGTCAGGTGGGATGCATAATAATGCGGCGCCCCGGTCATGGACAGGGAACAGTCGATGATCACAAGGAGGCGGAGATCCCGTGGCCGTCTGGGATCCAGAGGCCGCCGCATCACCCTGAAGGTGGGCTCGGACAGTTTTCGGGGAACCAGCCGTCCTGTCAGACCATCCTCATAATCCTCCCGGATCCCGATTTTGAGGAATCTCAGCAAACCATCCACTTCTCGCTGGATCAGCTGATCATCCCACGGAAAGACCGTACCGGCTTCCGGGGAAGGCTCGTAAAAGGGAATCTCTGCCGATCGGGTCCAGTCTCCGGATTCCGATTCAAGACCCAGTCCCCCAAACTCTTCGTTTGTTGGTTCTCTCTTTCCGGAAGAACCACTTTCATCCCGATCCTCCGTCCGGGAAATTTTCGAGAACGCGGGAGGAGGGCTCCCTTTCCAGTCGGGAGGTACGTCATTTGAACCGGAACTGCCGGAAGCCGAGGACGCCCCTGAAATGGAAAATCCCCCTTGATCGCGGGGTTGCTGAAGGAGCGGGGAGCGGTCAAAAACCGACCGCCACTCCTCATAAAACTGCGCACCTTTCCGGGCGGAGTCTTCCCAGGACATCAGACTGGTTTCCGACAGGGTGGCATCCCATGTCGCCAGAAAAGCGCGATAGGCAGAAGGTTTCCAGAAACCCGCAAGCGGTTTCAGGAAAAAACAGCGAATGGGATGGGAGCGGTCCACGGGAATGAAGTCGACCCCCAATCTCCCAAACAGGACACACTGGCCGAGAAAGAAAGGATCCAGCCCAAAATGGGATCCCCTTCTCCAGGACAGGAGTTCCAGGGAACGGCGGCACTTCAACTCCAGAAACAGGGCCAAACGGTCGGAATGATGGGAGTCCGGCGAATTTCCCAAATGGGGAAATATCCGGCCGGATTCCAGAATCTCAAACAGGGCGACGGGACAGCCATACCGTTCCGGTTCAAAGCCGTCGATTTTCCAACGGACCTGAGCGAGTGCCTCCTCAATCGCCAGGGGAACCAGGTCCTCTAGTGACGGGTGACGGACATAAGGCCGGACCCCAACGTGCATCCGGTGGCGCGACGGGTCAAATCGGGAGATGTCTCTCTTTCCGCTGAGTTCGATGGAAATTGACCACGGGTTGGATCCCGAGAAATGGGACAGGATGGCGAATCGCCTCTCAAGCCCCTTGAGTTTGCCGGATAATCCCGGATCAAGTGTCCGGGACATGGGAATCCCCTAAAACTCCCTCACGTTCCGATTCAAGGGGGGCCAGTTTCACCGATCGCTGACCGGAGGGGGCAGAGTGAAAGGACAGGGCCAGGACTTCCAGAATCGCACGGATCTGTTCGTCGTCCGGATATCCATGCCGATCATGGCTGATCAGCCTGTCGACCCAGAGGCTCCGGGCCGTGGCAACGGGATCCCCCCCCCGGACAATGGCCCGCGCCCAGTTCTTCAGGTGCCTTGTCGACAATGGAGCGGCGAGATGGCCCATCTTGTAGGCCTCCCTCAAGGAAACCGCAACCTGGACAAGCTGGCCGGCCCTCTTGGGAGAGAGTCCTTCCTCCCCCAGGATCCGGCATTCGAGCTTCGAATTGTAATCCACGAACAGAACCGACTGAAACCGGTCCAGAAGAGACTCGTCGAGATCATGAGTCTGGTTGTAGGAGGCCCCCAGGTTGCAAGTCGCGCAAAACTGGATTGCGGACAAGGGAACCTTCAACACCTCTCCGCTGGTGAAATCATGGAGCTCATAATGTCCCAGCACCGGATCCATCGCTTTCAGGATGAGGTTTCGTGCCGATCGGGAAGCGCGGTTGAGCTCATCGAACACCACCGCGAGCCTTTCGCCCTGGGCCGCCCTCCGGAAGGCCAGTTTGAGAGGCCCTTCCACCCGCGTCCAGTCCCCGAGGATCCGGGAAATCGAAGCCTCATCAAGACCCGGGAACTCTTGCTGGAGTTCCAGGAGAAGGGCGACCTTCTCCCGGGGACCGACCGGAATGGGTTTTGAAAGGAGGTCATAGTCTTCCATTCCGTCGGTACAGGGAATCAGGACAATCCCATCCCGTTCCCCTTTCTGTTCCAGCGTCCTCAGATGCTCGAAGATGACTCCGAAGGTCTTTCCGGACCCGGTAGGGCCATACAGCAGAACGGAAAACCCCTCCCGAAAAATCGTTTCCAGGGAATATCGCTCCTCCGGCAAGACGTCCTCGCTCTCGTGGCCGGAAAGTTCCGCCCCCCCCTCCGACACAAGAGCCCTGTCTGGAAGGGAGGAAGGAACAAACGGCACGTTCCTGGTACCAGGGCGCCCCTGGGAGACGGAAGCTTTATTCCTGAAATACCAGAAAAGGCCGATCATCAGAATCGCGGTCACCCCCATCGACAGGAGGACCCCCTGGACGACCCGCTCGCCAGAAACCCATCCCTCGGAATTGGCAATCACCCCCGCCAGGATGTACACGCTCAGAGAGCCAAACAGAATATGAAAAATCAACCGTTTTTGCGGGGAAAGGTAGGAAACCGCCAGGATGTATCCGATCAGAAGACCGATATATCCAAAAACCCCGACCACTGAAACCCACTTGTCCACTCAACCTCCCTGAAAACGGGCGCACTCTTTGCTCCCCGCAATAAAAACAGGTGTTAATCATGGAAGACATTCACTTTTCTGACGGTCCCATGGTAGCATGGGACCAGTCTGGAAAAGAACGGGTTCAATGGATTGCAGATACCACCAGGGAAAACATCCGGATGATTCCTCGGAACTATTCATTTTCTTTTCACATTATCTCTTCCCCAAACCTCCCGTACCTCCCATGAAACTTTCCGAAAAAGCCCTCTTTCTGGCCGCATTTTTTGTCTCCATGATCGTCCGTGGTCTCAGGTGCACTGTCCGGTGCCGGTTTGTCGGGTTTCGCGAATACAGGAAACGTCTGAAAAATCGGGAAGCCGTCCTGATCGCCTTCTGGCACAACCAGGGACTGTTCATGCCATTCGCCTATTATGGCCCGTGGGGCAAGATCCGGATCATTGTGTCCCAATCCAGGGACGGGGAACTGATTGCAAGCCTGCTTTGGTGGTTCGGGATCCTGAGCGTCAGGGGGTCATCCAGTCGGGGGGGATCCGAAGCCCTCAGGGAACTCCTGAAACTGGCGAGTGAGGGCACCACCTCGCTGGTCTTCACCCCGGATGGCCCCAAGGGGCCCATCTACAAGGTGAAGGAAGGTCTGGCGTACCTTGCTTCCCGTTCTGGACGGCCCCTCTACCTCCTGTCCGTTTCATATACCCGGGCAAAGTACTTTAAAAGCTGGGACCAGTTCCGTCTCCCCTTTCCTTTTTGCCGGGCCTATTTTACGTGCTCTCCGCCCCTGAGCTTTCCCCGGACGCGAAACCCTGAAGAGCTGGAAATCTTCCGGAGGTCGATCGAACAGGGGATGAACCGGGTCAACGAAATCGCTTCCGCCCTTTCCCACCAACAGATCACCCTCCCCGAATCGGAATACCTTCTCTCCCCGGGCGTTTTTCCTGAAGACCCTCTTCCCACCCACCTGAATCTGACCTGACCATCAGGTTCTGGTTTCCCGACATCCCATCCACCACCGGATCAACCCACCCGTACTGAAAGCTGGAACAATCGTGACTAGGGGAAATGAAGCTGGCTTCCGGAGGGCAGATGGGGAATCATTGAACCGAAACTTCCGATCCCGGGGATATCACCGCAATGAGGTGGCACAATGAAAAGGGCGGGGTCCGGTTTTGAAAGACTGATCTCACGATAAAGGATCGTCCCCCGGACCCTGTTTTCGCTATCGATCTCCTCTTTGACAGGGACATTTTTCATGTCCAAAGCATTCCAGATCTTGACCGTTGTGTCGGGGTGTCCTTTCGCATGATAGACCACTTTCCTGACCACAGTGGGATGGCCATCCACCGTTTCTTTCCCGAGAACCGTCACGGTCGTGTCTTTTGCGGCATTGTTCTGAAATGACCTGATCTGAGCTTCGGTCTGGGGAGAAAGCCCCTGTTTCATGCACATGTGTTGCGCGGGCATCACGACATAGAGAGTCTTCTCCCCCTGATTCAGGATCTCATAGGTCCCCGAGATTGCTGAACCTGAGGCTTCAGGCTCGATCCGGATCTTTTGCCCATCGATATAAAATTTCGCCCGGGTCGTCTGTCCTCCGAAAGAGCTCAGGACAAGCGCGGAGAAATGCGAAGGCCCCATGAGAGTGTCCCCTGAAGCCAGTCCGAAAGGAGCAAGCAGGGTGAATACGGTTGCCACCATTCCCAGACAACGTTTGGACTTCCCCATGTTGCACTCCTCCATCCTCTAAGCGACTATTTTCATTTCAACGAAGTGGACGCTCAACTGTTCCGAATCATATTCCTGACGTTATACCATAATCCCCTTCGGACAAAACGCAGTTTCGGCGATATCGGCCTCCTCCGACCTGCAGTACGGCGCATGGCAGTCGCCATCAGGAACAACCTGAAAGGCAACCCATACCGGTTGGACCCATCGACCAACGCTTTCACGGATCAGGATTTACAAGAAGGGATTTGGGGAAATTGGTGCCGAAGGCGGGACTCGAACCCGCACGACCTTGCGATCACTAGACCCTGAACCTAGCGTGTCTACCATTCCACCACTTCGGCATTGCGAAAAAACAGGGAGAAACACTTCCGGTGCGTCCATCCGTCACCCGCCGTCATCCGGACCGGCAACGAGAGAGTCGTGATTTCCCAGAGGATCGGCTCCAACAATACGACCGAGGCCGAATGTTGCAAGGGACAGTGGGAGAAGAATATAAGATCCGGTCCAATCTGGCAATAGGTCGGGCGCTTCCTGTCCTGGCATTTGAGGAATGTCCTGTTTTTGGGAAAGAATCTCGAGTGTCATGGAAATTCCTTCCCGATCAGAGAGTGGATGCTTCGGGTCTTCTTTTGGGGCAAGAAGGCCTTTTTCCAGGAACACTCCACCGCGGATGATCTTCATGGGACGTTCCTTTTGAAGAAGGTTCCCCTGTTCCAAAGCCGGAAGCCTGGTCAGTCCCCGAACATGGCGGACGCCCTGCTCCTTCAGGGACAGACCGTGTTTTCGTTTTTCCGGGACGCTTCAAAATCG
Source organism: Nitrospirota bacterium (assembly GCA_021785195.1). GTDB lineage: Bacteria > Nitrospirota > Leptospirillia > Leptospirillales > Leptospirillaceae > JAJYGC01. The sequence goes on from JAJYGC010000012.1 coordinate 19,779, forward strand.
TCCAGATTGGAGAGGGTTGCCCCCGCGATTCCTTCCAGGGCTTCCCTTGTAAAATAAGCCTGGTGACCGGTAACAACCACATTGGAAAAAGTCAGAAGACGGGCAAAAGTGTCGTCATCGATATGTTCCTCCCCGTGATCCCGGAAATACAGACCTTCTTCTTCCTCATAGACATCGAGTCCCACCGCTCCGATTTTTTTGGCTTTTAAGGCGTCGACCAACGCAGGCGTGTCGATCAGCCCTCCCCGGCTGGTATTGACCAACATGGCCGTGGGCTTCATCCAGCCCAGTGCTTTTCGACCGATGACATGCCTGGTCTCGGGTATCAGGGGAAGGTGCAAGCTGACGATGTCCGATTCCCGCAGAAGGCTTTCCAGAGGACGGTACTCCACCCCCAGAGACAGGCATGACGGGTTGGGACTTGTGTCAAAACCCAGGATCCGGCACCCCATTCCGGAAAGAATCCGGGCAAGGGCCGTTCCGATCTTGCCCGTCCCGACGATTCCTGCCGTCCGGCCATGCATATCGAACCCCAAAAGCCCATCCAGAAGAAAATTCCCTTCCCGGACCCGGTTGTAGGCCCGGTGAAGATGGCGGTTCAGAACGAGCATCAGTCCCAGTGCGAATTCAGCCACGGAAAAGGGGGAATACTCCCGGACCCGCATGACCGTCATTCCCCTTTTTCTGGCGGTGGCCAGATCCACATGGTTGTATCCTGTGCTCCGGAGGGCAAGAAGCCGGGTCCCCCCCTCAAACAGTGCGTCAACACATTCCTCGTCCAGGCGGTCGTCGACAAAAGGACAGACCGCGGGATATCCCCTGGCCAGCGACAACGTGCTCCGGTCGAGCCGGGAGTCGACAAAACAAAGCTCGTGACGATTTTCATTCGCTTTCTCCAGAAACTCGCGATCATATGGCCTTGCGCTCGTGACCAGACATTTCATGGGCAATCGCTTTCTATGGATGGATACATGGGAAGAAAAGACGGAATCTTTCACCCGGTAGCCCTGATATTCCGATCGGGGGCTTCCCAAGGGATTGATTCAGGACCATGGTCAATGCGGAAACGAAGAGATTCAAAACAAGGCTTGATCGCCGGGTCCGGCCTGGAATCTGCCCTGGTGAAGACCTCCGCACGACCCAATGAACCGCATCGAGGCTCTCTTCGGGTCATCAACAGGTTTCAACAGGCCAACAACCGATTGCCCTATTTCTGGAGGAGATAGTGTTTGGTGACCGGGTCCGTCCCCATGATCACGGTATCCACAATGTCGGAATAGCCCTTACGGGACAAACGGACCAGAAAGGCGCCGTCATTGGTCCAGATGGCCTTGCGACGGATGCAGACGACCGTCGGGGTCATTGCCAGGAATTGGCCATTAAAAAACAGACGGGCCCGTACATTGGTGTCCACAGTCATGGAGGTTTCAGTTTTATCACACGCGTTCGACACCCGCCAGGGAAGGGCTTTCGGAACAGTCGGGACACCCTTTTTCTCAGGAGGGGAAGCAGGCGATGCGGGAGAAACGGCAGGAGGTGGGGCGAACGAATCGGGATCGGTGCCCGAAGGGGAGGGCGCGACTGGAATCGTTTCATACCTTGACTCCATGTCCTGCAAAACCGACTGGGCCGACTCCGCATAAACCCCCGTCACCGGAACGGACACAAGAAAACATAATGAAGCAACCACTGCCACAACACGAACATTGCGCAAGGGCTTGTTCAAAACGGCCTCCCCCCTCAATCGGTTGCGAATTTTGACCGCCTGGGGCTGGGTTCCCCAAACCGCATCCTCCCTTTTCTGACAGTGTACCACGGACTCAGGTCACCTAAGCGAAGAAGTTGGTCCCAGGAGGGGTTCCAAGGTCCTTCAGTTTTCACCTGTTCCACCCTTTCTCATCTTGATTGCCCGATCTTCCCCTCCTGCGTTGGAATGGACCGGAGTCCCCGGAAACCTCCACGCAGACGGAAAAACTGGAAAAATTGTTGGACCTGTGGAATGGAGGATGACTTGGCTTGGATTTAAGGAAGAAAAATTAAAGGGCAGAAAGGGAAATCATGACGAGATCCAACTGAATCTCTCACGACCCGGAATAACGGACAAAGATTGCAGGGCTGGGACAACAAGGAAACCGCTTTAACCCCAGGACCTCCAGAGCGGCACTCGCCGCGCCGCCCGGAGAACCCTTTGGCCGCACCGGGGAGGCTTCCGATGGGCACGCCCCCCCTTCAAACACCAGACACCCCAATCCGGGTTACCGGACAAAAACCTTCTGCCTCCTTGAGACTCTCCATCCCATCAAGATCAGGCCTGTCCCGAACAATGCGATGGTCGAGGGTTCCGGAGTAGTGGAAGGTGGCAAGACCTGGGCATAATTCACCGAGAGACCTTCGATCAAATAACTCCCACCCTGCAAGGAGAGATTTTGCATGAACGCGCCGGTCGTGCCGTTGTATTCAGACAAGGAGTTGTTATAAACATTGGATCCCCAGAAATTCGTTCCGTCGTAGGCGATTCCGGTCGAATTGGTGTTGGTAACAATGAAGGCATTTTTCAGGACGTTTCCATTTAAATTGTAGATGTCATAGTAGGTCGGATTGGTACAGCATCCGTCCCCCCGATTGGAGATCAATTCTCCGTTGAAGTAAGCCAAACCATCCATATACCCCGTGGCATTGGCCATGCTCACCGTCTTGATCAGGGTTCCCGTGGGAGAATAGAGATAGGCATGGTTGCTTCCGGAGTAGTCGGAGATCCAGAAATTTGTCCCATCGAAGGAAATCGTCGAAAGAGCGCTGGCTCCAGCCACGGAAAAGGCAATTCCCTCACCGGCACCGGTGGTTGCGTTGATCTTGTACACGTCATTGCTATTAGCGCTGGTGACATAAAGAGTGTTGTTGACCTGCACGACACCCCTGCCGTTCCAGCTGCCCAATCCCAAGGCCGCCTGCGGATTGATGGCATCGATCAATGCCCCGGTCGTCAAATTGAATTCATCAAGCTGATCTCCTGCACTGTTCCCCCAGATTGTGTTGACTGGGGTGGCATCAGCATTCGAGGCGGTGAGGGCGAACACCAACCCCATTACCGCCAGAAACATCCACATTCTGCAATCAGTCTTTACGATTCCACTTGAAAGAGGCCTTCTCCAAATCTGTCGAAATTTCATCTCTGAATCTCCCTTCATTTTCGCTAGGACCATTAAAACCCTGGAGCAACAGCAAGAAAAATCACTATCGACTGCCCAAATGACCGGTTCAAAGCCCCCCACGTTCAGCAGGGCTCGACGCAAGAACCACCCAAGAACCAAATAATCAGGGGCAGCTGGCCTTCACCAGAAGGTGGTTAGCTCCTTCCTGAATCATGGGCTCCCATATAAATACGCATTTTTTATACCACTTTTATAAATCAAGACCCCATGCGGATCCTTTGATTTGTGACCCACATCCGAAGAATTTTTCCCACTGATTTAGATGTAAATAAAATGGACGTTTGTAAATTCCAATGACACCCCGAAAATGGGCGCCATCAATCAACCTTGGGAAAAACCTTTCCAACATTCAAAAATGGGAGGGGGAGAGCAAAAGGTTCCTTAGAGGCCGGCAGGGAGATTGGGTAAGGGCCTTCGGGCTGGAGCATATCCCGGAAGGAGTGGCGAAAATGAAGGGGGACTCCCCTTCCGGTCATAATCTGTATGTTTTCTTCCGGGGGGAATCATCAGAAACCAGGGAGAATGGTGCGCCTGGCTGGACTCGAACCAGCAGCCCACAGCTTAGAAGTCAGTGGTCTCGTGTTTTTACCCTGTTTGACCTCGATTGACAAACCCCTATAAATCAAGCACTTTCAACACATTTTCGGGATTCCCTCTTTGATCCGTTTCCTTGTTCTTTGATGAAAATTGACGTA
>JAJYGC010000008.1 GCA_021785195.1 Nitrospirota bacterium
GGTGGATCCCGTTCAGGAAATCGGGTGGCTCCCTACGAGGAAATCAGCTGGCTCCCTTCCCAGGAAATTGGGTGGCTCCCTACGGTGAAATTTTGCATCTAAGTAAATCTCTGATGACTTGGCTCCACCCAGTACCTCCTTTATTCATATATGATCTACCGCTAAAACCACAAAGAAATTTGAACATTTCGTTTGAAAGTGCGAAAGAAGATGAGTGAGGTAAAACTTCATTAGCCGGCACAATAGACATAAGAGCCTCTTGCAAAACTCAAAAAATTCCGGCAAGGAGGACCTGTGGAAACTGATGAAAACCAGGATATTGGGACCCCGCCCCCCTTTAAAGGGAATTCGAGGGCCACAATGACCCAAATTCATGAAATTTCCGCTCAGTCCGGACGAACCACCCCTGTCTTCTTCCTTTTGAAGAACAAACGGACGTTCGGTTTCTGCCTGAAGGACGACCGGTTACAGAGTGCTTTGGAGAAGCTGGTCGGCCATGAGGGCCAGAACCCCGTACATCAGATGCGCGAAGACCTTCCGGTTTCCCCGGACATAGATCATCCGGGCTCCGAATTCGTCCTTGAGACGGGCAAAGAAACGTTCCACCATCGTGCGGTCTTTGTATCTCCGCGCCCGGTCCGGCTCCATCGGCGTTTTTTCTCCGCTTCTCCTGGGGTTGGCATCGATGATGGGAACGAGACCCAGATTTCCCGAGAGCGTCTTGAGGGCCGCGGAGTCGTAGGCCGCATCCGCGAGACAGTATCCCTGAACCTTCCGGGCCGTCTTCTTGATCAGGAACGGCGCCGCCTGGCTGTCGTGCACGGAGGCCGAGGTCAGAAGGCAGGCGACCGGAAGTCCCCCTTCGGCCACCGAAACGTGAAGCTTATACCCCTTCCAGACTTCGTACTTTCCCTGGCTGTTCTGTTTCCCTCCCCAGTTGCACGCTTTGGGAATCGCCCGTTCCATCTCGCCCGGCGTCATGGGAAGGTACCGCTCCACCCCGGACGGAACCTTCGGGGCAACGGATTCTCCTTTTCTGGGCCGTCCCCGTTTTCTCGATGGGACGACCACACTCTTCCTGGTGTTCCGGGCCTTTTCCCGCGCCTTGATGGCCGAAGAGTCGTGGGCCGTGTGACAGATTCCCCGGTCCTTCACCTGGGCATTCGCCAAGGCTTCCTGGGCCCGGAGGGGAATGTTCAGATGCGCGAGCTTCGCATTGACCCGGGAGAAGGCCGATTCGTCGGGCAATCTTGTTCCGCTCTCCCAGCCCAGAATCCGGCGCAGATTGCTGTCGACCTCGACCCGGGCGATCAGGTCGCAGGTCGCCGCAACGTTCAGAATGGCCTTGACCACGAAAAACCGGGCGAAGGGCACCCAGTCGTAGGCCGGCCGACCTGTCCAGCTCCGGTCCTGGCGAATGACCTCCTCGATGCGAACCACTTCAAGGATCGCGATGATCTTCTTGTGCTCCTCCGTCAGCGCTTCCTCAAACACGCGTTCAAGACGGGGAAACAGCAGCTGAGGAATGTGCCGCCAGAACAGACTGAATTTCATCGAGCCTCCTTGTGATGGGGGTGGGTATTGATGAAATTATTATATATTACAACAACTTAAATGTAAACGAAGAAAATCGCTCGGGCGCTCGAGTTTTGCAAGAGGCTCAGACATCATGTTCTTTTTTTGGGGGATTCCCGCTTTGTGCGTGATTGGCCCTTGATCAGCGATTGTTCAGCGATTTCACGACATCCCAAAACCGCCGATCCTGGAGGAATAGTCGGTTTTCTTGTCCGGGGCCGGTTCATCGACGGAGTTGGAGTTGACGCCTGTCCGGTTGGACAGATTGTCTGAATAAGCTTTTCAGGGAATTCAAGAATCGAACAGAAAGATCGGCTCCTCCTCAGGGAACTCCGTTCACTGTTTCTGGGTGCGTTCTTGATCCTCCTCGCCGCCTGTGGCGGGGGAGGAAGCGGCGGATCGGGCGGGGGATTGAGCAGTGGCAATGGGGCATCCGGCACTGCCACCAATACGACCGGGACAACGGGCACAACGACCGGGACGGCCGGATTGACGTCCAGCCTCTTTCTCAATCAGTCGAGGTTTGACGAAAGCAACGGAACCATTTCAAATCCGGTCAGCAATCTTCTGGATTTCACAAACATGAGCATGTCATCGCCGCTTACGACGAATACTTCAACGTCCTATTTCTATCCCTGGCTGGTTCCGGACAATGCCGGAAACCTGTGGGCCGTCGAAAATCAGGTTCCTTCCTCAATAAACGGAAACACACATGCATCTTCGGTGGCAATCGTCAAATTTCCCAACGCGTCGAGCAATCCGTCGACCTTGAGTCCGACGACGGTCATCACGTTGCCCTCCAACGTGTTCGTCCAGTCGTTGGCATTCGACAGCAGCGAGAACCTCTGGTTCGATGAGGAGGCCACCAACGACAGTACCGGACAGATCTGGGAGTACACCGCCTCGTCAAGCTACGGGACGGGGACGGCCACGGCAACCTATTCCCCGAGTGGATTGTCGTCCCAGTGCAACAATGCCAGTGCTTACCTGGCATTCGATGGTTCCGGCCATCTTTGGGCCAACGAAAACTACGCCACAACAAGCAATGGCTGCAACAACCAGTTCGCCGAATACAGTTCGACGGGGAGTCTGTTGAACACCTATGGTACCCTGACAGGCTCGAATTTCTCCATCTTGTTCGATGCCTCGGGGAATATGTGGGGGATACAGAATTCCTGCTCCGGCTGTTCAAGCAATGCGAATGCGGCCATCTGGAAGTGGAACGGGACGCCGGCTTCGGGCAATCCCACCACCCCCGTTGTCAACCTGAGCGCGGCCTCCCTGGATCCCAATCAACTGCAGGGGGCGTTCGACGGAAACGGCAATCTCTGGTTTGTCGCGCAGTCATCTGCCGGAAATTGTCTTTCGAATGGCAGCGGTGAGTCCTATCTCGAGGAACTTTCCTCGGGCCAAACGGCGCTTGTTTCTCCCGCTCCGAAAGCGTACGGAAACTGCAATTACCTTTCAGGAATCGCCGTCAATCCTGCTCCGACGACTCTTCCGATCCACTGAAAACCTCCCGTTTTGCCGGGCCAGTCGTCGGGTGGCCCGGCACTACTTTTCAGAGATTGATGGATTCTTCTTTTCCAGAATGGTTCGTGTGCCGGAGGCCCAGACTGAGCGTTCCGGATCCATTGGACAACGAAGGGGGTTGTCCTTGAAAGGGCCGTGAGGTCAGGGGCCGCTTGCCCGCATCATCTGGTTTCCGCCCCGCTGGAATTCGTAGGGGACCTCTTCGAGGGCGATCCTGTACCCTTCCCGGGTAAGCTGATCGATGACCGGATCCAGATGGCGGGAGGGGACCGCTCCAAGCTCCAGGATCGGGAAGATGCGAATTTCGTCGGCGATGCGGCACAGTTCCCGGATCGACTGAAGGTGGAATTCCTCCGTGAGATGCGCGCTGTAGAGAAAGAGGAAGTGGGAGCAGAGGGCGAGCCCGAACTCCCGGGGACCGAACGGAAGAACGGGGAGTTCGGCCTCCCTGTAGCGTCCTTCCCTTAGCCCAAGGGGATAATCCTCCAGAAAGGCGTTCATGGCCTCCTGGCGGGTTTTGCCCAACTCCTCCACCGAAGCAATGGTGGTCCAGACGAATTCGTGGGCGTTTTTCCGGGTTTCCAGGAGGACGGTGTCGAAGATCTCGTCGATCCGGAGCCGAATCTCGTCCCGGGAATATCGGTAGATCGGATCGACCGAGACGATCCGTCCGCCGTTTCGGGTCAATCCCGCATTGAAACTGGCGGGCCCATCGGCGCAGCCCAGTAATTTTTTTTCAAGATCCCCGCGGGTCAGGGCGAACATTCCCTCATACTCTTCGAACGAGCGCCCCCAGGGTACGACCTCTTCCAGACGAAAGCCCAATGCTCCTCCTTGGATTAAACATTATGGCCGGTTCAGTGAGTGTAGGGGGAGCGGGTGGCCAGTCAAAGGGAAAGGGTGATTTCTCCCGTCATGAACGTGACCGCCAGACCGGAAAGACTGATCCGCTCTCCTCGGATTCCGCCGCCGCGTTTGGAGCGTTGTCGGGCCTCCAGCACCCCGGCCGGTCGGGACTAAAAAGGCGGTTTCGGGCAAGAAGTCCATGGAAACCTCGGCCGAGGGGTTTCGCGCGATCAGGCGGTTTGCGAACGCATCGACCTGGCATTGACGGAGTGTCGAGGAAAAACTCCTTCTGGTTCGGGTCTTTTCGTGTTGGTGGCATATTCCGGCTCAGGACACATGATAGCGTGGATGATTTGGTTCGGGAAGGCCCGATGGAATGAATGAACACCGGATCAAGCCCATCCGGTCGGCACCCTTTCTCCCCGGGCCGGAGGGCGATGAACCGCTTCGACGGGAAAAATTCATCGGTTAGGAAAGTCTTTGTGGGTCGCTTCGCATGACCGATTCATGATGGAAGGAGCGCAAATCCTCCGGGACCTGTCGGGGGAGATGTTCCTGCTCCCCTGACAGATCGTTCCGGAAAGGTGTCAATCGTCTTGGGGCGGTCAACGTTTGGGGTGGGTTTCGGGTCAAGGGCCGTTTTTTTTTGTCGGCCTTGCGGGGTGATGGATCGGCCCCGGCCCGGATCTGTCCTCCTTTCGGCAGGGTTGGGGATAAAAGACCCGCAATGGCCAATGGCATCTTATAACGCCTGCCCCCGGATCACCATTTTCCGCTTCGC
>JAJYGC010000020.1 GCA_021785195.1 Nitrospirota bacterium
TGGATCATTCTGATCTTTCGGATTCTGAGCTTCCGTCCTTTGATCATGTTCAGAAGGGGATCGATTCTCTCCTCCTCAGGATCGACGCTTACCGCCGATCCTATAAAGCGCACAAATCCCGTTGGCAGGGTTTTTCGGTGGCTCTCCTGGGTCCACCCAACTCCGGAAAATCCTCCTTGTTCAACCGTCTCCTTGGCAATGAGCGTGCGATTGTTTCCGAGGTTCCCGGAACCACAAGGGATATGATTGAAGGGAAGATCTCCACCATGGACGGCGATATCCTGATCGTTGATTCGGCCGGTCTGCGCAAGACAAACGATCCTGTTGAACAAAAAGGAATCCAGAAATCCCTTCAGGCGATTCGTCATGCTACCCTTGTTCTTCTGGTCGAATCCTCCGATGCCGGTCTTGCCACCTCCCTTTTGCCAGACCTGAACGCCACGAACATTTACCGCGTCTGGAACAAAAGTGACCTTGGCGAAACAAATGATTCTGGCATTCATTTTCGGGTCTCTGCCAGGACGCGGAAAGGAATACCCCGTCTGTACAGGTTTCTTGAGGATCAGGCCCGATCGTTTTATGCTCAATCTGAGCAGATGGTGGACTCCACTGTCGGACTGGTTTCCAGCGAACGGCAATATAAAATTTTGTCCGCCCTTTCGAGACATTTGAAAAATGTTCGGGCAATGATCGGTCAGGTTTCCTGGGAGATTGTCCTTCATGAACTGGAAACTCAGAAGGAATTGATGGAAGATGCGGTGGGGATCGTTTCCCATAGCATGGTGTATGATCGCGTTTTTCAAGGATTTTGCATTGGAAAATGAGGGGCCAATGGAGAAATCATCGTGAAGGTTTGGGATGTGGTGGTGGTGGGGGGTGGTCATGCGGGGATTGAGGCGGCTTCAGCCGCTGCCCGGATGGGGTGTCAAACTCTTTTGGTCACCCTCCATCTGGATCTGGTCGGGCAAATGTCCTGCAATCCCTCCGTTGGAGGGATCGGAAAAGGCCATATTGTTTCTGAAATAGAGGCGATGGACGGTGTCATTTCAAAACTGGCCGATCGATCCGGCCTTCAGTTCAAGCTGCTGAACACGAGAAAAGGATATGCCGTTCAGGCGCTTCGTGTACAGTGCGATCGATATCGCTACCGACAGGAAGCCCGCCTGTATCTTGAAGGGCAGAAAAACCTATTTTTGCGTCAGGGTGAAGTGGTCGGATGGGGGATGGAGGGGACGGTCCTGAACTCCCTCAATCTCCACGATGGTACGGAAATCTTCGGCCGCTCATTCGTTCTGACGACAGGAACGTTTCTCTCAGGGGCCCTTCATATCGGGTTGAATCAGACGGAAGGTGGACGGGGAGGGGAACGAAGTTCAAAGCAGTTGTCCTCCCGGTTCGCCGGTGAATTGGGACTTTCTTTGGGACGTTTGAAAACAGGAACTCCTCCCCGGCTTTCCGGCCGCACCATTGACTTTTCCAGGATGGAGCCACAGCCTGGAGACGATCCTGTTCCTTTTTTTTCACATGACCTTTCGTCCCACACACTTTTTTTCCAAGGTCCCCAGATTCCATGCCACCTGACCTCCACGACCGACGAAACGCGTTCGATCATTCAATCCAATCTTCACCGGTCTCCTTTGTATTCCGGAAAGATTTCGGGCATAGGTCCACGGTACTGCCCTTCCATTGAAGACAAGATCGTCAAATTTCCCGAACGCTCTTCCCACCATGTTTTTATTGAACCTGAAGGCCTTCTGGTCGACGAATATTATCCCAATGGGATCTCGACGAGTCTTCCTGTTGATGTCCAGGAGCAAATCGTTCATTCAATTCCCGGCCTTGAAAATGCCATGATCACCCGGCCCGGGTACGCGGTGGAATATGACTTCGTCTTTCCTGACCAATTGACCCATGCCCTGAAGGTCAAGCATCTCGACAACCTGTTTCTTGCCGGACAGATCAATGGGACAACCGGGTATGAGGAAGCTGCCGGTCAAGGCCTTGTGGCGGGACTGAATGCGGCTTTATTCGTCCGGGGAGAGGGGCCTTGGACCCCTGACCGTGCCTTTTCCTATATCGGGGTAATGGTGGATGACCTGGTGTCCCAGGGGGTGGATGAGCCTTATAGGATGTTTACTTCCAGGGCAGAAAACCGGCTTTACATCAGGCATCACAATGCCGACGACCGTTTGACGGAAGTCGCCCGTACCCTCGGATCCGTATCTGATCGTCAGTGGGAATGGTATCAGAGAAAACGGGAAAGCTTTCACCTGTTGAGAACCTACTTGAAATCGACCCGTCGGGAGGGATCCACGCTGCTTCAGATCTTAAAGCGGCCTGAAGTGTCTTTGGACTCCTTTGGCGATCTTCCCACGCCAAAGGGTTTTTCTGCATGGCCTGATCCCTGGAGGATTGGTTTTGAATCTGAGGTCAAGTATGAAGGGTACATCCGCATTTCCCAGGACCGTGATTCGAGGACGGAGGAATACGTTATCCCGCCGGGTCTGTTTGAAGGTTCGATCCCCGGTTTGTCCAAGGAGGTTCTTTCACGCCTTCGGAAGGCCGCTCCAAAGTCGTTTTCAGAAGCCAGAGCCGTACGGGGGGTAACCCATGGGGCCCTGGAATCCCTCCGGACTTACCTTAAAGCCGGCAAAAACGGGATGTCTTTGTCTTGATTGAGCCAATGGACAACAGTTCCTGTTTTTCAGACCACCTCCCCCCCGGGATCCTCTCCCGACTTGACCTTTATGTCGATCTGTTGATGGAATGGAATCAATCCATACGGCTCGCCGGGTATCGTAACCGGTCCGAAATCTTCCGCCACCTGGTGTTTGAACCTGTTCTTGCATTCCTTCATTTTTATTGGGACAACCCCACAAATCCCTTGATTGATTTTGGCTCCGGAAACGGGAGCCCCGGAATTGTTTTTTCCCTTCTGGATCCGGGACGGCGCATTTGCCTTGTGGAACGAAAAGAAAAGAAAAAGTCGTTTCTGAATTATCTGGCAGGACGTTTCAATCTTCCCTTTGTCCATGTTTCAGGGGACTTGAGGGAAGCCTTGGCTTTAGAGAATGGACCTGTGGATCTCTGGATGAAGGGCATTTCTATGGAATCCCTGCGGGGCGCCTTCCCGGACGATATTTTGACAAAAATCCCGCCGGTCCGAATCTATAAATTCGGGTCCCTGGATCAAATTGCCGATTGCCAAGAGATCCAACTTCATGTCATAAATTCTGGGGCCTTTCAGATCCATCCCGCCGTTTTGGTTCAGGTTACACAATGCCTTTGGTCTATCAGGAAAACCTGACATTGTTCCACGTGGAACAATGGGCAACAAGGAGGATTTGGTGAAGAAAATAGTGGCAGTGGCGAATCAAAAGGGTGGAGTCGGTAAGACCACCACCACCATCAATCTGGCAGCGTCATTGGCGGTTGAGGAAAAAAATGTTCTGGTGATCGATCTGGATCCCCAGGCGAACTCCACCAGTGGTTTGGGGATGTCCCTGTCTCATTCTGCACCCAGTGCCTACCAGTTTTTGGTGGGGGACCGAAGTGCCGAAGAGAGTATCAATCCCAGCAGTTTAAAGTTCCTGTCATTGTTGCCGGGATCAATCAATATGGCAGGATTTGAGTCTGAAGCGGCAAAGATAAAAGGGGCCCATCAGTTGCTGCAGAAAAAACTCGATGATCCCGCATTCGATAAATTCGACTTCATCTTTCTGGATTGCCCTCCCTCGTTGGGATATATCACGATCAATGCATTGGTCAGTGCCCATTCGGTCCTTATCCCTGTCCAGTGCGAGTTTTTTGCCCTTGAAGGATTGTCCCACCTCTTGAAAACCCTTGAGAGAATCAGAAAACAATGGAACCCGGGGTTGAATGTGGAGGGGATCCTGCCGACAATGTTTGACCGAAGGAACAAATTGTCCAATCAGGTACTGGCCGACCTGAAGAAGCATTTTCCAGAAATGATTTTCAAAAGTGTCATTCCCAGAAATGTTACGCTCGGTGAGGCTCCAAGTTATGGCAAGCCGGTTCTCTTATATGACGCGCTTTCACGTGGAGCCCAATCGTATCTGCACCTTGCCAGGGAGATTCTCGCATATGGCTAAAAATGGCCTGGGACGGGGACTCGATTCCCTGTTTGAGTCTGAAGGACCAGAAAAAAAAGAAGACATTTTGTTGATCCCTCTCGGTGATATCCACCCGAATCCGTTTCAGCCCAGGAAGATCTTTCGGGAAGAAGAAATTCGGGACATGGCAGAATCCCTTCAGAATCACGGCCTTCTCCAACCCATTGTCATCATACGACGGGAAGGGGGTGGACCGGAGGAATACATCCTTGTTTCCGGGGAGAGACGGTACAGGGCTGCGAAATCGTTGGGCTGGGACAAGATTCCGGCAATTCTGAGAACTGCGGGCGACAGGGACCTGCTTGAATTGGCTCTGGTCGAAAATCTTCAGCGCAGTGACCTCAACCCCGTAGAGGTTGCGGAAGGATTCAACCGATTGATCGAAGAGTTTCAGTGGAGTCAGGAGGAATTGGCCAGGCATCTGGGAATGAAGCGATCGACTGTCGCCAACTTCCTGAGAGTTCTGACGTTGCCCTCCGGAATTGTCCAGAAGATCGAACAAGGGGCGATCAGTCTGGGACATGCCAAGGTTTTGCTGGGGGTCAAGAATTCCCAGGAACAGTTGGCCCTTGAAAAAGAAATCGTACAAAAGAATCTGTCGGTCAGGGAACTTGAAAGCAGAATATCCCAGAAGCAGTCGAAGAAGGAGGTCCCATCCTGGGCCAAGCGGGGAAGGGACATTCTTTCCAGTATGTTGGCAAGGCCGGTTGCCATTTCACGTGCGAAAAACAAGGTCAAGTTTACGGTGGCGATTGAAAATGAGCAGGAGTTTGCTCATTTCCTGAAAATGATATCTACGCAAGAGTTGGTTGACCAAACAGAGAATGGGGTGAAAAAATGAAAATGAACCCAACAGACAGCCGACAGAACAACATCATCGCCTTTTTGGGAAAAGAGACTTTTTTCCAGGGCTTTTTCCAGTTTGAAGGAACGGTTCGCATCGATGGAAAAGTCGAAGGGGAAATTGTTTCCAGCCATACGCTCATTGTGGGAGAAGGGGCGAATATCAAAGGAACAATCAAGGTGAGCAAGGTCGTCTGTGGCGGAAATGTCACGGGAAACATCGAGTCGGATGAATCCATTCAGCTTGTCAAGCCATCCAATGTCAATGCGGATATCCGAACTCCCGTCCTGAGCGTTGAGGAAGGGGTGATTTTTAACGGGAACTGTAGGATGGAAACAGGTTTTTCCGCTCAGGAAGAAGAGGCGCTTCAGGTGGAAGAAACCCGGGGATGAGGCAGAAAGTACTGGTCGGTCTGAGTGGAGGAATTGACTCTGCCGTGACGGCGATTCTCCTTAAGGAAGCAGGTTTTGATGTTTATGGAGCCATCGTTGAGATATGGGAGGGGCAGGAAAACGGTGATACCGAAGGCAAGCCCTGGTACGAGCGCGCGTGCTGCCATATCCCCATGGTCGAATTCCTCTGCAAGGAGTTGCTCGGTATCCCTCATGTAACCCTTCCGCGAATCAAGGCTTTTCAGGACATCGTCGTAGGTTCTTTCCGGGCAGGATACAAATCAGGGACAACGCCAAATCCGTGTACTGTCTGCAATGCGGAAATCAAACTCCAGTCGTTAAGGGAATGGGCCACCAGCCAGAACATCCCTTATGTGGCGACAGGCCATTATGTCCAGAAAAGATTTTCAGAAAGGGAAGGCTATTGGGGAATTGCCGAAGGGCGGGACAAAAGGAAGGACCAGTCCTATTTTTTATCAAGGGTTGACGAATCAATCCTTGATAAAGCCATTTTCCCGTTGGGAAGCTGGACCAAGCAGGAAGTCAGGTCGTTTGGAAGGAAGAAAGGCTTGCCTGTCGACGAAATGGTCGAGAATATGGAAGCCTGTTTCCTGTCGGCAAAGAATGTTCCGGCATTCCTCCAGAGAGAAATCGGATTTCGAGAAGCTGAAAAATGGTCTGTTGTGGATGGGAGGGGTCTGCAGATCGGGACAATTCCCAGCGGCCTCGGGTTGACCAAAGGCCAGAGAAGGGGTGTTGGGGTCCCATCCGCAGAGCGGATGTACGTCAGGAAAGTGGATGTCTCGGAAAAAAAGGTCTTGATGGGGACAAAGGAGGAAATCATGGATGCCAGTTTTGAGATCGAGTCTCCGATGGGCCCTTATTTCTCGAAGAAAATGGAGATTCCGGTCAGGGTCAGGTTCCGTTCGACCATGGAAAAAATCAGCTGCAGGCCTCGTCGGGATGCGGGAAAAAGTTTTGACCTTCTGGTTCCGAGTGATGGGGTAACGCCAGGGCAGGTGGCGGTTTTTTATGATGAAGAAGGTATCGTGGTCGGATCCGGAATCATTTCCGGGACAGGATAAATCCCTGGTCGGGTCCGGATGGTAATCTTGAATCTGAAGGTGGTGCCATAAGGTGAAGGTAACATTTCTGGATGTTGAGACAACGGGATTGTTGCGGGATCCCGAGGCGCGGATCATTGAAATCGCTTTTAGTTCCTGGGAGAAAGGGAAGTCGGTCGGTAAGTTTTCATCATTGGTTCGAGGGGCTGAGGTCGTTTCATCGGAAATAACAAAGATCAACGGGATCTCCACTCAAATGCTGAATGATGCCCCTTCATTCGAGGAAGTCTGGAAAGACTGCCGTGAGTTCTTTCTTGACTCCATCCTGGTGGCCCATAATCTGACCTTTGACGTGGGAATGATGAACCGGGAGCTTTTGCTTTCAGGAAGGGTCCCCTTGGGAAACCGGGGGATTGATACGGTGCCCCTTTCAAGAAAAATGCTTCCCGGACTTCCAAACTACCGGTTGGGGGAAGTGGGGAAACACCTGGGAATATTTAATGAAGCCCCGCACCGGGCCCAGGGGGATCTTGAGGCGCTGGAAAAAATCCTTTCCAAATTGCTGGAAACTCCCCCCTCCAGTTTTGATGAAGGGATCCTCAGTCTTTTTTGTCTTTGGGGGGCCTACCCATCCCATCGCTACTTCAGGGATGTGGCCCAGTTTGCGTACAATCATCAAAAGGGCCTTGACCTGGTTCCGGCTCCCAGGGAAGGATTGAAAGAAACAAGACCCATTCCGGTCACCCCTGTAAGAGTCACATCGATGGGGATAGTGGGTGAACTGGGAGGTGAAGTCCGGGAGTATGCATTTGATTCGTTGATTGAAATCAGCGTGGCTAATCATGAACCAGGATCCCTGCTTGCCTGATTCCGGTCACAAAAAACATTGTGATGGAAGAATTTGCAATTGCTCCCGGGGCAGTGCGAAAATGCGGGACTCTATCACAAGACCCTGACATAAGGGGTTCGTGAAGCGTTGTTGAACGATAAGGTCGGGCCAGGATCTTGGAAGGACCAGCATTCCAAAATTTTGTCCCATCAGAGGAAAGGAGGGGCATTGTTCGAATATAGGGGAAAAAACCTCCCAAGGGCTCCGGAACAACTGATTCGGATCTTGGGATTACCATTCAAGCCTACGTTACGGATTGAAGAAGCATTGACCCATCGCTCGGCCTCTCATGAACGGGGCAAGAAGACCCCCATTCCAAATTATGAACGACTGGAATTTCTGGGAGACCGAGTCATTGGCTTGATTGTCAGCGAATATCTTCTCAATACGTGGCCCAGTGCTTCGGAAGGGGATATTGGCCAGGTTTTCTCGGGAATTGTCAGCACCCAAACCTTGGCGGCGATTGCCCGAAGAATGGATCTCGGCGCCTACATGATCTTGGGGAAAGGGAGCCACTCCTCCGGAGACCGGGAAAATTCGTCGTTGTTGGCGGATACCTTTGAATCTCTTGCTGCGGCCCTTTATCTGGAATATGGGCTTGAGACTGCACGCCAGGTCCTGATCCCCTGGTTTACCCAGCCCTTGGTTGAAATGGTTGCCCAGCTGGATCTCCAGCGGGAAGCCCGTGAGGCACCGGCCGTCATCGCTCAGGCTCCTTCCTCTATACCACCCGCCGCAGCCCCAGGATCTTCCCGAAGAAACGGGACGCTGAACTACAAGCTCCTGTTGCAGAAATGGAGCCAGTCCCACCACGGGGAACTGCCTGCCTATCAGGTCCTGGAAGAAATAGGTCCTGCCCATCAGCGACGCTTCAAGATGGGGGTGTTTGTCCATGGACTCCTGATAGGAGAATCTGAAGGCAGCACAAAGCGGGGAGCCTCTGTCCTAGCGGCCAAAAAAGCCTGGGAAAAGATCCAGTCTGAGTCCTCGGCGAACCTTTCGGGGGAGCTTGGTGAGGGTTCTGCTGAAACGCCAGAGAGTCCTGATGTGAGCGAAGTCCATTTCGTTGATTCCCCGGAAAGTGAGGGGAATTCGGAGGTCTTGTCCGATCTGATTGTTCATGCCGAATATGCAGAGAATTATGTTAATGAATTGAAACAGACGGATCTTCCGGCGGAATTTGAAGAAATTCGGGAAGAGTTCATTCGGAAGGACCTTGTGGACGGGGAAGAGCAGAAAAAAGGCGAGTGAAACATGTTTCACTCGCCTTTTGGAAAAGATCCCCGAACAGAAAATCCTTAGAAATGTCCGATGGGCGTATGATTTGCTGTTGCGTAAAGCTTTCCGAAAATCAATATCAGACCAACAAGCGTACCGATCACCATGGTAAATGTGACAATGGGCTGTGCATTCCCGGAATCAGATACTTTCTTCATGATGCCTCCATTGATCAATAGTGGGTCTTTTTCAAGACCGTTTTTCGAATGAATAGAATTTAAATGATGTTTCATAAATGCGACATGACGATTGAAACCTACCATGATTCAATTTAAATGTCAAAGTGATCATTTTCCTGATTTAACGAGGTGTTAAGAATGGATGCCCCAAAGGAAACAGAGATTCTTGATTGTTCTGGTATGGCTTGCCCAATGCCTGTCCTGAAAACGAAAAAAACGATGGATCGGCTGAATGTTGGAGATGTTCTTCTGATGATCTCGACGGATCCCGGATCAAGGCCTGATATGGAAGCCTGGACGAAAAAAACGGGGCAATCGCTCCTCCAGTTTGAGAAGGAAGAGGGACAGTTCCGTTTCTGGATTCGAAAGGAAAAATAGGGGACGGTCAGGATTGCGGTTCCGTCCCCTCTGGAAAGGTTATTGGGGAAAAGGGAATGAGAAGGGAGATGCGGGTCTGCCAAGTGCGGGTATGGAAACAGTCAGGTCTCCGGAGCCCATTTCGGTCTGGCACCCCAGTCGCTGGTCGTCACCCAACATCATGGCTTTTGCAAGAAAGGATTCTTTCGAATTTCTGGGCTTGAGGGTTTCTGTTCCTTCCTTGACGACAATGGTGCATGTCCCGCATGCGGCGTTTCCACCGCAAATGAAACCGAAATTGATGCCTTGAAGGCTAGCTCCCATCAGGATAGGCATTCCCGGCTCTATATCCAATTCCTTGTTCAGTTCAAGGATCTTCAATTTAGGCATCTTATCCCTTTCTGGTCTGCTGCATTAGGATTCCACATGTTCTTACCATTGTAAAAAGACTGAATCCTTCCGTCAACCGCCATGAAACGGCATCAGGTCATCCGATCAATCACAGAAAAAGACCATCCGGATTGTTGAATGGCGTGGATCGCTGACAGGGTTTCTGAAGGAAAATTTCTGTGGGAAAGAATTCCCTTGTCAAAAAAAAGGCTGATTGAATTCATTCAGGGGGGGTTATACTATGAGGGGAGGGGGATGGAAAATGATTGAAATGTTTGTACGGGAGATCTTCTTCGATGGATCGACCAAGTCCTATATCCTGATTTTACAGGATGGAGAAAAAAACAGTACACTTCCTATCTGGATTGGACCGTTTGAAGCCCAGTCGATTTCCATGGGGAGGGCCGGGACCCCTCCTGAACGGCCACAGACCCACGATTTGTTCATTTCTCTTTTGGACCACCTCAAGATCAAGATCTTGTCGGCGGTCGTCTCAAGGGTAGAGGAAGGTACATTTTTTGCGTCTCTTCACCTGTTGTCGGAGTCGTCCGAGTTTTCAGTCGATGCGCGTCCGAGTGACGCGATTGCTATCGCGATCAGGGCCCAGGCGCCAATCTATGTCAAAGAGGAGGTTTTCCATCAAATTCCGGATCATCCCGATTTCAAGCAACTTCTTGACAGTCCAGAAGAAACGGATCCTCCGGAGTATTAAGGCGTTATTGATTGCTGCCGGCCTTCTGTCCGCTGTTGCATCCTGTTCAAAGACAATCAACGATCTTTCCTCGACCGCATACTCTGAACACCGGATCACCTCCCAGCAGTTCATCCATTCCGGGTTGGCGCTCCTCCCTGTGAGAGTCAATGCAGGGAAGGAACCTGAAGCAAAGTTCATCGATTCCTTGCTGGAAAAGGAGCTTTCTGGGAAATTTCCTGGAATGAGGTTGTTGGGTTCCGGGACGCTTGCCCAGTTTAAGAAGGATTCCATGGAAGGGAAATGGGTGTCGTCAATGATCCAGCACTCCTCTCCCTATACGATCAGGGGAGCGGACGGCATCCAGCTTGTTTCACGGAAGTTGGGCGTAAGGTATTTCCTTCAGACAGACATCCGCATTTCAGGGATAGAGGGAGGGGCGGAGCATGTCAGGATTTATGGACGGTTATGGGATGGAATGGATAAGGAGATCATTTGGTCAGGATATGGGGAAGCCAGGGGGTATGTCTATGTATTTTTCCCTGCCATTCCAGCCCCTTTTGAAAAGGATGCCACCGTGGCGGTAAAAGGGCTGATCACCCAGATGGATATCCGGTAGGCAAGCTTCAGGGATGAGATTTCCTTCGGTCCTCCGGGTCAGACAGGAACAGGGCAGGGCAGTGCCACCCAGGAGGAAACGTTTTCCAGGTTTTCTATGGTCGTCAGCAGGTTTTCCTCTAGGAGGAACGAGAGAAACCGTGTGTGGAAGGCGTGACCCCCGCGGGAAACCGTGAAGTTGCCGACCATTGGACGATCCAGAAGACGAATGTCTCCCAAGAAGTCCAGAATCTTGTGGCGAACGAATTCATCCTGATAGGTCTGGTATTCCGGGTTGATCACCCCTTCGGACCCGATCACCAGGGCATTTTCAAGAGACCCGCCTTTGGCCAGACCCAAGTCCCTCATTTTTTCGATGTCTTCCAGAAAACAGAACGTCTTGGCTTGGGAAATGGCAGAATCGAATGCGTGTTTGCTCAGGGTAAAATCCAGATGCTGGTTGAGCCTTGGCCCAAATTCGATTTTATAGGAGACGGTGAGTTCACGGGAGGGTTCAACCCGGATGAATTTGTTCCCTTCCTCAAACTCGACAACTTTTGAAACAGTATAGAAGGATTGCCGGACCGCCTGCTCCTTGATGCCGGAATCCCGGAACGCCTGGACAAAGGGGGCTGCGCTACCGTCAAGAATGGGAAGCTCCGGTCCATCCAGTTCAACCCTCAGATTGTCGAGGTAGAAACCGTTGGCCGCAGACATGAGATGTTCGATGGTCTGTATGGAAGCGGAACCACGGAGAAGGGTTGTGGAGAGAACAGAGTGATCAATGGAGACGTTTTTGACATGTGCGGGGATCGAAAGGCCGTCCAGATCCGTTCGGACAAAGGTGATTCCTGCGTCAATCGGGGCAGGGCAGATCCGCACACAAACCTTTTTTCCGCTATGCAGACCCGTTCCCGCCAGTTCCACTGTTTTTCGAAGTGTTCTCTGATTTCTCATCCAGGACTCCTTTTTTCTTTTGGAAAAAGTATGACTGGATAAGGTACAAGCATGAACTGTGCCAAGAATGTTTTTGGATTATTTATTTTTTAAGTAATTGATTTTGTTTGTTTTTTTAACCAATAAAAAAATATTGAAAAACGATTTTTGAGGAAAAGTGTGGTGTTATGGGAGGGGGTGTTGCAGTTTTCCCACAATCCACGATCCCAGCATTGGGTCGAGGCGCTTCAGCAACCGATCCATCGGTGGAGGCGAAAACACCTTCCATTCTGGGATTTGAGGAGGGGAAGCATTGGATTGGGGTCATCGAATCAGGACATGAGCACATGACTCTCTTCCGGCGGGTGGTGGGAGCCATTTTATCCGGGCCTTCCTGTTGACGAAAGGCGGAGGGTTTGTCGTAAAGTGAAAAGAGCACCTGGCCCTTCCCGTTTCAATATTTCCCAAAACAATCATCACTGATAAGGATTGGAAAAGATGCCACAGGAACAGAGTGTTCCGTCTTTTTGGGACCATGACCGTCTCTCCCGCATTGAGGTCGAGACTTGCAAGATTTCCCCTTCCCTCAATGGAATGATGGCCAGGCCTTCCCAGAAGGCTCCTTCTCCGGCAATGATCATATTCATGGAAGCGTTCGGTATCAATATGTTCATTCAGGATGTCCTGCGGCTTTTGGCCAGTCAGGGGATCCTGGCAATTGCTCCCGATCTGTTTGACGGGGCGGTCTTTCGGTATGAGGATATCCAGGCGGCCATCGGAAAATTGATGGTCCTGAAGGATGATATTGTCCTGAGACAGACACAGGAGACACTGGACTTCCTTTCGACCAGGAAGGATGTCCAGTGTGATGCCATCGGGGCGATGGGATTCTGCATGGGGGGCAGGCTGACTTTTCTGGCTCTGTCGGAATTTCCGGAGCAACTGAAGGCAGGGGTCTCCTTTTACGGCGGATCGATCGGGATCGATGGTGTCGACCGGTTGGGGAGAAAAGGTATCCTTGACCGTGCACATACAATCGTTTCCCCCATGCTCTTTTTCTATGGGGCGAAGGATCCTTCCATCCTTCCGGAAGAGCATGGCCGGATTGCCGAAACGATGAGCCGGTTGAACCGGCCCTATTTCATGGGAGTATTCCCTGATGCGGGCCACGGATTCTTCAACTGGCACCGGGACACTTTCGTAAGTGGGGCGTCGACGGAAAGCTGGGAGTGGACAACCCTTTTCCTGAAACATTTTCTGGCCCGAAAAAGTTCCGGATAATTTGGATTGGAACCTCATCGATCCAATGTATGCAGGTGCATGGTGGCAAGATTTAATCGTTCCGGGTTCAGGGTGGTTGTCCGGTGATGGCAGGGGGTCATTTCCATCATTGCCCCATGCAGGGAACAGCCACCATACAGGGCCCGGCCTAAGACTCCAGAGCCGTTCCGTCACAGGAAACCGCCATACCATCCAGACTTCTTGATCCCTTCCCAAATCCCCCCTGACTGATCTCAAAAAAATTTCTTCGTTACGATTATAAATTGTAATGATTTCAGTTGAGAATTCTCTTGGGGTTGTGATAGGTTTGGTCACACGATAAAATTCAGGCAGGCAGGTTGCCGTGCGGCGGCGGGGGGGGCTTCCCTTTGAATGGGGGCTGCCTGCGTCCATTGCCCGTAATCTGTCTTCTTTTCATGTGGGGGTCCCTCTCCCAACCCGGAGGGCATCATTGCCATCCCAGTTTTCCATGAATCCCGGGATCTCCGGATTTTCCGGTTTGAGGAGGGCTTATGCCCTGACCGGACCTTTTTTTCTGGAGATGGTTGCATGGGGAGCCATCATCCTTCTTTCACTGGCCTTCTCCTTCCATTTCAGTCGTGATGCCCATCGTGCCGATTTCCGGATCCGGTCTCTCTCCCGGATTTCAGACAACCTGACCTCCCTGACCCGTACCATCGAATTGTCGGCACATGAACGGATTGGAACCCCTGGTCTTCTGGACAACCGCTCGAGAAGCGCCATGGAAGGACTGTACCGGAACGAAATTTCATCCTTCAGAAAGACACTGGATCACCCAGAATCACTTTCTCCCCAGGCCAGGGGATTGTTTGACATGATTGAACGCCGCGCAATCCCCATTCATCAGGAACTGCTGGATGCAGCGGGCCCAGAGGAGGTTTTGTCCGTCATCTCCAAATCCCTTCCCAGGCTGACCTTTCCATTGCTGAATCTATCCTATGACATCAATGGAGAAATTCATCTGGCCAGTATCGCCAGGGAAGAAATGAACCAGAAAAAACAGGATTGGATTCTGGCCGGGATGGTGACCCTTGTCCTGTTCCTTTTACGGGTCTTCATGTACTTCCTGGGGAGTCGTCGGAAGGAGGAAGTGTACCTCCGCTGGGCCTTTGAAAAAACCTCCGATATGGTGGCCCTTCTTGATTCGGAAGGCCGGTTCATTGACGTCAATCCATCTTTCTCCGAGTTTTCCCCTTCAATTTCAGGCAATCTGATCGGTCAAACCATTTTCGGGCTCGCTTCAGGCCACACTGTGTTCCAGATCATGGTTGAACAGTGGGGCAGCCTCGATGCGCGGGACCATGAACTTTTTCGCCGGGACATCGTCCTTTCGAACAGGGAGGGAGTAGAGCATTGCTTTTCCTCGATCCTGACCCCGGTCAAGGATGGGAAGTCGGAGATCCGGACTTATGAGTGGCGTGCCACGGATCTGACGGTCCAAAAGAAAATTGAAGGTGAAATCGATTCCCAACGGGAGTGGTTCAAAACCACCCTGAACTCCATTGGAGACGGTGTCATCGCGACGGACACCAAGGGAGCGATCATTTTCATGAACCGGGTTTCGCAAGGGTTGATCGGAGTGAGTGAAGAGGAGGTAACCGGTCGCCCGGTCGCCGAAGTGTTCCGGGTTGTCAATGAGAAGACCCTTAGACCCGCTCCCATTCCTCTGGAAAGGGTCCTCTCGGGTTTCACGATTTCCGGAAGGAACATCTCGACGGGCCTGGTCCTGAAGAATGGTTCTCTGGTTTCGATATCCGATTCTGCGGCTCCGATCCGCAACCGTCATGGGGAGATCATTGGGGTCATCTTCGTATTCCAGGAAGTCACCGAGCGCAAAAAAGCCCAGAAAGCCCTCTGGAACATGACCTACCACGACCATCTGACCGGTCTTCCGAACGATCTTCTTTTCAGGGAACGATTATCCCAGAGGATTTCCGAAGCCCGGGCCCGCCGCCAGAAGATTGCGGTTTTGGTCATGGATGTGGACCATTTCAAGAAAATCAACGATGTTTTTGGACATACGAAGGGGAACGAGCTTCTTCAGGCACTTTCTTGTGACCTGGAATCTCAGGTCAAGACGGATAACACGTTGACCCGGCTTGGAGGGGACGAGTTCCTGATCTTTCAGCCTGAATTCGAGGATCTCTCTGGTGTGACAGAATTGGCCAACCGGATCCTCGAGTCGGTCAGAAAACCTGTGGTTGTGGGGGATCATGTCTTTAACCTCTCGGTATCCATCGGCATTTCGGTCTTTCCGGACGATGGGGAAACCCCGGATGAGCTGATCAAAAATGCCGATGCGGCCATGAATAGCGTCAAGGATCACGGAAGGAACGATTTCCGGTTCTATTCCCTGGAAATGAATGCCAATGCCATTCTGGAGATCCAGATGAAAGACGATCTGGTGAATGCCATCGAAAACGACCGTCTTTTCCTGTTGTATCAGCCGAAAGTGGATGGACGCAGTGGAACCGTGGTGGGAGTGGAAGCCCTGGTCCGATGGGAAAGTGAAAAGCGGGGATTCATGTTGCCCAAGGATTTTATCTCCATTGCCGAAGAACATGGAATTCTTCCGGTTCTTGGGGAGTGGGTCCTTCGGAAAGCATTGCAGGATGGACGCAAATGGCAAGAAGGGAACCAACCGTTGCCCGTATCGGTCAATGTTTCTATCCGGCAGCTGATCCAGAAGGATTTTTGCAATCGCGTCCTGGCACTTCTGGAGGAAACGGGGTTCGATCCCAGATACCTTGTCCTGGAGGTCACGGAAAGTGTTTTCGCCCGAGAATTTCCGGAAATCCAGGAAAAACTCCTGTTCCTGTGTGGTCATGGAATCCGGATTTCGCTCGACGACTTTGGAACGGGTTATGCCTCTTTGTCCTATTTGTCGCGATTTCCGATCCAGGAGATCAAGATTGACAAATCCTTCATTGCCCGGATGGTTTCTGACCCGAGAGAGGCCGAAGTGGTGAAGGCCGTTCTCTCGTTTGGAAAAGCCCTGGATCTATCGATTGTGGCAGAGGGGGTGGAGAATCTGGAGCAGGTCATTTTCCTGCTTCAGAATGAGTGCCCTTTGATGCAGGGGTTCTATTTCAGTCGCGGGCTTCCTTTCGAAGAGATTACCTCCCTCACCCGGGGAAAGGTTTTTTCGGAAAGACTGACGGAAATGTACTGATTGCCTTTTTGATCCCACGAGGATGCCCTCCTCTGGCATTTCCTCCGCTTCGTCCTGGCGTTCCTCCGGTTCGGACAGGGGCCAATCTCCTCCAGATTGGCCGGCGTTCTCTTTCCACGACACGATTTCCATTCTTCCATCATCATGTTCCACTAGGGCGGTGCAACTTTCGACCCAGTCCCCGTCGTTGTAGTAATCGATGTCGGAGTAGGTCCTGATGGCCGCTTTGTGAATATGGCCGCAGACGACTCCGTCGAGACCCTGAAGATGGACGTCCCGTGCGACCAGGGATTCAAAGTCCTCAATATAGTTCAGGACAGATTTGACTGAATGTTTCACGGTCTGGCTGAGTGACCAGTTTGACCGGATTCCGATTAAATTGAAGACGCCCTGCAGGGCCCTGTTGGTTTGGAGGAGGAGGTCGTATCCCCTGTCTCCGAGATGGATGAGGAGCGGCGCATATCGAATCAACCCGTCGTATTGGTCACCATGGAGGACCAAAAGATTTTTCCCGGCCCGGGTAGTGTGGATGGCCTGCCTGGTCAGTGAAATGTTGCCGAATGTCGGGACATCCGTATCGAGAAAGGCATTCAGGGTTTCGAGGATGGGGTCGTGATTTCCCTGTATGTAGACAACCCGGGTTCCGGAACGCGCCTTCCTCAGAATTTTCTGAATCACCGTGTTGTGGCTCGCCGGCCAGTACCAGGAACGTTTCATTCCCCAGAAATCGATGATGTCACCCACCAGAAACAATGTTTCGGAGTCATTGTTCTTCAGGAACTCAAGGAGTCGGTCGGCCTGGCATCCTTTGGTTCCCAGGTGGATGTCCGAAATCCAGATTGTCCGATATTTCATCAGTATTCTCCTTGTTTCCGATCCATCCCGATGAGCGTTTCGGCGATCAGGGTGGCCGCCTGGGGTCTGGAGACCCGGCGGCACTCCTGGACCATGTTCTCCCGTCTTGCGGGATCGTTCAGCAGGTCTCTCGCCAATTCATAAACCTGGGTGTGATCCAGAACTCGGATGGCTGTCCCGTTTCTGACAAGGTATTCTGCGTTTCTCCTTTCCTGTCCTCCATGAGGGCTCATCAGGATCATCGGCCGTTCCTTGGCCAGAACCTCGCTTGTCGTAAGCCCACCCGGCTTTGTGACGACAAGATCTGCCGCATCCATCAGTTCGTCCATGTTTCTGACAAAACCCCGAACCGTTACCGGAATGGAAAAGCCACTGGAAAGGGCCTGGAGCTTTTTTTCAAGGGCAGCATTGTGTCCTGCCACGACGATGACGGAACAAGGAATGGACGAACGGGCAAACGATTGAAGGGTCTTGGTCAAAGGCCCGACACCGAACCCCCCGGACAGGATCAGGATCGTCGGACAATCGGGAAGGCCGAGTCGCTGGCGGGCCTCGGCCGGAGAACAATTTCTGGAGAACACGGGGTTGATCGGGATTCCGGCGATCTGGATCTTGTGGGGGGAAACCCCTTGGCTTTCAAGCTCCGAGGCAGATTCCTGATTGGGCACGATGTATCGATCGACATGAGGGTGGATCCAGAAGCCATGGGGGTACAAGTCAGTCAACACGGCCACAATGGGGACCTTTGGCCCTGTTCCGGAAGGATGGGAGGACAGGAGTTCAAGTGGGAGAAAATGGGTGCAGGCGATGACCGACGGAGAAAGCCATTGGAGTGTTTTCATGAATCCCGGTGACTGGGAGCGTCCCAGGGAGAGTCGAAGCCTGTAGGATAAACTGTTGTCGGGGGGATGGTCCGTCCGGTTGTAGAGGGTGTCGAGGAGTTTGGGGTGGCGGTGTGCCAGTGCAAGATAGCCTTTCCGGTAGATTTTCCGGAATGGGGTGGTCATGAGGTCCAGTGTATCGATCGGGTCGGGTGTGGGGTATCCTTCGAGGAGGAGGGCTTTGTGTATCGCTTCAGCGGCTTTCTGATGTCCTTGGCCTGTCGTTGCATGAAAGAGGGCAATCATCCACTCCTCCGCTTGCATCATTTTTCTGACGGTTGGTTAAGGCGTTCGTGGTACGTTCTTGATCTTCAGGGTGATGGGTCCAGATGACGGGAGAGTCAAGATAATGTCCAGAAATTGATAGGTTCGGCGAAAGGATGATTTGATGCAGGTTGAAAATCCGGAACGGAAATTCTCCGGAGCCAGTCGATCCGGCCGAAGGCTGTCAGTCTTGCTCATGAAACGGTATCGGATCATGCGGGAGGCGAAATTGTCATTTGATCGGTTTCCGGCCGACCCGGAATCGTTGCATCTGGTGAGGACGTCGATCAGAAAACTCCGCTCCGTCCTTAAATTCCTGGCCCCTCTGGTGCCACCCTCCGACGGGAGGATGAAAAAATTCCGGGAGGAGCTGAAACTCTCCTACCGTGCATTGGGAGAAACCCGGGAATGGGATGTATTGAGGGTTCAATGGGATCTTCTCCGGCATGCTCTCCCTGGTCCCTGGAACGAAGAGGAGTTTCCATTTAACCCCTCAGGGGATCGCCAACGGGTTCTTTCCGAACATCCTGTTCTGGAGAAAGAGATCCCGTTTGATGAGGTGATTGTGGGGATCAGGAACCCCATGCATCCCATCAGGCCTTTTGTCAGAGAACGACTTGAGCGATGGGATAGACGGATCGTCGAACGCATGAGCATGTGGAATTCCCTCGACCTTGCCGGACGCCACCGTTTGAGGATCGATGTCAAGAATCTTTCAGAGGTTTTCGATGTCGTTGGCCTATTGTGGCCTCACAGGGTGGTCCCGGATTTTCGCCGGTTGCTCGGAGAGGCCCGGAGTCTGCTGGGAGGGATTCATGACCGGGATCGCGCTGTTGCCCTCTTGACTCCCTTTCTTGACTCTCCGAAACCCAATCTCTGCCGGGCGGCAGGAATGCTTCTGGGAGGGTACATACTTCGGGGAAAGTCCCTCGAAGAAAAGTTCCGGAAGGTCAGGCGCAGGTACAGGGCCCTTCGGCGGCCGTGGCAATCCTGATGGGGGGACGGATCATCCGTTCCGCCGATGTCGATCGGCAAGGGTAAATGTGGCAGCGCTTCGCACGACGGGATGTTCGTCCTTGTGAAGGATTTCAAGGATTCCGTCGGGAAGCGCATCGTTCCATGCCAGGGATTCACGGACCCAGGGAGAGGGATCGGCCAGAAGCGTCCGGGCGATGTCCTCGGACAGGGAGACGTTCTTGGCCACGACCGAACGGATCACTTCCTTTGAGTCCCGGCTCAGGCATTGAAAGGCCTCTTCCGGGAGAAACGGATTCTGTGCGGCGACCTCCCGGACCAGCGGGTCCGGATCCATGGAGAGCGTCAGCAGGGCATCGGGAGGGGTGGCCGGGTGACCGGCCACGGTTTCGCGAACCCACCGGTCCAGACTTGCCGAAAGGTCTCTCAGCGTTTCGGGGGAGGAATTCGGCCCGACAAAACCCAGTTCGATCTCTTCACCTCCCTGAGGCGGCCGGGGCGGTGAGGGGGTTTTGGACTGGATCAGTTCGACCTCGTACCCTTCTGGCGCGTCAATGAAGGCGAAGATGCTGTGTCCGGAGTGGGTCGGGCCATCGGTGACCGGTACATTGAGGCTGGACAGGCGGGAAAGGGCCTCGTCCATGTTGTCCACCTCAAAGGCCAGGTGGACCAGATCCGGCGGAACGACCACCGAACCCGAAGCCGGGTATTCGGTGATCTCGATCTCTTCCTCCGAACCGGGAACCCGGAGGAAGGCTATCCGGGATCCCCTCGGTGAGACGGAACTTCGGGACAGCTTGAGTCCCAGTACATCCTTGTAGAACCGGACGGTCCGGTCCAGATCGTTGACCCGCATTCTGGTATGGAGAAGTTTCCTCACCAGGGGTTTGTCAGATCCAGTCATCGTATTTTCGCCTTTCCTCAGTCTTCGAGTGTAGAGGTGTCCCCTTCCGGAAGTCCCAATTCCCTGGCCTTCAGGACCCTGCGCATGATTTTTCCGCTGCGGGTCTTTGGAAGCCAGTCGGTGATCTCCACTTCGTCAGGCTGGGCAATGGCCCCAAGTTCCGTCCTGACATGGTTTTTGATCTGTTTTTTCAGTTTCTCCATGGACTCTGCATTCACGCCTTTTCTCAGGATGACAAAGGCCTTGATGCTTTCTCCCTTGAGCGGGTCCGGTTTTCCGATGACGGCGGCTTCTGCCACCGCCGGATGTGAGACCAGGGCACTTTCCACTTCTGCCGTCCCGAGCCGATGGCCGGCGACCTTGATGACATCGTCCACCCGTCCGATCAGGAAAAAATGTCCCTTTTCATCCCGTTTGGCAGAGTCTCCCGAAAAGTAGACTCCCGGAATCTCCGTCCAGTACTTCAGGTAGCGTTCCGGATCCTTGAAGACCGTTCGAAACATGGATGGCCATGGTTTTCGGATAATGACGAGTCCGCTCTCTCCGGGAGGCACGGGGTTTCCGGCCCGGTCCACGACGTCGGCCACGACCCCGGGAAACGGCAGGGTGGCGGAACCGGGGATCAGCGTGGTGGAGGGAAGCGGGGTGATCATGTGCATTCCGGTTTCTGTCTGCCACCATGTGTCCATGATGGGGAGCTTTCCGCCCGTGACTTCACGGAACCAAACCCAGGCCTCCGGGTTGATGGGTTCACCGACAGATCCCAAAAGCCGAAGGGAGGACAAGTCGTATTGTGAGGGCCATTCTTTCCCGTGGCGCATCTGGAGTCGGACGGCCGTCGGTGTCGAGTAGAAGATCGAGACCCGGTATTTTTCGATGAGGCTCCACCATCGGCCGGCATTGGGCCAGTCCGGTGTTCCTTCGGCCAGGAGGACGGTCGCCCGGTTCAGGAGAGGGCCGTACACGATATAACTGTGACCGGTGATCCATCCCGGATCGGCGACACAAAAATAGACATCCTCGTCCTTGATGTCGAAAACCCACCGGGTGGTCAGATAGGTCCCGACCATGTACCCGCTCTGGACATGGACGATTCCTTTGGGTTTTCCGGTCGTCCCGGAGGTGTAGAGGATGAAGAGCGGATCGTCGGACCCGACAGGGATGGCGGGAAACTGTCCCAATTCCTTATGCCGTTCCAATAATTCGTCAAAGGCGATCTCGCCCGGTTCGGGCACGAAGTCGGGATTCTTGCGGCGGACGATGAGGGTATGTTCGATCGATCCGATTTTCCGGCGCGCCCCACGGGCGGTATCCAGGAGAGGGACTTCCTTCCCTCTCCGGAATGCGGCGTCCGCCGTGATCAAAAGGCGGGGTTCGGCGTCTTCCATCCGGCTTTCCAGTGCGGATTGGGAGAACCCGGAAAAAACGACCGAATGGACCAGACCCATCCGGGCGCAGGCCAGCATGGAGATGACTTGTTCTGGAGTCGGCGGCAGGAAGATGGTGACCCTGTCCCCTTTTTGGAGCCCCAGTTCCCGGAGTCCATGGCAAAGTTTCTGGACTGATTCCAGCAATTGCCCATAAGTGAAGCGCCGTTCTTCTCCCCCGTCCCCGACCCAGATCAGGGCGACTTTTTCCGAATGGCCCGAGGTGATGTGCCGATCCAGCGCATTGTAGGCGATGTTGGTGGTTCCCCCGGGAAACCATCGTCCTGTAAAGGTCTTCGGATCCCAGTCCAGAACGGTGGACCAGGGTTCGAACCATTCGAGATCGGACGCAATCTTTCCCCAGAACGCATCGGGGTCCGAAAGCGATTCCCGGTAGACGGCCGGGTAGTCCTTGACGGTGGCCTTGTCCAGGATTTCTTTTGCAGGGGGGTACAGAAGCTTGGGCTGAAGGTCTTGTCCGGGTTCCATGGGTCGGAGTCCTTGGGCTATGGGAATGGTTGTCTGGAACAGATTACCTTTTTCGGATTGTCCACATTGCTCCATTCTAATCCAAAAAAGGCAGGGAAACACCCCATATCGGAAAAATATTGACCGAATTTCCGTTCGGGTTTGGAGGCCCCGTTATTTTCGTCCTTGTTCATCCGGCCCAAAGACCTTTAAAATAAACAAGTCGAGGAGTTGAAAGCTGAATCTACAGTTTGCAGATGAAGGGGTTGTGAAATGACTGTCTTGGAAAAAGAAGGCCGGGAAGATGCTCTTGAAATAGCCGGGATTTCCTTTCGGTCCCGCTTGTGGGTCGGGACCGGGAAATACAAATCGTTCGAGGAAACCCGTGAAGCGATTGATGCTTCCGGGGCCGACGTGGTGACTGTTGCGGTCCGGAGGGTGAACATTCTGAAGAAGGACGAACCCAACCTTCTTGATCACCTTCCTCTGGACCGGTTCAAAATCCTCCCGAACACGGCGGGTTGCTACACGGTGGACGAAGCGCTCCGGTATGCCCGTCTGGCGAGGGCCGCCGGGATCTCCGACATGGTGAAGCTTGAGGTGATCGGCGACCAGAAAACATTGTTTCCCGATGTGATCGGCCTGATCGAGGCCGCCAGGATCCTGGTGAAGGAAGGGTTCATCGTCTTTCCGTACACGAACGATGATCCCATCATTGCAAAAAAACTGGAAGACGTGGGGTGTCCCGCAGTCATGCCGTTGGCCGCCCCGATCGGCTCGGGACTCGGGATCCGGAATCCTTACAACATCCGGATCATCCAGGAGACGGTGGGTGTTCCGGTCATTGTCGATGCAGGGGTCGGTACGGCCTCTGATGCCGCGGTGGCCATGGAGATGGGGTGTGCGGGTGTCCTGATGAATACCGCCATCGCCGAGGCGAGGAATCCCGTCCTGATGGCGAAGGCCATGAGGTGGGGGATTGATGCGGGAAGGGCCGCGTTTCTGGCCGGGAGGATGCCCAAAAAACTCTATGCCAACGCTTCCTCACCCCTTGACGGGATGCTTTCCGCTCCCTTTCCGGGAGGAGGATCCTGATCCGGGAGGGGGTAAAGCGGGGTCTGGACGGCTTCTTTCCGCTCATGTATGTGACACCCGAGGATATTCCCCTCAAGCTTCTCGTCCAGCGCGCCCTCGAAGCGGTGGAAGGGGGGGTCACGGCCATCCAGGTCCGCCGGAAGACCGGGAACGGGAGGGACCTGTTCGACCTGGCCATCCTGCTGGCCGAATCCCTGCCCGCGGAATTTCCCCTGCTCGTCAACGGACGTCTGGATGTTGCCCTGGAGTCCGGCGCCTGGGGGCTTCACCTTCCGGAAGGGCACATTCATTTGTCCCGGTTTCGGGAGAAATCGTCCGCCCTGCATCTGGGCGTTTCCTGCCATAGCCTCGAATCCGCCCGGGTGGCCCGGGACGAAGGCGCGGACTACCTCGTTTTCGGTCCCGTTTTCGACACCCCGTCAAAACGGGAATTTGGTCCTCCTCAGGGCATTGAGCGTCTGAAAGAAGTCGTGGAGGCCATCGACCTTCCCGTCATTGCAATCGGAGGGATCGGTGAAGGGAACATTGGGCCGATCCGCAGGGCCGGTGCGGCGGGAATCGCGGTCATGGGAGCGCTGGCCTATGTGGAGGACGCCCGTTCTGCGGCCTTTTCCCTGAGGCGCCAATGGGTTCGGGAGCGGGGATGAAGATGAAAAAGACTTGGAAAACGGTTTTTTGGCTCTTCTCCTCCTGGATTGCGGGAATGGGGTTTCCTGCCTCGCCGGTGTTCTCGGAACCGGTGAAGCCGGCCGTCTCGGTGGTCCAGGGGGGATTCTTTCTGGTGTACGAACCCTCGGGAAAAGGGACGGATGCGGTGTCTTTTCTCGGAAGAAGCTATCCGATGGAAGCTGTTTCCCGAAGTTTTTTCGGAGTGCCCTCCGGAAGCCGCGTGGCTTTGGTGGGGATTGATTTTTCCCAGAAGCCGGGAATCGAGTCGATGACCCTGAACACCTCCTCCATGACCGTTCCGATCCGGATCGTTTCCCGGGCCTTCCATGTTTCCCGGTTGACGGTGAAATCCCGCTTTGTCTCCCCCCCTCCTGCCCTGATCTCCCGGATTATCCGGGAACGGCACCAGATCATAACGACTTTGGCGAGGCACTCCCCGATCCTGTTCGACCGCCCATTTCTTCTTCCCGTCCAGGGGAGGGTCACCCACGATTTCGGAGCGATCCGGATCCTGAACGGAAAGACGATGTCGCGCCATTCGGGGGAGGACATCGATGCGCCGGAAGGATCGCCGGTTCTCGCCGCCAACGACGGGACGGTCGTTCTGGCCGGCCGCTTTTACTATGACGGCAATATGGTCATTATCGACCACGGCGGAGGATTGTTGACCGAATACCTCCATATGAGCACCATTCTGGTCCACCCTGGCGAACGGGTCCTCAAGGGAACCCTGGTAGGTCGGGTAGGGCATACCGGCCGGGTGACGGGTCCGGTTTTCCATTATGGGGCAATCCTGGCCGGCCGCCACATCAATCCGATGCTCCTGTCGGTGTTTCCGGGCTCCAGGCTGGTTCTGGAAACCCGGTCCCAACCGGTCCTTCACTAAAGATGTCCGTCAGTCCGGTCTGGGTGTTGTCCGGGGTGGACCCGTCGGGAGGGGCCGGACTCCATCAGGACCTCCGCGTACTCGAGTCCCTTGGACTGTTGCCCAGGGGAATTCCGACTTCGTTGACGGTCCAGAACCTTTCGGTGGTGAAAGAGGTCTTTCCGGTCCCCGGTCCCCTGTTCAGGAAGATGGCGGAAACGGTCGGGGAAGGGGAGAGGCCCCAGGGAATCAGGGTGGGGCTCCTTCCCGATTCCCTGGTCGGGGACCTTGTGTTTCTTCTGAAGGAATGGGGCCCGGGGATTCCGGTGGTTCTGGATCCCGTGTTCAGGTTCGGAACCGGGGATCGCTTTCTGGACCCCGGGGCTTATCGGTCGGCCGCCCGGATTCTGTTTCCATTCGTCGATCTCCTGACCCCCAACCTTCCGGAGGCCCAAGTTCTGCTCGGGTATCGGATCGAACCTGAAAAAGGCGCGATGGAGTCTGCTGCCCGCTGCATCCTTGACCAGTTCTCTCCCAAGGCCGTGTACCTGAAGGGAGGGCATGGTCCGGGTCCCAGGAAGATGGACCTTTTTCTGGACAGGGACGAACGGATGTTTCTCGAAAATCCCTCCGTCGCGCTCACGGGGCTCCATGGAGGGGGGTGCACGCTGGCGTCGCTCCTGCTGGGCCATCGCGTCCTGAACCCTTCAACACCCTGGACGGAATCCGTGACCCGTGCCCGGGCCCTCTTTCAGGAAGCCCTGCTCTGGGAGGCCCGTCAGGAAGGGGGATCCCGCCGGACGCTGGAACGTTTTTTCGTCGGACGGATGATCCGGGAAGGGATTTCCCCTTCCGGATAAACATTTTCCGGAGGATTGGGATCCCCCCCCCCGGACCGTGTTCCCTCCGCGAGGCACAGAAGTTTGACTTAAATTGGCTTATCCAATATTCTCGTAAAATAAGATAGTCTTGTGGTAGACTGGACCCTTTATGTCGTCTCCGGCATTTTCCGACATTCGTTGGATTGATTGGGGATTCATTGGCACCGTTGGTAATCGAAGGCAATCGTCGGCGTTGTTTTCGGGGGCGCAGGTTGGAGAACCCCATTTTTTAGGGATAGAATGAAACAACAGGATTCCCAGAAACACAGTTCGCTTGTGGCACTTCGACATAGCGCTGCCCATACTCTTGCACAGGCTGTAAAGAAGCTTTTTCCGACCGCCCAGGTTGGTGTGGGACCGGCGACGGAAGAAGGATTCTATTACGACTTCCGGTATGAACGCCCTTTTACCCCGGAAGACCTTGAACGGATTGAATCCGAGATGAAATCGGTGATCCGGGCCTCGTTTCCGATTGTCCGGCGGCCGGTGAGCCGCTCTGAGGCTACAGCGCTCTTTTCGGGCCTGGGCGAACCATTCAAGCTTGAACTGATCCAGGGGATCCCGGATGAGGCGGAGATCACGGTTTATGAACAGGGAGAGTTCGTGGACCTGTGCCGCGGTCCGCATGTCCCTTCCACGGGGGATATTCCGGCGGTCAAGCTTCTTTCGACGTCGAGCGCCTATTGGAAAGGGATCGAGTCCAATCCCTCCCTTCAGCGGATTTATGGAACGGCGTTTGAAAGCGAGGGAGACCTCGATGCCTACCTGAAGCAGCTTGAGGAAATCCAGAAGAGGGATCACCGGAAATTGGGAAAAGAGCTGGACCTGTTCCGGACCCTTGATGAAAAGGGAGCGGGTCTCGTCCTTTGGCTTCCCAAGGGGAGCCAGGTTCGCCGGACCCTGGAGGATCTCTGGAAAACGCTGCATGACCAGCACGGGTACCGGTATGTCTATACGCCGCATATTGCCCGGCTTGACCTCTGGAAGCAGTCCGGCCACTGGGACTATTACCGCGACAGCATGTTCAAGCCGATGGAAACGGAAGGGACGTCCTATGAGCTGAAACCCATGAACTGCCCCTTCCATATCCTGATCTTCAAGGAGAGCGTCCAGAGCTACCGGGACCTCCCCATCCGTCTTTCGGAGCTGGGAACGGTTTACCGGTACGAGCGTTCCGGAACCCTTCACGGGTTGATGCGGGTGAGGGGGTTCACCCAGGACGATGCGCACATTTTCTGCAAGCCTGAAGACCTTTCCGATGAAATCCAGAAGGTCCTCGCGCTGGTGGATCAGATGATCGGTCGGTTCGGATTTCAGGACCGGACGGTCTTTCTCTCGACCCGGCCGGACAAGTCGGTCGGTTCCGACGAGAATTGGGCCATGGCGACCGATGCCCTGAAGAGCGCGCTGGAACAGGCAAATGTCCCTTATGAGATCGATCCGGGGGAAGGGGTGTTCTATGGTCCGAAAATCGACATCAAGTTTCATGATGCGATTGGACGGGCCTGGCAGCTGTCGACCATCCAGGTCGATTTCAACCTCCCGGAAAAATTCGACCTGACCTATCGGAACGCGAAGGGAGAGGTTGCCCGACCGATCATGATTCACCGGGCGCTGTTCGGGTCGATCGAACGGTTCTTCGGGATTCTCATCGAGCATTACATGGGGGCTTTCCCCCTGTGGTTGGCGCCGGAACAGGTGAGGGTCATGTCCCTGGCCGACCGGCATATCCCCTATGCCCAGGCCCTTGTGGACCGTCTGAAGTCTCTGCGGGTCAGGGCCGAAGGGGACTTTCGCAATGAGAAAATCGGGTTTAAGATTAGGGAAGCCCAGCTCTGGAAGGTCCCGGAAATGTGGATTGTCGGTGATCGGGAGGTTCAGGAAAACCGGGTATCCCTGAGAACCCGGGAAGGCGAAAAGTCGGATCTGATCCCTCAGGAGACTGCGGTTGGGGATCTTCTTGCACGCTGCAGGCCGGCAGAGTGGGCAGGGAATCCGTGGCCATAACCATTAACGAGGAGGACGTCAATCAATCCTAAACCCCGTGTAAACTATGAAATAAAGATCAAGGAAGTCCGGGCGATCGGACCGGACGGGGAACAGCTCGGGATCTTCCCGACCCATGCGGCGATCAAGAGGGCCGAAGAGTTGGGATACGATCTGGTCGAAGTTTCTCCGACGGCCAAACCTCCAGTCTGCAAAATGATGGATTTCGGAAAGTTCATGTATGAGCAGAGCAAGAAGGTTCATGCCATGAAGCAGCATCAGAAGTCCGGGCAGGTCAAGGAGGTCAAGTTCCGGCCGCATATCAATGGTCATGATCTCGACACCAAGATCAACTATGTTCAGCGGTTTCTCGAAGACGGAAACAGGGCCAAGATCACCTTGATGTTCCGGGGTCGTGAAATGATTCACACCGAGGTGGGCAAGGAACTGATGCAGAGGATCGTGGTGGCGACGGAGCCTTACGGGATTGTGGAAGTGCCGTCACGGATGGAAGGCTCCAACATGACGATGACGCTGGCTCCTGCCCCTGCCGCCAAACCCGGCAAGGCAGGGCAAGACAGGCCGGAGGATCCGGGAACAGAAGGGGCGGATCTGTGATTGCCCCATTCCGAATGAAAGGATAATGATTGTGGCGACAGGAAGAAAACTGAAATCGAAGAAGTCGGCAGCCAAGCGGTTTTTTGTGAGCGGGACCGGTAAGGTCCGTTACCACAAGACAAACAAGCGTCATCTGATGACAGGGAAGTCCTCAAAACGGACCCGGTCCTTGAAAACGGGTTCCCTGTTGAAGGGTCAGGCGGATAATATCCGGGCTGTGCTGGGATAACCCGTTGAATTGTTTCCGGACGGAGAATGCCAGCCGGATTAAAAAAAGGAGAGAGGAATGCCGAGAGTCAAGGGCGGGTCGATCCACAAGTCCCGCCGCAAGAAGATCATGGATTTGGCAAAAGGGTTCTGGGGTGGGCGTTCGCGTCTTTACCGCTCTGCCCGTCATACCGTTGAAAAAGGGCTGACCTACGCCTATCGCGACCGCAAGGTCAAGAAGCGCGAGTTCCGCGGTCTCTGGATCCAGCGCATCAATGCGGCCTGCCGGATGGAATCGATCAACTACAGCCGGTTCATGGCCGGTCTCAAAAAGCTTGGAATCGGCCTGGACAGGAAAATCCTGGCGGATCTGGCCCTGAACCAGCCGGAAACATTCCGTGAGCTGACCCAAAAAGCCAAACAGGCCATTTCCTGACCGATTGAGCTCGATCAGGGTCCTGGTGATTTAGGACTTCTGTTTTCAGGTCCAAAAAAAGCCTTCCGCCGTTTCTCTCCGAGTGTCCGGGAGAGAACGGGGAAGGCTTTTCTGATTTTGGGATCATTTCCCCTGCCGGTCGATATGGGTCAGGCCGTAACCGGAAAGAGGGAGGGGTAAAGTTGGCTCAAGTCGACCTCAAAGAGAACGGTCGGCATCCGGATTCCCCATTTTTCGAGCCATTCCGGATGGACTTCCCCGATGTCCCCGATCGGATGGGATCGTTCGGGGACCATGATGGATCCTGAGCGTCCCGGGATGAAGGGGGAGAGGTCATGGGAGGTGAGCACCGCCTCCCACCCCATGTATCGAAGAATTTCCAGAACGACCCCGGCCATTTCGGAGACAGAGGCTGTCGGATGGGAAATCAGTCCCGAAAACAGGCTCTTTTCCCGGAGATTCGGAGGCGTTCCGGGATGTTTTTCCAGACCCTCTCCCACCTCGAACAGACGATGAGGATAGGGGAAACGGCTGGATTGGGCCTCTGCCTGGAGAAGAAAGGAGAGCAAGGTTGACCGGACGACTCCATATTGGCGGGAGACCGGATTGTCGATTTCGACCGTGCGATCCCCGGGACGTCCAAGGTCGGAGGTGTCCCGTTCAAGCGAGGTGAGGATATTGGAGAGGATCTCCTGAAATCCGAGCCCGGTCATGAGTTCCCGGATTTTGTCCTCTACCGCCCGATGGGGCGAGTCCCTCCCGGCGGTAAACGCCTCAGGAAGGGTTGGAGAGAAGCTGTCGTACCCCCGGGCGATCAGAAAGTCCTCTACGCAATCGACCGGATGGAGGAGGTCGTCCCGATAGAATGGGGCGTAGACCCGAAACCCTTCCGGAACGATTTCGACCCGATCATATCCGTACCGGAGCAATTCCTGACGGAACGTGTGGTCGTCGATGGATTCCCCGGTGATCCGGGAAGGCAGCGATCGCGGAACGAGGATTTCCGAAGGAGAGGTGGACGGAAAGGTCCGCCGGATATCTCCGGATTCGACGGTGACCGGTTCGATCGAAAATCCCCGGTCAAACAGGTTCGCCGCGAAAATGTTCAGGACCAGCCTGACCCGTTCCGGGTCAAATCCCGTCGCTTCGATGAAGAGTTCGTGATCCTGGGTCGTGACCTCTCCTGTTTCCCGGGCATTGGTGATCGGAGGAAACGAGAGGATTTTCCCGTGGTGGTCCTTGAGGAGGGGATATCGGTGTTGTCCTGAAAGAAGTTTGCCGTAAATCTTGCCCTTGGGGTGAGACCGGAGGATCTCCTGGAGGGTGGCGGGGGCCTCGGAGCCCAGGGGAACAAAAGAGGTTGTGTCGGGGGCAACCGCTTCGTAGAGAAGGGGAAACGAGAATGATCGGAGCGGATACACCCCGATGGCGACATCCGCCCTTTTGCGTCCATACAGCTCGGACAGCCTTTCCTGGGCGCCAATGAGCTGGGTCAGGCCGGATTCTCCGATCTGGGGGCCTCGCGCGACAAAGCCGCCGATGACGGGTCTCACCCCTTGCACCGATGGGCTTGTTGTCACCACGAGCGTTCCCGGGGAAGGGGAGATGGCCAGCTGTTCCCAGGGGCGTCCGGAGGGGGATCGTCCCCCCCTGAGCTGCCGTGCAATGCCTTCAACGCACCAGAGATCGGGCCGGTTGGTGTCGTTGAGTTCGATCTTGAGCAATCCGGAGCGGGGATCCGCTTCCTTGAGCTCTCCTTTCACCCAGTCGAGGCGCCGGTCCAGATCGTCTACGGAAATGGGTGATCCCACCAGCATCTCCAGGTCTTTCAGGGTTGTTTCAAGAGTCGGCACAGTGTTCCTTTCCTGTCACAGGTCTAGAGGGTTCCTTCGGATTCCCGGCGGGATCGGGCCTTCGCCAGCGTCATTTCATAAAGCGTATTCAGGGAGCCGGAGAACAGGTCCCGGATATCGGAAAGACCCAGCCGCATCATGGCCATCCTGTCGATTCCCAGTCCCCAGGCGATCACCGGCACATCAATCCCGAGCGGACGGAGGACTTCGGGTCGGAAGAGCCCCGCACCGCCCAGTTCCATCCATCCCAGGACCGGATGGCGGACATGGACTTCGACAGAGGGTTCCGTAAAGGGGAAGTAGGCGGGCTTGAAGTGGACTTCACGGGCTCCGGCCACCTCTCTGGCAAAAAGGGAGAGGAGACCGAGAAGGGTTCTGAAGGAGGCCCCCTCTTCAAGGACGATCCCTTCCGCCTGGTAAAAGTCCACGGCATGGGTCTGATCCACCTGTTCGTACCGGAAGCAGCGGGCCAGGGCGAAGTATTTTCCGGGAATGCGGGGGGTGCCGGCCATGGTCCGGGCGGACAGCGCGGTCCCCTGGCTTCTGAGGAGAAGCCTTCTGGCCTGGTTTTCGTTGAAGGACTGTCTCCAGCCCCGGCTACCGAAGGTCTCCCCTTCGCCGGAATGGACGGCACGGACCCGGGGTCCGATGACCGGATCGAGCGGAGGGGATTCCCTGGGCTCCCGGATGAAATAGATGTCGTGGATGTCCCGGGCCGGATGGGTCTGGGGTATGAACAGGGCATCCATGTTCCAGAATTCGCTTTCAACCAGGGTTCCGGTCATCTCTTCGAATCCCAGCCTGACCAGCTGTTTTCGCACCCCGTCAAGATATTCCCGATAGGGGTGGGTCAGTCCGATCTGGGGCCTTGGGGGGGGCGTGTTGAGGGAATAGGGTCGGAATGTCCGGTTCCGGTAGCCATGGCTCTGTATCATTTCGGGGGTCACCGGCCCGAGCTGATCGTTCTGGGAGACAAGGTCCGACTCCCCGATGATTCCGGGTTTCAGGACAATCCGGCGTTTTTCACGGACATCGAAGCGGAGGATCCCCTTCCCTTTCCCGCGTTTTCGCTGAAAGGCCCCCAGTAGTTCCTGATCCTCGGGCGAAAGGGTTTCGAATACCAGCGGGCTGGTTGCTTCGAGTGCCCGAATCAGGGCAAACGTTCTGACCGTCGAGGCGGGCATCGGGTTTCCGAGCCTGAGGATTCCGCCGGGGACGATGGTGAGGACGCCCATCTCCTTGAGTTCTCCGATGGCTTTGGAAATCTGTCCGGGATCCGCGACCGATTTTCTGAGGTGATCCAGCGTCAGATCCGGATTGGTCCTGACCTGTTCCAGAATCCATTCCTCGGGGAATCCTTCCCGGACGGCGGTCCGTCCGGAGTCAGTCAGGCTGATTTCCGTGCGGGTCTCTTCAACGGATTCGAGGATCAGTTCCTTGGCTTTCAGCCATCCCAGTGCCATCTGGATCTGGCCTGGATCCAGGTCCAGGCCGGAGAGGAGGCCTTCCTCCAAAATCCCCTCCGGGTGCCGGGTCAGCGTTTGGAGCAAAGCGATCTCGAGGGGATGGAAATTCCAGGTCATTCAGAAATCCTTTCAGGATCGGGAGCGTGCGGTTCGGTGGATAATCCGGGGAGCAGGTGGCAGGCCATCCTGTGGGGCCATTGGGAACCGTTCGGGACAGTCGCCACCGCCAATGGGGACAGGCGGACCGGGGGTGTTTCCGTCCGGCAGATCGACATCCGTTCGGGGCACCGGTCATAAAACGGACACAGGGGGGGAAGAAGGGTGTCTTTTTCCGGAGAGGTTGGGTTCCTCTCCGACCCGGAAGGGGTTTGCCGGCGATTCGGGTCCCATTCCGGAACGGAGGCGACCAACAGCTTCGTGTAGGGGTGCAAGGGGTTCCGGAACACCTCCTGCGACGGTCCTGATTCGACATTCATGCCACGGTAAAGGATCAGGATGTAGTCCGAAAGGTAGGAGACGACCGACAAATCGTGGGAGATGAACAGAAAAGTCATCCGGTCTTCCCGGTTCAGTCGGGAAAACAGATTGACAATCTGGGCCTGGATGGACACGTCCAGGGAAGAGATCGGTTCGTCGGCCACCAGAAAGTCGGGGTTGAGGGCGATTGCCCGTGCAATGCCGATGCGCTGGCGGCCCCCTCCCGAAAATTCCTTCGGCGAACGATCGAGATCGGACGGATCGAGCCCGACCCGGAGGAGAAGGGATTCGAGCGCTTTTTTCCTTTCGGAGCGATCGGGGAGGACCTTGTGGACCAGGAAGGGTTCCTCGATGGTCTCCCTGACCGACATGCGGGGATTGAGCGAAGAATAGGGGTCCTGGAAAATCATCTGGAACCGGCGTCGGATTGCCCGAAGTTCTTTCCCGTGGACCTTGGTGATGTCCTGACCCCCGAAATGGATGGATCCCGATGTGGGTTCGATGAGACGCATGACAAGTCTTCCCAGCGTGGTTTTTCCGGAGCCGGTTTCCCCGACGAGGCCGACGACCGATCCTCTGGGCAGGGAAAACGAGACGTCGCACACCGCGGTCAGCGGTTCCGGAGCACGGAACAGGGAAGTGCGGGGCCGCAGAAAGATTTTGGTCAGGTTGCGGACTTCGAGCACGGGTTCCATCGGATCACAAATGTTCATGCGGCATCCTCGCCGGATCCGGGGTAGAAGCAGAATGCCGCCTCATCGGGCCCGGTCTCGATCCATGGCGGACTTTCCGTGCGGCAGCGGTTGTCCGCCTTCGGGCACCGGGGTGCGAACGCGCACCCCGGTGGAAGATCCCAGAGCGGTGGAACCTGTCCCCTGATCGCTTCGAGCGGCCCGTCGTATTTTGTTTTTTGGCCGGCAGAGGGTCTGGAAAGCAAAAGCGCCTGGCTGTACGGGTGGGAGGGGCCGGAGGAGAAAAATCTTTGTCCGGAAACCGTTTCGACGATGCGTCCAGCGTACATCACGAGGATCCGGTTTGCCGTCCGCCGGACGATCCCGAGATCGTGGGAGATAAGGATGAGGGCCATCCGATCCACCCTGTTTCTCTCCAGGAGAAGGGAGAGAATCTGGCCCGAAATGGTGACGTCAAGGGCGGTGGTCGGTTCATCCGCAATGACGATGTCGGGCTTCAGGGCGATCGCCATCGCGATCAGGACGCGCTGCCTCATGCCCCCCGAGAGCTGGTGGGGGTAAGATCGTGAAATGGAGTCCGGGCGGGGTAGCCCCACCGAGGAAAGTAGTTCCCGAATGATGGATTCCCGTTGGTCAGAGTTGATTCCCGAGGGATGGCTCTGAAAGATTTCCCGGAACATGGATCCGATGGTCAGGATCGGGTTGAGCGCACTCTGGGGTTCCTGGAAGACCATACTGATCCTGGAACCGCGCAGGGTGTTCCATTCTTCTTCGGAAGAGCCGAGGAGTTCTTTCCCCCCGAAGCGGATGGATCCCCCGACCTTTTCGGAAGCTTCCGGAAGCAGGCCCAGAAGGCTGAGTCCTGTCAACGTCTTTCCGGACCCGGACTCTCCCACGATGGCGAGGAGTCCTCCCCGCTCAAGGGAAAAAGAGACATCGCGGATCGGAAAAATGGGGCCGCGTGGAGTCGGGATGGAGACGGAAAGATCCGTGACCTCAAGGATGGGGGTTTGAATTGTCTGGTTTTGTCCGGTCATCAGGGAAGCGTTTCCCGGTAAGTGGCCCGATAGGGAACCATCTCTCCCACCGAAACCTGATCGAGACGGATGTGGGGCGGAAATGCATCTGATCCGGTCATGGCTTCCTTGAGCCGACCAAAAAAAAGGAGTGCCACATTCTCC
This sequence comes from Nitrospirota bacterium, assembly GCA_021785195.1. Classification (GTDB taxonomy): domain Bacteria; phylum Nitrospirota; class Leptospirillia; order Leptospirillales; family Leptospirillaceae; genus JAJYGC01. Next base: position 34,425 of record JAJYGC010000020.1, read on the forward strand.
GAGGTCGGGGAACGATCCTTGAAGAAAGGATGGTCATTCAGGTGGGAATGGTCGATCTCCCGGACGATCGGGGCCATGAGAGACTCCGCCTCGTGAAAGTCCATCGCCATCCCCAGCGGGTTCAATCGGTCCGACGCCCAGGTGACATCGACTGTCCAGTTGTGGCCATGGAGGCGGGAACAGATTCCCGGATACCCGGGAATGACATGGGAAGCGGCAAACGTTGCCGATACTGAAATCAGAAACACGTCCGGATCCTTTCATGCAATGGCTTCGACTATCACGCTGATTCCAGTTCAGGAATATAACATGATTTGGGGTCGTTCTTCATGGAATTCTGGATGGGGGTCGGGATGGAAAAGGTCCTCCGGCTCCAGAGATTGCCGTCGGGAAACGCGGAGAAATGATTTCGGGTTTCCCGAAAAGGGAGGAGAAGGCCATTCCGGTCTCAGTGCTCTTGATTCTTTCCCCGTTGGCGAGGTTTGGGTATTGAAATGGGGAAGTTTTATGCTATGCTTCCCGGAAACCCAGCGAACATTATGGAATTTCATTAGATTTAATTTTGAGAGTCTCGAGAGTCCGACACGATGAATGCGTCGTGAATACTCCGGGATGATCTGTGTTCATCTTCCCGCAGATTTTGTTGTTCGGGGGATTCTGTCTCAGGGCAACGTTCCGTTGGCCAAATGGGAAGGGGGGGTTTTTGTCGTTTGAAAATCAATGCATTCTCCGGGAATGCCGTTTTTTTCGGGCCCGTGTCCTCACGTTTCATTTTCGGAAACGAATTCTCCGGTCCCTTTTCCTCCCCTTTTTCCTGACGACCGTCTTCTTTTCAGGAATGGCAATGCCGGCCAACGCCGATCCGTTCACTGATTTTATCATTTACCCCTACGATACGCCAGAGCAGGGCGAGATCAGCATCGGAACCTGGCAGACCCTCCTGCTTCCTTCCCAGTCGGGGGAAAGTCTCTTCAGCCAGTCCCAGCGCAATGCCAACATCCTGTTTTCCACGTATTCGTTTGAGTTTGGGGTGACCGACTGGTGGACGCTCGGGACTTATGTCGACTTTGTGTCCGGAGCCGGCCAGGGCTATTCCTACTACCAGACACGGGCGATCACTTCCCGGATCCGGTTTCCCAAAATTCCGGATTTTATCGACCCAGCGATCCAGATCGAGTATTGGGCCCCTGCCCCCGGGACGAATGTGCCCTCCTTCTTTGATTTCATCTTGATCGGCGAAAAAAGGATCGGACGGTTTGTTCTGGACATCAACACCAGTTTCATGTTCGAACCCGACGTTTCCGGGGGGCCCTTCTCCCTGCCCCCCGATTTTGAATATTCTTCTGGACTTTATTACCTGCTGGCGGAAAATGTGAACTTCGGAATCGAGGCATTTGGTGCGACCGGACCGATTACGGGCATGTACGGGTTGGGGGGGACAGCGATCGCCGAGGACCAGCAACAATACATTTTCCAGTCCTGGAACGTGGCGATCGGGAACAACATCGACTGGAACATCGGGGTCGGGACGGGGTTGACGGCAGCCAGTGCCCCCCTGGCCATCAAGACCATCTTTGAATACCACTTCATGCCGTTTGGCTCGAGAGAAAGCCAATCCCAGGAAGAGCAGAACATTCACTGAAATCGGGTCGGGATCCCGGTCATTGCCGGTGGGCCCGGACTGGTTGTGGCGCTGTCGATGTGATAAGGTGTCCTCCATGTATTCTGGCCAAGCCCCCTCAATCCGCCGTTTTTCGTTCCCGCCCTTCCCATCTGTTTGCCGGAGAGTCCTGAACGGGGCCTTTGGTGTCCTGGCCATCGCCTGTGCCGTCACGGCCGTTACGGGATGTTCCGAGAAAACCGCCGGTCCGATCCCGCATCTTTCCATGCCCCCTTCGACAGGGTTCCGGCTGATTCAGCCGACTCCCACCGTCGTGCCCGCCACGTCCCAGTCTCCGCAAGCCCCCCCTTACATCGGGACGCTTTATACGATAGCGGTTCCCCATCCGGGAACGGTTCTTGTGGCGGGGGCACAGTCGACCATCTGGCGGATCCAGGAAAAAACGGGATCCTGGACGAAGATTCCTTCCCCGGTCTCCGATGATCTCTATAAAATGGTGTTTGTCGATCCGGAGAAGGGATTTATCGTCGGTGACGACGGAGTCATCCTTTCGACCGCCGATGGGGGGAAATCATGGATCCGGGTGGCGTCTCCGATTCAGAACGGGTTTTTGCAGGACATTGATTTTCCGGATGCCAGGACCGGTTACATTGTCGGAGAGAAAGGATCTCTTTTAACCACCCACGACGGCGGCCGGACCTGGAAGGCCCTTCCTTCTCCGACCGGGCAGAATCTGTACGCCGTCTATTTCCGGGACGCGCTTCACGGTTGGGTGGCCGGATGGGGAAGGACTTTTCTGGAAACCCGTGACGGCGGCCGGACCTTCTCCCCCGTTCCCCTTTCCATCCCCCGGGTGACCCGGCAGGACCCATCCTTTAACGCGCTCTGGGGCCAAGGGGAAAGGGTGGTCCTGGCCGGTGACCACGGACTTCTCTATCGCTCTTCGGACGGCGGCCGGTCTTTTGCGCGGATCGCCCTTCCGGCGGAGCGGGACCTCTACGGAATCTGCGAAGAGGGTCAGGCGGGACTGGTGGTGGCCGGAGGGGAGGGAACGCTGTTCATGGTCGGGGAATCCGGCTCCGTCCGGAGCCTGATTCCCCCGGCGCCCGTCGCGGATTTTTTGGGGGTGTCCTGCGGGTCGACCCACGTTCGGGTCGCGGGAGTGCCGGACATCATCCTTCTTCCGCTGGATCAAGCCAAGGTCCAACCCTAAGGATCAACCCAAGGGCTAGGGCCGTTGCCCGAAATGCTTTTGAGCCGGTGCAGGAGCGTGTTTCTGGCGCAGGTCCTGGCACCGTTTGCAGACCCCGTAGATTTCCAGCCGGTGGGACACGATGGTGAAGTTGTTCTCCTGGGCCGCGAGGTTCTGGAGATGTTCGATCACCGGTTGCCCGAATTCAACCACCGTTCCGCATTCGATACAGATCAGATGGTCATGGTGAATCGTGGTCTTGACTTCATAACGGCTGAACTCGTCATTGAACCGGTGTTCCTCGACCAGACCCTTTTCCGTCAGGAGATGGAGGGTGCGGTAGATGGTCGCCAGGCCGATCTTCGGATATTTTTCCCGGACCAGGAAATAGAGTTCTTCGGCACTGATGTGTTTTTCGCTGCGAAAGAGCGTTCCCGCGATCATTAGGCGCTGGGGGGTCACCTGGATCCCGGCTTCCCTGAACTGGGAGGCGAGGTGGGATACGTCGGAATCACTGGGGTTGGGGCCCATGGCGAGATAATCCCCTTTGCGCTTCGGGTGTCCGGACTGTTTGGGTGACGCTTCAGGACTCAGGTCAGAATGAACAAATGCCTATCCTCCCATGGTACAACTCAAAATAGTGTTTCCGCAAGGAATCCGGCTGTTTTAACCAAATTTGACAGGGAATCCCCCGCTTTTTGGGTTGACCTGGAAGCCCATGTGGAATTTCGGACCCGCTTGTTGAAATTTATACTAGATACCGATATATCATATGCAGGGATAACAGTTGACTGGAGGAATCCTATAAATGCGATCACCCATTCCCCCCACCCATCCGGGCCGTGTTTTGGTCGAGGAGTTTCTTGAACCGCTCGGGATTACCCAGACCTCATTTTCCAATCATCTGGGATGGACCTTTGCGCGCCTCAACGAAATCGTCAACGCCAGGCGCGGGATCACCCCGGATTCTGCGTTGCATTTTTCGGAGGCTTTGGCGGGTACGTCTCCCGAGTTCTGGCTCGATCTCCAGAGAGACTGGGACCTGTGGCAGTCCCGTTCCGGACATTCGAAGAGCGCTCCCCACAGTCTTGTCCTGACCCCAGAAGGCCAGAGCATCATCCAGAATGCCTTGAGGAAACGAGAATGGAAAACAGGACCGATGGCGTCCAGTTCCAAAGAGTGAAATGACCCAAATGCTGAAGGACGGGATATCCCCGCTCTCCCTTTCCTTGATGGTGATGGCGGGTTGGACGTTTTGTGGCCTTCTGGGCTATGGGCTGTCCCGGATGTCCGGTCGAGTGCTCACCTCCGTCTTTTATTGGTCCGCGTTGCTTGGCCTTCTTCTTGTGTATTCCGGAATCTGGAGCGTCGCCGATGACAGAAATGACGCGCTCCGGCTCCCCTTGGGCCTCCCCGGCCTTCCGTTCCACCTCAGGCAGGATCTGTTGTCGGGGTATTTTCTCGTTGTGCTGGGAAGTGTTGCCGCAGCGGTTTCTTTCTATTCATGCGGATTCTTCAAGAAGGAGACCCCTCGCCGATTCGGGTGGCTCTCCCTGTGGATCCCGGTTTTTCTGGCGGCCATGACCGGGGTGTTGGTTGCCGATGATGCTTTTGTGTTTCTCCTGTTCTGGGAAGCCATGGCGCTGGTCTCGTTTTTTCTGGTGATCACCGATTTCAGTGGGGCGCGGATCCGTGAGGCCGGATTCCTTTACCTGTTGTTGGCCCATCTCGGCACAAGCCTGCTCCTGATCTCTTTCGTGCTCCTTTCCCTGGGAAGCCCGAAGTCCGGTCTGGGGGCCCTTTCCTTTGACAGCCTTCGAAATGGCTCCCTTGCTCCGGGAATGATGATTGCCGTCTTCTTCCTTTCCCTGGCAGGATTTGGCGCAAAGGCCGGCATTCTTCCGCTCCACATCTGGCTCCCGGAAGCCCATCCGGCAGCTCCGGCCCCGGTTTCGGCCCTGATGAGCGGGGTCATGCTGAAAATGGCCATTTATGGCCTGGTGAGGATGGACCTCGGACTCCTGGGGATCAAGCACCTGGTCCCGGTCATGGGTGCGGTTATTTTGGTGCTGGGGGCCGTTTCCGCCCTGTTCGGCGTGCTCCATGCCCTGATGCAACACGAGCCCAAAAGGCTTCTGGCCTATCATTCGATTGAAAATATCGGGATCATCCTGATCGGATTCGGGCTCTCAATCCTATTTTTTACGACGCACCACCCCATTCCGGCCACCATCGCGCTGTCGGCCTCGCTTTTCCATACCCTGAACCACGCCCTGTTCAAGAGCCTCCTGTTTCTGGGGGTCGGATCCGTGATTGCCGAAACCGGATCCCACGACATCAATCATCTGGGGGGATTGATGCGCCGGATGCCCTACACAGGGTTCTTCTTTTTGATCGGATCCCTTTCCATCTCAGGTCTTCCGCCCTTCAACGGGTTCGTTTCAGAATGGCTGACCTTCCAGTCCGCACTATGGGCCACCGACCTTGGAGAAACCTTTTACCGGAGTCTTGTGGTCCTGGCCGCGGCCCTTCTGGCGCTGGCAAGCGCGTTGACCGCCATGTGTTTCGTAAAAGTCGTCGGGGTTTCATTTTTGGGGAACCCGAGAGGTCCGGGGGCCGGAAATGCCCGGGAAACCGGAATCCATGAGCGGTTGGGGATGGGATTTCTGGCTGCCGGCTGCATCGGGCTCGGGATTTTCCCTGTCCCTGTCCTTGCGGGGATCGACCGGGTGATCCGGTCGGTCATCGGGGCCGGGCTTCCGATTCCCCCCCTTTCCCAGACATGGTTGTGGCTGGTTCCCGTATCCCCAAGGCAGGCCCAGTACAGCCCGGTTCTCCTTGCCGGTTCGTTCGCGCTGGTCATTGGGCTGACGTGGGTCGTCGTCCGGCTCTTTTCCGGGAAAAACGCCAAAGGGGTTTTTCCCACCTGGAATTCGGGATATCCCTTCCGGACGGCCCGGATGCAGGATTCCGCAGACGCGTTCGGTCAGCCGATCCGCCACTTCTTCTCTCCTTTTTTCCTGATCGACCGGCATCTTCCCGATCCTTCGGATCCCCAACCCGAATATCGTCTCAAGGTCGAGGACCCGCACTGGAAATTCCTTTACCGCCCGGTGACCCGGATGATCCTTTTTCTCTCCGGACTGGCGGAACGCCTGAGGAATCCGAGAATCTCTGTTTACCTTGTGTACAGTTTCATAACCCTTTTCCTGTTGCTGATTCTCTTGAGGTGAGCGTGTGAGTGGTGGGGCAGGTTCCGTTCTCGGCAGTTTCTTCCAGATCGTCCTGGTGGGGGTTCTGGGGCCCTTGTTGGTCGGATGGGTCAATTGGGTGAGGGGGGTCCTCTCCAACCGGAAGCCCCCCAGCGTCATCCAGCCCTTTCGGGATCTCTTCAAGCTTTTCCGGAAGGAAACGATTCGTCCTTCCGGAACCTCCGCTCTTTTTGGCCTGGCGCCTTATGTGGTGTTCTCCGCGATGGTGGTGGCTTCTTTGCTGATTCCGGTTGTTTCCACGGTGTCCGGGGGCCGGGCCATGGGAGATGCGATCGTTTTGGTGGGGCTGTTCGCCTTGGCCAGGGTGTTCATGGCGCTGGCCGCCATGGACACCGGCACCCCTTTTGGGGGAATGGGGGGGCGGCGAGAGATGATGGTCGGATTTTTGGCCGAGCCCGCAACCATCCTTGTGCTGTTCACGACCTACCTGTTGTCCCATTCCACCATGACGGGAGTGACGTCAGAGGTGGTCAGGGAGGGAAGCGTCCTGCCCACCCCCAGTCTCGTTTTCGGGGCCCTGGCGTATTTTCTGATCCTGCTGGGGGAAAACAGCCGGATCCCGATTGACAATCCGGCCACCCACCTGGAGCTCACGATGATTCATGAGGCGATGCTTCTGGAATACTCCGGACGGAATCTGGCCTTGATGGAGTGGGGAAGTTCCATCAAGTTGCTCCTGTATCTTCTCTTGGGGATCAGCTTTTTCCTCCCCTGGGGGATGAGCGGCAGTCCGGGATGGCAGGGAGATCTTCTGGCCCTCGCCGCCCTTGGGGGGAAACTCGTCGTGGCGGGGGCGGCTCTGGCCCTCTTTGAAACCCTCATGGCGAAACTCAGGATCTTCCGTGTCCCGGAATTCATGACCCTGGCTTTCCTGCTGGCCATTCTGGGTTTTCTTTCCCATTTCATTCTCGAGGTCTGAATGAACCATCCGGTCGAACAGTCCGTGATCCAGCTTCTGGGGGGCCTGCTCCTGCTGACGGTCTTTGTCATGCTGTCGATCCGGAGAATCTTCACGATGATCCGGGTATTCACGGTGCAGGGGATCATCCTCACGGCCAATGCCGTATTCGTCGGGGCGATCTCGGGGGAGGAACATCTTTTCCTGCTGGCCTTCTTCACCCTTGTCCTGAAAGTGGTCGTCCTCCCCGTTCTTCTGTTCCGGCTGATTCATCGGCTGAGACTCCGGGGGGATGTCGAGGTCGTGGTGAATGTGCCACTGACGATGGTGACCGGAATCCTGATTGTCGTGTTTGCCTCCAGCCTCGCGGCTCCGTTGACGATGATGGCGAGCACGATTTCAAGGGGTTTGATCGGGTTCGGACTTTCCACGGTCCTCCTGTCGTTTCTGGTCATTCTGTCGAGGCGCAAGGCCATCACCCAGGTGCTGGGGCTTCTCAGTCTTGAAAACGGCCTTTTGTTTTCGGCGATTAACGCGACCTACGGGATGCCCATGATTGTCGAGTTTGGGGTGGCGCTCGATGTCCTGGTCGGGACCCTTCTGTTCGGAGTGTTCTTTTTTCAAATCCGGGAAAGTTTCGAGAATCTTGATCTTGAGCGATTGGAAAAAACATGGGAAGACTGAAGAGATGGACATACTCGCGACACTTTTGATTCCGTTGTCCGCCGCCGGCGTCCTGGCTCTTTTCGGGGCCCGGTCCTGGGCGCCACGCTTCAATGTGGTGGCCTCCGGGATGGTGTTCCTTTCTGCGCTGGAGGTTGCCCGCCATGTTTCGGGGAAGGGAATCTTTGCCCTGTCGAACCAGCTTTTTGCCGATGACCTGAATATCATTTTTGTGGTTCTGACCGGTCTGGTGGCGACGACAACCTCTGTTTTTTCCGTACACTATGTCCGATTCGAGGTGGAAAGGGGACAGTTCGATTCAGGGCGTCTCCGGCTGTACCACAGCATGTACCAGATGCTGGTCTTTGCCATGCTGCTGGGGCTTTTCTCGAATAACCTCGGGCTGTTGTGGGTCGCCCTGGAAGCGGCGACCCTCTCCAATGCGTTCTTGATCAGCCTGTACCGTTCTCCCAAAAGTCTGGAAGCGGCGTGGAAATATTTCGTTCTGCTGGGGGTGGGAATCGCCCAGGCATTCTTTGGCCTCATCCTGTTGTACTTTGCCGCGGAAAAGGAATTGGGGCCCGGAGGCATGGCCCTTCTCTGGACCAACTTAAACCAGGTCAAATCCCATCTGAATCCCCAGGTTCTGCTGCTCTCGTTCATTTTCTTCTTTGTGGGATTCGGGACCAAGGTCGGGATCGTTCCCCTGCATGGATGGCTCCCGGACGCCCATGCCGAAGGTCCGACCCCCGCCTCGGCCATCCTGTCCGGCCTTTTGTTGAATGTGGCGCTCTATGCCATTATCCGGATCAAGGTTCTCGTGGACGGTTCGCTGGGGGTGTCCTTTACCTCCGGGATCCTCATCGTGTTCGGCCTGTTGAGCCTATGGGTGGCCGTCTTCTCCATGTGGGGAAGAAAGGATGTCAAACGTCTTTTTTCCTATTCCTCCATCGAGCATTTGGGAATCGCCACACTGGGTTTTGGGGTCGGAGGGGAGATCGGGACCCTGGCGGCCCTCCTCCACATGACCTTTCACAGCCTCACGAAATCCTCCCTTTTTTTCCTGGTGGGAACCGTCTCCCAATGGTGTGGCTCCCAGAAGTTCGAGGGGATCCGGGGGGTGCTGAAATACACCCCGTTTCTCGGCTGGTCCCTGATCCTGTCGGTCTGTGCGATTCTCGGGGTCCCACCGTTCGGGATCTTCACCAGCGAGTTTCTGATTTTTGACGCGCTTTTGCACTGGAGCCCCTGGGCAGCCCCCTTTCTTGCCATCGCACTTGCCGTGGCGTTCGGGGTCCTGATGAAAAGGGTACTGGAACTGGTGGCCGGGGAGACGGCTCCCTCCGGTCCCCTTCCATCCTTTTCCCGGGTGCCCGTGGGAATCCATCTTTTCCTTGTCCTGATCCTGGGCCTCGGACTTCCCTCTTTTCTTTGGGGATGGTATCAAAATGCGGCCCGTTATCTGCTTGGAACCTTATGAGGGAGGTCCCGCGATGAACCCGACCGAATACGGCCCAGGACCTGAACCCTGCTTCACGCCGGGAAGTCCAACGAAATTCGTCGTGCCCTGCTCCCGGGTGACGCCCGATTCGTCCGCGGACTACCTGTCGGGGGTGAACAGGGTTCTGAATCGGGGAGGAAGGCTGGTCTCACTCTGGGGATCCTGGGCCGATGAGAGGGCCCCGGTGTTGTTTTCGGCCTTCTCGGACGCCGAAGGGCTGCTCCTGTTCCGTCTGGGGATTTCCGCCCTGGAGAGGACCTTTCCTTCCATCGCCTTCCTGTTTCCCTTGGCGAACCGTCTGGAGAGGGCCGTGCGGGATCTGTACGGATGGGATCCCGAAGGGCTCCCCGACCCGAGGCCATGGCTGGATCACGGCCTGTGGACACGTCCTCCGATGGTTCCTCCGGGGGTCTCCCCTGCGGAACGGCCTGTCCGGGAGGATTCTTTTTCGGAAGATTACCGGTTTGTCCGCGTTGAGGGGGAGGGGGTCCATGAGATTCCGGTCGGACCCGTTCATGCCGGAATCATCGAGCCGGGCCATTTTCGTTTCCAGGTGGTGGGAGAGAAGGTTCTGCGGATGGAAGAGCGGTTCGGGTTCACCCACAAGGGGGTCAGGTCCCTGTTCCGGAACCGGCCTCTGGGTGAAGCCATCTCCCTTGCGGGAAGGATTTCGGGGGACTCCACGGTGGCTTACCAGACGGCATTTTCCGATGCGGTCGAATCGGCCACGGGATCCGTCCCCCCCCTGAGGGCCCGATGGATCCGTTCCATCCTGCTGGAGCGCGAACGGATCGCCAATCATCTGGGCGACCTCGGGGCCCTGGGCAACGATGCCGGCTTTGGCTTCGGCCAGATCCAGTTCGGCCGTCTGAAAGAGGAATTCCTGCGGACCAATCAACAAATGTTCGGACATCGCTACCTGATGGATGCGGTCATTCCGGGAGGGGTGTTTCGGGATCTGGGTCCAGGGGAGATCACTGTGTTGCGGAAGGAATGCTCCAGGGTCAAGGAAGGGGTTCTGGAGCTCAAGACGATCTATGACGAGCACGGAGGATTGCAGGACAGGTTTTCCGGGACCGGATGGCTCGACCCCATGCTGGCGGGCCGATGGGGATTGGGGGGGGTGGTCGGAAGGGCCAGTGGCCAAATGTACGATCTGAGACATACCCATCCGGTTCCCCCGTACGACAAGGTGCGTGTTCCGGTGTCGATTTCCCGCAGGGGGGATGTGGCGGCCAGGGTGCAGGTCCGCTTTCAGGAAATCCGGCATTCCCTGTCTTTCCTCGATTCGGTTCTTGAATCGATGCCGGACGGGTCCTTCTTCAACCCGCTGGAAGAGTCGTTCTCCGGGTCTGAAGGAATCGGCTGGGTGGAGGGGTGGCGGGGTGAGGTACTCTGCTGGGTGCGTCTCGGAACCGGACTCACCGTTCTCGATGCCCATTGCCACGACCCGTCCTGGATCCTTTGGCCGGCGCTTGAACAGACGATTCCGGGAAATCTGGTGGCAGACTTTCCCTTGATCAACAAATCGTTCAACCTCAGCTACAGCGGGCACGATCTGTGATCGGGGGCGGCGGGGGACCGGATCGTCTTATGAGGAGGATGAGCCATGCATAAAATACTGCTGAAGATTTTCAGGACCGGAAATTTGACCGAACCCTTGCCAGTCCCCGCCCCTCCCCTGGAGAAGCCCTGTTCCCTGGCCAGGGGGAGCCTTTCCATCCGACACGTGGATGCCGGTTCGTGCAATGCGTGTGAGCTGGAGCTCCATGCCCTCAATCAGTCGATCTATTCCCCGGAGACCCTCGGGATCCGTTTTGTGGCCTCTCCGCGGCACGCGGATGCCCTGCTGGTGACGGGTCCGGTAACCCTGGCCATGAAGGAAGCCCTGAAGGCCACCGCCGGGGCGACGCCGAACCCACGCGCCATCATCGCGATGGGCGACTGTGCCATAAACGGGGGAGTCTTCAGGGGAAGCTATGCCGTGGCAGGAGGGGTGGCGGAGGTGATTGCGGTGGATGGACAGATTCCGGGCTGTCCTCCGGCTCCGGGACAGATTTTGGCCTTCCTCGAGCGACTGGCCTTGCCTGAACCCCATCCTTGATTGTCCGAAAACACCGAATCCAGAACGGACTGCACGGACTGCAAGGGACTTTGCTTTTTGGACATGGTTTTTGGTAGACTCCCCTTTTGCTGTTATCGGCTGAATTTAGAAGCCGTTCGATCTGTTTCTCAGGAAAGGTGGAAGTGAAATGGCACAGTTTGCCGTTGTCCGAACGGGCGGTAAGATGTACCGCGTGACTCCCGGACAGGTGTTGGTGGTGGAGCGATTGGCTGCGGAAGGGGAAGTGGCCCTGACCGATGTCCTGATGGTTTCCGATGAAGCCGGAACCTCGTTTGCGGAAGGCGGAGCTTCTCTCCCGGTGACCGTGAAGGCCCGGATTGTCCGGCAGGAACGGGATGCGAAGATCATCGTGTTCAAGAAAAAGCGCAGAAAGAACTATCGTCGGAAACAGGGCCACAGACAGGCCGTATCCCGCATCCAGATCCTGGAGATTGTGCGCGGCGCCTAAGAGTGGATTCTGTGAGTTCAAAACAGCTATAAGGAGTGTTCCATGGCCCATAAAAAAGGGGTAGGTTCAACCCGGAATGGTCGAGACAGCGAGTCGAAGCGCCTGGGTGTGAAACGGCACGACGGCCAGTTTGTCCTGGCCGGCAACATCCTGGTCCGACAGCGGGGAACGCAGTTCTATCCGGGAGACAACGTCGGAATGGGACGGGACTTCACCCTGTTCGCCAAGGAAACGGGTGTTGTGCATTTTGCCCGGTGGGGACGTGACCGCAAGAAGATCCATATCGTTCCGGGTCAAGTGGCCTCTTCGCCAGTAAACTGATTTTTTCCTCGAACGGATTGGATCGCCGTGCCCCAGTTTGTTGATGAAGCCCGGGTTTTTGTGGAATCCGGAAAAGGGGGTAACGGTTGCGTTTCCTTCAGGCGGGAAAAATTTGTTCCGAGAGGGGGTCCGGATGGCGGGGATGGCGGAGATGGCGGAAGCGTCATCTTTGTGGGAACCCCACGAAAATCCACCCTGCTTGATTTCAAGCACCGGTCCACCCTCAAGGCGCAACCCGGCGAAGCCGGGCGCGGCAAAAAACAGCATGGTGCCAACGGTCGTTCCCTTGTGCTCGAGGTTCCCCTCGGGACACAGATCTTCAATGAAAGTGACGGGGTCCTGCTCCACGATCTGACCGTCCCCGGACGCCGTGTCTTTGTAGCGAAGGGCGGACGCGGAGGACGTGGCAATGTCCATTTTGCCACCCCGACGAGGCAGACGCCCGATTTTTCGGAGCCCGGAGGGCCTTCCCAGTCCTTCCAGCTTCGTCTCGAACTCAAGGTGATGGCTCGCGTCGGATTGCTCGGATTTCCCAATGCCGGAAAATCCACCTTCCTCTCCAGGGTCACCCGCGCCCATCCCCGCATCGCGTCCTATCCATTTACCACGCTGCACCCCCATCTGGGTGTTCTGATCCTGGGAACCCCTCCCGACGAAAAGGAAATCGTCATCGCCGACCTGCCGGGTCTGATTGAGGGGGCTCATGAGGGCAAGGGCCTGGGAATCCGCTTTCTGAAACACGTCGAACGGACGGAAGTCCTACTCCATTTTGTGGATCTCACCGCGGAAAATTCCCGTGAGCCGGAAGAGGCCTATGCCATCGTCCGGAACGAGGTCCTTTCCTTCAATCCGGAGCTGGCGAGAAAGCCGGAGTTCCTGGTCGGAACGAAGAAGGATGCCGCCGACCCGGAACGGCTCGAACGGTTCCTCGCATTCCTGAGGACCCAGGGACGCCCTGAACTGGTCATCTCTTCCCACACGGGGGAGGGGTTGGGGGACTTGTTGTCGCTGTTGGGGAGGACCCTTCCGGAGTTTCCGGCCGACCCTTCGGCTACCGCATTCGCCCCGTCGGGGGACTCGGACGGCTCGACCCTGGTTCCGGAGCGCATGGGGGGGGAATGACTGCGGGCTTTCCTTGGCTCGACCGCCGGAAAACGTTGTTTCAGGGGATCAGGACGCTCGTCCTGAAGATCGGAAGCACCGTCCTGTCTTCCCCGGAAACGGGGCTGGACCTCCGGTTGCAGGGCGCCATTGCAAGGCAGGTATTCGCCCTCAGGGAAAAAGGGATCCGCGTCATCATCGTCAGCAGCGGCGCGATTGCGGCCGGACGGATGAAGCTCGGGGTCGGGAAAAGGCCGCTCTCCCTCGCCATGAAGCAGGCAGCGGCCTCCATTGGACAAAGCCGTCTCATGTGGGGATATGAAAAGGCGTTTGCCCGTCATGGAATGATGGTTTCCCAGGTTCTGCTGACCCCAAACGACGTCGTCGACCGGAAGCGCTTCATCAACCTTGAGCGGACGCTGGAAACCCTTTTGTCCCTTGACGTCGTTCCGGTCGTCAACGAGAACGATTCCGTGGCCACCGAAGAAATCCGGTTCGGGGACAATGACCGGCTTTCGGCCCTTGTATCCGGCACGGTCCGCGCGGATTTCCTCATGATTCTTTCGGATGTGGACGGTCTGTTCACGGCGGATCCGGGCGTGGATCCCGGTGCTTCCCGGATTTCCCATGTCGAATCGGTGACTCCGGAGATCAGGAAGCTCGCGGGGATTTCCCGATCCGGCCTCGGAACGGGAGGGATGGCCTCGAAGGTGTTGACTGCGGAACTGGCCAATCAGTGGGGTCTTCCGGTGGGCATCGTCTTTGGACGCCGGGCCGGGATGCTGGACCGGTTCTTCGGGAAAGGGGAAGGAACCCTCTTTGACTCGGCCGTGACTCCATGGCCCAGCAAACGGGTCTGGATCGGCTTTTTCGCGGACCCACGGGGGGCGATTGTCCTCGATCCCGGCGCTTCCAGTGTGCTGGAAAAAAGGAAATCAAGCCTGCTGGCAGGAGGTGTGCTCGACATCGAGGGGACGTTCCTGTCGGGAGATGTTGTCCGGCTGCTGGATGCCGGAGGCCGGGAAAAGGCGAGGGGACGTGTCCGTCTTTCCGCCTCGGAGCTTTCCGTCTGGAGGGACAGGCGCAAGAGGAATGAGACACCGGAGTCCTGGCCGATCGTGGTTCACCGAAATGAGATGGCTTTGTGGGAGGGTGCTGGAAGATCATGACGGAACAGGGGACCTACCGGCGGGAGTTGTTGGACAAGGCCGTTCTTGAGGCCAAGAAATCCCTTTCCCGTTTCCAGATCATGCCGACAAGAACGAAAAACGATGTTCTGCTCAGACTGGCCAAAATCCTGCGGCGGGACAAGGAAAAGATCCAGGAGACCAACCGGAGGGACTACGAACTGGCGCTGGCCCGGGGACTCGAGCCGGCCCTGTGCGACAGGCTCCTGCTGACCGACGGTCGATACGAGCAGATGATCCGGGGGCTGGAGGATGTTGCAGGACTGCCGGATCCCGTGGGCCGTGCGGTGGATCGCTGGATCAACCAGGATGGACTGCTGATCGAAAAAGTCAGTGTTCCCCTCGGGCTGGTGGGGGTCATCTACGAATCCCGCCCCAATGTGACTGTCGAGGTGTTTTCCCTGTGCCTGAAGGCCGGGTGTACCGTGGTGCTGAAGGGGGGGTCGGAGGCGATTGCCTCCAACTTGGCCCTGGTGGAGGCCATCCACGCCGCCCTTCGGGAGGAAGGCGTGCCTCCGGAGGGGGCCTGCTTTCTCCCTTGGGCGGACCGTTCGGCCGTGGTCGACCTTCTCGGAAACACCCGGCTCGACGTGGTCATTCCCCGTGGCGGGTCCCGGCTGATGGAAACGGTGACGGAGCATGCCAGGGTTCCGGTGCTCAGGCACGATCAGGGAATCTGCCACATTTATGTCGGGGAATCCGCCGATCCGGAGATGACCCTGAAGGTGGTCCTCAATGCCAAGACCAGCCGTCCCTCGACGTGCAATGCCATGGAGACCCTCCTGGTGCATTCCTCCCACCTTTCTTCGCTTCTTCCGAGACTGGTCCGGATGTTGCGGGAAAGGGAGGTCCTCCTCTACGGATGTCCGGTGACCCGGACCGTGGACGACGGAGTCCAGTCGGCCTCTCCCGAAACCTACCGCACGGAGTTCCTTGCCCTTGCGCTCAACGTTCGGGTGGTGGATTCCCTGGACGCGGCGATGGCCCATATTTCGGAGTACGGTTCCGGCCATACCGATGCGATCCTCACCCGGGATTTGCTGGAGGCCGACCGGTTCCAGAGCGAAGTGGATTCCTCGTGTGTCATCGTGAATGCATCGACCCGGCTTCATGACGGGTTTGCCTTTGGGCTCGGGGCCGAAGTGGGGATCAGCACGACCCGGATCCATGCGAGGGGAACCATGGGACTCAAGGAGCTCACCACGACAAAATACCTTGTCCGCGGAAACGGCCATCTTCGCCACGCATAACCGGATGTCCTGAGGAACGACAGGATGCGTCTGCCCCGGACAGCCCTGTTTGGTGGGGCGTTCAACCCCATTCACGAGGGTCATCTCGCGCTCGCCCGCTTTCTGACCAGGCGACTTTCCCTTGACCGGATCGTTTTTGTTCCGACGGGCCGTCCTCCCCACCGTCTCTTGCCGGGGGATCCGGGTTGTGCCCACCGGAGGGAGATGGTGGAGCGGGTCATCAGGAACCAGGCCGGATGGGAGGTCTCAGACTTCGAGTGCCGGTCCGAAGGGGTTTCGTACACACTGAACACGGTGGAGGCCCTGTTTCCGGACCTGAAGCCCTGGCTGATCCTGGGGGCGGATGCGTTCGAGGGATTTTCCGGCTGGTTCGAGGTCGGACGCTTGCTGGACAGAGTCCATCTGTTGGTTGTGGCGCGGCCGGGAAGAACCATTGGGGGGGTCCGGGAGGCCTACCGGAAGCTGCTCCCCCTGGGTCTTCCCGAACTTCAGGCTTTCTGGGAGGGACCGGATTGGCGGGACGAACGACTGGCCCTGTCCCTCGTCCGGATCCTGGATCCCGGGGATCCCGGGAAAGAGCGTTTTCTGGCGTTCGTCCATGCCGGGACGCCGGACATTTCTTCCACAAGCGTCAGGGATTCCCTGAGCGCCTGGTCCCGGGGAATCAATCCCCCCGGGAATATCTTGCCAGCAATGGTCAAATCTTATATTGTTGAAAAGGGGTTGTATGGAATATCCTTCCGAAATCAGTCGTGAGTCAGCATCATCTGAAGGCGGTTTCTCCGAAAGGGAACCCCGGGAGACGAGACTGGAACAAACGGATGTCAGGGTTCAAGAGACGGATGAACAGACCCGTGGGCGTGCCGAACGGATGGCCCGGTTTCTGCAGCACAAGAAAGTCCGTTCCGTATGGCTCATGGAGCCGGGTGCGACTTGCGCCTATGCGGATTGCCTGATTTTCGGGGATATCGAGCATGACCGCCACCGGGATGCGGTCCTCGAACAGCTTGATGCCGAGTTTACCAGGCCGGGTGAGCCGTTCCGGGCGGAAAAAGGCTCCCATTGGACCCTGGTGGATTTTGATTCGGTTGTTGTCCACCTGTTCCAGCACGGCGGAAGGGCGCTCTACCGTCTGGAGGATCTTTTCCCGAAAGCCCCGCTGTTCATTCTCCGGGAAGACGGCCAGTTCGAGGGCGTGGCTCCCGAACACCGCCCCCTGCCGGCACCCCTGGAGGATTTGGACCATTTGGATCATGAGGAGGGGCTCAGGCTTCCCTCCCCCCTCAGATCACCGGGGACCTGAATGACCCGTTTTCTCCTGCTCGCCCTCCTCCTCTCCCTCGTCTTCATCGTCAAGCTCTTCGAGTGGAACCCCCAGTCCGTCACCTTCCAATTCCTTCCCAACCACCCCCTGACCCTTCCGGAAGTGACCTTTTTCGTGCTGGCCCTCGGATTGGGGGCGGGGTTTGTCATGCTGGTCCACGGGATGGGAGACCTTTT
Organism: Nitrospirota bacterium; assembly: GCA_021785195.1. Classification (GTDB taxonomy): domain Bacteria; phylum Nitrospirota; class Leptospirillia; order Leptospirillales; family Leptospirillaceae; genus JAJYGC01. The sequence continues at coordinate 51,504 of JAJYGC010000020.1, forward strand.
GCGGTGGGTCCGGAACCTCCGCGAGGTCCGGGAGGAAAAGCGGGAAGAAAAAGTGGCCGCACTCTGGAAAAAGGTCCGGGAGGAGCTGAACAGGTCCCACACCCCCCAGGCCATTTCCCTGCTCGAACGGCTGGTGTCGATTTATCCGAACCACACAGAGGCCCTGCTGCTTCTGGGCAATATCAAGAGATCCCTGGGGGACACGAACGCGGCGATCCGTCTTCACCGGCGGGCCCGGGTGTTCGACGAAGAAGATGTCCGCCTGCTGGCGGCGCTGGCGGAAGATTATAACCGTGCTCGTCGGGGCGAGGACGAGCTGGCCCTTTTCAGTGAGTATTTTCGCAAACGGGAAGGACGAAATGTCGATATCCTCGGGATTTACCGCGATCGGCTGATTTCCCAGGAAAAATGGGATGAGGCCCTTGAGGTCCAGTCCGTGCTCTCCCGCTCGTTCCAGAAGGGTGAAAGACGTGAACGGGAAGTTGCGGTTCTGGTGGGGATCAAGTTTGAGACCGGAAAGGCCCAGCTTTCCAGGGGAGACACGGATGCGGCCCGTCGATCGTTCCGAAGCGCGCTGAAAATTGACCCGTCCTTTCCTCCCGCGCGGATCGGCCTGGCGGAAGCCCAGTTCCGGGAAGGCAGGGTGACGGAAGCTTTTGCCACCCTGGAGGAGGGGTTTCGCCGGGACAAGGATCAGGTTTTTCTGGAACGGCTCGAGGAAATGGCCCTTGAAACCGGAAGTCCGGATCGCATTCTCGCCCTGTTCGAGAATGCCGTTTCGGCGGATCCGAACAACTCGGGACTGTTGTATGCCCGGGCCCGGCTCTTCGATCGTCTGATGCTGGTCGATTCTGCGGTGGAACTGATGGAATCCCTCGAGGGGACCGAAAACTGGGAGGGCGAGTTTTATGGCCTGCTGGGGGATCTTTACCTGAGAAAGCAGGACCGGGTCAATGCGCTTGAATCGTTCCGCAAGGGCGCCCACGGAGAGTCCCGGACCGGGAGGTACGTGTGTCGCCACTGCCAGGCCCGGCAGGTCCGATGGGCAGGTCGTTGCCCGTCCTGCAACAGCTGGGGAACGGTGATGGTCCATCCCGGATTTTTCCAGCCTCCCGGCCCCTCGGATGAGCCCGCAAGCCGTTATGCCCCAGGAGGACCGGGACTTTCGGACCCGACCTGGGACGCCTATTCCCTTGGACAATCCACCTAAGGTGCGGGACAGCCCTCCCCGGGCGGTCCGGCTTGACTTTGCCCCTTGAGCCGGAAAGCGTGCCCGGGGAGAAGCCGCATCCGTTGACCGGACTTCCTTCGTGTGGGTGATTCCCGGATTTTCCTGCCGGTTCTGCGGGAAAGCCAGACGATCCGGGTCCCCGCTGTGCGCCGCGTGCCTGATGGAATTCGATCAGGCCACCCTGGGTCGGCCGCCGGTCCGCCCCTCCCGCGACGGTTGTCCGATTGTCTCTTCTTTCTGGTATGAGGGGTTTCCCCGCACACTGTTTCTTCAGGCGAAATTCCAGGGAGACCGGGCCATTGCGGATTTTCTGATCGGAAAAGCCTTCAGCCGTCTGGGGGATCCGGGCGGGATCGGATTGTGGCTTCCCATCCCGCCGGATCCGGGCAGGCTATTGCAAAGGGGAATCTGTCTCCAGGATCGGATGGCCTACCGCTTCAGCCGTCTGACGGGCATTCCCTGGTCTTCGGAAGGGGGTCGTCCCCGTCCGGGGAGGCAGAGCAAGTTCCTGGACAAGGAAGAACGCTCTTTCCGCAACGACGAAAGGTGGGAACCGGTGTCGGGATCCACCCGTGCCCCGGTCCGGGGGGTATGCCTCCTGGATGACCTGGTGACAACGGGTGGGACACTGTTTTCGTTTGGCCGATTCAGAAAGGCTCAGGGAGACCAGGTCGTCATGGCGGCCACGTTGTTCGATTCGCGCTTGAGGCGGAACGGGGAATAACGCTGTGTCGGCCCGGACAGCCATGAGTTGGTGATGGACCCGATCTTGAAAGGACCAGTGACACAATGTCGTCTCCGGATGCCTCCTTGTTGAGCGATGAAGAGAAGGAGTCGATCCGGGATCAACTCCGACGCCTTTCGGGAGCCCTTCCGGGTTTTTCTCCCCGGGAGGGGCAGCGCCGGATGATTGCGGAGATTGCCCGGGCGTTCTCCTTTTGTCGCAATGAGGACTCGCCTCCCACGGTGGGCCGGAATCTTCTGGCGATCCAGGGACCGACCGGTACCGGAAAAACGATGGCCTATCTCCTGGCCGGACTGGTCATGGCAAAGAGCCGGAAAAAGACCCTGGTCGTCTCCACCGCGACGGTGTCCCTCCAGGAACAGCTCGTCATGAAAGACCTCCCCCTCCTCCTCCAGGCGTCCGAAATCCCCTTTTCCTTCGAATTGGCCAAGGGGCGCGGCCGGTACCTCTGCGAGCGCAACCTCCTGAGCCTTGCCGAGGGCCGGTCCCCGGAAGAAGCGGCCTGGAAGCGCCCCCCTTCCCCGGAGGAGATCCGAACGGTCGACCGGATGAAGGAGCGGTTCGGAAACGGATGGGACGGGGACCGGGACCGATGGGAGACCCCGGTTCCCGATGGGCTCTGGTCCTCTGTCTCGAACCAGTCGTCATCGTGCACCGGAAAGCATTGCGACCATTATTCCCGTTGCCCATTCTTCTTGAAAAGAGAGGGTCTTTTCAGGGCGGAGATCGTCGTGGCCAACCATGATCTCGTCCTTTCGGATCTCTCCCTGGGCGGAGGGGTCCTTCTCCCGAAACCGGAAGAATCGCTGTATGTCTTCGATGAGGGACATCACCTTCCGGGGAAAAGCCTCTCCCATTTCAGGGCGGAACTGGAGATGGAAGGAGCGTTGCCCTGGATCGAGCGCCTCCCGTCGGTCCTCGCCCAGACAGCCCGCATGAAGGATGGCAAGGAAGGAAAACCGCTTCCTTTGGAGGAAAGGGATTCCCTCTCCGAGGCGCTCCAGACCCTCTCCCGTTGGTTTGAGTCCCATTGGGAAGGCACCTTTTCGGGAAGTCCATCGGAGAAACCGGATCCGGCCGCGCGGGAGGAATCCCTTTTTGGATCGGGGGGAGAACGCTCCCTCTGGAGATTCCCGGACGGAAGGGTTCCCGACGAGGTGGCCGGGATCGCCCGGGTGGGGGCATCGGCATCCAAAATCCTTCTGGACCGGGTTCGGGAGGAACGGGACCGACTCTCCGAGGACAGTTCCTCCCAGACCTCCGAACGGAAATCCCGGGATCGGCTGATGATGGAGCTCGGCAACCTGTCCGACCGGCTTTCCGGGGCGAATCAACTCCTCGGCCTGTTCGGGTCCGCTGATCCGTCCGAAGGCCCTCCGGTTGCCCGCTGGGTAGTGTCCAGGAGGGAAGGCGGGATCCGGGATCACCGTCTGGAGGCCAGTCCCGTTTGGGCTGGGGGACTGCTCGAACGGCTGCTCTGGGGACGGGTGTCGGCCGCGGTGGTGACCTCGGCGACGCTGGCGACCCTGGGATCGTTTTCGTCGTTTGCCTCCCGGTCGGGACTGTCTTCGTTTCCTGAGGTCACCTATACCGCTTTGCCTTCCCCGTTCCATCTGGAGCGTCAGGGGGTTCTCCGGATCCCTCCGCTGGTGTCCAACCCCTCCGATCCCGTGGGCCATACGGACGAGATCGTCCGGATCCTGCCGGATCTCCTGGATCCGGTCGGGGGAACCCTCGTATTGTTCGCTTCCAGACGCCAGATGGAAGAGGTTCACCGGAGACTTCCCCGGGAATGGAAAGACCGGATCCATCTCCAGGGGGAACGACCCCGGTCCGAAATCCTGGACCTCCATTCCCGGCGCATTGCCCAGGGGCTGGGGTCGATCCTGTTCGGGCTTTCATCGTTTTCGGAAGGGCTGGATCTGAAGGGAGACCTGTGTACCCACGTGATCATTGCCAAAATCCCCTTTTCGGTTCCGACCGATCCGGTCGAGGAAACCCTGGCCGAATGGATCAAGCGTCGGGGGGGAGACCCGTTTCGGGAGATCTCCCTTCCCGAGGCGGGGCTTCGGCTGATCCAGGCGGCAGGGCGTTTGATCCGCTCGGAAAGCGATACGGGCACGGTGACCATCCTGGACCGGCGGCTGACGGAAAAATCCTACGGCCCGCTTTTGATCCGGACCCTTCCTCCCTTCCGGAGGGAGCCGTCCTCCCCTCCGATGCCCGCTCGGTCCCGCAGGAAGCCCAACCCCCAGGGAGGTTCCACGGATGACGAATGACCAACTTCGCATTTTCCTGAAAGTGGCTGAGCTGGAAAGTTTCACGCAGGCGGGAGAGGCGCTTTTCCTGACCCAGCCCGCAGTCAGCCTCCAGGTCAAGACGCTGGAGCAGGGGCTTGAGGTTCGCCTGTTCGAACGCAAGGGACGCCAGGTCCTTCTGACCGAAGCCGGGAAGGCCCTTTTGCCCCATGCCCGTCGGATCATGGAAGAAATGGCCGACGCCCGGGCGGAGGTGGGACGGTTTTCGGAAGGGTCCCAGGGATCGCTTCGGATCGGGGCCTCCACGACCATCGGCGCCTGGCTCCTCCCTCCGATCCTGGCCGGTTTTGTCCGGAGTTTTCCGTCCATCCGGACGAGTCTGTCCATCCTGAACACCCATCAGATCATCTTCGACCTGAAAACCTCGGAGATCGATGTGGGATTCATTGAAGGGGAACTGACCCGGACCGATTCGCAGGGAGTCAATCGTTCCTTCCTGTCCCAGGACCGTCTGGTGTTCGTGGATTCGAGCGGCGCTCCCCACGTCAAGGGGGTGGAGACCTCATTGGAGGAAATCCGGCGGCTGCCGCTGATCGTTCGGGAGTCGGGCTCCGGAACGCGGCAGATTCTGGAAAATGCCTTGCTGGAAAAGGGCCTTTCCCTGGATCAGTTTTCCATTGTCCTGACGGTGGGGCATACTGGCGTGATCAAAAAACTCGTTGAAATGGGCTCGGGTGTCGCGTTCGTGTCCATCCTTTCCCTCGAGCCATCGGATTTTCAGTTCCTGAAGATTGTCCCCGTTTCGGACCTCCATCTTTCCCGGGATCTCTGGATCGTGACCCCGAAACGCCGGATGACCGAGACGGCCAGATTGTTCCTGGATCGGGTCAAGGATGATCTCTTTCGTCCCCGACCGGAAAAATGACGGCTGCAACGGACCAGAAACCGTTGGAATTGCGTTCGGTGGAACTGACCCATTTCGGGGCCTTTCGGGAATGTACGTTTTCGTGGGGTCCCGGCCTCAACCTGGTGACCGGGACGAATGGCACGGGGAAGACTCACCTCCTGCGCCTGATTGCGGCGGGTTTCGGTCATTGGTCGGGCATGCCGTTTGGGCAGGGGGTGAGGGAGCTGTTCCTTGGTCCGGGAGAGCCGGTTTCCCGGCTCCTGTTCCGGGATCCGACGGTCCGGGAGGGGGTTGTCGCCTTCAGGATGGATCGGGGGTCCTGGTCGTTTCGTCTTGGAGATTCCGGCCGCCGCCCCATGACGTTCAGCGTGCAGATCCAGTCGGGTCTGGCCCAATTGGAAACCCGTTTCCCGAGGGCATTCCTGTTCCCGTTGGGTATCGCTCCGTGGCTGCCGTCCGGCGGGAAGCCTTGTCCCGGGATGAAGCCCCTGGTCGCCCGAATCGAAAAATCCATGCCGGGACGGGTTGTGACCCGGGGAAAGGAGCTGAGGGTCTCCAATACGCGCGGGGAGATCGGAATTTCGCTCGTGACTCCGGTGGTTCGCCAGCTCGGATTCCTTTCGCTCCTGCTTCGCCGGGGTCTGATGGCTCCGGGATCGATCCTGCTCTGGGACATTCCCGAGGCGGACGCCGGTCCAACGTTCATGGGGGTTGTCGCGGAGTTGCTCCTCTCCCTCCAGAGATCGGGCATCCAGGTGATTGTCGCCACCCGGGACTATGTTCTGCTTAAGGAAATCGACCTCCAGCGACAATCGGAAGACGACATCCGGTATCACAGTCTGTACCGCGACGAACGGGAGGACCGGATCCGCGTTTCGGAGTCGGACGATTTCTCCGGGATGGCTCCGAACCCGGCCTCGGAGGCCTTCCGGAGCCTGTTCGACCGTGATGTGGAGCGGGCCCTTTCGAAAAAGGGCCCGCTGTGACTCCCACCGTCCGGGAAGGGGGATTCCTGTTCGATTTTTCCCGCGCCCTGGCCTGGGAACGGTTCGATTCGATGGGGCGGGCCATTCCGCAGGGAATGTCGATGGTCGACTTTGTCGTGGAAGAACCGGATCGGATGCTTCTGATCGAAGTGAAGGATCCCTTTCCTCGACCGGGATCGGATCCGCGGTTCAACAGGCGGGGAAAGGGTGGGATCTGGCCGGAGGGAGAAGGGTTCCGGATCGACCGGCTCATCCATCAGTCACTGGTCCCCAAGGTCCGTGACAGTTATACCTATCTTCACCTGATGGGGAAGGATGCCAAACCGGTCCTGTATGTTGTTCTGTTGGGGTTTGACCGGATCTTCCGCCAAAACGACCTGCTGGTCATTTTCAAGGACCGCCTGTCTTCGCGACTGAGGCGGGAGGGACATCTTCCCTGGAAGCGTCCCTATGTCCGGGACTGTCTTGTCCTGGACCCGGATTGCTGGAGAAAATGGTTGCCGGAATATCCCCTTTTGAGGGTGGCCGATGACAGGAGGACAAAGGGATGAGCGTGCAATGAAAATCTGTTATAATTTTCAAAAGGCAGGTTTTACCCGTGCCGGTGTGGTTCCACGGATTCGACCCGGGGTTGCGCTCATTACGGCCATATGGGGCTGCAACGATTTTTCCGGGAGCGCTGCGAGGGTCTCACCCCGGTCCCCAACAAAAACTGAATAAGGAGCGACGCATGTTTGGAAATACAGGATTTGAAAAACGGTCTCCGTTTGCCGGAAATATTGTGGACAGTCTGCCCAGTTCTTCCTCGATCGGGCAGTTCATGGTCAAGGTCTATGGCCTGCTCGCCCTGACCCTCCTCGTTTCGGCGGCATCCGCCGTTTGGGGGATGGGGGCCGGTCTTCCGATGTTTGTCGGTCATCCCATCCTGATGGCGGTGGCCATGTTTGGAACCCTGTTCCTGTTGATGGCGGTTCAGCGCATTCCGGTGGTCAACATGCTCGTCATGTTCTTCTTTGCCGCCCTGATGGGTGCGTCGCTCGGGCCGATGCTGGCACAGGCCGTCCGCTTTCCGGGCGGAGAGACGATGGTCGCGGACAGCCTTCTGATGACCACCGCCATTTTCTTTTCCCTGTCGCTGTACGCGCTGGTTTCCCGGAAAAGTTTCTCCTTCCTTGGAAGCTTCCTCTTTACGGGGCTGATCATTGTCGTTGTCCTGTCCGTGGTCCAGATTTTCTGGCATCCGCTGTTTCTCCAGGCGCTGGTCGCCGGGATGGGCGCACTGGTGTTTTCCGGATTGATCCTGTTCGATACGGCGCGGATCATGCAGTCGGCTGAAGGGGAGTTTACCCCGGTCATGGCGGTGGTGACGCTATATCTGGATGTGTTGAACCTGTTCATTTCCCTGCTCAGGATTTTCGAGCTGTTCCGGGGAGAGGAGTGACCCTCCCCCAGTTCTGACTGATTTATCGAAAGGGTTCCCATGTTGAAAGAGTCCCAGTGGATTTGGATGGACGGGGCCCTTGTGCCCTGGAAAGAGGCGAACGTCCATGTCCTGACGCATTCCCTGCACTATGCCATGGCTGTCTTCGAGGGGATCCGGGCTTACGAAGGTCCCCACGGAACGCATGTGTTCCGCCTGAAGGAGCATATCGATCGATTGATCAATTCCGGGAAGGTCATGCACATGGCCTCCCCCTTCACCGCGTCGGACCTGATCCAGGCGACTGTCGAGACGGTCGGCCGCAACAGCCTTTCGTCCTGCTATATCCGTCCCATCATGTACGTCGGGTACGGGGACATGGGGATTTATGCGCGACAGAACCCCATCAGGGTCTCCATTGCCGCATGGGAATGGGGAACCTACCTTGGGGAGGAAGGTCTTTCCAGGGGGATCCGGGCCAAGGTCAGCTCCTATCAGAGGTTTGGAGTCAACTCCTTCCTGAACCGCGCGAAGGTTTCGGCCCATTATGTGAACTCCCAGCTGGCCAAGTGGGAAGTCAAGATGGCCGGGTACGATGAGGCGATCCTGCTCGATCATGAAGGGTTCGTTGCAGAGGGTCCGGGGGAGAACATCTTTATCGTTTCGGACGGGGTATTGCGCACGCCGGTCCTGAAAACCGTTTTGGACGGAATTACCCGTGACGCCATCATGACCCTGGCTCGGGAAGAGGGCATCCGCGTTTCCGAGGAAATTCTGACCCGGGACGATCTCTATCTGGCGGACGAGGCGTTTTTTACCGGAACGGCTGCCGAGGTCACGCCCATCCGGGAAATCGACGAACGGATGATCGGTTCCGGAAAGCCGGGACCTGTCACCCTCAGGCTCCAGAAGCTTTTCTTCGACGTGGTCCGGGGCATTTCTCCCATTCATCCGGAATGGCGTCACCCGGTCATTCCGGGCCAGTAGAGGGTTGAAGCTCACCCCTCCGAGGCGGACCGGCAAGGATCCTGGGCCGCCCCCCTGGGCCCCGGGTCTTCCGGGGAGGACCCTGTTTCTCCTCGACGGGTTCGGATATATTTTCCGGGCCTACTACAGTCGCGTTTCCTTCACGACCCGTTCCGGCATTCCGACCGGTGCCCTGACTGTTTTCGCCAACATGATCCTCTCCCTTCTCAAGGATCTTGGTCCGTCCTACATGGCTGTCGTGTTTGAGAGCCGGACCGGAAACGTTCGCTCGGAGATTCTTCCCCAGATCAAGGCCAACCGTCCCGAACCGGCCCCGGATTTTCTGATCCAGATTCCCTACATCGAACGGCTGATCGAGGGATTGGGGATCCCGCTCCTGTCCACCGACGGGTACGAGGCGGACGACACGATTGCCGCGCTGGCGCGGATCTGGCTGGAAGAGGGGGACCGCCAGTCGATCCCCTCGCAGGTCATTGTGCTGTCGGCGGACAAGGACTTGCTGGCGATGGTGAATGATCGTGTCTTTGTGTTCGATCCGATGAACCTGAAACTGATCCGTCCGGAGAACGTCCGGGAAAAATGGGGAGTGGACCCGGTCCAGATCCCGGATCTGCTCGCGATCACCGGGGATTCGGCGGACAATATCCCCGGCGTTCCGGGCATTGGGCCGAAAACGGCGGCCAAGCTCCTGGAAGGCGGGAAAACGATCGACGATCTCTATGCCCATCTGGAGGAGGTGTCCGGCGACCGGATCCGCAATCTTCTGGTCGAAAACCGGGACAATGTCTTTCGGAACAAGTCGGTGACGATCCTTCATTCCGCCCTTCCGCTCTCCGGGGATGAGCAATCCCTCAAGCGGGGAAGACCGGATGTTCCGGGCCTCAAGGGGCTTCTGGAAGAACTGGAAGCCCCCGGACTCTTTGCCCGGATCCAGAAATGGGCGCAGGGAACCCATGAATCCCAAGGCTCCCAAGAAACTGGAGGGTCATTGCCCAAAGGGGACGATGGGGCCCGGTCTTCACCTCTTCCGGCCCTTCAGGCAGTCGAGGCCGCAAGCGGGATGGAGGAAGAAGGGTTTCCCGGATTTCCCGAACGGGGCATTGATTTTTTGCCCGGTCAGGGGTTGTGGCGTTACGAGGGAGAGTCTGTCCGGTTTTTCCCATTGTCGGAGTCCCTGGACATCCAGGCATGGATGGAAGAATGGAGCCGGGAGCCCCGGACCGTCTGGTGCGTGGATCAGTCGTCCTTGTTCCGGGAAGTGGAGGCGTTTGCCTCCTGCCGCCTGAATGTGTCCTTCGACGGGGTGCTGGCGGCCTATCTCCTCGACCCGGGCCACAGGGGATACACGCTGGAAGAAATCGCGACCCGCCTTTTTGTGGATCCGGTGGATGACCGTCCCCGGATGGTTCGGCAGATCATGGGACGGCTGTGGACCGGTGTGCACAGGGCCGGACTGGGCAAACTCCTTTTCGAGGTCGAAATTCCCTTGGGCCGGATTCTCCACCGGATGGAGAAAGCGGGCATCCGGATCGACCTTGGGGCCCTGGGAAGGGCCAAGGACCGGATCGAGGAACGGATTTCATCGCTGGAGAAGGAAGTGTTTGCCCTGGCCGGCGGGCCGTTTGCGATCCTTTCTCCGAAGCAGGTGGGAGAAGTCCTTTACGGGAAGTTGGGGTTGCCGACGGCCCGAAAGGGAAAGACAGGATATTCGACCGACGAGGAAACCCTTCTGGCGCTGTCCGGCCTCCATCCCCTTCCGGAGAAGATCCTGGCTTACCGGCAGATGAAGAAACTCCTGTCCACCTATGTGGACCCCATCGAGCGGGGACGGGATGTGACCGGAAGGCTTCATGGACAGTTCAACCAGACGATTGCCGCGACCGGAAGGCTGTCTTCTTCCAATCCGAATCTTCAGAATATTCCCGCAAGGTCCGAAGTGGGTCTTGAGATCCGTCGCTGCTTTGTGGCGGAGGAGGGGATGCGGCTCCTGTCGGCGGATTATTCCCAGATTGAATTGCGGCTCCTGGCCCATTTCACGAAGGATCCGGAACTTCTGGGATCGTTCGCCCGGAACGAGGACATCCACGCGAGAACCGCGCGGCTCCTGTTCGGGGAACCGGTCACCAGCGAAACCCGGCGCAAGGCGAAGACGATCAATTTCGGGGTCCTGTACGGGATGTCGGCGTTCAGCCTCGCTTCCGACCTGGGGGTCCAGGCGGATGAAGCGCGCGATTTCATCGACCGGTATTTCGGGGCATTCCCGTTGGTCGGCCCATTCTTTGAGCAGATCCTGGAAGGGGCCCGGAAGACCGGAGAGGTCAGGACCATCCTGGGAAGGCTCCGGAAGATTCCGGAGCTCAAGGCCCCGGATCGCCGGAACCGGGAATACGGGGAACGCATGGCGATCAATACGGTCCTTCAGGGTTCCGCCGCGGATCTGATCAAGAAATCGATGGTGGACATCGCCCGGGAGCAGGAACGCAACGGCTTGCCGGGGACCCTCCTGATCCAGGTCCATGACGAGCTCTTGTTCGAGGTGCCGCAAGACCGGGTCGGAGAATCCGGGGACCGGATCCGGTCCCTGATGGAACGGTCGATCGCCCTCGAAGTGCCGCTGGTGGTGCAGGTCGGCAGCGGAATGAACTGGGTGGAAGCACATCCCGGATGATCCAAAATGAATGGCATGTTTTGAGCAGAAAGGAATTCTGATGGAACTTCGGGGGACCCTGGACCGTCATGCGCTTCTGGAGGGGATGAACCTCCAGATGCTGGGTCTGGGTGTGGGAACGGCCCTGGTGGCAATCGTGATCGCCGCGATCGGGACAGCGATCATCCTCCGGAACGCACGGGGAAGCGAGTCTCATGGAAAGATCCTGAAGTGGGCCCGGATCGCCTGGGTCGGTTTTGTGTTTTACCTGGTCGCCTATATCGGATATTTTGTCCATAAGAGCTCTCCCGAGAAGGTGTCGTATCCCTTTGTTCCGGGTGACCAAATGGTGGCGAAGGGGGACTACAACGGGGCCATCAAGTTCTATGCCGGGATCGCCAAGGAGTATCCCGACATGGCCTTGGCCCATTTCAAGCTGGGAATGGCGCTGAGGATGGTCAAGGCCATCCCTCAGTCGGTCAAGGAACTCAAGCTTGCCATCCGGGATGATCCGGATCAGCCGGAGCCTTATTTCGCCCTGGGTTCCATCCTGTGGACGCAGGGAACTTCCCAGGACGCCATGCCGTATTTCCGGAAAGGACTTGAACTGGATCCCCAGAACCGTCAGAAAGCCTTTTTCATGCAGATCATCCATCGGGGTGAACTGGAACAGAAGGGCCAGCTCAAGCCGGGATCCGAAACCCGTCCGAAACTGTCCCCGGCGGCTCCGGCCTCCCATGTGGGGACGCCATGATCCTTCCGTTCCGGACCCGGTTCACGATTTTGCTGGTGACCTTTCCCGGATTGCTGGACATGGTCTGGATTTTCGAACGATTTCTGGGCCTTCCCGTCCGTTATCGTCATCCGGGCCTGATTGTCCCGGAAGTGCTTCTCCTGGTCGCATTCCTGGGCCTCATCATGTGGAGCTTCGTCGTCCGGTGGCTCGGCAAGAAAGAGACGGTCATCCTTCTGGGAGTCTCGCTGGGAATGGCCCTGGCCGGTTTTCTGCGACTTCTGTGGATCGTTTGGTCCCCGCTTTCGGACCCGCTTCTGAAACCCCATCTCTTCGAGGTGGGAGGGCTGGTGACCGGTTCGTTGATCCTCGGGATCGAGGCTGAGTCGGGTCGTCGTTATTTTGTCCGTCAGGAACGGAAGGCGCGGGAGGAAGGCTCGAAGGGCGCTGGTTCGCCCTCCCCTGCGTCTGGAAAAAGACGATGATCGTGGTTGGACTGACCGGGGGCATCGCCTCCGGAAAGTCCCATGTGGCCAGGTTCTTTGAGGAAGAGGGGGTGCCGGTCATTCATTCCGACCGGCTAGCGCGGGACGTGGTGGCGATTGGCTCTCCCGGACTGGAAGCCGTTCTGGAGGCGTTCCCCGGGGTTCGTTGCCCCGACGGATCGCTGGACCGGAAAGAAATGGCCCGGAGGATTTTTGATTCTTCCGAAGATCGACGCCGCCTTGAGGCGATCCTGCATCCCCGGATTCGCGACCTGTTCCACAAACGGCTGAAGGAGATGGGCGATTCGCTTCCGGTGGCTGTCTACGAGGTGCCTCTCCTGTTCGAAACCGGAATGGACCTGGAGGTGGACATGACGGTGGTGGTGGACGTTCCGGAGTCTGTCCAGGTCGACCGGCTGGTCCGTCGGGACGGTCTCTCCCCCGATGACGCCCAAAAACGCATCAGGGCCCAGTGGAGCCGGGAGGACCGGAACCGGAAGGCGGACTGCATCCTTTCCGGGACGTTGGAAGAGGACCGGCTCCGGGAAGAGATCCGTGGGATCCTGAGACGGGCAGCACTCTCCGGAAAAACAGTGAAATGAGATTCCAGACCGATAGGAGGAACGGGTGAAAGAAGAGGTCAGGAAGGCCATTTTCCCGCTGGCAGGGCATGGAACCCGATTTCTCCCCATGACAAAGGCCTCTCCCAAGGAGATGCTGCCACTGGTGGACAAACCCGTCGTGCAGTATGTTGTGGAGGAGGCGGTCGCGTCGGGGATTGGTGAGATCATCATGATCACCGGCAGGGGGAAGCGGGCTATTGAAGACCATTTTGACATCTCCTACGAGCTCGAGGATGTCCTCATGAAAAAGGGGAAACTGGCCCTCCTGGAAGAGGTGAGGAAAATCTCGGATCTGGCGGAGATCGTCTACACCCGCCAGAAAGAGTCCAAGGGACTGGGCCACGCTGTCCTTTGCGGCCGTCAGCTGATCGGAAGCGAACCGTTCGCGGTGGCGCTGGGCGACGAAGTGATCGATGGTCCCGAACCGGCGCTTTCCCAGCTGGTTAGCGTCTTCCACCGGGTGAATGGTCCGGTCATCGGGGTCCAGCGGGTTCCGAAGGCGGACGTGCCGTTTTATGGCATCGCGGCGGGGCAGCAGCTGGAGGAAGGATTGATCCGGATCGACTCTCTTGTGGAAAAGCCCAGTGTCGAGGACGCTCCCTCGGATCTGGCGGTCATCGGCCGTTATGTCCTGACCGCGGATATCTTCGAAATTCTGGAAACCCAGCAGCCGGGCGTGGGGGGTGAAATTCAGCTGACCGACGCGTTGCGGACGCTGTCCGGAAAAAGGCCGATCTACGCTTACGAGGTCAAGGGCCACCGATATGATACAGGAGACAAATTGGGATTTTTAAAGGCGACGGTCCAGTTCGGTCTGAAAAACCCGGATCTGGGGGGAGTGTTCCGGGAATACCTGGAACGGATTCTTTCATTGTCTGACGGTGCGGAGGGTCGATGAGCGGTTTTGACCCCCTGTTCGGGGCCCTGGAGGAGGACGAGGAGTCCGGGCCCGATCCCGAACGGATTTTCTGGGCGCTGGACGATGGCGTCCCCTATCGGGAAGCCGCCTCGCTGCCCGACAAGCTGCCGGAAGTGCTCCCGTTCATGAGTTCCCGGGATCTGGTGGTTTATCCCAACATGGTCGTTCCGATCGTTGTGGCAAAACCCCGTTCCGTGGCGGCGCTGGACTCGGCCCTGTCCGGGAACCGCCTCCTGTTTGTCTCTGCGGCCCGAAGGCTGACGGGCGAGGAGTCCGGGCCCGATCCCGTCTATCCGGTGGGGACCGTCTGTGTGGTGGCCAAAAGTTTCCGGGGCCCGGACGGAAGATCCAGGGTCCTCCTTCACGGGCTTTTCCGGGGAAAGATCAGCCGCTGGACCTCCCGGGATCCCTTTGATCAGGTGACGTTTGCCTCCCATCCCGATTTTGCCCACTCGCGGAATATCCAGGCCCAGGCCCTGATGCGTCAGATCCTCGAGCAGACGGAACAGCTGTTCAGGCTCAATCCCCTGCTGTCCCCCGAACTCCTGTCGGTCATCCAGTCGATCGAGGATCCCGGAACGCTGGCCTATCTTGTCGTTGCCAATCTGGGACTCAGGACCCCGGACCTCCAGAAGATCTACGAGAACCGTCATCCCCTCCGGCGACTTTCCAGGGTCCTGTTCTTTCTGAATCGGGAAATTTCCCTGCTGGATGCCAAACGGAAGATCCAGATGGATGCCAAGGGGGAAATCGACCGTTCCCAGAGGGAATATTTCCTCCGGGAGCAGCTCAAGGCCATCCAGAAAGAGCTTGGGGAGTCCCCGGATGGAAACGATGAACTGGAGTTGCTCTCCCGCAGGATCGAGGAAGCCGCCCTTCCGCCCCTTGCGCTTGAGGAAGCGGAACGACAGATGAACCGCTTCTCGAAGCTGCACGCCGAATCGTCGGAAGCGGGAGTTGTCCGCTCCTACCTCGAATGGCTGGCCGACCTTCCGTGGAAACCGCCGGCTCCGCTTCATTTCGATCTGGCCAAGGCGAAGGCGCTTTTGGACCTGGACCACCTGGGTCTCGAAAAGGTCAAGGACCGGATCCTGGAATATCTTGCCGTGCGCGTCCTGAATCCTCGGGGAAAGCCCCCCATTCTCTGTTTCGTGGGGCCCCCCGGCGTCGGAAAGACATCGCTGGGTGAGTCGGTTGCCAAAGCCCTGAAGCGTCCCTTCATCCGCATTTCCCTGGGAGGGGTCCGGGACGAGGCGGAAATCCGCGGCCATCGGCGGACCTATGTGGGCGCCCTGCCGGGACGGATCCTTCAGGGAATGCGCCAGGCAAAGGTGATGGACCCGGTCTTCATGCTGGACGAACTCGACAAAATGGGGACGGATTTTCGGGGGGACCCCTACAGCGCGCTCCTGGAGGTGCTCGACCCGGAACAGAACCGCCACTTCAGCGATCATTATCTCAACTTGCCCTACGACCTGTCGGGGGTGCTTTTCCTGGCGACGGCCAATGTGCTTGACACGCTGCCGTCCCCGCTCCTCGACCGGCTGGAGGTCATCGAGATCCCGGGGTATACGGAAGAGGAAAAGAAGGAGATCGCGCGGACCCATCTCTGGCCCCGCCAGCGCCGTGAAAACGGGATTCCCTCCAGGAGGATGGAACTGACGGACGAGGCCCTGAAAAAGATCATTCGGGAGTACACCCGGGAATCGGGGGTGCGTTCCCTGGAGAGGAAGCTGGCGACCCTCTGCCGAAAAGTGGCGGTTCGGACGCTCAAAGGGGACAAAAAGCGGGTCAGGGTCCTCCCCGATGACCTGGACTCCATGCTGGGCCGTTCCCTGTTCCATGAAACCCCGGAAGAAGAGAAGGATCTGGTGGGGGTGGTCAAGGGGCTGGCATGGACCCCCACTGGCGGTGACCTCCTGTTTGTGGAGGCGACCCTTCTGGAGGGGAAGGGCCAGTTGACCATTACGGGAAAACTCGGAGAGGTGATGCAGGAGTCCGCGCAGGCGGCGTTCACCTATGTCCGTTCCAATCCGGGCTCCATCGGCGTTCCGGAGGATTACTGGGGGAAGCGGGAGGTCCATCTTCATGTTCCGGAAGGAGCCATTCCGAAAGACGGGCCTTCCGCGGGGATCACGATGGCAGTCGCCATCGCCTCGGCAGCCATGAACCGTCCGGTCCGGGGCGACATCGCCATGACCGGGGAGATCACGCTCCGCGGACGGGTCCTGCCGATCGGTGGACTCAAGGAAAAGCTTCTGGCGGCGCGCCGGTTCGGCATGAAGGAAGTCATCATCCCGTTCGGGAACGAACGGGATCTGCCGGATGTTCCTTCCGAGGTTCGGGAGAGCCTGACCATCACTCCGGTCCGGAAAATGGAGGAGGTGTTCGAACGGGCCTTTTCCCGGAATCCGGCCGAATCCCATGGAATCTGACTGGATCCGCGGGTTTGCCTTGCGGCTCGGCGCTCCCCCGCCCCGTGTCCTTCGGGGAATCGGTGACGATGCGGCCTGCCTTCAGGTTCCCGAGGGCCAAAACCTTCTCTGGACCACGGATTCCCAGCGGGAAGGGGTCCATTTCCGATGGGACTGGATGTCTCCCGAAGATGTGGGGTACCGGCTCTTCATCGCCAATCTGAGTGACATCCTGGCCAAAGGCGGGGTTCCCTATGCGGCGCTGTCCGCCATCGGGGTCCCCGCCGGGTTTCCGGAGGCCGACCTGATGTCGTTTTATGAGGGGCTTGCCCAGGTCAGCCACCGGTTCGACTGCCCGGTGGTCGGAGGGGACATTGCCCGTTCCCCCGATGGGTTCAATGCCGTTCTGTCCCTTCTGGGAACCGCCTCTCCCGGACGATTCCCGGGGCGGGAAGGGTTGTCCCCCGGTGATTCCCTTTTTCTTGTGGGGACACCGGGGTTGGCCAGGGCCGGGTACCTCGCCTGTCGCGACTGCCTTTTCTCCAATTCCCTTCTCTCGCCGGCCATCGAAGCCTTCAGGAGGCCCCGCACCTATCCCTGGATGGCCGATTTCGTTCGGGAGGAAAAGGCTCTGTCTGCCGCAATGGATACCTCAGATGGGCTGGGACAGGCGGTTTTTGAAATGGCATTCCAATCCGGAG
The DNA here is from genome assembly GCA_021785195.1 of Nitrospirota bacterium. Classification (GTDB taxonomy): domain Bacteria; phylum Nitrospirota; class Leptospirillia; order Leptospirillales; family Leptospirillaceae; genus JAJYGC01. Next base: position 68,560 of record JAJYGC010000020.1, read on the forward strand.
TCTCTGTTTTGCTGGATCCGCCCCCGGGTTGGCTGGCCCATCTGGAACCATTTGCAGGACTCCTGGGGCAGGATCCCTTCCGGCTTGCCTGGCAAGGGGGAGAGGACTACGACCTTCTGCTGGGTCTGCGGGGGGACGGGGAGGCGGGGCTTGGCGGTCTCCCGGTCAATCTGGTCAGTCGAATTGAGCGTTGTCTGGAGGGGACGCCGGCCCGGATTGTCCGGATCGGAAGTGTCATCGCGGGGAAAACCGGAGACCAACAGGAAAAGGGGGCGGTATTGATCAAGAAACCCGACGGAAGCGTCGAACCTCTGGAAAGGGTCGGCTTTGATCACACCCGGAACTAATTATCAGCTGTGGAAGAAGAGGCTGACGGACCTTGTCATGAAAGATCCCGATCCGAAGAAGGTTTCCCTGGCGATGGCCCTGGGCTTTGCCGCCGCGTTCCTTCCGCCGTTCGGGTTCCATACGGTTCTGGTGATGGTGGTCGGATACTTTCTGGGAATCTCCGTTCCCCTGGCGGTGCTGGGAACCTGGATCAACAATCCCTGGACCTTCATCCCCCTTTTTCTCCCGGCCTATGTCCTTGAAATCAACCTGGGGGCCCTCCTTCTCCACCGGAAGATCCATTTCCCCTCATTGGGGACGCTGTCCCGCATGCCTTACGAGACCATCCTGACACAGGTCAAACTGGTGCTCTGGCCACTGGTCGTAGGAAGCATCGTGATGTCCGGGGGGGTCTTCATCCTTTCTTTTTTTTCAACGTACGGGTTTTTGAAATTCCGGAAGAAAATCCCTTCTTCAACACCATGATCCGAACCGCCCGATCCCGTGCATAGCAGGGACCCTGATGACATCTGGGAAGAAATTTGACCGGTTTCTTTCCGTCCGAATACACACGGATCCGCTGGCTCCTGATCCCGCGGGCGAGCAAGACCTTTTTGGCGGCAAGGGCTCTCTTGAATCCCAAGGTCCGATTGTAGCGGACGGTTCCAGAAGGATCGGTATGTCCCGTCAGGATGATGGAAAAGCGCGGATTGTGTTGGAGGAGCCTGGCATAGGCGGTCAGGACGGACCTGTTTGCGTAGGAAATGGCGCTTGAATTGAAGGCGAAGAAAATATCCTTCTGCAAGGGAAGGGGGGCGGGTGGCGGAGGAGCGGGTTTCCTGGCCACCTTGGAAGCCGGTGGGGCCACCGGTGGCTTGGGAATGGAAACCGGGGTGGGGGTGGAGTAAATCCTGAGGGGTCGGGAAGTCACTTCCGCCGGATGGAAGGCATGGGAATGTCCCGAGACGATGATGCCCGGAAGCTGATTGGCGTTATCGGGTCCGGGAGCGAGGGACTGGACGGTTTCCTGATGGGCGCAGGCCGCGAGGCTCCCCCCCAGCAGAATCAGGGAGACGATGCGGCAGGGACGGATCAACCGGAGCAGAATCGGTGCGAATGGTTTGGTCATGAGCCTTCCTTATTGGAAAGAAGGTTGATGAAAGCTGGTTCATGGTACACATCGGGTCCGCGGGAATGCAAGACTGATTCTCTACCAGGAATGGTCCGGAAGAGTTGAAAAGCGCGTTTTCGGAAAAAAAAGGGGGCCTGGGGCCCCCTTTTTCGTTCTGGATCATTTTGGAAAAATTACATCGTGATCTTCATGAAGTGGGCAATGCGGTTTGCCTGCCAGCACTTTTCGTTGTGATCCGAGCAGAGGTCATAGTCGGGGATCGACCGCTTGCCGTAGGAAACGATCTTGATCCGGTTTTTGTGGATGCCCAGCCGCACGAGGTACATCATGGCCGCTTTGGCTCTCTTCTGCCCGAGAACGATGTTGTAGGTGTCGGTTCCGCGTTCGTCGGCATGGCCTGCGATCACGACCTTCACCGTCGGATTGGCATTGAGGATCGCTGCGTCTTTCTTCAGGATGCTCCGGTCTTCCGAAGTCAGGACGGATTTGTCAAAACCATAGGTGATGTCTTTCGAAAGAGTGGAGTTGAGTTCCGATTCGGCGGAGGGAGCAGTCTCTTCCGGAGTGGCTGTCGGCGCTGCGGGTGTCGTGCTTGTGCTTGTGGAGGATTCGGTTCCTGATGCGGCGCCCTTGGTTGAAGAGCAGCCACCCGTGACAAGAACCCCGGCCAGGAGGAGGGACAAAGCTACAAGTGTTTTGTTGGAACGCATTCGATGACTCCTTCTCAATGTTTTAAGTTGTGGCCGGGAAACTCCGGTCCACACCATTCAGTTGCCTGTGTTGAAAGCCGAATGAGGTTCGGAAAGAGTGTCTCCTCCCTGGCCCCATCCCGCCCGAAAATGAGTTCTCAGTGGACCCAGATCTTGGTAACAATGAGAGTGCCCATTGCCTTTTTGTAGTGAACGACGACCTTGTCACCCTTCTCGAGGGAAGAAGCCTTGACATGTTTGTGGCCCTTGAGGATGACCGTGTGGGCCGTCAGGTCTCCGCCGAAAACGATCTCCTTTTTGCCCATGCCCCTTGAAACGACAATGGTCTGGGGAGATTCAGAGAGATCCGTGGAGAGAACGGTACCCGCGAATGAAAGTCCCTTGTAGCCAGACTTGACGGGGTGCTTCTTGGCCATGGCCTTTTTCTTGACTGGAGCCTTTTTGGCCGGGGCGGGCGCCGCTGGTTTAGCGGGTGCCGCAGGGGCAGCGGCCGGCGCTTGGGGGGCAGGTGCCGTGTTGTCGGCAAACCCCGACTGGGGGACCAGAAGAAGGGCGAGGGACCCGACTGCGGCCAGTGTAGACCATGTGAGTCGGGAGAGTGTTCGGTTTGTGTTGAGGGGCATGAGTGGTCCTCCTGTTGGTGGCTCGGTATTGGGTGATTGATGAATGTGCCCGGGATTGGATGGTGTGTTCAAAACGCCAGTCAGCGTTCCTTCGGAAGGGAATGGAGCCGATTGGTCGTCTTTTGTCAGGTTCCCTTGGCTATCGACCTGCAAAACAAATGTCCTGGAATGCTTTTTTTTCTGTGACGGAAAATGGATCTTCTGTCTATTTGAAGGAAAAATGAGCTGCCAGTTATGGAGAGTGGAATAAGTACAAAAGAAAAAAATGCCGTCCCGGCAAAGTCTTTTGGAGGATATCCGCATCAGGCGGTCCGCAGCACGCAACAACCCCCGCCACCTGACCTCGAGTGACGCGACATTTTCCGGATGAGGAAGTATTGGAGAGTAATTCATTCTCGATGACGACGGAAGATGATCTGAGCGATCCCCCGTTCGGTAATATGCCCGCCCCTTTGTTCTTGTAATTCTGACTGCCTGTTTTTTCCTTCATTCCGGAACAAACCACGGGATCCTAATACGAAAGATCCTATTTGGCAACATCATCCTAAAACAACAGATAGGTAAATTCAACATCCTTTGAACCCAAAATCTACATCACAGGATGGATCTTTAGGCATCCGGGAGATTACGGAGGTAAACCGGTCCGGATCTTCGCTATTTGCTGAAAGTCCTTGACCTGCGGCGCCAGAGCTGTAGTGTATAGGCGAAGATGCCAACGAAACTGAAATCAACGGCCTTCGGGAAGGCTTTTGGAGGATTCCTCCGGAGAGGCCCTGCGGAAGCCATCCGGAGCTGATTCTGGCCAAGGATGGGAGCGGTCGATGTTTTCGCAGGATTGTGATTTGTGTCAAGATTGATCCTGTGACCCAGATCAATGCCTGATCAAAATATGATGACTGAAATGGAAATGCTTGGAATCGCGCAGGGAGGATTCAGTGGTTGCGGGAAAAAAAGAACCGATGGGAAACTCCTTGGAGCAACGCATTCTTTCTTTTTTGAAAGAGGAAGCGCAGAAGCCAATCCGCTCCGATCGGCTGATCGATGCGATTATCCTGAAAAAGAAGGAACGCAAGGAGATCGCCAGGGCGCTGGACCATCTGGTCCAGGAAAAGAATGTCCTGATCCTCCAGGGGGGGTATGTTGCCCTTCCGGAGCGGCTTCACCTCCGGACCGGCGTTTTCCTGGCCCATCCTGACGGTTACGGATTTGTGGTGGCGGAAGGGTTTTCCGATGACCTATTCGTACCCGTTTCCGCCACGCTTGGGGCCATGCATCAGGACAAGGTGCTGGCGGTATTGACAGGCAAGGACGGGCGGGGTCGCACGGAAGGGCAGGTCTTCGAGGTTGTTTCCCGCTCCCGGAAGTCTGTGGTGGGGACGATCCGTTTCTTCGAGGGGGGGGCGACCCTTCATCCGCGGGATCCCCGCCTGAACCATGACTTCCTGGTTCTGGGGGAGGTGCCCAGGGAGGTCAAGAACGGTGACCTCGCCGTGCTTGAAATCTCCCGTTATCCGGAAGGGGGAAGAATTCCGGAGGGACACATCATCCAGACGCTGGGAGAGGCATCGAACCCGGGACTGGACACCGATCTGGTAATGGCCACCTACCAGTTGAGCGTGACGTTCCCGGATCCGGTCGAAGAAGAGGCGCACCGGGTGGCCCGGGCGGTCGCCATTGTCCCCGGGCAGGGACGGGAAGATCTCCGGGACCGGACCATCCTGACGATTGACGGAGACAGTGCCCGGGACTTTGACGATGCCCTTTCCCTCGAGGAAAAACCGGACGGGACGGTCGAGGTCGGGATCCATATCGCCGACGTGGCGGCCTATGTTTCTCCGGGGGGGGTACTGGATCGTGAGGCCTACCGGAGGGGAACCAGCGTGTACTTTCCAGACCGGGTCGTTCCCATGTTTCCGGAAGTTCTGTCAAACGGGGTTCTCTCCCTGAATCCGGACGAAGACCGTCTGACCCGGACAGTCCAGGTTCTTCTCGACCGGGACGGGGCGATCCTGTCCTCCCGGATCTTCCGGTCGGTGATCCGAAGCCGGATGCGGGCGACTTATTCCCGGGTCCACCCGATCCTGGCGGGAGAAAGTCCGGACGTTCCGGAACAGAAACTGTCGAGGCTCCTCCAGTCCATGTGGCGGGTCGCCCAGAAACTGAAAAAAGCCCGTTTTGAACAGGGTAGCCTCGATTTCGACCTGCCGGAGCCGGAGATCGTCCTGGACCTTCGGGGAGAACCGATCGACATCATCCGCTCTCCCCGTTACCTTTCCCACCAGCTGGTCGAAGAATTCATGCTGCTCGCCAACCGGATCGTGGCCCAGGAGCTGACCCGGAAATTTCCAGTCGGCATGTTCCGCGTTCACGAAACCCCTTCGCCCGAAAAGATCGAGGATCTGGGACTTTTCCTGGGGGCGCTGGGACTATCCATTCCTGTGCGGAAAGGGGGCGGGTTCCGGACCAAGGATCTTTCGGGAATCCTGGAAGCGACCCGCGGAACGCCCTTGGAAAAAATGGTCCACTTTTCCGTTTTGCGTTCACTCAAGCAGGCCCGTTACGATACCCGGCCGCTCGGTCATTTCGGGTTGGCGATGGAGGATTACACCCACTTCACCTCTCCGATCCGGCGGTATCCGGACCTGATTGTGCACCGGCTTCTGGACATGCCGTCCGGAAGCAATCCTTCCGAGCGCCTGTCTGAACCCCTCGACCGGGTGGCCAATCATGTATCGGAGAGGGAGCGGGTTTCCGTCGACGCCGAACGGATGGCGATCGACCTGAAGAGAATCCGGTTCATGGCCCAGCATCTTGGAAAAACCTTCGAAGGCACCGTTTCCGGAGTCACGGGTTTCGGATTTTTTGTGGAGTTGAAGGAAATTCTGGTGGAAGGACTGGTCCCGGTTTCATCCCTGCATGACGATTACTATGTCTATGATGAAAAGCGACACCTCCTGAGGGGCGAATCCACACGCCGGGAATTCCGGATTGGTGACCCTGTCAAGATCCGGGTGGCCCGGGTGGATTCGGAACGGCTCAGGATTGAGTTTGCAATGGACGGGGAGGAGGGCCTGGAGCCCCGGAAACGAAAACGAAAAGGCTCTTCCAGCCGGAGGAGGTCCTCCGGGAGGTCCTGAAACGGAAGTCGGGCCCCATCCCGCTAGGAAGTTCCCCCGACTGCCAGAGAGCTTTCGTGGGCCGCGTTCGAAAAATCCGTCGACGCTTTTTCGTACTGGTTCTTCTCCTGCTCCGGGTTGCCCAGTTCGCTGTACTCCCTGGCGGACTGCAGGCGGGTCTTCCCCGCTTCGGCAAATTTGTCCGCGGCAGCCAGATGGTTTAGTATTACACTTTGTTCGTGAGCTGATTTTTCGATCTGCTGGGCGGAGGTCCGGTATTTCTGTGCGGCATTGAGATGGTTTCCCATCAGTGAGTTGGTGGCCGCACAGGCTGAGAGCCCGAATGCGAGAACACCACAAGCGATGAGAAGTGGGCGGGCCGCTCCTGCTGTGTTTTCCATTGACGCCATTGACGAACTCCTTCCTTACTGGGTACCGGACCCGGAGGTCCGTTCCTTAGCCGGTATCGAAATGGTCTTCCACCTGAAACGGCAACATTGTGTCACATAAGAGTCGATCGGACAAGAGATCTGGTGAACATCGGGAACACGCCCCTGAAACGTTTTGAGGCCCCCCAACCACTTCGGGGTTGGCTTCTGGCCGCAGTCGCATCCGCGCTATTTTTCATTCTGTCAGGATGTGTGACATTGTCCCGCGTTCCCCTGACTCCCGATTTGAAGGGGGACCTTTTCTCGCTCTCCATGATGGGGTCCGCGCGTTCAGGGGAAAGTCTTCTCAGGGTCCGGACCTGCTCCGACCGGTATTTTGATGCGGTCTTTCATTGGCCGGGTCAGGTTTCGCGTGTTCTTGAAATGCAGTCCGCCTGGCCCTCGGGGTTTGACCTGAACCGCAAGGAAGTGGTGCTGCCTTTCTCGGGGTCCTATCGCAAAAAAGGAAAAGAAGGTTCCCGAACGGTTACCTTGAAAGGGTATGTTCTTTTTCACGACCTTTCAGCGTGTGAGGTCGAAAGGGCCGTTTTTGTGCCCAGCAACGATGCTTCGGTCATCGAGCCGCAACTGTTTCTCCTTGATGTCAGAAATTTCGGCCATCGGGATCCCTGGTCGCCCAGGGAGATTGTCTTTACCGGATACCGGATTCTCCTGAACGAGTCCCTGTCGATCGTCGGGCCGATCCCGTTTGAAGAGGAGGGAATGGAGGTCCAGTATCCGGCCGTTCTCTTCAACGGCGTGGAACAGCAGAACCGGGAGCTTCGGGGGGTCAATCCCCCGGATTTCGACCAACGCCTGTCGATGGATCTTTGGTTCAGGGGGAAGCCGTTCCAGATCCATGTGTCCGGGGACGGATCGGATGGACTGTTTGTGGCCAACAATCCCCATATCGTCGGAATGGGGGTCCTCCTTCCCAAGGTGACTCCGCCGTACCGTTTTCCCGAGGAGAAGTACCGGTTTGCCTTGGGAGGAGGGCTTTTAGTGGACGGTCCCGTCGCGATGCAGGGGACGATTCATTTTTCAAGGCAGACCGAAGAATTTTCTCTGGTGGGCCATATGAATCAGGCCGGTTCGATTCTCGACCCGTTCCGATTCTTCGGGCATTATCGAAAAGGGAGCCAGACCCGATTTGACATTCCGGGGGAGATCGACCTCCCCATGGAGTTCAACCATCGTCCGATGACGCTCGTTCTGCTGCCCGATCCGAACAAGAAAACGTATTGGATCGGGTCGATCGACCAGAATCTTTTCGGCGTGATGGATCCTGTTCGGTGAAACACTGATTCCGGAGGAAGTAGGTATGATTGATGGCCATGAAGAAACGGAACCGTCGAAAGAACTCCCGACCGAAATGAGTGCCGGTCGTTCCAGAACCATGAAGATCCTGTTCCGCCTCTTCACGATTCTGGAATTCGGTTTTTTGGGATTCATTTTGTATGACCTGTTCCGGAAGTATATTCTGACCGGGAATCTGGACTGGTGGAAAAGGTAGGTTCCACCCAGGACTCCCTTTCCCGGATCGCCGGGGAGATCACATCCTGTTCCGCCTGTCCGAGGCTGGTCCAGTGGCGACAGCAAGTTGCCCTGGAAAAAAAGGCGATGTACCGTGACCAGGCTTACTGGGGGAAACCCGTTCCAGGATTCGGGGATCCCGAAGCTGTCCTGTGGCTGATCGGACTGGCCCCGGCCGCACACGGGGGAAACCGGACGGGAAGGGTTTTTACGGGAGACCGGTCGGGAGACTTTCTATACCGGGCCCTTTATGACACGGGCTGGGCCCGAATCCCGGAAGTCCGGGGAGTGGATGATGGCCAGGAATTGTTTGGAGCCTATATTTCCGCGGCGGTCCGATGCGCCCCTCCGGAAAATCTTCCGACCCCGGACGAATTTGGACACTGTCGTCCCTTTCTTGAGCGGGAATCCAGACAGTTGCCAAGGCTCTTGGCGGTTCTGGTGCTGGGTGCGCTGGCCCTTGGTGAATGGGTGGCCATGATGCGGGGAGTGGACCCGGAAGCCTATCGGAAGGTGCCAAAGTTTTCCCATGGGGCGGAAGTCCGCTATCCGGAACCTTACCCCAGGCTCTTCATCTCCTACCATCCCAGCCAGAGAAACACCCAAACCGGCCGTCTGACCCTTCCGATGATGACAGAAGTCCTGAACAGGATCCGAACCTTCTGCAAATGACGAAAAAAGCTTCGGAACCACCGCGAAGGGCGGAGGATTGGTTCCCTGCCCTGCGCGGTGATGATGATGGGACAAAGCCATCCGTCGAATCACGGACTATCTGGATCTGGGAAAGTTTCCGGTTTCGTCGGAGATGACGATTTCAACCCGTCGATTCTGTTGGCGACCAGAGGCGGTCTTGTTTGAGCTGACCGGAAATTTGGGGCCATAGCCCTTCGTCACAATCCGCTGTGGGCTGATTCCATCGTTGACCAGGGCTTCCCGCACGGCATCGGCACGCTTTTCCGAAAGCTTGTCGTTGTATTCGACCGATCCGGTGCTGTCGGTATAGCCTTCGATCATGACATTGCGCTTGCTGTCGATTTGCATGAACTGGGCCAGCTTTTGGATGTTTTTTTCGCCACCGGCCTTCAGCGTGGACTTGTTCAGGTCGAACAAAACGCTTCCCAGTGTCAGCACCATGCCCCGGTTGGTCTTTTTGGCCTTGAGCGCCGAAAGCTTATCGCGAAGCTGGGCAATTTTTTGTTGTTTGGCCTCCAGCATGAGCTTGTCGCGACGGGCTCCGGCCTGGTCGATCTTTTTCTGAATCTCGTCAGACGCCTCTTTTTCCTTGGCAATTTCGACATGTTGTTGGGCCATATAGGCAAAATGATCAATGTCGGCGGTTGGTGCGCCCTTTCCGGCCAGTGCATTGGCCTGATCGAGTGCGGCGGAGGCTTTGCGGAGTTCTTCCGGAGCCGCCTGTTGCATGGCACTGTCATGGCTGGCCGCATCGTAGGCGGCCTGGGCCTGATCCAGTTTCATGTTCTGGGGCGGGACACTGGCACAGCCGGAGAAGAGTGAAGAGGCGAAAATGGACAGGGCAATGCCCAGAATCCGGGTGTTTCGTTCCATGTGGGTTCTCCTTGATCTCAGGATGGCATTGGGGTTCGGGCGTCATTCCAGGAACTTATTCCGGGGGGTTGGCCGAACTGTTGACTTCGTTGTGCAACGACTGCATGCTTTGCTCCAACTGAGTCTCTGCCTCCTTCGTTTTGGCCTTTTGGGTTTTGGCGAGAGCAAGCTCAGCGTCCACCTTGGCCTCTTTGGCGAGGTAACCTGCCTCTTTGTAATCCCCCTTCGTCATCGCGTCTTGCGCTTGCTTGAGTTTGGTCTGGGCGTTGTTCAGGTCGAAGGCGGCGTAGTTCCGTGTTCCGGCCCGTTCAGCCTGATCCACGACCGTCTTGGCCTGGATCATCGCCTGATCCGGAACGGGGCCTTCGCTCATGCAACCGCCCAGTGTGATGGCGGACAAAAGGGCGGCTCCTACCAATAACCCGCGTGATCGATTGCGATTGATCGAAACGTTCATCATGAATCTCCTTTGAAACAAATGAATAGGCGCAGGCAAGCCTTTCAGAATGGATTTGGCCGACACTCAACCAGCCGTGTTCCAGCATTCTGTTCATTGGTTCGTTCTTACAAGAGGTATTTGTTTTGGTTTCATTATACCATATTGAGGATTCTGGATATTTTTGAGGGCTTAAGGGAGGTTTTCCATCAATGTTTATCAGAGGAGATCGGCACCAGAAATACCATCTGCCAAACTGGCATGACATTGATCTCTCGCGACGGGACCTCTGTGGTGAGCGCTCGGGTGGCAAAAGTGGACCATTTCTCCATAGGGCTTTAAGCTAAGAGGGCTTCAACAAGGGATCGGAAGTGAGAAGGTCCGTCGGATCGCCCAAAGCCTGCGCCACAAGAATCCTGTCGGAAGGATCCTTGTGGCGAAAGGGAAGCCGCTGGACCAGTGCCGCATGTCCAGATGTCCACTGGCAGGGAAAAAATCCGTTTTGGGGCAGAATCCCATCGAGTATTCCAGGGTCAAAATCGGGTTCGAGACGACCGAATGCCGAGCAGGGCCGGCAGGATTTCGTCCTGCCCACCTTTCAAGGAATTGCTTCAATGATCCTAAATGACCAAAAGCGAGCCAGAGGGGCAAGAAGACCCAAGGGGAAAGGCAAGGTCACCGGCCTTTTTCGAGTTCCTGCCGGATCTGCTCGACCCACTGGGGGTTCACCTCCAGGATGGAGGCAATTTCGGAAACGGAAAGGACCCCTTTCGCCAGAAGCTTTTCGATCGTTTTCCTCTGGCCTTCTTCCCGACCCTTTTTCAGACCTTCTTCCAACCATTCGTCGATAATGCTCGGCATGACCTTTTCTCCTCCGAAACTCCGTGAAAGCGCATCGACCACCACGGGATCCCCGACCTCGAATGCCCTGATGGCATAGTTTAGCACAGCAAACAGAAACATTTCATCGAACGCGCCTCCCGTGTCTCCG
>JAJYGC010000009.1 GCA_021785195.1 Nitrospirota bacterium
ATCGGGATATAGCCGATTTCGTCGATGATCAACAGTTTGTACTGGGCCAGCTGCTTGAGCTTTTCTTCCAGACGCCCTTCCTGATGGAACCGGGTCAACGAGGCAATCAAGGACTGGGCTCCGACAAAGAGGGTCCGATAGCCGCCTCGGATCGCTTCCACTCCCAATGCCACGGCCAAATGGGTCTTTCCCACGCCGGGAGGCCCCAGAAAAACCACGTTGTCCCCGTTGGCCACCCACCGGCAAGCCGCCAGTTCCCGGATCCGCTTGGGATCCAGGGACGGTTGGGATTCGAAGTCGAACCCCTCCAGGGTTTTGACGAAGGGGAACCGGGCCATCCGCACTCCCATGTCGGTGCGTTTGGCTGTTTTCGAGGACAGCTCCTCCGCGACGATCTTCTCCAGAAACTCCCCGTACCCCCATTCCTGCTTGGCCGCCGTCTCAAGCCATCCGTCGAGCCGTTCGGCCAGGGTGACGAGCTTCAGGCGCTTCAGGGACTCTTCCAGCGTGGTCGCCGAACTCATCGGAGCACCTCCTGTTCCAGAAGGTCATACAGGGCCAGATCCCGCATCTCGACCTCTTCCTTTTCCCACCGGGGATCGTATTGGGGTGGAAGATCCTCCGAACAGGACGACGTCGGAACGGTCTTCTCCCCCGGACGGTGATGGGACGTATCGAGGCGACACTGTCCCGTATCTCCGGTCAGAAGGGCATGACGGACATCCTCTCCGGTCGAACTCAGGATGATCAGATTCCGATCGTCCTGGGAGACCCGCACTGCAACCGGACCCCAGGACCAGGGCACCGAATACCGATTCCCCTTCCAGTTCACAAAGCCTTCCCGGGTCACCTGGCGGGTGTTCGGCAAGCCCTGCAGATAGGGCTTGACCAGGGGACAGGGCGTAAGGCGCTCTTCAGAAAACCGGTCAATGGGGCGACATCCGGTGGTTCCGTGAAGGCGCGTGTCCGCCTCTTCCCTGTTCCATCGTTCCAGTTCCTCATTCAGATGGGCGAGATCCCGGAATCGTCGCCCCACCAGGAGGTTTTTCTTGACGTATTTGACCCCCGATTCGACTTTTCCCTTCGTCTGTGGCCGATACGGGCGACAGAACCGGGGAGAATATCCCCAATGGCGGGCAAAGTCTTCGAACACCCCGTTCAGGACGACGGTGGCTCCTTCACGCCTGATGACCATGGTCTTGGGGTTGTCGTAGAGCACTTCCCCAGTGACCCCGCCAAAGAAGCGGAAGGCCTCTTCGTGCGCCTCGATCAGTGCTCCCAGACGTTCGTTCGGAAAGGCCCGGACGAACATCCGGCGGGAATATCCGAGCGTCATCACGAAAAACCGGATCCGGACCCGTTCCTCTCCGAACCAGACCTGACTCGACCCCCAGTCCACTTGCGCCTGTTGTCCCGGAAGCGTCTCAAACCGCACCGTCATCTGTCGGTTCCCTGTTGCCGGCCGAAGAGGGGCCAGGTACTTTCTGACCGTGTCGTACTTGCCCCGATAGCCCTTTCCCTTCAGCTCCCTGAACAGAACCCGCCCGTTGTATTCGACCTCCGGAGCCCGATGCCCAATCCATTTCTGGAAGGGACCCAGAAGAGGCTCCTTTCCCGAGGCTCTCCGATAGGGCACCCACTCCCGACCTCCCAGGATCTTCCGGACGGTCTTGATCCCGACTCCCAATAAGCGGGCAATGACTTTCTTCTTCTTTCCGGCCTTGAACATTTCGACAATCCGCTCGTGGAGCGATTCCTCGATCACGACCTCCTCCTTCCCATGCGTTGCATCGGGAAGAAGATTATTCAGTTCTCCGGAAATTGTCTCTATAACCTCCATGCCTTTTTCCTCCCCAGGGGTCCCTTTTTCATTTCCTACTTGGGGGGTATTTTACGTTTCCGATTGACAGGCTCAAGGGGCCATCATCGAAGGAGACGATGTTTTTCCTGACCCTGCCCGGAAATGGTAGAAAACCAGATGGCTCGCAGGGACTTGGTGCAGTGAAAGGGATGTCCGAGCGTGAGCTGTTTTCTGGTGCAAACCCTCGCAATGGAACGTTTCCGGATCGGACATGAACCCTCCATGATGATTGTTCTGAGGATGGGAACAGCAGTATCCCTCAGTAAAGATGATCGAGGGGGTGAAAATGCCCCGGACTGAAAATTACCCCTGATCGGAAACAGGTTTGACTTGGGTCTTGTATGTTCCTTCGATTTCCAGAAGCAACTCGCGTCGACAGATCTGGGCCTGGAAGAATGACACGGGGGTTCCTATCCCGAAGGCATCAGACAAGGCTTCCCGAACCAAGTTAATGTGTTCGGGATAACGCAAGTACGTTTTGAGTTGGAGCCCCCCTGCCGGCATTGATCCATCGTTCGTGGTTTCGAGGACTGCTTGGAGGTTGGTAATTGTTTCGCGGGTCTGTTCACGCACAGATCCATCATACATACTGGCGTGGCCCACGATGCTCGCCGTCCCGGAAATGAATAAATGGCCTTCGCCCTGCATCGCCCGGGAAAAGATGGGGCTATGCTGACCATATTCTTTTGGGTAGTTGTAAGCGCTGACCTGGCGTTGGTTTTCCAGCGGCAAGCCAGAAGATTTGGATGAAAGGAAGTAGATGACCAATGATCCGTCAGAAGTCCCGAGTGCCGATGCGGCTGGGGCGGCTTTCAAATCCTTGCGATAGGCCGAGAAAGCGCGATACCGTCCCGAATTGAATGCCTTATAGCGTTCAAGAATGCCTTCACCATCAGTGATACGGGGAAAATAATGCCAGATCCGCAACAAATGCCCATAGCCGGATTGGTCAATATGAGTGAACAAAAGTTTGTAGGCTTGTTCGGTGTTGAGTGAAAGATCCTCCTCATGGGTTGATTCGAGGGTCAAACAACCAAAGAGAAGTGTCGGGCTGTTCGCACAATGGAGAGGTCCATCCTGTGTATAGCTCACGGGTGCATCTGTAGTCCAAATCTCAAAAAGGGCATCCTCTTCGAGGGGTGTCAAGGGAACCTGAATGAAAGGGACGGGAGCAAGGGGAGGGGGCAAAGGATGTTTGGAGAAACCGACGACTCCGATCACCTTCTGCGGACTATTTGAAAGGCTTGATTGGAGTTGTTCATTCGTACAATGGGTGACATGCAAAGACGAGGTCTCGCGCGTTGCCGCTTTGCGGTCGCATCCCTCCTGCTCCATGGAATCCCTCCACATGTTAAGCCGAGGCCACCAGGGTTTACCGGATTCGAACGACTCCCCTTAGGCCATTCCGCTCGAAATCTTTGAGTGGGAAGATTTCCGATCAGCTTCAAAGAAGCCTGAGTGTGAAATGTGGTCACGCTTGTACTGACCCTGTTCCGGTCCAGAGGCCTTGATTTCCTCGAATGCAGAGCTACATGTGCTCCCGTATTTGAACAAGCAGCCGGTCCCTTATCCCTACGAATCTCTCCATTCTGGAGGGGTTGGATCATATTCAGGGAAACGGATTAATCCCTTGGCAACGGTATCAGCGACTACCAGCGGGGTCCAGAATCGAAAGGTCTTACCAGGCCGGAACGCCTGAACCTGTTTTTGAGGCGCACCCGATCCCAGATTGGCAAGCAAAAATCTTTTCGGACCTGCGCGCTTGGACCGAAGAAGAAGGGCACATGGGGCCAAGGCCTTTCGAACCCCATGTGTTTTGTTTCTCTTTGGTCTGGAGCTCCCGAATGAGGCCTTCGATTTATTCGCAAATGGCCGTTGCGCGCACTTTGTAGACCTGAACGATCCCCAGAAAATCGCGCGTGCTGAGTTGTGTCTGGACATTGCTGATGTGTCCGCTGCTGCAAAGCGCGAGGAGCTCCTTGTTCGCGTTTGGGGTCAAGTCTTTCGGGATCATGAGGTGGAGAATTCCGAGGTCCCCGGTGTATGTCACGTGAATGGGTTGTCCGGAGGTCCCCTTTTCTGTCCCGGTGATGGAACTCGAGTCGATGGATACGCATCCAGCGAGTGAGAAAGCGACAAGAAAGGACAGAAGAATCATTTTTTTCATTTCAACCCTCTTTTTAAATGCCCCCGATGGGGATGAGTAAGATCTCTGGAGCCACGGGAAAGGGTGACTGGGAAAATAAAGGGCGGATTTGCCATGATTCTCGCCTCTTATCCTTGTCCCGATGAGGATCCGGTCAAGCGAGAAATAGGGCCAGCCTGAAGAAACCGGATCACGCAATCCCCCCCCGTGAGGCCAGAGAAAATGTGGATAGAGTGATGCGAAAACGGGTGTCGATCGGTTGGTTGGTCAGGGAAAGGAAAATTGAAAAGTTCTTTCCCTAACGATATATCCAATCCTTGCAGTGTCAAGTCGACCGGGAGGATTGGACGCCGGGGACAGCGGAGGGATCGGCAAGGGTGGATGGTTCAACAAGGCAAAATGAACAGGGGAAAATCGACATTGAGCGAACTTTCCCGTCATGGAATCACGGTCTACCGGCCTGATCGGGTTTTTGATCCTCAAAGAGTGCCAGCTGTTCCAGAATCTCCAGAACCCTGAGGCTGGACTGTTCCATTCTGGAGAGCTGTTCAGGAATGGATGAAAAATCTTTGCTCAGATAAGCGTTCAGGGCTTTTTGGGCAGACTCGTGAACGGTTCGGTGGGGCGTTTCGAGTTCAAGGAATGCCGGGATTCTGGAAAATGATTCTCGCCCATCCCCTTCGTAATACCATTTTCCGAGGCGGCAGCGATGATCATTCGGAAAATCATCCGGAGTTTTTTCCGATCTGCCCATCAAGACCCGATAGGTTTCAAATTTGAAGATCAGATGGTCCACCTTGAGTAACTCGGCAAAACTTCGGAATCTGGAGGCTGAGGCCATGGATCCCATTTCGAGAGAGAGGGACAGGATGTTTTTCATGCTCGCGGAGGCTTCCGCTCCTTCTTTGTTCAGCAGTTCCGATTCTCCGGACCATTTGACCATCTGGTCCTTGGTCTGCTGGGTTTCTGTCTGGATGGTGGAGACCAGGGTCGCAATTTCGTTGGTGGCGTTTCGGGTCCGTTCTGCCAGTTTTCGAACTTCGTCTGCGACTACCGCAAACCCGCGGCCCTGTTCTCCAGCCCGTGCAGCCTCGATGGCGGCATTCAGGGCCAAAAGGTTGGTTTGTCCGGAAACATCCTTGATCAATTGAACGATTCCACTGATTTGCCCGGTACGAACGTTCAGTTGGTCAACATGCCTCGATGTATCTCGTGTGTCTTCAGAAACCTTCAGCATGTTTTCGGACATCGTCCGGATCCGTTTCTCAATCTCGATGGTATCGTTTGTGGCCAGACTGATCTTTTCTCGTTCAGTGCATGACTTTTCAAAGATCGTTGCAAGGGAGTTTCTGGTTTTTTCCAGGGATTGTCCGAAAGTCACCATGTTGGAGAAAAGATGACGAAGATAGGTGTTTTCCTCCTGAAGTCGAACCATTTCCTCCGAATC
Organism: Nitrospirota bacterium; assembly: GCA_021785195.1. Taxonomy (GTDB): domain Bacteria; phylum Nitrospirota; class Leptospirillia; order Leptospirillales; family Leptospirillaceae; genus JAJYGC01. The sequence continues at coordinate 5,455 of JAJYGC010000009.1, forward strand.
CCGGGGATTTGATTGTGTTCCTCCGGGCTGTCTTAGGTGGCCGCCTTCGGTGGCCGTCGATGACCGGGTCATTTCAGAATTCTTTTCTTTCCTGAACAGGGCCATTGTTATCTCCTTGAACGGTGATCCTTTTTGCCATGCGGCCAGACCGTCCGGAACAGGTGAAATGGTTTGGAGGTCGGACTATTATACTTATCGGACAAAATGGGAATCCATTCAGGGATTAAACAGGAAAAACGCCAGGAAGATCGCTGGGGAAAAGATCCTCCCGAAAGATCTTCGACGGGGCTTGGGTTCATTTAAGAAAAATCCGGCTGGACACCATTTCTGGAAGTCCCTGTCCGGGTGACGCGATCAACCGTTTTGGATCAGGGTCGGGAAACGTTCTGCCCTGGGTCTTGCCCGAAGGGTTCGGCGGGGGATGGACCCCCTTCCCGGGAGACGGTCGTTTCGACTTCCTGGAGTTCGAACCATAATGCATGCAAGACAGACAGCAATACTGCCATGGTGACACCGATAAACCACACGAAATACCACATGATGACCTCGATTCTTCCAATCGTCTAGTACAGGGTTTGTTTTTCCTTCAGGACATCTTCTTCCGTGACCGGTCCCCTGAGGATTCGATAGGCCCACCCTGTATAGGCGATCACGATGGGAACAAGAATGAGCGAAGCCCAGAACATCAGGAGAAGCGTCAGGTGGCTGGAGACAGCGTCCCACACGGTCAGACTGCTTCGAGGGTCAAGACTTGAGGGAAGGATGAAGGGAAACATGGAAGATGCGGCCGTGAGGATGATGGCTGTTCCCGAAAGGGAGGATCCGAGAAAGGCCAGCATCGGGCGAGCAATGAGGACCCCGGAGATCCCGATCAGGATTCCCGCGTAAACCAGTGCAGGAATGGACCAAAGGATCGGGTGGGCATGATTGTTGAGAAACCACGCGCCCATCTCCCGGACGACCTCTTTGTTCAGTGGGTCCGGGACCGTTTGGTGCCCCGGAGCGGAGAGGATCCGGTACCCCGGGACATATCGATATGCCCAGAGTCCGGAAATGGCAAAAATCCCTCCCAGTCCCGGCCCCAGAATCAGGGACCACTTTCGGGCTCTCTCTTTGAGGACTCCTTCTGTTTTCAGGAAAAGGTAGTTTGTTCCATGGAATGCCATCATGAGAAGGCTCACCAGGCCACACAAAAGGGTGAACACGTTGAGCTGGCCCCAGAACGTTCCGGTTGTATAAGAATGAAGAGTGCTGTCGAACCGGAAGGGAACTCCCTCGAGCAGGTTTCCGAAGGCCACTCCGAACATGACAGGCGGAACGGTTCCGCTGGCGACAAGTCCTCCGTCCCAGAAGGTTCGCCATCGGGTGTTTTCGAGTTTGCTTCTGTAGTCAAATCCGACAGGCCGCAGAAACAATGTCCACAGGACAAGAAACAGGGCCATGTAGAAGCTCGAGAACGCTGTCGCATACACGAGCGGCCATGCGGCAAAGAGTGTTCCGCCGGCTGTGATGAACCAGACCTGGTTCCCTTCCCAGTGAGGACCGATGCTGTTCAGGAGGACGCGTCTCTGAATGTCATTGCGTCCTATCCATGGGAGGAGGAAGGCGATTCCCATGTCGAACCCGTCGGTGATGAAAAAAACGGACAGGAGGAAGACCACGATTCCCCACCAAAGGACCTTGAGCGTGGCGTAATCAAGCATGCCGATCTCCTTCTGGCAGGGTTTGCGCTGCCGGGTGGCTCCTTTTAATTTGTCCGCCCGATCCATCCTCCGGTCCAATTCGGACATATTTCACCATCAAAAAGATCTCGACGGCCAGAAGCCCCGTATAAAACACCACGAATCCCGCAAACGTCAGCAGGACGCTTGAGGTGGAGAGAAAGGAAGCGGAGGCAAATGTGGGCAGAACCCCGTAGATCGACCAGGGCTGGCGGCCACATTCGGCGATAAACCAGCCTATTTCGCTGGCGAGGTAGGGAAGGGGAATGGAAAAAACCGCCCACTTGAGGATCCAGGGATGCGACAAACAGGAATTTCTGCTGGAACAGTAAAACGCTGCGGTGAAAAGGGCCATGAATGCGAATCCGAGTCCGACCATGGCGCGAAATCCCCAGAATAGGGGGGTCACTGTCGGAATCGTATCCAACGCGGCCTGATGGATTTCCTCCGGGGTCGCTTTTTTGAGGTCCGGTGCGTAACGTTCGAGCAAAATCCCGAAGCCCAGATCCTCGCGATATTGTTCGAACGTCGTCCGGGCCTGAATGTCTGCACGATTCTTTCGGATTTTGTCCAAGGCGATAACGGCCATGATTCCCCTTCTGATGCGTCCCTCATTTGTTTTCACGATCTCCCGGATCCCCGGGATGGGCGTATCATAGGTCCGGGTGGCGATCAGTCCGAGAACCCAGGGGATCCGGATTGAAAAATCATTTTTCATGTGGGCCTGATCGGGGATCGCAAACAGGTTGAAGGAAGCTGGGGCGGGTTCTGTTTCCCACATGGCTTCCATCGCGGCAAGTTTTGTTTTTTGTCCGATATCGTCAAGATATCCCGATTCATCCCCCAGAATGATGACGGAAACACAGGCGGCCAGGCCAAATGCGGCCGCGATCCGGAACGATCGTTGTGCAAAGGCGATATGTCTTTTCCTGAGCATGTACCAGGCGCTGATTCCCATGACAAAGCATGAGGCGGTGACATATCCGGCGCTGACCGTATGGACAAACTTGGCCTGGGCAACCGGGTTCAGGACAATCTCCCAGAAACTGGTCAGTTCCATCCGCATGGTATCCGGATTGAATCTTGATCCCACAGGGCGTTGCATCCACCCATTGGCAATCAGGATCCACAGGGCGGAAAGATTGGTGCCTGTGGCGGTCAGAATCGTTGCGATCAGGTGTCCTCCCTTCGAAAGTCTGTTCCACCCAAAGAAGAAGAGTCCGACAAAGGTGGACTCCAGAAAAAACGCCATCAGACCTTCGAGCGCGAGGGGCGGTCCAAAAATATCCCCCACATACTGGGAGAAATAGGACCAGTTCGTTCCGAATTCAAACTCCATTGTCAGTCCGGTGGTAATTCCGAGGGCAAAGTTGATTCCAAAGAGCTTTCCCCAGAACTTTGTCATTGTTTTGTAGAGAGGATTCCCGGTCATCACGTAGATCAATTCCATGATGACCAGAATGTAGGCAAGGCCAAGGGTCAGCGGAACGAAGATAAAGTGGTACAGAGCCGTTACCCCAAACTGGATCCGGGACAGATCCACCAGTTGTTCAGTCGGCATCAGACACACTCCTTATCTCAAAAAACGGTGAAGGGCTCGGGGAATCCATGTGCCCCTCGATTCAGTATAGGGGGCTTTGCCCGCGACAAGAATCAGGAAAGGCAAGGCCTCCTGCAATTGGACAGCCTCCTGGGGATCGATCGGCCTTCTCCCCCGCGATGGGGGCTGTCTTTTCCAAATTCCGATCGTGAATCTTGGAGCGTGTTGATCAAGGAGAGACTTCGAACGGCCGGCCTTGGGAATGGTGACGGGAAAAAGGAGTCGAAAGAGTCCAGCGGTTTCCCAATACCCGGAACCGGAGAAAACAGGAGTTCAGGAGACCGGGAGAGCGGCCTGGATCGTTAAGCGGGCTTGCTTCCGCTCCGGGCAATGATGACGGCTTCGTTTCCGTTTGCAAACCGTATTGTTTCCGTGAGTAGGCCGATGGTGGAAAACTCTGCGGCAATCTCTTCCGGGTTCAGAAGGCGATTCCCCTGAACATGTTCTCCCAATCCCTGGAAGGCCAGGGGGCGCCGGGCAGGATCCCTGAGCTCCTTTCTGTCCAGAGGCCATGCAGGCTCCCATATGACAACGGCTCCGTCGGGCTTCAGGTGATCCCGAAAAAAGGAAAAGACGGTTTTTTTCTCGCTCCAGACATGGTGGAGGGCCCGGTTCATCACAAACAGGTCCACGGGCTCCTGGATCGGGTATTCCCGGATGTTTCCCTCGAGAAAGGTCAGCCTGTTTTCCATCCCCTCCTTTTTGGTGTGTAGGGTGGCCTGGTCGATATTTTCCCGGAAGCCGTCAAGGCCTATCCCCCTTAAGTTTGGGTAATGGCGGGCCAGGGTCTTAAGGTACCAGCCGTTCCCGCATCCCAGATCCACGACCAGTCCCCCTTTTTGGTTGACCCTTTCAAATTCCCGGACCCGGGGGAGGATCTGTCCTTCAAAAAGGGGAGAAAAATTTGCCTCGAGCATGGGACCAAACCAGGGGAGGATGGTTTTGCGTTCGCCAAGGACTTTCTCTCCTGGGCGTTCTCCGGTTCTCATCAATTCTGCCGCGCGTTCAGTCATGTGGGCTGAAAGAACAGAGCCGACCGCCATCGGCATCAGGGTTTCGGGGGAGTCGGGACACATGGCGTCCCCCATACGGGTCAGGGAAAAAAGTCCGCTCCCATCGTCCTCCAGATAGCCGAATGCATAGGCGGCGTCGCACCAACGGGCGACATACCCGGGGTCCATCGAAGAGGCCTGGGCCAGGGTTTCTGGGGTTAAACCGGGTTTCTGTCTCAGGCAGGTGAACAGGCCATTGACGACACCGATGAAGGCGACGTTGAGGCTCAAGGCCCCTTGGGCCTGTTTCTTGAAAAGCGATTTCAGGTCCTCTGGTTCATTCATCAATATTTCCGATCGTTTAGCGGTTTTCATTCAGGCGGGCGATGATTGAGGAGGTCTTCCGGCCCAGTCAAAGTGCCCGGACCCAAAATTCAGGGAGAGGGGACCTTTCGATAAACCCTGTCTGCCCGGGCCTGATCCCTGGGCTTCAGGAGGATCTGGTCGATGTTCACATGTGGAGGTCTGGTAGCCGCCCAGACCACCGCATCTGCAACATCTTCTGCCACCAGCGGTGTCATCCCCTCATAAACCTTCTTTGCCCGAACGGCATCTCCTTCAAAACGAACCAGGGAAAACTCGGTCTCCACGAGTCCCGGGTCGATTTCCGTGACGCGGATCGGCAAGCCAAGCCATTCGATCCGCATCGTTTCCGTGATGGCCCGGACGGCATGCTTGCAGGCGGTATATCCCGCCCCACCCAGATATGTTTCCAGTGCGGCCACCGAACCGATGTTTATGATGTGGCTTCCCTCACCCGATTGATCAAGGAGGGGATAGATCTCCCGGGTCATCCGGACCAGCCCCAGAACATTGGACTGGAACATCGTCAGCCATTTTGATTCGTCCATTTCGACGACCGGTTCAAGACCCAGGGCCCCCCCTGCGTTATTGACAAGCAGGTGGACCCGTGCGGGAAGGCGGCTTGCAAATTTTCGGACGGATTCCGTGTCGCAGACATCGAGGGGAAAGGCCTCTCCACCCACTTCCTTCGCGAGCGCTTCGAGTTGTTGCATCCTCCGGGCGCCCAGAATGACACGGAACCCGGTTTTTGCGAGCGCCCGAGCAGTGGCGGCTCCGATGCCTGATGAGGCGCCGGTGACGACTGCAATCTTCATGAGGGGGTCCTTCCCGGACAGAAAGACCAACTGCAATCCCGGAGCCCAGCGATCCGGTGGAAGCCTGTGTCCGTGTTCTTTATGCAAGTGGCCATAGGGATGAGGTTACCTGTATCCCTGAGACCATGTCAAAAAGGTCTTTCGAAGAATTTGTGTTGGGGCCATGATTGATTTCCCGAAGGGGGCTTCTCCATCGATCAGGCACAGCACTTGCTCTATCCTCCATGACGGCCGAATAAGCGGGGCTTTTGGCTCCTATGGAAGGGCCAGATCCAGTTTTGATGAAAATCGTTGCCGACGAGGAGGTGAATATGAAAGTGATCCTGGCGATTCTGGCAGTCCTGATATGTGCGGGGGCAATCCTGAACGGATAATGAAAAACGGTGAATCGCGGGGCCCAGGTAGCTTCAGACCGAATGGCCTGTTTCTCTGGTTCCGGGGCTTCGCAACCACCTGTTTATTCAAACGGATCACAATCTGAAAGCATCCTGCGCCGCTCCAACATGATTGTGCAAGGTCATTGCTGATCCCGCATCTTTACCCCACTGACCCCATCATTCGATTCCGTATTTTTTCCCAACCCCCTTTCTCCCGAATCCTTAAAATGGGCACTCGAGAGATCTTTTTTTTGCAAGGGACTTGGGGCGTCTTTCTGCTTGAGATGATTAATCAATCATTTTTGTAGGCATTTCATTATTATTATTTTAATTACAATTTTGTTTACTTTTTAATTTTATTGATTATTGTATAGCTTGATTGGCTATTGTTATACCAGTTTGAATGATTGGTCCAGTGTCACGTCAATTAATCGACGCATTCTCCAATGACATTTGTCCGATCAATGCAATCCAGTCCCTTTCCCCATTCGCCGTCCATCGGTTTCCCTTCTTTTGAAAACGTCTTGATCGATCGTTTCTCAGCTCAAATTCATGCTGGAATGCAGGATGGGAATGCATAGATCTTATGACCGGATGACAATTTTCCCGAACGCATTTCCCTTATCCTTTTGGTCAAAGGCCTGGAGGGAATCCTGGAAGGAAAAAGTGCTGTCGATGACCGGTCTCAACTGGTGTTTCCGGATGGCGTTGTTCATTGATGCGAAGAGAATTTTGCTTCCGACCAGGAGGCCCCTGATCCGCGCGGATTTCCGGATGATCTGGCCCAGGCTCATTTCTGCCGTAAATCCGGATAGTCCTCCGATGATGCTGATTCGACCATTCGTCCGCAATGCCAGCAGGGACTGGGAGATCGTTTTTTCGCCTCCCAGTTCGATGACGTGTTCAACCCCCTGACCGTGGGTCAATTCAAGGACTGCCTTGCCCCAGTCTGGTGTGGTCTTGTAGTTGATCCCTTTGGATGCCCCCATGTTCCGGACTTTTTCCAGTTTGTCGTCACTGCTGGACAGGACGATCGATTCCAGTCCGGAAATCGTTGCGAACTGAAGCGCGAAAAGGGCCACATCACCCGTTCCCTGGATCAGGATCCGTTCGCCCGGGATTGGAGGGGCCTCGGAGAACAGGGCATTCCAGGCTGTGAGCCCTGCGCAGGGAAGTGTCGAGGCTTCTTCGTTTGTCAGATGCTCCGGGACGGAAATGACGGATGATTCGGGAAGGACGACATATTCGCACAGGGTTCCGTCTGTTTCGGCGCCCAGGGTGGGGAAAATCTTTGAAGGGGTCGGGTCCCCATCGAGCCAGTTCGGGGAGAATAGGCATGCGACACGTTCTCCGATTTTTGCGCGATCGACCCCTGGTCCGACTTCGATGATCCTTCCGACCCCATCGGAGAGCGGAATGAGGGGAAGGGGCATGGAAGGATTGTAGGCTCCTTTCCGGATCAGCGTGTCGCGGTAGTTGAGGGATCTGGCGTCAATTTTGACGGAGACTTCCCGGGGACCCAGCCGGGGATCGGGCCGTTGGGAGAGGGAAACCCCCCAGTTGCCGGAATTGTTGTGGATTTCAAATGCCAACATGATCGAACCTCCGATATTTTGCGGGTTTGGGTTTATGTCGGGCTTTTTCTTTCCGGGCTCGGATCCACAGCCTGACCGCGTCCGGCGTCATTGGGTTCTTTGAGTTGAAAAGCAGCCGCGATTGTCGGTCCTCGTCCGCTGAAATGGGGACCCAATGCGAGGGCGGATGGGTACGACGAACGCTCCGCCGCCCCTTGATGCCCCTTGAGCCGAATCTCCCATTCCATCTCCTGGAATGCCTTCATGGTATTGGTAGGTAATGGTGACTCCTTAATAATGAATCATGAAGAACGCGATTTTCCGGGACCAACGAATTTCGTGAAAACTATTTTGTTTAGTTCAATTGTTCGATAATAATAGAACTATTTTGGGATTCGATCAACCAATCCGAGATCGATCGGGGAAGATTCTCCGTTCTTCGATGTGACATAATGGTGGAATGAGAAGCTTATATCATCCTTCCGAGACGGATTTTCGTCTTCCGAACATTCTGCATGCGCTGAGTGATCCGATCCGGTTGTCGATCGTAAGGGAACTGGCCCGAACAGGAGCCCGATCATGTGGAACCTTTGATTTGCCGGTTGCAAAATCGACTGCATCGCACCATTTCCGAATCCTTCGGGAAGCGGGGATCATCCACATGCATCCGATGGGATCTCAATACGTAAACTCTCTTCGGCGGACGGAGATCGACTCCCGCTTTCCAGGCCTGCTTGAGGCCATCCTGAGGGCAGAGGAGTCCGTTCCTTCCAAGGAGGCCTTGTGAGGAGGACTGAGGGAGCTTTGGGGGTGATGGGCCTCCGAATTTTGTTTTTCTCCGCACGAAGTGTTTGTTTGAGTACATTATCGTAGGATATGCCTATTGATGATGGGGGGGAGAAAAAGCCTGATCTTTCGGGAAAAATCAGGGGATTGCTGTTTGGCACGGAAGATGCTTCTTAACTTTGCACCAAAGGAGTCACGGCGCTCCCCCGATGGAGCCCAATGGTACTTCTTGGTGGCGGGACGGACCGCATGGTAAGTGGGCGTTCGTGGTTCCATGGGGGTCACGAATGGCGGAGAAGCCGGATGGGCCTGAGCAATCGGGGCTGTCCGGCTTTTTTACTGCCTGGATTTTCCGGGATGCCGTCTGGGAAAAGGTGATCATAACGTCCTGATTTGATCCAGATCCTTCCCGGGGCATATTTTCTCCGAAATCTTTCTAACTCAAGATGACTGGAATTCCTTCCGCTTCTTCTATCATGGAGCAGGGGCTTCCCGGGCCACTGCCGCAAACACCCTGACCTCCCGGATCATTATCTGTGGCTTCCTGTTCTGGATTTCAAGTGACCCCGGTCCAAAAAATGGATCAGCCCCTCCCCCCAAATTGGGTGGGAGTCAGTTTACCTTTTTTGTAATTATGTTTACTAATTTGTATTGAAGATTCCTGCCTCCGGAGTTTTAAGGTTTGTGAGAAATAGGAGAAAATGGCTTTGGACAAGAAGATTGCCCGAGAGCCATTTATATTCCGGACTGGCAGATGAGTTGCACCCTTTTGATGGGATCCCCTCGGATAGCGGAAGGGGAGGGTTTGTAGTGCAAATGGTTCCCTTTACGTCAGATCGGCGAAATCGTCCGGTTGAAGGCTGTTGAACAGTCCACAATCAAGGTGGGTTGTCTTTTGGAGGCAGGGGGCGAACTTGAACTGGTTGCGTTATGGAACGGCTCCCTGAATGCTTTTATCCCCTTCCCGACGGTGGTTCAATTGTTCTGCTACAAACCTTGGAAATATGATCTGTTGCAAGAATGCGCGAACAAGTGAAGGGTCTCACCGTCCGAGGGTGTTGTCCCAAGGTCTTGGCCCCTCGGGGGTTCAGCGTTCTCGAAGAATGCCTTATTTCCGACAGGCCATCTGCCAAGAGCGAATTTGGCTGAAATAAGAGAGAGGTCGAGAAATGAAGGGGGTGTGGTCAGGATCAGCTTTTCTTGGTTTTTCTGGAAAATGAGGAAAGGAAATTGCCAAGGTGCCTGCGTTCCCAAAAGGGTTCATCCCATCAGCCTGTCGGAGCGGAGCTCCTTCCAGTCCTGATCAGGAACCATCGGGTGAGACGGACGAAAACCCAGGATTCGGTTGGGGAAATTGGGACCAGGGTTCTTTGTGAATGGAAAAGGGGGCAAGGTGATTCGGACTCGGGATGAGGGACGGGAGTTTTGCCGAAAGAGTGATTGGACGCAGCCACACCAGGATTCACAAATGATCTCCAAGATTCATGATCCCTCAAGCAGGGTCCGATCCCGTTTCAGTCAGATTCAATTGTTTTGTGAGCGGTTTGAGGGTCTGGTAGGGGGCAGGGCGGAACGATCGGGTCACAATAAATGGGTGAAGTAGCCGGAGGAGGCTCAGATGGACGGATTGCACGAATCTGGCAGCTCCGGTGCCGTGTTTGTTGATACGACCCTTCGCGAGGGGGCGCAATCTCCCGGGGTTTTTTTTGACCAACCGACCAAGATCGCGTTTGTCAGTACCCTGTCGGCCCTGGGGGTGGGAGAGATCGAAATTGGAGCTCCCTGCCTGGGAGCGGAAGAAGAAGAGGATTTAAGGACATTAATCCATCTTCCGGTTTCTGCCCGCCTTTTTACCTGGAATCGGGCACTGGAAGAGGATCTGGCGGCTTCTCTCAGGCTCGGTGTACAGAAGGTCCATATCTCTTTCCCTGTTTCGGATCAGCATATCCATTCCGTTCTCCGAAAATCCCGTTCCTGGATCCGGGACCGTCTTGTAAAGCTTGTGTCGTTTGCCCAGAGGGAGGGGCTGGCTGTTCAGGTCGGATTCGAGGATGCCAGTCGGGCCGATTGGGAGTTTTTGAAGGATCTGGGGGGGGAATCCCGGATGGCGGGTGTGGAGAGAATCCGCTACTGCGACACGGTCGGTTGCCTGGATCCGATCAGGCTGAAGGAACAGATAGAACGATTCAGGGAGATCGGTCTTCCGATCGAGATCCATTGCCATAACGATCTCGGAATGGCAACGGCCAACACGGTCTCAGGATATCAGGCCGGAGCCTTGTTCTTGAGTACGACCGTTTCGGGTGTGGGGGAGCGTGCCGGGAACGCATCGATGGAAGAAGTGGCCTTTGCTCTTGAATATTCCCTTGGTCAATCGACCGGGGTCCAGCTGACGCGACTGGCAGCAATGGGGCGGTGGATCCATCAGGTCATGGGAAGGGCCCTTTCTCCTTATCGCCCAATCCTGGGCTCCCGTGTCTTTCATCATGCCTCGGGGATCCATGTGGACGGAGTCCTCAAGAATAGTGAGAACTATGAGATCTATCCACCTGAGGTCGCTGGTCTCAAACGAAAGATTCATGTGACGCACATGACCGGCCATGCGGGTGTTCGAAATGTTCTGGAACGGATGGGTTACTCACCTTCTCCAGAAATTCTGGAAAAGCTCTGGCCCATCGTCCGGCGAGAAGGAGTTGTCCGGCGAGGGATTGTTCCTCCGCAGGTCATTCTGGAGATTTTCCTGAAACTGCTGGATGAGCGGTCGGGAATTCCCTCAAATTTTTTTCGGCAAAACATCGTCAGGGAAACCGAATCATAACCGGCCTCGTTTAATTCGGTCGCATTTGTCCAAAAACTCAATGTTTCCGGGTATTCCGGAATCAGCTTTTTTTGAAATCCCCCTCCCGGGTCTCCAGGGAACAACTCCCGCTTGTCCTCGCCTCTCTTTTGGATCCGGGCTTTCCGGGTGAAGAAGAGGCTCAAAAGGGGACTCCCTTCAAGAAAGTCATTCCATTTCACCTTGAGATTCCATTTTTTTGCCTTCATAATTCGCTGGCGGATGAGAATTTTACACCTGAACCCGGTGAGGCTCAGTCGAACCTGGGTGTGTGGGCCGAAAGCCTTTGTGCCTTGGCAACTCAGCCGGTCTGAAGAGGGGCTAGGCGAGCAGGATCAATGTGCCGGGTTGACGATTTTCCGGGGGAAATGGTCTCCCTAGCAAAAGGATGGTTCGATGCATTCATCCCAGTTTGTCAGGGGATTTCGGGAATCCTCCCCGTATATTCACCGTTTTCGGGGTAATGCATTTGTGATCGCCCTCGGCGGGGATGTTCTCGCAGACGGAAGTTTTCCAGCGATTGCCAGTGACATAGCCCTGTTGAAGAGTCTGGGAATCGGAATCGTCCTTGTTTGTGGAGCCGAACCCCAGATTGCCGCAGCGCTTTCCCAGTCGGGAATTGAACTGACTGTGACAGATCACGGTCCGGTTGTATCGGCGGATGCCTTGCAGTCGATTGCCCGTGCGGTGGGGGGGGTTCGTTTTGAAATTGAGGCGGCCCTTTCCAGAGGGGTGAGCGGCTCGCCTATGTCCGGAGCGGATGTGAGGGTGGTCAGCGGCAACTTTCTGGTTGCCAGACCGTTGGGAGTGATTGACGGGATTGATCACCAGTTTTACGGAAAACCTCGTGAAGTCCGGGTCGAGGCCATTCGATCCCAGATCGCGGAGGGGCATGTTGTCCTTCTCTCCTCCATGGGGGTTTCCCTTTCCGGAGATCTGTTCCATCTCTCTGCTGAAGATGTCGCACAGTCGGCAGCGAGTTCCCTGCTGGCTTCAAAGCTCATTTTTCTGGTGGACGGCGACGGGATTCCCGATCAGGAAGGGGGAGTGTTCCGGGAGCTGACCGACCGGGAAGCCCGTAATGTGCTGTCTTCGGATGAATCGTTGCATCCGGTGATGAGGGATCGGTTGAGGCGGGCCATTGAAACGGTGGCGTCCGGGGTGGATCGCGTTCATCTCGTCAACCGCGCCCATGATGGTGCCCTGTTGCTGGAATTGTTCACGCGGGATGGATTGGGGACACTGATTTCCGAGGACCGGTTTGAATCAATCCGTCCCGCGGCGATCGAAGATGTCGCTGGCATCCTTGACCTGATCAGGCCCCTTGAGGCCATGGGGATTCTGGTCGGGAGAAGCCGGGAAGCCATCGAGACAGATATTGGGAGGTTTGCGGTCATTTATCGCGACGGGAAAATCATCGGTTGTGCCGCTCTGTATCCTTTTCCAGAATCGGAGATGGCCGAAATTGCCTGTCTGGCGGTTCATCCGGAATATCAAAAGTCCGGTCGCGCGACCCACCTCCTGTCCTGGTTTGAGAAAACAGCCCGGGAATCCGGATTCAGGAAACTGTTTGTCCTTTCGACACAGGCCGCCCACTGGTTTGTTGAGCGCGGGTTTGTGTCAGGGCAGGTGAATGAGCTTCCCCCGGTTCGGCAGGAGCTCTATAGCCATAGCCGTAAAAGCCTGGTTCTTTACAAGGGGTTGTAATCCAGAAAATATGGATTACCGGGTCAGGGCCCTGCAATCAGATTTCAGGAAAGGGTCGTTTCCAAGGATTGAAAAGAAGGTGGGAAGCCGGGCCCTCCCCCGGCTTCCCGTTCGTGATCAGGCCTTCTGCTGTTTGAAGAGTGGATAGGCGGGGGAGGGTACAGGTAAGTGGGTGGTGCGGCGGAGTTCCTGGGACTGGCTCCCGGGCCAGATGGTGACAGAGAGGGCCTGGATCAGACGAATGGTTTGACCTTTGGAAGAAGTGATCGAAGGAAGGATCTGAATGCTGTCCTCGTTCTTTGGTGCGCGCGAGAATCGGTCGACATCGTTTCCGTCTACCGTCAGGCAATCGCCGACGTTCAGATAGGATGGAAGAGGATCCTGTATGCTCTCGACAACCATGAAGGAGCTGCGTTCCCTCGGAGGCGCCGGTTTCGGTCCTGCGAGAACCCGTACGAGGCTCCCGGTTGGTTTGCTGCAGACGGGATGACCCTCCTTGTCCATGGGGGTGATGTCGAGAAGGAGTTGAGTCCTTTTGGAGGAGGCCAGTTTCTGGACGTGGACAACGATCCCCCCAAAAACATTGTGGGATCTTCCGGACTGCTCCTGTTTGTGTTTCTCCTGATCTTCTGCGAATGCTTGTGATCCCATCAAGCCCGATAATGCGACACAGAGCCCCAGCCCAAAGCGAAGTCCCAGTTGAAGACAGGGTCTTACGATTCCGGTTTTAAGCAGGGTTTCCGTTTTTCTGGTCGGGGTTTTCATTGCATTCTCCTCAATGGCTGTTCATGTCGCACGCTTTTTCCATTGCAAAGAGGATACCAGACCCGAATACTCTTGTTCTGTGACAGTCGTCGGTTTTTAGGGTGGGGAAGATCAACCCAATCGTGTTTATTTATTTACAAAAATGTTTATGATGGTTCCATGGGAATAGGTATTGATGATGACTGAGCCTACTGGAAAGGATCGACTCGGACAGGATGTTCTGTGGGCCCGTGGGCTCCCCGGGCGTCTGTTGGTTTATGGACCGGGAAATGGAAAGTCCTGGGACCGGGTCATGGTACGGTCCGCTTTTGTGATTGCGGTGGGCACTGTCGTTCTGTTTTCAGCCGCACGGTTCTTTGGATTTCACTGGGCCTGGCTGATCCCGGCTTCCGTCGCTTCAATGGTGTTCCTCATGACGGTGCTTCTTGTGGCCAGAATGCGGGAACGCCCCGTATATGCGATTCGGGTCGACCAAGAGGGTTTTTCCCTGGAACACCTTTCCTTCAATGTCATTGTCCGAAAACGGACCGCGTTTCGGGTGCCCCTTTCGGGTATAAGCCTGGAGCCCGTTTCGGAAGGTGTTCCAAATGAGGGTTTTCGGCTGAAGGCTGGCGGTGAAGTTGTTTGTGAGTGCCGGATGACACAGGTCAAGGACGTTTCTCTTTACTTGGGGGTTTTGCAGTATTTTTCGATGGACCCTGATGTCCGACCCGCAATTCCCCCCCGGAAGAACATGTTTTCGAAGGAAAAGCTCTTCTGGTTGCTGTTCTCCTGGGGGTTCATTGCCTTGATTCTGGTTGTCTGGAGGTTGTATGAAAAACATCTTGAGCTCTCTGTGAAATAGGGGCTTCTTGATTCTGGCAGGTATTGAAAGATCACCGATTCCCCCACCTTTCTACCACCATTCCTGTCGATAGCATGTGGATCCCCCATTCTGGTTAGGTCTCAGATTCAGAATCCCAATGCCCGGCAAGAGCCTCCCTGATTCGAGGCACACTGGTCAACCCGGAACGCCTGGGGAAATTGGAAACTTCGCGTTTTCGGCACATGATTGATGGGGAAACGCTGAATTTGGAAGGGTTTGTCCCGATCCCACAATTGGATTTGATCACTCTGCTCCATGACTCCCCTCTCTGGCCGTCTTGTGTCCTCTGTTCAGATTACCGTAAAACGGTCGTCTTTCATTTGGAGAGAGTAAATCTAATTTACACTGGGTGGGTTGAGGAGGTCATTGTTGGAAACAGGAAATACCGTCATGTGGAGTAGTGCTTCAGAATCCTATCAAAAGGCACTTCGAAGTCTGGAGATTTTTTCCCGGCATGATGTGCCGGTTGTGTTGGAAGGGGAGACCGGAACTGGCAAGGAGCTCTTTGTGGAAGCCCTTCATGCTCGTTCCCAGCGGGCATCCGGTCCACTGATTGCGGTCAATATGGCAGGGGTGCCAGGAAGCCTGTTTGAAAGCCAGTTCTTTGGATATCGCAAGGGAGCGTTCACAGGAGCCCAGGAAAACTGGGCGGGTTTTTTTGGCGCGGCCGATCGAGGCACCTTGTTTCTGGACGAGTTCAATTCGATGAATCCGGATTTGCAGGCCAAGTTTCTCCGGGTCCTCGAGACACGGACCTATCTTCCGGTAGGGGATGTCCGTCCCCGGAGATCTGACGCCCGGATTGTCCTGGCCACCAACATTCCCCTCCAGACCTTGCGGGAAACTGGCCGGATCCGGGAAGACCTGTTTTTTCGCCTTCAGGCCCACCGGATCCGGATCCCTCCGTTAAGGGAGCGGCTCCGGGATCTGCCCGAGTTGGTGGATTCCCTGATCCAGCATTTCTCCATTCGGTACCGAATGAAGGCCATGGAGGTCGGTCCCGGGGTGATGGATGCCCTTGCCGCCTATCACTGGCCCGGAAATGTCCGGGAGTTGTCCGAACGGATCTCTTCGGCAATGCTGCACTCCACGGCAGGTCCCCTGACTGTCCCCCTCCTGTTTCCGGATGATGAAGATGCCATTTTCCCTCCTTACTCCATTGCCCGGGAAACCTGGGAGAACGCCTATTTTGACGGGGTGTTCCGGGTGACGGAGGGAGATCCGGGAAAAGGGCGAAGGATTACGGGGCTTTCTGAGACGACCTACCGCCGCAAAATACGACGATACAATAAAAAAAACCTCCTTGAAACCGTGAGTGACAGCCACGATCGCCTTGATTATTTTGATAAACTGCCCTAATCTTTGAGACACGGAAAGGTTGCCGGTTCCGCTACTGAGGGGCCACGGGAATATTCAATCGTTGACCTTGCGGACCAAGCAGGTCTCGTCACGATTTTTTCGTGAAAGGGAATCCATGAAGTACATCCGCTTTTTTAATGAGATCAAGCTGACCGATCTCCCATTGGTTGGCGGAAAGAATGCCTCTCTCGGCGAGGCCTATCAGGAACTTGTTCCCAAAGGGGTCAAGGTTCCCAACGGCTTTGCGATCACGGCCGATGCTTACTGGCACATCCTTGAGGCCGCCGGTATCTTTTCCGCGCTCAAGGAGACCCTGAATGGCCTTGACCGACACAACATGGACGATCTGGCGCGTCGGGGAAAACGGGCCAGGGACCTGATCCTGAGTGCGGTGATCCCGGAGGATCTCTGGTCGGAGATTGTTCAGGGTTACGAGATCCTGGGCAAGGAATACGGCGAAAATCCTGATGTGGCCGTCCGGAGTTCGGCGACAGCCGAGGATCTTCCCACCGCATCCTTTGCCGGGCAGCAGGATACCTACCTGAACATTCGCGGTTTGGCCGAACTTCGGGAGTCTTGCCTCAAGTGCTTTGCATCCCTGTTCACGGACAGGGCAATCTCCTACCGGGTCGACAAGGGATTCAACCATTTCGACATCGCCCTTTCAATCGGTGTCATGAAAATGGTTCGTTCGGACAAGGGATCGAGTGGTGTCATGTTTTCCCTCGATACGGAGACTGGTTTCCGTGATGTGGTTTTCATCACGGGGGCTTACGGTCTCGGAGAGAACGTGGTCCAGGGCAATGTGGATCCGGACGAGTTCTATGTATTCAAGCCTACTTTTGAAACGGGACATCGTTCCATCATCCGCAAGAATCTCGGACAAAAGCAGTTCCGGATGGTTTATTCGGAGGGAAACGCCAAAGAGACTGTCCACAATGAGCGCGTTTCGGCGGAGGATGCCCGGAAGTTCTGTCTGACTGACGATGAAATCCTCGTGCTGGCAGATTATGCCATCAAGGTCGAGAAACACTACTCCCATAAGGCCGGGGAGAGTCGGCCGATGGACATGGAGTGGGCAAAGGACGGAATTTCCGGAGAGATCTTTCTGGTCCAGGCCCGTCCCGAAACAGTCGAGTCCCAGAAAAAAGATGATTATCTGGAGGCCTATACGCTGGATGAAAAGAGCCGCGTTCTGGTTCGGGGCAAGTCCGTGGGCCAGAAGATTGCGGCCGGCAAGGTCCATGTCATCCGCGAGCTGACCCAGATCAGGGATTTCAAGCCCGGAGAGGTATTGGTGGCCGAGACGACCACTCCCGACTGGGAACCGGTCATGAAGACCGCCGCGGCGATCATCACGAATCGCGGAGGCCGCACCTGCCATGCGGCGATTGTCAGCAGGGAGCTGGGAATTCCGGCGGTGGTGGGCTCTGAGGCGGCCACCGATGATCTCCAGGATGGTCAGGAGGTGACCGTTTCTTGTGCCCAGGGAGATACCGGCATGGTCTACGAGGGGATCCTGAAGTTCCATGTGGATCGGACTAAGCTTGACCGTCTGGAACGACCCAAGACCCAGGTCATGATGAATCTGGGAGATCCGGATCAGGCCTTCAGCCATTCCTTCATCCCGAACGATGGGGTGGGATTGGCCAGGATGGAGTTCATCATCAACGGGTTCATCAAGATCCACCCGATGGCGCTTGTCCATCCGGAGAGGGTGGTGGATCCGAAGGTTCGCGCCCAGATCGAGGGGATGACCGCAGGGTATTCCGACATGAAGGACTATTTTGTCGAGAAGCTGGCATTTGGCATCGGAACGATTGCCGCGGCTTTCTATCCCAAGCCGGTCACCGTGAGAATGAGCGACTTCAAGTCCAACGAATATGCCAGCCTGATCGGTGGCACCTATTTCGAACCCCATGAAGAAAACCCGATGCTGGGTTTCCGCGGTGCCTCCCGGTACGCCAGCCCCCGGTATCGTGAGGGGTTTGGACTGGAATGTCAGGCGATCCGGAGAGTCCGGGACATCATGGGCTTGACCAACGTACGGATCATGATTCCCTTTTGCCGGACGATCAAGGAAGGTGAGGCGGTCATCGGGGTGCTGGGAGAGAATGGCCTTCGCCGTGGGAAGAATGGGCTCGAAATTTTCGTCATGTGCGAAATTCCCAACAATATCATCCAGATTGATGCTTTTTCCAAGCTTTTTGACGGATTTTCGATCGGTTCGAACGATCTGACACAGATGACACTGGGAGTCGATCGGGATTCGGAAATTCTGGCGGAGTCGTTCGACGAACGGGATCCCGGGGTCATGTCCTTTATCCGGATGGCGGTCGAAGGGACTAAGCGGAACAAGGTCCATTCCGGAATCTGCGGGCAGGCGCCAAGCGATTTTCCGGAAGTTGCGGAAGCCCTGGTCAGGATGGGAATTGAATCCATCTCCCTGAACCCGGATACGGTCATCAAGACGACGCTGACCATCCTTGAAGCAGAACGGCAGATGAAGAAGTAGGATTGTGTTTGGTCAGCAATGCATTGTACAGCAAAAAGGCGGGTGCTCCCGCCTTTTTGCGTTTCTGGACAGAAACCGGATCAGGAATTGCGGTGGGGGAGTGCGTCAGGACTCTTCTGGAAAAGGATCTGGGTGCAATGCTAAGGTGGACCAAAATGTGTCTCTGCCTGATCGTTGACCCCGAGCTGATCAACCCCGAATGAATCCAACCCGTCAGGCGGATTTCCGAAAGACCTCCCGTCCACTGCTGAAATGGGCCGGTGGGAAAAGTCAGCTTCTCGAGGCACTGACTTCCCGGTTGCCATTGCGGTATGGTCGCTACCTCGAGCCGTTCTTCGGAGGGGGGGCTCTCTTTTTTGCCCTTGCACCGGAGGAGGCCATCATTTCTGACAGCAATCCTGAAATCATCAACCTCTATCGGTCCGTGGCCAAAGACCTCGGGAAAGTGATCGATCATCTGTCCCGTTACCGCAACGAAGCGGACCTCTTCTACTCGGTCCGGGCGATGGACTGGACTGGTCTTGATCCGGCCGAGGCGGCGGCAAGGACTCTGTTTCTGAACAGGACCTGCTTCAACGGGCTTTACCGGGTCAACCGGAAAGGGCAGTTCAATGTTCCATTCGGGCGGTACGCCAGTCCAAGGATCCTGGATGAGGAGACCCTCCGCCAAGCCTCCCTGTTGCTCAAAAAAACGACGATTCTCTGCGGGGATTACAAGGAAATTCTCGCTGGACATGCCCGGCCGGGGGATTTTGTTTTCCTTGATCCCCCCTATCTCCCGATTTCTACCTGTTCCGATTTCAAACGGTACACCAAGGAACAGTTTCATGAAGAGGATCACCGGGAGCTCGCCTCTGAGGTCCATCGCCTGAATGAGCTGGGGTGTCATGTCGTCCTGACGAATTCAAACCACCCGCTGGTCCATGAGCTTTACCAGAAATTCCGGATCGAGACTGTTCAGACTCGTCGGTCGATCTCCTCCAAGGGCAAGGGAAGAACGGGGGAAGATACGATTGTCACGGCGATTTCCCCTTCTCCGATCGACGTGCACCGGGTTGCCAATCCGCTTTCCGGGCAGGTGTTCCTCTATCCCCAGACCCGTTTCATGGGGTCGAAAAACAAGCTTTTGTCCAAAATCTGGTCGGTGGCGTCACAGTTTGATTGCGAGACCTTCATCGATCTTTTTTCCGGGTCCGGAATCGTCGGATACATGATGAAGGCCCATGGCAAAAAAGTGTATGCCAACGATTACATGGCCATGTCCGCTGCATTTACCAGGGCCATGATTGAAAACAGTTCCACCACGCTCCCTCCGGAAGAGGCGTCATCGTTGCTGGTCCGGAACGCCCCAGGGGATTCCTTCGTGGAAAGGACCTTTCCGGGGCTGTATTTTTCAGACGAAGACAACCGGCTGATTGACATCCTGAGGGCCAATATCCGGAGCATCCTGGATCCGGACAAACAGGCGATCGCGGTGGCCGCGCTGATCCGGGCCTGTCTCAAAAAACGCCCAAGAGGAATCTTCACCTATGTGGGCCATCGGTATGATGATGGTCGCAGAGATCTCCAATGCTCTTTTCGGGAACAGTTTCTCGATGCGGTCGAGGCCGTCAACGGGGCCGTCTTTGACAACGGACAGGAGAACCGGTCGCGGTGGGGGGATGCCATGTCCTTTCAACCGGATGACCCGCAGGCGCTTGTTTACATCGACCCCCCTTACTTTTCTCCTTACTCCGACAACGAGTATGTTCGTCGGTACCATTTTGTGGAAGGTCTTGCCCGGAACTGGGAGGGAGTGGAGATCCAGACCCATACGGTCACCAAAAAGTTCAGGTCCTATCCGACTCCGTTCGCTTCACGGAAAGGAGCTTCGGAGGCCTTCGACCGCCTGTTCCGGAGCTTTTCCAAAAATGTCCTGGTGGTTTCCTATTCATCGAACAGCCTGCCGTCCCTGGAGGAAATGAAGAAGATCATGTCCTCTTATAAAAAACATGTCGAAGTCGTTCCTGTCGATTACCGGTACACTTTCGGGAATCAGGGACATAAAATCGGAAACAATAATAACGATGTTCTCGAGTATCTTTTTGTGGGGTATTGATGCTCCATGGCCCACTTTCTGGTTAAAAATCCAATGATCTGCTCCCTGCCCTTGATGAACTCGATGCGATTTCTCCATCTGCTGTCACCGGTATAAGCGAGCGATACCTGTTCGGGATTGCGGGAGTTCCATGCGTCTTCGGCCCTCCGCACTTTCAGGAGGGCCATTTCGCGGGTGAACGGCGGGACGGGCGGGTGAATTTGGTCAGAGGAGCTCATGATGGTCTCCTGATCGTTTTCGTAACGGGCAAAAGGTCTTGCGGCGGTTGTCAGGGGAATCCACCAAGAATCATTCCCGGTCGTTTTGGGTGGAGGAGCCAGTCTTTAAGGTCAGTTCGAAGTTGTTGAACTGTTCATCCAGTCTGAATCCTGTTCCCTCGTACAGTTTTCGGGCCCGGGAGTTGGTGCGCTCCGTGCTGATCCACAAGCGACCGTTTCCTTGTTCTCTGGTCTTTGAGATCACCGTCAGGAGGAGGTTCCTTCCAATCCCTTGGTTCCGGGCATGATCAGAGACGAAAAGGTCGTTGATCAGCCACCCGGAAAGGAGTGAGACAGAAGAAAACATCCGGTACATCTGGGCAAACCCCAGTATCTCCGGAGGGTCCGGTGCGGTTCGGACAGCACAGAGAATCCAGGATTCGCCCCGTTCCATTCTTTGCTTCAGGAATTTTTTTGAGGCATCGGGGTCTGGGGGCTGTTTGTAAAACTGGCGGTATCGGTCGAAAAGGACAGACAGACCTTCAAGATGGTCGATGGTCCCACGCTCAATGTTCAACGTGTTCAATGTCATTTTTGGCTCCATGCGGTCGTCCCCTGATTCCCTAAAGAGATGGTGGGAGGTCTTTTCCGGCCCCCGGTGGCATCGAGGGAACTTCCTTCATCGGGAGGGGAAGGAGCTTTTCCGGTTCCGGGAAGAAGAGGCGCTATCGGTCTTCCCGGTCCTTCCGGTTTTTCGACTGGACCTTCAGAAGAAAGGGAACTCCCGTAAAGGCATGCCTTTCCCGGACCTTCCGCGAAAGAAACTGTCGGTACTGGAGAGAGATTCCTTCCGGCTTGTTGGAAAACAGGACAATGACAGTCGGGGCAATCTGGATCTGGGTGGCATAGTAGATCCGTACTGCCCAGTTTTTGAGCCGGGGGGGAGGAGAGACTTCCACAATCGGAAGGATCAGTGCATTCAGTTCCGAGGTCGGAATCCGGGTGTAGTACCACTCCCGGACGATGGCGATCTGGTCGAATAGCTGGGAAAGATGAAATCCTGTTTTCCCGGAACAGGAAACCATGGGGGCGAAGGCCAGAAAGGGATACCGTTCCCTGACCTCCAGAAACGTGGGAGCCGTTGGTTTGTCGGGTTTTTTGACCAGGTCCCACTTGTTCCAGGCAAGGATCAGGCCCCTGCGATGGTCGATGACCTGGCGGATGATCCTGAGGTCTCCATCGGTCAGTCCATCTTCCGCGGACAGGAGCACGATGACGATTTCCGATTCGAGAATGGCGCGGTCTGTCCGGATCTGGGCATAGAGTTCGGAGGCTTCGGCGACCTTCCCCCGCTTCCTGAGCCCGGCAGTATCCACAAAATGGTAATTCTTGTCCTTGAAGGTGACCATTGTGTCGATCGCATCCCGGGTGGTTCCCGGAATTGGACTGGTGACCAGCCGATCCTCTCCGAGGAGTCGGTTGATCAGGGTGGATTTTCCGACGTTCGGACGGCCCACGACGGTGACGCGCGGAGGTTCGGAAAACCGTTGTTCCAGCCAGGCCTTGACGTCTTCGAGATCGGAGTCGGAAAAGCGGATCCCCGGGGGGCCCGGGGTGCTGTCCAAAATATCCGGCATCAGTTCTTCGAAGGCATCGAGCAATGCGTCGACATTGCGTCCATGAGCCGCAGAAATTGCGATCAGGGGAGAAACGCCATGTTGGTGAAAGTCGGCCAGGATTTCTTCGGTCCGGATGGTGTCGACCTTATTGACGGCGTAGATGGCGGGTTTCCCGGATCGCCGGATCCTCTCGATGACGTCCCTGTCGATCGGGAGATAGCCTTCCTGTCCGTCCATGACGTAGATCAGGGCATCCGCCTCCTCAAGGGCAAAAAGGGCCTGCTTGACGATCGCGTCTCCGAGCGGGTGGTCGTCTTTGAACAGGATTCCTCCGGTATCGACAAGGCGGAAAGCTTTCCGTCCGTGAGTCCCCTGACTGTAATGGCGGTCCCGGGTCACACCCGGGCGGTCTTCGACAATGGCTTCCCTGCGGGCGAGCAACCGGTTGAACAGTGTGGACTTCCCGACATTCGGGCGTCCAAGGATCGCAATCAGTGGGGGAGTGTTCAATGGGTTCCTCCCGTTGAAGCCGATGCCGCCGCTTTTCGGGTAAAGTAGGGAGTGGGGGTGATCACGCCCCAGAAACCGGGAAGCCGTCGAAGGGAATTGAATTCTCTGACAGGTCCCGGGGTGGTGACCAGTATTTTCGAAAATCCGGTGCATTGACCGGACAGGGCGAATTCCAGAGGGATGATCGCCTGCATTCCCGATCTGTTTTTGGCCGGAGGGAGATCCGGTTCCTGTTCGATGGTCCGCCAGATCCGGTCTGCCGGGATTCCGGCGGGACTTGGGGTGGTGGAAGGCAACACCAGGAAGGTGGGAATCCTTGTCCGGGACTCCATCAGGATTTTTCCCAGTCCACTCAGTGATTCCTGGTTCTCGAGAAGGGTTCCCGAGGGTTTCATGAAGGCCCGGATCGGATCGGTTCCGAGCCATTCCATCAGCTTCGGAAAAGCGAAAAGGGGGTAAGAGGCTCCATCCTTTTGGCGGATGGGATGGACCTCTTCGAGTGTCTTGGAGTTGAGGGCACTTAGGGATTGATCTCCCTGGGCCGTCCTGATCATTCCTGAGCGGGACAGGACCAGAGCGTGATCCGGGGTTTCCTGAAGGTGGACGAGAATCCCGTCTGCCCATTCGGCAATCGCAAATTCAAAAGAAGCCCTTGTGTTGTCCTGGGCACGCTCGGGGGAGCCACCGTCTCCGATGATCCACATGATGTTGTTCCAATCGTTCGGGAAAATGAGGAGAGGAGTCGTCAGTCCTTTCGGAACAGACGGGGTTTCTCGGTATATTCCTGGGGAGGGGTACGGCGGACGAACCTCTGGTAGACCCACTGGAGGAATACGACGACAAGACCCCCTGCCATGACAGCCAGAAATCCGTAAACCATGATGACATTCATCCTGGAGACGTGATCATACACTTCACTTCCAGACATCCAAGACCCTTTCTTTTAAACTGCCCGTCTTTTACACTATCACTGTCATGTCCATTTTTCAATTGGAAAACCTGTCCCAAGTCCCTGATCTATCACGATTAAAAGGCTGATTTATATGGTTAGGAGCGCCGAGCGGTGAGTCTTTGGCATTCTTCCCGGAGCGCTATCCGCCCCATTTCCCCGATGGAACGCAATTATGGGTTCTGGGACTTGTTCTGGAACTGGTTCGGTGATGGTTCCAATGCTTCCAGCTGGTATTTTGGAGGACTCCTTGCCCTTGCCGGCCTGACATTCCTTTTCCAGAACGCATTCTTCTGGACCCCACTGATCATCATCCCCTGGGCGACCCTGGCTTATATCGCCTATCGGTATGGGGCGACCACGGTCGTGCTGGCCCGTCCTGTGCTGGGAACGCTGGGCGCCAGCCTTTTCCTGGGGCTTTCGGAAATGATCGTCCAGATAGGATGGACAACGGTGACGACCTATATTGGCGCAGCCTCCCTTGTCCAGATCTGGCATTTTTCGCAAAAATCTCCCGCACAGGGGGGAGGCTCGGGGGAACCCCTGGTATTTGCGATTCTCCTGATTGCCCTCCTGCAGGGGATTGCCGCAACCCTGGGACATGTCAGCATCAAGGTCCTGAAATGGGTCGCTTCCCTTCTCCTCCTGGGGTTTGGGGGTGTCGAGACCTGGAAGGTCCTGTCGGAATGGGACCTCCACCAATTCCTGTCCTACCGGGCCAGCGCTTCCCCCCTTACCATTACCCAGCTTCTGGATATTTCGTTCATCAATGTCTGGACTTGGCTTCAGGTGGGTGACTTTGCCAGATTTTCGCGTTCCGGAAGGGTGGCGGTCATGGGATCGTGGCTGGGTCTATGGGCGGGCCAGACCTGGTTTGTCATGGTGGGTGCATTGGGCGTGATCGGGCTGGGACTCGCCTCCGGCCATCTGGACGCCAATGACGGGGATCCCTCACGGCTGATGGCCAGGCTGGGACTGTCTTATGTGGCGCTCTCGGTCATTCTTCTCTCTTCCATCAGTGTCAGCGCGAGCAACCTGTATGGTGCGGGAATGGCCCTTTGGGCCTTTCTGACGAGGAAGGGACGCCCCGCCAGCAGTTCGCGCGCGCTTCTGGCGGTCAGTTCCATCCAGATTCTTACGGCGTTCATTCCGCTCTTTTTCAAGACGTTCCTTGGGTATTTCACCACCTTCCTGACCGTGATCGGCGGGGTATTCATCCCGTTATGGAGCCTGGTTCTGGTGGATTATCTTTTCCTTCGGAAAGGGGTGCTGGATCCGGAGGGCCTGTTCGGGTTCACGCCAGGGACCGCCTATTGGTTCCGGGGTGGTTTCAATCTGACGGGACTGGCAAGTCTTGGTGCCGGGACGGCTTTTTATTATGGGTTGTCCCATTTTTTTCCGGGGTGGTCGTCGTGGACAGGCGTGGCGATTCCGACCATTTTTCTGACGGGGCTGCTTTACATGTTTCTGGTCAGGACGGTGATGGGAGACGGGGGAGATTTCCCCCGTGGATAATCACCTGATGCAAGATGCAATTGTTTTTAAGGGGTCGGGGAACGAGGAGTCCAAGGGATGACGTCGTCAGATTTCGATGAGACAAGGACTGGATCGGAACCTGTGAGACCCTACCGGATCCTGGTCTTGGGAGCAGGATTCGGGGGGCTCTATACGGCTGTATATCTTGGAAAATATCTTCGGAACCTTCCGAATGTCTGGATTACGGTGATTGATCGCCGGAATTATTTTCTCTTCACCCCCATGCTCCACAGTACGGCAACCGGGGCGTTGGAACCCAGATATATCGCCCATTCCGTCCGCAAGATATTCCGGAAAACACAGATTCACGCCCACATCGGAGAGGTGCTTGGGGTTGATCTGGAAAACCGCTCGGTGTCGACGGTTCACCGAACGATGACGTTCGACGATCTTGTCCTGTCGCTGGGGAGCGAAACCAATTTTTATGGCTTGGAGAACACGCTTGAGAATGCTTTTACGCTTAAGTCGCTTCAGGATGCCGTGGCCATCAACAATCACCTGATCCGTATGTTCGAGAAGGCCTATTGGGAGGAAAATCCGGAGTTGCGGCGTGGCGCGTTGACCTTTGTGGTTGTGGGGGGTGGTCCGACCGGGGTGGAGCTGGCAGGGGAGATCTACGAATATGCGAACCGTGAGCTTCTTCGGGACTTCGGACGCCGGATCAATAAAAACGAGATTCGGGTGCTTCTCATTGAAGCGACCGGACGAATTCTGCCGTCCCTTCCGGAACACCTTTCGAATGAAGCGCTGGATCGCCTGAAGAAGATCGGGATCGAAGTCTTTCTGGACACCCGTCTGAAGGGTTACAAAAACCGGATCCTGGAGATCGATGGCCAATCCCCTATTCGGGCGGAAACGCTGGTCTGGGCGGCCGGGGTCCGGACGAATCCGTTGATTTCAGGACTCCCCCTCGAAAAGGATCCATCGGGAAGGATCAAGGTGAAAGGAACCCTTGAAAGCTGTTCAAAGGATCATGTTTGGGTTGTGGGAGACAATGCGTCCTGCCTCAATCCACACGAAGGAAAGCCTTATCCGCCGACCGCCCAGACGGCGGTCAGGCAAGCCAAGGTTGCTGCCCACAATATTGCGGCCAGGATTCTTCGAAAACCCGAGAAGACCTTCTCCCATCAACATGTCGGGGGATTTGTTTCCATCGGCGACAATTATGCCCTTCTTTCCGCCAAGCAGTTCACGGTGAGCGGAATTCTGGGCTGGTTTCTCTGGAATCTTGTCTATATCCACAAGTTGCCGATTGTCCGATACCGGCTTTTTTCGACGTTCGGCCTTTTTCTCAAAATCCTCTTTGAACGGGCGACGACTGAAATCGATCTTTGCCCGGAATTCGAGGAAAATCCCCGGAAGACCACAGGTTCCCGCAGGGTCATGAATCCAGGCGACAACCGGGAATCGCGCCCCTGATCGTCAGGGCAATCTGGGAGAGGTCTCTTCGTTCGTCTTCGATAGCACGATCGGTCGTTCGACGGTCAGCCGCGGTTTCGGCGTCGGAGTCCGCTGGGCGCCTTCGACCTTGTGGAAACTCCAGACCGTCACGGAATTGGAGGATCGTTCGACGGCAGAGAGAATGGTTTTTGAGATCGCCGACCCCGTATTGTTGATCACCAAAGTATCTGCTTTGTTTTTCTTCAGGTGAAAATTCAGCGCTGGACCCACCCCCCGTCCTTTGGCAAGGATCGTATCGATCAGCACATCCTCTTCAACTCCGATCGCTTGGCAGAGGTCAAGGGTATGGCGCGCAACCTTCTCTTCAACGGACATGTCGGCGTTGAGGGGAAGGGTGAGGGGCACTTCGATGACTGAAATGACGATGATCTTCGCCTTGTCCGCCCGGGCGATCTTGCAGACATCGCGCAACATGGGGGAAGGTCGTGTCGGACTGGTCGCGACGAGAAAAAGTTTGTGGGGAACTTCGACTTCCGGCGTATCCGAAACCTCCGTGATCTGGACCCTTTGCATGACAGGAAAAGATTCTTTCCGACGGAACCAGAGGTAATAGAGCACTCCGGCAACCATCCAGACTGTTCCAAAAACCCGACCATATTTGTGGAAGAGGAGAACCATGATGAAAACCCCACCGGTTCCGAGAATGCCGAACAGGGCTGTCAGGGGAAACTCCCACTTCCCGAGGACGATGGAAAAGGGGATCCTGAACGGACGGACCAGATCCGGTTCCTTGTTCCGGAGAACGATGAGTGCGATATGGGTCATGGTGAAGGAGAGCATGGCTCCGTAGTTGTACAGATCCGCGAGAATGTCCAGATAGGGAAAGAATGCCACGATGATGGCGGCTAGAGAGCCGAACACGGCCAAAGAATAGACGGGCGTTTTCCACCGGACGGTGGTGTGGCGGAAGATCGGATGGATCAGAAAATTGTTGGACATGGAGTAGGCCAGCCGTGATACCCCGATCAGACCGGCATTTGCGGCGATGGTCAGGATGGTTCCCCCGAGTATGGCAATCCATGGTCCCAGAAAGTGATGGATGTGGGGCATGTAGTGGGCAATGCCGGCAATGGGGTCGTTGACCCATGTCGTGGAAAGAATCTTGGGATCCATGGCGGAGAGGGCCACCATGGAGATTCCGGCATACAGAAAAATGGTAGTTCCCATGGTCATGAACATGGCTCGGGGGACGGATTTTCCAGGGTCCCGCGCTTCTGCCGCCATCTGGCTAATGGCTTCGATTCCGGTATAAGCCACCATGGCGATGGAAACTCCATACAGGAAATGGGGCCATGTGGGCGCTGTTCCCATCGTGAACTGGTTCCAGATCTTGTTGAAGTTCATGAGGAAAAAGATCCCCAGCGCCATGAGTGAGACCTGAGTGATGATATCGAACCCTGTCAGCATGAGGCTGAACCACGAAGATTCCTTGAGCCCGAAGACATTGACGACAACCAGCAGGGTGATGAGAAGGGCCGTGAAGGTGACATTCGCCTGGGCGCTGGTTTTCAGGATCGGAAAGAAATATCCGAGGTAGGGTCCCACGGAAAATGCGCTGATTGCCAGAGTCAAAATATAGTCCAGAAGGAGAGCCCATCCAGCGAAGAAAGCCCCCCCATCTCCGAAGGCCCTTTGGGAGAAAAGGGAGGATCCTCCGGCTTCCGGCATGGCAGAACTCAGTTCCGCATAACTGAGAACCGTTGCGATAAAAAACAGCCCTGCAATGCCGATCGCGATGAAGGAGGCACCCTGGGCATAGATGGTAGTCACCCCCAAAGCGTAGTAAATGGAGGAGCCAACATCTCCGTAGCCTGTCGAATAAAGGGCTCCGATGCCCACAACCCTTCGGAGGACCGATTGCTGGAACCGGGCAATGGTGGTTCGGGTATTGTGGTAAACCTGAAAGAGGGCCATCTATTCCCTTTTTGAAAGTGGTGGTTCCTCTGGCGATGGGGCCTGAACGTCCCACGATCCATGTCTTGCTTCAATCAATCGCCCTGCGGATAACCGTTTGATCGTAGCCGGACCTTCTTTCTGATGCAACCGTTTGTTTTCCTGAGATGAAAAATGAAAGAGTCTCCGATCAGTTTCGAATCGTCAATGAATAGGAAAGTGTTGAGGAGTTAAAAAGATTGTCATAGCCAGTTAGTAAATAGGTATAAGTAGTTGAGCTACATGTCCCAGATGGGACATTAAAAGTAAACTGAAAAGAACCTTTTGTTGGAGTTGACGTTAGTATCTTGAATTGGGGTGTAATTGAATTTGTGAAAGGAGATGTTTCTTCAACTGAAACAGAGTTCGGTCCAGACCCATTATCCGTCAGAATTCCTGTCACAGTAATGGCTACATTGCTTCCCTGGCAGTAGACCAGTGGAGTCCCTGGGGCGGGGGAGAGATTCGAGATGGTGGGAGGCGTGTTGTCGATCGAAAATGGGATGGTTTGGGCGGTGTTGTTCCCGGCATAGTCGGTCGCACTGAAGATCAGTGTGTAGGGGCCGTCTGGCAATGTGGTCGTGTTAAAGGATGTGATGAGGGGGTTCCCATACAGATTCCCTCCAGGGAGGGGCACATCGGAAGAGGAGAGGACCAGACTCCCGATGCCCAGGTCGTCGGAAGCCGTGGCAGAAATGAGAAGGGATCCGTTGTAGTACTGATTGCTCTGGGGTGATTGAACCAAAAGAGTGGGGGAGCCTGGATCCGGTGCGACCGGGGTTGAGCTCCCCGGGAACAATGAGGATGTGTTGAGGGCAAGGCTGTTGGCGGACCCTGAAATTTGTGTGGGGGTCAGTCCCGATTTGTTTCTGGCGTTCCAGAGAAACTCCAGAATTCCCGCCGCCAGGCTTTTTCTCAATGTATCGGCGGTCAGCGTGTATCCGTAATAACTCAGTGGGGTGGCCGATCCGAGGGCCATTCCATTGAGCTTGCCATCGGAAAGGTCGCTTTCCAGCTGTGAGAGAAGGCCCAATGTATTGGCGGTTCCCAGCGCCAGACTCTGGCTTTGCCCAATATTGTCCGCAAGCTGTGAAAGCCCTGCCAGATCCAGTCCGTAGAGTCCTGCTGAAGTCGCCTGGGTGGGTCCTCCCGTTGGATCGTCGACGGTCGTTTTGATCGGGTCAAACCCCAGAAATCCGGTCCAGAGGCTCCCCGATTTGATGAGAGCTGACTGGGGAGATTCTCCCTGTTGGATGAATGTTGTGGCCAATGTGGTCTCAAGGGTCGTGAATGGGGTGACACTGAAAGACCCGCTGTTGAAATCGCTCCCTGTTCCCATTGCACTCAACTGGTCTCCCTGAGCAAAATTGATGGTGGTGCCGGAAGCGAGATCGATAGTTTTTCCATTCGTCACGGAAACGATGTAAATCGCATTGGGGTCCAGGGGCGGGACTGTCATGGAAAAAGTCCCATTCCCATTGGTGGTGGCTGTTCCAATGGCGCCGGAGCCGGGTGGAAATTGTTCCAGGGTAACATTTGCCTGAATCACCGGTCCGTCAAAGGCGGTTCCCGTGAGCAGGGCCGAAGAGTTTCCTGAGGCGGATCCGGCTGGAAACGTCAGGTTGTTTCCCTGACATCCGGAAAAAAGAATCGAGCAAATGAACACAAGGGTCATCCCGGCACTGGAACAGGCTTCATATGGTCGGAACAATTGAGTCTCCTAAAAGATGGGCAAAGTGTTGGAGGTTCGGAAAAAGGTCATAGCGGGATGGAAATTCCCAGAAACCAGCGGTCGTTGTTCAACGAACTTGACGGATTGGAATCGAGTCCCCCTCCTTCGGGAAAGAACAGCCGATTTTCAATTTCGATTCCGACATGTTTTCCCGTCCAGAAAACACCCCCGATGCCGATGTCAAAAACGGGAAGGGTTCCCGATGCGGAAACCGGTCGGGTCAGTTCATAAAAGGCTACCCCTGCCCCACCAGATACGTAGAGGCTCAGGAATCGGGCCGGATTGATCCAGTAGAAAATGTTTTCGGTGACGGTGCTCTGGGAAAGGGTGCAGTTTCCGCAGATTTGGGGCGTCCAAAGAAGATCTGTTTCAAGACCCAGGTTGGGGACAAGAAACAGCTTGGCCTGCCCCCCGAATCCAGGTGCCCCATTGGATAGGCCAATGCCTGGAGTCAGGATGGCACGGTCCGCCCCCAGCGATTTTCCGGTGGTCCAGAAGAGGACGAGAATGATTGCAAGTCCGACCGGTAATGCCTGATGCATGCTTGGAACTCTCATCGATTTTCTCCTTGGCGCGATGGACTCAGAAACGAACGACCCCGGAGCAAGCAATGAAAGTGCTAGGAATAAAGTGTTTTTTGAAAATGACTTATGGATTTTAGAATGCGATGGATTCGGTCGTGTTTGATCGGGGAATCAAAAAATTGGTTAAGCGACAGCCACTTGGAGGGGGAGCAGGGAAGCTTTGATGAGAACGAGAATCAGAATCGGTATTGTCGGGGGATAGGAAAAACCGGGGAAGAATCCTTCCCCGGTCGTCTCTTCAGGTCGTGTCCTAGGGCAGGATGGTCATGAGTCCCGTTGAATGATATCCCCTGAAAAAATCATGGTCGTTGCAGTATTGCCGGAGGTGCACGGGGAGGAGCCCCAGCAGTTGGCGGCCATTGCCTCGTTGGCTCCGAGGACATAGATAAGGTTAAGCGCAATGCTGTTGACGGTGAAGGTCGAAGCGGAAACCTGGATGAACGGATAGGGTGTTCCCGTTGGATTGTACTCGTTCAACGGGAATGAACTGCCGAAGGTTGTGGCGGTCGATTGCCCTGACATGTCGTCTTCTCTGGGTGTGGAGGCATCCTGGAGGGTTAGTGATGAAGCAGATCCCTGAATGCAAAAAGGGATCGAGACCCCTCCGACGCTGGGTCCCGTCAAGGTTCCCCTGAGCAGGTATCCTGAAGAACAGGTCGCTCCTTCCCCTTCCTGATCCGAGGGCTTGAAGTTTCCCCAGACCGGTTGGGCTCCTGAACTGACCAGCACGGCATCCACTCTCACCGCCTGGTTGGAGGGTCCGGTACCACCGGCCCGGATGGAGAATCCCGATCCGTTGGTCAGCCAACTGCTGTCGAGGGGAAGAATGGTTCCGGTGAGCGTAAAGTCGACATGGCTATTGTCCGTGAGGACCATGTTGATGGACTGGCCCAATACCTGAGCATGGCTGATCCCGGAAATGTTCAGTGAAGTCGTGGTGGTTCCCATGGTGAGGTTCCCGTTGGCGTCCACGGAAATGGTGGCGGAAAACGGTTCGATCAGGGGGGTGTTGTTGGTTGACCCGTCAGTGGAAACCCCGGACTCTTCCAGAACCCCTTGAAGGGTGTAGTTTCCTGGAGTGACGGGAATTTGGGTGGAGACGTCTTCGCCGCCGTCCAGTTCAGGGGTCCAGTCGGGGCTTTCCGAAATCAGGTTCAGGTAGTTTTCAATGTTCGTGCAGGAGGTGAAGTTACCGGCACTCGAATTGATCAGATTGCTTGAAGAGTTGGAACTGGCCTGGCCGGCAACCTGTTGGGCCATTTCCCAGGAATCCTGGCTGGAGGTCGGATTGACCTGATTGTCGACATCACACATGATGTCGGCCGAAAGTTCCAGGAGTTCCTTTCGATGGGTGGAAAGAAGGGACTGGTAAGAGCCGTTTGTCAGGGTGGAAAGAGTTCCGTCCAGTTTTTCAGCCAGTGCCAGCGCTGCAGTCGTCACCTGGGAGACCTCAAGGTCGGGAAGTTCTGTGGAGTCCAGTGTCTTTCCGGACTCCTGGGACAGTTTCTGGGACAAGCCAAGAAAGGAGACCAGAGTGGTATTTCCGTCTGTCGCGGTCAGAAAGACCGGTAGGTTGCCGGACGGGGGGGTGATCGTTATCGTATAGGATCCGGAACTGTCGCTGGTGCCCGTTCCAATGGTTGTTCCGGAGGCTCCGGGAGATCCGGTCGTGATGGTGATGGTTGCGTTTGGGATGGGATTGTCGATGACCTTTCCCGATACGACTACACCGCCGCCACCTCCTCCGGACGAAGCGCTACAAGCCGTCAAAAACAGTGCAGCCAGTAAAAATCCTCCCCAGCCGAGGAGGGTATTTCCTTTGCGTTTCTTGTCCATCAAACTCCCTCTTGAATGGTTCACATCTGCTCCCCAGTGGGGAACATGCAGTCCAGGAAGACTTTCAATCGGGCCTGATTCCAGCTCCGTTGAATCGCAATGGATTCTAGAAAAACCGGTGTCGGAACGCAGTGCACCAGATCACAGCTAAAATGTGACCCATGTCACGGATTTTTTTGATGGGGACTAATTTTTGATGGTACAGGCGGAAATATAGGATGGGGGCGGTTGGAGGGAGGTCGATGCATTGGTTGTCCAGATCTGGTTGGGGGAGCCCATTCCCCCAGATGTATTGATGGATATCTGGTAAATCGCACCGTTCGGAGTTGGCAGATAGATCTGGTTGTCCTTCTGGTCGACACAGGGTGAAGTGATCGTGGAAGGAATGGTGGTGCTGGAGGCATAGGTGGTGGTGGTGGTCACAGAATTTCCGCCCAACACGCTTCCCAGCTGGCCAGAAGACGCACTGTTGGTAGAAAAGTAGAAATAGGATGTGGAAGGGCTGAACGCGGAATAGAGGGGGGTTATCCTGGTTAGCGTGGAAGGAGTTCCCGGAAATGTAGTCGAAGTGCTGGTGGTGTTCCATCCACTAAAATACTCCGGGTTGGTGCCAGGAACGGGGGCAGAGATGCTGGATGTTGACAGTGTTAGAAAGAAATTACAAGCTGAAGCTCCGATCTGACAGTCCACACTCACGGAGATGGGATAGTATGTCCCGATTCCCGCTGGATAACAGGTCTTGGTTTTAAGATTGATCGCGGCAATATTGTTGGATGAACTGGTTGTGCCATCCACCGCCAGAAGCCAGTTCCCGTCGGGGGTGGCAGTTACCCCCGTATAGCTTCCAAGGCAGCTGCTGGGGGAAAGTGGCCCGGATGCCGACAGCGCTCCGCCTCCTGTGATGGTGTAGGTGGTGATGGATGTGGCGCCTGTCGCCGCATAGAGCGTCGGAGTTCCGGACCCCCCGGGAGACTGGACATACTGGAGGGAATAGACGGTTCCGGATGCAAGCGGCGTGCTGGAGACAGGTTTCAGGACGTTGTTGGACTGAAGGGAGAAGGCGTAAATTCCGTTGGTCGACCCGACATAGAGAGTGGTCCCGGTGGAGGTGGAGACATCCGGCCCCCCCCCGCAGGAGGTCATTCCAAAGAGGCCAAAGACACAGAGAAACCCAAGGGAGAGCGCGCGAATCGATCGGGAAAGACTGCTGGGTGATGGTGTCATCTCAGGTTGCTTTTCTCCGGTGACAAGGAATATGTCAGAATCTGACAGATCTTACTGGAACAATGGCGCCCGATCAAGACTGAATCTCGATGTGTTCTTCCGCCGCCGGCAAGAGCCGGGTCTTTCGGCCCAGCGCATAAAAAAGCAAGCCTGCCATTAACCACCCCACGAGAAGCAGGATGGTGGAATGGGGGACCGATCCGATCAGAATGAGGTCCAGCACGATGGAGAAGAGCGGGACGGCCGGGACCCAGGGGCACCGGAAGGCTCCGGGAACCGGGGGGTGGATCCGGCGGAACCGGAGCAGGGACAGGGCCACGAGAATAAAGGAAAAGAGTGTTCCTGCCGAAGTCAGTCTGGCCAATGTGCCGATCGGAAAGAGCATGGCCGGAACCGAGACGAAAACCATGAGGAGTGCCAGTGTCGGGACCGGGGTTCTCCACTTTGGGTGAACCCGGCTCATGAAGGGCGGCATCAGCCCGTCCCGGGCCATCATCACCAGGATGCGGCTCTGTGCAAACAGGAGGACGAGCAGAACGCTTGTCAGTCCGACGAGGGCTCCGAGTGTTACCAGCGTTTCCCCGAACCGGACGCCCACATCCAGAAGGGCCCTGGCCACGGGTGCCGGATTGTTCAGTGTCATGGAAGGAACCATGCCGGTCAGGACAAAGGCGACTGCCATGTAGAGCAAAGTCGACAGACCGAGTGAGGCGATGATCCCGAAAGGGACGTCCTTTTGCGGATTGTGGGCCTCTTCCGACGCTGTGGTCACGGCATCGAATCCCACGTAGGAGAAAAAGATCGTCATGGTTCCGGAGAGGACGCCCCATCCCCCGTTCAAAAAGAACGGGTGCCAGTTTGAGGGCTGGATATGCTGGCTCCCCAAAATGAGGAAAAGCACGATAATCCCGACCTTGACGGCAACCATGATGTTATTGAAGGAAGACGATTTCCGGGTTCCGATCATGAGAAGTCCCAGGATCAGGATCAAGATGATGCCTGCCGGAAGGTTGACCGTCCCCCCCTCGAATGGATTCCGGGTCAGTGTCTCCGGAAGGTAGGGGACTCCCAGTCCCACAAAAAGGGATTTGACGTACCCGGCCCATCCGATCGAGACGGCGACGGCTCCAAGCGCATAGGTCAGGATCAAGGCCCATCCGGTCAAAAATGCCGGTATTTCTCCGAAGGCCAGCGACACGTAGGCATAGGCGGAACCGGTGATGGGGACGGAAGAGGCGAATTCGGCATAGATCAGGGCGGCGAGGGTGGCGATCACCCCCCCGAGGAGAAAGGAGAGGGTCACCGAGGGTCCCGCATATCGGGATGCCGCAATGCCCGTGAGGACGAAAACCCCGACGCCGATCACCCCCCCGATGCCAAGAAGGGTCAGATCCATCCTTCCCAGCGACCGCTTGAGCCGCAAGTGGTCAAGACGGCTCTGGTCCAGATATCTCGAAGGATGCTTGGGGGAGGCCAGGCGGTGCCTGAGATCGCCCAGGTTCATCCGGCAACGGGAAGGGAAATCAGGTGGATCATAGGGGAGAAACCTCCGGCAATGGTGGGTTCAAAGATTCTGGAGCGTTCGCCGCCGGGCCCGTTCCTTTTTCGACAGACGTCTTGGATTGCCTTTTTTCTTTCCGTCTTTCCGGGAATCGTCCGGATCATCGTCCCCGTCTTTTCCGGGAGAGGGATGGTGAGAGACGCGGGGGATCGTCCGTTCTCCCACTCGGGTCATGAATTCCCGGGCCCCCACGACTCGGGACCCTTCCCGCTGGACCCTTTCGATGACTTCCCGGTCGGAGGTGATGACGACCGCCTGTTCCCGGTAGCGCATGGCCAGACGGATCAGGACGGTGTCCGCCGAGCCTTCCTCTTCGGAAAAGACCACTGAAAAGGTTCCCGATGACTGGACGGGCTCCCTCTCCGGGGCAAATCCATCGAAGACAACGGTCATCTGAACGTCCGATTCCAGTCGGGATCGGTACTCTCCCAAAAGCCGGACGAGGCGGAGACGCTCGTGGGCGAGGATCTCCCGGTTGTTCCGGAATCGCCCTGCTGATCCGATCACGTTGTATCCGTCGACCAGAATGACCCGGCCCATGGCGCTCCTCCTTCCGACAGTGTGCCATGATCCAGCCGGAAAGTGCAAAATGCCGGGGGAGTCCCTTTCAGGATGAAGGATTCAGGTGTTTCCCGAAGCAGAGGATGTCGGCGTGGTGGTAGTGGTCGGGGAGGACCGATTCGGGGCGGTACCCCAGCGACAGGAAAAACGGGATGTTCCCCTCGGTCTGGAGCAGGGTGCAGAGGTGGATCTTGTGGGTGTTTGGCGGAACCCGTTCTTCGAGTCCCTGGATCAGCGCCCGGCCGATCCCTTGTTTGTGAAGGTCCGGGTCCACGGAAATTTTCCGGACGAAGACCACCCCTTCGATTTCGGCAAACCGGACCGACCCCAGAACCCTTCCTTCCGGCGCCCGGGCCACCAGGATCGTTTTTTGACCAGAGTCCTCAACGAGTTCTTCGATCGTTTCCCGGGTCCAGGGTTCGGGATTGACCCGCGGCGCATGGATCCCGAAGGCCTTTTTCTGGACCTCCAGAATTCCCGGAAAGTCTTCGGGGTGGGCCCCGTCGATGACAAAATCCATTACACGGAGTCCGGCAGGGCAAACAGGGTTCGGGTATTGTTCCTGATCTCCATGGCCAGACGAGCAGGGTCGGCAGCCCGGGTCAGACTCAGGACCGAAAGCGTTTCAGGGAGGTAGGAGGGTTCGTTGGTCTTTCCGCGGTAGGGAACGGGGGCAAGGTACGGACAGTCTGTCTCGACCAGGATCCGGTCATGGGGAACGTGTTTTGCCACCTCCCTGAGGGATTCTGCATTCCGGAAGGTCAAGATTCCCGAAAAAGAAAGATAGAACCCCATTTCAAGGGCCCGATCGGCGGCTTTCTGATCCCCCGTGAAACAGTGGAGGACGCCCGGACGGGAGGGAAGGGACATTGATTCGAGGATGGAAAAGAGGCTCTCGAAAGCATCCCGGCAATGGATGACCAGCGGGAGGTCCCGGGAGGTCGCCAGAGCGATCTGCCCCCGAAAGGAGTGGATCTGGTCCTCCTGGGAGGGCTCCGGATAGGAGAAATCCAGCCCTGTCTCTCCGATTGCGACGACGCCCGGTGCATGGCTCAGGAGTTCAATCTCTTTTTGAAGTTCGGGGGTCCAGAGATCGGCGTCGCTGGGATGAAGTCCCACCGTCGCAAAAACATGGGGGAACTGAGCGGAGAGGCGCACCGATTCCCGGGAGCGTTCCAGGTCTGTTCCCACGTTGATGAGGGCTTCGAGTCCCGCCTCCCGGGCCCGGTCATAAACGTCTCCGGGGGAGTGTGTTTCCGGCATGAGATTCAAGTGGGCGTGGCTGTCGATGAATGGAAGAATCATCCGGTCAGTCCTTATCGGATTTCGGACCCTGGTTTCAGGTCCCGGTCGAAGGTGATCAGCGAAACACCGGTTTCGGTCTGTGCCGCCAGGACCATCCCCTGGGACTCTACCCCCATGAGCTTGGCCGGCTTCAGGTTTGCCAAAACGAGAATCGTTTTTCCGATGAGTTCCCCGGGGGTGTAGGACCCCGCGATTCCGGCCACCACCGTGCGTTTCTCCCGGCCGATGTCGACTGTCAGCTTGAGGAGTTTCTTCGACTTGGGAACTGGTTCGGCCGCAAGAACCGTCGCAGGGGTCAGTTCAATGCCCTGGAACGCTTCCAGGTCGATTTCCGGCTTGGCCGGACGGGTTAGGGGTTGGCTTTCGCCGGTCTTCAGGGGCTCGGCCGGAATTGGTTCTCCTGAAGGAGAAGGCGCGGGAATCTCTCCCCTTCGTTCGGGCGATCCCACTCTGGCGGGACGCGGTTCCTTCTGGACGGAGCCATCCGGGTTCCGTTTTTCGAACAGGGGCAAAACCGGTTCCAGCGCAAGGGTCTTCGGAAGCCTCCCCCAGGCTCCGTCTGTCTGGTAGGAAAGGCCCGTCAGGGATTCCGACGATTTGAGCGATTCGATGATCCGGATCGCGGTCTGTGGCATGAACGGGGCCAGATAGACTGCCGTCACCCGAATCCCCTCGAGAAGGTCCGAAAGGACGCAGTCCAGCTCGTGCTTGCGGTCGGGGTCCTTGGCCAGGACCCATGGCGCCTTGCTGTCCACATACCGGTTGAGAAGGCTGATGAAGGTCCAGAGGGTTCCCAGGGCCTTGTGGAACTCGAACCGCAAGGTGAGGCGGGGAACTTCGGGAAGGATCTCTCGCGCGGCCTGAAGAAGTTCCGGGGAGGGGACATATCCCTCCGGGATCCGGAACATCCCGTCTTCGGCGGAACGGGAAGCCATGGCCACGACACGGGACAGGAGGTTGCCCAGATCGTTTGCCAGATCCGCATTGACGCGCTGGATCAGGGAACTGTCGGAGAAATCGGAATCCTGTCCGAATTGGCCCTCCCTCATGAGGAAGTAGCGGAGGGTGTCGGAGCCAAAACGCTCGGCGTAGAGGACCGGGTCCACGGCGTTTCCCCGGCTCTTGGACATTTTTTCTCCATTCACGGTCCACCACCCATGGGCAAAGATGAGACGGGCAGGTTCCAGTCCGAGGGCATGGAGGATGGTTGGCCAATAGACCGCATGAGTCGTGAGGATATCTTTTCCGATGACATGGGTGGCGGGCCAGAGACGTTTCAGGTTTTCCGCTGTTCCCGGCATGGAAAGGGGAACGGTGATGTAGTTCAGGAGGGCGTCGAACCAGACGTAGGTGACATAATCCTTCGCAAAGGGGATGGGAATCCCCCAGGGCATGCGGGAAACAGGGCGGGAGATGCAGAGGTCTTCCAGGGGCTTTTCCAGAAATCCCATGATTTCGTTGTAGCGGCTTTCCGGCCGGATGGCGTCAGGGTGTTCCCGGTACCAGGAGACTAGCCAGTCCTGGTACTGGCTCATCTTAAAGAAATAATTCGTTTCAAGGACCTGTTCCACGGGCCGTTTGCAGTCCGGGCAGAGTCCGTCCGAAACGTCCTTCTGGGTCCAGAACCGTTCGTCGAACATGCAATACCAGCCCTCATAGGGTCCTTCGTAGATGTCCCCTTTCTTCCAGAGCTGGTTGAGCGCTTCCTGTACGCCGAGAATATGGCGCTCCTCGGTTGTCCGGATGAAATCGTCATTCGAGATGTGCAGAAATTTCCAAAGGTCCCGGAATCGGGGCATGATGCGGTCGACATAGATTTTGGCGGGAAGATTGAGTTTCTGGGCAGACTGCCAGACTTTCTGTCCATGCTCGTCGGTTCCGGTCAAAAAGAACACCGGTGTTCCTGTCATTCTGGAAGTCCTGGCCACGACATCGCAGGCGATTGTCGTATAGGCGTGACCGATGTGGGGAATATCGTTGACATAATAGATCGGGGTGGTCAGATACAGCCATTCCCGTGGGGACATTTCGTCTTGAGCCATCCTGATCCTTTCGAATCTGCCGGAGGTTCCGGTCAGGAGATGGTTTGGAGGGGAAAAACGGGCGTTTGTGGCGGGGTGCCGCGTGGGTCGTTGTCCACCGGGACCCATTCTTCCCGGCGTTCCGCAGTTTTTTCATAGGAAAGACAACACTTGAGACGCCCGCACATGCCAGTCGTCTTCATTGGATTCATGTCCGGATCGAAGTCACGGGCCTGCCGCGTCGTGACGGACTGGAATTCGCGGAGGAACGTGGAGCAGCACAGCGTTTTTCCGCAAGGCCCAATTCCTCCCAGAAGGGCAGAATGCTCGCGGGGACTGATCTGCCGAAGCTCATGACGGCCCCGGAACTGGGTATGGATGTCCTTGACGAGTTCCCGGAAGTCCACGCGGCCTTCCGCGGTGTAGTAGATGATGAATTCCGAAGCGGACAGGTTTCCGGTGACTTCCACGATATTCATGCCAAGGTTCCGGGTCTGGGAGCGTTCCCGGACAAAGATGCTGAGGGAGGTTTCCCGGGCCCTGAGCGATACGGTCTTTGCCGCGTCGGCCGGTTCGACGAACCGGATGAACCCGTATTCCGGAGGGGTGACCTGGGGGTCGGCATTCTGGATGCGCGGGGACTCCACCAGCGTCATCGGCACGGGACCGATCTCCGAATCGCCCAGGATCCGGTCGCCCATCCGGAACGTCAACCCTTCCTGACAGGGAGCCGACAGGGTTCTGTTTGGACCCAGATTCTTGATCTGGGCTGTCAGGACCCAGTATTCCCCGGTGGGTAGAGGTCTCTGTGGGGGGGGGGTCCTGGGATTGTTCTTTCCCGGATCACCGGTTTTCTGGCGTGTCATGTCTGCGAGCCAATGGCTTCTTTCCAGTCCCAGAGAAGTTCTTCGACTGCAAGGCCCCGATTGATGTTATGCACTTGTAGTGTCCTCAGTTGCTGGACTCTATCATGAAAATGGGTTCGCTTCAAATGGGGAAGTCGGACTGCCAGTCCTGCCTTTC
Organism: Nitrospirota bacterium; assembly: GCA_021785195.1. GTDB lineage: Bacteria > Nitrospirota > Leptospirillia > Leptospirillales > Leptospirillaceae > JAJYGC01. The sequence goes on from JAJYGC010000009.1 coordinate 45,879, forward strand.
GGGAACCCTGTTCCAGAAGTTCATCCCCCTGAACGGACGCGTCCTGTCGGTACAGACTGAGGAGGAGGGCTTCGACCGTGTCCAGAAAAAGCGTGAATCCTTCTTCGTCTGACAGTTGGGCGATATTGTCCGGATCGAAGGGAGGACCGTTCCGGGAATCGAGCAGCAGGCTGATGATCTGCTGAAGGAGCTGACAGGTCGACGGGGAGGAGATGAGGGACTGGAGGCGTCCCGGAGCTCCCCGGGAGAGGTGGAGCAGGGCTTCTCGCTCAAGGGGGGGGAGTCCTGGGGAAAGTCGATTGAGGATTCGTTCCATTTCAAGGCGGGGGAGAGGGGGAAAGGCGATGGAGAGGGCACGGGATCGTACGGTAGGTAAAAGGGCATCCGGGAGATGGGTGACCAGGATGAGGACCGTGTCGTCCGGAGGGTCCTCCAGTGTCTTGAGAAGGCTATTCGATGCAGCAGTGGTCAATTTGTGCGCATTGTTGACGATTCCGACCCGCCGCGGGCTGTAAAGGGGTGCATTGGTCAAATCTGCGATGAATTTTCGGGTCTGGTCGATCAGGATATTCCCTTCCTTGTCTCCATCTTCTTCGTCCCGGCCTGGGAGGAGAAGAAGATCAGGGTGGTCTGCCGTGGAGGGGGGCAAAAACAGTCTGCAGGAACCGCAGGCAAGATCGGGCGGGTGGCCGGGGTTTGCGCACAACAGGGATTTGCTCCATTCGATTGCGATCTGTCTCTTGCCGGTCCCCTCCGGACCCCAGAAGAGATAAGTGCTGGGAAGGGACGGGTGGCGCGAGATCCGTGCGAGTCGATCCCTCAATCCCCGGTACCCCTGGAAGGGGCCTTCCGGGTCGTCAGACCGATCCATGGAAGGCTTCCTGGATCGGCTTCAAGTCAAGGAATTTCCGGATTTCCGTTGTGATCAGACGGGTGATCTCTTCCTCCGGAAGGGTGGCATCGAGGACCAGAATCCGTTCGGGTTCATTCCGGGCAAGTTCCAGATACCCGTTCCTGACTCGTTCGAAGAACGTCTCGCCCCGTTGTTCGATCCGGTTTTGGGATCCGGACCGCTTCCGGATCCGCTGAAAGGCGGTCTTCGGATGCAGGTCGAGGAGGAACGTCCTCTTGGGGCGGATGGATTTCAGGATCATCCGGTTCAGGGTCTCGAGGACTGGAAGCGGGTGTCCCAACCCGTAGCCCTGATAGGCGATGGTGGCATCGATGAACCGGTCGACGAGAAGGGTCATGCCTGAGGAAAGCCCTGGGCGGATAACCTCTTCCACATGCTGGGATCGATCGGTCAGGAAGAGGAAAAGTTCCGAAAGGGGCGACAGGGGAGGTGTTTCAGAAAGGAGGATCGTCCGGACAGCCTCACCCAGGGGAGTCCCCCCGGGCTCACGGGAAAGGGTGACCGGATGACCGTTGCGGATGAGAAAATCCCGGATGTGCCGGGCCTGGGTGGATTTTCCGGAGCCATCGATCCCTTCGAACGTAAAAAGGGAGCCGGATAGAAGATCTTGGTCCGCCTGGTCTTTCACTGGAACCCGCTTTTTTGGGGGAAGGCGCCTGCCGTATTTATCGCCATGGGAGAAGAATTCAGGAAGGCCCTCCCGGATCTGGTCCAGGGGGGCCCCCAATAATACGGAAGAAGAATGAGAGCACGGAAGAAAATGCGAAACTGGGCCGATGGTGAGCCCGAATGCCTAGTGCTCCTTGATCTTGTTTGCGATGATCAGCGTGGTGCTCACCACAACTCCGAGAAAAAGAGAAACAACCCAATGCAGATCGCCCATGTGGCACCTCTCGGTTGATAGATGGTTCCGGTTTTTGGACCGGAGCAGACGCCGGGCCCGGGAATCGGATCCGGTCAAACGCACCGACACCACATTCTATCAAGCCTGACAAAGAAAGCAAGTCCGTTTGTTTTTCATTGGGATCCCCCTGACGGATCGGTTTCTTGAGGAAATCTTAATTTTTTTGTCGCCTCTTGATCCTAAGACTAGGGTGGACCTTTTTTCCGGTTGATCGAAACCTGTTGAAAAAGTTAGGAGATGCGATGGGAATGCTGAAGGAAAAAGGAGGATTATCTTCAAATCTCTGGAAGCTGGAAATGGATGCCGGATCGGTATCCGCCAGGGGGATGGTCCATTTTTTTTTCCAGCTTGATCCAACTGTCTGGGCCGAACGCGTTTATCGGATGTTTCTGGAACACGAGGACTGGTCATGGATTCCCATTGTTGAAGGTAAAAAGCCATTGGGCGTGATCTCCAGGAATGTCTTGATCGAAAAATTTTCTTCCCGCTACTCCCATGATCTTTTTTCCCGGAAACCGATTTCCCTTTTTATGAATCCGGACCCCCTGATTGTCGAGGCGGACTGGCCCCTAAGCGAACTGAGCCGCTCTTTTTTAAGCCGTGGGTTCAAGCGCGATGACGGCTGCTTGATCGTCACGGAGGGTGGAGACTACCTGGGGCTCGTGACCGTCCATGACTGGATGTGTGAGCTGACCCGACGGGAAGAGTCCTTTCTCCACCATCAGGCCCACCATGATCCCTTGACCGGTCTGTCCAACAGGTTGCACTTCCAGACATTTCTTCAGGAAAAGACCAGTTCCCTTTCAGAAAGTCGAATGACATTCGCCCTCCTCTATATCGATCTGGACAGGTTCAAGTTTGTCAATGACAGTTTTGGGCATGGTGCCGGGGATGCCCTGCTTGTGGAGGTGGCGGGAAGAATCGGCCGACGGCTTTCCTCTGGAGATCTGGCGGCCCGGTTGGGTGGAGACGAATTTATTGTGTTTCTCGAGGAACGGGAAGGGGATTGCAGAGAATATTTTTCAGCCAGAAAAGAAGAAATCGAGTCCCTGTTTTCAGAGGCTTTTCGGTACAGGGATCATGAAATCCCGGTAGCGGCTTCGATCGGCATGGCAATCTGGCCGGAAGAGGGTTCGGATCCTGAAGAGATCATTCAGGTGGGGGATCGGAACATGTACCGCTCGAAACGATTGCGGAGGGGGGATTCCTACCTTCCCATGGGAGCACGGGGTTTAGAGTCTCAGTGCGAGCCTTTCTCCGGAACCCTTCTGGAGTATGAACCTGTATTTCTTGAATTGGGATCAGGAGGGAATCTTTTGTCCGCGAAAGGGAAAGCGGTCTCAAGATTGCTCCCTGATGATTCCCGCTCGTTCGGGCGGTTTCTGGATTTCCTGAAAGGAACAGGGGGAAGAGACTCTATCTTTTTCAGGATGAACGCCTCGGAACGGGATGCGGGAGGTCCCGTCATTTTCGACGCAGTGGATGGATCCCTTCCGTTGTACTGGACTTCCCGCCGCCATACGGAAGAGGGAGAGACCGTCCGGTTTGACCTGGATTTATGGATTGCAGACTCGGCCATGGACCTTTTGGTCGAGCTGGAACGTCGCAAGAAGCTTGATGGCCTGACGGGCCTGATGAACCGATCCTCTCTCTATGACCACATTGACACCCTTCTGGGGCAATCGCTTCCGCTGATCATTCTGCTCATAGACCTGGATCGGTTCAAAAGCATCAATGATACCTATGGTCCCATCGTGGGTGACCAGGTGTTGATTGCGGCGGGAAGACGGATCCGGACATTTTTCCGTCCTGAGGATGTGGTGGCCCGGATGGGAGGGGATGAATTCGCAATCGTCCTGGAAGGTGGAATCCCGGAACATATTCTGAAAGAACGAGTTGACCAATTGATTCATTCGTTGTCGTCTCCCTATGCATTGCCGGATGGGGAAATGGTGGTGACCCCCAGCATTGGGGTGAGCTTTTCACCAACGGACGGGAACGAGAAGTCAGTCCTTCTCAAAAACGCGGATTCGGCGCTTTATGATGCCAAAAACAAGGGAGGAAGCCGTTTCTGTTTTTACCAGGAACCGATGAATGCCTGGTCGCGTGAACGCCTTCAGCTGGAGTCCCAGCTGAGGGGAGCGGTGGACCGGGGGGAGTTCCGGGTATTCTATCAGCCCATCATGTCCTTTCCCGATCGTCTTCTGAAAGGCGTTGAAGCGTTGGTCCGGTGGCAATCACCCCAGTTCGGTCTCGTCGGTCCGGACCGCTTCATCCCGTTGTCGGAAGAAACGGGACTGATTGTTCCGATCGGGGAGTGGGTTCTCAGGCAGGCGTTGGAACAGTCCGTGCGATGGTCTGAGCAGATCAGTCTTCCCCTGTTGTTTTCGGTCAATATTTCTCCGCGCCAGATCCATGAGGCTGATTTTGTGTCCATGATAGACCGTGCCATACAGGAAACCGGGGCGGATCCGGAGCAGTTGGTGCTGGAATTGACAGAAAGCGCCCTGATGCAGGAAGCAGGGCTTGTGGCCCAGACGCTGCAACAGGTCAAGGAGCGAGGAATTGGCATTGCAATTGATGATTTCGGTACTGGATATTCTTCACTCAATTATTTGAAAACATTTCCTGCGGACATCATCAAGATCGATAAGAGCTTTGTTCGGGAAGTGGTCAAGAGCCCAGAGGATGCGGCAATCGTTCGGGCCATCATCAGCCTTTGTCACAGTCTTGACCGAAGGGTGTGCGCGGAGGGTGTGGAAACACAGGAGCAATGGGAATTCCTCTCGGAGGTCGGCTGCGACCGGGCCCAGGGATTCTTGATCAGCCGTCCGATGGAGAGCAGTCTTTTCCAGAAAACCTACCTCGATCTGTTTGTCGGTCATTGCTCCGATGGACAAGAAGCATAGCCTTCCCCAAGGGAATCTCCTGAAATTTTCCCCCCTCCCGGGAAGCAACCCGTTGTCCTCTTGACAAATTGTTCTATCTAGGACAATACTGATTAAAACTAATTTTGTTCGGGAGGCCAGATGGGGGCGGGGCGTTTGGAAAGCGATCCGGATCAGGTGAATGGAGAAGAACCGTTTCTACTGGTTTTGCGCCCGTTGGCAGAAGCATATCTGGCATTTATCCGGGAGTCTGACCGACAAACAGAACGGATGGGATTGACGGGGGGGCAGTTTGACGTGATTGCCACACTCGGGGATACCGAAGGATTGTCCTGTCGAGAACTTTCGGAAAGGACATTGGTTACCAAGGGGACCCTGACCGGAGTTCTGGATCGTCTGGAGGCCAAGGGGCTGATTGTCGGAGAGGTCAACCCCTTGGACCGTCGGGTTCGAATCGTACGATTGACAGGTGAGGGAGAGGCGTTGTTCAAAAAAGTTTTTCCGGCACAGATCTGTCATCTGAGGCCTTTCTTTGAACAAGCCTTGAATCTGGAGGAGATGCATCAGCTTAGGCGTCTTCTGATCCGAATCAAGGAAAGCTTCCAGGGGAACCGGGCCGGCAGAATGAGTCGAAAAAGTCTGAAGAATGAGTCCAGTTGAGGAGAGTCCAGTGAAATCGTTCTTTTCTACGAATGCAAGTTGGCCCCTGTTGATTGTGCGCCTTGGTGTCGGTGGGGTTCTTCTCCCCCACGGGTTCCAGAAACTTCTCGGGTGGTTCGGGGGGTTTGGATGGAGTGCCACCCTCTCCTTTTTTTCCAGTGCGCTCCATGTTCCCGTTCCGATCGCCGTTCTGGTGATTTTGGGAGAATCCCTCGGGAGCGTTGCGATGCTCCTCGGATTGATGACGCGATTCGTGGCGTTCGGATACCTTCTGATCATGATTGGAGCCATTGCCATGGTCCATTGGCCGAATGGGTTCTTTATGAACTGGTTCGGCAAACAGGCAGGTGAGGGGTTTGAGTACCATCTCCTGGTGATCTCGATGGCCGCTGCGCTCCTCGTGGGAGGAGGCGGAAAGTGGTCGGTTGACGCAATCATTGCCCGTCGGACCCGTCGGACTGGATCAGGCCGGTAGGATGTGTCACCGATCTTAGGATGGAAGCAGTTAGTTGAAAAACGAATGACGAAAAGGGAGGTTCCATGAGTCGATTCTCACCGATAGTACGGGATGAAAAAGCCGGCGAATATCATTGGTGCGCTTGCGGGGAGTCACAGTCCCAGCCGTTTTGTGATGGGGCACACAGCCGAAAGAATACCGGAAAATCCCCAATGGTTGTGAAACTGGAGTCTGACCGCAAGGTTGCCTGGTGTACCTGCAAGCATTCATCCAATAAGCCTTTCTGCGATGGAACGCACGCGCGGATTTCCTAAGGCAATGTTGGCCCTCCGGGTGGGATGTGCCCCTTCCACCCGGTTTTGGGAAAACAGTCATGGTGCAATGATTTGTTTCCCAAGCCCCCTCACCAATCATCAGCATTCCCCCTGCCCGTGTCCAATTCATAACCTTCTCTCCCTGGGTTGATCGGTCCCTTTCCCGAACGAAAGAGTTCCCGAATGGAGGTCGGCATTTTTGGTGTCTGTCGAGTGCCATTGCTCCGATTGCTTTCGGAAAAGGGTTGTGGGGTCTGCTTTTCGATCGGATCCCGGAGATTCATTGTTCATTTCAAATTTTTTAAACCGTGAAATATTTTTATAATTATAAAAATTATTTATTAAAAAAATACTTGCAAAAACAAAAATATGAGTATATTTTTTGTGTGGTCTTGGAGGGAGTTGAGTTTTTTGAAGGAGTGTTCTTTTGGTCGATTCTTTCCGAGAAGACTGTTGTGTTTGATTCGGAATCATTACGTTCGGAATTCTCTTTTCGGGGAGAATCTGGGCAGAAAGGAATCGGGAGGGGGAGATGTACATCAGGCATCACGAGCCGGAAAGCCGGCTGAGGCGCACTGCGGTTGTGCTTTCGTTGGTCGGGGCTGTTCTTTTTCCATTGGCGGGCTATATGGATTGGGGCAAGGGAGAAGGGCAACGAGGAACCCCCGGAGTCCTGGAAATCTCCGGAATATCGACCAAGGCGATGTGGGATCCGGCTATTGGCGCGTGCCGGAGCTCCAACTCGGGACAGGGCTGTCCGACCATTCTGTCGAAGCAGACCCCAGTCAATCCTGATCCATCCAATTCACGCTGAACCAGAAGGTGATATGGGTATTAATGAATGTCATCGGCAGGACCGGTGGGCAAACCCTCTCGAACACACTCCCTGATTCTTCCCTCCGGTCCGTTCCGATTCATGAAGTGGTTTTCGCGATGAGATCCTGAAGCCCTTTCCGGTCGCCATCCGATCCCTGAAAGGACCGCGTCCCGACGGAGTCAGGGTACTCCTCCATCCCCCACTTGCCCTTTGCGGTCTTGTCCCACCTGTTCATCCTTGTTCCGTCCGAAGCATTCCGGTTCCCAATGTAATGATCGATCTGATTCCATTCCACAGTCGGGGACTTTGCCGGGGGAGTTTGTGGTTGTGAAGATCGGCTGACCGAATGGCAAGGCTTGTTTTACAACAGCAGACAATTCCATTATTATGGAAATATGGATAATAAAGAGGCCGTCTATCTTCTTGACGCTTTGGCCCAGGAGTCCCGACTTGCCATTTTCCGGTTGCTGGTGGAAGCCGGGCCGGGGGGGCTCCACGCCACCCAAATCGGAAAGTCGCTGGGAATTCCAGCGGCAACCCTCTCGTTCCACCTCAAAGAGTTGACCCATGTCGGGTTGATCCAGAAACGAAAATCCGGGCGGTTCCTTTATTATGCGACCGACTATCGGGTGATGAATGCACTGGTAGGTTTTTTGACGAAGAATTGTTGTTCGGGACAGTCTTGTTTTCCGGAGCCTGTTCATGACGGTGAATGAGGTCCATCGGGAATTTTTGTTTTGGGGAGGGTCATGTGAAAAGATTCCATTTGCATCTTGCGGTTGAGAACCTTGAGGAAAGCGTCGCATTTTATTCCGGGTTGTTTGGGGTTTTTCCCTCCGTGAGGAAGGAAGACTATGCCAAATGGATGCTGGACGATCCGAAAATCAACCTGGCCATTTCCACGAGGGGACTTTTGCCGGGTCTCGACCATCTGGGCATTCAGGTGGATTCCGAGGAAGAGCTGGCCGAAGTGAAAGGACGGATGGGACGTGCGAATCTTCCGGTTGCGGAGCAGTCGGAGGCTTCCTGCTGCTATTCCCGTTCGGACAAATACTGGACGGTGGATCCCCAGGGGATTGCGTGGGAGGCGTTCCACACCCTGTCCGACATCCCGGTGTTTGGGGAAAGGGAGAGTCAGGAAAAGGACGGTTCATCCTGTTGTGTTCCCACCTTTCCCATCCGCCTGGGGAAGATCTAGGGCGAGGGTCCGAACCTCGCCGGGATCCCGGGAGTGGGTCAAAAGTTGAAGACGACCCCTATTTCGGGTCCCCACCAGGTTGTGCTGGAGTCCGGCTCCTGAAGGGAGATCTGTGGGCTCTGGTTGGGTACCGTATGGGGGGCGCTCTGGATGAATGTCCAGTTGCTGTAGGCCATGTCGAGGGAGATACCCCATCTGGAGGTGATGTAGTACCGGCCTCCCAGCCGGGAATGAAAGTTTGTGGCCCCGCCAAGGGCCAGCGTCGGGTTGTCGTAGGCCCCGATGGTCACATTCGGGGAGAGTGCCGTTCGGTATCCGATTTCGGAAAAAATGACGATGGAATGGGTAAGGGGTGTTTGCGTATAGAGGTTCACTCCGAAGTAGGGAATCCGGTAGATTTCTTCGTACCCTTTGGGAGCCGGGGTCATCCAGATCTGCTGGTGATAGCCGATTGATCCCCACAGATCCCAGCGGGTGCCTAGAAATACCATGCTCCCCCCCAAGTGGCCGGACCCCTGAAACATCGTTTCCGCCATTTGGGTGGAATAGGGGGTTGTCTGGACCGTATTGCCGTTTATGGTCTGGACGAATCCGTTGTAGGTCCCGTTGAAGGTTGCCTCATAGCCCAGATCGGCTCCGAAGACAAGGGGTCCCCAATATTTCAGGAGACGTCCACGGATCGGGATCATTCCGGCGGAGTCCCGATCTCCTGCGGATTCCTGATAGTTCCAATTGTAATATCCCGAATAGATGTCCAGTTCGGCAGGCGGGGCCGGGGAAAGAAGGTCGGAGACCCCGGCCGTTGCGGAATATGCGGATCCCGGGAGGAGAATCCCAAGGAAAATTCCTGAAAGGATGGAAATGCACGCCGAACGTCTTGTCGGTGTGGAGTACTTGAGGGCCATGGAATTCTTTCTTCTCTGATGGGGGTCCTATTGGCTGCCTGTTTCTTCAAATCGTGGTTCGTGAAGGTGCCCCGGTGAGGGACCAAGCCTGTGTTTCCCTGCCCCGTCATAATGCAGCGCCTCCCAAATTTTGCCATTCTAGCAGAGAATGCCGTTCTCTCATCAATGATTTTTGGAATGGTCCTGTCCTTGCGGGGATTTTCCCAAACAGGTAAGATAAATTTTGGTATTCGGCAGGGAAACCGGGCAACCATGATGATTCGTGCAGACCGGGTGCACCGGGAGGAGGTGGGGAACCGTGGACTGGCTGCAATCCAGAAAACAGCGCATTGAAGCATCACTGAGGACCCGGTTTCTGACCGGATTGGTGATTGTCCTGCCAGCGGCGCTCTCTCTCTATATCTTCTATCGAATTTTCGATTTCTTGGATTCCTTTTGTGACCCGATCCTCCAGCGGATTTTTGGGAGATCCATCCCGGGGCTCGGGGTGGTTTTGCTCTTTCTGATCGTGCTGGCTGTCGGGACGATCGCCACGAACGTCCTCGGCAACCGAATTCTCCATTTCTTCGAAACAACCATGGCCCGCATTCCTGTCTTCAAGAAGGTATATGCCGCCCTGAAGACCGTCATGGAATCTTTTTCCCCGAATGGTTCAAAGGGGTTCAAGAAGGTTGTCCTTGCGGAATATCCGAAGGAAGGGGTTTATACGTTGGGGTTCCTGACCGGATGGGTCAGGCTGGGTGATCGCCCTGAACTTTATGCCGCGGTTTTTTTTCCGAGCAATAATCTGTATATCGGGGTCCAGTCGTTCATTCGGGCAGAGAAGACCCTGGTGACCGCCCTTTCGATCGAGGAGGGCATGAAAATGATCCTGTCCGGGGGACTGGGGATTCCCGCCTCCCTCCCCCTGGATGGCGCCTTGGGAAAGGTTTTGCATGAACACGATGTTGTGGCAGGGGGAACATGATGATCGTTGACGCTGCCATTCTGGCAGCGGGATTCGGGACCCGAATGCGTTCTCCCATACCGAAAATGGCCACTCCCATCCTGGGAGAGCCCCTTCTCCGGTATCCCTTCGATGCAGTCTGTCAGATGACCTCTCCCGTCCGTTCCATCTTTGTCGTGGCAGGACGCGATCCCATTGAATCCACTCTCCCGGAGGGGGTGCTGTGGGTTCACCAGCACCTCATGGATGGAACGTTGGGTGCCCTTGAAGCGGTCCTGCATTCGCGAACCTATCAGGAGGGGGGGGCGACCCACCTTCTGGTCCTCAATGGAGACGCTCCGCTGGTGGACGGGATTCTGCTGGGGGGGTTCATGGACGCGGTCAAGAATGACCCGGATTCCTTCTGGTTCGTATCGACCGTGTTGACGGATCCGGGACGTTATGGCCGCGTGATCCGGGACGGGAAATCGAATGTAACGGCTGTCCGGGAGTGGGTGGACCTTGACGAAGACGGCCGTTTGATTGCCGAGGTGAATGCGGGGATTTACTGCATTCCGAGGGATTTTCTGGAACGTACAGTCAGCCGGGTGACACCCCATCCCGGAAAAAATGAACGATTCCTGACGTCACTGTTTGCCCTTTCCACGGAAGAAGGCCTACCGATTCGGGCCTATCATGCCGGGCCGGAATCCGTCCTTGGGGTCAACACCCAGGAAGAGCTGGCGGTAGCGGCCGGGATTCTGAAATCCCGGATCAACGCCAGATGGATGGAGCGGGGAGTCACGTTCTGGGATCCGGACTCGACCTATATTGGGCCGGGAGTGATTGTCGGTTCTGGCACCATCCTCTACCCGGGGGTGATTCTGGAAGGGGAAACGACACTGGCGGAGTCCTGTCGGGTGGGCATGGGAAGCCATCTCCGGAATGTCCGCATGGGGGCGGGTGTCCATATTCGCGATTATTGCGTGATCTCTGACGCGGTCATCGAGGAGGCGGCCGTCGTCGGTCCCTTTGCCCATCTGCGTCCGGGAAGCTACCTTGAGCAGGGTTCCCACGTTGGCAATTTTGTCGAAACAAAGCAGGTCCGTCTGGGGCAGGGGGCGAAGGCCAATCACCTGTCCTACCTCGGAGATGCCACGGTGGGGGAGCGGACCAATATCGGGGCGGGAACGATTACCTGCAATTACGATGGGGGAGAGAAGCACCGAACCCGGATCGGCAAGGATGTATTTGTCGGAAGCGACACCCAGATCGTGGCGCCGGTCGAGATCGGGGACGGAGCGGTCATTGCGGCGGGAACGACTGTGACCATGAATGTTCCGTCCGGGGCGATGGCCATTTCAAGACCTGTCCAGCAGAATTTTGTCGAGAAGGGTAATGCCTACCGCTCCAGGATCCGGGACAGGGTCCTGGAGAAAAAGATGGAAAAGGAGCGGTCCTGAAATGTGTGGAATCATGGGATACTCCGGGCCTCGGCCCCCCCTCCCTCTCCTGGTTTCCGGGCTCGAGCGTCTTGAGTACAGGGGGTACGATTCGAGCGGGGTGGCATTTTTTAACGACCGCGGATCGATCGATGTGCTGAGGGCCGCCGGGAAGGTTTCCATCCTGAAGGAACGGGTCGGTCTTCTCGAGGGGCACCCCGGAGCAGCGATCGGCCATATCCGGTGGGCGACGCACGGGGCCCCGACGGTTGAGAATGCCCATCCCCACAGATCAGGACCGATTGCCCTGGTCCACAACGGGATTATCGAGAACGAACAGGCGCTCAGGGAACGCCTCAAATCGGAAGGGGTTCATTTCCAGTCCGAGACGGACACGGAAGTCCTGGCCCATCTCATTAGGCGGGAGTATGAACGGACCGGGGAGTTTGCGGATTCTGTCTCGAAGGCCCTGGTCCAGGTTGAGGGGAGTTATGCCCTGGCGATCCTGTGCCAGGATGCCCCGGCGGATCTGATCGCGGTGAGGCAGGGCCCTCCCCTGATCCTGGGCATGGGGGAAGGGGAAAGCTTTGTGGCCTCGGACATTCCGGCATTCCTCCACTTCACCCGTCAGGTCTATTCTTTCCAGAGCGGAGAAATCGGGCTGATCCGACATGGCGAGGTCCGCATCGGAACCCTTTCCACCCCTCTTTCCTCATGGAAATCCCCGGTGGCCAGGACGATCTCATGGGACCCGTTCTTTGCCGAAAAAGGGAGTTACCGCCATTTCATGGAGAAGGAAATCTTTGAAAGCTCCAGGGCTCTGATGGATACACTGGCGGACCGCATTGCTCCTGGAAATCTTCTTCCGGAACTTTTGCCCCTGGCCCCCTTTCCCCCTCCTTCCCTGACGTTTGTCGCATGCGGAACCTCCTGGCATGCGGCACTTCTCGGTCGATCGTTCATGGAATCCATGGGGATTCCCTCAACGGTCGAGATCGCTTCCGAGTTTCGTTACCGACCCCTCCTGATTCCAAAGGGAAGCTGGGTGATCGGCATCAGCCAGAGCGGGGAAACGGCGGATACGCTGGGAGCGCTGGAGCTTGCACGCAAGGAAGGATTCCGGACGCTGGGCATTTCAAATGTTCCCGGATCTTCTCTGGAGCGAGAGTCCGACCTCTGCCTCCTGACCCATGCCGGTCCCGAGGTCGGGGTTGCCTCGACCAAGGCGTTCCACTCACAGGTGGCGCTGTTGATGCTTTTCTCCCTGGCCCTGTCCGGCAGGAACCATGAGACGCATGAGCTTGCGGCGTTGACCCGGTCCCCGCATCGTCTGGAGACATTTCTGGAGGCCATTTCCCCGGAGCGCTACGACCAGGTGGTGGAACGCCTTCGCCACTCCCGCCTGGTGATGTTTGCGGGACGGGGCGTGGACTACCCGCTTGCGTTGGAAGGGGCCCTGAAATTCAAGGAGATCACCTACCATCCTGCGGACGGGTACCCCGGGGGAGAGTTGAAGCACGGTCCGATCGCCCTGGTGGAGCCAGGGGTGACGATCGTTGCGCCGATGGTGGAGATTGGCCTGAGACAAAAGGAAATCTCGAATCTCCGGGAAATTCGGGCCCGGGGGGGATACGTTCTGGCCATTGGTCACTCCATTGAGGAAAGCCAGCGGGGGATCTGGTACGATGACAAGATCGATTTGCCGGATGGTCCAGTATGGTCGGGCGTGTTTCAGGCCGCTTCGGTGTTGCAGTATGTGTCTTACCGGGTCGCGGTGGCCCTCGGAAATGACGTGGACCAGCCCCGGAATCTGGCGAAGTCCGTGACGGTCGAATAGGGCCCGCTTCGGGCATTTTTCGTAAGGAGTGACGGAAGGATGGCAGTGAAAGTCGAAACCGAAAAACTGGTTCCTGGAAAAGTGGAGATCTTGCTCCCACGGTTCTCTCCGGATGGACAGAAGATTTCCTATATCCGACTCACCGACCCGGATGCATTGAACGAGCTTCGGGACCTCGGTTGCCTGTCGGTCATGGAGGCCCGGACAAGGCAGGAACTCCTTGACATCAAGGGGGACCTCGTCGCGCTGAACTACCGTGAGCGGGGGCGGGGTTACCTGGACCTCATGCCGGTATGGTCTCCGGACAGCCGATTCGTTTACTTCCACTACGATGATCCCGCCTGGGAATCGATTGGTCCCAGATGGAGCCTTTACCGGGCAGACCTTTCAACCGGACACGTCATCCGGATGCCGTTTTCAATCGACGAGTACCGGGTCAATACGGTAGATGTCTCTCCGACTGGGAAATTCCTCGCGCTCAATACGCGGCAGAGATGGAAACCCTATGAGCGGAAGTTCTTCTGGAAATCCACCCGGAGGATGATTCTGGCGGACCAGTTGGTGGTGTGCGGTCCCGGAGGAGAGGATCCGGTCAATGTGATCGAATGGCCCAACGACCGCCTTCACCAGTCGGAAAATCTGGGAGACTTCCACTGGTCCCCTTCCGCGGATCTACTGGCCTACATCGTCCGTTTCCGGGAAGGCCGCTACAAGGAGGAGTGCTTTCTGAACGTCTATGACCCCGAAACCCGTTCGGTAAGGGAGATCTTCCGGACCACTGAACATCTGGATCATTTTACCTGGACCCCCGACGGAGCCTCGATCCTGTTCCATACCCGGGATCCCCGCGCCCAGAAGTCATCCCGGAGGTACAGCATCTTTCGCGTGTCGCCGACCACCGGGGAAAGCCAGAAGCTGACCGACCATCAGGAGTTCTTCTATCCGATCGCTCCGGAAAAGGGGGACCGGATCCTCCTTGAAACCCATCTGGAAGCGGGGGGCCGGGGAATTTCCCTGATGGAGGTTTCCGGAGGCGCGATCAGCACGGTGGTCCGGACCGGGTACAACCTTTACCCGGCCTGGGCGCCTTCGGGAGATGCCTTCGTATACCTCCGGACCAAGCCGGATGCCAAGCCTTTCTGGACATGGCCCGCTGAACCTGTATTGCAGATGGTGGAAGGCAACCCTCCGGTCAAGCTCGCACCGGTTGACTCCTCCTCTCGGCTGACCAGCTGTCGCCCGATTTTTTCCCCTGACGGGCGGACCGTCCTCTTTGTGGCGAAAGACGAAAGCGAGGACGCCCAGGCCCGCTTCCCGGGGCTTTGGATCTCGCGGATCCTTGATTTATCCCCGGAATGATTCCCGATGAACTGAATGCTTCCCAGCGGGAGGCGGTTTCCCACGAAGGGGGGCCGCTTCTTGTCCTTGCGCCCGCAGGTTCGGGGAAAACCCGGGTCGTGATCGCCCGGCTCCTGTATCTGTTCGACCGTTATGGTTGGACGGATGACCGGATTCTGGCCGTGACCTTTACCCGAAAAGCGGCCCGGGAGATGTTGCAACGGATCGCTGTGTTTCGGCCCTCTTTCCGTCCCCCCTGGGTCGGGACCTTCCATTCGGTTGCGGCCCGGATGCTTCGCCAGCACGCGGGGCGGATCGGTCTTCCCAAAGAGTTCACCATCGTCGATGCGGGAGACCAGCGGCAGATGATTCGGGATCTTGTGGAGTCTTCCGCCCTTTCGGAAAGGGACCATGATCCGAAAGGTGTCCTTTCCAGGATCAGCCAATGGAAGACCACCGGGATCTCTCCAGACGAGGCGGAGAAAACTTCGTTTGGTCCATTTCGGGCCCAGGCCGCACTCTACAGGGAGTATCAGGAACGGCTGGATTTGCAGAAAGCGCTTGATTTTGACGATCTCCTGGTTCGCCTGACAGAGCTCCTCCAGAAGGAAGAGGAGGTCAGGTCCTTCTACCAGGAACAGTTCGAACACATTCTGGTGGACGAATACCAGGATACGAATGCCGCCCAGGAAACGCTCCTGAGACTTCTGTCCCGTGACCGGAAAAATGTGACCGTCGTCGGAGATGACGATCAGAGCATTTATCGGTTTCGGGGGGCGGATGTCGGTCACATTCTCTCGTTTCCGAAAGAGTATCCCCAGGCCCGCCGGATCGTTTTGTCGATGAACTATCGCTCGACCCGTTCCATCGTGGGAGCCGCATCCTCGATGATTTCCGCGTCCCTGTCCCGGTTCAGGAAGGAAATGTCCTCCACGGGACGATCCGGCGAGCCCGTATTGCTGAAGCAGCTGGATCATGAGCGCGATGAAGCCCGTTTTGTGGCCGAGCGGATCCTGAAACGGGTGGCGGAGGGAGGGTCTTTCAGGGATCAGGCAGTGTTGTTCCGGATGAATGCCCAGTCCCAGCCGTTCATCCGGGCCTTTGGGGATCGGGGAATCCCGTTCCAGACCCGCTCGGGGGCCGACGGTTTTTTTACCCGCAAGGAAATCAGGGATCTTCTGGCCTACCTTCGCGTTTGTGCCAATCCGTTTGACCGGGTCAGCCTGTTCCGAATCCTGAATGTGCCGCCCCGGGGATTCGGGGACAAGACAAGACAGAAACTGGAACATCTTTCCGCGGAGAGCCCCCTCCCGGCATCCCTCCTCCTTGAGGCACTCTCCCGCGATCTTGGCGGGAAGTCGGGCGAGGTGGCCCTCCGGCTGTCCGAGGACCTGGCCCGGGGGGCCACAATGGTGCAGGACCACGGGGTTCCCTCATCGCTTCTTTCATTCTGGTTGGCGAGGACCGGCTACGAAGACTATCTGGCAGATTCTGATGAGCCGGGCGGAAGTTCCCGCTCCCGACTGGAAAACCTTGCGGAATTCCTCCGGATGTCCGAGCGGTTCGAACAGGGAAAGGCCTTCGACAAGGATCGGATGCCGGTCGGGGTCTTTCTGGAAGAGCTGGCGCTTTCCCAGGAGGATCCAGGAGATCCGGGGGCTGGCGAAATGCCGGACAGGGTCTCTCTCCTGACGATCCATCAGGCCAAGGGACTCGAGTTCTCCCATGTCTACCTGACCGGTGCCGAAGAGGATGTCATCCCGATGAAGTCCCGCGAACGGACCGATGTTGAGGAAGAGCGGCGCCTGTTTTATGTGGCGATGACCCGTGCCCGGGATTCTCTGGCAATTACGTACTGCCTGACCCGTCAGCTGTTTGGACGGACAGATTCCCAGAAACCGTCCCGGTTTTTGCTGGATCTTCCAAAGGAGGCCGTTTCTGGCGACCGACCCGTGATGCGGGCTGTCCCGTTTCCCGCCCACGACCGGCCCTCCCCTCCGGCCCGGCCCCCGGAGTCCGGGAGACAGTCCCCCTCACGTTCGCTCCGGGTCACAGGGGAGCCCAGACCTTCCTCCCCCGTCGTTTCCAATCCCGATCCGAAACCTGCCGCTTTGCCCCGACCGGAATGGGTCGGAAAATCGGTCGTTCACCCGCGGTTCGGAAAAGGGGTGGTTGAATCGGCTTCGGGAGCCGGCGGGGATCTGGAGCTGACAATCCGGTTTGAAGGGACCGGAGTGAAGAAGCTTCTTGAGAAATACTCGAACCTGAGTCTGTCCGAGTAAACCTGGAGTGTTTCTTCTGATTGACAACAGTCTGTCATGATTCGGGCGGGTGGGGAACCCTCCTGTAATTTCCCCCGAAGATCGAATATAATTCCGGGACGATGTAATCTGGACCCGCGAGAAAGGAAGAGTATCGTGAAACTGACTAAGGAACAGGTCCTCCACGTAGCCCGTCTGGCAAGCCTTTCCCTGACGGATGATGAAGAGGAGCATTTCGCCGGGGAACTCTCGGGCATACTTGATTATGTGGAAACGCTGAACCGCCTTGAACTTCCTCCGCCAGGAATCCATGTTTTGGAACAATCGGAAGAGCCCACCTTGCTCGACCCGGATACGCCCCGTCCATCCATTCGTCCGGAAGAGGCCTTGTCCAATGCCCCGGACCACTCCGGTGCGTTTTTCCGGGTGCCCCGCATTCTAGAGGAGGGACGCTGATTTTATGCTGAGAACCATGCTTCGCTCCAAAATCCATCGGGCAACGGTGACCGAGTCCGATCTCGAATATGAAGGCAGCCTGACCCTCGACGAGGATTTGATGAAGGCTTCCGGCCTGATCCCGTTCGAGCAGGTGGTGGTCAGCAACCTGAACAACGGTGAGCGTTTCACCACATATGTCATTCCGGGTCCCTCCGGAAGTGGCACTGTGTGCCTGAACGGTCCGACGGCCCGAAAAGGTGCCGTCGGGGACAGGATCATCATTTTCTGCTACGCCCAATACACAGGGGAAGAGCTCTCAAAATACCTGCCGGTCATCGTCAAGGTCGACGGGAAGAACCGGATTCGCTCCACGGGGAATGTCCTGTGAGCGGCTTGTTCACCACACTCGAATCATTCGTGAAAGGCCGGGACGAAAGGGCATTTTCGATCGAAGAGGCCGTCCGCCATTATCTTGGCCGGATCGAAGGCTTGGACAGTGGTCTGGGCGCCTTTCTGACGGTCAACCCCAATGCCATCAACCGTGCAAGGCAGCTGGACAACCGGCTGGCCCGGAATCCGGCCCATTCCCCCTTCTATGGCTACCCCATCGCGATCAAGGACAATATGCATGTACTGGGGTTGCCCACGACCTGCGCTTCCAGGATGCTGGCCAATTTCCGTCCCCTTGAAAATGCGACTGTCGTGGAACGCCTTCTGAAGGCCGGGGCGGTCATCCTTGGGAAAACCAACATGGATGAATTTGCGATGGGAAGCTCCACCGAAAACTCCGCCATGGGAATCACCCGAAACCCTTGGGATACGGAACGGGTTCCAGGGGGCTCATCCGGCGGGTCGGCGGTAGCAGTTTCTGCGGATCTGGCTCCTCTGTCCCTGGGGTCTGATACGGGGGGATCCATCCGGCAGCCGGCCGCATTCTGCGGAGTCCTAGGGCTCAAGCCCACCTATGGCCGGGTGTCCCGCTACGGTCTGGTGGCCTTTTCCTCCTCCCTCGACCAGATCGGTCCATTTTCCCGATGCGCTCAGGACGCCCTTGAACTGACGGTCCTTGTTTCGGGTCCGGATGGACGGGACATGACAGTCCGGGATCGCGATCCCCAGGAAATGGTCCGGGAGTTTGACGGGAGTGTCCGGGGAATGACCATCGGGATCCCGGAGGAGTTTTTTGGGGACGGCCTGGATCCGGAGGTCGCGGCATCCCTTGAACAGGCTCGTGAAGTCTGGTCGGCTGAGGGGGCGGTCTTCAAGCCGATCCGTCTTCCCTCTGCCCGGTTTGGCGTCAATGTGTACTACCTGATCGCCACGAGCGAGGCGGCTTCCAATCTTTCCCGGTATGACGGGGTCCGGTACGGCTATCGATCCCTGTCTTCCCAGACGCTGAAGGACATGTACCAGAACGCGCGACGGGAGGGGTTTGGCCCGGAAGTCAAACGGAGAATCCTCCTGGGAACTTTCGCCCTGTCCGCAGGGTATCAGGATCAGTATTACCGGAAAGCCCAGCAGGTCCAGTCGCTGATCCGGGAAGAGTTCGACCGGGCGTTTCACGAGGTCGACCTTGTCTTCGCCCCCACGACACCCACTCCGGCCTTCCGGTTCGGGGAAAAGCTTTCGGATCCCCTGGCCATGTACCTTTCGGACATCTACACGATTTCGGCGAACCTCGCCGGATTGCCGGCCCTGTCCACCCCTTCATGGCCTACCCGGTCGGGTCTTCCGGTCGGGGCACAGCTGATTGGTCCATCCTGGTCGGAGGGTCGATTGCTGCGTGCGGCCCGGGTGCTGGAAGAAGCCGTAGGGTTCCGGACCCCTCCCATTGCCGTGCAGGCGACAGGAGGAAAAACATTATGAGCACTGAATATGAAATGGTGGTGGGACTGGAGGTCCATTCACAGCTTCTGACCCGGACAAAGCTATTCTGCCGTTGCGAAAACCGGTTCGGGGCTCCTCCCAACTCGCTGACCTGCCCGGTCTGTCTGGGGCATCCCGGAGTCCTTCCCGTCCTGAACGAGGAGGCGGTCCGCCTGGGCATCCGTCTGGGACTGGCCCTGGAGTGTTCCATCCATCATCGAAGCGTGTTTGACCGGAAGCATTATTTCTATCCCGACCTTCCGAAGGGGTACCAAATTTCCCAATTTACCTATCCCCTCCTGACGGGGGGCCTTCTGACCGTGAGAAGCGGTGAGGGGACCCGTGAAGTTCGCATCCACCGGATCCACATGGAGGAAGATGCCGGAAAAAACATGCACGCCGGCATCCGGGATGCCAGCCATGTGGATCTGAACCGGTCTGGCGTTCCCCTTCTGGAGATCGTTTCCGAACCGGATATCCGCACCCCTGAGGAGGCGGTGGATTATCTGAAGAAGCTGCGTCAGATCCTGCGGTCCATCGGCGTTTCGGATGGGAATATGGAGGAAGGGAGTTTCCGCTGTGACGCCAATGTGTCGCTGCGTCCCCGGGGCGGTTCGGTTTTTGGCACGAAAGTCGAGATCAAGAACATGAATTCCTTCCGTTTTGTCCACAAGGCCCTTCTGTTCGAGTGCGACCGTCAGGCCCAGATCCTGGATCGTGGCGAACGGGTTGTCAGCGAAACCCGCCTGTTTGACAGTTCCACCGGAAGGACCCTTCCGATGCGCTCAAAGGAAGAAGCTCTTGACTACCGGTACTTTCCAGAGCCGGACCTTCCTCCAATCCTTTTGGATCCGGCCTGGATCGAAGAAGAGAGAGCCCGCCTTCCGGAGCTTCCCCAGGAACGGGTATCGAGGCTCTCGAGGGAGTTCGGGATCCGTGAGGAGGATGCGGAAGCCCTGGTTTTGGAGGAGGACCTTTCCCGATATTTTGAGGAGGCCAGCGAAGCGATCCAGGAGTTTGCCGGAAAGGGAGGATGGCCGGTAGAGCAGGGGACGCTCCGACTGGTGAATTTTCTGCTGTCTGAAGTGCTGAGGGAGTGGAACCGGAAGGGGGCCGGCATCCTGGTGGGCCCCCTGTCCGCACGAGAGGTCTCCCATCTGGTGTCAATGGTGGTTGAGGAGCAGATCTCCCTGAACCAGGCCAAGGACGTTTATGCGGTCTGTGTTGAGTCCCTGAAGTCCCCCAGGGAGGTTGTCGCTGAAAAAAACCTGTTCCAGGAGTCCGGAGACGAGGCGCTCGGGGGATGGATTGCGGAAGTCATGGCGGAAAACCCTGGAGAGGTCCAGTCCTACCGGGAGGGGAAGGAACGGGTATTCGGTTTCCTGGTGGGACAGGTGATGAAAAAATCCGCAGGGAAGGCAAATCCCCAGAAGGTCAACCGAATGCTGAAAGAGGCCCTGTCCCGGTGAGCGGGCCTGTTGGGGCAAGGGGTCTTTTTCTGGCCCTTCTCGCGTGGTCCGTGGTTGTCTGTTCCGGATCGGTCCAGGCCGGGGAACCCCCTGACGCCTATTTTCCCCTGGGTCCCCTGGTCGAGAATTTTAGTGGCCTGGGAGGAAAAATTTTGATCCAGGAGTCCCTGCGCCCCCTTCCCCTCAAGGGCCAACTCCTGCGGGTCCAGATTTCCCGGACGATCCAGTACGTCAAATTCCCAAGCCGGACGATCGTCTCCACCTTTAGCTATGATCCGGTTTCCGGAACCGTGGTCCAGAACACTTCGACGTCAGCCTTTGGCAGTCGTGTCTGGACATTCAGGCCGCCTCTCCTCCAATACCGGATTCCGTTCCGGAAAGGGGAGACCTGGGAGTCCCAGGACGGACAGAACCGGGTGTCGAGCCGTGTCTGGGGAAAGGTCAAGCTTACGTTGCCGGCGGGAACCTTTGTTGCCTGGGTTGTCCGGAAGAGGGTAACCTATGACCTGATTCGCCGGAAAAGTCCCCAAATCCTCTACGACTACTACGTTCCGAAGCTGGGAATGATCGCAGAGGGTGGTTGGGCCGATGACGGTCTCTGGCATTGGTCACGGAAACTCCTGTCCTTCCGGATGGGAGAATCGTCGCCAACGCATTGATGAGCATGGCAGGATTCGGGAGGATTGTTGGTGCCTTTCCTCAAAAGCCTTCCGGGCGTTCTTTATCTGACGGCTGTCCTCGTGTTGGTTGGAGTGGCCGTGTCGGGGGGAGGAAGGGTCCTTGAAGCCTACCCGGGGTTTTGCGGTTCCTGCCACGAAATGAAGTTTTACGCCAGGAGCCATCACGAGTCCAAGGCAGACCGGCACCATCCGGACTGCATCGCCTGCCATTCGGGGCCGGGGGTCAGGGGAGCGGTCGAGGCCCAGATGACCGGTTTGAGGGAGTTGGTGATCCATTTCTGGGGGACGCCCCACCCGTCGATGAAATACGTTCGGGGAGTGGTTCCCAACGAGAACTGCGTGAAATGTCATGTGCACGCCTACCGGCGGGATGCCCATCAGGGTGTTCCTGTCCAGGGCAGGGAGTGCGCGGAGTGCCACAACCATTATCAGGACCAGGATTTTGGGGGACAGGTGCCTTTCCCGTCACAGATTCCCGATCCGGGTCTTTTTCAGCAAAGGACCGTTCAGTGAGTGAGATTGAAGAGATTCTGGCCAGGGAGGTTCTGGATTCCCGCGGTAACCCCACCGTTGAGGTGGATGTTGTCCTGTCGAGTGGTGCGACGGGATCGGCCATTGTGCCTTCTGGGGCATCAACGGGTTCCCGGGAAGCCATCGAGCTGCGGGACAGGGACTCTTCCCGTTACCTTGGAAAAGGGGTTCGAATGGCCGTTTCCAATGTTCTGGGCGTCATCCGGGAAGCGCTTCAGGGGCTTCCTGCCGATGATCAGGGATTGGTCGACGAAACCCTGAAGGCACTGGATGGCACTCCGAACAAAAGCGTTCTCGGGGCCAACGCCATTCTGGGGGTGTCGATGGCGGTGTCCCGAGCCGCGGCACATGACCATGGCCTTCCCCTTTACCGGATTCTGGGAGGCCTGACGGCCCGGACTCTCCCGACGCCTTTCATGAATGTCATCAATGGCGGAGCACACGCGGACAACAATCTGGATTTTCAGGAATTCATGATCGTTCCCCATGGAGCCGACTCCTATTCCGATGCGCTGAGGATGGGGGCGGAAGTGTTCTGGACGCTCAAGAAAGTCCTTCATTCGGAAGGGCTTCCAACGCTTGTGGGTGACGAGGGAGGGTTTGCCCCTTCGCTTCATTCACATGAGGAAGCGCTTCTTCTGCTGGTTCGTGCCATTCGTGAGGCAGGGTATGAACCGGGAGAGGATATTTCCCTGGCACTCGACTCGGCCAGCTCGGAATTCTACCGTGACGGAAAATACCGCCTGTCCGGTGAAAACCGGACCCTGTCCGCAAAGGAAATGATCGGGTATTATGCGGATTTGCTGGACCGTTACCCCATTGTTTCGATTGAGGATGGGCTGTCGGAGGAAGACTGGGAAGGCTGGGAATTGATGACCCGTGAAATCGGAAACAGGGTCCAGCTGGTGGGAGACGACCTTTTCGTCACCAATACGACCTATATTCGGGAAGGAATCCGCAGAAACGTTGCCAATGCGGTTTTGGTCAAACTGAATCAGGTCGGAACGGTCACTGAAACCATTGATGCGACCCGCATGGCTCTGTACCACAGGATGGGGGCCATGATTTCGCACCGTTCGGGTGAATCCGAGGACACGTTCATTGCGGATCTGTCCGTCGCCCTCGAAACGGGCCAGATCAAGACCGGCTCCCTGTCCAGGGGGGAACGGACGGCTAAATACAACCGTCTGCTCAGGATCGAGGAAGAACTGGGGGACCAGGCCATCTACCTTGGACTTTCTGCCCTTCGCACAGGTCGTTGAAATGTCTTCTCCGGCCAATCCGCCTGTTCAGGGGGAACCCGCTTCCGGTGGAAAGGCCCTGGTCTGGCTGCTGCTTCTCTCGGGAATCGCCATGATCTTGTATGGGACAGCGGCTTTGGTTTCTTCGGAGACCGGGCTGATGGCCCTGGTCCGTTATCGTTGGCAGGCAAGGGATCTGGCCCGTGACAAGGAAGCGCTCATGAAACGAATCGAGCGTCAGCGACAGAATGTCGAGTCGCTCCGGTCGGATCCCTTTGCATTGGAACGAATCGCCCGCGAACGAGAACACCGGGTTCGTCCCGGGGAAATTCTGGTTCTTCCCGGGGGGGCCCAGACCCACTGATCTCCCTTGGAACGGTTTGTAGTGTTCCCACCCCCGCCAAGCCCTTTCCGCCCTCCGTACGTTTCCCCGTCAATGCCCAAAAGGAAATGTTTTTCGTTAAGCGTGGTTTTACGAGGACAGAACAGGTGCATCCCTTTGCCGTCAGGGAATCCGGGCCAGAAGATTGGTGAAGGGCCAAAGTAGGGTTAGGGGTTAACGGGGTGAGAATCCATAGAGGTAACGCCATGTGACGGATTGTTCGGGATCCGGGATCTGGAAGAGGACCGGAAGAAGGTTCCCCTGGGAATTCTGGAGTTCCAGAACCACCAGATTTCCCCCCAGAAAACGGATTCGGCCTCTGGTCAGGACGGTCCACTTGATCCCCCTTGAAATCTCGGGAGGGAGCATGGGGGCGTAATCCGGAACGGCCAGAACCGCCTTGATCACATCCAGTTCGTAGGTCCCGTTCCCAGAGGGAACCGCCTTTTCGGAAAAGGAGATCGCACCTCCGGACTGTGCCTTGGAACGGAGCTTGAGTTTCTCGATCTGTGATGTCAGGTCCGCAATCGTGCCCTGCTGATAAGTCAGGATAACAACCGACGACAGGAAGAGCACGATGATTGACCCAATGGCGATTCTTCGCTCGTTCACGGGAGGTGTCCCCCCTCGGGATGATCGACCATATGAAGGGAGGGCTGTTACTTCTTCTTGTGACGAGAAGCCCTGCGGAGTTTCTTGTATTTGTGTTTCCGAATCTTCTTGCGGCGTTTCTTGATCACACTCGACATATTTCAGAGAGTCCTTCCGTCATGGAACGATCATGAATCAGGTAAAGGGGAAATTTACACAAGGGGAAAGACTATCCGGATAATGGAAAAATTGCAAGATCCTTTTGCTTGATACGGGGAACACTTCTGTTGTGCAGTCGTCATTTTTCTGGTTCTGGTGCCGTCAGGCGAAGCCCAGCGCTGTCAGATCGATTTTCCCGTTCTTGACGGGAGGACACCAATAATATCCCCCGGTCACAGGTCGGGAAAATGAGAACAGGGCATCCGGGATTCCATCCTCCTCTCCAACCATTCGACGCAGGACCCGTTCAAAGGGATCAAGCGAATGCCCATAGACGATGAATTCCAGCCCCTGTTCATCAACGGTGGCCCATGGCATGGAGCGGCGCAACATGAATGCCGGCGGGTTGAAGCTTTCCTGGGCTGTCCGTTTGACATGGGCCGAATCTGGGGCTTGATCCAGTTCCTCATTGGTTTTTTGTTTGCGTCCGATGATGTTGTCCTGCTCATGCCTGGGGTGGGACTGGAACCATTTCAGATCATGAATCCAACGCTGGACCGCCACAAAACTGGATCCCGCCAGTGGATTTCCGGGGGGGACAAAGGCAACTTTGGCAATCTCGTCCCCTTTGGGGTTTTCCGTCCCGTCCTCATACCCGCTCAGGTCCCTTCCGTGGTAGAAAAATGTATCCATCGCGTCCTCAAGGGCAAAGTCTTTCTCCAGAAACGACCTGAGGATCCTTGACCGATCAAAAATCTCTCCGCGATCGTTTCCTCTCAGAAAGACCCAAAGGTCTTTCTGGGTGGCGGGCACCGTACAGTTGACCCCTGACAGGGAGGGAAAAGTCCGCAGCCCTGGAATTGTTCCCGGAAACGCCCTGGCAAAGGGGGCCCCGATTCCGATCACCCCTTCTGTGTGGTCAAATCCTAGGGAAAGGCGTTCAAGGGCCAGTTTGGGGTTCCGTCCGGGGGAAAGGCGAAAGGTCATGGATTGTCCAAATGGCGGAAGGGAAAGGGGGATGGTTGGTTGAAAGGAAGGTTCGTTCATTGTTCGGTCCATTCCTGCGGGGATGCGTTGACGCCCAAGGCTTGCCCAGGCAATCCCGGGCAAGCAATATCAGGAGGTCTATTGCATCAGCACATCTCTTCCATTGGGCCGCAGTCCGGTCTTCTTGATGGGGCCCACGACTACCGTGACGAGGTGATCGGGATGGATCAGATCCTGGGCAGCGGAAAACGCTGATGCCGGAGTGACCTGAAGGACCTTGTTTGGGTAATCGGTGAAATAGGTCAGTCCGAGATGATAGTTTTCGACGAAGAGGAGGAGGGAGGCAATCCGGTCATCCGTATCCACCCGAAAGGGAAACTGGCCCAGAAGATTGTTCTGAGTCGTCTGGATCTCTTGGGCGGAAACAGGCTGGCTCTTCATCCGGGCCAGAATCTGTTTGGTCATGGAGATGACTTTGGGGGTATTCGGAGCGAATGTCTGGAAGGCGACGAAAAATGGTCCGGCATGACGTTCCGCATCGAAACCACTGTATATATAGTACACAAGCCCGCTTTTCTGGCGAACTTCGTGATTGAGCCGGGACGTGGTGGTCCCTCCCAGAATCTGGTTCATGACAAGAGCACTGTAAAATCTCGGATCGTTTCGCCGGATTCCGTTGGTTCCCATCATGACCATCGCCTGGGCGAACTGGGGGCGGTCAAGAAGAAGGGTCTTGGAGGGGGAAAGGGTTTCCTGCCCCGGAGTGACCGTGGAAGGCTGAGCTGCGGGAACGGAGGTCTTCCATGTCCCGAATGTCGACTTGGCCAGTTCAAGGGCGGCCTCGGGTGTGATATCTCCCGCGAAGGTCAAGACGGTCCGATCGGGCGTGTAGTGATCATGGTAAAAATCAAGAATGTCCTTGTACTGGATCCGGGAAATGGAGGTTTCCGTTCCGGTGGGGGGATGCCCATAGGCACCGTTTCCATAAAGCGTTTTGTAAAAAAGGTTCCGGGCGACCGGACCGGCATGGTCTTTCTCATCCATGAGACCCGCTTTGGTCTGTTCGAGGTTGCGTTCGAATTCCTGTTTTGGAAAGACCGGATTCAGGACAATGTCTGCGGCCAGGGAGAAAAGCCCATTGAGGTCCGAAGTCAGCACTTTTCCGGAGACAGTGGTCATGTCTCGACCCGCGTCCGCTTCGAGGCTGCCGCCTGAGTCGTCAATTTTCCGGAAAATTGTCAGCGCATCTGCGTGAGTGGTCCCCCGGTTCAGGAGGGAAGCCGTAAGGTCAGCGACCCCGGCCTTGCCATCGGGGTCCTTTGCGGAACCGGCAAGGATGCCGATCCTAAACGATACGACCGGAACGACCGGGCGGGGCAAAACAATCAGTACCACCCCGTTGTCAAGGACGGTCCGGTAAACCTTGCTGTGGATGACCGGGACCGGCTGCTCGTCAAAGGGTGACGAGGGAACGGTCGGGGTTGCTGTCTGGATGGCCGGGGTGGTGTGGGCGCAGCCTGAAAGCAGAAGGATGCCGATCATGATGAGGGAACGGGCAGTGCGGTCAAATATCATGGCCTCTCCTTAGATTGCGATCAACGTCTCTGTTCGGTCATGGTCCCGCTATCGTACGATGCGATTCGGTCGGGCGAATGACTGTTTCTTGGGAACGCCCGAAGGGTAGAGGTATCCGACCGTTTCGTTCGAGGTCTTCAGATACGTTTGTGCGACCCGTTGGATATCCTGGCTGGTGACGGCGCGGATCTTGTCCACGTAGGTATCGATGTAGTCGAGGGGGACTCCGATGCTCGCCATTTCTCCCAGCAGCATCCCCAGTCCGAATGTGGATTCCTGACCCATGAGAAACCCTGAAATGACCTGTTTCTTGGCGCGATCAAGATCCGCCTGGCTGACGGGAGTCGATTTCAGCGCCTTGATGATGTCCTCGAATTTGTGCCGAAGGAGGGGCGGTGTGACCTTGGGCAACCCCTGGGCATAGAAGTAAAACAGGGCGGGACCCTTGCTCATCGGTTCATAATCCCCTTCGGCATCCACTGCAACCGGGTTGTTGTAGACCATCTTCTGAAAGAGGATGGAGGACCGTCCGCCAGAAAGAAGGGTCGACAAAACGGTCAGGGGATAGGAATCCGGGTTTTTGAAGTTCGGAACATGGAACGCCATCATGGTCACCGGAAGCATGGCCGGTTTATGGAGAACCGTAAACCTGAGTCCATGCTGGGGAGGCTCCAGGGAGGTGACGGGAGGGGGTGCCGTCCCGGTCGGCAGTGTTCCGAATTTCTTCCCGACCTCATCAACGAGCTGGGGGCCGTTTACGGGGCCAACCACGACGATGGTGGCGTTGTTGGGCATGTAGTAGGTCCGGTAATAGTTTCTCAGGTCGGACTGTGAGAGATGCTTGATGTCGGGTTCCCAACCGATGACCGGATTGTGGTAGGGGTGCTTCCGGAATGCCTTGGCATAAACTTGTTCGACCAGTTTCTGGGCCGGGTCGTCGTAATCGTTCCGACGTTCTTCCAGAACGATCCGCCGTTCCCGGTCGATCTGGTCGGTGGAAAGTGCCAGATTGAACATCCGGTCGGACTCGACATTCATGGCAATCGAGAGATAGGAGGGGGCGGTGTTCTCGAAATAGGCCGTGAAGTCATAGTCGGTAAAGGCATTGGATTCCCCTCCGATGGCGTTGATTTCCTTGTCCAGGGCACCGTGGGGGTAGCGGGGGGTTCCGGTAAACATCATGTGTTCGAGAAAGTGGGAGATGCCCGTCTTGTGTTTTTTCTCGTAGAGGGAGCCCACCCTGTACCAGATCTGGAATGTGACAATGGGTGAATACGGATTGTCCACATAGATCAGCCTGAGTCCGTTTGGATAGACATGAAGGACGGGGGAAGGGTGAAATTCCTTGTGGGTGGCCATGTCGGCCCGGGCAAGGGAAGGTTGGAAAACGAAGGGGGAAAATGCCGCAAAAATAAGGACGGCCCTCATGGTCTGACGTAAAAAAACGGGCATGGACCTTTTGAATTTCTCGATGTGGAACATCCGCAGCTCCTTACAGGGAATGCCAGACGCATGGCCACCGCATGGATCGGGGTGCCGGAGACTTTAGACGGGTCTTTTCTCTTCCAGGTCGATCAATTTGACCCAGGTTGTGATATCGGGACGGTTTGGGGAGAGCGCATCCCGGACTGATTTGAAATAATCCCATTTTTCGGGGGAATCCGGTCCCCGGGACTCGTAGTCCCGGTTGAAGGATTCGACAGCGCTCGGGTCTTTGGCTCTGGGAGAGTGTTTGCGAATCCATTCCAGCATTTCGTCGTCGGTCAGACGGGTGGATGCAGCCTTGGAAAACTCTTCTGCGTCGATCCCGAAGAACGAAAAAAATGCCTGGTCAAGGGGGCAGTTGTATATGTATTCGCCGAGCGTTCCGGCGAGATGGGCACGGGCCTTGTCCGTCACCCTCTTGAGGTGGTCGAGGCCACCAATGCGGTCGACCGGGCTTCTGGGAAAAGCTTTTGTCAGATCCATCGCTCTCCTCCTCAATGATCAGGCGATCAGGATTGAATGGGTTCTGCATGGGTGAATCTCATTCTCGGGATTGTATCTTCTGGAGGAGTTTTAGACAAGCAAAACGATCATTGGCGGTCCGCCGGGGAGAACAGGAGGTGGCCGCTCGGAGAGCGGAACCGAAGGGGCGGGTCGATATCAACGAAAGAGACACGTTATTGCAGGAATCAGTTTTGATGGCAGAAAAACATCCTGTTCATCGAACAGCTCCGGGTGGGCTTTCTGATGCCTCTTTGACTGGTGAGAAACGGGGGCTGTCTAAGTATTGGCTCCAGAATGTCCAATTTTTTACGAAAGAGGCCGGCAGGCGCTTTGTGAATATCGTTGGGGGGGGGATGGGAAGGAAAGGGATTGCTGTCCTTCCGGGGCGAATTGTTAAGAGGGAAGGAGGGAAAGGGTTTGGGTGTATGTCGGGGAACAGGCCTGTGGAGCTTCAAATTGTTTCGCCTGTTCGATTCCCGCAACGCCAGACCCCCCCTGGATATTCAATTGATCATAATTTGGAAAAAGCCGAAAGAAGGATTGGGTGAGAAAAACCGGAATTCCCTTCAGATCCGGATTCCGGGCTTCTAGAAAGCAGATGGACGATTGCTCTTCCTCCAAAAGGGCAAACCAACTGATGGCCAGGAGTTCCGTTCCGGAAAAAAGCAGAATGCCTGTCAGATCCAGATCTCCGGAATGGTCAATGGCCTGTTCATGAGCCCGGTACTGGTCATCGAGAAGAAGCCGTGTGTAGGAATCCTCCTTCTTCACCCGACAAGAAGAAAAAAAACGTTCGACAAGCTTTCCGGCCGGGATCCGATATTCCGGGCTCCAGGGAATGGCCTGAATGGCATTGTATTCCCGCCTGAGGCAGTTCAGTTCCCATCGGTGGGCCCGAAATCGCTTTCCCTGAAGCGTTTCCCAAGGGGCTCTCATCAGGATGTATTCCGTATCCGTCAGTCTGGGGGACGGGAATCCTTCCGCGGAAAGTCCGAGGGGAAGGCTGTCAAGGCGCGGGGGGATCCCATTGTTCCATCCCGTCAGTGTTTCGGCAAGGCATTTCCAGAAATCAGGATATTTCAGGGATCCGGGTGAGGGGTGGCCTTTTTCCCGAAGGGTCCAGGGGGGAGGGGCCGGCACATAAAAATGGCCCCCACTCTCCAGAAGGAGGAAAGGGTATGCGTTCCATGAACCCCTCCAGAAGTTCATTCCCCGGTCAAAAAGGAGGAGTGATGCAGGGTGGCTTGTGGAGACAAACGGTTGAAGGCCCCGGGGAAGCAGGGGGGAAATCTCAATTCGGACCGCGTATCTGGGTCCGGAAATCAGGGTCCGGGAAATCCCGTTGTCCATCATGGGCCGTCAGAAAGACTCAGCAACGGGATCAGGTCGGGAAACGCATCCGTTCTGAAAAACGGCAAGAGGGTCCGTTTTTGTTCATCGGTCCATCCAGACCAGACTTCTTCCCGAATCTGTCGGGCTTTCTCCCCAAACCATGTGAGTGGTTGTCGATTCGAATAGGGGCAGGACGGATCAAGTCCGATTTTGCTCGAGTTTCCCTCTGAGTAGAAGACAAGGGGGTAGATCCGGCAATCAAGCGGATGGTCGGGCCAATCCCGACAAACATAATCGGAACCATTCAGGATCGAGCACGTCCAGACAGGAATCTCATTCTTGACGTCGGGGGAGAGTGTCGGCAACCCGGAACGGGAACGAAAGTCCTCAGAGAGGGCGGTTGCCTCTTCCAAACCACGGGAAGCGTAGGGAGTAAGAAAGGGGGGAGCCACAAAATGGCAGCATTGCCGACACTCATTGCAGAGCGCGTGTGGAACGTCAATCCGGATCATTTGCGGGCCAGAATGCGGTCGGGGTCGTCAGTCATTGATCGGGTGAAAAGCCGGGTTTCCATTTCTTCGAGGAGAGGTGACAGGGAGGAGGGGTCAAGGGCTGAGATGGGAATGGAACGGGGGAACCGTGCCGCCATTATCGTCCGGTCTTCCTGGGAGAGAAGGTCGATCTTGTTCAGGACAAGGAGGGAGGGAATCCGCTCAAGCTCCATTTCCTTCAGGAGTTCCTCCACCCGTTCGATCTGGTCGGCCACCTTGACGTGGGAGGCATCCGCCACATGGATGAGCAGGTGCGCATCCTTCAATTCATCAAACGTCGCCAGAAAAGCCCGTTTCAGATCACCGGGAAGATCCCGGATGAATCCCACGGTATCTGTCAGGATGATCTCCCGCTCCTGAGGAAAGCGAAGCCTTCTGGTGGTCGGATCCAACGTGGCGAACATCTTGTTTTCTGTGAGGACATCACTTCCGGTGAGGCGGTTCAGTAATGTCGACTTGCCGACATTGGTGTACCCTACGAGCGATACAATGGGGAGTTCCCGTTCTTTCCGGCGTTCCTTGCGTTGCTGGCGTTCCTGTCCCACCCTCTCCAGTTTTTGGGAAAGATGGGAAATCCGATCCCGCACACGGCGCCTGTCTTCCTCAAGCCGTGTTTCTCCCGGTCCCCTTCCTCCAATTCCTCCCGTCAGCCGGGACAGTGCCGTTGAACGACGTTCCAGTCTTGGAAGGAGATATCGAAGCTGGGCGAGTTCCACCTGGAGCTTACCGTCACTCGAATGGGCTCTCCTGGCGAAGATGTCGAGAATCAGCTGGGTGCGATCAATGACCTTGAGCTCAGTCATGTCGGCGATGGTCTTGACCTGCGCAGGAGAAAGGTTCTGTTCGAAGATGATCAGGGTTGCCTGGACCTGAAGGGCATGGATGATCAGGGACTTCAGCCGGTCCCGGCTCATCAGGGTGCTGGGGTGGTAAGTGGAGACCCGCTGGGTTTCGACTCCCAGGACCTCCACTCCGGCAGAATCAGCCAGTTCCCGGAGTTCGTTGATGTTTTCCTCCTGCGACGAAACCGATTCTGGGGAGACCGAAACCAGTATGGCCCGTTCCCGGTTGGAAAGGCGGTGCCGGGAAGAGGTCCTGACCCGACGCATCTCCTCTTCGATCGCCGTGATCCGGTCATGCCCCTCGAGATTCCGGGCATTGATCTGGAGACCGGTTTCGAGTACCCAGGGCAAGGATGAAAGGGGATCGGGAGACAACGTGGCGAGTGAAAAAGTGGCAACGTCCGGGGTATCCCGTTTGAGGTGGAGCACAATTTGCGCATCCAGGCGAAGAAGGGCAAGGTCGTTCAGGTCGTCCTGGGACAGGGGCTCCCCCCGAAGATGGGTATGGACGAGGCTCAAGCCGCGCAGCAGGTGGTCTCCTCCCCTGGAGGCGGGAAGTTTTTCGATGTAGATTTCCTGGGTGGTTCCTACCAGCACTTCCATGACTGCCCCTTCCCGAGAGAGGAAGAGGCCAATCTGCCTTCCCGTGTCGTGACTGATTTCTGCGAGGGCGTGGGCGAGTTCTGGCGTCAGCCACAGATCCGGCGGGACCTTCCGGCGGAACAGGCGGTTCAATGTCTGGATCTGGCTGGATTTCAGGCCTTTGGTGTTTCCGGTTACCAGGGAAATGGGGTTCTCCCTCCCTCGGCTTCGATTCGTTTGAGTCCCATATAGTAGGCACAGCGCTCATCGTCGAGGTCGTTAAAAAAAGTGCGTTCCTGTCCGTCGTCAAACTGGATGCGGACGTAAGCGGCGCCTCCGGGAAGGGATGAGACCGAGATCTGGAGCACCCTCCCTCGGCCCCATTCGGGGTAGTCCCGGTGGGACACCGTGTCTCCACAGCGGAGATAGATGCGTGGCCTATCCAACTTCTGGTCCAGCCATCGCCTTTGGAACGGTTTTCATCTGGGCCTCCTGGTCAGAAGACGCTTTTGGTAGATGGGGTTCCGTGGACAAAGCTGGGCCGCTTTCTGTATTGCGGCAAACCCCCTCTGATCCCGGTCCAGCGCGAGATAGGCCAGTCCGGTCCAGGACAGGATCCGGGGGTTGTCGGGGTCGGCCGAAAGGGCCTTTTTGAATCGGCTCAACGCCTTTACGTAGGAGCCCCCGACAAACCAGGGCTTGTAGTAGTTCTCGAGCCCTTTGGAGAGATTTGCGGAAGGATCGTCCGGCGCATAGGAAAGGGCCTGGTTATTGGCCCGGCTGGCCCGTTTTCCATAGGTGATGCCTTTCGGAAAATGCAGGTACTGGGTCTTGAGCAGGTCGAGCATCCCTTCCATGGCCCAGGGCCAGGATTGTCCGGGATTTTGTGATTCGGCCAAAACGGCGGAGCGGATCCCTTCGTCCAAAACTTTCATCCCTTCTTGCCGGGCGTCCGGGATCTGATGGTTGTCCCTTAGCAGGCGGGCTTTCAGCAGGAGGAGGCTGATTCGCGTCCGAACCGGCAACGTCTGGTTCAGCGCCTGGTTCACCGATTCGATGTTTCCGGAACAGTCAAGAAGCCTGGGGTCGGGTGTTCCCGAGGGCACTGCAACCGGCTGGGTCGGTTCAGCGGAACTTGTTCCGGTGAAAGTGGGGATGAAGGGACAAACCAGGAGGACCACCGCCACGAGGCGGTCAAGACGCGGGCAATGCTTCATCAAGTACCGCCTTGAGGGCAGGGCCGAGTTGGGAACGGTGGATGATGCGATCCAGTCCCGCTTCCTTTCCGCGTTGATGGCTTTCCGTGTCGGTATGAAAAGAGATCCCGACGACGACCGTTTTTCCCGGATGTTGCCGGATGGACTGCGTCAAAGGAAAAACCCCTTCTTTCAGGGATGCGAGGTCAAAGACGGCCACAAGCGGTTCCCCCGTATCGGACGGGACCGGGACAGTGGGGTCCGCCTGGCGGAAGGACCAGCCGGATGCCATGGCGGCCTGGCGAATTGGTCCGGAGAGGAAAAGATCCCGCCCCAGGTAAAGCAGGGTTGGTGAGTTCATTGGTGTCTCCATGGAGTCATGAGTCAGGAGGAGGGATGCGCTGGATCCCTCCCATATAGGGGACAAGAACATCGGGAATCGTCACTGAGCCATCCAGCTCCTGAAAATTTTCGAGGATGGCGGCGATGGTCCGCCCGACTGCAAGTCCGGACCCGTTCAGGGTGTGGACCGGCCGGGGTTTTTTCGATTCCTGTGGTCGGTACCGGATACCGGCCCGACGGGCCTGGAAATCTTCAAAATTCGAACAGGACGAGATTTCCCGGTAGACCTTTTGGGCGGGCATCCAGACTTCGAGGTCGTACGTCTTGGCCGATGAGAACCCAAGATCTCCCGTACACAGGGCAATCCGCCTGTAGGGAAGTCCCAGGTCATTAAGGATGGCTTCGGCGTCACGGGTCAACTCCTCGTGGTCGTCATAAGACGTCTCCGGTCGGGTAATCCACACGAGTTCGACCTTGAGGAACTGGTGCTGTCGGATCAGTCCGCGGGTGTCTTTTCCTGCCGCGCCGGCTTCCCGTCGGAAACATGGGGTACAGGAAACATACTTGAGGGGGAGGTCCGCCTCCTCGATGACAGTATCCCGGTGGAGGTTCGTGACCGGGACTTCCGCTGTCGGGATCAGAAAAAGGCCGTCATCGGGGACGGAAAAGCTTTCCTCCCGGAACTTCGGAAACTGACCTGTGCCTTCCATCATTTCGGGACGCACAAGGAGCGGAACGGAAACCTCCTGATAGGGTTTTCCGGAGGGACGATTCCTCCCGGGATGGGTATGCCGGTCGAGCATGTAGGCGGATAACGCCCTCTCCAGACGGGATCCCATTCCCTTGAGGACGGAGAACCGACTGCCGGAGAGGATGGCCGCCCGGTCGAAATCCAGAATGCCGAGCTTTCCGCCGATTTCCCAGTGGGGCAAAGCCTCGAATGAAAATGAACGGGGAACCCCGTGGCGATGGATTTCCGGGTTGTCGCGTTCGTCCGCCCCCACCGGAACGCTTTCGTGGGGAATGTTTGGCAGCAGAAGCAATTGGGCCCTGACATCATCCTCCCTTTTGCGGAGATCGGACTCCATTCTTGCGATTTCGGCGTTGACCCCCCGGGATTCCTCCATTTGGCGGGAGACGTCTTCTCCACCCTTTTTCTTTCGGCCGATCTCTTCGGCGAGACGGTTTCTCTGCTCGCGCAACGCTTCCCAGCTTTTTCGAAGAACATTCAGTTCCCGTTCGGCGGCAAGGACGGCTTCGAGGGAAAAAGAGTCCTTGCGATTTCTGAGGGCTTGTTGAATCGGGCCGGGGTCGGCAGAAATCTGTCGGATGTCGAGCATGGTTCCTTCCGGTGAATGGCGGTCTCTCGTTCAAAAATTGTAATCTGAAGCCATTCTACCCCTCTTCAAGGGGGGTGTAAATGTGATTGGAAAATCTTTCTCTTTCCCGTTCAGTCTTTTTCCGGGGGAAGAGATTCACAGGGGAGTCGTTCCTTCGTGGACGAGGACAGTG
This sequence comes from Nitrospirota bacterium, assembly GCA_021785195.1. Classification (GTDB taxonomy): domain Bacteria; phylum Nitrospirota; class Leptospirillia; order Leptospirillales; family Leptospirillaceae; genus JAJYGC01. The sequence continues at coordinate 81,003 of JAJYGC010000009.1, forward strand.
AGTTTGAGATCTCTCCTGATCACTGGCAGAAATGTAACCTGCCGGTATTCCAGCAGGCCGAGGGTTGGATGGCGAAAAAGCTTTCTTCCCCCCTCCCTCCAGGAGACCTCACGGGTCTGCCAGAATTTTCGGAATTCAGGACTGCCCGAATGGAGGGAGTCCAGGATCCTGGAAAAAGGAGGCTCTTCAAATTTTGTGGCACAATCGGCCCGAAAATCCGCAATGAGTCGGCGGGCCCGGTCTTCCCAATCGATCACCAGGGATCGGGCCGCCGGTTCAAGAAACATGTATTCAAGGAGATTCCTGCTCTTGGCGCCGGGAGACAGCCATCCCCAGAAAAGTTCCTCCGCCGGTTTGTTCCACAGAATGGCATCCCAGGATGTGTTCAGAAGATAGGACGGACCCGTCTGGTTCAGGACAAATTCCGGAATTGGCAGGGGAATCTCTTCTGTCTCCCGCAAATCCGGTGGACCGCTTGAATGTTTTCCCGCCAGATCGAAAAGATATTGTCGTTGTGCGAGGGTCATCCGAAGTGTCGATGCCAGCCGATCAAGAACTCCCGCCGAAACTGAAACGGGGCGTCCCTGTTCAATCCAGGAGTACCAGGTAGAGCTGATCCCGGAAAGGTGGGCAAGCTCTTCTCTCCTTAAGCCGGGGGTTCTTCTTCTGCCTCCTCCTGAAAGTCCGACAGTTTCCGGGGAAATGCCTTCCCGGAGGGATCTCAGGAATCGTCCCAGTTCTTTTCCGGTGGAAGCCATCGCGGAGCCCTCCCTGATTGGATGGTTTCAAAAACAAGTAATTTTTATACCAGGATAAATTCTTCATATTGTACCAGTATGCATTCGGGATTATACCTGAAGGGCAAGTCGTTCTCGATCCATGTTGGCCAAACGATGACTGAACAATACATATTGGAGCAGGAGGAGAAATGTCCACTCATGACGACAGGGTGACCCGGCAGTTTTCCAAGGGGGCACAACGATACCTGGGCAGCAAGGTTCATTCGGAAGGGGGAGGGCTGGACTGGCTGTCGGGGATTGTTGAACTTCACAAATTTAAAAAGGTTCTTGATCTTGGAACCGGGGCGGGTCACGCCGCCTATCGGGTGGCTCCCCATGTGGCTTCAGTCACGGCACTGGATCCCAGTCTCGACATGCTTTCGGTCGTCGATCGAGAATCCCGGTTCAGGGGAATCGCAAACATAGAGACCCGGGTGGGGGACTCAAACGCCATTCCTTTTGAGGACAGATCATTCTGTTGCATCGTTTCTCGTTTCAGCGCCCATCACTGGAGGGATCTCCAGGGTTCGCTCAAGGAGTGTTTTCGAGTCCTGAAACCGGGAGGGCGATTTCTCTTGGTGGATACTGCCGCACCCCGGGAAGCGCTGTTGGATACCTGGTTCCAGGCATTCGAGATCCTGCACGACACGACCCATGTGCGGAATCACTCCTTGACGGAATGGGAACGGAGTCTTGGCTGTGCCGGATTCGATGTGATTTCATACCGGAATGAGAAGATTGTCCTCCCAGTCCAGATGTGGCTCCAGACATCCGCTACGACAGAAGACCGCTCTGTCATGATCCGGAAACTGTTTGATCTCGCACCCGATGAGGTGCGAGAGTATTATCTGGAAAACGGAGGCAACGATCTGGTCATCGATATTGTGATGATCGAAGGTGTTTTATATCCAAAACAAGATGAATTGATCATTCATCGGGAGGGGCAGTGGGGATGAAAATGAACAGATGGACAGTTGTGGGGCTTTTTACCATTCTGGTGCTGGCGACCGGCTCTTTTGCCCAGTCCTCCATCAAGGTCACCAGTTCCGATTTCAGAAATGGTGGAAAAATCGGGATGAAACAGGTGTTCTCTGGATTTGGGTGTTCGGGCGGGAACGTTTCTCCCGAGATCCGGTGGCGACATCTTCCCAAAGGAACGAAGAGCATTGCCCTGACGGCATATGATCCGAATGCTCCGACGGGTTCCGGATGGTGGCACTGGGTCGTTTATAACCTTCCTCCTTCAGTCAGCGAACTCAAACGGGGAGAAGGCAGTTCGGATGGAGGGAGACTTCCCGCCGGTGCCATCCAGGCGGTCACGGACTTCGGAAAGAAGGGGTACGGTGGTCCCTGTCCACCGAAAGGGGACCGTCCCCATCACTACATTTTTACCGTCTATGCCCTGAAGGTCGCTCATCTCGACCTTCCTGCGAACGCTTCTCCGGCCCTGATCGGGTACTATCTTCACATGAACATGATCGGAAAAGGAACCATCGTCGGTCGTTATGGTCGCTGAGTGATTTTCCTCCGCCGGGAGAGGGGCGTTTTACCTTTCCCGGAAATCTTGAAATTTGCCTTCGTTTGCCAGACTGCCACCGGATGCCGTCTGGCAATGACTTTTCAGAGGACTTTCGGTCGTACAGTCCTCCTCCGGGATCGCCATGGAGGAGGACTTGGGATGTTCGGTCCTTCAGGGGACGGGGTTTCCAGACCTTTTTGTCTTGACGGTCCGGCCCCTTGTCTTGACTGGATGGGGATGGGAACGGTGCCTTACCCATCGGAGTCCGGCAGGAAGTTCTGGTGGGGGGTCCGGGAACGAAGGGGGCTCTCTCGCTAGGAGATCGGATCTTCCTGGGGAAGACTTTCGGTTTTCCGGGCCGGACTTTCGCAGTAACGAAGAAGGAATGCTTCGAGGGAAAGGGGAGACCCGACCAGTTTTTCCATGCGGCCTACCAGGGAGGGCCGCGCCGTCAGCTCCGCCCCTTCCGGGGTCAGGTTCCGCAGCGTCACCCAGGCCTGTTCTTCCTTGGGGTCCCAGAACAACGGTTCGTCCATTCGGGTTTTGCCGGCGATTTCCCGAAGGTTTGCCAGGGTCGAGTGGATTGGAATCAGGGAAATCACTTCGGTTTCAGACCGGATCAGACGGAGGATCCTTTCCGCCTGACGGAGATCGTACCCTGCAGGGTTGAGCCACTGACGTGCATATCTGTATTTGTTTCCCCAGGTAAATATCCGCGAGCATTCGAGAATCTGCTCTGACATCCGCAGCAGGACGCTCCTGAAAAAAGTGATCCCGATCTCACGGATGTATTCACTGTTGGCCGAGACGGTCATGATCGGCAATCCCCGTGCACACCGGAGAACCGTATGAGCCCATATCCCCAGGCTCTCTTTCTCTTCTTCGATGCGGGTTCCCCACCATCTCGGCATGACGGAAATATCCCCCGGCATACTGGGCAGACGGTCTTCCCGGCGATTGTCCGGGCGGCTCAGGAGTGTTCCCCTGACTGATCGGATGACGACATCGGGGGGAGGCCCATTGCGGAACGCGGCCTTGAAAACCCCCAGGGCAATGACCGAAAGCGACTCGTCGTCCACTTGCTCGAGCCAATCCGCCGTTTTCTGGAGGAGGACCTCTCCGCCGGAAAAGAACGCTGGCTCCAGAACGGCATCAGCTCTTGATGCCGTTCCTTCCGGAACAAAAAGAAAATGCAGGAGGTTTTCCGTTTTTCGGGATGCGATCCCCATCTTGGGGGGTAACGTCAGATCTTTTCGGTGGGTCTTGAAGACGGTTGACATCCGGTTTTCGACGATGGATTGTGATCGGAATGGGGCTATATCCTTGGCGTTCGAGGAGTGGACCATCAGGTTCAGCTCGGAGAAGAACGCATCAATCCCCTTGAGTGTGGGAATTGACCGGAACGGAGCCGGTAGATTGTCTGAGCGGTACAGCAGGTCTCCCGACCGGGAAAACCCGATGTGCCAGACTTCTCTAGGGAGGCCCGTTTCGGGGGCCAGATAGGCGCTGTTCAGGGATTTGGGGGCAAGGATCCCCATTCCCTCAGTCAGATATGGATGGGGGGATGCAACGATTTTCATGAATTCATCCTGAATGGGAAAGACCTGTAGGAATCACCCGTTTCATGTGTTGAGAGCCAGAGACCGGATCCGTTCATTTCCGACAGGGATGTCAACACCACGGTAGGTCCGGGTAAGGATACACGAGCAGACGGGAGAAAGAAATCGGTCAGACCCTGGATGAACGGAGATGAGAAAGAAGTCACAGTGTGTTCTTGGGTGAACATTGTCGCAGGGTGATCAGAACCTCTCCATCGGAAACTTCCGGAAACTCTTCGTACCATTCTCCCACCGCCTGGAAATGACGGGGTATCATGAGGATCAATGATTGGATCCCTTCTTTTTTGAGTTCCAGGGCCACTTCTGCTGGAGCCACCGGAAGTCCGAGCATGACCCGGGACGGGTTATGCCGGTGGACTTCAAGAACCGCAGCAAAAAGAGTCGCACCGGTGGCAACCCCATCATCGATGATCAGGATGGCTTTTCCTTCCAGTGAGGGCAATGGTGTTCCGGAGCGGAGCATTGAGACCCGGGAGGTCACTTCTTTGCGCGCTTTTTCCCGCAGTATGGAGAGATCTCGTTCAGAGATTCCATAACGGTCGACGAGTTCGGAATTCCAGAACAGACCTCCTCCTTCGGCCAGAGCTCCCAGGGCAAGTTCCCTGTGTCCGGGAAGACCGATTTTCCGGACAACCATGGGAACGAGCGGAAGGCCAAGGGCCTTCGCCACCGGGGCGGCGACAGGGACCCCTCCACGGGCGAGTCCAAGGATCAGGTCGAAGTGGTCTCCCCTTGCGAGGAACGCTTTCCCAAGTGCCTGTCCGGCGGTTGTCCGGTTCCGAAATTTTCCGTCAATCACTGACCTACCTCACCTCAGCATGGGGCATCACCCCGGATCCCTGAATCAGATTCTAGCATTGACCGAGGGTCGGGAAGAAGGTGTGTCCAAGAATCTGTTGCGGCAGTTCATGTTGCAAGTGTAGGATGTAGGACCTGAAGAATTTCAAGCCTTGGCGACAGCCCTGGAGTGAGAGGTATCCAACATGAGGTCGGGAAGTCCGGTAATGCTCCGGGCCATTGTCGATCCCTGAAGTTCCTTTTCCCCTGGCGTAAGGAACGGTGACGTGACAGAGAATAGCTTGCTTCATTTTCCGATGATGGGTGAGAACCCCCGGCCGCTCGTCCTTGGTGGAGGCTCTTGGGGGACCGCCCTGACGCTCCATCTTTCCGGAAAAAACATCCCTGTGATGCAGTGGGTCAGGTCGCCCGATCTCGCCAGGGAGATCCAGTCCACCCGTGAAAATCGGTCCTATCTTGCAGGTTGCCCCTATCCTTCCTCCATCACGGTCAGTGATCGACTGGAGGATCTCGCTCCCCGTGCGACAGTCCTGATCCTGGCTGTACCATGCCAGGCGGTAAGGCCCGTTCTCGCACGGGTGGGGAGTCTTCTTTCGGCTCCGCTCCCGCTGATCAGTGGGACAAAGGGGATTGAGCGGGAAAGCCATGCCCTTGTTTCCCGAATCGTCCGGGAATCTTATGTCCCGGACCCCGCGCTCTATGCGGTTTTGTCAGGGCCTTCCTTTGCCCGGGAAGTGGTCCGGAAGCTTCCAACCGCTGTTGTCATGGCTTCATCATCGCGTCAGCTGGCACTGGAAGGACAGGTACTGTTCTCTGCACCATCGTTCAAGGTCTATACCCGACAGGATGTGATCGGTCTGGAGGTTGCCGGGGCACTGAAGAATGTGATGGCCATTGCGGCCGGGATCTCCGACGGGATGGAGTTGGGCGCGAACAGTCGTGCGGCCCTCCTGACACGGGGACTGGCCGAAATGACCCGTTTGGGAGTAAGCCTTGGCGCCAAACGGGAAACCTTTTCAGGCCTTGGGGGAGTGGGCGACCTTTTGTTGACCGCCACGTCCGAGCTTTCCAGGAATCGTCGGGTTGGCGTTCAGCTTGGGAAAGGGGAGTCTCTGCCCCAAGTGCTCAAGCAGGTAGGACAGGTTGCCGAGGGTGTTCCTACCACACAATCCGCCCATGAACTGGCCAAGGAGATCGGAACGGACCTTCCGATTACCCGGGCCATTTACCAGATTCTTTATGAAAATGCGGGGTTGGGTGAGACATTGAATCATTTGATGTCCAGACCGTTCAAGTCGGAAGAAGAAGACTTCTGAATCAGTCATAGATTGGGCAGGTGCCCTCAGAGATGGAGTCATTGATGTCTATGGAAATGCCTTCTGAAATCAATCCTGTCGGACAGTCGGCGGTCCGGATCCTTTGGCAGGACGGCCATGAAAGCGTCTATGAAAACGTGTATCTTCGAGAGCATTGCCAGTGTGCTGAATGCATCCATGAGTGGACAGGGGAGAAGTTGATCTCCCGGGACCGGATTCCGCCGGACATCCGTCCGGTTTCTGTCACGGCCGTCGGGAATTATGCCGTATCGATCCGGTTCAGCGACGGGCATGGAACGGGTGTCTATTCATACGATCTGCTCAGGAAGATCTGTCCATGCTCCCGCTGTCAGCCCGTGGCAAAGTAGGCCCCGACTCCATTCTCCATGCCCGGGGAAATCGGTCGGGTTTTCCCTGCAGGCCATGTTCCCTAGGGGATTTCTCCCGGAAATGGCGGGAAGGGATCCCTTTTCCCGTACAGAACCCGGACCAAGGACAGTCCCTCGGGGGGGGCCGGTCTCAAAGGAACCTTTGGATCAAGGGAACCCTCCATGAGCAATTCGTTGACCTCTTGAACGGTTCTTCGTCCCCTCCCGACATCGATCAATGCTCCCACCATGAACCGGATCATCATGTGAAGGAATCCCCGTCCGACGATCCAGAAGGCTATCCGGTCAGATTTGATCTCCCAATGGAGATCATCGACGGTGCGGCGGCTGTCGGGTGGCAGGGATCTCCTGACGGTAAAATGGCGGTAATCCCTGACCCCCGGAAACAGGGCAGAGGTTTCCCTCATCCGTTCCAGATCCAGAGGGTAGTGAAAATGGGCAATATAGGGTGATCCGAGCGGGGATGGTGTATATCCCGAGCCCAAAGATGAGGTCATGTGATAGCGGTAGATCTTTCGAACCACATCGTGTCGGGCGTGGAAATCATCTGGTACATGGCGCCCAAGAATGACCCGAATTGATAGGGGCAAAAAATGGTTCATTCCCCTGCGAAGCGTTTCCTCAGTCCATCGCCCTTCCTCAATGTCACAGTGAAACACCTGACCCCAAGCCGATACCCCTGTATCGGTGCGTCCCGAACCCGAGATCCGGACAGATTTCCCGGTGAGCCTCAGGATGGATTCCTCGATCGCTCCCTGAACGGTGGGGCCGGAACGTTGTTGTTGCCACCCCTGGAATCCTCGTCCATCATAGTTGACGGTGAATGCAAATCGTTTCATGGTCGAATGAAATCTTTCCGGAAAAATAATGCCCTTGTTGCCCGAGGGTTCGACAGGATCAAGTGCTTTATCCCAGCTTTTCTCAAGACAGGTTCACGCTTTGGGACAATGAACCTTGACCTGGTCTCGCTTTTTTCGTTCCGTATGGTCATTCGTAATCCAGAACAAAAACCGATTGTGGTTTGCGATGAACGACCGTCCCCGAACATAACACAATATGAAAGCAAAACCAGTATCGATCGGAGTGTTGGAGTGGATTGCTTTGGGAGATGCTCCCCACGATTCCCTCCATGGCTGACGGGAGGGCGAATCGATTCCCCAGCTCGAAGGAAGGGATCGGCAGGAACGAAGCTGATCCGGAAGGAAAATGGACTGAACCGGTGGGGAACATGATGAGAAAATGAATAAAATGCGGCACTGGAAGGGAGGGAGTGGGACAAAAAATGAAGTGGGGTCAAAAATCATGAAAAAATACTTTGTCCTTGGGTTGGTCCTGATTCTGATGGCGGTCATGAATCCCGGGAATCATGAGTTCAACGGATTCATTCTTCGGCATGTGAAGGAACAGCAGAAGGTTCGAAAAGGGGATTTCAAGGACGGGGTCCTGTCATTTTTCGGTCCGGTTTTGATCGGGCAAATTTCAGAACGGAACAGTTATTTTTTCTTTTCCGTTTATACGCTCAGGCTTCCGAACAACCCTCCCCGAACATTTCTGGGGGTATTGCATTTTTTTATTCCGGTCTAAACGTTCCCGTTCCGGGAGGCATGGAATGGTCATTGCCTCCGGAACGGGGTCAAGTCAGTTTGTCGGGTTCTCTTCGTTCAACTCTTGCCAGGCTTCTTTCAGGTCGACCCACAACTCCAGTTCCCGGTTGATGGATTCTTCCCATGCGGTCCAGTCCGCATCCTGCCCCGAGCCTTCAAAGGTTCCTGGCCCCAGAGCCTTTCGTGATGCCATCTCCGTCATCATATGAAGGGATTTCCATTGTTTCAAGACCTCGTCATACCGGGCCACCCGGGCCACCTTGAGAGGGTTCATTGAGGACCTTTCCTCCCTTGCTTGGCCGGGGTTTTCAAGCGAAGTTCCCGATCTGGATGGGTTTGGATCCGGAATTCAGGATGCTGATGGCCGACGCGATATTTCCGGCAATATGCTGGTAACTCTTGGTGATCGGGCTTTCGGGTTCCCCGACTCCGATCGGGAGTCCCTTGTCTCCGCCTTCACGGATCGAAAGATTGATGGGAATCCGTCCCAGGAATGGAACCTTCAGCTCCTTGGCGGCCAATTCACCGCCTCCCTGCGAGAAAATCGGTGTCTCATGGCTGCAGTTCGGGCAGACAAAGGTACTCATGTTCTCGATAATGCCGAGAATGGGAACGTTGACTTTTTGGAACATGGCCAGACCCCGTCTGGAGTCGGCTAGGGAGACTTCCTGAGGGGTGGTGACGATGACCGCGCCGGAAAGGGGGACCAATTGCGCGAGGGAAAGCTGGGCATCGCCCGTGCCAGGGGGCATGTCAACGATGAGGTAGTCGAGGTCGCCCCATTCCACATCGCGGACAAACTGCTGGATGATCCCGTGGAGCATGGGCCCTCTCCAGATGAGCGGAGTGCCGGGAGGAACCAAAAATGCCATGGACATGCAGGCAATTCCATGTCCCAATGGGGGAATGAAGCGATTGCCGACCTGCTTGGGGGTTGTATTGATTCCAAGCATCATGGGGATGTTTGGTCCATAAACGTCCGCATCCAGAATCCCGACCTTGGCCCCAAGCGCCTTGAGTCCGATGGCAAGATTGACCGATGTCGTGGATTTGCCTACTCCGCCCTTTCCGCTTGAGACGGCCAGAACGTTCCGTACGCCTGTGATCGGAGTCTTTCCTGCGAACGATCCGCTCGTAGTCCGGGCAGTGAAGGCGATTTCAATGTCCTTGATGCCGTCCACCGTAGCCAGCGCTTCGTTGCAGGACTTTTTCATCTCGTCCTTGAGGGGGCAGGCTGGAGTGGTCAGGACGATCGTGAAGGAAACCTTTCCGCCGTCAATCTTGAGGTCCTCGATCATCTTGAGGGTGACCAGGTCTTTCTTGAAATCTGGTTCAATGACCCGGCTTAATGCCTGCCATACTTTTTCTTCGGATACCTGGGACATGGAATACTCCTTGGGAAGCGCTCGCTTCGCATATTGGTGATATCAGTACGGCACTGTTTGGAATGCCGAAAGATCTTCGTCGACCCGGGTCCCTTCTCGGCCGGGGCCATGAGAAGGGGAGAGCTCCGGGGTGAGAAAAACTTCAGCCCTGTTGCATCGGGCTGGAGCCTGACCCGCTGATGGGTCTGAAAAACCTGATGAACTCCTCATGGGAACAGTGTCCCATGACTCCGTCCTCCCGGACAAGCCTGATGCTGGATGGTTCTTCCGAGAGCACCTGATAGGTTCTCCCGTTTTCGTCAGACCATGACGGTCGAAAGGGAATCCACTCCTCCCGATCATGCGGATGGGGAGGAAGCCTGTTCCACAGGCGATGAAATTCGGACTCCCCGATTTCCGGCTGTCCTTTTCGGGCAATGACAAAATCGCCGTAAGTGGCTCCGGATTTCACATGCTTGAGCCGTTGAACCAGCTCCGGGGCTTCCAGGACCTCTGTTGGAATCCGAATTCGGACCTTGAGCCACCGGTCAGGAATCCTGTCGTCTAATCGGGGAGTCTTCATGGGATCAATCCCGATCCTGCCACTCCTCAAGCCATGCCATCTGAATCGCCTCCAGAATTTTCTCGTTGGAGGTCTTGGGATCCCCTTTGAAGCCTGGAAGTTCCAGAACATAACGATGCAGGTCGGTAAAGCGCACCGTCAGGGGATCGATCTCCGGATGCTTTTCCAGAAGCTGGTATCCGATTTCATGGGGCTCGTTCCAGTTCACCTTTACAGTCTCCCTCTCTATTCGGGGTGGATGGAATCTCACGTTTAGGATTAGTGCTCGTGTCCACCTTTGCTGCAGGGGGGGATCCGGACCACCAAATCTCCCCGAACGATGGCCTGGCAGGCAAGCCTGGATTTTAGTGTCAATCCTTCTGCTTCATCCAGTTGATCTTCCTCGTCTTCGTCCATTTCCGAAAGCTGTCCGAACCCTTCCTCGACGATGACATGACAGGTCGAGCAGGCACAGACCCCTCCACAGTTATGCTCGATCGGGATTCCCGACCGGAGCGCGGCCTGAAGGATGGATTCCCCCTCCTTGACCTCGATGGTCTTTCCCGAATCCTGAAAATGAATCTTTGGCATCCGCCGGATCTCCCCTGTTACTCGTCCACTTGTTTTCCACCCAGCGCTTCCTGCACGGAATGGTTCATCAGCCTTTCCGCAAGCGGTTGGGTTGCCTTGTCCAGCTGGGTTGTTTCATTCCGTACGAGACGTCCGTCCGTTCCCTTCATCGCCTCTTCAAGGCGGGTCATCTGCGTCTGGATCAGAATCCGTTCTTCTTTCGGCACGATCAGGTCATCCAACCGGTCCAGCGCCCTCCTTGTTGCGTTTAAAACGGTTTGCGCTTCGGTTTTGGCATCGATCAGGAGACGGGTTTCGAAGTCTTCCTTGGCATGGACGAAGGATTCCTTGATCAGTTCCCGGACATCTTCCCGGCCAAGTCCATAGGAGGGGTGCACGACGACACCCTGAGACTTTCCCGTCCGCTGATCAAGCGCCCGGACATCCAGAATTCCGTTGGCATCGATCATGAAAGTCACTTCAATCCGGGCGGCCCCGGCTGTCATGGGATCAATCCCCGTCAGGGAGAAACGGGCCAGGCTCCGATTATCCTTGGAGAGTTCCCGTTCTCCCTGGAGAACATGGATGTCAACCCGGGTCTGTCCGTCCAGAAAGGTCGTGAACATTTCCTTGGCCTGTGTCGGAATCGTTGTGTTTCGGGGAATCAGTGTCGACATGACCCCTCCCATTGTTTCGATGCCGAGGGAAAGGGGGGTGACGTCGAGAAGGAGAAGGTCCTTCCGCTGTCCTGAAAGGATATGGCCCTGGACAGCGGCCCCTTCGGCCACGACAAGATCGGGGTCAACCGTGTCGTAAAGTGTTTTCCCGAAGAACTCCTGGACAGCCTCCTTGATTCGGGGAAGACGGGTCGCCCCCCCCACCAGAATGACTCCGTCGATTGAGTCGGGCTCGATCCCGGCATCATCCAGCGCCTTCCGGACGGGAACCATTGTCCGTTGGACCAGAGGCTCGACAAGGTCATTGAGTTTTGCTCGGGTCAAGGTCGTCCTGAAATGGAGCGCCGGAATGGCAATCTCCACCGAATGGGTCGAGGAAAGGGCGATTTTCGCTTTTTCGGCCTCTTTGCGAAGCAGATCACGAATTTCAGGCTTGTCCTGCGATCCGTTGACGGCCTTGAGGTCTTCTAGCCAGGAGGCCACTATCGCCGCATCAAAGTCGTCTCCGCCAAGGTGGGTGTCTCCGCTGGTCGCCCTGACTTCAAAAATTCCCTTTCGGATATCAAGCAGGCTGAAGTCGAATGTGCCCCCCCCAAGATCGTAGACGGCAAAAAGGCCGTCCTTTCCCGAGCCGAACCCATAAGCAAGAGCCGCTGCGGTGGGTTCGTTCACGATTCTCAGGACATTGAGCCCCGCCATTTCTCCGGCGTCTTTCGTGGCCTGCCTCTGGGCGTCATTGAAATAGGCCGGAACGGTGATGACCGCATCCCGGACTGGCTCGTTCAGATAAAATTCCGCCCGTTTTCTCAAATCCGAAAGGACCAGTGCCCCGATTTCGGGAGGGGAGAGATGACGATTCCGAAATCGGTCCGGAACCATCGGAAGTCCCCTGATGTCCTCAACCGGGTAGGAAAGAAATGGCAGTTCCCCCGAGACCTCTTCGTATCCACGGCCCATGAGCCGCTTGGCGGAATAGACGACAACAGTTTCCGGGTCGTTGAGCCTTGCCCGCGCAGGATATCCCACCTGGACTCCGGATTGTGCGAATGCCACGACGGATGGAAGGAGGGAGCGGCCTTCTCCGTCGGGGATGACTTCGACCCGTTCTCCGCGCAAAACGGCTATAAGGGAGTTGGTGGTACCCAGATCGATGCCGACAACAGTACGGGACACAATTTCTCCTTCAGACCATCTGTCCGCGGGCAGAAGACGACCGCGTCTTCAAATCCCGTTCAATAGACTTCAAATATTTTCGGTATTCCAGGTTTCGGCTGAGGCTGGCGCGGCAGGAGAGAAGGGAAGAGTGATCCCTTCCCCCGGTCATTTGGTCAAGTTCAGCCATTCCTTCAAGAATCTTCGACTCGACATCCTTGATCCTGAGGGAGAGTGTCCGAAATGCGCCAATGCTATCCTGTGACTCCGCCTGCTCCTCCAATGACTCCTTGAACTCCATGATTTCCATGAGAAGCTCCGGCGGTAACGCCAGTTTCTGGCCCTGGGGAGAATGATGGGGGCCCGTCAGGTCAAGGTAATAGAGCGCCCGTTCAAAAGGGTCCTTGAGCGTTTTGAATGCCTGATTGAGCAGGGCGGCATTGTTCAGGCTGATGTCCTGTTCCGTTCCGTTTTCCAGCCGATGAAAGTCCGGGTGAAAAAGACGGCTTTTGAGATGGAACCGTTCCGTCAGTTCGTTCATGTCGACAATCAGTTGAACGGGCAATCCCAGGATTGAAAAGAAATCCGCGTCATGCCCGATCGGCTGAATCTTGATGCACGAAGAACAGAGATCCGATTCTGACAGGCTCTCCCTGCAGTTCCAGCAAAGAGACGGATCGACCCTCTCGAACGAATGGGGCACCCCTTCTCCTCCTTTTCACGGTTTTTTCCGGTGGGCAGGGCAGAGGCGAACTCTCCGACGATGAAGAGCCCCTGCCCTGTTTCAGGGGATTAGACGGCGAACGACGTACCGCAACCGCAACTATGGGTGGCATTGGGGTTCTGGAATTTGAATCCTCCTCCCATGATCCCGCCTCCCTGGAAGTCGAGAACGGACCCATCGAGGTAAACCATGGATTTCGGGTCAATCAGGATCCTGAGGCCCGAAGGACCTTCCTGGACTTCGTCAAACTCTCCGGGCTCATCTTCAAACTTGATCAGGTAAGAGAGACCCGAACACCCTCCGCCTTCAATCCCGAGCCGCAGGTACTTCCCTTCCTTTTTCTGAATCTTCGACATCCGAAGAACTTCCGAGACGGCTGGCTCTGTCACATTGATCATGATTCCCTCCTCAGGCTTGAACGTTTTCTTTCAGGTCCTTTTTGGCCTTGTAGTCATTGATGGCGCCCTTGATGGCATCTTCTGCCAGGACGGAGCAATGTATCTTGACCGGGGGCAGATTCAGTTCCTGAACGATATCCGTGTTCTTGATCTGGAGTGCTTCCTCAATCGTTTTTCCTTTGACCCATTCAGTGGCCAGGGAACTTGATGCTATGGCACTTCCACATCCGAATGTCTTGAACTTTGCTTCTTCGATGACACCGGAGTCATTGATCTTCAGCTGAAGCTTCATTACATCTCCGCATTCCGGTGCACCGACAATGCCCGTGCCGACATTTTCTTCCGTTTTCTCAAAGGACCCCATGTTTCTCGGGTTGTTATAGTGGTCGATAACCTTATCGCTATATGCCATTTCTAGCCTCCCATTCAATTTCAGTGCAGTGTCGGAGATCCGACCGGAACATTGCGCGTAATTCCTGCGGTCTCAGTGAGAGTTCCACTGGACGGTTTTCAGGTCAATTCCCTCTTTTGCCATTTCGTAAAGAGGGGACATATCGCGGAGCCGGCTCACGGCCTCCTTGACCCGTCGTACGGAGTATGCAATTTCTTCTTCGGTGTTGAACCGGCCCACTGAAAACCGGATGGAGGAATGTGCGAGGTCGGTTCCAACTCCCAGCGCCCGGAGAACATAAGATGGTTCCAGCGTTGAAGAGGTACAGGCCGAACCCGAAGAGAGTGCAATCTCCTTGAGCCCCATCAGAAGGGCTTCCCCCTCGACAAAGGCAAAAGAAAGATTGGACACGGCGGGGGAACGATGTTCCACGTCTCCGTTGATGCTCACATAGTCCAGCTCCTCCAAGATCCCGTTTTCGAGCTTGTCTCTCAGGTTCTGGAGGAATCGAATCTCCCCGTCCCAATTTTCCCTGAGGATCCGGCAGGCCATCCCCATCCCGACGATGCCGGGGGTGTTGAGGGTTCCAGACCTGAGTCCCCGTTCGTGTCCACCGCCGTCGATTTGCGCAGTCAGCCGAACCCGGGGGTTCTTCCGTCGGACATAAAGGACTCCGACCCCTTTCGGGCCATAGATGAGGTGGGCGTTCATGGAAAGGAGGTCAATGTTCATCCTGTTGACATCCAGAGGCATGACCCCAGCGGCGTAACTTGCATTGACGTGGAACAGGACGCCTTTTTCCCGGGTGATTTTCCCGATCTCCTCAAGGGGCTGGATGGTCCCAATCTCGTGATTGACCGCCATCGTGCAGACCAGAATGGTTTCGGGGCGGATGGCCTCCCTGACTTTTTCAGGGTCAACCCTTCCCTTGCTGTCCACCGGAATGATGGTGACGGTAAAGCCATGCCGCTCCAGTGAATGGAGGGGATCCAGCAGGGAGCGGATATCCGTTTCAACGGCGATCAGGTGGTTCCCTTTTTCCCGGTACATCTCGGCAATTCCCTTGATTGCCAGATTGTCGGATTCGGTCATGCCGGAAGTAAAGACGATCTCTTTCGGATCGGCCTTGATCAGGGCTGCTACGTCGGAACGGGCCTGGTCCACCCCTTCCTCCGCCTTCCATCCATAGGAATGGTTGCGGGAAGAGGCGTTTCCGTAGTCCTCGGTGAAGTAGGGAATCATTGCGTCGAGGACGCGTGGATCCAGCCTAGTGGTAGCGTGGTTGTCCAAATAAATTGATCGATCCATTCAGGACTCCTCCCGTTGCGGGAACGGCTTGGGTCAACTCCTCAAGGGTCATGTCCTCGAGGAGCCACATGATTTTCCCCTGAATTTTTTCCAGGGGCGAGCGAATATCACAATTATCAATCTGCTGGCAAATTTTATCCTGTCCTTCAGAACAGCTGAGAATTCCGACGGGGCCATCGATCGCATCAATGACATTCAGGATTGAAATTTCCCGACCGGGCTTCTTGAGCGAATAGCCACCCTTTGGGGCATGGTGGCTCTGAAGGATCCCCTTCTTTGAAAGCTTCTGTAATACCTTTGCCAAGATTTCGGTGGGGATCTGGTACGCTTCCGAAATCTCCCGGATGTTCACAATCTGCTCCGGCTCCTGCTGCGACAGAAAGCTAAGTGCCAAAAGGGCATAGTCCACTTTTTTCGTCAACTTGAGCAATGGAGTCTCCGACTCATTTAATCGCAGACCGAAATGGTCTGTGATCAATATAGCATTCTCGCGCTCCATCGTCAAACTCTGATCTCCCCGAAGGACGCACTCCTTCGGGGAGATCTTTCGGCGGGTTATCCGACTGGAAGCGAGTGGAGGGGGATGGAGTGGTCCCAGATCACCTTGAAGTTGGCATCCATTCTCCGAATCCGTTCAAAAAGGAGGAGTGTTGCCTGGACAGAGAGCTGTTTCTGGAAGGGAATGGGAATGTCTGCCCAACCCTTCGAGCCCTGGAGAAGAATGCGGCCATCAAGCACCGCGTAGGGGCGGAGCCATTTCGGTGTGTCCGGGGGAAGCAGTCGAACCGATATTCCTGCCGAAAGAAGGGTGGCAATGGTTTCCCGGTCTTCCTGCAGTGTTTCAGGGCGCACAAGAATCCGGATCTTGAGCCCTCGGGCCTGATCCTGGCGCAATGCTTCCAGAATGCGATAGGGCTTGATGAAGCGGAAAATGATCATATGGACCGATTTCCTGGATTGAAGCAGTTTCTCCGCAACGATATTCCTGGCGAACAGTCCCCCGCCGATGGATTGGTTTCCGGCGGAGTCCATCCCGATCCCCAGTCCGACGATTACGCCGATCAGGAGGATCGTTGCCAAAGAAATCCTGCTGAACGGGAATATCTGGAAGGACCCCTTCTGGGGTGGAGGTTCCGGCCTCTCCAGGGAAAGGATGTATTTCCCGAACAGGGGGAAGAATAGGTTCCCTCCGATGAATCCGATGAAGACGAATGCCGTGTCGGAAAGGAGCGCATAAAGGTAAGCGATGGCACAAACGAGAGCTGGAACCAGAAGGTAGCTGTTTCTGGAGGCCTGGCCGGGAACCAGACTTCCCATCCAGACCCGGGAGACAAGGAGGTGCAAAATGGAGGATGCGGTAAAGATCGACATTCCCCATCCCATGATCCTCAATCCCTTGACCTGGTCGGCCATGAAAGCGCTGGTCAGTCCAGACATTCCGAAGATCATGCCCAAGATCATGATGAACACGATACCCATTGTGATCATGGCAAATTGTTCATTCCGCTGTCGTTGTTCCGGATCGCTGAATTCAGGAGGAATGTTTTTCTCCTGAAAGGGGATCTGGTCGAAGTTGTCAGATTCGGATGCGGAATGGGTTTCGGTCAAGAAGAATCCTCCATCGGTGTGCAGGGCAAGATGATCAATGTGTTTGTGTCTGGGGGGACAGGCCGGTCAGGACAACGGGCTTCATATGGAAGCGTCCTCCGATCCTCTCACCCATGAAGAGCGTTACGGTGATCGGGAGGTGGTGGGGTGTATCCGGAAAGGAAATCAACGTTTCGTAGGTTTCTCCAGGCCGGAAGTGTTTGTAGGGGGGAGGGTCAAAGGTTCCGAGGACCATTCGTCCATCGGACTCGACAAAATTCGGCACTTCGTACGAACCTATTTCAATGGTTGGGTCAGAGGAGGGAGGATGAAAGGAGAACCTTACGTCGATCCATGTTTTTTGGCCGGATTCCCTGATGGACATCGCCGTGATGTCCAGATTGGAATCGTGAAACGTAGACTGGGTCTTGAGGGAGAACATCCTCGGGGATTCGATGGTGGCCAAGGGGCCGTCCGGTCGATCGGAGGAAAGCGGCTTTTGATGGCTCACCATTGATTTGAACATGGCGGACACCATCAGTCCGATCAGCAGTCCGGCGAGAACAATCAACCATTCCCGTGGTTTCAGCCTTCGGATGGGGGCCAGGAGAATATCCAGCATTTACTGTTTTCTCCTGATTTTGGGGTCATTGGGCAAGTCATTCCATTGAATCCGGGGTGTGGGGGGGGTGACCGGCGGCATTTCCGGTACTGGTTCGATCTTGACGCGGGATACCCGATGTTTGTCCATGTCGACGATGGTAATTTTCATGTTGTTTTCGTAGAAAAACTCACCTCCCCGGGGAATGGTCTGCAACTGTGCGATGACATAGCCTGCAAGTGTCTCGTAGTCGTCTCCCTCGGGAAAATTGAGGTTGTAGTCTTCCCGAAGATCCCGGATCGATTGGGAGGCGTCTATCAGGAAGGAGCCATCCCGGAGCCGCTCCACCGGTTTCTGGATGTCATCGCTCTCATCTTCGATTTCCCCGACAAGCTCCTCCAGAAGATCTTCCATCGTCACGAGACCTTCCATTGTCCCATATTCGGAAAGCACCAGTGCCATCTGAGTCCTGCGTTTTTGCATTTCCTTCAGGGTGTGGGCCACCTTCATTGATTCCGGTATAAAGAAGGGGGCGTGAACGAGGTCTGTGAGCCGGGCTTTCTGTCCCTGTGCGAACTTATCAAAGAGATCCTTGTAATAAAGGATTCCAACCACATCGCCCGTGCTGCCCCGGGTGACCGGATATCGCGAAAACCGGTGGTCTGAAAGAAACTGGATGGCTTGCTCTATGGGCATGGAGGCGTCCATGGAGACAATTTTCATCCGGGGAATCATGACTTCCCTGACGGAGATGTCCGTAAACTTGAATACGCTCTGGATCAAATCCTGTTCCGCCCGGTTGATGACCCCGTGTTCAGTCCCTTCCTTGAGAAGGAGGTCCAGTTCTTCCGGGCTGATCGGGTAGGCTGTTTTCCCGGTGGTCACGCCGATCAGGTGCAGAAATCCCTGGCTGGTGGAGGTAACGATCTTGACCGGGATGGATAGGACATCAGCCAGGAAAAGAGTTGGTCGTGAAAGGAGCATGGCTATCCGTTCGTTGTTTCGAATGGCCAGGGTCTTGGGAGCGATCTCACCCAGAACGAGCATGGAGTAGACCTGGAAGAGGATGATTCCGGATACGGCAAGCGGCAGGAGAAAGTGGAATTCCTGAACAATGGGAAGGCTGTTGAGGCGTGGTTTCAGGAATTCATAGGTCACCGTCCCGGTCAAGGCCGATGTCATGGATGTGATCAGGGTCATGAGAACCTGAACGGTGGCAACGAATCGTTCCGGATCTTTCCTGAGGCGTTCGATGGCGAGTGTTTCCGGAGCTCCGTTCGTGGCCATCTGGTGAACCCGTGACAGGCGGATCGAGATGATGGAAAGCTCCGCTGCGGCCAGAAAGGCATTTATGAGGATCAGAAACACAATGGCAATGAAATCAAGCCAAACGGGAACCATGTCGGAAGGGTATCCTTTCGGGTAGGCGGCTGTCGGAATGGACGACCGCCTTTCCATTATCATCCAAATCTTTGATCCTTGACAATAAAGAGGGATGATGTCTATATTGGGTTGGTCGTTTTTCGTTCCTTAATAAAGGTTTTTAGCGTTTTCCGGGGGATCTTCCCATCCCAAACCGAGGGGGACTCGAACATGGTCAATTTTAGCAATGCTGTGCCCGCCAATCCGTCGTTTGGAAGCTGGGTGACATTGATGGTAGTCGTGGCAGCCTTGTTTGCCTGGGGCTTTGTGACCTCTTCACAGAAGTAGGGTCGACCCGGGTTAATTGCCCAGGGCTTGATTGCTGGAAAGGGCTTGGCCGAATGCTTTCGGCCAGGCCCTTTCGTGTTTCCGGGTTCAATTCTTTCCCCATTCTGAATCATGACGTCCTGAGCGCTCTTCGAACCAAACAGGCTACAGGACCATCTCCTTCCCCGTTCCCGCCCAATCAACGACTGCCTTCATAAAGTTAATCCCGTTTGTCTTGATCCCGGGACCCGGGATTCCCGGGAAAATCTCATGAGCAATCCCTTAGAGACGATTTTTTCAATGAGGGATCTTCCATTTCTGTCAAGGCCACCGTTTGAAAGGGGAGAGGGATATTTTATGGGTATGAAGTAGCCCTTGGCATGTTCAGTGGGGGGGGTTCCAGAATGGAAAGGACAACGTTGTTCTCCAAAAAACGGGTCTTGACTCACCCATTTTTTTCGTGTATAAGGTTAATAAGTTAGTAACTTATATTTATATGGAGGGGGCATGAGTCAGACTCATTTTATCGATACGGATATTGCCATCATTGGGGGAGGAACCGCTGGTTGCTATGCGGCCCTGACCGCCAGGCGCCAGGCACCTGAGCTGGATGTTCTGATTCTGGAGAAGGCCCATATCGACCGCTCTGGGTGTCTGGCGGGGGGAATGAATGCCATCAATGCCTATATCAATCCCGGCGAGACGGTGGATTCGTTTGTGGATTATGTAAGGTTTGATGCCATGGGGATTCTCCGGGAAGATCTCGTCCGGACCCAGGCGGCCTTGTTTGCCGAGGTGGTCCGAGACCTGGAACAGATGGGTTTGCCGATCGTAAAGGATCAAACGGGAAGGTATGCCCCCCGCGGACGCTGGAACATCAAGATTCATGGAGAGTCTCTCAAGCCCCTTCTGGCGGGAAAGGTCCGGGAATCGGGAGCTTCTGTGCTGAACCGGGTGGTCGTGACCAATCTCCTTCTCGAGGAGGGGAGGGTGGTTGGTGTCGTGGGATTCGGCCTTCGGGACGGGAGTTTCTATGTCGTCCGGTCCAAGAAGACGATTGTGGCGACCGGTGGGGCTTCCGGCCTCTATCGACCGAACAATGAGGGTGCCGCCCGCCATAAGATGTGGTACTCCCCCTTCAATACCGGTGCCGGGTACGCCATCGGGATACGTGCAGGGGCGGAAATGACCAGTTTCGAGCATCGGTTCATCGCCCTCAGGACCAAGGAAACCATTGCCCCTACCGGAACGCTTGCGCTGGGATTTGGCGCGCCCCAGGTAAATGCCTTGGGAGAGGAATTCATGAAGCTCAGATGGTCCCACATGGGGGGAGAAGGCGCACCGACACCGATCCGGCTTTATGCCCCGATGAAAGAGATCGCTGAGGGAAGGGGGCCCTGTTACATGGATACCCGGCACCTTTCTTCCGAAAAGGTCCGCTCCCTCAAGGAAGCCTATCTCGATATGTATCCGAATACAGTTCTGTACTGGGGGGCAAACGGAATCGATCCGGGACGGGAACCCATCGAGATCTGCGGAACCGAGCCCTACCTCGTGGGGGGGCACTGCCAGGCGGGGTATTGGGTCGATGTTGATCGTCGGACCTCAATCCCGAACCTGCTGGCCGCCGGTGATGTGGCAGGGGGCGCTCCGTACAAGTTTGTGTCCGGTTGCTTTGCGGAGGGAAAAATTGCGGCGGAGACCTCAGTTCGGGAAATCCTGGCCGAGCAGGCGGGCCTTGTGAAAATTCCGGATGACGTCGTGGCGAGGGAGCGGAGCCGGACGCTTGACCCGCTTGCCCATCCGGGCCCGGTTTCCCCGGAAGAAATGGAGGAACGCCTTCAGAAAGTCATGGACGAGTACGCCGGCGGGATCCGGACGCAATATGCGATGAATGAGTCCAGCCTTCTGGTTGCCGAACGAAAGGTGAAGGTCATGCGGTCGGAGGCCTCCCTTCTCGGAGCGACTGATCTTCACGGGTTGATGAACCTCCATGAGGTGGTGGATCGGATCGACGTGGCCCGGGTTTTGATTTCCCACCTTCTGGCGCGACGGGAGACGCGGTGGCCCGGGTTTCAGACCCGGCTGGATTTTCCCCAGACCCGTGAGGAGTGGCGCCTGTTTGTCAATTCTGTCAGTGAACCGGCCACCGGGCAGATCCGGATCGTGTTGAGACCGTTGGATTCCTTTACTGAAACGGCAGAGCTGCCGGAGGAGGTGGGTGTTGGGCATTCTCATTGACGAAAATAGCTGTCACGGTTGTACGCGGCTGCCGGAGGCCCGATGTGTCACGGCCTGTCCCGGTGACCTGATCGGGATTCGCTCCGGCGATGGGAAAGCATTCATGCGGGTGCAGCCAGATTGCTGGGATTGTTATGCCTGCGTGAAAATGTGCCCTGTATCGGCCATTGAAGTCATTCTTCCCTACCCACTGGCCGGGCGGGAAGCGCATCTGATGCCGAAAATGAGGCGCGAGTCGATTCGCTGGACCCTGGTCACCCAGGACGGCAATGTTGAGCAGTTTGATGCCCCTACACGGGTTCCTGAAGAGCTTTTGGCAGATTGACCGGTCAGGGATTGACCCGATCACCGGTGAACATCATCATCCAAGGAGATTTGAATGACGCTTGCACAGCCGCATGGTGGTACGCTTGTTTCCAATGTCATTGCCGACAATGAACGGGAGTCTTTCCTGAAGGAACTTTCCCGGGTTCCATTCCTGACGCTCGATGCCCGGGAGCTTTCCGATCTGGTCCTCCTCTCCCAGGGAGCACTCTCTCCCCTGAGCGGATTCATGGATCGGCAGTCCTATCTTTCCGTCATCGAACGGATGAGGTTGCCGAACGGGTTGCTGTTTCCCCTGCCGGTCGTTCTTTCCATTGGGGAAACCCTTTACAGGAAGCTTGGCAAAGGGGACCTTGTGGCGCTCAAGACACCGGCCGGGCAGATTGTGGGTGGATTGTGGGTGAGTGATCTGTTTGAACGACAGATCGAAAAGGAGGCGGCGGAAGTCTACCGGACCACAGACCGCGCTCACCCGGGAGTCCATTATCTTTCCGAGGTTTCGCCTTTTGCGGTGGGGGGGACGGTCCGGGCGCTCGAATCTTTCGAAACGGATCCGTTCCGCGCCCAGCAACTCACTCCCGATGAATCCAGGAGACTGTTTGTCCAGAAAGGGTGGAACACGGTGGTGGGATTTCAGACCAGGAATCCAATCCACCGGGCACACGAATATATCCAGAAGTGTGCACTGGAGCTGGTGGATGGTCTTTTCATCCATCCTCTGGTCGGGGAAACAAAAGAGGACGATGTTCCGGCTTCGGTGCGGATGGACTGCTACAAGGCCCTTCTCTCACGGTATTATCCGAAAGAACGGGTCATTCTGGGTGTGTTTCCGGGTTCGATGAGGTATGCAGGCCCCCGGGAAGCCCTGTTCCATGCATTGATCCGGAAAAACTACGGCTGTACCCATTTCATTGTGGGGCGTGACCATGCGGGCGTGGGATCATATTATGGCCCGTTTGAAGCGCACGATCTCCTGAAACGGTTTGATTTTGATGATCTTGGAATTGTTCCGATCTTTTTCGATACGGCCTATTATTGCCGGCTCTGCGGAAGCATGGCTTCCCACAAGACCTGCGGTCACAGCGAAGATTCCCGGATCCTCCTTTCGGGGACAAAAGTCAGGGCCCTGCTCCGGGAAGGGATTGCCCCCCCTCCGGAAATGACCCGCCCGGAAGTGGCGGAAATCCTGATCGGCCATTACTCAAGCCGGGTTGATTCACCGGAACGGGTTGCTTGAGCAAACTGTTAAATCTGTCTAGTGATGGAGCCGGTCTGCCAAGGTGAGCAGGAGGGATCGATCCTTGCGCGTCAGCTGACGGAAACGGTCCAGCAGTATTTCTTCCTGGGGAGGCAGTCCGGCAGGTTCCCCTGCCAGACCCTCCCCGGTGTCGTTTTGCCCCTTGACCAGCCAGTCGAGAGAAACCCTGTGCATGCTAGAGAGTCTCAGGAGCAAGGGAAGCGAAGGGATCCGGTTTCCCGATTCAAATCGGGAAACATCTTCCTGGGAAACGCCCAGCAACTCAGCAAAGGTTGTCTGGGACATGGCTCCACGAAGGGATCTAATCCTCGTTCCAAAGGCTTTGATATTCCAGTTGTCGTCCATGATTTTTTGGTATATCATTGCTAATATTATTTTTTGGTATATATTGTTGTTTATGTAAAAACGCGGGGATTATAGGAATGCGCCCTGATGCGGTCAAGAAAATACGTATCGCCTTGCTCGAAAAGGGGTGGAATCAGGAGGTTCTCGCCGACCGCCTGGGAATCAGTCCAACGTATCTTTCCCTGATCATCAGCGGTCAGCGCGCCGGGAGAAGCCTTCTTCCCGGAATTGCCGAAATTCTGGAGATTCCCCTCCAGATCCTCTCCGATTGACCTGTTCTCTCTGAAAACCAGTCTCCTGGGCATCCTCCTGAATCAATTCCTTTCCGGATTCTCCCAGAGATTTTCATTCCTGAAATGCTGGGCTGGATGGATCTTGCGCAAAGGGGTGGGTCCAGAACATGACTCCCAAGTTTTTATAATCGATTTTTCATTTTGATGCCTGAACTTTACCGGAAAACTCTTTCGCGGCATGAACACATGTGTTACAGTTTTTTTAACGATTAGTATCATTTTATGTGTAAAGGAAGCTCTATCAAGGATACAAGGCAGCCGGATGAGAATGGTATGACAATCATTGAGTGGGATGATGTTCCTGGATCGAATGGGGGGGAGCCTTTTCCTTGCATTAAGATGGGTATGGCCCGATGACCATTGAATGGGCTGGATTTCACGAACAATTTGAAAATACAGTTGGCCTTGGGCAGATTTTTTCCGAAGCGGGGATCGCCATCGCGGTGGTGGATCGGACCTTTCGTTATGTCTGTGTCAATCCGAAGTGGACGGAGCTGTTTGGGTATTCCGTAGGCGAGTCCCTGAAGATGACCGTCCTCGACATGACGGAACCAGAAGAATTCGAATCGACGACGCTCCGTCTCAAGCGATTCCTTTCCGGAGAGAGTCCTTTCCTGAAAATTGAAAAACGGATTCTCCGGAAAGACCGCACGTCCTTATGGTGCGAGGTTACGCTGACACCCTGGCGGAATGGTCAGGGCGAAATCATCGGGGTGATCGGAGCCATTCAGGATATTTCGGAGAAGAAGCTTCTGGAAGAACAGCTTCTGAATCTCAAGAGTCTGTATGCCGGATCAACCCAGGTCCACCAAATTCTGCTCAGGCGTCCGGATCTTCACGTGCTCTTTGGGGAGGTTTCACGGATTGGGGTGGCGTTTGGCGGGTTCGTGGCATCCTGGATCGTCCTTCTTGATGAAAACCGTCATCTCGTAAAGGTGGCTCTGTCCTGTGCGGACCCCAATCTGGCAGTCTTGCTGGAAACAGTCGAAATTTCAGTCAATCCCGATGAGCCTCATGGGATAGGCTCTGTGGGGGAGTCGATCCGTACGGGTGTGCCTGTCTGCATCAATGATTTCATCACCAACCCCAGAACGACATTCTGGCGGGAACGGGCCATCCGGGCCAATGTCCGGTCTGTTGCCTCTTTCCCCTTGAAAAAAGAGGGAGAGATCGTCGGAACTTTCGTCGTTCTTGCCAATCGGGAAGGATATTTTCAGGGAGAGGTTTTTTCCCTCCTCCGGGAAATTGCGGACAGTCTGTCCTTTGCTTTTGATGATGTGTCCAGGGAAGAGCAGCGGGCCATTGCTTCAACAGTCTTCAAGGAAGCCCTGGAAGGCATCATGATTACGGATCTTTCCGGGAAAATCCTGATGGTCAATCTTGCGTTTTCCGGCATTACGGGCTATTCCCCGGAAGAGGCGATCGGACAGAATGCCTCCCTTCTCCGTTCTGGCCGCCATGACCGGATCTTTTTTTCGGAATTATGGGATTTTCTCCAGAAAACGGGAGGCTGGCAGGGGGAGTTGTGGAACAAGCGGAAGAACGGGGCGGAGTATCTCCAGCAGCTTTCCATTGTCGGGGCGCGCGACCGGGAAGGACATCTCTCCCACTACATCGCATTCATGGCCGATATCACTTCCCGACGGGAAGAAGAAAACAGGATCCGAAGGCTCGCCTACCACGATCCCTTGACGGGGCTTCCCAACAGGGCCCTGTTCCAGGACAGGTTCGAACAGGCCATCCGTCTTGCCCGCAGGATGGGCCATCATGTGGGGTTGTGCTATCTGGACCTTGACGCGTTCAAGCCCGTCAACGACCGGTTCGGTCATCTGGCGGGGGACGAGCTTCTCCGGGAGCTTTCCTTCCGTTTGGGCACTGCCCTGAGAGATTCCGATACGGTCTGCCGGGTGGGGGGGGATGAGTTTGTCCTTTTGTTTCCTGAACTTCCGGGGCCGGAAGAGTTGATTCGGGTCTCGAGCCTTGTTCTTGAAGAGATTTCCCGACCCTTCAATTGGGGAAACGATTCCATCTCCGTGACCTGCAGTATCGGTCTGTCGCTTTTTCCCGAAGACGGGGAGGATTTCTCCTCCTTGATGCTCAGAGCCGACCATTCCATGTATCAGGCCAAAAAAGCAGGGAGAAACCGGATGTTCTGGCATCCCTGATCTTTTTCATCCCCAGTTTTCCCCCGCCCCCTTTTCCTGTGCGACTTTCTCGCGTTAAACTGATCCAAGCGTCTCCTTCCTCCGAATGTTCCATCGGGGGTTTGGCCAGAGGATCGCCAACTTCGATCATGCATTATTGAAACTGATGTTCGGTCTTGACCGCGATCAACCGGGTGTGTTCGAGGCCACCCACCGGTTTCTGGAGGAGGACCCGGACCCGATGTCTTTTTCAGCATTGTCCTACCCCGGGGAGGAACGCCCCTTTGTGAATGGCGTGAACGGCTGGATCGGGGATTTTGCGTGAGTCACCCCCAGGAGGGGCAGCTTTCCTCCGGCCACAAGTGCATGTTTGTCCCGAAATACACGACTCCGGAAGAATTGGAAAAAGGGAACGACTGGCTACAAGGGAAGTTTCATGCAATGGGTTCGGTCGGAAGACGGTTCCTTTCCCCTGTTTCACTCATCATTCCAGTGGGACGGGATCCCTTCGAACCTGTTTTTCAATGACGTGTCCCGAAAGGGCATTGATACCGTGGAGTCCTATTGAACAAAGACAACCCGGGGGAGGGGTCTTCCCCTCCCGGAAATGGGGGACAGGGACATTCGGCCGGGATTTCAAACCCATGGATGGTTCTCCTCACGGTTCTGCTGGGGACATCCATGCCCCTTGCGGACACGACCAGCATGAACGTGGGGCGATTCTTCATCTCGAGGGCCCTGGACTCCAATGCTGACGAAACACGATGGCTGACAGCAGGATACAGCCTGTTCGTGGCCATCGGGATTCCCCTTTCCCACCGGCTTCGGGGTTTTTTTTCGGAGAGGGTTCTCTATTCGCTGGCAATCCTGATGTTCATGGCTGGGTCTGTCGTGTCGATGTTGGCTCATTTCATGCCGATGATGATGGTGGGCCGGGCCCTGCAGGGGATTGCCGGGGGAATTCTTTTGCCGCTGTCGGCGACCCTTGTCTCAGAGTCTTTCCCGGTCCGTTCCAGAGGGGCCGGGCTGGGGCTTTTTTCCGTGGGCAATGCGGTGGCGGTGACGCTGGGTCCCACGATCGGTGGATTCCTGGTCGACGATGTGGGGTGGCGATGGACCATGGGGGTCCACCTCCCAGTCGGTTTTTTGACCCTGATCCTGGCGCATTACACGCTTGTGGACCATCCCCGGCAGGATCCCAAGCGATTTGACCTGATCGGTTGGCTGCTCTATGCGGCAAGCGGTTTTTTCTTTATGTATGCCGTCATGGAGGGGGAGCGGTTTGGCTGGCACAGCAACGCTATTTTTCATGTGACCATCCTGTTCCTGCTGATCTTTTTTTTCTACCTCCTCTGGTCAGTTTTGACCCGCGAACCGATCTTTCCTCCTGAACTGCTGCAATTCCCTTCCTTCCTTGTTCTTTCCGCCGCCAACGTGCTCCGCTCCATTTCCGTATTCGGCCGGCTCTACCTCCTTCCCCTTTATCTGGAGGGATTTTACCACTTCCAGTCACATCAGGCCGGCCTGATCATCCTGACCGGTGCGATCGCGGAGATCCTCATCCCGGTATTCTCTTCATTCCTCTCCTTCAATATTCATTTCCCCTGGTTTGCCATGGGGGGAGGGTCCTTGTTGGTCGGCATCTCGAGCATGATCTACCTGACCCTTCCGGACAATGCCTTTTCGGTTCCGGAGACAATCCTGCCCCAATTGCTGTTCGGAATCGGGATGGCAATGGTCCAGGTCTCCCTGGGGCCTCTTGTCCAGCGGACGGTTCCAGATCACCTTGTCAGGGTGGGCAATGTCTTTCAGCTCTCGTTGATGTTTTTGGGAGGAATGGCGGGGACAATCTACGCCAGGCATCTTCTGGACAATATGGTCCCCCTCTTTTGGTCCGGAGCCATCCAGTTGGGGCAGGGGAACCCCGCTTTTCCGGGAGGGCGACGAGAGGTTTTGAAGATCTCGGAGGCCTTTGCCTATAACCTGGATTTCTGGGTGATGGGGCTGTTTGGTCTGGCTGCGTCGGCACTCGTCATGATTTACCTGGTGGGCAAGGGGCTCCGGAGTGCCTGGATCGGCAGAAAAAGGATCTCCCCGGTCTGATCCTGCGGGGGGGAGATGGGCTTCAAGATCATGTGGGACAACATTTCATCAATGCATGGTGGAGAAGGCTCCAGGGAATTTGCGATGGATCCTCCTGAGCAATGAGGGTGGGCAAGGGATGTCCATGGGTTTATGGTGTTCGTTTCATTTCCATGTTCCCCCATGTGTCAGGGGCCCTGTTTGGGGGATATCCAAATCGACGGAGGAATTCTCCATTGACCCATTCGTGTTATGATTGATCCCATGGTTGGGCCATGATTCGATGGGGATCGATAAGACTGTCAAGGGAGCAAAAGGGAACAACAAAATTACGGACCCCCTTCGATGGGTGTGCATTCCAGACCTGAAAATGGCAATGGATCTTTGAAGGAGGAGGCGTGGCGGAGGAAAATGCCGATGACGGGTCCTCGCTCCAGTCAGAGTGGCTGAAGGTGGCGGAAATCTGCAATGGTTGCCGCCGGTGTTTTCATCTGTGTCCGTCCTTCGACACGCTTTTCGATCTGCTGGATGTCCCCGAGGTCGATGGGGATCCTGGAAAACTCCCCTCCGATGCATTGGAACGGACTCAGGATGGGTGCAATCTCTGTAAACTCTGCTATAACCATTGTCCATACTGTCCTCCCCATTCCTATGCGCTTGATTTTCCGGGGCTCATGATCCGATCCCGAATCCGTTTTGTCCGGAAGAGGGGGAGGGAGGTTGTAGACCGGTTTTTGTCCCGGACAGACCGGACGGGGAGGTTGGGGAGCCGATTTTCCAGGGTGATGAACGCCGCCCTTCGATCCCCCTTTCTCAGAAAGGGGGGGCAGCGGCTGTTCGGCATCCATGCCGATGCCCCGATCCTTCCTTTTGCCCGGGAGACCTTCTGGGATCGCCACAGGAAGGGGGCGCGCACTGAAATCCCGGGGAATGTGAGGGCGGGGGGGCGAAAGGTGGCCCTGTTCGTCACCTGCCTCGGCAATTACCAATTGCCGGAGATTCCGGAAAGTGTGGCGCTCATTCTGGAACACCATGGCATACCCGTCGTGGTTCCGGGGTCGGTTTGTTGCGGCATGCCATATCTGGACGTGGGAGATCCGGAAGGGTTTCGCCGGCAGGCGGCCCGGGTCCTCTCCCTTTTTCTGCCCCTGGTCAGGGAAGGGTATCAGGTGGTGGCACCGGTGCCGACCTGTTCGCTCACCCTCCGCAAGGAGTTCCTGCGTTATGGTGATCCGGGGACGGAGAGGGCGTTTGGGGAGCTGTCCGGCGCGACATGGGATTTTTTCCATTATCTTCAAAAGCTCAGGCAAGCGGGTGAGCTGAAGACGGACTTCAAGGGCACTGTCGGGCGGGTCTCCTACCACGTACCGTGCCATCTCAGGGATCAGAATGTCGGAACCCCCGTTCGGGAAATCCTGGGACTGATTCCGGGCTCGGAAGTGTTTCCGGTCGAATTGTGTTCGGGGCATGGCGGGTCCTGGGGAATGCGGGAGACCCATTTCCCGGATGCCCGGGCCAAGGCCATCAGGACTGTAGGTGCCATGGAAGCGGCTTCGGGAAGCGTCTGGTCTTCGGACTGCCCCTTGGCGGCCCAGGCGCTCGGGGCACAAGGACACCGTTCGGTGGAGCATCCTGCGATTCTCCTTAGGAAAGCTTATGGACTTTAGGGAAGTGAACACATAAATAAAGATTCTGGAAGGAAAGGATAAAATACCCCATGAAACCCATCACGACCGCAGATCTTCTTCCAAACGCAGAGTATGAAAAGAGGCGGGCGGAGTTCCGGACAAACATGATTGCCTTCAAAAAAAACCGGGGCCTGAATCTGGGCCCCCTGATCCGCATCGTCTTCGAAAATCGGGAAACGGTCCTGTTCCAGATCCAGGAGATGTTGTTTGTCGAAAATGCGACCTCTCCGGAAAAGAGGGAAGAGGAAATCCGTGTTTACAGTGACATGCTTCCCTCCCGAACGGCGCTCAAGGCGACGCTCATGATCGAGATTGTGGAAGAGTCCCGGATCCGTGAAACCCTTGACAGCCTGAAGGGGCTGGACAGGGGGCCCTACATTCATCTGGCGTTTGGTGGAGAGAGGGTGACCGCATTGTTCGAGGCGGATCGATCCACCGACGAAAAACTCAGCTCCGTCCATTATGTGACGTTCCCCTTTTCCGAAGGGCAACGAAAACTGTTTTGCGAACGGCCGGTGACCGAAAAAGTGGTTCTGTTGTCCGACCATCCCCGTTACTCCGCGATGGTGACTCTTCCACCAGAGATGGTCCAGAGCCTCCGGAGAGATCTTGCCGATGAATCCTGAAAGGGCTTTTCTCGATTGCGACAACCAGATGCCCCTCCGTCCGGGCGTGCGGGAATCCATCCTTGAGGGGCTTGATTCCTATGCCAATCCCATGAGTCGTTCCCGGAGGGGAAATCTGTCCAGAACCCGGCTTGAACATGCCCGGTCGGTCCTGGCCCGGGCACTCGGGGCCCATCCTTCGGAAGTGGTTTTTGTCTCCAGCGGCTCTGAAGCCAATACCTGGGCGATCGAGCGGGTTGTCATGGAAGGGGGGCGCCCTCCCGTGGCGATCCTGGTTTCCCCCCTCGAACATGTTTCAGTGCTGACGGCGGCGGGTTCCCGAAGCCGTCAGGAAGGCATTCCGCTGATCCGTCTGCCGATCGATCCAAAGGGTGTGGTCGATCTGGAGCAACTTGACCAGATGGTCGCGAAGACTCCCGGCCTGGTTTCTGTCCAATGGGCCAATCCCGAGATGGGACTGGTCCAGCCCATTTCCGAAATCGGAAACATCGTCCGCAAGCATGGGGGCTTGTTGCACGTGGATTTTATTGCGGCGGAAACAATGGTTCCGGTGCGCTTTTTCGATCTCCCGATCGATCTCCTGACTGTTTCTTCGGCGCGATGGGGAGGGCCTCCCGGTGTGGCCGCCCTTGTGATCCGCAGGGGGGTCCGAATCAAGGCCATGATGGGGGGGGGGTCCCAGGAAGAGGGGCGCAGGGGAGGGTCTCAGCCTGTTTTCCTGGCAGAATCCTGGGCCTGTGCCATCATGCACTGGGAATCCCACCGGACGGAGGAAAGACATCGTCTGGAACTCCTGTCGGCCCGGGTGGAGGGGTTCGTGTCCTGTCTTGAGGGGGTGAATGTTGTCGGGCAAGGGTCCGAGCGGATTCCGGGCCTCGTCAGCCTGCTGGCCAAAGGGATCGATGGACAGGCGGCCTTGTCCAGGCTGGATCGGGCCGGAGTGGAGGTGGGGACCGGTTCGTCGTGTTCCGCGGATTCCCTCAAGGTTTCCCATGTCCTGTCGGAACTGGGCATTCCGGTCGTCCTCGCCCAGGGATCCGTTGTGCTCTCGATGGGATGGGGGACACACGCTTCCGAAATCGATCTGTTCTGCCAGCATTTCCCGGAGGTTCTGGCAGATCTGCGGGAATTGGCTCCGGCCCTGAAACTGTCTGGCAGAGTCTAAGATTGGAGGTCTGCCGTGAATGTCGTGGTGACGGGTGGTACGGGGTTCCTGGGCAAAGCTTTGATGGAACAATGGGCCGAGAGTCGAAGGGATGGGTGGTTTCGGGTCCTCTCCCGGCATCCCCCTGCCTATGCGCTTCCGGAAGGCGTGGAGTGGTTTCCGGGCAATGTGTCCGATTCGAAATCCCTGGAGCAGGCTTTTGAAGGGGCGCAGGCGGTTTTCCATCTCACAGGGATCCTGTCTGAAACCAGAACGCAGACCTATGAGAAGGTTCATGTGGAGGGAACGGGCAATGTCCTGCAAATGGCCAAATCCGCCGGTATTACCAGAATCCTCTACCTTAGCGCCATCGGGGCCTCGATGGAAGCACCCTCCCGCTATCATCGGACCAAATATGTTGCCGAAGAAATCCTGAAGGCCTCCGGGCTGGATTGCACGATTTTCCGCCCCAGCGTTCTCTTTGGTCCGGGGGACAAGTTCCTCTCCCTTTTTGTGGCGATGGGAAGGAATCTCCATGTCCTGCCCCTGATCGGAAACGGACTGAAACGGATCCACCCTGTTTTTGTGAGGGATCTTGCAAATGCCGTCCTGATGGCGGGTGGAAATCCCGAAACGTTCGGTCGGACGTTCAGGATTGGCGGAGGCCGGATCTATCGTTACAGGGAACTGATGCGGGTCATTGCCGATTCGCTCCACCTCAAGGTGATTGTCCTTTCCCAGCCGGTGGGCTTTCTCAATGGGGTGGCGCGACTCCAGGAATGGTTCTTTTCGTCGCCCTTTTTGACCCGGGAAATGATCAAGATGGCCCTTGAAGACAATGTGGCCATTCCGAATGACCTGGTGACCTTTTTTGGAATGTCACCGTTTCCGCTCGAAGCCTATCTGGAAGAAGCATTTCCAGCGTCGGATGGCCGTCCGGGATGATGCATTCTTCGTCTTGAGTCTCCGGTGCCTTTGGGGTACAATCCCCTGAGAATTATCGAATCCTAGGAGGTACGAACATGTCTGAAACACAAGTAAAGGTCCAGATCAGGGCATTCCTGAAACCCACCTGTGGATGGTCGAATGGGGTGCGTGCCGTTCTGAGAAAATATGGTTTGCCTTTTGATGATGTGGATATCATTACCAATCCCGTGGCCTATATGGAAATGGTCCAGAAATCCCACCAGAGGCTCTCTCCATGTGTGGAAATTGATGGAGTGATGCTTGCCGATGTCAGTGGTGAGGAAGTGGAATCCTATCTTATCCAGAAGGGGTTGGTTCGTCCTTCAGAGTCCGAGGACTCGACTCCGATCAATCAGGGCTGCCCCTCCCATTGAAGTTGGGGGGGAGTGTTGGAAACGGTGCCGGGGCATTCCGGCCATTTTCAGGGATGGGGGTTCCATTGAGTCAATCTGTTCATGCACAGGCTGTTGGGGCCGAAGAGCGATCCGTTCCTCTTTCATGGCTTCGTGTGTTGGGAGTCCTTCTGTTTGCGTCCTGGATTCCCTTTACGCTTTATCTCCTCCTTTTTGCTCCGCTGCCGATGGTCCATGATGCGGTGCATCCTGTCCGCCATGCGTTCAGCATGATCATGTGCCACTGAGGGACTCTGCGCCTGTAGCTCAAGCGGATAGAGCAACAGCCTTCTAAGCTGTGGGCTGCTGGTTCGAGTCCAGCCAGGCGCACCATGTTTCATAAGGACTTAATCGATTCTCTTCTGCGGTCATTTCTTCTCTGTTCCATACATGTTCCATTTCCGGCGAACATTTTTCCCCTTTTTGCCTTGTGGCTATCCACGGGGAAAATAATTCTGGCAGATTCATGGGGAGGGGAACCTACAAAACCCACTCCCTTCGGTTTTCCGTTCTGGGGTGTTGCTACTGCGGTTTTCGCTACTATTGCGGTTTTTCTCCCCGGAAAGGGAGTTTCAGGTCTGGGGCCAAAAAAGATAGGGGCCTATTTGGTCATTTAAGCCCTGTTTGATGTAGTGGGTGAGCCTGTGGCCTGTAGGGTAGCAGGCAAGCCCCTCCAGATAGGCAGGGGCTATGGGGCAGGGCGTGGAGCGGGGTTAATTCAGTGCAGGAGCATCCGAGAACAGGTCAGCCCGAAGGCCGCCGATCACGAGCGGGTTCGGAAGTATTTCACCCCGTTGATAGGCCATATATGCCACTCCTATCTGCCTCGCTTTCTCCGCTTCAGAGTCCGGGAAACCGCCATCAATGATGATCGCCCGTTCAAGGATCTTCTCGAAGGGTTCCCTTCCATCGGTGTTGATCTGAATGCCTATCTGGGTTTCCGGTTGCCACATCCCCAAATGTTTGCCGATCAATTCAAGGCTCTTGATCGCCGCTTCCGGCTTGGTCATCAGACCTTCCTCATTGGGCCGCATGGCTTCATCCTTGATCCGGGACAGGTCGTTTAGGACGCTGGCCTTGGTTAAAACCGCGACCGTGGCCGCCTCTGCCCTCAATCCATCAATTCTTGCCGCGATCTTGCCGTTCTGTAGAAGTTCGAATGCCTTCCTGTTGACCGAGGAATCCTTCATTCGCCCGACATTGTAGGACAGCCGGTATGCCTCGGAAGCATTGCCGCATTCCAGGTATTCGAGGCAGAATTTCTCCTGCTTCGGGGTCAGTCCGTGTGACACGTCACGCCTCCTTGATTAATTCCCTATAGCGATCAACAGCTCGATTGATGACTCGACCGATTTCAGCAAGATCCTCGATCCCGTCAAGCTCGAATCCGTGGGCCTCATGGCCATTCCGGGCGAGGAAAGTAACGCGAATATGGCCGTCCGATGGGTAGAACCGGATCTTCAAACCATCGGACTCATCCGGTCGGAAACCGGCCAACAGTACATCTTTCATTTCGCCTCCCCCTTGAAAAGCCCCGACCGGAGCCGGGGGTGTCAACAGGATTGAAAAATACCCCCCTCTGGTTTTTAAAGAGTTTCTATTTTGGGTTCGTCCGAATGTCGGGACAAGAGTCCTGATTTCCGCTTTTCCTTGAGCCGGTAGCTCTCTCCCTTGATATTGACCGTGGTGGCGTGATGAAGAACCCGGTCCAGAATGGCACTGGCGATGATCGGGTCTCCAAAGATCTCTCCCGAGAAGCCGGGCGCACTCTTCGGAAGAAATGAACCGGATCCCCGCGGCCTTGGCAACGTCCAGGGGAATACCTGAAGAATGGAGTTTTTCTTGCAACCACGCGGGGAAGGGTGTAGTATTTTCACGATGATTGTTCAGGTTTTCGGCGTCCTCTCGGCGGGGGACGCCTTTTTTTATTTTCATTCTCACACCGCCTCTCCTGAAACGGTGTTCTTCCTCACCCAATCCTCAAGTGTCCGTCGGTCGTATCTGACCAATCGCCCAATTTTCGCAAACGCTGGCCCCTTGCCGTAAAGCCTCCAGCAAGCGAGAGTCTGCGGCCTGACCCCAAGAACATTTGCCGCCTGTTCCGAATTAAGAAGTTCGCCCATAACTACCTCCGTCTTTTGACACCTATTTTCGTTGACGGAACTAGTCTGGCATTGGGTTTCAGGGGATACAAACAAGCGAATTTAGACTTTTTTCTGATGCTATTTTCGCTTGTTTTTTCTGAGGAGGGGGGTTACTTCTGAAAGGTCTTCGATCCTGCAATCTTATTGTAGATGTCGTAAAACTCGCCGGGGGGCTTGCCTTCTATAGCAGTAAGGACAAGTTTACATAGTTGGTAGGGGATGGCTGTTCTATTGCGCTCTTGATCTCGGTCTCTTGGGATCGATGCAGTCGGTGGGATCGACTGGCCGTATTCCTGCCAGAATTTCAAAGTGTCCCGGATGATCTTCTGTCTGGGGTATCGTGCGGATTTCCCCTCCCCAAGAATTTCATCACATTTCGCAATCTTGACCCCGAGTTGGTTCGCTTGGCTGTCTGGGAAGAGCATTCTCAGGGGGTACTCTGTCCTCCGAGTTCCATCTCCCGCGATATAGGGCAGAGAGAAAGTTTCCCGGTGGTCAATGGCATCTTTGAGAAGCTTCCGGTATTTCTCGATCCCCTTTTTTCTCGCTTCATTGGTAATCCAATTCCGGGCGGGGATAATCACTTCGTAGGTCAATCTGAATGGAAGTTCTTTGGCCGCTATCTGCTGTTCTTGGCTAAACGGGACATTCCTCGAGATGAGTCTTCGGATCTCTTCCTGATTATCGAGTAACATCGGAACAACATCATGGTTCGAAAGATCGATCCCTATTTCAGCCTTCAATTCCGCATTCTCCTTGCGTCTCCTGTGGGTAGGGGCCAGCGGGGGGAGAATCCCCGCGTTCATCTGAGCGGGATCCTTCATAACCGATTAAACTCTTCCACGGTCAGCCCGGCTTGTCGGATGATCGCCCGGAGGGTTCCCCGATCCAGAACGCGATGGTCAGGAACAACCACTTGAGCAAAAGGTTGGTCTCTCCGGAGAATGATATGGCTCCCTTCCTGACGCTTGAAAGAGAAGCCAACCCTTTTCAGACGACGAATGCACTCTTGCCCGGAGATAACGGGAAGGCCGGTCATACAGAGACCACCATCACATCAAAGTGATCTTCCGGAACCGGGAGATGGTCCTGGATCAATGCTGCAATGTACCCCTGGATCGCCTCCCGAATATTGGCAAGAGCTTCTTCTTTCGTTTCTCCTTGACTGATACATCCGGGAAGGCTGGGACATTCCGTCACCCAAAAACCATCTTCTCCCGGAAAAAGAATCACTTGGCGCATATTGTCCTCCCATGCTCAACATCCCACATTGCTTATCCCTTCGTTAAACCGTTTTTTTCCTGTTCCGGTTCATGGCCTCGACCGCCTGCTCCATTGCCGCCCGTACCGGGTCCAGGTTCAGTCGGGCATAGATGCTTGTCGCCTGAGAGGTCTTGTGACCCAACGCCTTCCCGACAATGGGGAGAGGCGTTCCACCGATGGTCATCCATGACCCCATGCTTCGCCGCAAATCATGAATCCGGAGGTCTTCCAGCTTGGCCCGTTTTAGGAGCGTTCCCCATGCCCTCTTGGGTTCCATGTAATGGCCCTTCGCTCCTGGTCCCGGTAAGACGAAGATGGAAGAGGTTTCAGCTCTCCGTACCTTGAGGATTTCGAGAACATCGGGACCGAGGGGAATCTGCATCGGATCCCCATTCTTGGAAAGCTCTCCCGGTATCTTCCAGACGTTGCGCTCAAAGTCGATATCCTTCCAGCGCATGGAAAGGACGTTAGACTTTCTGGCCCCGGTGAACAACGACAGGAGAATGAAGTCCTTGAACGCCGGATTCTCGGTCAGGTCCAGAGCCTCGAAGAACCGCCCAAGCTCTTCCCCGGACAGAAACCGATCACGGGAAGTTTCCTTGAATTTCCGGATGCCCTTGCACGGGTTTTCTCCCTTGTGGTAGCCCCAAAGGATGGCCTGAGCGAAGACGGAAGACAGGAGGACCAGGAGTCGATTGGCCCTAACTGGAGTTCCCTTTCCAACCGACTTGTGCAATGACTCTATTTTATTTCGCGTAATCCCTGAAAGGAGCTGATCTTTCCACTGGGCCAAATGTTGATGGTAAAGAGACTGATACTCTTTTGCTGATTTCTTTGTCGATCCGTGCCGTTCCATGTAGACAAGGAAAAACTCCCCGACCGTGGTCCCTTCCTTCTTCTGCGCCTTCGGATTCTTCCCCTGGGCCAGATCCGTCCTCATCTTCTTAGCCTTCTCCCGGACCATCGCCACATTCAGGTCGGGCCAGACGCCGATCTTGAACATGTCGTGCTTCCCGTCTGTCAGAACATCAAGGAAAAAGGTCTTCCGTCCGGTGGAGTAGACCTTCACAACAAGACCGGGAACCTCGTCATCCCGGACAAGATAGGGCTTCTCTTTCGGGAGCAAGGTTTCAAGCCCCTTTTGCGTGAAGTGCTGAGTTTTCGCCATTCTCGTTTCCTCCTGTTCCATATTCCGGATCGATCCCCGGAAACAGACTTTAAGGACTGTAGCCACTTCAATGTCAATTTCTGTTCCATATATGTTCCATATTGTACGTCAATTTTCATCAAAGAACAAGGAAACGGATCAAAGAGGGAATCCCGAAAATGTGTTGAAAGTGCTTGATTTATAGGGGTTGATCAATCGAGGTCAAACAGGATAAAAACACGAGACATGAGACTGGAAGTCTTGAGGTCAGTGGTTCGATCCCCCTCAGCTCCACCATATTTCATCAGTAGTTAGCCAATCCCCTCCGGATCACGAAAAAGTCGTGGTCATCACATGGTCATCACGAGAAGAAAAACTCCCCCCCCCCTTTTTCCTTGTGGCTATCCACGGGGTAAACTGTCATCGAAGGGAGGGATTTGCCATGCCACTGACGCAATCCGAACGGGACAAAAAAAAGACTGGACAAACTCAAGGAAGCAGGCGGGAAGAATGTCCTCTTGCGATTGCGCCGGGAAGAGGCCGCCGCCTTGGACTTTCTGGCCCGATACTGCGATATGAACAAGGGGGATGTTGTGTCCAAGCTCATCATCGAAGAGAACAGGCGGCTTGCTAGCCTCATCGTGACCGATCCGGAAGCGCGGGCCCGGTTTGCCAGGACGCCCCCTCCGGGGAAATAATCCTGGCAGATTCATGGGGAGGGAAACCTACAAAACCCCTCGGGTCAATCCGGTGACATTTTGTCCGCTCCTGATACGATCCTCGATGAGCAGTAACCCCCATGGTATCCTTTGATACGGGTTGACACTGGTTGATACGTGTTGAGCCCAATTTATCGGCAGCATTCCCCAAGGGGTAACGACATTGAAACCACGCGACCTTATTCTCCGATGCTATGCAGAGCGCAAGGACGGCCAATGGCAGGCATTTTGCCTTGATTTGTGTCTCGCCGCGCAAGCGGATACCTTTGATGAGTCCAAGCGGAAACTATCGGGGATGATTTCGGACTATCTTGAAGAGGCCCTTGTTGGGGAAGACAAGGCCTATGCCAATCAGCTTCTTTCCCGGAAGGCTCCTCTGTTTTCGTGGATTCGGTATTTTCGTTTGAGACTTGTCAGAGTTCACAAGGATTTTACCCGTCTTTTCATCCTCCCTGTTCCCCTTGCGCCTGTTCACCCCCATGCGCCACTCTGATTAGTGGGAAAACACCGCCCCTTGACCTGTCAGGAAGTCAAAACCATTCCCAAAAACTTGGGGTTCTAGGCCCGTCCAAAGAAATACACTTCTCATGAGCAGTGGGTTAAAACAGTGGGTGGTTGTTTTTATAAGGTTACTGTCGATTGTCCGAAAGTCCCCTTTAGTCAGGACTTGATTGGATACATGACAAAACAGGCGGGGGTTTCCAAACAAAGATTCTACGATGCCTTGGAGAGGTAACCTTGGTTTGCCCTGGTGACATTTTGTCCTCCCTCACTGGCACAGGAAAGCCCCTCCAGTAATGGCAGGGGCTCGGGCGGCAGGACGTGAAGCGGGGAGGGTTACTCTTGGATGGCGTCCACAAAAATATCGTCATAAAGTCCGCCGATGACAATGGGGTCGGGCAAGGTCTCCCCTCGCTGATACCGCTGGAAAAGCTCTCCGATGTCCCGTTGTTTCTTCGCTTCAAAGTCCGGGAAACCGCCGTCAATGATGATTGCCCTTCCCAAAATCTGCTCGAAAGACTCCTTTTCTCCCTCAACCTGGATGCCGACCGCCACATTCAGCGCGCTTCCGGAAGGGAGAAGTCGCCCAAGCACGCTCATGAATGCCTGCGGGTTCTTTTCAGCCTGAGTGGCAAGGTATTCCGGAACGCCGACCTCCTGAAAGGCCGTCTCAACCGCTGTTCCGTGGTCCGGGAGATGAAAATGGCAGGGTTGTTTCCGGGTGGGTTTTTGCCGCCACTCGTCATATCCGTCCACCGGGATAATTCATCGCCGATAGCGGAATGAGTCACCGCTAGGCAGGTTTATCCCCAACTGTCTCGACACGGGCGTTATCGCGTGCTACTTGCCTCTTTCCTTGGCCCATTGAGGGATTAGACCCCCCCCGGGAGTCCATAGCGCTGACGATTGTCGGGGACTCTAAACCCTTAAGCCCAAATCCAATTTTCCAGGGGAGACATTGTATGAGGTTGAAAACTCCATGTCAGGGGTTTTGACCTGAAAGAGTTCGGCGTAATCCGCAATCTTTTTTGTTGAGTGAATCGTCCGAACATAAGATTACCCCTCCAAAAAAGGAATTTGGACGATTAGATTCGCTTCACAGATATTGATTCCTGTTTCGGGACAAAATAAGGTCGGCAAGATTCCTTTGCCTATAGACGGTCGCACTTATCCTCAATTGAGGATCCGGGTGAGGACTGGAAAGGGTGGAAGGATTCAGGGGACGCTCGGAAAAACGATAAATATCCCGCCAAAGGGTGCTGTAACCTCTGGCGGGATGAACTTGCCCTTTTTTTAGTGACTTTTTCCCATCCCAGGTTTCTGGGGTTCTGTACGGGAATCTTTCTTGCCAGCAGGCGACCCTGGAGTTGTGGACTCCTTTTTCATGTCCTTCTGGACACCGGAAGCGTCCCGTCTGGTTTCCTGCCGTTCCATTGGTTTGTTGTGGATCGAATCTTTGCTGGCATCCTTGGCCATTGAAACCTCCCTAAGGTTATCCGATTGTCAAACACTCTCAATCCTCTGCGAAGAAGTTGCCCGCAAGAAGACAGTGTTTGTGACGATGGCCCGGGACTCGACAAGGATTGGTTCAGAATTCATTCAAAGGTTAATGAAGGACTTGTTTGAAACAACACCACCTCATGATTCAAATAGGGTCAAAGTATCCCAACCCTCATAAGAAACCCCGGCAGTGTCAGCCTTATTGGACCATGCAAGTGTCATCCTACGCCTATTTTATGAAGGGAGCAAGTGACTTTTATCACAAGATTGGATGGGTTTCCCCAAAAAATACCAGTATTATTGGTGGAATAAGATTCTCTGAATGTGCCGGACAGAATTTGAATTACGGCGTCATGGTAAAGGTTCCAGGAAATATGGAATTTCTTTTCAGCCTAAATTGGTCATTCATCAGTTCTATGAGTTAGTTATTTTGATTGATACTTTCCTGTGCTGTCTTTAAATCCAGAAACTGGTCAAACTCTTCAAGGGGTAACGGATGGCTGATCAGGAACCCCTGGTAGGCATTACAGCCATGTTCCATGAAAAAGTCCATCTGTTCTTCGGTTTCTATTCCATGGGCAGTGATGCCCAGGCCGAGAATTTCAGCGATGTTGATGATGGAGGCAACGATGACCGAATTGGCCGGATCGAGGAGTGGATTTTGGAGCACCGATGCGTCAATGTTCAGGCGGTCGATGGGAAGTTTCCTGAGATAGCTGAGGGATGACAGTCCTGTTCCAAATCCATCGAGAGAAAAGCTGATTCCCAATTCTTTGATGTCATGCATGATGGAGATGGTTTTTTCCAGGTTATTGACAAGTTCTTCTCTCAGGTCGATCACCAGGCGGGACGGATCGGTGCCGCTTCTGGTAATTGCGTTCTTGACGGCCGCGACAAATCCGGGGTGACAAAACTGACGGGAACTGATGTTGATCGAAAGTCTCAAGTGGCGACTGTTTTTTTTGGACTCCCAGTTTTTGATCTGGGTGCAGGCGCTTTCCAGAACCCATTGACTGATGGGCATGATCAAACCGGTTTCTTCGGCGAGAGGGAGAAAGCTTTTTGGGGTTAAAAGACCCATATCCGGGTGAGACCATCTCAGCAGGGCCTCTGCCCCGATAACCCGTTGCCTGTTGTCGGTCAGGGCCTGGTAATAGAACTTGAGCTGATTCTGGGCCAATGCCTCGCTCAAGGTTTTTTCCTGGGCTTTTCGGCGGTCGATTGCGGCCTGCATGGACGGGTTGAAGAAATGGAGGGCGTTGCCACCGGACTTTTTGGCTTGGTACAGGGACAAATCAGCCTGTTTGAGCAATTTGTGGACCGACAGTTCCCGTTTGTGGAACAAGGTGATGCCAAAGCTTGTCGTGCACAGGAGTTCTCCGGACGGAAGGCTGTAGGGATGGGAGAGGGCTTCGTGGAGTTTTTCCGCGACATGCCTTGCCTGAATTGCTGCTTCAGTGTCCTGGTCGCTCAGATTTTCCAGAACAACGACAAACTCGTCTCCGCCGAGGCGGGAGATCGTGCTGCCTGTCCGGGAAACGGTATCGCTTTCGCGGAGGGTGTTGTGCAGGCGCTGAGCCACTTCGACCAGGACCTGATCCCCGATGTCATGACCTTGTGTGTCATTGAGCGTCTTGAAATTGTCCAGATCCAGAAACATGAGGGCTCCGTAACTCCCGTTTCGGCTGCTCATTGCCAGGGCTTGTTCAATCCTGTCCAGAACCATGCGTCTGTTGGGAAGCTGGGTGAGTGCGTCGTAGTAGGCCAGACGATGGATTTCAGCTTCAGCTTCACGGTTTTTGGAAATATCGGAAAAAGTGTAGACGTAATGGGTAACCTGATCTTCGATATCGGTAACGGCGGAGATGGTCACCCATTCCGCATAAACTTTACCGTTCTTTCGTCGGTTCCACATCTCCCCCTGCCAGACCTTCTTCTCTCTGAGTTCAATTTGCTGACGCAGAAAGAAGGATTGGTCATGGCGACCCGACTGAAGGAGCATTGGTGTTCTCCCAATGATTTCCTCCGTGCTGTATCCGGTCAGTTGGGAGAAGGCACGGTTGACCCGGAGAATGTTTCCTTGGGGGTCTACCACGATCATGGCCTCTTGGGATTCGAAGGCAATGGCGGCGATCCTAAGGTCTTCGCTAGCCCTTTTTTGATCCGTGATGTCGGTCACCGCCACTCGAACCACCGGGGCCGGTCCGTCTGAGAGATTCAAGCAATCAAGTGAGGCCTGGAATGGGGACTGGTTTGAGCGGATCAAGCGCAATTCGCAGGATTGTTTTTTTTCTTGTTTCAGGATGTTCAAAAACTGCCGGTACCAACGATCCCTGTCTTCAAGTACCACGAAGGAGGAAAATCTTCTGCGGACCATCTGTTTTCGTTCAACGCCAAAAAGGGAGACACCGGTGAGGTTCACCTCCTTGATCAACCCATCAAGGGAGAGTGTGATATATCCGACCGGGGCAAACTCGTAAAGATCGAGATAGCGATCCCGGGATTCTTCGAGTGCGACCTGGGAACGTCGAAGCTCTTCGTTCTGA
This sequence comes from Nitrospirota bacterium, assembly GCA_021785195.1. Taxonomy (GTDB): domain Bacteria; phylum Nitrospirota; class Leptospirillia; order Leptospirillales; family Leptospirillaceae; genus JAJYGC01. The sequence continues at coordinate 123,373 of JAJYGC010000009.1, forward strand.
ATTTCGAGCTCGATCTGGTAAACCTGTAGCTCATGAAGGAGTTTCTGGCTTGAGTAGTGCGCTTCTTCAACCGGTGAGATCTGGGAGAGTCGTTCCTCCGCAGCGGCTCTCAATCGCTCTTGTATGTTGTCGGTATTCTTAGGGTTCTGAGTCATGGGAGGTTCTCCTGTTTTGAGCCTGCCAACTCCATTGCCAAAAGAATCATGTGGAAATTCGACTTTGTCTTGTTCTTGATTCTGGTCCCGTTGATTGTGATCGTTTTGTGACCGATGAGGGGGAAATCGTATTCGATCCTGTAGTCCACAATGTTATGATTCAAGGCCAGAATATTCCCGAGAAGCTCCTTGAACCCGGGGATATCCCATTGCCGGTTCCCGATTGCGTAAATCGACTGTCCAATAGTGTCCTGGGCACTTGTCCTGAAGGTTGTGTAGAAGGCCCGGTTTGCGGATATGATTTCGAGTCTGTCGTCGAGGACCACAAAGGGTTCCCTTACGGTATTGACGATATCTTCAGCCAGTTGTGTCTTCCTCTGTAACTCCTCGGATTCGAGCCGACTGGTGATGTCGGTGAAAGTCATCACCACCCCGTCAATGATGTTGTCCAGTGTCCGATAGGGTTGGATGCGCATCAGAAACCAGTTTCCATCCAAGGTTTCGAGTTCCCGTTCGCAAAGGATCAGGGTGTTCAGGACGGACCTTGCGTCCGAAATCAGGTCGGCATCGACCAGGTTGGACTTGAAGTCGGAGAGGAGACGTCCCAGATCGGAATCGATCAGGTGATAGATCTTTTCCGATTCGCGGGAAAACCGCCGAATCCTCAAGTTTCCATCCAAGAAAATTGTGCCCACATTGATGTTGTCGAGAAGGTTTTTCATATCGTTTTGCATGTTCGCCAATTCTTCGATCTTACCCTGCAAATCAATGTTGATGGTGATCAGCTCCTCTTTGGAGATTTCCAGTTCCTCATTGGTGGACTGGAGCTCCTCATTGGTGGACTGGAGCTCCTCATTGGTGGACTGGAGCTCCTCATTGGTGGATTTGAGTTCTTCGTTGGAAGCCTGTTGTTCCTCGATCGTAATCTGCAGGCTCTCCTTGGTGTCTGCCAGATCCCGTTCGAGCGCTTCAAGGTGGCTCCGGTCTTTTTTCCTGGAACGGTGCTGCATGGGTTCGGCGCTCTCGGAGGGAGGGACGGGGATGTCCTGGAAGCTGATCAGCAAAAGGGTCTGTTTTGTATCCGGGTCCGGCAATGGCCGAACGCTGAGGCTAATGTCCCGAATGCCGTTTTCAGTTTTGATCGACAAGGGTCTATCCAGGGTGGGTTCGTTGAGTTTTCCTGCAGTGTACATTGCATCCCGAAGTTCCAGCTTCAGTCCGTCACGGGCCATGTCGAGGGCGTTGTTGCTGGGCTGACCTGATGCGAGTTGAAGGTATTTTCCTGTTTCTCCTTGAACAAAAAGAATCTCTCCCTTCAGGTCGGTGACCACCGACGCCGGAGCGTAAGAGAGGAGTAGCGCCCGACGGGTCAACTCGGCAATGTTGTTTTCTTTGTTTTTTTGCATCGCTTCCTGCTGTGGATTTTTTTCTGTGGATGACTGGGTCCATGATAAGCCGCTTTTGATGATGGATCGGGTGGAGTCAATGGAGGAAAGAGCCCTGTAAATTTTCATCTTCCTGTTGAGGGGGGCAAACATGTCTGCCTGATTCCCGATTGTTTCAGAAGGTGAAAGGATCAGGATCCCTCCTGGCTTGAGGGCGTAATGGAAGGCCAGGAGGAGCTGGTTCTGAAGTTCCGCCTCGAGATAGATCATGAGGTTTCGACAGCTGAGAATGTCCAGTCTGGTAAACGGGGGATCCTTGATGACGTCCTGGATCGCGAATACCACCATATCCCGGATCTCTTTCTGGACCCGAAAGGACATTTTCTCTTTGATGAAGAACCGGTTTAGCCGCTCAGGAGCCAGGTGCTGCGAGATATTGTGCGAATATATCCCGGCGCGTGCCTTGGAGATCGCTTCATCGTCCAGATCTGTTCCGTAAATCTGAGCGGTGAATTTCTTTTGTTTTTTTTCCATGAATTCCTTGATCAGGATGGCGAGAGAATAGGCCTCTTCTCCGGTTGAGCAACCCGGAACCCAGACCCTGAGGACATAGTCTTCCGGTTTGTTCTTCATCAATCCGGGAAGAATTTCCTCCGCAAGGACCTTGAACACTGACGGATCCCGGAAGAAACTGGTGCTGTTGATCAGAAGTTCCTTGATCAGGATAGTGGCTTCGGAAGGGAATTCCTGAAGATAACGCAGATAGAGATCGGTCTGCCCAATGTCGAGTTGGGCCATGCGGCGTTTGATCCGGCGGACAATCGTGGTTTTTTTGTATTGGGAGAAATTATGCCCTGTGGTGGAGTAAACAAGTCCCAAAATCTTGTTGACCCCTGAAACCTGAGTCTGGCTGATCGGTCCCGATAGATGGACTTCCATGTGTTTTACGACTTTCTGGAGCGCTTCCGGCATCTTGTCGACAGGTAGCACATGGGTGGGGAAAGCGTCCCGAATGGCACTTTGCGGCATTCCGTCATATTTTGCGGTGGTGGGGTCCTGGACAAAAGAGGAGCCACCCGCTTCGTGGATTTCTCTCAACCCTTTGGTCCCATCTGTTCCTGTACCTGAAAGGATGATGCCGATTGATCTGGAGGTCCTGTCCTTGGCCAGGGAAGTCAGGAATGTGTCAATCGGCATCCGGTTTCCCCGCGGTTTCTCTGGAATGGAGAGCGTCAGGACACCCTGAGAAATGGTCATGTCTCTGTTGGGCGGGATGACATACACGCAGTTTGGTCTCACTTCCATCTTGTCTTGGGCTTCGACCACCGGCAAGATGGTGACTCTCTGCAGTATTTCCGTAAGCATGCTGATATGGCCGGGGTCAAGGTGTGAAACGAGGATGAAGGCGATGCCACTATCGGGCTTTATATGACGGAAGAGCTCTTCAAAGGCCTCAAGTCCCCCTGCGGAAGCACCGATTCCCACGATCGGAAAACTGGTGTCTGTTTTCCGATCGTGCTTTGTTTTGGAATTATCGGCCGGTCCATCCGGGGGAGTCGTTTGGGGATCTCCAATGATTTTCCTGGGCGACAAGGAATCTCCTTTATCCAAGAACGATCACTGAATCTTAAGCGCCTTCCGAAAACCAGCCCTTAATACAGAAGGCTGGCTGATGCGAGAAAGTTTGTTTCCAAGGGTTTCGATATCAATAGCCATCGATTCCTCCTGGAAGCTGCACCTGAAAATTCGATCCTATTGTGAGGACGGGGAAGGAAGAGGCGGGATACGGAAGCAGACAAGGAGCCTGATTTTCATCTCTTCGCGAGAAGTGTACAAAACCATGCGGGTAGAAGAGAAAAAGATCAGGCCAGCCCCCACGCTTCCGATTCCTTTGTTCGATGCCAAAACCCCTCACTCGATCCCTTACCCAACCCTTGCATTTGAGTATATACCCTTCGATAAATTGATCAATCCCCAGAAGGAGACTATGAAAGTGAAAAAAGTGTTACGCCTTGCACCACTGTCCATGGCCTTCGGTCGGATTTTTTCAGATCAAAATGTCAGGGGATGGAAGAATTCTCGATATTCCCTAGTGAATGCATGACAAACGATTGGGTCCAGTTCAACAGTCGGGATGTTCTTTTTCCGTGTCAAAGGAACGGGATCTTTCTTCAAGAATTTTTTTTTCGATCAGTGCTTTTCTCATCCGAAGGAGGAAGGACAAAAATTCTTTTTGTTCTTTTTCTGAAAAGATCGTAAATAGCTCAGAAACCCGGTCTTTGAATGGGTTGCAGCTGGATGTGAGCAACTCCTCTGCAATGGGCGAGAGCTCAATGATTGTTGCCCGTCTGTCTGTGGGATGGGGCTTGCGGTGGACCAGACCCTCTTTTTCCAGTGCGTCCACCAGAGCGGTTACGTTGGTGGCCGTCACTCCCAGACGGTCTTTCAGACTGGACATCATCATGGGTCCGTATTCATAAAGAAGGCCCATCAAATACATCCTCTTTGGCGTGAACCCGTCCTTTTCCATATGGGCCTCGGCCCAACGGATAAAGGCGGGTCCCAGCATCCAGAACAGTTTCAACAACTGGTGCCGAACCGGATCTGTCCGGTCCTGGACTGATTTGGACTGTTGGGCTTGTGGGGTTTCTTCCATGATTTTGTCCCTCCTTGACAAACAGCATATCATGGAAGTCTACTAATGCATAATTCATATGCTTACTATTCATAGATGAATGTGTGATGGGACTGAATTTGGTGATGGGTTTCGTGGGCTTAAATCATAGGCGTTCTATTGAAATGGAAAACCTGCAGGCCATCCGGATTTCAACATTGTTTCCAAGGTTCCGTTGGTGAACGAAGCCCAAGACTCCCAACACTGTCCAAAGTTCATGACCCCTTTCCGAACAACATCCATTCGGTCGATCATGGCCGGGTTGCTGATCCTTTGCCTTGCGGCCTGTGCGGTCGGCCCGGATTTTCACACTCCGGCTCCCCCCAGGGTGAAAGGGTATACGGAAAAACCCTTGCAATCCAGGGCAGGATCGGCCGGAAAGGCCGGAGGGGGTATCCAGACATTTCGCTTGGACCAGGACATTCCTGGGCAATGGTGGAAACTGTTCCATTCAAAACCCTTGAACTCCCTGATCGAGCAGGCATTGAAGGCCAATCCGAACCTTCAAGTGGCCGAAGCCTCCCTCCTCCAGGCGCTCGAAAACGTTTCAGCAGGGGAAGGGTCGTATTTCCCATCCGTCAGTGGAAGCCTTTCCACCATTCAGCAGTATTTCAATGGGGCTGCATTCGGCGCTCCCCAGCTTTCCTCACTGTTTGTCCTCAATACAGGGTCCGTCAGTGTTTCTTATCCTTTGGACTTGTTTGGCGGAATCAGGAGGCAGGTAGAATCTCTCAAGGCACAGGCCGATTATGAGAGGTTTCAGCTTGAGGCAGCTTATCTGACCCTGACCTCCAATATTGTCCTGACAGCGATTCAGGAGGCGTCACTCCGCGCCCAAATCCAGGCCACAATGAAAATCATTGATGTCCTCCAGAATGAACTCACGATTGTCCAACGGCAATTCGATCTGGGAGCGGTGTCGAGGTCTTCTGTCCTGACCCAGTTGACGGCGCTCACCCAGGAAAAGGCAACTCTGCCGCCGCTTGAAAAGCAATTGGCCTTGGCCCGTCACCAGATGGCGGTTTATCTCGGACGATTTCCCAGCGAAAAACTCGGAGATGACTTTGATCTGGACACCTTAACCCTCCCGAAGGACCTTCCGGTCAGCCTTCCGTCCAGACTGGTCGAGCAACGTCCGGATATCCGTTCTGCCGAGGCACAGCTCCATTCCCAAAGTGCCCTGGTCGGGGTAGCCACTGCCAATATGCTTCCGCAGATTTCCCTGACAGGGCAATACGGCAGTGAAAGTACGGCCGGATATTTTACGCCGGGTAGCCAGTTTTGGAGCTATGGTCCGTCCTTGACCCAGCCCATCTTCCAAGGGGGGACCCTTCTGCACAAAAAACGGGCGGCGGTAGCTGCGTTCAGGAAAGCCAAGGCCCAATATAAAAATGCTGTTCTCCAAGCTTTCCAGAATGTGGCGGATACTCTTCGCGCCCTGGAGTCTGACGCCGAAACCCTTGCCGCCCAGTCCGCCGCAGAAGAGGCCGCGGCCGAAAGCCTCAGGATTGCGGAACGGCAATTCAATTTTGGAGCAATCAGCTATCCCGCCCTGTTCAACGCCCAGGAGGCTTACGAGCGGTCCGTCATCAACCTTGTTCAGGCCCGGGCGGGGCGTTATTCGGACACTGTTGCGCTTTTTCAGGCGCTTGGCGGGGGATGGTGGAATTTGGCGAAGGCGACTCCAAAAGGGGTTGGGTTGGTGAAGAAGACGTCAAAATGAAGGTGTTCCAAGACCATTCACAGACTATTGGTTTTCAATCAGGGATCTCCCATTCATGGTGAATTTTTTTCTCAAGAGACCCATTTTCGCGTCGTCGACCGCAATCATTATGGTGCTGGTTGGATTGATCGCTTTCAAGCTTCTTCCCGTCTCCCAGTTTCCGGAGATAACTCCTCCACAGGTCACTGTTTCAGCCAATTATCCCGGAGCCAGTGCTCAGGTGGTCGCGGATACCGTCACCACTCCTCTTGAGCAACAGATCAGCGGAGTGCCCGGGATGGCCTATATGTCTTCCACCAGTTCGAACGATGGTAGTTCCACGATTACGATCACCTTTAATGTAGGCTACCCCATCGATATTGCGGCAGTCGATGTTCAGAACCGCATTTCCCAGGCTATCCCGCAATTGCCAGCGATCGTGAACCAGGGCGGGATCATTGTCCAGAAGAAAAATCCGAATTTTGTCCTGATCGTCAACCTGGTCTCCCCCGACGGCTCAATCGATCCTGTGACAATGAGCAACTACGCCTACCTGCAGATAGTGGATCCCCTGAAGCGCCTGACCGGGGTAAGCGATGTCGTCATTTTCGGAGAACGACGGTATTCGATGAGGGTCTGGCTTGATCCGGCCAAGCTGGCGAAGCTTGGGATCACGGCCATTGATGTCCAAAATGCGATCGCTGAACAAAATGTCCAGGTGGCGGCTGGAAAGATTGGACAGTCTCCGGCCCCGGCAGGCACGGCCTTCGAGTACCAGGTGAATGCGATGGGGAGGCTCAGCACCCCTCGGGAATTCGGAAACATTATTCTTCGGGCCGGTCTCCAGAGTAATGCAATCGTTCACCTCAAGGATGTCGCACGAATCGAACTCGGTGCGCTTCAATACACCTCTTCGGCTCATCTGGACAAGAATCCAACCGTTATTCTCGGAATTTTCCAGACGCCAGGATCCAATGCCCTTGAGCTCGATCGCCAGGTGAAAGCCAAAATGGCGGAAATCTCCAAGCGCTTTCCAAAGGGAATGACCTACTCGATCAAGTACGACACGACCCAGTTTGTCTCCGCGTCCATGCATGAAGTGATTTTCACGTTGAGTGAAGCCCTTCTTCTTGTTTTCGCGGTCGTTTTCCTTTTCCTGCAGAGCTGGCGGACGATGGTCATCGCCGGAATTGCGATTCCGGTCTCCTTGATCGGAACGCTTGCGGTCATGGAGGCTGTCGGGTTTTCACTGAACACCGTCAGTCTTCTGGGAATGGTTCTCGCGATCGGCCTTGTTGTCGATGATGCGATCGTTGTCGTCGAAAATGTTGAACGCCAGCTCGAACATGGAGTGGCCCCAATGGAAGCGGTCAAGGTTGCCATGGGAGAGGTGACGGGGCCGATTATCGCCACATCGGCGGTTCTTGGGGCCGTTTTTGTTCCCGTGGCCTTCCTGCCGGGGATTACCGGGGAGCTTTATCGACAGTTCGCCTTGACCATTGCAATTTCCGTTGGTCTTTCGGCATTTAACTCCCTTACTTTGACTCCCGCCCTTTCCGGCTGGCTCCTGCGCTATCAGGGACCTCCCGATTTCATTGTGTTCCGAAAATTCAACGAAATTTTCGAAAGGGTGCGGAGCGGGTATGCACAACTGGTCAAAAAAGCCATCCAGGCCCGCTGGGTAGCCTTGGGACTCTTTCTGGGCGGAATTCTGATGACCTATGGCCTGTTCGTCCGTGTCCCCGAAACATTCCTGCCGGTTGAAGATCAGGGGTACTTTTTTGTCATTATCCAGCTTCCCGATGGGGCCGCTTTGCAGCGGACCGACCAGGTGGCGAAAACGGTAAGGGATATTCTCTTGTCGACGCCCGGGGTCCAGGATGTGGTTTCGATCAGCGGCTTGAACTTCCTGACTTTTGCCAATCAGTCAAACAGTGCTGCAGAATTTGCGATCCTGAAGCCCTGGGATGTCCGAGGCCGTGGATTGACGGCTTCAATGATCGTCAATGCCGTCCGTCCCAGACTCTTGGCCATTCCTCAGGCGGTAGCACTTAGTTTTGACCCTCCGTCCATTCCGGGTCTCGGTTCCACCGGAGGGTTCGAGTTCGAACTAGAGGATCTGACCGGACGTGGGAGCCGGGACCTTGACCAAGCCACTCAGGCATTGATTGCGGAAGCCCGAAAACAGCCTGAAATTGATGGTCGCCAGGTTTTTACGACGTTCAGTACTTCGACGCCCCAGTTCAATTATGCGCTCGACCGGACGAAAGCGAAGCTTCTGGGGCTGTCTCTTCCGGATGTGTTCAACACGCTTCAAATCTACCTGGGGTCTCTTTATGTGAACGATTTCAATCTTTACGGGAGAACCTTCCGGGTGACCATCCAGGCCAAGAAGGAGGCTCGTGATAGCCCTGGAGATCTTTCCAGACTTTATGTCCGGAATACCTCCGGCAAAATGGTCCCTCTTGACACGCTTGGTCGCCTCCGACCGACGGTGGGACCGGAAACCGTTGCACATTATAATATCTACGGGTCAGCCTTGATCAACGGTGGGCCTGCTCCAGGATACAGCTCGGGCGACGCGATCAAGGCGATGGAGAGGGCTGCGAAAAAGTCCCTGACGCCGGATTTCGGATTTGAATGGACCGGAATCACCTATCAAGAACTCAAGGTGGGTTCGGTCGAGAAAATCGTGTTCGTGATCTCACTGGTGTTTGTTTTTCTCTTCCTGGCGGCACTGTATGAAAGCTGGGCGATGCCGTTCATGGTCATTCTTGCCGTTCCACTCGCAATCTTTGGAGCGATGCTGGCGATCTGGCTTCGGGGCAAGCAGGTGGATGTCTATTCCGAGATCGGTTTTGTCATGTTAATCGGTTTGTCCGCCAAAAATGCGATCCTGATCGTCGAGTTTGCCAAGCGTCTTCGGCAAAAAGGGTTGGGGGTTGTCGAAGCCGCCATGGAGGCCGGGCGGCTTCGCCTTCGACCGATCCTGATGACGGCATTTGCGTTCATTCTTGGTGTTATTCCCCTGATGGTCTCTTCCGGGGCGGGGGCAGCCAGCCGACAGTCGATCGGTACGACGGTTTTCGGCGGGATGCTGGCGGCGACCCTTTTGAGCCTTGGTTTTGTCCCGGTGTTCTATGCCGTGATCGAACGCTTCCGGTCAGGCCGGGAGGGGGACGGAGAGAGTTCGTTGTCCCCCTGATTTCCTGCTTTCTGCCAATGACCCAATGAATGATGATGAAAGTGCCGATTGAGGGTTATTTAATCAGGAGCCTGCAACCGATGAAAATAAGAAAGGTTTCACCCGTTCAAATTGGATTGGCCGTATTTGGGGTGATTGCCCTGATTTTTGCGTTCGGCGGACCGAACGGATTGTTACGCTCCAGAGGGGTTTCTGCAACCCCTCCCCAAAGTGGTTTCCGAATGCCCGTTCCCGTGGTTCAGGTCATCCGGAAGACCATCCCCGTGTATAAGGAGTTTGTCGGGACGACCGAGGCGATTCGCAATGTGACTTTGCAGGCGATGGTCACGGGATATCTGATAAAACAATTTGTTCCGGACGGGACCGATGTACACAAGGGAGCGCTGATCTACCGGATTGATCCCCGGAATTTTCAGGCGTCCCTGGATCAGGCCAATGCCCAGAAAGAGCGCGATGCTGCCGTTCTGGAATACTCGAAGGTCAACCATGAGCGCAATGCGCTCATGGTTGTTCATGGAGACGTATCCAAGGATGCCTATCAATTGGCGACCAGCTCAATGCATCAGGCCGCTTCGAGCGTCCTGTTCGATAAGGCTCAAGTGGAGCTGGCTCGAATCAACCTCGGATATACCATGATCCGTGCGCCCTTTTCCGGTCGTCTCAGCCGAAGCCTTGTCTATACCGGGACATTGATCGGTACTGGAACGCAAATCAATACCCTTGTCCAACTCGATCCCATTTACGCGACTTTCAATCCCAGCGAGGCGGATCTGGCTGAAATCCAGAAATATCGGGCGAAAGGGGTCATGGAGGCGAACGTCAATGTTTCTGGCAATCCGGCAACGGAATATAAGGGAGCCCTTACTTTCCTGGATAATTCCGTCGACCGTTCGACCGGTACGATTACGGCGAGGGTGACCATTTCAAATCCGGACAAGGTCCTGCTTCCCGGGCAATTCGTACATGTGATGCTCCATCTTGGATATCGGAAGAACGCCCTCCTGGTTCCGCAGATCGCAATAGGCTCCAATCAAATCGGAAAATATCTTTATGTTGTGGGAAAAGGGAATGTTGTGGAAATGAGGTTCGTGGTTCTGGGAACCAAGTTTGGAAATCTGATTGAAGTGAAGCATGGCGTACGGGAAGGGGAATCCGTGATTGTGGGGAATCAGCAGAAAATTGGTCCGGGGATGCCAGTGAGGCCTTTGTTTGACAAGGGTCGTTCTGGACACTGATTCCTCTGAATGGCGAAGAATGAGGAGGTCGTTTCCAATTTTGATGCCCCTTGATTGTCGGGTGGGGCTGGAACATTTTTCCCTTGACTTGGGCAGGTGTCGCGACATATTGTAAATTAACAGGGTGGAGTGATTTGAGGTATATTGCAACCACCTAAAAAAAGTGCTAAAAGTCCAGGCAATTTACGTATTTTGGAAAGTAAACCCTGTGCTTGCGCACCGGGTTTTTTTTTGTCTTTTTGTCTAGAATCAGCAACTCAGGAGGACCCAGCATGGGCCGAGCCCCTTTCCTTTTTACCTCTGAATCTGTGACCGAAGGCCATCCGGATAAGATCTGCGATCAAATTTCTGATGGAATCCTTGATAAAATCCTGTCCCAGGATCCCATGGCCCGTGTTGCCTGCGAAACCCTGACGACAACAGGGATTGTGATGATCGCGGGGGAAATCACTGCGAATCACAATACGGCCTATGACGATGTGGCTCGGGAAATTATCAAGGAAATCGGTTATACAGACGCCGCTTTTGGGTTTGATTACAAGACCTGTTCTGTCTTGACGGCAGTTCATTCCCAGTCTCCGGACATTTCTATGGGGGTTGATACGGGAGGAGCCGGTGATCAGGGACTGATGTTTGGAATGGCGACTGATGAGACGGAAGAGTTGATGCCGATGCCGATCCTTTTGGCCCATCGCTTGACTCGGCAATTGAGTAATGTGCGGAAAGCCGGGATACTTCCGTATCTCCGTCCGGACGGAAAATCCCAGGTCACCCTCAGGTATGCGGACAATGCGCCTGTTTCGGTGGATACGGTTGTCCTTTCCACCCAGCATGCTCCCGAGATCTCCCAGGAACAGATTCACAACGATATCATCGAGAGAGTGATTCGTCCGGTACTTCCTGACCATCTGGTCGACAGCAGCAAGATCACTTACCACATTAACCCGACCGGGCGGTTCGTCATGGGTGGACCCATGGGTGATGCGGGTCTGACAGGGCGAAAGATTATCGTGGATTCTTACGGTGGATGGGGACGCCATGGTGGGGGGGCGTTTTCGGGCAAGGATCCCACCAAGGTTGATCGTTCTGCCTGTTATATGGCCCGGTACATTGCCAAAAATATCGTGGGAGCGGGCCTTGCGCGACGTTGTGAGGTTCAGCTTGCCTATGCGATTGGGGTCAGGGACCCGGTATCGGTTCTGGTGGACTCCCAGGGGACATCCGTTTTGTCGGATGAGTTGATCTCGGAATGTGTCAGGGAGCTTTTTCCGATGACCCCGTTGGGAATCATCAACCATTTGAAGCTTCGTAGGCCTATTTATCGGAAGACGGCGGCCTATGGCCATTTTGGACGAAACGAAGAGGACTTCACCTGGGAAAAGCTGGACATGGTGGAACCCTTGAAACGGGAAGCTGAGCGCAGGGCCTGATCAGAGCCTGCGGGTATTTCCCCCGGTATCAAACCTGTGGGCTGACGGCCCACATTAAGGAAGGAATGGTCACTCATGAATTTTGACATCAAGGATAAGGGTCTGGCGGAGAGTGGGGCGCACCGGATAGCCTGGGCCGCCCGTGACATGCCGGTCCTCAAGCGGATTGCCGAAGATTTTGCCCGGGACAAGCCCCTTCAGGGTCTCCGGATGGCGGCCTGTCTTCACGTGACCACCGAAACAGCCAATCTGATGAAGGCGCTCAAGGCGGGTGGGGCGGAAGTCTATCTCTGCGCATCCAATCCATTAAGCACCCAGGACGATGTAGCGGCTTCCCTCGTGGTCAATGACGGGATCCCTGTTTTTGCAATCAAGGGAGAGGATAATGACACCTATTATCGCCACATCCATGCGGTGCTTGACATCAAGCCACATGTCACGATGGATGACGGGGCGGACCTTGTGTCCACGTTGCACAGCCGCTATCCGGAATGGGTCAAGCAGATGCTTGGTGGAACGGAAGAGACAACCACCGGCGTGATCCGTCTTAAAAGCATGGCAAAAAAAGGGGTGCTTGGTTTCCCGGTTGTTGCGATCAATGATTCCCAGACCAAGCACCTGTTTGATAATCGATATGGAACCGGACAGTCTACACTGGATGGCATCATGCGTGCGACCAACAGGTTGTTTGCCGGTTCTACCGTGGTCGTGGCCGGCTATGGCTGGTGTGGCCGGGGAATTGCCAAAAGGGCCCAGGGTCTTGGCGCGCGCGTCATTGTAACCGAGATCGACCCGATCAAGGCACTGGAAGCGGTGATGGACGGGTATCACGTCATGCCAATGGCCAAGGCAGCCCCATTGGGTGATTTCTTCATCACGGTCACAGGGAATCTCAATGTTGTGGGGAAGGACGCATTCGATGTCATGAAGGATGGCGCCATTGTCTGCAACTCCGGACATTTTAATGTAGAGATCAACCTCCCTTATCTGGAGTCCATTTCATCATCAAAGTCCACGCTCAGGAATTTCGTGGATGAGTATGTGACAAGGGACGGTCGAAAAATCATGATCCTGGGGGAAGGACGCCTGATCAACCTTGCCGCGGCGGAAGGACACCCGGCCCAGGTGATGGACATGAGCTTTGCCAACCAGGCATTGGGTGCGGCCTATCTCGTCCGGAACAAGGGAAAGCTGCCCATGGATGTGCTGACCCTGCCTGCCGAAGTGGATCAGGAAATTGCGTCGAGGAAGCTTGAAGCACTGGGTGTCAGCCTTGAAAAGCTGACGGCAGAGCAGGAAAACTATCTCGCATCCTGGGAAATGGGAACATAGTCCCATGAAAATCCGGGTTAATGGAGTGGTGGAAGAGTGTTCTGAAGGCCAAACGCTTTCTGATTATATGAAAGTCAAGGGGTTTGATCCGGCATTGGTTTCGCTGGAACATAACGGACGCATTCTCGATAAGGATGACTGGTCCGGAATTACCCTTCGGGATGATGATGAAGTCGAGGTCCTTTTCTTTATGGGAGGAGGCGTGTGACTGCCCCTCCCGGGAAGGGAACCACGACGCTTGACCAGCTGATTGGTCGAACACCGATGGTTCCGCTCCAGCTCTTGTCCGATTCCCTCGACCGGACCATCTGGGTCAAGCTGGAGTCCAGAAACCTGGGGGGGTCCGTAAAGGATCGTCCTGCCAGATATATGATTGAACAGGCTGAACGGAATGGGGTGCTGGCTCCTGGTGGACGAATTGTGGAAGCCACGAGCGGCAATACCGGAATTGCCTTGGCCCAGATCGGGGTCCTGAAATCCTACCCGGTGGTGATTGTCATGCCGGAAGGGGTGAGCCAGGAAAGAGTCTATCATCTCAAGGCACTGGGAGCCGAAGTCGAACTGACCTCCGCGCGAGAAGGAATGGCCGGAGCGATTCGCCGGGCGGAAGAAATTCTCTCCGAACGTCCGGGTTCCTTTATGCCTCGCCAATTTGAGAATCCGGCCAATCCGGATTCTCATTACCGGACGACGGGGCCCGAGATTGTTGAACAGTTGGGAAGAGCGCCTGATGGTTTTGTGGCAGGTGTGGGGACGGGTGGTACGGTAACGGGAGTGGGACGTTATCTGAAGTCCCGAAAGCCCGAGACCCAGGTTTGGGCGCTGGAACCGGCCTCCAGTCCAGTTCTCTCGGGGGGGGCTGCCGGGCCACATCGAATCCAGGGGATCGGCGCCGGCTTTGTCCCTAAAATCTTTGATCGGGCGGTTTGTGATAAAATTCAGACGATCGAAGACCGTCAGGCGATCGACATGGCCCGTCACCTTTCAAGAAAAGAGGGAATCATGGCGGGACTTTCCTCGGGGGCAAACGTTGTTGGTGCGATCTCGCTCGCAAGGACTCTCCCGGCTGGAAGTCATGTCGTCACAATCGTTTGTGACAGTTTTGAACGATACTTCTCCATGGAAAAATATCTGGCGCTCTAGCGTCACGCTGGAGTCCAGCTGAAGGGGTTGGAAATGGAATTGACGGAAGAGCAGGTTCTCCGTTATTCCCGTCACATTCTTTTGCCGGAGGTGGGGGGGACGGGGCAGTCCAGGCTTCTTTCATCCAGCGTTCTCGTGATCGGGGCCGGGGGATTGGGAAGTCCGGTGGCGCTTTATCTTGCCGCGGCAGGGGTAGGCCATATCGGCCTGGTCGACATGGATCAGGTGGATCTCTCGAACCTTCAGAGACAGGTAATCCATCGAACGGCTGATGTGGGTCGGATGAAAGTGTCATCGGCCAGGGACAAGATTGCCCTCCTGAACTCGGATGTCCGCGTCACCGAATACCCGTTCCCGCTGATGGCGGACAATGCTGCCGAAATTGCCGGACAATATGATGTTCTTGTTGATGGAACGGACAACTTTGCCGCCAAGTTTTTGATCAATGATCTGGCCATCCTGACGGACAGACCTCTTGTTCATGCCGGGATTCTTCGGTTTGTCGGGCAGGTTCTGACCATATTGCCGAGAAAGGGAGCGTGCTATCGCTGTCTTTTTCGGGAGCCACCCCCTGTGGGTGCTGTTCCGACATGTTCCGAGGCCGGTGTATTGGGTGTTATCGCTGGAGTCATCGGAACGATACAAGCGACTGAAGTCTTGAAAATATTGTTGAAACGCGGGGATTTGTTGGTTGACCGCCTCTTGACCTATGACGCCCTCCCAGTGTCATTCCGAAATGTCAAGGTGCGTCGGAATCCCCAATGTCCCGTCTGCGGAGATCATCCAACCATTACGGAGCTTCACGATTATGAGCAACCCGTCTGCGTCACACCGGCCATCCCCTGAAGGAACCTCCCCCTCCGCTTTTCTGAAGGGGCTCAAATGCCGGGAGTGCGGCCGTCTCTACGATCTGGCCGCCATTCATGTCTGCGATTTTTGTTTTGGTCCGCTTGAGGTGGATTATGATTACGAGGCGATTCGCCGTGTCCTGACCCGGGATGCAATCCAGAAGGGTCCGAACTCACTCTGGAGGTATAAGCACCTTTTGCCTGTCGTGAATGAGCCGACGATTGGACTGCATGCCGGGATGACCCCTCTCCTCAAGGCAGACCGACTTGGGAAGGCGCTGGGCTTGAAGCGGCTGTACATCAAGAACGATACGGTGAACCATCCCACCCTATCGTTCAAGGATCGGGTTGTGGCGGTGGCGATCAACCGGGCCCGCGAGTTGGGTTTCAAGACAGTTGCCTGTGCATCAACCGGAAATCTTGCGAACTCGGTTTCCGCACATGCCGCGAGTGCAGGAATGAACTGCTTTGTGTTCATCCCCCATGACCTGGAAGCCGGTAAAATTCTGGGAAACCTGATATACAAACCCACCGTGGTAGCCGTCAAGGGGAACTACGATGATGTGAACCGGCTTTGCAGCGAGATCGGGGCCGAATATCCATGGGCTTTCGTGAATATCAATATTCGCCCTTACTATGCGGAAGGCTCCAAATCGATGGCCTTCGAAACAGCCGAGCAGCTGGGCTGGAGGATTCCTGACCAGGTTGTGGTTCCGATTGCTTCGGGATCTCTGTTGACCAAGATCTGGAAGGGATTTCAGGAGTTTTCCAGCCTGGGGATCGTGGATGCACATCCGGGTCTGAAGGTGAATGGAGCCCAGGCGAGTGGATGTTCTCCTGTCTATCAGGCGTTTATGGCAGGGCGCACCCAGTTTGTTCCGGTCAAGCCAAAAACAATTGCCAAGTCGTTGGCCATCGGGAATCCGGCGGATGGATATTATTCGCTGGATGTCGTCGGAAAGTCCCATGGTCAGGTGGAAGCTGCGACAGACCCTGAAATTGTCGAGGGAATGGTTCTGCTGGCAGAAACCGAAGGGGTTTTTGCTGAGACCGCCGGTGGGGTGACGGTCGCATGCCTTCGCAAGCTGGCAAAGAAAGGGGCGATCCGACCCGATGACCTGACTGTGGCCTACATTACCGGCAATGGGCTCAAAACGATGGAAGCCCTTACGGGATATCTGCCTGAGCCTGTCGGGATTGATCCGACACTGGCTTCGTTTCGGAAAATTGTAAATCCGTCTTGAGCAAAGGAGCTTTTGATGTCTGTATTGATCCGGATTCCAACGCCGCTGAGACCATTGACCAATGGGCAGAACGAAGTCCAGGAAACCGGAGGGAACGTCAGGGAGATCCTGGACAAGTTGACGGCCCATTATCCCGGGATCGGTGAAAGGATTCTTGATGAGAAAGGGGATGTTCGCCGGTTTATCAATATCTATGTGAACGAAGAGGACATCCGTTTCCGGGAAGGGGTCCAGACGGCCTTGAAGGAGGGGGATGAGCTTTCGATCATTCCAGCCATTGCCGGAGGAAGTCGATGACACGCCTCCGCTTCCATATGACCTTTCCGGAAGAGCGTGTCAAGGAACCGATTCTCTACGAGATTTCGCAGAAGTTCCGTGTGGTTCCCAATATCCGTAGGGCAGATGTGTCGGACAGTTCCGGTTGGGTGGAGCTTGAACTCGAAGGTGAGTTGCCCGAGATTGAGCGTACGATCGACTATCTCCGGAAAAGGGGCATTCATGTGGATCCCCTGGAAAAAACCATTCTGGAAGGGTAGGCCGGAAGGGGCATTATGGAATTTCGTGAAGATCAAGTGGAGCGATACAGCCGCCACATCATCCTGAAGGAAGTCGGAGGGGCAGGGCAGAAGAAACTGCTGAATGCCCGGGTCCTTGTGATCGGCGCCGGCGGATTGGGGAGTCCTGTGGCCATGTATCTTGCCGCGGCGGGGATCGGAACAATCGGTATCGTCGACATGGATGATGTGGACCTTTCGAATCTCCAACGACAAATCCTTCATACGACAAAAACGGTCGGGAAGCCCAAGGTTCTCTCCGCTTACGAAACTCTCACCGCGATGAACCCGGATGTCCGGGTCGTTCCGATCACGGAGAAGCTGACCGCAGACAATGTCCTGGATTTATTCCGAGACTACGATGTCATTGTGGACGGGTCCGACAATTTCGGGACCAGATATGTTGTGAACGATGCGGCCTTTTTCCTCCGTAAACCATTGGTTTCCGGTTCAATTCTCAGATTCGAGGGACAGGTCATCGTGCTGGAAGGGTACAGGGAAACCCCATGCTACCGTTGCCTATACCCTGAAGCTCCGCCTCCGGGACTGGTTCCATCCTGTTCGGAAGCCGGTGTTCTGGGGGTTCTGGCGGGAACGATCGGAACCCTGCAGGCTTCTGAAGTGGTCAAGCTGATTCTGGGAATCGGGGATCCCCTTCGGGATCGTCTCCTGATCTATGATGCACTGGCAATGACCTTCCGGAAAGTGCGGGTTCCGAAAGACCCGAATTGCCCGTTGTGCGGAGAGAATCCCCTGATCCATTCCGTTTCCGGTTCCACCGACTGGGCATGTTCGATCTAGCCCCCTTCCAGCTGGAGCCCTAGGTTGAGTCCAAGCGGATGGAACGGACTGT
The DNA here is from genome assembly GCA_021785195.1 of Nitrospirota bacterium. Taxonomy (GTDB): domain Bacteria; phylum Nitrospirota; class Leptospirillia; order Leptospirillales; family Leptospirillaceae; genus JAJYGC01. The sequence continues at coordinate 141,133 of JAJYGC010000009.1, forward strand.
TTCCGAAAGCCTTGTACGAAGAGATTGTTGCGCACGCTCGAAGTGTTTTCCCAGAGGAGTGTTGCGGGCTCGTCGCAGGAGATGGCAAGGGAATTCCCCTCCGGACCATTCCGATGGAAAATGCCCTCCACTCCCCAGTCCGGTATCAGATGGAGCCCAAAGAGCAGTTTCAGGTCCTGAAACGGCTTCGCTCCGAAGGACTGGAGATGTGGGGGATCTACCATTCCCATCCGGTGACGGAACCGGTTCCCTCCGATACGGATATTCGTCTCGCCTATTATCCTGAACTCGTCTACCTTCTGACTTCACTCAAGGATGCCGTTCCCCCCCTTCGCAGCTTTCTCATCCGGGATGGACACGTGAAGGAGATTCCCCTCACATTGACAGACGGGATTGCCAAATGAATCGTACGATTCTCGTAATAGAGGATGAAACGGATATTCTGACGTTGCTGAAGCATTATCTCCGGCAGGAGCACTTTGAAATCCTGACGGCCCAGAATGGGCTTGATGGACTGGCGCAGGCCAAGGCACTGCGTCCGGACCTCATTCTTTTGGATTTGATGCTTCCGGGTCTCGATGGCCTTTCTGTCAACAGGAGTCTGAAAAAGGATCCGGCGACTTCCGGAATCCCCGTTGTCATCCTGACGGCCAAGGCGGATGAGACTGACCGGATTATTGGTCTGGAACTCGGAGCGGATGATTATATTGTCAAACCCTTCAATCCCAAGGAGCTTCTGGCAAGAATCAAGGCCATCCTTCGCCGGATCGACCAGGAGCATCCATTGCAGACCGAACGGTACTCTTCCGGAGGGGTCGAACTGGATATTGCGCGTCATGAAGCCAGGGCGGGAAATGCTCTGCTGGATTTGACCGCCAAGGAGTTCAGCCTTTTAATGACGTTGATCCGAAATGCCGGCAGGGTCCTGGATCGTCAGACTTTGCTTGACCTTGTCTGGGGGACGGAATATGAAGGAACGGACAGGACCGTCGATGTTCATATACGGCGTCTCCGAAAAAAAATGGGAGAGTATCAGGACCGGATCCTGACGGTCAAACAGATTGGTTACAAGTTTTCTGACATAGATCCTTCCTAGGGGATTTGATGGGGCTTCGTTTCTTTTTCCTGGTGGCATGCCTTCTTTCCTTTCTGGGAGGGTGGCTGGCTGCCGTCCTTCCTTCTCCCCGCGAATCCCTCCTCCTTGGCACTCTGCTGGCGGGATTCCTGTTGTTGGTTGTCCTCTGGGCGTTCAAAGAGACTGAGCGCCAGATCAGGGATTTCCTGTCCCGACCCGAATCTTCCAAGTCACTCAGTTGGTTTACCGACCTCCTTGATCCCCTTTATGAAGGGACGGTCCACCTTTTCCGCGAAAAGGAGAAAGCCCGGAACCAGGCGGAGGAGACTTCCTCACGGTTTGTGGCCGTGCTGGATCATATGGAGGAGGGTGTGGTCGTTACCGATCTGAAAGGGAAGATTCTGCTCACGAACAAAGCCTTCTCGAGATTTTTCAAGTGGGAGGGATCCGTTCGGGGAGAGTCGTTCGGCTTGTTGGCGCGGAAGGCCGGAATAAACGATATGATCGAATCGGTTTTGGTTCAGCGGTCCAGCGTCCAGAAGGAGATTGTCTTTTCCGAAACCTCCCCCCCCAGAACATGGAGCCTCGTTGGAACAACGGCAAAAGGGGCCGGAATGACTGATCTCTACGGGGTTTTCCTTTTGTTTGACCTGACGGAAATTCGCCACCTTGAGCGGGTCCGGAAAGATTTTGTGGCCAATGTGTCCCACGAAATCCGGACCCCGTTGACATCCATCCGGGGATTTGCCGAAGCGCTCGTTGATGGGGCGATTGACGAGCCAGGTACGGCCAGGGAGTTTGTGGGCATTATCCTGAACCATGCGCAGAGGCTCGGGGACATCGTGTCAGACCTCCTCCACCTGTCCGAACTGGAAACCGGGAAAGCTGTCCTTGACTATCGATTGGTCTCGGTAAGCAGTCAGCTGGGCCGGATTGAAGAGCTCTACCGAACGATTGCCGTGAAAAAGAATCTTCAGTTTGTCGTGGATCCCGGGCCGGAAGGGTTAACGTACGAAATCGACGAAGGGAAGATGGACCTGGTTCTGAGCAATCTTGTGGATAATGCGATCAAGTACACGGGATTTAACGGGAAGGTATCTGTTGGGGCCCATCAGGAAGGTGCGGACGTCGTCTTTGAAATCCGGGACACGGGGGTCGGAATTCCCCGAACGGATGTGGATCGGGTGTTCGAGCGGTTCTACAGGGTCGACCGGGCCCGCTCCAGGGAAATGGGGGGAACCGGCCTCGGATTGGCCATCGTCCGGCATATTGTCGAGATTCTGAAAGGCACGGTCAAGGTGCAAAGTTCCCCGGGAGAGGGGTCGGTCTTCAGTGTCAGGATTCCGCTGGTGCAGTCCCCGGAAGGGAAAAAGTAACCGTTCCCTCAGAGGGAGGGGTCACAATCCCCAGCCGGCGGCACTGTCCTGGATGATCCTGTCGAGAGACGAACGCATGGGGATCCAGGGAAGATTGGTTCTGGCCTTGTTCCCGCTGGCCACCAGAATGGGCACATCTCCGGGACGCCGCTCGACGACCCGAAAGCGAACCGTTTTGCCGGTGATCTTTTCTGTGGTTCGAATGATATCCATCACCGACTGCCCCTGACCCGTTCCAAGGTTATAAATTCCCGAAATCTCCCCTTTCAGAAGGCGCTTAAGGGCGATCATGTGTGCCTCCACCAGATCCATCACGTGGATGTAGTCGCGGACACCGGTTCCATCGGTTGTTGGATAATCGTTTCCAAAAACCTTCAGTTCCGGCAGCCTTCCCGTCAGAGTGTCTAGGACGGCGGGAATGAGGTGGGACCTTGGAATGGAATGGGAGACGAGACCAAATGAGGGCTCCAGGGCGGCTGCATTGAAATATCTGAAGATCACGGAAGCCAGCCCAAAAGCCGCTCCTGCTGCGGTCACCAGCCGTTCCGCGGCTTCTTTTGTTTCTCCATAGGGATTTCCCGGCAGTAGCGGATCGTCCTCGACAAGGGGACCATGGCTTTTGGTGGCGTAGACGGCTGCGGTTGAAGAGAGGATCAGGTTACGCACCCCAAAAGATCTCATCGTTTCCAGAAGTCGAAGGGTTCCGGTCAGATTGTTGTCCCAATATTTGAGCGGATCGAGAACAGATTCACCCACCTCGATGGTGGCGGCAAAATGGATGACCGCCTCGATCGGGTAGTGGGAGAAGAGGGAAGTCAGTGCCCGGGGGTCCCTGATGTCTCCCACAACAAGTGGGGCTCCGGTCTGGTTTGCCACTTCTTTGGTCCCGTGGGACAGGTTGTCAAGGATGACGGTTTCAAAACCGTTTTGCACCAGTACCCGGACCATATGGGATCCGATATAACCTGCCCCGCCTGTTACAAGGATCATTCTTCCTGCTTTCTAGCATTCCGGTTCAAAGACAATGCCGCTATCCTCAGTTTGTTCAGTCTTTCCGGTTCCTGTTTCTACGGAACCCGAATGAATTTCCTCAATACCGATCCTCTTGGATTATAGTGCAGGCCCGACTCCTAAATCCAATAAAATCAATGCCGGATTCATTGCCAATGATCAATTCGTATGGTAGTTTGGACCGAGTTCGGTGCCTCAATGTGGAACAGGTCCCTGGTTTCGGGGCCGCGCCCGGGAAGTAACGGGACCGAGGCTCTGGAATGCGGTGTGTGATGCAGCTGTTTTCGCCGCATGGAGTCCCCCCGGACGCCCCGATCATCTTCTTCGACAGAAAGTTCCGGTTCCATCAACCGCGTGGCGAGGCCCAATGGTCCAACGCATGGGGGGCACCGATCGTTCCGCTAGTCCTTCACAAGGATGAGGGAGGGATTCGGTCAGGTGGGGACTGGATCCTGGCGAGATTCCGGTAAAGAATGTCAGTAGGCAAATGTGTGCCGGTCCGAGAGAATCCCATCCCATATGATGATTGTGGAGTCAGCCATTTTCTGTAATAATCCCCTTCCTTTCCCGGCCTTTCAGATTCGAAAGCCTGGCATCCGGGCTGTGCGGTGATTCCAGGTGTCGCCCCAGAGACCGCATGTACGGGGGTGCATGTTTCGATCCAGGGCGGGGTATCGACTGCGATCACCCGGGGTGCTGCCCTGAACTGTCACGCGATCCAGATATTCAGTCATTCCTCCAGAACGTGGGCGGGTCCGGAAATTCCCGATGCGGAGGTAGTCCGGTTCAAAACATTGCACCGCACTTTGGGTATGGGGCCGATCCTCGTCCATGCAAGCTACCTGATCAATGCCGCCACCTGTGATCCCGACAAACGCAAAAAATCACGGAAAGCCCTTCAGGAAGACTGGATCCTCTCGAACAGGCTCGGGGTTTCGGGGTTGGTCCTGCATCCGGGATCCTCCGCCGGGCAGTCGGTGGAGTCAGCTATTGCAAGGGTTGGGGAGATGGTTCGGGAGGTGCTGGAAACGCCGGTGGCAGGAAGGACCCGGCTTTTGCTCGAAAATACGGCGGGGGGAGGTAAAACACTGGGGCGAAACCCGGCGGAACTGGAGTCCTTGTTCAAGACCATTGGGCACCCTTCCAGAACAGGCCTTTGCCTGGATTCCTGTCATCTTTATGCGGCAGGCTTCGATATCAGTAATGAAACCGGTTATGAAAAGACCCTTCAGGACTTCTGCCGGGTGGCTCCCGGGGGGGTGTCAGCCTGGCATCTGAACGACGCGCTGTTTGGACTTGGTTCTGGCAGGGATCGCCACACCCACCTTGGTATCGGTTACATTGGACCTTGGTTCTTCTGGAAACTCCTGAAAGATCCCCGGTTCAGGGGATGTCCCATGATTTTGGAGACACCCAAAACGGATGGAGAGCGTGAAGATCGACTGAACCTTGCGACTCTTTCGATTCTCGAACAACAGCCGGAGTTTGAGGGAGATTCACCTTCTTTGAGGGCCGGTCTCTCGGCACTGGCCAGCGAACGATGAAGGATTTTCTCCTGGAAAAGATCCTTCGGTTTTTTGAACCCATTGGTGCCTTTGTCCTGATGGTGTCCAAGGGGTTCCGGTACATGTTTTCAAGTTTTCGGATTGGGGATACCCTGATTCAGATGGATCTGATCGGTGTGGGCTCCATTCCGATCGTTTTTTTGGCAAGCATTTTTGCCGGGCTCGACATGGCGCTCCAGTTTGAGGTGGTCATGGCCCCTTACGGAGCCCGTGCCCTTCTGGGAAAGGTTGTCACGACCTCCATTATTCGGGATATGGGGCCTGTTCTGGCTTCTCTCGTGATGTCGGCAAGGGTGACTGCCGGCATCGCCTCCGAGCTGGGCATGATGAATGTCACCCAACAAATCGATGCCCTCAGGGTCATGGGGGTCGATCCGGTGGACAGGCTGGTTGCTCCCAGATTGGCCGCTGGACTTGTCATGATGCCCATCCTTAGTGTCGCCGGGGATTTCTTGGCTTTGCTGGCAGGCCTTGGAATATCGGTCGCGGTGGGCCATGTCCCATCGCCCCTGTTCTGGTCGGGTGTCCGTGATGCCCTGACAGCCCAGAATCTGACCAACGCTTTCTTGAAACCACTTTTTTTTGGATTTATCCTGACGTCGATCGGGTGCCACTACGGCATGAGGACCACGGGAGGTGCTTATGGGGTTGGGAGAAGCACCACTAAGGCGGTTGTGGCTTCCGCTGTCTGGATCCTGATCTCGAATTTTCTGATTTCCAAGCTTCTGATCAATATTTGGGGCTTGTCGTCATGATCCGCTTTGAAAATGTTTCTCTCGGATATACCGACAGGATGGTCATTCAGGGTGTGAACCTTGAAATTCCCGAAGGAAAGACGATGGTGATCCTGGGGGACAGCGGATCGGGGAAGTCCACCCTCCTGAAGGGGGTTCTCGGGATCCTGCAACCCCAGGAGGGGCGCATTGAAGTCAACGGAGCAAACGTCGGAGATCTGGACGAGGATGACCTGCTGGGCTATCGCCAGCGGATCGGGATGGTCTTTCAGGAGGGGGCTCTCTTCGATTCCCTGACAGTTGGAGAAAATATCGGGTTCTGGCTCTGGGAACATACGGACTGGAGTGATGCTCAGATTGAGGAGCGTATTCGGACCCTCCTCAGATTTGTGGGACTTGAGGACGTGATCGATCGTCGTCCGGACGAGCTTTCGGGAGGGATGAGACGGCGGGTGGCGATTGCCCGCGCGATGGCTCCCCAGGATCCGTTGGTAATGTTGTATGATGAACCGACAACGGGGCTTGATCCCTTCACCTCACGGTCGATTTGCGATTTGATCCGTCAGGTTCAGCGGGAGTTTCGGGTGATGAGTCTTGTGGTCACGCATGACCTTCACGATGCATTTCGGGTCGGAGACCTTTTTTCCTTCATCCACGACTCACGGGTCATCTTGACAGGGGACCGTACGGTGATTGAGGGATCGGACGACCCATTTATCAAGACATTCTTATCCACATGACTTCAGTCCGGGTTTTCGTCCGAAGGGAGAGCGCCCTGTGGCGATGAAACGCAGTTCCAATCTGAGGCTATCCGAGATCCGGGTCGGGCTGATTGTCGGCGTCAGTTTTTTTCTAGGGGCGCTGGCCATCATCAGTTATGGGAAGGTTCAGAATCTCTTCCTGAAGCAGGTTCCCCTTACGGTTTTGTTCACCAATGTCCGGGGACTGACGGTGGGGGCACCGGTCAGAATCTCCGGAATGACCAGTGGATTTGTCAAAAGGATTCACTTTATCCGCTATCACCAACAGCAGTACGTTCAGGTGCGCATCCGACTTTCGAAGAAAAGGCTTTCAGAGCTGTCGGAGGAGGCTACGGCGGTGATTCGGACCCAGGGGCTGATGGGAATCAAGTACCTCGACCTGATTCCGGGGGACCTTTCGAAAGGTCCCCTGAATCCAGTCCTTCCCATCAATGGTCAGGATGCGATGACTATCCAGTCCGTGCTCGGAAATGGAACCGATCTGGTCAAGACCCTGAATCATGTCTCGATTTCGCTGGATACCCTCTTGACGCAAGTCCGGGAAGGACAGGGAACGATCGGGCGGGTGATGACCCGTCCCGAACTTTACGATAACCTCAACGACACCACGCGTGAAATCCGGAAGATGGCCCAAGGAATCAACGAGGGGGGCGGTCCCCTGCAGTCGGCGATCTATTCAAAAAAGATGACCCGGAAGCTGGAGCTCATTCTGGATCATCTGGATCGCCTCCTCGATGAATTGAGCGATCCACACGGCAGCCTGGGAATGTTCACCCACGACCCCGGGACGGCTCAGGACCTCAAGGAGTCCATTCACCAGCTGTCACTCATTCTTTCTGCCATCCAATCGGGGAAAGGTGCCGTTGGAGAGATGCTTTATGATCCCGGAATGGGAAACAAGATCAATGGGACTGTGGATAAGATCAATGCCCTGCTGGATGATATGAAAAAGGATCCCCGTAAATATTTCACGGTCAATGTTCATCTATTCTGATTGGATCAATCATTAGAGTCCGGGTCCGCTCCTTCCTGATCCTTGTCATGGGAAGTTATTCACTCATCCAGGTTGTCCTGTCCGGGTTCTTTCTCCAGAACGGACTTTCTCCCGGATTCATCGGACTCCTCCTGCTCTGTTCGTTTTCGATGCCTGTCTACCTGAACCTGTCATTTGCGAGAGGATGGACGAGGCCCCTTTGGCTCATGCCGCTCTTTTTCGGGTATTTTTTCCTGTCGTCCCTGACAGCACTTGTTTTGGGCGTCATGTGGGGAGTCTGGTGGACGGCTCTGCACCTGAAGGTTTTTTCCAATTCCGGAAAGCCTTCCGGAATGGTCCAGTTTTATACGGTGTCTGCAACCTGGTTCATGATTTTGTTCGTTGTCCTCAAAAATCGGTTTCGGGGACCTCGCATTCGGGAAAGAGTCCTTCCGGTTGAGACACTGGCCCCAGAGCTCGAAGGGCTTAAAATCCTTCATGTTTCGGATATTCATGTGGGTATTTTTGAGTCGGACCGCTCTCTCGCCCGGCTCCGGAGCGCGATTGAATCCGTTTCGTACGACATCCTCGTATTTACGGGAGACATGATCGATCGAAAGTTATCCGAAATCGATCGATTTCTCCGTTTCTTTGGGGATCTGAAGGGCCGTTTGGGTGTTTTTTGTGTGTTGGGGAATCACGAATACTGGATTGATGGACCGGCGATCGCCTCCCGCTTGAAAGACGCAGGGTGGCCTGTCCTTGAAAACGACTCAAGAAGGATCGCCATTGGAAATCATGCCATCACGCTGGTCGGGATTTCCGATCCGTCTGCCGAGGAGTCTGGGCTTGGAGGGCCGAATCCGGAAATGGCTTTTCGTGAGGTCTCCCGGCCCGCGGGAGATGTAGTGGTGGTATTGGCCCATCATCCCATGCTCTGGGACCTGCTCCGTTCCTACCCTGCCAATCTGACCTTGTCTGGTCATACACATGGTGGACAAATAGGCTTGTTTCTTTCGGGCTGGACCCTCGCGTCGCCTTTTTATGCTTATGACCTCGGTTTGTTTTCGCGAATGGGGGCTGACGGAAAGCAATGGCTTCTGGTCAATTCTGGGACCGGCTATTTTGGGGTGCCCGTCCGGATTGGCGTGCCTTCGTCACTGGAACTGGTTGTTCTTTCAGAAAAGGAATCAGGACCGAACGAGGGGTGACAATCCCTCTGGATACGGGCCAAGGGGGACAAACCTGGAATGCGCTCTACGGTCCAGATTGTCCCCTTTGAAAGAGCCTCTAGAAATTGAAACCTGCAGTGACTGGAACGTAATAGAGGCCATTCTGTGGAAATCCGGCGTCTGGAATGGTTTGGGGCATGTAGGCGAGTTTGACTTCGACAAACAGGAAGTTCAGGTTAAGGCCCAGTCCTACGTCCCCATAGGTTGACCATCCGTGGTTCAGGTAGTTGGAGAGGGTCGGGGAAGATCCCGTCACGGTTTCCTCGTAGGCAGCCCCGCCATCGATCACCCCATAAAGAAAATAGTCGGGGCCTCCATAGAGTTTGGCTTCCAATCCCCCAAAGATTGGGGCGGACTGGATCGAATCTCCGGCAAGGATCCCCCCCGTTTTTCCCTGGGAGATGTTTCCCTGCACTCCCACCCGGAATGCCAGAGTGTCATTGAACCAATAAACCACTGCCAAACCTGCCCCATATCCGGACTGGAGTGAGTCATTGAACGTGGTGGCCTTGCCGAGTGCAGTGAGTGAAGCATTATATGTGGCCGAGCTCGAGAAGTTTTCGGTGTCGATGGAGTTTGGAGCGTAGTTGCCGAACAGCAAAAGGTTCCATGTGCCGGGTCCGGAAGAGGCCGCCCTGGCGGTTTGTGTTGCCATTCCGAGAAGGATGACCAAAATCAGCGAAGAGATGATCTTCAGGAGGGGGTAGGTGCGCGTCAAGGATCCGGATGTTGTCGTGGGGTTCATGGCAGACTCCTGCAATGGGTTTTCGTTCAACGGATGGAAAGTGCAATCCTGTAATCTACGTTTCGGAGGAAGTGAACAAAAACTTTAGGAGGGACAAAATCGATGAGGGATTTTGATTTGGGTCATTCCGGGGATCTTCACCCTTTACCGATATGGGATTCGATCGAGTTCAGATTTTCCAGAATGCGGTTCTTGACGGCAAGGACAATAGGGACCAGGGCTTCGGCATCTTTCAGTCGATGTTCGAAATAAAGCTGGTAGATCCGTGTTGTCAGGGCGTGGGCCCGTTCATGGAGGACTCCTGTTTCCTGGAAGATCGGATTGTTGCCGAAGAGTTGTTCGTTCTCGCTTTTGTAGTACCACTGTCCAAATCGGCAGTTCCAGGGGTCTGCGGCCTGTTCCATGGTGTAGGGGAACGGACGGCCCCCCTGTACCATTTCCACCAGTCGCCGGATGGCCCGCTGGTGGTCCAGATAGGCCAGTAGGAACGGAAATTCCTGGATCGGGGAACCGATCTTCGGAGAATTAAGGGTGTAATGAAAATCCGAAAGGAACTCCGGGACCTCTTCAATCGTGAGCGGAGGGGAGATGATTTTCCCCTGGATATAGCGGACTCCCACCTTCTGGACCATGATGACCGTTTCGATGTCATGCAGCCCCGTCACTGAAACCTCTCTCCTGTAAACCCGCGCCATATTCGCAAGACTGTAAAAAAGAGTGAACGACCCTGGGTCGTCGACGATTCGTGAGGTGAGAGAGTCTCCAACCTTGATTCGGTCGAGCGGCCAAATCCGAAGCAGCTCAAGGTGGTGGCTCGGGTTTGTGGTCGAGTCATGCAAATAGAGGGTAATGCCCAAAGATCGGCAGTGTTCGAGAATGTTCAGAAAGGCCGGATCCTTATCCAGCAGGGCCGTATCGGTCAGGTCAAATGCGATTGAGCCTCTGAGCTGGAGGCTGTGTTCTTCCATGATCCGGGCCACACGGGTGAGAAACAGGGGATCTTTCAGGTGCCAGCATTCGATCCGGATGCTGACTGGCAGGGACTGCCCGGATAATGAAAGTTGATGTGCCGCCCCAAGGGCCTGGGAAATGGAGTAATACCCGATTTCCTGAAGAATCCGCTTGTTTTGGAATTCAATCGGAATGTTTTTGATGTCGGTCATCTCCCCATCCCCCCCCGGTTTCCAGAGGACGGTGCCCGAGAATGAGGAAATCTGCCCTGTCGTGAGATCCACTTCGGGTTGGAACCGAAGTGATAAATCCCCGTGGGTCAGGGGTGACCCCACAAAAGTTTCTGTCATTGGGGCGTCAGGATTGTCCGAGTCTGGTGAGAAAAAGATGAAACGATTCCGGCCGGACTCTTTCGCCTGGTACATGGCGTGGTCAGCATGCCGGATCAGAACTTCGGCCGGGGAGTTGTCACTTGGGAAAAAAGTAACTCCGATGCTGGCCGTGAGCAGAATTTCCTCACCATTGATCCTGTAGGGCTGGGAGATTGATTCGAGAAGACGGTCGAGAAGGTTCTGAACGAAGTTGTCCTGGGTCATGTCGGTCAGAAGGAGGATGAATTCGTCACCGCCCAGACGGGCTACGGTATCCCCCGTACGGACTGTTCGCAGCAATCGGTTGGAGACTTCCACGAGAATCCTGTCACCGATTTCGTGCCCGAACTGGTCGTTGACCGGTTTGAATCCGTCCAGATCCAGAAAGCAGAGGGCCAGGGAACTCCCGTTCCTTCGTGAGGCCCGGATGTTTTTTTCAAGGGTATCCTTGAGGTATGAGCGATTGGGCAAATGGGTCAGGGCATCGTAATTGGCTTGTTGTTTCAGTGTTTCCTCAAACAGTTTCTTGTCGGTAATATCATTCTGGGTGGCAATGTAATGGGTGATCCTGCCATCATCAGCATAGATGGGGGTGATCCGTGTTTCACTGGTATACGGGGTCCCATCTTTGGTCCAGTCGACAATCTCTCCGAAGAAGGCGCCTTTTTCGAGAAGGGTTGTCCAGATGTCGGGTAACCCATAATGGGCGGGAGGAGGGGATAGGAATACACGGGGAACCGTGCCCTGAATTTGATCCAGCGTCTGGTCTGTTTTCTGGAGGAATGCCGGGTTTGCCCATTCGAAGCGTCCCAGATGATCGGTGATGAACATGGGAGTCGGGACTGCGTTCATGGCCGTTTTCTGGAGTCGGATCTGGGATTGTTCCTCGTGACGGGAAAACGCCATTGCAATTTTGCCGGAAAGCTCTTCAAGAAGGGGGACTGTCGTATGGGTCAGGGAGGAGAGCTCAAGAACGGTGATGGAGAGCACTCCCCAGGGAAGGGATGTTCCTTCATGAAGAACCGGTATGGAAAGCGTTGCCTCAATCCCGAACTCTCTATTGATCATTGAAAAAATCTCGGATTGGGATCCTTCAAGGGAGGTGGTCTGGGGTTTTAGGGTTCTGAGGGCTTTCCCGACAGAGGTTTCTGCGTTCTGGGACAAATCCCATCGGACAAGATGTTCACTTGAGGAAACTCTTTCGAGGAACAGGCTGGATTTTGCGACAGACTTGAGAATCTTGATCGACCCGTCGGGAGCGGGAGTACAGAAGTGAACGGAAAAAAAGGAATAAAGTTCGAGTACTTCTCTCAACACCAGTTCCAGAAGGGATTCAAGGGGTTTTCCTTGGAGGATCATCCGGTCCAGTTCATGAAGAATCCTGTTGACCCCTTCCTTTTCGACATCGCTCGAGATATTGCGGACCTGAACCAGAACCGCGTCCCTTCCCATGTAAGGAACCAGTGTTGCATTGGCGCTGACATGGATTTCAGTACCGGTGTTTCGGCGGTAGAGGGACCGGGAATTCAGGGAATGGCCCCCCTGAAGACGCAGGTTGTCAATGCTTTTCCGAATTTCTTCCTCGGGAAGGGAGATGAACGTGGTGGCCTTGATTCCGATCAAGGCTTCCTTGAAATGAACCCCTATCATATCGGCAAAGATCGGATTTCCTTCAAGGACACTGAGGCTGTCAGGGTCCATGATGAAGATCCCGTCTGGGGCGTACTGGATCATTCTCCGGTATTTTTCCTCGGATTCCCGGATTCGTTTTTCCGATTGGGTCCGGTCGGTCAGGTCGACAAAGGATCCGATGAGCCCGGAAGTGTTTTCCGATGGACCCCATGGGGCAATGTGCATGAGGACATTATGAAGGGTTCCATCGGAAAGGAATATGGCGGTTTCTTTCCGGAAGGGCTTCTGAATGCTGCCCGGCCGGCGTTGGTCACGAAGATAGTTCTCAGCCGTTTCAGGAGAAATGATCTTTTTAAAATCTTTTCCAATCCATTCGTCCCTTCCGGACCCCATGAATTCTGAAAAGGCGTAGTTGCAGTCGAGAATGGCTCCGTCAGGTCCACTCAGAAACACCGGATTTGGAATCGCGTCCAGAACGGATCGAAACACGTGGACCCGGGAAGATTCCGTCTCGTCTCCTTTTTGAAGCGCAATGCCCAGGAGATGCGAAAAGGGGATAAAGAAATCGGGTCCGATCCGCTGGAAATAGTCCGGCTGATCGGCAGAGAATGACAAAAGCCCATTGACTCCGGGGGATCCGATAAGCGGGAGAAAGAGCATGCTTTTTATCCCATGGAACTCGGCCACCTTCTCCCAGGCGTGTGAATGGGCGTTTTTGGCCGGATTCTTCCAGATGACGGGTTTTTCAGTGGACATGCATTGCCGGATGGACGTTTCAATTGCCGGGTGAAATGGTCTGGAAAATACAAGGGCTGCGACGGGGGCTGAAGGTCCAGTACTGTACCCGATGGGTCCGCTGGCATCTCCTGAGGCGTCTGGACAGTGCCAGGCGAAACGGAGATGTGGGGTGGATTTGAAAACAGGTTCAAAAAACCTTTCAGGAATAGGTTTCATGATCCTGTTTTCTGCCAAAAACCTTGTGATCTCAGAAAATGCGGAATATAGGGAGATCCGCTCTTCTGGCAGAAATGATTTTTTGAACGGCACCGGGATTTCCTCCCCCAACCGGGAGACCATGGAACTTCATGAAGGGTTTCGATAGTTTTCCAAAGGTCACTTTAGTGTGTTCAGAAATCAGGATTCACCTCTCGATGGAAGGTTTCCAAGGATAAAAGGCTCGGCCAGTCAAACAACGGATTCCGAAAGATTCTGAAAATGTTGTCTGAGCAAGGACGCTTGAGACTGAGAGGAGGAAAACACCAAAGATGGTGTCGAATCGCATGTCTTTGGTCCAGGATTCGTTAACGGGCCAGACTTCGGGTAAAGCCGTCACGGCAATCATGAAAATCATTGGTATTGCCGTCGCAAACGCGTACCGCCACTTCGAGCGATTCATGAAAAGGGGTGTTCCGACAGAAAGGGCCATCATGCCAAGGATTGGGTTGGAAAGGGCGAACAGGGCCCGAATTGAGGAGACTGTGACTGGGTCAATGAGTCCGCCCCAACCGGTTCCATTGAACCGGCAATATGGAAGAGCTTCCCAATCGACAATGCTCCGACGAATGCAAGCAGGAACAGTCCCAGCCGGTGATCTCCTTTCTCCATATTGATGTCCCCCTCCCCGAAAGGATACGAAGTTTCATCCAATGATATAAGGTAGGTCAGGATTGCCATAAATCCTGCCGGATTTTCAGTGTTGGATATTATCCTGTAGAAACCGCCTGTTTTTCAACCAGCTGGAACGCAAGCCGGATGGCGGCGATCAGGCTGCCCGTCTGGGCGATCCCCTTGCCAACGATGTCGTAGGCCGTTCCATGATCGACCGAGGTCCGGATGATCGGAATGCCGATGGTGACATTGATTCCCTGTCCGAAGGAAAGCATCTTGAGGGGAATCAATCCCTGGTCGTGGTATTGGGAAACGACGACATCGAAGCGGCCCTGGGCAGCCTTGGCATACAGGGTGTCCGCAGGCAACGGGCCGTCGACATCGATGCCTTCGGCGCGGGCCTCCAGTACAGCGGGAAAGATGAACCGGTTTTCTTCGTCCCCGAAGAGAGACGCCTCACCGGCGTGGGGGTTCAGTGCGGCGACGGCAATCTTGGGGGATGGGATGGAGAGCATTTCCATGGCACGGGCCGCGAGCTGGATTGTTTCCAAAACCCGTTCCTTGGTGATTTTCTGCGCGATTTCCCGAAAGGGGATGTGAGTCGTTACCAGAATGACCCGCAATGGACCGCCGACCAGCATCATTCCGACCTTCTGGCTTCCGGTGAGGTGGGCAATGAGTTCGGTGTGGCCAGGATAGTTGAATCCGGCAGCATGGAGAACTTTCTTGTTCAGGGGAGCGGTGACAATGCCAGAAACCTTCCTTGCCATTGCAAGATCGACCCCGGTCTTGACGCAATAATAGGACCATCGACCTGCCATGACCTGGCTTGTTCCCGGGGTGACTTCCTCCAGGGGTTCGGAATGATCGGGCGGGAGAACTCCCAGGATGGAGGGGTCCCATGGGGCCTGATCCGGGGAGGAAATTTCCTGGACGATCAGTTCCGGTGAGTATTTCTGGGCCAGATTGCGAAAAAGGTCCGGATCGCCGATGGCAATTTTCCGGATCCCCCTGATTTCGCTCTCCAGCCACCCTTTGACAATGATTTCCGGGCCGATGCCTGCGGGATCCCCCATGGTAATGGCGAGCGGTTTATCCGGGTCAGTCTGGATGATTGGTGTCATGAGCATGGCTTTTCTCCTCACAGAAAGGTTCAATATGGACAATGACCTCAATGACCGAGGGGTATTTGTTCTTGATGCGTTTTTCCACGTCGTGGGAGATTGAATGGGCGTGTACAACCGTAAGGTTGTCATTGACGTGGAGGTTCAGATCCATGTAAATCCGCGATTCAGTTCCTCGTGAGCGGACCGACCGGCAACCCAGGACGCCAGGCGTTTCCAGTGCAAGCTGGGTGATGGCTTCGGGATCCAGGGGGCTCCAGTCCGAGAGGACCCGGGTTCCATCCCTCATCAGTTCATATCCGGCCTTTCCGATCATGATGGCAATCAGGAACCCAACGATCGGATCCGCCTTGGGATATCCCAAATGGGATGCCACAAGGCCTGCGATCACCGAAAGAGATGCGAAAAGGTCGTAGCGTATATGAAGGGCATCGGCCTTGACCAAGGTATTTCGGGTTTCCCTGACGACATTCTCCTCCAGTTTGACCAAGAGGAGCTGAAGTCCCATTGATACTACCATGACGCTGACCGAAGCAACAGAGAAGATGGAAGAAGTGGCCGATCGGTAGGATTCGTAGCTGTGGCTCAGGACTTCATAGCCGGTGAACAACAGGAAGATTCCGACTGCGACCTGGGCCAGGGGTTCGAACTTGAAATGTCCATAAGGGTGATCCGCGTCGGGCGGTCGGCGGGCCACGGTGACTCCCCCCAGACAGATCAGATCGGAAAGGGAGTCCAGCAGTGCATGATATCCGTCTGCCAGCATCCCTGCGGAGCGGATGGAATGCCCCCACGCAATCTTCAGGATGGACAAGGAAATGTTGACTCCAAGGGCAAAGAAGAGAATCCCTGTGGGGGTTTTGAGGGTGGATGGGATGAACCCCATTTAGATTGAGCTCCGGTTCTTCAGGGCGATGCCTGTGTGTGAATGCTTGACGCCCATGAGTGTTTCTGGATTTCCCACGCTCACAATCTCTCCGCCGTAGTCACCGCCTTCGGGACCAAGGTCGATCAGGTGGTCCGCATTCATGATGATATCGATGTTGTGTTCGATGATGATGACCGTGTTGCCCTGTTCGACCAGGGCATTGAGGGTATCCAGAAGTTTCTGGATGTCGGCAAAGTGAAGGCCGGTTGTGGGTTCATCAAGAATATAGAGGGTTCGACCTGTGGATCGGCGGGAAAGTTCTTTGGCCAACTTGATCCGCTGTGCTTCCCCTCCCGACAGTGTGGTTGCGGATTGCCCAAGGTGGATGTAATCGAGGCCGACATCCCTGAGGGTGATGAGCTTTGAGCGGATGGCCGGGACAGGCGCGTAGAAATCCAGCGCCTCTTCGACGGTCATCTGTAGAACGTCGGCAATGGTCTTTCCCCGGTACCGGATTTCAAGTGTCTCGCGATTGTACCGGAGTCCCTTGCATTGGTCGCACGTGACATAGACATCCGGCAGGAAATGCATCTCGATCTTCAAGAGACCATCGCCCTGGCAGGCTTCACAGCGGCCCCCCTTGATGTTGAAGCTGAACCTTCCGGCTTCATACCCCCTTGCGCGGGACTCCGGAACCTGGGAGAACAGTTCCCGAACGGGGGTGAAAAGTCCAGTATAGGTGGCCGGGTTGGACCTGGGGGTCCGGCCGATCGGAGACTGATCGATATGGACCACTTTATCGATCTGGTCGACACCGCGGATTTCCCGACATTTCCCCGGTCTTTCCCGCGAGCCATAAAAAACCTTCGCAAGCCTCCGGTAAAGGATGTCAAGGACGAGCGTGCTCTTTCCGCTTCCTGAAACGCCCGTAACCACGGTCATGAGGCCAAGGGGAAAGTGAACGTCAATTCCCTTGAGGTTATGCTCGGTCGCCTCGATGACAGAAATCCAGCCTTTGGGTGAGCGGTGGATTAGCGGCCTGGAAATGGTTTTTTTCCCGGAAAGGTATTCTCCCGTGATGGACCTTGGGTTATGCCGTATTTCTTCAGGAGTCCCCTGGGCCAGGATCTCGCCCCCCATCCTTCCTGCCCCGGGTCCCATGTCAATGACATGATCGGCCATGAGAATGGTCTCTTCGTCATGTTCCACGACCACAACGGTGTTTCCAAGATCCCTGAGATGGGTCAATGTCGCAAGAAGCTTCCTGTTGTCGCGTGGGTGTAGTCCAATGGACGGCTCGTCAAGGATATAGAGAACCCCCGTCAGTCCCGAGCCGATCTGGGTTGCGAGACGGATTCTCTGGGATTCGCCTCCGGAAAGGGTGCCTGCGCTTCGGGAAAGGGTCAAATATTCGAGCCCGACCTCACGGAGAAAGGATAGGCGGGTCCGGATCTCCCGGACGATCCGTTCGGAGATGGCTTTTTCCATGGGGGTCAGGGAAATCGTTTCCAGAAAATCGAAGGCATTCCGAATGGTCAGGTTCGAAAAATGGCTGATGTTCCGGTCGTTGATCGTGACAGACAGTGCTTCGGGTTTCAGTCTTGAACCGTTGCAGCTCTCGCAGTCCCGTTCAGACATGACCCCTTCTAGTTCTGTCTTGGCCCATACTGAAAGATTTCCTTTCTGGAAAGTATCCTGCAACATTGGAACGAGTCCTGGGAACCGGCCTGCAGCGCCGCGGGGGGCCGGTTTTCCAAAGAGAAGGGCCTGTTTTTGTTCTTCGGGGAGTTTTGAATAGGGTGTGTACTGGGAAATGCCTTCCTGTTGGAGAAATCGGACCATTCTGGAGCGGAATTCTGAAAAACTTCGATGGTCGAGAAGTTTGATGGCCGATTCTGCGATTGAGAGATCGGGGAATGGGATGAGGAGAACCGGATCGATCTCCATGAGAAGGCCCAGTCCTCCACAATGGGGACAGGCCCCATAAGGGGAGTTGAAGCTGAAAAGCCTTGGATTGATTTCCGGAAGGCTGACCCTGCAGATCGTACAGGCCTGACGTTCGGAAAGAATCGTCTCCTCTCCGGAATCAGGGTGAAAGATATGGACAAGTCCGTTCCCATGGCGAAGAGCGGTTTCCAGACTGTCCGAAAGACGTTGGGCAATACCGCTTCGAACGGTCAGGCGATCGACTACGATCTCAATCCTGTGGGATTTTTTCCTGTCGATTTCATCAAGCGTCTCGATTTCCCGGATCTCCCCATCCAGACGGATCCGGGTGAACCCTTCCTTCAGGATTCTGGAGATCTCCTTTCGGTATTCCCCTTTGCGATCCTGGACAGTGGGGGCCAGCAGGTAAAATCGTTCCCCCTCGGGAAAGGCCAGGATTTGGTCCACCATCTGGGAAATTGTCTGGGCGGTGACGGGCCGCCCGCATGAGGGGCAGTGGGGATGTCCGATCCGGGCGTAGAGAAGACGAAGATAGTCATAGATTTCGGTGACCGTTCCGACCGTGGACCTCGGATTCTTGGACGTCACTTTCTGATCGATGGCGATTGCGGGAGAGAGTCCATCGATATGGTCGACATCCGGCTTGTCCATCATCTCCAGAAACTGTCTGGCATAGGCAGAAAGGGACTCTACATACCGTCGTTGGCCTTCAGCGTAAAGCGTGTCAAACGCGAGTGAACTCTTGCCCGATCCGGAGAGACCCGTGATGACCACGAGGGCGTTCCGGGGAAAGGACAGGTCCAGATTTTTCAAATTATGCTGGCGTGCCCCCTGGATGACGATCCTGTCATGGGATGGAATCTTCGGACTCTTGTTTTCCTTTGACATCAGAATCCCCCTTTGGTGTGAAAAACGGTGGTTCCCGGGGGGAGTTGGAGTTGGAAGGACCGGTCGGAAACCTTCGAAAGGGGGTGTAGCGTTAGCAGGTTGATGGCGATCTCCGTGCCGTTGAATTCGGTAAAGGTGATGGACCGGGGAAGACCCGTTCCCATATCCACAGTGATCCGTGCGGTCGCAAGGTGACGGTCGGGTTTTCGGGGAATGAGTTCAAGTGCGTAAATTCCCTGACGTGGAACTGACCCTCCCTGTTCGGGCCGAATATAGAAAAACTTTCGGAGATGGCCCAGATTGGCGAACAGGAGGGCTGGCGTTTCCGGAATGTTTCGGCTATGCATGGTCTTCATGAGAACCTGGTGGCTTTGCGGAACGTAGAAGGCCAGGCTGTTCCCTTCCAGTAGAAGGACCTGCCCTGCCGGATTGCGGTAACGGAGAATCATTTTACCGGGGGATTTGTAGATCAGATTACCCGTGGAGTCGATTGGATCCCCGTTCGGAACTTTCAGCTTCTGGGAGAATCGGGATTCGAAGCCTTTTTGTTTTTCGAAGGTTTTGGAAAGCGTGATGAGGACCGATTCGGGGGTGCGTTCACCCGCAAAGGCAATCAAAAGAGGCAATGATGCAAAGAGCACCAATGACAAAGGAATCAACGCCAGGGTCCGGGATCGGATGCAGATTCTTCTGAAAGGGTTCATCTTGTTAAACTGGGCCATTGGGGTCGCTGCGGTCAAGAACCGGTCGTGGCCGGCTCCCTTCCTGTTGCCCGATAATGCCATCCCCTTCCATCCGTTCAATGATGCGGGCCGCCCGGTTGTACCCAATCCTGAGGTGGCGCTGAATGAGGGAGGTTGATGCCTTGCCCTGTCGTTTGACGATTTGGACTGCCTCTGTATAAAGCTGGTCGTCGTCCTCGGATCCCTCATCTTCGCCTGATTCTCCGGATGGGTTGGGGGTGGTCGTCGAAAGACGCGAAAGAGGGTCTCCGTCCGGGGCCGAAATGTCTGACCAGGACTCAACGATGCGGTGGACCTCTCCCTCCGAAATGAATGCTCCATGAAGGCGCCTCAGGGAGTCGGTTCCGGGAGGGCGCATCAGCATGTCCCCGGCGCCCAGGAGGAGCTCCGCCCCTCCCTGATCCAGAATGACCCGGGAATCGATCTGAGTGGTGACCTGAAAGGCAATTTTGGTCGGAATGTTTGCCTTGATCAGGCCAGTGAGAACCTGAGCCGATGGTCTCTGTGTGGCGAGGACAAGATGGATTCCGGACGCCCTCGCCATTTGCGCCAGACGGATGATCTGGGGTTCGACATCTTTTTTGAGGCTCAACATGAGATCGGCAAGTTCATCGATCAGAATCACGATGTAGGGGAACCACTCCTTTTTTGGACGCGCTTTCCGATATTCGCCGATGTTCCGAACTCCAGCGGCCTTCATGATGTCGTAACGCCTCAACATTTCTTCGTTCAGCAATCGGAGTTTTGTGGCGGCGATCCGCGGGTCCGTGACGACCGGTCCCAGTAAATGGGGAATTCCTTCATACGGGGCAAATTCCAGCCGTTTGGGATCGATCATCAGGAATCGGACCTCATCCGGCCCGGCATTCATGAGAATGCTGGCAATGAGGACGTTGAGGCAGACGGACTTTCCTGTTCCAGTCGCTCCGGCAATCAGTAAATGGGGCATCCGGGCCAGATCGAAGGCTACCGGTTCGCCGTTGATGTTTTTTCCCAGTGCCAGTGCAAGAGGGGATCCGATCGCCTTGAAGCTCGGGCTTTGATAGATTTCCCGGAACCCGACAATCTGACGGCGGGGGTTGGGGACTTCCAGTCCCACGGCGGACTTGCCAGGAACCGGAACCTGTATGTGAATGTGCGGAACCTTGAGAACCAGTGACAGCTCGTTCGACAGTCCGGTCACCCGATTGACCTTGATCCCCGGAGCCGGTTGGAATTCAAAAAGGGTGACAACAGGACCTGGCTGTGAACCCGTCATCCGCCCCTGGACGCCATATGTCCGGAAAAATTCCGACAGGGTGCGTTCCGTTTCCTTCAGAAACTGGGGGGATGTTGCGTCACTGAGGGGGGGAAGGGGGTCCAGAATCTGGTCCGGAGGGCGAAATGTGACGGGGGTTGAGGCTGCGGGGCGAGAAAAATGGGGACGTGTTCCTTCCAGTTCGTCTGAACGGGGTTCCTGAAGGGATTTGGATTTCGTGGATTGGTCGGGCACGGGCTGGATGAAGGGAAGGGAAGGAAGATCCAGAAACTCTTCTGTCTCCAGACTCTGGGAGACGTCCCGGGATGAAGCGAGCGGGGGCTCCTCGGACGGCAATGACGGAACGGGATCCATGGGGGCCAAGGCAGTTTCTTCCTGATGGACTTCTTTTGTTCTTTTGAGCCTTTCCTTCAGTCGTTCTTCCATCGCATGGAGATGCGGGAGAGCGACTGTCAGCAAAGCCAATGTCAGGACCGTAAGATACAGCAGGAATGCCCCACCGGGGTTTAACCTGGCCTGGGCGAACCCATAAAGGGCGCCTCCCGACGCCCCGCCGGGAAGGTAGGGGGCGCTCCACCTTTCCGGGATGGCCCCAGCCAGGAGTGCCGGAACGGAGAGAAAAACAAGGGCCCATCCCCCATAAATGCGAAGGGGGGTCTTTTCATTCTTGACCTGGATCCAAAGCAGGTGGAGCAGGAAGAGGAGCGGGAGGTAGGCTCCTGTCCCGAGAACCTCGAAAAGGAAGTCGGAAATGGTGGCCCCGACGAACCCCATAAGGTTCCGGTCTATCGTCTGGCTCGAAAATGTGAATAAGGACGGATCCCCAGGGTGTCCGGTAATCAGGGAGAGGAGAAGGAAAATCAGTAAGGATGTTCCGGCAGTGAGCCGAACATACCTCCCGAGTTGTTTTTCATGAACAGGCGCTGCCGTGGCTGTGAGGGGCTCCAGTGATGGACTCCGTGCGTTTTACATTTCAAGGAGAACGGGAATGATGACGGGGTCCCGTTCAAAGTTTTTCTTGAAGTAGCGGCGCAAATGGTTATGGACATGCGTCTTGAGGGCAGAGACCTCCTTCTTGACTTCAGGATCGAGCGTCTGGAGAAGAATCTCAACCTGACTCCTGAGAATTGCGTTCATTTCGAGGGAGAGATCTGAAAGGACGACCCCCCTGGTCGTTACCTCGGGTCCGACCACAATTTCCCCTGTTTGTTGGGAAAGGGCAAGGATCACAGTCACAATCCCGTCGGATCCCAGTCGTTGTCGGTCACGGATGACCAGATCCTCCACATCACCGATTCCTTTCCCGTCGATGAAGACCCGGCCAGACGGAATCTTTTCCCGTATTTTCACTTCCGAGGCAGAAAGTTCCAGGACGACCCCATTTTCAATGACAAAGACCCTTTCCGGTGGAACCCCGGTCTTGATGGCCGTTTGGGCATGCTGGGTCAACTGCCGAAACTCCCCGTGCATCGGAACGAAATAGTGGGGCTTCAGCATCCGGATCATCAGTTTCTGGTCTTCCTGGCTTGCGTGGCCCGACACGTGGATCTCGGAGATTCTCTTGTAGAAAACCTTAGCCCCCTTCCGCCCCAGAAGGTTGATGATCTTGTTGATGGCCCGTTCGTTTCCCGGAATGATCCTGGCCGAAAGAAGGATTGTGTCGCCTTGGCCGATGGAAATGTGCTTGTGGTCCCCAAGTGCCATTCGGAAAAGGGCGCTCATCGGTTCACCCTGGCTTCCAGTCGTCAGAATGGTCACTTTGTCTGGGGGGTATTGGGTGACTTGGTCAATCCGGATGATCTGGTCTGCCGGGATGGACAGGTAGCCCAGTTCAGAGGCAATTCGGGAGTTGGTCTCCATGGAGCGGCCTGTCAGGGCGATCTTGCGGCCATTTTTGATGGACACGTCGGCAACCTGCTGGAGACGGTGGATGTTGGATGAAAACGTGGCCACGATGACCCGGCCGGTCGCTCCCGCGATCATCTGATCAAGCGGTTCTGTGACCTGACGCTCTGACAGGGACAGTCCTTCCTTCTCAGAGTTTGTGCTATCGCTGATCAGGCAGAGAACACCTTCCTCCCCAA
The DNA here is from genome assembly GCA_021785195.1 of Nitrospirota bacterium. Classification (GTDB taxonomy): domain Bacteria; phylum Nitrospirota; class Leptospirillia; order Leptospirillales; family Leptospirillaceae; genus JAJYGC01. The sequence continues at coordinate 164,079 of JAJYGC010000009.1, forward strand.
GGCTGCAGAAACGGTGCATGTCGAAATGCTCATTGTCGATCGGCGTGAGGTCAACCTTGAAGTCCCCGGTATGGAGAATGATTCCGGCATCTGTCCGGATGGCGAACGAGACCCCGTCGGCAATGCTGTGAGTGATGCGAATGGGTTCAAATGTAAAGGGTCCCACTGTATATTTCTCGCGGGGTCGGATAGAAACGAGCCTGGGGGGAGAAAGGGACTTGTGCTGACGGACCTTTCCCTCTACGAGTCCGAGTGTCAAGGGTGTTCCGAATATGGGAACGTCGAACTCCCTCAAAAAATAGGGGATGGCACCTATGTGATCCTCATGGCCGTGGGTCAGGAAGAGGGCCAGAAGGCGGTTTCTGTTTTCTTTCAGGAAGGTCATGTCCGGAATGATCAGGTCGATTCCGAGAAGGTCGTCTTCCGGGAACAGGACGCCGCAGTCTACGACGACGATCCCTTCAGGTGTCTCGTAAGCGGTCATGTTCATCCCGATTTCACCAATCCCTCCAAGGGGGATGATTCTTACCCACGGTTCGGGTTGGATGATTTTCTCTTTTGCTGAAGCTGTGGTCACGGTTTCAAGAGCTCCTTTCCCATTTGATGCATTCTATCAAAAAAGGGGGGATGATGTAGTTTGATGTCTTCAGAAAGAAGCAAAAAGTCTTCAGGGCCCAATCCATCCACTTTGCGGTCCAGTCGTCCCTCTCCTGCCAATGAAAAGAGCTGACCCGGAGACAGGTCCATATCGGGGAACGCAATTCTGAAGGCACGGGACAATGATTTCCTCCGGTAACAGAAAAGATTCCTGGAAATGGCGATGGCCGCCCAGATGACCGCGTTTGGTGGTGTCGCACTGGGTTTGACGGTGACCACGGAAGAATGGACTTTGGGTGCAGGATGAAAGGCTCCGGGTGGCAGATCCATCCGTTTGCGGACTTCCGCCAGATAATGGGAGACGAGGGAGAGGTGCCCATAGTCCGGGTCTTGCTGTTTTGCCACCAGACGGCGAGCGACTTCCCGTTGAAACATCAGAACCATGAAGGTCGGCGGGTGATTTGAGCCCAGGATCCGAAGGTAGAGGGGAACCGAAATGTTATATGGCAGATTGGAAACGATCATGTAGGGGCTTTCTGTGTCTCCGAAGGGATATTCCATGGCATCCGCCTCAATGATGCGGACACGGGTTTGCCCTTCAAACTGCTGTTTCAGCGACTGAATCAATCGGGAATCCCGCTCGAGAAGACGCAGATCCTCTGTCATCCCGGCAAGCCAACCGGAAAGGATTCCCCGTCCGGGTCCGATTTCGATGATTGTTCCCGGGGCCTCCGTCGATTCCTGTGCCAGGGCAGCAATCTTCCGGGCCGTTTCAGGATCGGTCAGGAAGTTTTGTCCAAGACTTTTCCTGGGAGGGGGGAGTTCGAAACCGGTCGAACCAGTGCGGGTGGAGGTGGGGTTTCTGCGTGTTTTTAGAGGAATATTCCGGCCGTCCTTTCTATGCCTATTTTTCTTTCAATGCCAATCTGTTCTAAAATATCACACCTTCACCGACTAGGAAAAGAAATCCGGAAAGAGAGATTGATGGAATCACGCTTCCCCTATGACAATAGCCTTCTGTTCGGCCAAGGGGAGGACTCCGAGGAAAAATGGGCGTTCCGTTGGTTTCTTCTTGTCTCATTCCTCGTCCACATCGGGGTTTTGCTCCTGTTTATCAAGAATCCCGCGGTCCGGAACGCTCTTGAAGAAATGCTCCAGGCCCATAAAAAGCCCTTGACGATGGCCCAGTTAAAGAAGCAGGAAGAGGAAAAAAAGCCTGTGTTCATCGACTTGCTGGATCCATCAAAGGTTCCCCTGGCCAATCAGTCCATGGCTCCGCCCCTGCCCAAGGGGTACTCCCTTTCGGGCAAGCTCAATGCTCCGAACCGAATGGAACGAAAAGCTTCTCCTTCCTCTCCGGAGGAACGTCCATCCCCTGCCCTCCAGGAAAAGACCCCTGAATCGGAATCGGCCCCGCTCCCTGTTTCACATCAGCAGAAGGCCCGTTCCTCGGATCGTCCCGGTTTCAGAAAGGTGAAGAAAAGCCAATCCGATCACAAAAGGGAAAGAACGGTCAAAAAATCCCGGAAGGTTCACAAGAAGCAAAAGGTACAGCGGGTGGCAGAAATGAAGCCGGTTCCCAAAACGGTTCCCTCTCCTTCGAAGTCCCCGGCTCAGACAACCATTTCAAAAAGTCAGATGCAGCAAATCCTTTCCCAGGCGTCGCTGGGAACGCCGTTTACTCATCACCTCAACCTTGCCCAGGACCTTGCCCCTGCCTATTCCGACCAGTCGAATGAACTGAACAGGATCGCTGCCAACCTGGAGGACGAGACATATTCCAGCTATATCAAAAGGATTCAGGAACGATTCGAAACGATTGGCGAATACCCCCAGGAGGCCCAGCAGCGCGGAATTACGGGGAGAGCTCTTGTCACGTTCACCATCAAAAAGGATGGGACTCTGGCAAACGCACGCTTGACGGAATCCTCGGGTTCCCGGATTCTAGATGAGGAAGCACTGAGGATTGTTCGTGTGGCGGCTCCCTATATTCCGCTTCCAAAATCATTTCACAAGCAAGAACTGATTCTTACCTGGGCCTTTATTTTTTATAACGGGGGCTTTCATGTCATCCAGTAAGGGGTGGGTTGCCAGACTTTCATTGGTGCTTGCTCTTGTGATGGCTCCATGTTTCCAAGCTTCAGGGGCTTCATCCACCGAGGACTTCAAGAAAATTGACTTGTATTCCCAAGTGATTGCTTCCGTCAATCTGGGAAATAACCGGCAGGCCAAAAGGCTTTTGTCCGACATGCGTCCGGATTTGCTTGAACGGATGCCGCCCGAATACCGAAAGCGCCTCTCCTTCCTTAAGCTCTGGTACTTCCCGACGGCAAGATTTTCGGGACCTTCTGTCCGTAACGTGAATCAGGTGGCCGGGAACCTTGGGGACGTCCTGTTCTGGAGATTTTTGAATAGTGGCAAGGTTCAGGACGCACGTTTCCCGGGGTTGAGGGAAAAACTCTCCCGAATGTTTCCCAATTCTCCGCTTTACCATGGTCCGGGGAAATTGAGTGTCCATTCAGCCAGTGCCCTTTGGCAGGAATCGCTCAGGGCGATTGATCAGGGGGACATGGAACGGGCGACCCGCCTGTGGAAGCGACTTGTTGAAAAACATCCCCTTGCCCCCGAAAGTGGTCTGGCAGTCAATAGACTTGGTCCCCGCATCATGGATGGGGGCATTCTCGTTCCAAGGTGGAGACTGCTGGTTTCGATGGGGATGGGGAAGGTGGCCGCACGGGAAGCCAGGTCCTATCTTGCCCATGCCCAGCTATTCCCCTATCGGGATTTGGCCATTCTTGTCCTCTCCCAGGCGCAAGGGAGAGAAGGAAAGGGCAGCGAGGCCCGAAAACTCATCTCTCAGGATCTTGCCCAGAAAGGAATTCACCTTGACTCCCTTCTCCTGGGAGAACGGTGTCGGCTTTTTAGCCACTTTCACAAAAAAATAGATTGTGTGGCCCAATTTCTGATCCGTTACCCAAACTCATTGGCCGGCAGGCATCTTGCCATCGAAGTCCTGAGACAGGATCTGCTGACGGATGAAGGAACCCCCAACCCCTTATGGAAACCTCCCGCCTTCCTGCTCTTTTCGCCTACAGGACAGGATAGCCTGTGGTTGTACGGACTGGATGCTTATTTTCGGGGAAATCGGATCGAAGCCCAGAAAGACTGGGCCCGTCTGGCAAATTATTATCACCGATCGGGGGATACCTCAGGATATCGTGCGGGAAGGGTCTATTATTTTTTGGGAAGGTTGTTTGCCCTTTCCGGCGATGGGGAAACAGCCAGGATCTGGTACCGTCGGGTGATCTCCGAATTTCCGGATTCCCCTTATGCCTTGTGGGCGGGGCTTTCCTGTGGAGGCTCATGTCCTTCTTTGCAGGTACGGCTCCATTACCCCAAGGCCATCCCCTACTTATGGCCTCAGAGTGTTCGCTCCCGGATCCTTTCATTGGTTCAAATGGGGCTATGGGGACCAGCATGGGTGCTCAGTTCCTTGCGGGACGATCCTTCCCGGATCGGCAACCGCCTGGTCCGGTATGGCGGAATGGACCTGATGGTTCCGCCAAAAAAACGCTACCAGATCATCCGTCGGGTGGCCGGGATGAAATCAACGGGCCTTTTGCTTTCCGGTAGTGAGGAAATTTCCCCGGATATCCTTCAGGGGATCCGGGAGTCAGGGGTCGATCGTGATTGGGCCCTCTCCATCGCCCGTCAGGAAAGTCGGTTTGAAGGAAGTGCCTTATCGATTGACGGGGCACTGGGCATCATGCAATTGATGCCTAGAACGGCTATTTCCACGGCCAGGAACAGCCCGGATATGAATTACAGGCCCGTTTCCCGGAACCTTGGCCGGATCCGGTTGCCGGATGTCAACAGTTATCTGGGGGGGCGCTATCTTGGTCGGTTGTTGGCGCATTTTCCCAAAAATCCCGAACGTGCGGTAGCATCATATAATGCGGGCCTCCATTCAGTCGTAAGATGGGACCGGCTGTCTCGTGAAGATTGGGATTTTTTTGTGGAGGGAATCCCGTTTCAGGAAACCAGACGGTATGATCGAGAGGTTCTCTGGAACTATCTCTTTATCCATAGCCAGGGTTGGAAAAAGAGCGAACAGGAGCCATAAGTGTTCCATGGAAGCCCAGAGGAATGGGATCGTGAGTGGCGCTTCAAGGAGCGCCTGCAACAGATAGAGGCGCTTCTTGTGCGACACCGGGAGATTCTGGACGCGGCACTTGAGGAGAATCGGCAGCTTCGGAAAGAAAATCAGCGTTTGGTCAGGATGATGGCTCTCCTGAAGCGGGAAAGGGGGAGGGTAAAAGGGATCCTGCTACAGGTAGAGGCCCGCATGTTGGGGGCGATTGGAAGGGGGGAGAGGAGCGCAGGTGAGAAAGAAACCTGAACAGGTCCAAGTCAGGGTGAACCGCTTCACTCTCGCGGTCAAGGGCAATTTTGACCCTGGAAAAATGGAAGAGGCCGCACGGATCCTGAGTGCCATTCTTGACCGGACAGGATCGTCTGACACCGGGAGTCCCCAGTCTATCCAATCGTTGGCCCTTCTGGCGGCGCTCGAAAAAATTTATGAGAACAAGGAACTTGAAAAAAAAATAAGGGAACTTGAGGACACGCTGGATCGTCGAGACCGGTTCATCGGGCAACTTGATTCGTCAATTGCAGAGCTGGAACAGAACGCTGAATCACTCTTGCGTGAAAAGCGATGAACCGGTAGAATGTTTCCAACCCTGCACTGTCCGAGGCGCGGTTGAGTTTGTTACCTACATTATTTGAGAAGTGGCGTGTCAGCGCGTGTGGTGAGCATGCCCGTTTACGGGAAGCCTGAAGCCGCCTAGAATGCCAGAAACCTGGTAACGCAGGTATCTCAAATGAAACCGTAACGGCAGGAGCGGGGTTTTTTTGTTTCCCTCGATGGGGGCAAGTTCCCGAGAACTCATGAAATCCTTGTTTGATTTCCCAGAAGAACGTCCATTTCTTTCCCGCATGATGCCGGACCAAGCTGACTCTTTTCTCGGACAGACCCATCTGATGGGATTGGGGTGTCCATTAAAAGGGCTCCTCGATGCCAAATCATTTCGATCCATGGTGATCTATGGACCTCCTGGCTGTGGAAAATCCTCTTTTGTTCACCTTTTGCAGTGTGTCAATGCATTCCGTTTTGAGGAAGTCAGGGGATCTGAAGGGACTGTCGCGGATTTAAAAAAAGCGATCGAAACCGGGAAAGACTATCGGCGTTCCGGACAAAAAACAATTCTGGTCATCGAGGAAATCGACAGGTTCACCCGAAATCAGCAGGATGTGCTGGTTCCGGCCCTTGAAAGGGGAGATGTCCTCCTGTTGGGGCTTTCGTATGAGAATCCCGCGAGAGCCCTTCTTCCTCCCCTTGTTTCCCGACTGTTGATCTTTCCATTCTATCCCCTTTCTTCTCAGGATCTGGGAACCCTCCTTGACAGATGCCGACTTTTTCTGGAACGGGCGCAAGGCCGGAAAATCGAAGTGGATCCGGAAGCGAGAACACTGATGGTTCGTCGTTCAGGTGGGGATGCCCGAAAGCTTCTTCTCGTTTTTGAGGCCATGGTTGCCGCCCTGGGAGAGGACGTTGCAGTCCTTAGGATAGATCGTGAAGGCGTATCCCGGTTCCTGAGCCTGCCAGGCGGGGTCGCCCGGGATCACGAGAGCCATTTTGACCTGATCTCAGCCTTTATCAAAAGTGTCCGAAACCATGAACCAGATGCTGCCCTCCATTATTTGGCCAGAATGATCGAAAGCGGTGAGGACCCGATTTATGTGGCCAGACGACTGATCGTTTTGGCGGCAGAGGATGTGGGCCTGGCCAATCCTGCCGCACTGCCCCTGACGGTGGCCTGCCTTGAGGCAATTCGGTCGATCGGGATGCCTGAAGGCAGGATTCCCCTTTCAGAAACAACCCTTTACCTCACCTTGTCACCAAAGAGCAATTCAGCTTACAGGGCAGTGGATCGGGCCATTACGGAGGTTCGGGAAGGTTTCCTTCCCCCGGTGCCAGAGTTTTTGAAGAATGTCCATCTTCCCGGTGGAACCCTCGCGGGCGATCCATCCGGGAACGAAACCTACCAATATCCTCCGGATACCCCTGAGGGAATTTCTTCCCAGAAATATTTTTCCGGAAGGAACCCGATCTACCTTCCTCCATTGAAACCGACCGGTCTGGAAGAGGAAATGGTTGACCGGCTTAAGGGTTGGGAAAAGGCCAAGGCCAAGAAATCAGGCTCTTCTCCACGAACTGAGTCAGAGTAGCCAGGCGGCGGCCTCCTTCCGGAGGGTGTCGTTGCCTTTGGTTTCTTTTGCCCTAAAAGAATGGGAACAGGTTTCTCCCGGTCATGATCTTTGGTATGATGGTACGTATTTGAAATGACAGAAGCGAAGACGGGTGCATTGGGAATGTCGGGTGAATTCAGGTGAAAGGTCGATGATATGTTGACAGCCGTTCTGGTGGCTGGTGCCGCTTTCCTTGGGGTCCTTGCGGGAGCGTGGGGAGGGATCTTTTTGGCCAATTCCCGTGTCAATGGACAGGTGAGGGAAAAGCGACGGCTTGCAATGGAAATCATGGAAGATGCCTCTCGACAAAAAGAGTCCATGTTGAAGGAGTCCGAACTGGAAGCAAAGGAAATTGCTTTCAGGATTCGGGTTCAGGCGGAAGAGGAATCCAATCAGCGCCGACAGGAATCCATGCGTCGGGAGCAGGAGTTTCAGGGACGTCAGTCGGAACTGGAACAGGACAAGAGAAAGCTGGACCAGCAGCGACAGGAGCTTCAACGGGGTTTTCAGGACTTGAGGAACAAGGAAAAACAGATTGACCTGAAAGAGAAAGACCTTGCTGAAGCGCTGTCCATGCAACATTTGAAGCTCGAGGAAATTTCCGGCCTTTCCCTTGATGATGCCCGGGACCGCTTGCTTCGTGAGGCGGAGGATCTCATCCGTACCGATGCTGCGCGGGCCGGACAGAAAATCGAGAGGGAGTTCCGGGAAAACGCTGTCAAGAAGGGTCGGGAGATCATGACCCTGGCCATTCAGCGCTATGCCAACGATCATGTTGCGGAAACAAGCATCTCTGTCGTCCCAATCCAATCCGAGGACGTCAAGGGCCGCATCATTGGTCGGGAGGGACGAAATATCAGGGCATTCCAGCAGGCGACCGGAGTGGACCTGATCATTGACGATACCCCGGATGCCATCATCATCTCCGGATTTGACCCACACCGCCGGGAAGTTGCGAGACTTTCTCTTGAAAAGCTTCTCCAGGACGGGAGGGTTCACCCGGCAAGGATTGAGGAAGTGGTTGAAAAAGTGCGCCGTGAGCTTGATCAGACCCTTCTTGAGGAAGCAGAAAAGACTGCATTCGAGCTTGGAATTTCCGATATCCATCCGGAAATTCTGAAGCTTGTTGGTCGATTGAAATTTCGAACGAGCTACGGGCAGAACAATCTTCTCCACGCCAGGGAGGTCGCTTATCTCTGCTCCATGATGGCGGCTGAACTGGGTCTGAATCCCAAACTTGCAAAGCGGGCGGCCTTTCTCCACGATATCGGAAAGTCCCTCTCCCATGAAGGGGAAGGATCCCATCCCCAGCTTGGGGCGGAAGCGGCAAAGAAATACGGTGAATCTCCCGAGGTGGTGAATGCCATCCTTTCCCATCATGGTGATGTTGAGCCGATTTGTCTGGAGTCAGTGCTGGTTTCGGCTTCCGATGCGATTTCTGCGGCTCGTCCGGGGGCCAGGCGCGAAAGTATGGATGCTTACCTGAAGCGGCTTGAAAAACTTGAGAGCATCGCGAATTCCTTCAAGGGTGTGGAAAAATCCTATGCCATTCAGGCGGGTCGGGAAATCAGGATTATCGTCCGACAGGATGAAGTGAGCGATGAGGATCTTCTGGTTGTGTCCCGCGAGATTGCCAAGAAAATTGAGGCGGAGCTGAAGTATCCAGGCCAGATCAAGGTCACTGTGATCAGGGAGAATCGGATTGTTGAGTACGCCCGCTGATTTGGCGGACATTTCGGGGTTGACTCGAATCCTGTTTGTAGGAGATGTCTTTGGAAGACCTGGAAGAAAGGCGTTATCCAGGGGAATTGATCGGATTGCCCGTTCGTTCCGTCTCGATGCCGTAATCATCAATGGGGAAAACCTTGCCGGAGGCAAAGGGTTGAACCTGAAGACGGTGTCCGAATGTTTCGGGATGGGGGTGACCGCAGTAACCACGGGGAATCACCTTTTTGACCAGAAGGACACGGGTTTGCTTCTTGAAACGGAGAGGCGGGTTCTTCGTCCATTGAACCTTTCTCCCGAGTGCCCCGGGCAGGGAGCCTCCATCTTTACCCTTCCAAACGGAAAAACGCTTGGTGTCATCAATTTGATTGGCCGGGTTTTTATGGCACCGTCGGACTGCCCGTTTCATGCGGTGGATCGTGTATTGTCCGAATGGGAAACATCTTCCTCCATGCCAGACCTGATCGCTGTTGATTTCCATGGGGAGGCGAGCGGGGAAAAAAGGGCAATGGGATTTCATCTTGATGGTCGGGTGCACCTGGTCTACGGGACCCATACCCATGTTCAGACCAATGACCTCGAAACCCTTCCGGGGGGGACCCTTTTCCTGACCGATGTAGGATTGACGGGTCCCAGATGGTCGGTGATCGGAGTCACTCCCAAAATGGCTTTGAAGAAGTATCTTACCCATGTTCCAGCCCCATTTGAGGTTGCAGACGGGGAGATGCTGTTTTGTGGTCTGATGGCCTGTTTTGTGGAGGATGGGGGTCGACTGGTGCTGAAGGAAGCACGGCTGATCCGGGAAGGAGACCTTGCCGATGAGACTTGAGGGAGGAATTTTCTCAGACCTCGAAATCAGGTCGGTATACACTGTTTCAGAGCTGACGGACGGAATTAGGCTGGCCTTGGAGACATCCTTTCCTGGATTTGTTCATGTCGAGGGAGAAATCTCGAATGTCAGGGAGTCCGCATCGGGTCATGTCTACTTTACCTTGAAGGATGCCGCGGCACAAATCCGTGGTGTGTTTTTTAAAGGACATCGCCGGAGTGACAGGTTCCTTCCCGAGGAAGGCACAAAGGTTTTGGCTCATGGTCGGATCGGGATGTATCAACCCCGGGGCGAGTATCAGCTGATTGTTCATTCCATGGAGCCGGCTGGACTGGGGAAGTTTTTCCTGGAGTTTCGGCGGGTTCGCTCAAAACTTGAGGCTGAAGGTCTTCTCGACCCTTCCAGAAAGCGCGTTCTTCCTCTCTACCCCAGAAAGGTTGCCCTGATTACTTCCCTCTCCGGTGCCGTTTTATGGGACTTTATCAGGATATCTGGCCTGAGAAGCCCAGCCATTCCCGTTGTCATTGTGCCTGTAGCTGTACAGGGCGAACGGGCGGCATCCGAGATTGTCGAGGCACTCTCGAACCGTATCCCGAGGATCAAAGATCTTGATTGTGTGGTCCTTGCACGCGGTGGTGGCTCTGTCGAGGATCTTTGGCCATTCAACGATGAACTTCTGGCACGGGAAATGATTCGGTGTTCCGTTCCAATCGTGTCTGCGGTGGGACACGAAACAAATGTCACCATTGCGGATCTGGTCGCGGATTTTCGGGTTGCAACTCCTTCTGAAGCGGCAGAGAAGGTCTTTCCCCGGTCGTCAGAACTGCTGGGAGGAGTCCGGTCCGGACGCCTGGATATTGAGCGGAACCTTCAGAGACAGACTCTTCGTCTTTCCCAGATGCTGGTTTCCGATCGGGAGCGTCTTTTGCGCTGGCCGGAAATTCTGTACAGGAACCATCAGACACTGGATCGGGTCGGACTGGAAGTTTCGTCTAACCTAAGGGCCCGAGTGTCAAGGGAGCTTCTGGGGTGGGAACGTACCGTGAACCGGATGGGAAAGTCTATGGGAGACTTCCTTTCAGGGAGGCGTTTGGTGGCCCAGAAATTATCGGGTGCATTGAGAAGCCCTTATTCAAGCCTTCTTCTCCGGAGAAAAAGGTGGGAAAGACTTTATCAACGGTTTTCTCCCGTGTTGAAGGATCATCTTCGAAGACGGGAATCCCAGTTGAACGAGTCTGAGAATGCGCTTTCCCGCACTTTTTCGTCGTTTTTTTCCAAAAGCCAGTGGCAATTGGAACAAAACAGGGAAAAATTAATGCGTGCAACCCCTTTCTCAGCCCTTGAAAAAGGCTTTGCCATCCTGTTTCATTCGGATACCCGAAAGCTTGTATCTCCCGCAAACCTCCCGGTGGAAGGGGAGAATGTCCTGGCTCGCATTCCCGGGTTCGAGGTCGCCCTGAAAGTCATTTCCATCCAACCTTATGAGGAGAAGAAAGCCGACTGATGGGCGAGACAAGGGTTTCCCAAAAAAAAGGAGGGTCAGGACCTTTAAGCTTCGAGGAAAAAATGAGTCGACTAGAGGAGATTGTCCGCATCCTCGAAGGTGGGGACCGTCCTCTTGAAGAGTCCATGTCCCTTTTTGAGGAAGGGGTAAAGCTTTCTAATGAGTGCCGTGAGGTGCTTGAAAAAACCGAACGGAGAATCACCCTGCTTCTGAAGAACCAGGGCAGCGAGGTTCCCTTTGATGAGTCCTTGGGGACGGACCTGGAGAAACAGGGTGACTCTTGAACATTAAGGAGATTGTGTGTCCTTGACGCCCCCCCCAGTAGCCATTGATGAATACTTGTCCTGGTGCAAGGAATCGATTGACCGGTTTCTTTCATCACTTTTTGAGGCTGAGGAAATTACTCCTTACAAGACCCTCGCGGAATCGATGAGATATAGCCTTTTGGCAGGAGGAAAAAGGGTTCGCCCCGTTCTTGCGATGGCGGCGATCGAGGCCATTGGAAAAGATCCGGTTCCCTTTCTGCCACTTTTGGCCCCTCTTGAGCTCATTCACACCTATTCCCTGATTCATGATGACCTGCCTGCGATGGACAATGATTCTCTCCGTCGGGGGAAGGCAACCAATCACGTGATCTATGGGGATGCAACCGCGATTCTGGCGGGCGACGCGCTTTTGACCTTTGCCTTTACCCTGTTGTCCGACCCCGTTTATGATAACCTCGCTTCGCCCGAGGTCCGGTTGAAAATTGTCTGGGAGCTTTCCAATTCGTCCGGCATTAATGGAATGGTTGGGGGGCAACAAATGGATATCGAGTCTGAGGGAAAGTCGCTGGACCTTCCCTCACTGGAGTTCCTTCACCGGCACAAGACTGGAGCGTTGATCCGGGGGGCACTCCGCATCGGGGCACTTCTTGGTGGAGCATCTGGGCCTTCTTTTGAAGCCCTTGACCGGTATGGTGCCGCAGTCGGTATCGCATTTCAGATTGCCGATGATCTTCTTGATGTTGAGGGAGACGCCATTCTTTTAGGTAAGGCAGCCCAAAAAGATCAGGGCAGAAACAAGAATACTTATCCGGGTCTCATGGGGGTTTCCGGCGCCCGTTCCATGGCAGAGGCAAAGTTGTCGGAAGCGTTGGGTGCGATTGAGCAATTCGGCGGACGCGCCACTCACTTGCGTGAGCTGGCCCGTTACATCATAGAAAGAAGGAATTGATGGGGGATTTGTTGGGCCGTATTTCGGGCCCCGAAGATGTCAAGAAGCTTCCGGAAAAAGACCTGCCTCTTTTAGCACGAGAAATCAGGGAAGAAATGATTCGGGTGCTTTCGGGTATCGGAGGGCATTTTGGTGGAGGGCTCGGTGTGGTAGAGCTAACGATTGCACTCCACAGGGTATTTGATACCACCCGTGACCGGATTGTCTGGGATGTTGGTCATCAGAGCTATCCCCACAAGATGCTGACAGGAAGGCTGGATAGCTTGAGTACGATCCGTCAGTGGCAAGGGTTGGCAGGTTTCCCCAAACGGGAGGAAAGCCCTCATGACGCATTTTCTGCGGGTCATGCCGGCACCTCGATCTCTGCGGCCCTTGGAATGGTTGAGGCAAGGGATGTCAGGGGTGAAAACCACCATGTCATTGCCGTTGTCGGGGACGGATCCCTTACGGCAGGGATGGCGATGGAAGCGCTGAATCAGGCCGGGGCAAGGAAAAAGAATCTCCTGGTAATCCTGAACGACAATGAAATGTCCATTTCGGAGAATGTGGGAGCCCTGTCAGACTATCTGGCCCGGATCACCTCCGATCCAAGATGGAGCGGTCTCAGACGGAGAACGGAAGGTCTGATGCGTGAAATCCCTGTCATTGGGGAACCGATGGTCCGGATGGCAAAGGTGGCACATGAGTCTGTCGTGGGGATGATCTCCAAGCCAGGTGTATGGTTTGAAGAAATGGGATTTCATTATGTGGGGCCGATCGACGGACATGATCTGCCGCTTCTGCTGGAAACGATCGGGAACCTCAAAAATCAGTCTGGCCCTATTCTCCTGCATGTCCTGACTGTCAAAGGGAAGGGTTACCCTCCCGCAGAACGAAATCCCGTTGTTTTTCATGGAGTGACGCCCTTTGATATCGAGACGGGCGAGTTTCGGAAGAAGGCCAGCGGTCCTCCAGCCTATACCAAGATTTTCGGCCAGGCCATGGTTGAACTGGGGCATCGCTTCCCCTATCTTTTTGCGATCACAGCTGCGATGCCTGAAGGAACGGGGCTGGTTGACTTCAAAAAGACTTTTCCGGATCGGTTCGTGGATGTGGGTATTGCGGAGCAGCATGCCGTGACGCTGGCGGGGGGGATGGCCGCACAGAAGATCAAGCCTGTCGTAGCGATTTATTCCACTTTTCTTCAGCGGGCTTATGATCAATTGGTCCATGACGTTTGCTTGCAAAATCTTCCTGTCGTATTTGCCCTGGACAGGGGAGGGCTTGTTGGTGAGGATGGTCCAACGCACCACGGCGTTTTCGACATTGCCTACCTGAGGCACATTCCGAATATGGTGGTGATGGCGCCAAAGGACGAGAACGAACTGCGTCATATGTTGTTCACTGCGCTGAAGCACGATGGACCGATTGCGGTTCGCTATCCCAGAGGCGAAGGAATCGGTGTGGCTCTTGATCATGACTTCCGCGAGATTCCAATTGGAACGGCGGAAACCTTGAGGAAAGGGAAGGAGGTCTGCCTCCTGGCGTATGGATCGATGGTTCAGGTTGCCCTTGAGGCTTCCGAAATTCTTCTGGGAGAAGGCATTCAGGCCGGGGTTGTCAATATGAGGTTCGCCAAGCCCCTTGATACTGCAATGCTAACATCGGTCATCAATCAATACAGCCACATTGTGACCATGGAGGAAGGAACCCTGATCGGGGGGGTCGGGTCAGCGGTCCTGGAATGGCTGGCCTCCTCAGAACAACTCAACCGTGTCCATTTTCGAATGATCGGGATTCCCGATCACTATGTCGAGCATGGGTCTCCAAAGATTCTTCGTTCGTCATTGGGGCTGACTTCTCCGGATGTCGCGAAGACATTGCGCTCCTGGCTTCAGACAGCACCGGTCTGAACGATCTTCCCGGGACCACTGTGCATGAAAAGGCTTGACCAGCTTGTTGTGTTGAAAGGATGGGCACCCTCCCGGGAAAAAGCTACCCAATTGGTTCTTTCGGGCCGGGTTCTGGTGAATGGACTGGTCAGATATAAGCCGTCAACCCAGGCCCTGTATGATGCGGTGACGCTCCTCCCGGATGAAGCTGAAACAGTTTATGTCAGTCGCGGAGGCCATAAGCTGGATGGGGCACTTACCTTCTTTGGACTCGATGTGACAGGTGGTGCTTTCGTGGATCTTGGAGCCTCTACAGGTGGTTTTACCCAGTGTCTCCTGTTGAGGGGAGCGGAAAAAGTCTGGGCTGTTGATGTGGGTTCTTCCCAGCTGGATGTTCGCCTTCGGGAGGACCCCAGGGTAATTGTTTCTGAGCGCGTCAATGTTCGATGGCCCGGTCCGTGGTGCCCGAATGTTCCATTAAGGGGGGTTGTTGCAGATCTTTCCTTTATCTCCCTCCAGAAGGTTTCAGGGACAGTGGTTGACCTCTTGAAAGGGGGAGGTTTTTTTCTCCCCCTTTTCAAACCCCAGTTCGAAGCGGGGCCCAAATTGGTGGGGAAAGGTGGTATTATCCGGGATCGGGCACTCCATCGAACCCTGTTGTCTGACTATATCCATTCAATGACCCGTCTCGGGGCAAGGGTCCTTGGGGTTTTCCCGTCTTCCTTGACCGGAAAGAAAGGGAATCAGGAGTATTTTGTGTTGTTTCGTCTGCCGGGTGTGCAAGAGGTTGGATTATGAATCCCCTGAAGGTGATGGTTGGGGGAGGCTGCGGATTCATCGGATCCGCTCTGGTTTCCAGGATGGTTGGGGGAGGGATACACGTCATCTCTGTGGACGATCTATCTACGGGCCATCCATTGAGATTGAAGAGCGAGCGCCTCCAGTTTGAGAAGGGGGACACCGGGTCCATCCGCTTCATGTCCAAATTGCTCAGGGCTGCACGACCAGATATTTATATTCATGCTTCCGGGGTTTCTGATCCCCTCAAAGGGGAAAAGGACCCGTCGATCGATTTGAAGGAAACCCTTCTTCCTTTTGTGGAAACATTGAGGTCCCTTGAGGAAGCATCTGTTGGACAGATCATTCTGGTTTCGACAGGAGAAGTCTTTGGTGTGAACAACGAAGGAACCCCCAACGAAGAAACAACGCCTATTCCAGACAATTCATACGGCGCATCCTATTTGGCGGCTGAGCAGTATCTGTCCCTTTTTGCCCGCAAGATTGGGGTTCCCTATTCGATCATCCGGCTTTCCCCGGTTTTTGGACCAGGGCAGTCTTTGGAGGGAGAAGCAGGGTTTGTGACCGGTTGGGCCAGAGGGCTGATCAGGAAAGACCCCACGGATATGCCGAAAATGTCTGGGAACGGGAAGCGGATCCGGGACTTCATCTATATCGACGATGTGGTGGATGGAATCCTTTCGATCCTTCTTGAAAAGAAACACGGAGTTTTCCATCTGGGTTCAGGAAAGCCACTCTCAGAGCGGGAGTTTTTCTTCATGTTTCGGACCTTCTCTGGATTTGTTGGGGATATTGTCTATGAGGGTCAGTACCCTGCTGGGTCAATGAAGCGCATTTTAGGCCATCAGACGCTTTTGAGCGAAAGCGGATGGACTCCTGAAACGAGCTTTGAGGATGGAGTCTCCCGAACCGTTGAATGGTTCCGGCGGTGGTTGGGATGAATGTTTGCCTGCTCCTATTTTCCCATCCGGACCCGTTGGAGGCAGACCGCCTTGTCAGGACGCTGGTGTCGGAGAAACAGGTATCTTGTGGACATTTATTTCCGGTGGGAGTCTCAATTTACGAATGGGAAGGGAAACTTGTTCGGGACCAGGAGGTGAATGTCCTTCTCAAGCTTTCGGAAAGCTCCTGTGAATCTGTTACAGAGAGGATCCGTTCAATCCACCCATACACTGTTCCCGAAATCCTTTACTGGACGGTTGATGGGGGGAATCCTTCCTATCTGGAGTGGGTCATGCGTTTTGATCCCAAGAAAGATTTCCGGTCATGAAACTGAGAAAGACCGTTACGGTGACGTTCATGTCAGGTCCTACCGAGAAGGCCAGGCAATGGACTGTTCCAAGATGGCTTTTTCATGCATTTTTTGTATTGGGAATCCTCTGTGTCATTGGTGGGATCTCGTTGGGATTTTTCTATGCCTATGAAGCACAAAAGCTGGTAACCTACCATCGCCTGATCAATGAAACGAGAGAACAGAAGGTTCACCTTGACCGATACCAGAAGGAATTGGAAAGACTTGAGGCCCAGCTTTCTGAGGTAAACCTCCTGGATGGACAGATTCGTCAGATGACCGCCGGACAGCAAAGTGCTCCGAAAGCTCCTCAAAACTCCGCTCAATCGGCTGAGCCCCAGCAGAGTTCTACTTCCACTGAGCCCTTGTCTCCTCCGGTACCACTCCAAACTCCAGCATTGCCAAAGAAGACGACGCTGAATGGGTTGTCAGGAGTGTCTTCCCTGGAAGGACAGGAGAGCAACCCCTTCATGGCTTCTACCGGTCCAGGGGATGCAGTCTGGGACCCTCCTGTTTCAGGCTGGGAGACATCCCCTTTCGGAAACCGCAAGAGCCCATTGGGTGCTGGGGAAGAGTTTCACCCTGGGGTGGACATTGCCCAGGTTGAGGGGAAGACGATCAAGGCAGTTTCTGACGGATATGTCCTGGATGCAGGGAAAGTGTCGGATTATGGTCAGTTTGTTTTGCTGTATCACGGATTGGGTGTGACTTCCCTGTACGCCCATCTGGGAGAAGTTTTTGTTCAGGCGGGAGAACATGTTACTCGTGGTACGGCAATTGGTTCGGTCGGAATGTCCGGTCTAACAAATGGACCCCACCTTCATTTTGAGATTCGGTATTTCGGTGTTCCGGTTGATCCGGATACCGAACTTGTTCAGGGTGTGTCCGGAAAAAAATAGGCCTGCGTATGTGCCGAACAGGATAAGGAGTTTGTATGTTGAAAGGCTTGCTTTCGTCACTTTTTTCAAGCCGGAATGATCGTGAGCTGAAAAGGATGGCGGCAATTGTTGACCAAATCAATCAGTTTGAATCCATTGTGGCGACCTTGGGGGATGAGCAACTTTCCCAGAAAACCCAGGAGTTCCGGGACAGGTATGCCAAAGGAGAGGGGTTGGATGATCTTCTTCCGGAAGCGTATGCCGTTGTCCGGGAGTCAAGTCGCCGGGTTCTTGGAATGCGTCATTTCGATGTTCAGTTGATTGGGGGGATTGTTCTTCACGAGGGTCGCATTGCCGAAATGAAAACAGGTGAGGGTAAAACCCTTGTCGCGACTCTTCCGGTTTATTTAAACGCTTTGACCGGAAAGGGCGTTCACGTTGTAACGGTCAATGATTATTTGGCCCGTAGGGATTCGGAATGGATGGGACAACTCTACCGCTTTATGGGTTTGACGACAGGGCTGATCCAGCATGATGTTTCGGATGAGGACAGAAAAGCCGCCTACGAAGCCGATATCACTTATGGGACAAATAATGAATTCGGCTTCGACTATCTTCGCGACAACATGAAATACGAGTCTGAGCAGTTTGTCCAGAGAGGACTTCATTATGCCATCGTGGATGAGGTCGACAGCATCCTGATTGATGAATCCCGCACCCCCCTGATCATTTCCGGACCCTCTGAGGATTCGACTGACCTTTACTTTCGGGTAGACCGAATCATTCCCAGTCTGGATCGCGACCTTCATTTCAAAATTGATGAAAAGCTCAAGACAGTCACCCTGACAGAGGAAGGGAACAATGTTGTCGAGGAAATGCTCGGGATCGACAATCTTTATGATGTGGGGAACATCAGCTGGTTCCATCATGTGCTGCAGGCATTGAAAGCGCACCACCTTTATCGAAGAGATGTCGAATATGTAGTCAAGAACGGGGAAGTCATCATCGTTGATGAGTTCACCGGACGTTTGATGCCAGGACGACGATGGGGTGAAGGTCTTCACCAGGCTGTGGAAGCCAAGGAAAAAGTCAAGATTGAAAATGAAAATCAGACTTTGGCCACGATCACCTTCCAGAATTATTTTCGCATGTATGAAAAGCTCTCCGGTATGACTGGAACCGCGGATACTGAAGCTCAGGAATTCCATAAGATCTACAATCTGGATGTCATCATTGTCCCTACCCATCGCTCCATGGTAAGGCTGGATCTTCCGGACCAGATCTACAGGACCCAGAAAGAAAAATATCAGGCAATTGTGGAAGATATCAGGGAGCGGAACAAAACCGGACAGCCGGTTCTTGTGGGGACGGTCTCTATTGAAAAATCGGAATATCTTTCTTCCTTGCTTGTGAAAGAGGCTATCCAGCACAAGGTCCTTAATGCAAAATTTCATGAGCTCGAAGCCGAAATTGTGGCTCAGGCAGGACGTTTGGGGATGGTGACAATTGCCACGAACATGGCTGGTAGGGGAACGGACATTGTTCTGGGAGGAAATTCGGAGTTTCTTCTGAAAACGATTCTGGTGGAGCGGGAACAGAAGAAAATGCCTTGTTCCGATGAGGATGTCATCGTTCTCAAACGAAATCTCGAAGAAAGTCTCAAGTCTGAGCGGGAACAGGTTGCCCAGGCTGGAGGACTTCACATTATTGGTACGGAGAGGCATGAAAGCCGACGGATTGATAACCAGTTGCGGGGACGTTCCGGACGACAGGGGGACCCTGGGTCATCCCGGTTCTATCTTTCACTGGAAGATGACCTCCTTCGAATATTTGGCGCTGATCGCATCAAGGGCTTGATGGATCGCCTCGGGGTTGAGGATGGTATCCCGATTGAACATGGATTTGTGAGCAAGGCCATCGAGAATGCCCAGAAGAAGGTTGAAGCCCACCATTTTGATGTAAGGAAGCAGCTTCTCGAATACGACGATGTCATGAACCAGCAGAGGCTGATTTTCTACGAATTAAGGAAGAAAGTTCTTCGGGGAGAAGACCTTAAAGAGTTATTGGTGGAATGGGGGCAAGAGGTACTGGAGTCGGTTGTTTCCGAGTTTGCCCCTGAGGACCAGTATCCTGAAACATGGGATTTGGAGGGTCTGGTTCAGGGTGTATTGGAAAAGTCAGGGCTCACTGTTTCCTCAGATCAACTTCGTGACCTTGGCATTTTGGCTTTGAAAGAATCCTTGTTCCATTCATATGATTCGTTTTTGGAGAAAAAAGAGGGGGATTTTGGAACTGAAACCTTTTGGGCCATTGTCCGTTTTCTCATTCTCCAGAACCTTGACAATCAGTGGAAAGAACATCTCTTGAACATGGATCACCTGAAGGAAGGGATCGGGCTTCGGGGATATGGTCAAAAAGATCCTCTTGTCGAGTACAGGCGTGAAGGGTTCACCCTGTTTGAACAGTTTGTCAAGGAAGTCCAGGAAAGCCTGATTCTCCTTGTGGGTAATGCGAGGGAGATGGAGGAGGCCGTTGGACTCCCCGATGAACCGGACCTTGAGGCATATCAATACCTCCATCCTGAGGATCAAGTTTATTCGGCCGACTCTGGTCAGTTTGCTCAAGCAGAGGCTCTCCCTTTTTCGATGTCTGGGACAATCCCGATGACGATGGGAGGGAATCCATCCATGTCTGCACATTCATCCAGAAAGTTGGGGCGCAATGATCCCTGTTTTTGCGGGAGCGGAAAAAAATTCAAAAAATGTCATGGGTCTTGAGCAAGGGATTGTAACTCTCTGAAGGCAGAAAAGATTGATTTTACTAGATCTTCGGATCGTTCCAGTCCAATTGACCCATTGCCAGACTTGTTGACAACTTTTTCCCTGCCCCATACAATGAAGAACACGTTTAATTCATAATGGGCGAAGATACACTAAAGAAAAAGCCTTTGGAGGCAATGGATGTTCTCGCAATCTCATCCTGAACACTACATCCCTATTTTAATTTTTCTTGTGGTTGCAGTGGGTTTTGGCGCCATTTCGTTGACTGTAGGAAAGTTGATTCGACCAAAGAATCCCTACAAGGACAAGAATGCCCCTTACGAATGTGGTGTTCCGCCGATCAATGATGCCCGGGAGCGTTTCTCCATCCGATACTATGTGATTGCGATGCTGTTTCTCGTGTTTGATGTTGAGGTGGTTTTTCTTTATCCGTGGGCGGTGGATTTTGACCGTCTGGGCCTTTTTGGTCTCGTCGAGATGATGATTTTTATTTTCATTCTACTGGTTGGATATGTCTACGCATGGAAGAAGGAGGCTCTGGAATGGGAATGATGCATCAGAAGGACGGAGAGCTCTCTGTTGTGACCATGCGGCTTCAGGATGCCGTTAACGAATTGCTTAACTGGTCCCGAAAATCTGCATTGTGGCCCATGACGTTCGGGTTGGCCTGCTGTGCGATCGAAATGATGGGGGCAGTGGCTTCAAGGTTTGATATAGACAGATTCGGGGCAGGGGTCTTCCGGGCATCGCCCCGTCAGTCCGACCTGATGATTGTTGCAGGGACCTTGACGCGCAAGATGGCACCCGTTGTGCGCAGGATCTACGATCAGATGCCGGAGCCGCGGTATGTCATTGCAATGGGCTCTTGTGCCACTTCCGGAAATATTTACGATAGTTACAGCGTTGTTCAGGGTGTTGATCGCTTGATCCCGGTTGATGTCTATGTTCCCGGTTGTCCTCCACGTCCTGAAGCCCTTCTGGATGGACTGATGAAGCTGCAGGAAAAAATCATGAAGGACCGACCGGTTTTTCCCGGCAACTTTCCTGTTGGTCTTCCCTCTTCTTCGGAAGGAGTTTGATCCCTCATGCATCCGACAGCAGAATCGCTTGAGAACAGATTTTCGGAGGTATTCCTTGCCTCTCGTGAGTCCTTGGGAGACCTGTCCATATATGTTCGCCCGGAAGGGGCGCTGGAACTTTTTCGCGCCTTACATGACATGCCTGAATATGGGTATGATTATATCGTTGATGTGACTTCAGTTGATTATCCGATGGATCCTGAACGATTTGAGGTTGTCTATATCCTGTACTCTATTTCCCGCAGGCACCGGATTATGGTCAAGATTCGCATTCCCGAGGATAACCCCGTAGTGGATTCCGTGGTTGGGATCTGGAAAGGGGCAGAATTCATGGAACGTGAGGTCTTTGATATGATGGGTATCCAGTTCCGGGGACATCCTGATTTGCGTAGGATCTTGATGCCGGATGATTATGAAGAGGGTTATCCGTTGCGTAAAGACTTTCCTCTGGTGGGCAAAGGGTGGCGAGACAGCTTTTCTTTCGTCCCCAAATTTCAGGGGAATCCTGGGGTGATTGAGGGAAAGCCGGGTGGGGATGCTTCTTTTATCCCTTCCTAAAAAAATGCTGCTCCTTCGTTCTGTTTGATCAATTCGTTTAAATGTCAGGAGCTGCTGATCTTGGAAACGGAAAATTTGACAGGGGTTACTGAGGATATCAAGCGCAAAGAGGTTGTGCTGAGCAACCTGCGTCAAGCTGTGCTCCAAAATCTTGATTCTTCGATTCAGACAGATCAGTTTCTTCTCAATATGGGGCCCCAGCATCCGAGTACTCACGGGGTGCTCAGGGTTCTCCTCGATCTTGACGGGGAGCGGATCAAACGCTCCGTTCCTGATCTGGGATATCTCCATCGGGGTACGGAAAAGATCGCCGAGTACCGGACCTATAATCAGATCATTCCCCTTACGGACAGGCTTGATTATGTGTCTGCCATGGCCAATAACTATGCTTTTGTCAGGGCAGTGGAGAAGCTTCTCCAACTGAAGGTACCGGAGCGGGCCGAATTTATCAGGACGATTGTTGCCGAGGTCCAGAGGATCGTCAATCACCTGTTCTGGCTTGGGACTCAGGCTCTTGATATTGGGGCAATGAGCGTATTTTTCTATACATTTCGGGAGCGGGAAGAGCTTCTGGACCTTTTTGAAATCCTCTGCGGGGCAAGGTTGACGACCAACTATTATCGGGTTGGTGGAGTGGAAAGCGATATGCCGCAGGAAGTTGTGGACCGACTTTACCGGTTTATCGAAGTCTTTGAATCAAATATCAAGGAGTATAACACTCTTCTTGAGACGAACCGGATCTGGTTGGCAAGAACGAAGAATATTGCGGTCATTACCGGAGATGATGCGGTGAATTTTGGACTTTCAGGCCCGACTTTGCGGGGATCGGGAGTCCCTTACGATCTGAGAAAGTTTGAGCCTTACGGGGCCTATGATCAGGTGGAGTTCGATGTCCCCGTTGGGAGCAACGGGGATATCTATGACCGTTACTGGATTCGGATCGAGGAAATGCGCGAAAGCTCAAAAATCATTCGCCAATGCCTCGACAAGATGCCCTCAGGACCATTCATGACGGATGACCACAAGGTGTCATTTCCAGAAAAAGGTCAGGTCATGCATAATATGGAGACTTTGATTCACCATTTTCTTTTGGTGGTTCAGGGATTCAAGGTGCCGCCCGGAGATACTTACTGCGGTACGGAGACCCCTAAGGGGGAATTGGGTTTCTACATTGTCAGTGACGGTTCCGGAAAGCCGTACCGAATGAAAATCCGGGCACCATCCTTTGTGCATATGGGGGCATTTGACCATATGGCCAAAGGATATATGATCGCAGATATTGTTACGATATTTGGAACATATGATATCGTGATGGGTGAATGCGATCGCTGACCTCAGGGAGATACGGGAAGGTTTCATGAGGGACTCTCGGTCAGTATTCTGAGACATTAGGGGGGCAGGGGAAGCAAGATTTTCCTGCCTCTGAAAATATATGCAAATTGGGTAATCAGGTGAGGGACTGAGCGATGGCCGAGACAAAGCATGTTGAGGTAGATCTCGATGATATCGAAAAAATTTGTGAGGAGTTCGAGAATCGGGAAGGTGCTGTAGTTCAGGTGCTCCAGAAAGTTCAGGAAAAATACGGGTATGTTCCGGCAGAGGCGCTGGAATTGGTTGGAGATGTTCTCGAAATTCCCAAAAGCAAGATGTATGGTGTTTTGACCTTCTACTCACAGTTCTACCAGGAACCAAGAGGGAAGTTTATCCTCAAGGTTTGTGTGGGAACGGCCTGTCACGTCCGTGGAGCCGGGCTGCTGGTCGACAAGGTTCGGGAAGAGCTTCACATCGAACCGGGCGAGAATACTGAAGACATGCTGTTTACACTGGAGCCGGTGGCATGTCTGGGTTCCTGTGCTCTTGCGCCAATGGCGATGGTGAGCGGGACGGCTTATGGAAAGCTTTCAGCAGACAAGATGGTTTCCCTGATCAGGCAGCTCGAGGAAGAGACTGTCCATGAAGAAGAGACGGTCTGACTGACCCGAAGTGTACCATCGTGACCCCAACATTAATAAAAATAAAACGAACGTGAACATATATCATATGCTCCGTAAATTTCGGAGAAGAGGGATGGATTATCATGTTGACCGAAGCGTTGGAAGATGTTTCTGTTGCTTCCTCTAAGTTAACAGACCTTCCTATTATCCATATCGGAATGGCGACTTGTGGCTTGGCATCTGGGGCTCGGCCTCTCCTTGAGCTGATCAAGAAAGAGGTCCAAAAGCGTCAATTGAATGTGCGAATTATTCCAACGGGGTGCATCGGGATGTGTCATAACGAACCGCTAGTGGATGTCACAATGCCGGGGCGTTACCGTGTTTCATACAGGAATGTGAAAGCAATGACACTGACGCAGATCTTTGATTCGCATTTCACCAAGAATGAGTTTGCAAAAAAATATGCGACTTGCCAGATTCCAATGGAGGGTGCGGAGCCGTACGAAGGGCTCATCCTCATGGCCGACATGCCTTTTTTCAAGGGGCAGGTAAAGATTGTTACAAAAAGATGTGGGATGATCGACCCTCTTTCCATCGAAGACTATTTGTCAATGGATGGTTATAAGGCTCTCAAGAAGGTTCTGACATCAATGACCCCGGCCCAGGTCGTTGATGAAGTGACAAAATCAGGGTTAAGGGGGAGAGGGGGAGGCGGTTTTCCCACGGGCCTCAAATGGGGGCTTACCCAGAAATCTCCTGGCCCGGAAAAATATGTGGTCTGTAATGCTGATGAAGGTGATCCAGGTGCCTTTATGGACCGTTCCGTTCTGGAAGGAGACCCTCACGCCGTCTTGGAGGGGATGATCATTGCGGCTTTTGCGGTAGGAAACGCAAGGCAGGGCTATATTTATTGCCGGGCTGAGTATCCCCTTGCAATCAGGCACTTGCGCAAAGCGATTGATGATGCACGAGCGCACAATTTTCTGGGTGAGAATATCCTTGGTACTGATATGTCTTTTGATATCGAGATCAAGGAAGGTGCTGGGGCCTATGTTTGCGGGGAAGAAACAGCTCTTCTCGCCTCCTTGATGGGAGAGCGTGGGATGCCTTGGCCAAAGCCTCCGTTTCCCGCCCAAAAGGGTGTTTGGGGAAAGCCGAGCGTCATCAATAATGTGGAGACATTGGGAAATATCGGACATATCCTCCTGAATGGAGGCGATTGGTACGCCAGTTATGGAAGTGAGAAAACAAAAGGGACAAAAACTTTTGCGTTGACCGGTTCCGTGAAAAATTCAGGTTTGATTGAGGTTCCGGCAGGGACCCCGTTGCGGGAAATCATTTTCAGCATCGGTGGTGGGATGGTTGAGAAAAAAATACCATTCAAGGCTGCCCAATTGGGAGGGCCTTCCGGTGGGTGCATACCGGTTGATGGCCTGGATACCCCAGTGGACTTCGAGAATGTTGTGGCTGCCGGTGCGATTATGGGCTCTGGTGGTATCGTGGTGATGGATGAGGCCGCCTGTATTGTTGATACGGCCAAGTTCTTCCTTAAGTTCACCCAGGATGAGTCCTGTGGGGAATGTACCCCTTGCCGTGTGGGTTCCAAGATCATGTTGGATATTCTCACCCGCATTACGGAAGGAAAAGGGCAAGAGGGTGATCTGGATGAATTGGTTCGCCTATCGATGTATGTCAAATCCAACTCGCTGTGCGGTCTTGGTGGGGCTGCTCCGAATCCGGTCTTGTCCACAATCCGGTATTTCCGCGAGGAGTATGAGGCTCATATCCGTGACAAGCGATGTCCTGGAACTGTTTGTAATGAACTGATCAAATATGTGGTGATTGAGGAAGATTGTACGACCTGCGGCCTTTGTGAACCGGTTTGTCCATCCGGGTCAGTGACATGGGAAAAAGGCGAGGTTGCACATATTGACCTTACGACATGCATTCGTTGCAAAGCTTGTGTTGATGCCTGCAAATTCCGGGCAATTATCTGACGATCAAGGGAGTGTATGCATGGCAAAAGTTACAATAAATGGCATAGAGGTCGACGTAGACCCTTCGATGACCATTCTGAAGGCCGCAGAAAAGGCCGGGATACCTGTTCCAACTTTCTGCTATCACCCTCGGATGGATCCGGCTGGTTCTTGCCGCATTTGTGCGGTAGAGCTTGAGGACTCCAAGAAGGTAGTCATGTCATGTGTCACCCCTGTTTCGGACGGAATGCGGGTTCTGACAGAATCACCCAAAATTCATGAGGCGAGAAAAACAAATCTGGAGTTGTTGCTGCTTCACCACCCTCTTGATTGTCCTGTCTGTGACTGCGGGGGGGAGTGTCCACTCCAAAATATGTCCTTCGCCTATGGGGCAACAGAAAGTCGGTTTGAGTCCCATCGGAATGACGAACCAGAGGACATGAAAAGTGATGTTCTTGTCTTTAATGCGAATCGCTGCATCCTATGTGGAAAATGTGTCCGAATATGCGACGAAATACAGGATGTTCATGCGATTGGTTTCATCAATCGTGGCTTCGACACGATCATCGGACCACCACTGGGGAAAAAACTGGATTGCGAGTTTTGTGGAGACTGTCTGGAAGTCTGCCCAACTGGAGCGATTACGGACCACTTTGTCCGTTACAAGTATCGACCTTGGCAACTTGAAAAGCAGCAAACCACTTGTTCTTATTGCCCCTCGGGTTGCCAGATGTTTGTTGAGACCGAGAATGAAGCGATTGTGCGGGTAACCTCCCAGGAAGGGGTAGGGCCCAATGAAGGTTCCATCTGTGCGGTTGGGCGATTCGGATTCAACCATGTTCAGATTCCTGAGAGATTTGACACTCCTTACATGAGATCGCTCCACCGGCTGGTTCCCAGTTCGTGGGATGAGGTTTTGCCGGAAATTGCCTCACAGCTGAATGCCATTCGCAAAAAGGGTGTTGATCGCATAGCTGGTCTCATTTCCAATCGAGTTCCAATGGAAGATGCTTATGTTTTTCAATCATTCTTTCGCAAAACATTGCATTCGAACATGATCGATACAGGTTCGCGCTATTCTTTCATGAATGCCGCCCTGCCCATTGTTGATGCAACTGGCACACTGAGACCCCTTGTCGATCATGAGGATATTCTAAAGGCTAAGGTGATCCTCGTTATTGGAGCAGACCCTGTTTCGGAATCCAATATTACTGGTCTGTTTGCAAAACGTGCTGCCAGGAAAGAGCGATCACGCCTTTATGTGGTTGATTCAGAGGCGATCACTCTCTCCAATCGTGCGAAAGACCATATCAGGATTCATCCCGGCGGAGAACAGATCTTCTTGGATGTGCTTTCTGAAGAGATCCGGGACTCCCAGAATATGACGCCCGAATGGATCTCCAGAAAGGAAGAATTATTCAAGAACTGGAATGTGGATCCAAGTGCGTACCAGAGGCTTTTGAATGATTTGAAATCCGCAGAAACTGGCGTGATTATAGCGGGGCGCAAACTCTTCAGGATCGAAACCCCTGTGTCGGGTGTTGAAGCGCTTCTTCGAATAACAGGAGATCTTGGCTGGATTGACCGTGCAGGGTGTGGCCTTTTTGTCCTTCCCGAAGCTGCGAACGATTTAGGCGTTCTTATGATGGGAGCATCTTACGAATGGCTTCCAGGATTAATGGATTCGAGCGACAAGTCATCGAAGGGTCGTTGGGAAGAGGCTTGGGGAGGCCGCCTGTCCTATGGTCCAGGTGGTGGACTTGATGCAATCCTTAAGGGGATTGATGAGGGAAGAATTAATGCTCTGATTTCTCTTGGAGAAAACCCAATTGGGCATTTTCCCGTTGGATCCAGAGTGAGGGAAATCCTTTCAAAGCTTGATCTCATTATTTCCATTGACATGTTCCAGAATGATCTTTCGGATATGGCCCACTTTGTCTTGCCGGTGGCAAGTGCCTATGAGCGTTCTGGACATCTTGTCAGTGCCGAGGGATTTGTCCAGCCCATCAAGCCTACGATGGCTTATTGGGGGGAGAGTCTTCCAGACTGGCAAATCTTGGACCGTATTTCCACAGCTATGGGAAATCCTATGGGAATTGAATCAGCAGAAGGAGTAATGGCTGAAATCGTGCGATTCCTTCCAGACCTTTCACCCTCTTCTCGAAACGGAAGTCACTTCGTTGGGGGAACGGGCGAAATCCATCTGGCCACTCCAGTGGTGTTTCCTGGAATTCTTTCCTCTCCAAAAAGCATTCAGGCAGGAACCGCTCTTCCCGCTGCCCACAAGGCGAACCGGGAATCAGTTTCTTCGCGTTATCTTGGATGGAGAGAAAAGGCTAAAGAGAAATCTGGAATCCCAGCCCATCCGATTGCCGGAGAAGGCGAGTTTGTATTGGAGTTGACAAAATCCCTGTTCCATTCCGGAAAAATGACACTCATTGATTCGAATTTGAAAAAAATTCAGCCAGAGGGTAAACTCCGCATCAATCGTCAAACAGCTCGTAAAAGGAAAATCAAAAAGGGTGAGCAGGTTGTGCTCCGGACGACCTTTGGGACCTGCAGTTTTGTTGTGGAACCATCCCCGGCTGTTTCGGAGTTTGAGCTTACATTCCCGGTTCATTTTGCAAATGGTCAGGTCTTGGGGCTTTTTGCTCCAGACTTAGAGTTTTCCGCAGGGACTGGGTCACCGGTCACCCATCGGATCCGGGTGTCTCTGGAAACCCAGAACGCTAACTAGACTATTGTAAAACAATAGAATTTTTCCCGGCCCATGTTGAAGGGGGGATCTATGTCCCCAGACAGTAGAAAGGATCCGGTTTCGTGCTGAACGACCTAGTCAGTGCTGTGATTGTCATTGTTGCAGTATTGTTTGTCCTTTTGACGACTGTTGCTTACTTGACCTATC
Source organism: Nitrospirota bacterium (assembly GCA_021785195.1). GTDB lineage: Bacteria > Nitrospirota > Leptospirillia > Leptospirillales > Leptospirillaceae > JAJYGC01. The sequence goes on from JAJYGC010000009.1 coordinate 192,328, forward strand.
TTGAACGGAAAGTCCTCGGGTTTATGCAGGATCGCCTTGGCCCAATGGAAGTTGGCCCATGGGGTTTGTTGCAGCCCCTTGCAGACGGGATCAAGCTAATCTCCAAGGAAGATATCATTCCAACCGAAGCGGACAAGGCGATTTTCAAGATTGCTCCGGTGATCTCCCTTGTTCCTGCGATCATCTCATTTGCTGTCATTCCATTTGGGAAGAATTCGTTTCATTTTCTGGGAATAACAACACATCCCTATATCACCGATATCAATATCGGGATCATTTATGTACTCGCCCTCTCATCGGTCGGTGCATATGGGATTCTGCTCGGTGGTTGGGCGTCGAATAGCAAATATTCCCTTCTGGGAGCGCTTCGTTCTGCTGCCCAGGTGATCAGTTATGAATTAAATGCCGGAATGTCGATCATCGGTGTCCTGATCCTGTCTGGCTCCCTTTCCCTTGTTAAGATTGAGTCTGCCCAATCCGGAGGTTTTTGGCACTGGTACATATTTCCGCAGATTGTGGCGTTTGTAATCTATCTGATCTCAGGAATTGCTGAAACGAACAGGACTCCATTTGATCTTCCTGAAGCAGAGTCAGAATTGGTTGCAGGATTCTTTACAGAATATTCGGGAATGCGCTTCTCCCTTTACTACCTTGCAGAATACGCGAACATGATCATGGTTTCCTCCATCGCGACGATCCTCTTTCTGGGGGGCTGGAACTCCCCCTTTGCGTTCCTTGATTTTATTCCACCATTTGTTTGGTTTATGTTGAAAGTCTACTTCTTTCTCTTTTTCTTCTTCTGGATTCGGGCAACATTGCCCCGTCTGCGTTATGATCAGCTCATGAAGTTCGGCTGGAAAGTAATGCTTCCGCTTTCCTTCGCCAATGTCATTGTGACGGCGATTGTTGTCTATATGGTTCGGCACTAGGCCGTAGGATATAGGGAGATTCATCATGACATTCAAATCGTTGATGAATAATGTTTTATTTGTGGAAATCGTGAAGGGCCTGAAGGTTACGTTCGGTCATTTCTTCAAAAAGACGCTGACCGTCCAGTATCCCCATGAAAAGCTAACGCTTGCAGATGGGTATCGGGGATTTATTGTTCATAGGCGGTATGAGAATGGACAGGAAAGGTGTGTGGGTTGCGATCTCTGCGAAGCAATCTGTCCCGCCAAGGCAATCAGGGTCGTTGGGGATATCCATCCTGAATTTCCTGAAAGGCGTTATGCAAAAGAATATACGCTCGATTTTACGAGGTGCATTTTTTGCGGATTTTGCGTAGTGGCCTGTCCAGTCAATGCATTGTCCATGACAAAGGAATTTGCCCACTCCTCCTTCACCCGTGAAGGCTTGATCTATCCCAAGGAGAAGCTTCTTGCCCTTGGCGATCGTTGTGAGGATGAGTCCATTGCCTATCTGAAAGTCAGGAATATGTGGGGTGCTGAAGATTCTGGCAAGGAAGAAGGTCGTTATCATTTCCCACCTATTTCAACGACACAATCTGGAGGATGATTTAGACCATGCAAATGGCCTTGTTTGCTTATTTCGGAGGGGCAGTCGTTCTGTCGGCTCTGTTTGTAGTTTATTTTCGTAATCCTATTTATTCGGCAATGTCGCTTCTGGCCATGTTCATGCATATTGCTGGACTATACGTGATTCTGGAAGCAGAATTTCTTGCGGGCGTCCAGTTGCTGGTCTATGCCGGGGCAATTCTTGTGCTCTATCTCTTTGTTGTCATGCTTCTCAATGTCCAAAGCCGTGGGAGATTTTTGCAAAAACAGACGCCAGCAGTGGCAGGGCTCGGAGTCCTTGCCGCTGTTGAAATTGTTGTCCTTCTTTTGCAAACACGCTTTTACCCCGAGCTTCCCGCCATACCCCACCCTGGGGTTCCAACTCTCGGAAATTCAGAAACGATTGGGATGGTCCTGTATACGCAGTATCTCTTCCCCTTTGAGATCGCTTCTCTCGTGCTGTTGATTGCGCTTGTCGGGGCCATTGTTATGGCCAAAGGCAAGTTAAAATACCGCTGATCCGTATTTTAAGCCATTCGGGACACGGGAAATGGACGATTGAAAAACTGGAGACGCCTTTATGGTGCCGTTGTCGTGGTATGTTGCTTTGAGCTCTGTCCTGTTCCTGATCGGACTGGTTGGTGTCCTGATCAGGCGGAACATCGTGATTGTGCTGCTCTGTATAGAGATCATGCTGAACGCCGTTAACATCAACTTTGTCGCGTTCAGTAAATACCAGCATGTCATTGATGCCCAGATCTTTGTCTTTTTTGTGATTACGGTGGCTGCTGCCGAAGTTGCCATAGGTCTTGGAATCATTATTGCCATATTCCGTCTTCGGGAAACGATCAATATTGATGAGTTCAATATTCTTAAATTCTAGTTATTAAAAGGGAGTTTTGATGTTACCGTACCTTTTGATCCCGCTTCTTCCTTTTGCCGGATTTCTTCTGGTAGGCATCTTCTGGCCATATTTCCGGGGAAAAGGGCATTGGATCACCGTACCTCTGGTTACTCTGTCCTGGGTGTTTTCGGTTCGCGCGTTCATGGTGACATTGAACGGTCCTCCCCTTCATTTTGTGCTTTACAACTGGATCCATTCTGGTCATTTTGATGCTTCCATCTCTTTGATGGTCGATCATCTCACTGCAACCATGCTGGTCATGGTCTCCACTGTATCTGCCCTTACCCATCTGTATACTGTCGGATATATGAAGGATGATTCGGGTTATGATCGGTTCTTCGCCTATATATCCCTATTTACTTTCTCGATGGATATGCTTCTCCTCTCGGATAACCTATTGGAACTTTTCATTTTCTGGGAAGCGGTCGGTTTCTGTTCCTATATCCTGATTGCCCATTGGTACGAGAGAAAACCCTCCTGGGTAGCCGCAAATGAAGCCTTCATCATGAACAGGGTGGGGGATTTCGGGTTTTTATTAGGGATATTCCTGACTTATTCAGTATTTGGAACGCTTGATTACCAGACGATTTTCCGTCAGATTCCCGCACATCTCAATGACACAATTGTTGCGTTTAGCGCATTCCATGGTACCACTCCCTATTCGGTCATGACCGTTATTGCGCTCTTGCTCTTTGTAGGGGCAGTTGGAAAATCTGCCCAACTTCCGCTCCATACCTGGCTTCCAAATGCAATGGAAGGTCCAACACCAATTTCAGCGCTTATTCACGCTGCAACGATGGTAACTGCCGGAATTTTCATGATTGCCCGTCTTTCCCCAATTTATAACGCCTCTCCCGCAGCACTCCATGTTGTGGCATGGACAGGAGCATTGACTGCAATCGTTGCAGCTACGATCGCGTTGACGCAGAGGGATATCAAAAAAATTGTCGCCTATTCGACGATGAGTCAGTTGGGGTATATGGTGATGGCCTGTGGAATCGGGGCCTACGGCGCAGGGATCTTTCACCTGTTGACCCATGGATTTTTCAAGGCGCTCCTTTTTCTTGGTGCTGGATCGGTTATTCACTCCCTTTCCGGGGAGCAGGACGTGTTTCGGATGGGTGGCCTTTCGAAATATATGAAGATCACCTTTGTGACAATGCTTCTCGGATCGCTGGCATTATCAGGAATTCCACCTTTTGCGGGTTTTTATTCAAAAGATCTGATCCTTTCAAATGCATTTCATGATGGTTCGCTTGGACATATTCTGTGGCTGATTGGAGTTGTAACAGCCGGATTAACGGCATTTTATACTTTTCGGCTTGTCTTTATGGTTTTCTCTGGAAAAGAACGATTTGCCCAGGATGGCCACCATGGACATGCTCCACATGAAAGCCCTCTTGTCATGACCCTGCCCCTTGTGCTTCTTTCGCTGGGGGCAATTTTTGGTGGGTTGATCGGTGAGCATTATGATGTTGTCGGGTTTTTGTCCCAGGACATGTCAATTCCCCATTTTGCTCTGAGACCAGAGCTCTCAGATTCCGCACTGAAGATCATTTCTGTTGTTGCCGGTGGTCTAGGAATTGCCTTGGCATATCTTTTCTATGGAAGATCTTCCAATGTACCTGCAATGCTGGCAAACGGCCTGAGGCCACTTTATTTGATTTCACTGAATAAATGGTTTTTTGAGGAGCTCTATGACAATGTTTTTACGCGTCCGACAATCTTTCTTTCTTACCTCCTGTGGAAGGAATTGGATAAGGGTGTGATAGACATGGCTGTCAATGGTGTCGCATCTTTTTGCCAGAACAGTGGAGGGGCAATGCGCAGACTCCAGACTGGACAGTTGCAGAATTATGCGTTGGTTATGGCTCTGGGACTATTTGGAATGGTGAGCCTTTTCCTGTTTATGAAGTAAGAGAGAGAAGCCCCGGGGAGTTCAATGACCTTTTTATCGATACCCATACTGACATTTTTGATTCTTTTTCCCGTATTGGGAGCATTGCTGCTCCTTCCTTTTATGAAGGTTCAGGGGTCTGAGAAGACGGTTCGTCTTTTGACACTAGGTCTGACGCTCGTGGAGTTCCTGGTTTCGTTGAGCCTGCTTTTGGGAATGCATGCGGGGTCATACCGGATGCAGTTCACGGAAGACCACGCCTGGATCCCGTTTGCCAACATCCATTATTCGCTGGGTGTAGATGGAATGAGCATCGTCCTGATCATTATGACGACATTGCTTCTCCCCATGTGTGTTTTGACTTCATGGAAGGGCATATCGACCAGGGTTCCAGAGTTCATGATGACCCTTCTGGTCCTTGAAGGATTGATGGTCGGGGTTTTTGAGGCAACGGATTTCGTTTTGTTTTATGTTTTCTGGGAAGCGATGCTGATTCCGATGTACTTGATCATCGGTGTCTGGGGTGGTCCCAACAGGCTTTATGCCACGATGAAGTTCTTCCTCTATACCCTTGCGGGTTCACTTCTTCTCTTGGTCGTTATTATCTCCCTCTATTTTGTAGGTGGACACACTTTCAACATCGTTGATCTTATGGGGCAACATTACTCCAAGACCTTTCAGGAATTTGCCTTTTTGGGGTTTTTTGTTGCGTTTGCTGTGAAGGTACCCATGTTTCCATTTCATACATGGTTGCCGGATGCCCATGTGGAAGCTCCTACCGCAGGCTCTGTCATCCTGGCTTCCGTCATGTTGAAAATGGGCGCCTATGGTTTCCTTCGTTTTTCTCTTCCAATGTTTCCCCAGGCCTCCCATTTTTTCACCGGGCTGATTTTTGGTTTGTCCATTGCCGGAATTGTGTGGGGTGCTCTTATGGCATTGGCCCAGGAAGACATGAAGAAGCTGATTGCCTACTCTTCTGTCAGCCATATGGGCTTTGTCACCTTGGGGATTTTTGTTTTTAATTCCCAGGGACTGGAAGGTGCCCTCCTTCAAATGATCAACCATGGAGTGACGACGGGAGCATTGTTCCTTTGTGTTGGGGTTCTTTATGACCGGACCCACTCAAGGCTCCTTTCAGATTATGGCGGAATGGCAAAGGCTATGCCGATATTCTCAACTATGCTGGTTATTTTTTCCCTCTCATCATTGGGGTTGCCTGGCTTGAATTCTTTTGTCGGGGAATTTCTGGTCCTTCTTGGCACCTTTCGAACGCATATGGCCCTTGGTGTCATGGCATCGACAGGGATTGTTCTGGCGGCCATTTACATGCTCTATCTTCTTTCAAGAGTCGTATGGGGAGTCTATACGCCCAAAAAATGGGCACTTCCTGATCTCAACCGCTACGAATGGGCATCACTCCTCCCGCTTTTGATTTTAGTTGTCTGGATTGGTGTACAGCCAAATCCCCTTCTTTCTTTGCTTCATGCCAGTGTTTCTCATTTGATTGGACAGGTTCAGGGGGGAGTTCCCCTCGCTTCCATCCGGTAGGCAGGTAATGTGAGGTTTGATATGGAAAGGATGAGGAACTTCCAATGAGTTTTTCAGTTGTTAACATTCTCGGTACGATGCCGGAAATTTATCTTACATTCTTTGGTTGCATTCTTCTGATTCTGGAAACGATGATTCCCAAGGAAAAAAGATCTTGGTTGGCCTATTTCAGCATTATTGCCTTGGTCTTCGCGATGGTTGCTTCCATTGGGCTCAACGGAAAGGGACTGCCCCTTTACAGTGGCCTTTATATCATCGATCCCTTTTCCAACTTCTTCAAAATCACCATTTATCTGGCAGCCATCCTCACAATCCTGTTCTCCTTACCCTACCTTGACCAGGAAGATATTCATCTTGGGGAGTACTATGCGTTCATCCTATTTTCCGTAGTCGGAATGATGGTTATGGTTTCGGCAGGAGATTTGATCACCCTGTTCCTCGGAATCGAACTCATGTCGTTGTGTTTTTATGTTCTGGTCGGGCTTAAAAGGGATGACAACCGTTCTGTCGAAGCCTCCTTCAAATATTTTCTGTTGGGATCCTTTACCGCTGCCATTTTTCTATTTGGGATCTCTTTTCTCTATGGGGCTGCCGGAACCGAAACAATCAGTGGTTTGGCCGGGTTTATCAGTAACCCGGGAGCCCTCAAGCCGTTGGTCGTGGTGGGAATGATTCTGACCCTTGTTGGGTTTACCTTTAAGATCTCAGCGGTTCCCTTTCATATGTGGACTCCGGATGTCTACGAAGGTGCCCCAACTGTTGTGACAGGATTTATGGCCACTGCAGGAAAAATTGCTGCTTTTGCAGTTTTTTTGAGAGTCTTCTGGGTTGCCTTCTCTGGAAACAGGCATGACTGGGACCTGTTGATCATCCTTATTTCCATTTTGTCGATGGCAGCCGGCAATCTCATCGCGATCATGCAAACCAACATCAAGAGGATGTTGGCTTATTCTTCGATTAGTCATGCAGGTTATGCCTTAATGGCGCTTCTCCTTCCTAACCGTGAAAGCCTCTTTGCCCTTCTCTTCTATATTTTTACATATATGTTCATGACAGTTGGAGCATTTGGGGTTATTCTGATGATGCGCAGGAAAGGTGTTGAGGGTGAGGAGATCAGTGATTTTGTCGGTCTGAGCAAACAACATCCAATCGCGGCAATTGTCATGCTGATCTTTATGTTCTCATTAGCAGGAATTCCCCCTTTTGGAGGTTTTCTGGCCAAATTCTACGTCTTCTTTGCAGTGGTTCACGCTGGTTATACCTGGCTGGCGGTAGTTGGTATCATATTTGCCGCGATAGGGGCATACTACTATCTCAAGGTGGTAATGGCCATGTATATGAAGGAACCTGATGGCAATGTCGTCTTCCACTCATCAATGATGGGACGTATCGCTCTGGCACTTACGGCGGGTACAACAGTCATATTGGGTGTATATCCGGCGCCTTTTGTAGACTATATCAAATCTTCTCTGGCACTCTTTATCCCTTAGGGGGGGGCGTGACCCCAGAATCTCCAATTCGGGAGAGTAAACCTCTGACATCTCGACAACGGGATGTATTTGATTTCATTGTCCGATGGATCAGGGAGACTCGTTTTCCCCCGACACTTTCGGAGGTGGCCCAATTTCTTGGCGTGCCATACCCCAAAAGTGCTTCTGCCCACCTTGATGCTTTGGAGAAAAAGGGATATATCCAGAGGTTTCCAGGGAAAGCCAGAGGAATCCAGCTGACTCCACTCGGGGAATCGTTCCAGCAAAATCTGGTTTCGGAAGATTTGCTCGTTCTCCCAATCGTCGGTCGGGTCAGGGCTGGAAGACCGACGGATAACCAGATGATTCCCGATGGTACCCTATCTGTTCCCCGAATTCTTTTTACTGAGAAACCCGACTTTATTCTGAAGGTGCAAGGTGACAGCATGACGGGTGCCGGTATTTTTGAAGGGGATTTGGCGTTTATCCGGAAAACCCGGGATGTTCGAAGCGGAGATCTGGTTGTGGCCCAGATGCAGGGAGAGATTACCCTCAAACAGTTTCTGGTCCAGAAGAACAGAATTGTTCTCAGAGCCGCTAACCCGCGTTATCCTGATCGGGTCGTTTCCCCTGAAGAGGAAGAGAACCTGATTCAGGGAAGGTTGGTTGGACTTTACAGGGATCAGTCCCGTACCGGGAAGGGATTTGTCTGATGTCCACCGAAGATCCCAAAACTGACGACCCATCCTCTCGGGGACAGGGCTCGCTCGAAGACCTTCCAGGTCAGGAAGAAGTCAAGTGTCAAGGGTATGTTCCCGGTGTTTGCAACATTGGCTTCAAAGGCCGGCTTTTCAGGGGAATCGGTGCCCTGATCGGATTTGTTGCCGTCATTTTGTATAACGAAAAATGGAAATTTCTTCTGGTGCATCCTTTCCCTTATTTCATTGGGATGACACTCCTTGCATTCCTGACGGCTCTTTCGTTCATTCAGAGCTTCCTTTCATTTTGCGTTGTGGATGCTTTTCTGGGACGTGCCATGATTTCCGGCCATTTCAGGAAGGTTTCCGCTCCTGATCATGAAAAGGATCGTCGGAGAGCCCTCCTTATTGTTGTCGGTTCATTTCTCCTTGGGGCTTTCTTTTCTGCCCTCCTTCTTGTAGAAGAATTGGATCGATCAACCCATTGAGTCATGCAACGAATTTTTGCTGGAAGAAATTGCCGCACTTCTTGTAAATTGAATTCCTCCCAACAATATATTCCAATAAGCCCTGTGATCTTTTAGAACTGAACTGCTTTTAGAACTGAACTGATTGAAATCGGCAAAATCTTAGTGATGGACCATGAAAATGTCATTTGAATCCGGAGAGGAGAAGAATTTCTCGAACCCATCTGACTTTGGGAGCAATATCGGGGATAGTTGGCGCACTCCGATCCGGGAAGTTCTGGATTCCTTACCCCCCTTGTCCCGACGGTTGCTGGATCGTGTCCAGATAACCTCACAGATCGTGAGTTTGATCGTTTCTCAGGACATTCTTGACTTGGTGATTGCGATTGACACCCAGGAGGAAGGACCAAAACAACACTCGCTTAAGGTTGTCCGGCAAGGAAAGGAAATCCTGGGTTCCTGTCCAGAGTGTCAACCCAATGGGGAAGTCCTTTTGGCGGATGGGTGTTCACATTTGCTGGGAGGAGTCTCTTCCTTGCTTGTTCTTCCCCAGAGCTCTTCTTCCTTGGAAGAGAAACCAGTTTTCCGGCAAGATGAATATTATTCTCCTCCTTATCGTTCGACTCCCAGACCTTTCGGAGCCTTCCTGATCAATTTTGGGACCGACTGGGGATTCCTGATGCGTACGGGAGTTCGATCTGCCCTGACAGAGTCGTTTTACCGAGACTGGCAAAACCGTTTTCGCCTTCCGGGGAGTACAGCGAGGCCGGAATTCAAGTTCTGGAGAGATTTCCATAACGCTTTTTATCTTGAATTGATCTGGGAATCTCCCAAGGGGCGGTTTCCCATTTTTTTTCCAAAACCAGGTTTCCCTTGGTTTGCCTTTGTTCAGGAGGGGCGAATTCCAGTTTTTCGTCCCTCCGGAGAGGACCCCCTCGTTCCTCTTGGGGCAGGGACCGGGTGGTCCTATGAGGGAGACTGGATCGAAAAAGACGGAAAATCCAGATTTTCGGGATGCTGGAAGTCATTGGATCACAATGTTCCGGCTTACCAGACTCTCTGGAGGGAAAAAAAAGAATGCCGCATTCTGTTGACGGATCGTGAAATCATCGACCTCACTGAAACCGCACGCTTTCCGGAATCATTGAAGCGTTTTCTTGAAAAAGGGAACCCGGAACATGATCGGAGGGTTGAGGAATGGGGGGAGTTGATTGCCCTGGCACTTTCTCTTTCTGCCGGGCATGTCCGATTTCGTTGGAACGGATCTCCAATCCAGTCCCTCTTTGAGTTGACCGATCAATGGGAACCCCGTTTGGATACACAGCATTCATCTCTCCGGGGGATCCGGATTTTTCCTCACTTATTCGCCTCGGGGATTAAGATTCCCCTTTTTGGTCCTGAAAGGAACCTCCAGCCAGACATTTTATTTCGGACGGAAGGTGAGAGGGTACGGATTCTGAGGCGAGACCGACAATCTGAACTCTTCATGCGCAACGTTGTGGAAAGAGGGCTCAGAAAAGCCTCGACGGAGTCCTGGATCCACCTGTCTCCGGTTGAAACCTTGTCTTTCTGGGCAGGGGCCTGGAAAGAATTGGAAAAAGGCGGTTTCAGGAATGGGGAGATGGACACTGAAGACGGAACTCTCCTTATGGGACCTGGAATCTTTCGGGTATTTCTGTCCCTGGGAAAAAATGAGATGGTTCGGGCAGAGGGGGCCCTTATCGTGGAGGGAAAAACCTTTCCTCTTCCCGTGGTGGATCTTGCGTCGCAGGATCCGTTTGTCCGTCTTGATGAGAATGATCGAATGATTCTCGATCGAGAAAGTCTCGAGCAGGTCGATGCGATTAATGGGCTGTTTCAGTTGGGACCGGACGGTGTAGGGAATATCAGTATTTACGCGGCAACCTTGATCACCTTGCACCGTCCAGACCTTTCCATCGAAATTGGAGAGGATTTAAGGGGAAAACTCAGCCCTTTCGTTCCAGCCCCCCTGTCAGAGGAAGACAAGGGGATCTTATCAGAAGAGTTTAGGGGAACGCTCCGGGGGTATCAGCTTGAAGGGGTTGCCTGGATGAGATCCCTTCATTCAAATGGTCTTCCCGGAATTCTGGCAGATGAAATGGGACTCGGAAAAACCATCACGGCCTTGGCTTTCCTGCTCCTCATGCGCGGAAAGGGGGATAAAGGGGAATTGCCGGCCCTCCTTGTCGTTCCGGCCTCTCTTGTGTACAACTGGGAAAAAGAAATCCGGACATTTGCACCCTCCCTGTCTTTTGTCCTGCATCATGGTTCGGGGAGAAAGTCGAAGGGAAAGGAACGAAAATCGGCCCAGCTTTGGATCACGACTTACGGGACCGTCCGGAACGATCTTGAGATTTTGAAAGATCAGGAGTTTTCGGTCATGATCCTTGACGAAGCCCAGACGATCAAGAACCCCGATTCGGCCATTTTCCGGGCCGTGAGCTCCATTAGGTCCCAACAGCGTATTGCCATGACCGGGACACCCATTGAGAATCACCTGTTGGATCTCTGGAGCCTGTTTCATTTCCTCTTGCCAGGCCTGCTTGGGACCAGACGGTTTTTTGAAGAAAGGTATGTCCAGGGGAAAGGAGGATCCCTGTGGTCGGAAAAGAGGGTCTTATGGCTGAAGGCCCTTGTTTCTCCGTTGATTCTCCGAAGAACAAAAAAAGATGTCCTGAAGGAATTGCCTCCCAAGATGCATATCGACCACTGGGTTCTTCCGGAAGATGAAGAACGTTACGCGTACCGGATGATCCTGGAAAGGGGCCGGGAAGAGCTTTTGTCTTCCTCAAAAGAGAGGGGACCGGGGCTTCGCATGAATATGCTGGCCCTCTTGATGAAGCTCAGGCTTTTTTGCTGTCACCCTGACCTGGTTTTGGGTGAAGGACAATCCCGGGTTCCGTCCCCGTCAAAGTTTCTTTCCGTCATGGAAAAAATGCGAGAGGCCCTGGAAGAGGGGCATCGAGTCCTTTTGTTCAGTCAGTTCACGAGGATGCTGGACATTCTGGAGCGTCAACTTGTTCAGGACGGCATCCCTTTCTACCGTTTGGATGGGGAAACCCCTCTCGTGGAGCGGAAACGGCGTGTGGAGCTTTTTCAGAACGAGGATCCGGATCGTCCAGGGGTTTTCCTGTCAAGTCTGAAGGCAGGTGGGGTCGGTTTTACCTTGACGAATGCTGATTTTGTATTTCACTATGATCCGTGGTGGAATCCACAGGTCGAAAATCAAGCGACCGACAGGGCTCATCGTATCGGTCAATCCCGGTCAGTTTTTGTATACCGATTTGTGACCCGGGGAACAGTCGAGGAAAAGGTGATGGCATTGAAACAGGAGAAACTTGAACTCTTTGATCAGATGATGGAAGGTCAGACCGTTGAGACCTCTTCCTGGATTTCAAAGCAATTGGAGAGTCTCCTGGATATGGGACCGGCTGAACTGCACCCAAGAAAGGGCTGAATGTGAATCTTCATGAAGTGGATCGGTATATTGCCGGCACGAATCTGGACGACGTTCTGGATCGTGCCAGGCTTTTGAACAAGGAAGGGATTGGAACGCTCCTCTCCCCTCTGGACAGGACGGAATCCGCAGGGGAATCCATTCCCCAGAGGGTGGAAACCCTAAAATCGCTTTCGAAACAGATGGGAATGAAAATGATTCGGGGGGGGATCTCCGTAAGACTCTCCGATTTCGGTTTCATGGAAGATCCGAAAGAAGCCATCGAACAGTTCAAGGTGGTGATCCGGGCGGCGGAGGAGTATTCCCTGGCGTTGTGGATTGATATGGAAGGCGGAATGCATGTTGGGTCAATCCTTGACGCCTATATCGAGTTGCGGAAGCTTTTCCCCCATCTTTCGGTGACGCTTCAGTCCCGGCTGGATCGCACGGCTTCCGATCTTCGACGCATTCTTACAGCGCGTGGTCGGGTCCGACTTGTAAAAGGGGAATACCCCATAACAGATGAACCAGGGTCATCGGATCCGGACGAAATCAGGAGACGATACCTTCGGGACATGGAACTCCTGTTTTCGGAAGGAGCGATGTTTGCCATCGCCACCCATGATGAGATCATTCTGGAAGCAGCTTCCCGTCTGCAGAAGAATCACCCGAGGATGATGGAGTTCCAAATGTACATGGGGTTCAGGGAGGATCGAATCCGGGTGTTGCTTTATGAAGGGGGCTTTCCGGTGACGTTGTATCTTCCGTTCGGGAAGCATCCGGAGCAACATCTCAAACGGACAGGCGTTCTGTCCTGAGCGAGGAAAACGACCCGGATCCGAAAGGTCCGGGTCAGGGCCTCAAACCTCTGGTTTCTTGATGTTCAGAAATTCTCTGGTAATGTTGACGAGCATGTTCCGGTGTTCGGGCATTCCGAGGTTCAGCCGGTATTCGTTGATGACCTTGACGCGCATGTCTTCCCATGCGGACCAGCAGACCCTGCAGACAGAGTCCTGTACTTCCTTCCCGAATGCGGATGGAAACGGAGGGGATTCAAGGCCTTCCGCATCGGCTCCGCAACGCTTGCAATGAACGACTGCCATATTCGCTCCTTGTTTATTTCCTGGATCCCAACGAATCAAACTCGTCATGATATAAACTGATTAGAGAGGGGGCGCCTCTCATGCCATTTCGGGGTGACTTCCACGCTGATTTTTGCAAGGGCTACGATACCATAAGGGTCGTGGCGGGAACAAGCCGGAGTGGACTGGATTCGTGGATGTCAGGAACCTGTTTTTCCGATTGTGATGGAAGGAGTTGGAATGAATGGGGCCTGTTTTGTCTGCAGGATGGTTGCAGGGAATGAACACCCTGACCTGGTGGTTTTCACGGATGATTTTGTTTCCCTTTATCATATGCCGGATGTGGATCTTCCGGGATATCTTGTGTTGGCTCCAGTTCGGCATCTGGAAGGGATGGAGGGCCTCGCCGAAAGGGAGCTTGACGCAATGGGCAGGTCCCAGCAGAAGGCCGTCCGGGCCATTCAGGCCCTCCCAGATGTTCGAAAGGTGTACCTTTCAAGTTTCGGGGAGGTCTGCCCCCATTTTCACGTTCACCTTTTCCCCAGGACCGACATGATGCTGGAGGATGCATCCTCCAGGACAAATGGGGAGATCGACGGGCCAAGAATATTCGATCTCTATCGGAAAAAACTGAAAACCGTCGGAACGCCAGAAAGGATCTTCGAGATTGTCAGGGGGCTCAGACACACTTTGACAGGAGAGAGGGGATGAGCTCTCCCCCCGGGATGGGAATCAGTAACGGGTCCATCGTTTATCAGTCTCCCAGTCCCGGAGAAAAGACTCCAGTTGAACCGGTAACACTGGACGCGAGACAAGATACCCCTGGATTCGGATGCATCCAAGATCTCTTAGGACCCTTGCTTCCGCTTCCAGTTCGACTCCTTCCTGAATCACCGTAACGTGAAACCCCCGGCCGATCATCATGATGCTTTCAAGGATGGAGCGGTTGTTCAGATCGGTTTCCATTTCCCTCAGAAAGGATAGATCGATCTTCAGCGTGTCCGGCAACAGTGTCTTGATGGTGGTGAGAGAGGTGAAGCCGGTGCCAAAGTCATCCAGGGCAAAGCGGAGTCCAAGCTTGCGGGAGTCCTGGACAATCCTCTTGGCTTCGGAAATATCCCTGATCATTGTGTTTTCGGTGATCTCCAGCTCGAGGCAGTCAAGGTTGGTTCCGTAAGCGTTCACCAGATCCTTCAGGTCGTTTTCAATCATTCCGGAAATAAAGTGGCGGGGTGAAATATTGACTCCGATCCGGAGAAGAATTCCCTTTTTTTTCCAGAGATGATGTTGTTCAAGGGCTGAAGAGAGGACCCAACGGCCGATTTCGATGGAGAGGTCATCATCTTCGATGGCCGGAAGAAAGTCGTTTGGGAGTCGGATGGATCCATCCGTGAATTTCCAGCGAAGGAGGGCTTCCACTCCAATGACGGAACCATCCTCGATGTTAACTTGAGGCTGATACAGAAGGAAAAACTGGTTTCCGGCAAGGGCCGCCCTGATCTCCGTCCTAAGCTGCTCCTGTTTTCTGAGTTCTCCTTCCATGGTTCTTTCGTAATAGCGAACACGGTTCCTCCCTCCATTCTTCGCGTTATACATGGCAATGTCGGCATGGCGGACAAGATCGTCAATTTCCGAGTTGTCATGGGGGTAAAGGGTGACCCCTCCGCTGGCGGTAATGGAGAGTTGTTTTTCGCCCAGATTGAATGGGCTCCTGATCTGTGTGAAAAGTCGGTCGATAATGGAGGAGAGTTCCTGCAGGTCTGTCAGGTCAGGAAAAACCAGCAGGAATTCGTCCCCACCCATCCGGCAGACGGAGTCCGATGTCCGGACCGTCTGGGTCATTCGTCGGGCAACTTCAATCAGGAGCTGATCCCCGGTCTGGTGTCCCATGAGGTCATTTACCGTTTTGAACCCGTCGAGATCGAGAAGGAGGATTCCCAGGTCCCTCTGGTTCCGCCTTGACTGTAGGAGAGCGTATTCCAGCCGGTCTCTGAGCAGGACACGATTGGGAAGTCCCGTCAGGGGATCGTGATAGGCGAGATAGGCGATCCGTTCTTCTGAGGCCTTGATCCCGGTAAGGTCATGGAAGATCCCGATATAGTTCTCAATCTCACCTTTTTCGTTCCGGTTGGTACTGATGGAAAGCCATTCCGGAAAGACCTCCCCCGACTTTCTCCGGTTCCAGAGCTCTCCTTGCCAATATCCCACCGAATGCAGATCCTGCCACATCGTCTGAAAGAAGAAGGGGGCATGTCGACCGGAGGAAAGAATGCTGGGATTTTTTCCCTGAACTTCCTTGAGGGTATAGCCTGTGATTTCAGTGAATGCCCGGTTGATATGGGTAATCTGGTTGGAGCTGTCGGTGATCAGGATCCCGTCGCTGGCCATTTCAAAGACATGGGTCGAAAGGTCCTGACTTTTCTGGAGGGCGACGGTGTTGGTGATATTGTTCTGGATCCCCAGAAAATGGGTCACGACATGGTTCTGGCTGAAGACGGGAAAGATCGAAAGCTCGTTGAGAAAAGGGGTCCCGTCTTTCTGGTAATTCCTGAGGACAACCCGGGTTGCCGCTCCGGCTTTGAGGGCAGAGCGGATTTGCGCGATTCCTTCTTGATTGAGATCATTTCCCTGAAGGAATCGGCAGTTTTTTCCCAATACCTCTTCCGCCGTGTATCCCGTAAGGCGAAGGAAGCTGTCATTGACAAAGGTCAGTGGATAGTCAGGTTTCTGGGCGTCCGCAATGGTCAGGGAAGCGGTGGAACTTTCAACGGACCTCTTGAAGAGACGGAGTTCGGATTCGGAAAGTCTGACCGCCTCCAGAAGGTGCGCATTTTCAAAGGCCACCGCGGCATGGGCCGACAGGGCGGAGAGAATCACCTGATCCTGGGCATTAAAAAAAAGTCCTCCGGATTTGTCGTGGAGTTCAATGAACCCCAGGTAGTCCTGATCCGGTGAAAGAATCGGCACGTGGAGCAGATTCCTGTGCTGGAAGACCCAACGTTCCTGGTCGCTTACCATGGGGTCTGTCAGGGGATCATTGCTGATGTAGGGAGACTGTCGCGTTCTGCCCCATGCCGGAAGCCCCTTGCCGGAGGAGAATCTGGAGGAAGGGTCGGACCATGCAACCCCATCAAAGTACTCAATCCTGGTCAAAGCATCCGGTCCTCCGAATCCATACAACCCTTTTGTGGCACCGGTCAAATGGAGGGAGAAGCGGATGATTTCCCGCATGACCTCGTCGATCTTGTGCAGTTGATTGATCTTCAGGCTTGCCGCAAGAAGAAGATCAAGCTGTCGCTGGTGTTTAACCATCTCCTCTTCGGCTTTTCTGCGAAGGGATTGGGATTGCAGGAAGTCGAGGGCGAAGGAAATGTCGGAGGCAATCTCGATGAGGAGTTGCTGTTCAGGACGTTGGAAAAAGTATTCTTCCCCCGCATACAGCATCAAGGCACCGATCCGCTCGCCCCCCTGGGAGATGGAAACGCCCATTGCCGATTTGAATCCATACCGTCTGGCAGATGGGGCCCAAAACCGGGTCCTGCGACTGGTCAGGAAATTGTGGATCACCTGGGGTTTGCCCGTGAGGATGGACCTTCCGGTCGGCCCCTTGCTCGCAGGGCTCTGGGGATCGACTGAGACTACGATTTTCTCCAGGTATTCCTTTCCCTTGCCCGAGTGGGCGACCGGGACCACCGTCAACGTGTCCGGATCGACAATTCCGATCCAGGCGAACTTGAATTTTCCGAATGTGGTGGCGATCTGACAGATCTGCTGGTAGAAGGTATGCGGATCGGAGACTCTGAGAATGGACTGGTTGACCTGGCTTAACGTGGCGTAAAGCCTGAGAAGTCGTTCTCGTCCGAGCGTTCGTTTGGTGGTCATGGATACGAATCTGGCAATATTAGAAAAGGGGAGGTATGTGTGCCGGTTGATGAAACCCTGATGTTACGCATCACTTGCCCCCTGCTTCAGGTATAGTCCAAACCAGGAACCAGGATCAACGGATTAATTCTACTCCTCAGAACCCGAATTCTGAAAGTAGTTTATCCACTGCATCCTGTGAGACGGTGGTGGAGTTGGGAATCCCCTTGAGTTCCAGAATGGCGTCCGGATCGATGGAGGGTGTCTTCAGAGACGGGTGGGACTGGAAACTGTCTTCAGTGGACGGCGGCGAGGAAAATTCAACCAGGATTTCCAGAAGTTTTTTTTCCAGATCATTGAGGGTTCCGGTCATCGCCTTGATGTTCTGCCCCACAAGATCCTGAAAGACCATGGCCTCAAACCCCTGATTGATCCTGATCTCTTCTTCCTGCAACAGGGTGTTGATCATCTCGACATTCTCAGACAGGGAGGAAGGGTTTCGGGACGCTTCCGAAAGCCTTGTCCGGATTTCCAGGTTTGTTGAAAGGGAAGATTCGAGAACCTCCAGAATTTTGTGGGCCGCCTCTTCCGTCATCCGGGACACTGTCTGCAAGGCGCCGGAAGTGGCCGGTAGATGGGTCCCCATCGCTTTCATGGTGTCGAGCATTGAATCGGACAACGCCAGAATTTTCTGAATCTCCCGTGCAGTTTTCCCGACCTGGGCAATGAGGCCGTCCGGGGAGGAGCCTTGTGTTTCGGCAACCGGTTGAGAAGGGGATTGGGTGGCCGGGAGCGATTCCGGCAAGTCATGGGAGGTCGAATCGGTGGAGATGATTTTATCCGGATCAATGATCAAGATGGGACTCCCTTCCATTGTTTTCCCGGCAAGCAGAAATGGCGGGGTTCCTGGAACTGTTTGGCCGGTCTGGATGTCCTCATCTCGGACACGAAGGACCTTTCCCAGTTTCAAAATGGCAATCCCGAAACGGTGTCCCGATGAAGGAGCAATGATCAACAGCTTTGAAGGGGATCCGGAAAGCAATGATCCGGGAAGGTCCCAAGTCCTGGGATCATGGACCGGCATTTCCCGGCTCATCCCGCCGGTTTCTGGAAGAAAGACGGGATCCCGTGTGGGAGGATCCGATTCTCCCCCGGCAAAATGGGGATCCAGTGCAAGGATATTCAGGACATCACAGATCCGGATTCCCATCAGGAGATTTTCTCGGACAGAAAAGGACAGAATCTGCAAATCCATTACCCTTTCAAGCAATAATTTATGAAATCATCCTATATCAACCAACGACAAAAATATAGTGTCATCAGTCCCGTGTCATGACTCCGGACCCCCGCTCATTTATTAAGATCACGACCCATCTCCCGAAAGGGAGAACGCCCCCGAATGGGAGGCAATCCTGGGGACAGGGCATGGGAGACCTGGAGACAGTCTTGGATCCACAATCTCAAGGTATTGCGTTTCAGGATGAACGATGACGGTTCCCAGCAAAGGGCAAAGACCCGGTCCGGCGGCCTGAAGCTGGTACTTTCCGGGAAAAGGGGGGGACCATGAAAACGTACCATTGGGTTGGACAGGGATTTCCTGGATTTTTGAGGGATCCTGCACAGGATTGGCAAATAAGGAAATCTGTCGGGTGGGTGCAGGATTCCAGATTCCCCGGATCTGAATTGAAGGGGTGTGTTGGACCGGATTCCTTCCGGGAGAATCGTCCAGAACAATAAGGGTAGATGGTTCACAGTGCATAAACGAAATGGGAGAGGTGGTCAGGGTAATCCGGACTGTTTTACGGGAAGGGGGGAGAACGAGTGTATTCCGGATGGGACAGGCTGTTCTGGGCAATGCTTTCAGGCGATAGGTGCCGGGAGGAAGAAAAACGGAGAACTCACCGTCGACTTTGCTCCCGGCTTCGAGAGAATGGTTCCCGGGGGACTGTTGTTCAAAATAGAGTGATGTCCTCTGGGAGGGAAGGTTTCGAATGATGATCCGCCCAGTCAGGTGAACCTTCTCCTGTCCGGATTGATGGCCTGTGGATCCCGGGCTTTGACAGGCGGTGAGGGTACAGAAAATCAATCCGAACAATCCCCATGTGCGGGCTCGAATCAGGTCAGGCATCAGTGGGGCAAATTTCCGGAAGGGATTGTTCCGGACAGGGGTCTCCGTTAATCCATTCCTGGTCGATAAGGATTCGGGTGCCTTCTTTGTGGGCCATTTCAAGAGCACGTTGTGCCACCTTTCCTTCGAGAACATTCCTGTTTGACAAGTTCTGGATCCAGATCTGGATCAGAGTGACCTTTGTTCGGAGAAAATCATAGGGTTCCAGCTCAGTCACCGGAACGGTGTGGAAAAAAGAGACAAATTCCTCCTGGATGTCTCCGATGAAGGGTGAAAGGATTGCCAGGGTCGCGGGGAACAGGTCCGGGATATGTCCCCCGAAGCGCCAGATTTCATCGGAGTAGAACATCTTCCGGTATCGGGAGGGATCTCCCTTGAGCGGAAGGAGGATTTCTGCGTTGGTCTCCTGCTCCAGGAGTTCGGTGATATAGGAACGGTAGAAATCTTCCTGAAGGGTTCGGTTCTCATTCCGGAACAATGCGGTTTCCATCGGGTCCATTGGGGATTGGGACGGGGCATGGGGGAAAGAATGGGACTCCGGTCGGGTCGGAGGCGATTTTCCCCATAATCGGCTGACGAGTGCCCTGAAGCGGGCAAACTCCTGGATAATCGTCGGGAGGTCCTTGTTGTCCACCTCAAGGGCGACTCCCTTGAGGGCAGGCAGCGGGACCAAGGTGAGTACCGTTTCCAGACATTCCCATAGGGGTTCCGGGATGGGCCGGGAGTGGTCGTCCCAGAAATCGATGCCTGATTCTGTCTTGAAAGGAACCAGTCCACCGGCATGGATTTGGACAATGTGGCCTGTCGGAAAGGTGGTCCGGATCCACAAGGCGAAATCCTCCGGATCGCAGCATTCCCGCTCAAGGCGGTAGGCGGTCATGGCATGTCCGATATCCAGTCCCATACCCAGTTCTGTCCCGACCAGAATCATCCTGAAAAATTCTCCGGGCGATAGATTGCCCAGTGAAAACATCGGGAACGGAGGAATTTCGAGCAGGAGTGATCGTCCCCCCAGCAGAGACTTCAGGTGGAGGGCGTTCATCCGGATCCATCGGGCGGAAGATTCTTCCAGAACCGGAGGAAGGTAACTTCCGAAGGTTCTCCCCAAAATGGATTTGTGTGCACATTCGTGGATCATCCAGGGTGACCGGAGCGCATCGAGATGACGGTTGACGCGCGCGATTTCCTGGATGTATCCGGGGTTTTCGGGAAAATCGGTTTGGGTATACCATAAGGTATCCCCGTGGTAGGCCGTCCCGATGGAATTCGGGATAATCCTGGTCCGGGCCTCTTTGAGGTCCTGGGTTCTCCCCCGAAAAATTTCCAGATAGTCAGGCATCTGGTCTTCGGAAAAAGATCGGACAAGGTCTTCCAGGGGAGGGAAATAAAGATCTGTCGATAGTCCGATCCCCATGTGGGGCAAGGAGGCCAGGGATTCAGGAACAGGATTCATGGCTTGGGGTTCCTGTCTCGGAGATGTGGGGACAGAAGCCGTTTCAGTCGGCGGGACATTTGTTTCTCGGGGGCAAGATACCCGCCCGAACGGCTGACCCTGATTCCCTGCTCGTAGACTCTGATGGCCTCTTCCCTTTCGCCCAATTCCTCAAGTGTCAGGCCCAGGATTTCCCACGCGGCGGCATAATCGGGCTTTTGTCGGATCACCTCTTCGAGAACGATCCTGGCCCTTGAAAAATTTCCCGTTTCCCGGAGGGCCGATCCCAGACCATATCCCAGGACAGGGTCGCCCGGGTTCCGGGCCAGCAGTTCTTCCAGACGATCGATCCGACTCGGATCCATCCACAATCCTCCCTTAGGCCTTTCATCATAATCACTTGAAAGAAGGACCGCAAACCAGCCGGGAAAAACGATGGTTGTCACGGCAGGTTCTCTGTTGCTATCTTTAGAATGGCTCGCCTTGGACTTTGGTCAATCCGGCTAAACCGAACAAAACCTGCCAACGGGTGGAAGAATGTGTCTACGGTATTACGGGCTCTTTTGTGTCAAGCGCTTGAAATGATCCGTTGATGAACGCACTCCACCCGACGAAGCCCCGTCCGCGATGGATCCGGGTCCAGGCCATCCTCCTGTTCGGTATCCTGTTCGTCATCTTTCTGATTCTGGTGTTCGGAACGCTCACGTTGAAGGGCAGCGTCTCGTTTTTTCGGGAAATGCACGATCAGGAGCGGCTCATGAGTGTTCAGCACCGGCTCGATGCGGTCCTGATCGATTTTCTTGATGCGGAAAGCGGCCAGCGGAAATTCCTCCTGACCCGAAACAAGATTTTTCTGGGCCCCTACCGCGATTCCAGAGACCGCCTTGTTTCAGTCCTCAACAGGCTGGTTCTGTCGGATTTTCCCCGGCCAGTGGATCCTGGGACGATTCATACCCTGGACACGCTTGTTCGGGAAAAGCTCAGGGTAATGGATTGGGCCATCAGGCTCAGGGGCGGAGATGTGGGGCCAACCCTACCAGACGCCGGCCCATTGAACCCCCAAGTGGTGTCGAAAGAAAAGATCCGACGGATCATTTCCCACCTGGACCGGGTGGTACAGAGAGAGTCAGACCGAATCCGGCTGAAGGCAGAGCGACAGGAGTCCAGCCTGGGGGTGATGGCCCTGTTTTTTCTGAGCCTTCTTCTGGTGACCCTTTTCCTTGGTTATGCCTACCTTTGGAAGCATAACCGTGTGATGCATGAATTGCAGTCCCTCCTGGAAAGGGAAGCGGCCCACGATCCCCTGACAGGCCTTCCGAATCGGCGCTTTCTTTCGGAGACGATGGAATGGATGCTGGCACGCATTTCCAGAAATCCCCACGTTTGCGCGGTCTTATACCTTGATCTGGATGGGTTCAAGAAGGTGAATGACCGCTTTGGCCATCAGGCGGGCGATCGCCTTTTGATCGAGTTTTCCAGGAGGCTGGTGGCGAACCTCCGAAAAGGGGACTTGGTGGCCCGTCTGGGGGGGGATGAGTTCGTGGTCTTTTTGGACCCGCTGGAAAGTCCGGACCGGATTCCGGAGATCGTGGACGGGATTGTCGAACGCCTGAATGAAAGCCCCCTCATTCCTGAAATTGCATTGAATGAAGTGGGAGTCAGCATCGGGTGGGCTGTATATCCAGAGGATGGGAAAGATGTCAATGGTCTGATTGCCGTCGCAGACCGGAAAATGTATGAGAGGAAGGCGGCAATCAAGAAAATTCCCAGTATCCGATTTGGGGGGGAATCCTGAAAAGACCCGGCTGGATTGCCCAGCCGGGTCTTGGGAAGGTCTTAGTTGCTGGTGTGGTGGTGGTGATGACGACGATGGTGGTGTCGGGGATAGCACCGGTGATGACGGCGATAGTACCGGGTATGGTGGTTGCAGCGATGATGTCTGTGATGGAATCGGCGATGGTGCTTGGCGTGGTGTTTCTTGGCCGGAATCCCTGAGGGTGCCGGTGCTGTTGTCGCAGGTGCTGTGGAAGTTGCCGGCGTGGTAGCATCTGCAGCCCAGGAAAGGGGCGCCCGCAAACCGATCAGGGACACCATCATTAAGGCAACAAGGAGATAGGACGAAAACTTCCGGCTGAGCATTGAAACTCCTTCGTTAGGATACGTGTTGAGCTAATGGGGAGAATCTCCCGCGGAGGGAGATTTTATGAGAAGAGAGCTGAAAATTCAACAGACCCCACCTGTGTTTTTGGTCACTTTCCCAGCAGGTTTCAACGGGGAGGGAAAAGACTTCAGAACAGGACGGTACCAGAAATTCAGGTGACCGCCGGAAGACCGTCGGAATATCCGGAACTTGATGCATTCCTTCATCAGGAATGCCCGAAGGAGTGGTTGCTTATCCCTTCCTTCTCAGGATCCGATCCTTGAGCTCAATGCGGTCAAGGTCGTAGGGATCCAGAATCAGGGCCTGATCGATTGCTTCGAGCGCCAGGTCGATCTCGTCCCTGTCCTTGTGGATGGAAGCCAGTCCCTCCAATGCTCCAGGGTCCCGGGGATTCAGTTTGCAGGCCTTGCGGAAGGTGTTGAGGGCCCTTTCCTGAAGCTCTTCCGATTTCTTCATGGAGCCCAGATCCGCCAGACACCATCCCAGGTCCACCAGATATCCCACATGATCCGGGGACAAGGCAGACGCCCGTTCGTAAGCGATGAGCGCCTTGTCCATGTCTCCCACGGTTCGATGTCCTTCGGCCAGTTGGTGGAACTGTACCGGGTCGGACGGATCGATCCGGATGGCATCGTGGAAACACCCAATCGCTTCCCGTGGAACCCCTTTTTTCAGAAGGCATTCCCCCAGCCGTCGCAGGATGACAGGAGAGTCAGGGGCCTGGATCAGAATCTGGCGAAAAGCTGAAATGGCTTCGATATAGCGACCCTTTCGACGATGCTCTTCCCCCGCTTCATATAATTCGTTCAGTTCGGTCATATCCATGATGGATTCCTTTCCGGTCACTTTGAGCCGATTCGTGAATTCCCATTCTTTCATAATTCGGGAGGCGGGGTCGAGGGGAGAGTGTGTCAGGGAGGTGTTCCCATCGGGAGGGGGGCGATGGACCCATCCGGTGCATTGGCATTTTGCAAAAGGGTTTCGATCTGGCCCAAAAGGCGGTTCCCCCCGATTCGGTATGAAAGGGTCTGTGTCTGAATTCCGTTGATCGACAGGATCGCGCGGATGGCTTGCCGGGTATGTCCAACCGTACCGACCGCCTGCAGGGAGAAAACAGAGCTTTGAACGGTCACGCTTCCTTGGATGTTGGCGAAAACGGAAGGTCCGAGAATGGATGCCAACGGGGTCAATGTGCTATAGGGACGGCCTGCGACAATCTGTGAGGCCATGCTTGGAGAGATGCCTGGATCAAGGGACTCAAGCACGATGACGGAGGCCGTATTGACATTGACCAATCCGTTTGAGGAGATCGTGACGTAAGGTTCGATTGCCTGATATTGGGCTTCGGTCATTCCGGAGACTTGATGGAGTTCCGACAATGCGCTCATCGGTCCCCCCCGGGGTCGGTATGGCGGGATCATCGAGGCGTAAGGTCCACCCCCTCCGCTTCCTCCCGGGGGTTGCGGGGTGACCCATTGAATGATGGCCGGAAGGATGGCGGGATTGACCCCCAGCAGGGAAAAGAGTTTGGTGAACTGGAGCATTTGCTGGGAATTGGGGGCGATTCCCGATTGGGAGAGTAGATTGATGTCCAGTTTGGATGACTCGTCGACAATCAATCCGGACAAGAATCCTTTTGTTCCGACCGGATAGTTGATGATGGGTGTTGCCCAGGGCTGGTTCAGTGCGGTGTAGTTCTGTCCGGACCCCTGACTCTGGAGGGCGCTTGAAACAAGAATGACCTTCCCGGCTTCGATCGCCGCCCGGGCCAGATAGTAGGCTTGTGTTCCGTTCCGGAAGATTTCGGCTTCTTTCAGTGTTTCACGACTTTGAATGACGAATCGGAGGACAAGGAGGGTGATTAGGCCCACCATGAACAGGACGATGACCAACGCGAATCCGGAGTCCCGGACCGCGTCCCGGTCAAGAGGCCTGTATGCTCTGGACATCGAGGCGTATATCCAGAAGACGATGTTGGTCGAACCTCCGCTCAATCGTCAGATGGGAAATTCTGATGAGGTGTGGCGAGCGTTGGAGACGGGCAAGGAACACAAGGATATGGGGCAGGTCCACCTTTTCAATCCGAATGCTGACCAAAGTGCTGTGATAGTTCTCCTCCGGAGGAAGGGACCGGGGGGTCATCTGGGTAATGGATGAACGGATATGGGTTTGGTCCGCTTCCTGTTCAAGATAGGAGATCAACGAAAAGCCGGATCGATCACGGGTCAGTCGAAGGGATCGTTTTTGGATCTCCTCCTGGCTCTGCCGGATTTCCTGAACCAGGGACTGTGCCGTGAGAATGTCCGATTTCAGGGACTGTTCCTCGGAGAGGAACCGGTGGTAAGGATCCACCAAAACGGTCTCGATTCCCGCCCAGAAGAGATAAAGGGAGAGGATGGCCGCAAGGGTTCCGATCAGACGTTTTTCCCGCAGGCTCAAGGTTTCCCATCGATCTTTCAGGGTGTTGAATGACCGGGTCCATGAGTCGGGCAACCGGTTCCTGATGTCAATCATGGGTCCCTCCCAACCGGAAGGCAACGGTTTTCCGATCAATGTCCAGTCTGGCGCTCTGGACGGAAAGCGTCCGGATGTGTCGAGTGGAGAGCAAAGATGTGCGGATGCGGTCCACATCCTGGAAACTGGCGGTTTTTCCGGTCAGGATCAGGGAATGTTTTCCGATGGAGACAGAGACCATTTCGAAGGGGATGGAGGGGGAGGGAGCCCCGGCAATGTCCTTCAGGATTCCGATGACATCCGTTCCGCGGGACAGAAGGTTTTTCTGCTTCAGGAGGGAATCCCTTTTCCGTGTCAGCTGGGAGATCGGTTCCACCACCGGAGAAGGGGCCAGTGTTTGTCGGGCCAGTGTTGATAGGGAGTCCTGGGTTCTCTTGACCCTGTTCCCCAGCGCCTGGACATGAAGCCATCCGTCCGTCAGGATCAATCCGACCAATATGGTCGCAAGGATGGAGACTGTCTTGAGCCCCCGGAACAGGGACTCCTGGTCTTTCCGGAACGCGAGGGATCCATTTCGAAAGTCAGGTGTTTCCTTCCAGAACGATCCTTTCCGCCAGATTCCGGAAAGGCTTTCCACCAGACGGTTTTCCATGCCGCTCTCTTTGGTCGGGAAATCAGACGGTCGGAATAGGTCCTCCGGGAGCAGGTTGTTTTCGGGAATGGCCGTAACAGCAAGCTCCGTTGGATAGTCCATCATCACACTGGCAGATACGAGATCGTCAAGCCGGTGTTTCCCTTCCTCCGGATCCGAGACGGTGAATGCGGCCTCTCTTACCGGAAATCCGTCCTGGTTTTCCAAAACGAGAACCCGGTTGGAGTCGGCGGCGGCCAGAATCTCCATGGATCCGGGGTTGGGGAGCGATGATGGGATGCTCTGGTTCATGATCAGTGTTGCGGCCTCTGGTAAGATGTATCGGGGCTCAAGTTCTGCCTTGCCCAGGTGGGATAAGGCAGATTCCAGCCATTGTCGGGGTGTTGCCCATCCGAAAATATCCCAACCGTTTGTTCGCCTCCTTGAGAAATAGGCAGTTTGGCATTCTTCTATGTTCCAGGGGATCAGGGCCTCGACTTCGCTTTCAAACGCGGTCCTTCGTTCTCCAATGGGAACGGCAGGGAGTCGAAACGCACCGGCAATGGAAAGCTCGGATGGCCAAAGAAGGATGATTTCGACCCCATGGGGGTCTCCCATTGCGGCTCTGGCCGATTCGAGGGTCTTGGGAAAATTGGGGTTGATCATTTCCATGAGGGTGACGGGAGTCGTCACGATTTTTTCGGAGATCCAGGTTCTTTTCACACGCTTTATGCAATACCCCTTGAGCTCATCGACCAGTGGGTGAAGAATCCATAGATGGGAAGGGGGCATGAATCCTCAGCGAGGGAGGGTGAGTCCGTTCAGGGCGATGGAGGGGGAAGAGAGTATGCCCTGAAGGTGTATGTGGAGAGCCCCATCCTTTCGGGGTTCCATGGAAGGCAGCGGAATGGCTTTCAGCTGTCCTTTCAGGGTTGCCATCAGATCCATGTTGATCAGGCTTTGCTGGTAGGGAATTCGGAGAAGAATGGTCCCGGTTCCCGAAACATGAGCCAACGGTCCGTCGGCCGATAGTGATTCGATCCGGCCTTGGCCGTCGTGGAGAAAAAGTCTTCCGCTCACCGTTTCAAAGGTGATGTCGGGCAGGGGAATCCCGTTGAGGTTCAGGGATCGCAGGACAAGCTTCTGGATGTCGAGGTTCAGCATCCCGTGTCCCTTCTGTTCGGCACCCTTGATCCAGGTGTAATCCGTTTGCAGGTTCATCTGTCCAGAGACGTCCTGTCGAAGGAGCTTTTTGGTTTCAAGGAGGTCGATGGGGTGGATGGTCTTCCCGCGCAAATGGTTCCACCGCCCGTGACGGGCTTGCTGGAGCCGTCCTCGAAACTCCCCCCCATAAGCCTTCACGTCGAAATTGTAGCGGGGTTTTCCTGAGGCGAGGCTGATCAGGCTGAGATTTCCCGAAAAACGGGGAATCTCCCAGACAACCGGTCCTGCGGGAGAGGGTGCGACCAGATGGAGTCCCTCATAGGAAACCTGGGCGGGCCAGTTGAATCGGGCACTGTCGGAAGAAGTTCCCAGACCCGACGATTGGGAAAGTTCTTCCAGAAAGTGTTCGGCAAGCTGTTGCCGGGGAAACCCTTGCAAGAAAAACCAGACAAACACCCCCACCCCCCACACACCGAGGAGGAGGGTCGGTGCCATGCTCCCGAGTGGGCGCATGGCGCGGGGAGCGGACTCAGTGGACTCATTCCTTCCCGTCTGGGAGGGCCTTTTTCCAAGAATCAGGCTCCGCATCCTGGCCGCAATCCTTATCATGTGTTCTGCCGGGGTCATCTGATCACCCGCCTTCCGAATGTGTTCATCATGTTTGAAGTTTGTCAGTCACTCCCCCACCTGAACTTCTTTGGCCCGTGCGATGGCCCTTGGATCGGATCCCCTCAGGTCCCTTACCCCAGCCCCTACTTGTTCATGGCCCAGGAATCGATGTCGGCGTTATTCCCTGTTCCCCCCCGAACGCCATCTGCTCCGTAGGACATGATGTCGAATTCTCCATGATTTCCCGGTGACAGGTAGATGTAGGGGTGCCCCCAAGGATCCTTGGGAATCCTTGAAATGTATCCGCCATCCTTGTAGTTGTTGGGGATGGGGGGGGATGTGGGTTTTTTGGTGAGGGCGTCGAGCGTCTGTTCCGTGGTCGGATAGTCTCCGTTGTCGAGATGGTAGAGGTTCAGTGCGTTCTCAAGTTCCCGGATCTGGGCCTTGGCCGAAACCTTCTTGGCCTCTTCTGTTCGTCCGATGATCTTGGGAACGACCAGGGCGGCAAGAAGGGCAATGATGAAAATGACGACCATGATTTCGATCAGGGTAAACCCCCGGTCACCACCGTTGCCCCTCAGAATTTTCAAACGACGGAATGGGTTCGCGATCAAGTTCGTTTCTCCATATCGGGTTTCCGGTGGAGGGAAATCACTCAACCGCCTGGCTCATTTCAAAGATGGGAAGGAGCACCGCCAGAACCATGAAAAGCACGATGGCCCCTATAAACAATATCATAATGGGCTCAATGATTGAAGTCAGCGTGGAGACCATCTGGGAGACTTCAGCTTCGTATCCTTGGGCCATCTTAAGCAGAAGCTCTTCGAGCTTTCCCGATTTTTCCCCTGTCTGGATCATGTGGATGGCTAGTCTGGGAATCACGGGATATCTCTTCAGGGATTGACCCAAGGATTCTCCGTTCTTCACATCCTCCTGGGCCAGGACCACTGCTTCTTTCAGGGCCCGGTTGGTCAGGACGGCGGTTCCGATTTCCAGAGCCCTCTGAAGCGGAACGCCCCCCTTGAGCAGGACAGAAAGCGTCCTGGCAAAACGGGCAATCTGATCCTGGGTGATCAAACCACCCAGTCGGGGGATTAGAAGAATGAGCCGGTCTACTTTCTTCCGGTTGGACTGAACAAAGCGGGAAACAAAAAAAACGATGGCTGCCAGTGTGATGAGCAGTGGAACGGTTTCATGCCGGACCCAGTCGGAGGCGCCCATCAGAATGATCGTGGGAAGGGGGAGGGCGGCATTCAGCCCCTTGAAGATGGAGGTGATGCGGGGCATGACCACCACCAGGAGGAAGAGGACCATAAGAATCCCCACCATCATCAGGATCAAGGGATAAAAAAGACTTCCGAGCACTTTCCGCTGAGTGATCACCTGACTTTCAAGAAAATCGGCGAGACGTTCCAGCATGACGTCGAGTGTTCCAGATTCTTCTCCCGCCCGGATCATGTTGACATAGAGCTCTGAAAAGGATCTGGGATGAAGCGCAAGGGCCTGATGGAGGGGCTGGCCCTCTTTGACATCCTCCCGAATGGCGGCAATGGTGCTTCCCAATGGCTCGTTCATTCCCTGATCCAGGACGGCGCCCAGTGAATCAACGACGGGAATCCCTGATCCGACAAGGATAGCGAGTTGGCGTGTGACGAGGGCGACATCCCTCGGTTTTGCCTTTCGCCCGGCTCCTGATTTTCTGGATTGGGACGCCTCTTCCCGGAGGGTCAATGTCAGGGGCAGGATGCCCTGAGACTTGAGTTTCAGACGGGCGGTACGGGGGCTGTCGGCATCGACCAGCCCGGAGATCCTGGATCCGTTGTCCTGGACTCCCTGATAGGAATAGACAGGCATTTATATGAGTTTATCCATCAAGCGTGACTTCCGAGAGCGCGACCCTGAGGACCTCTTCTGTTGTCGTGATTCCTGACAAAACCTTTCGTTTCCCGTCTTCAATCAGGTTAAACATCCCCCGACTCCGGGCCTTCTGGCGAATTTCCGAAACCTGGGCCCGTTCATCGATCATATGGCCGATTGTTTCATCCACCACAAGGAGTTCGTAGATCCCCTGACGACCCCGATAGCCAGTATTCAGGCAGGATGGACATCCCCGGCCCCTGTAAAGGGTTCCATTGGCAAGCTCCTCCGGGGCGACTCCCAGGCGGATGAGTTCGTTCTCTTCAGGCGTATAGGGTTCCCGGCATTCCGAACAGATCTTCCGGACCAATCGTTGGGCCAAGATGGCCTTCAGGCTGGTTGAGATCAGAAATGGCTCGATCCCCATGTCCACAAGCCTGGTAATGGCGGACGCTGCATCATTGGTGTGAAGGGTGGAAAAGACAAGATGACCGGTCAGGGAGGCCTGGATGGCGATTTCCGCTGTTTCAAGATCCCTGATTTCCCCGATCAGGATGACATCCGGGTCCTGCCGCAGGATGGACCTCAGTCCGGAGGCGAAGGTCAGTTCTATCCTCTGGTTGACCTGGATCTGGCCGATCCCCTTGAGCTGGTATTCGACCGGGTCCTCGATCGTGATGATATTCTTGTCCGGGCTATTGATCGTGTTCAGGATCGCGTACAGGGTCGTGGTTTTCCCGGCTCCGGTGGGGCCTGTGACGAGAATGATTCCGTTGGTGAGCCGGATCAGGCTTGAGAGCGTTTCCAGGTCGTTTCGGTCGAACCCGATTTCGGAAAGGGGGAGGAGAAGTGTTCCCTGTTCGAGGATCCGAAGGACCACCCGTTCTCCGTGACGAATCGGAATTGTCGAAACGCGAATGTCGACATCTCTGCCGGCGGTCCGGATCCTGATCCGCCCGTCCTGTGGAAGACGTTTTTCGGCAATATTCAGGTTGGCCATCAGCTTGAATCTGGAAACAAGTCCGGACTGAAGCCGTGGGGGAATGGAAAGGACATTGAAGAGGACCCCATCGACACGGTATCTGA
The DNA here is from genome assembly GCA_021785195.1 of Nitrospirota bacterium. Classification (GTDB taxonomy): domain Bacteria; phylum Nitrospirota; class Leptospirillia; order Leptospirillales; family Leptospirillaceae; genus JAJYGC01. The sequence goes on from JAJYGC010000009.1 coordinate 222,747, forward strand.
CAAGGAGCTCCTTTTCGAAGGGTTCGACATGAATGTCCGAAGCCTTCTGCCGGATGGCCTGTGCGAGAAGGGAGTTGGCCAGGCGTATCATGGGGGCTTCGTCCCTGGCATCAAGCAGATCCACCGATTCCTGCAGGGAAAGAAGGTCAATCCCTTCTTCACCCGAGGAGTCCATTCGGGAGAGGACGTCGGTGGTCTGGTGCTGGCTGTGTCGCTCGTAGGCAGTGTTGATCAGGTTCAGCAGAATGGTGGCCGGCATCATGCGAATCATCAGACAGGATTCCCTGGGAGCGGGGATTTGTCCCTTGTCCGCGAGGAGCGTGGCCAAGGCGGACAAGGCCCAGAATGCGCGGGGATGTCCGATGAGAACCTCAATCCTTGGTGTTTCACCCGAAGTGTCTTTGAAGACAGGAAATAGAAGATAGGACTTGGCGAATCCGATCGGAGTGGCCATGACCAGTTCCGATGAAATCCTGTCGACCGGATATTCCGTCAGAAAAGGGGTTCCACGGGAACTGGCCCATTTTCTCCAGAGTTCGTCAGGGTTTTTGTCTTTCAAGTGCTGAAGGGAATTCCCGGAGTCATCCGATCCATTGTGGGACGTCGAAAAACCAAGGAGTTCCGCGACCCGTCCGAGTGCGTCCATGCTTCGGTTACTCGGGCGCTCCGGGCGCTCCCGGAGGGTTGACTGTTCCAAGGTAAAAACCGGCGGAACGGGAGGTGGACTTTTTCTGGAGAATCAGTGTCTGGAGGAGTCCGTTCTGGCGGGAGTATTCTTTCAGTTCCGCTGGAGCGTCGTGTTTCACCTGGGCGTATGAATAGGCGTTCCGGATGATATAGGGAGTCAAAAAGATCAGGAGGTCATCGCGCTTTTTTTCATTGGTGGTGTTTGAGAAGAGATATCCCAGCACGGGAATCTCTCCGAGCCAGGGAATGGTGGACTTGTTCAGGGACTTTGTCGAGCTGATCAGTCCACCAATTACGACAGTTTGGCCCGATTTGACCGTCAGGATGGTCTTTGTCGCCCTTTTGGTGGTGGTGGGGCCGACAGCGATGGTTCCGATCAGCTGGGAAGCATTGGTCAGTGCGGAAATCGTCTGTTTCAGGTCGAGCCGAACCCGTTCGTGGGCCAGGATGTGGGGCGTGATCTCAAGCGCAATTCCGACGTTTTGTCGCTGGATCATCGTCATCACGTTTCCGCCGACAGTCTGGCTCTGTCCGGTAATGAAAGGAACATCCTCACCCACAGTGATCTTGGCCTTCTGGGAATCTGTGGCCAGAATCTCCGGTGTTGAAAGGGTCCGGACATCCGAATCGGTTTGAAGGGCGTTCAAGAGAGACCCGATGCTGGGATAGTTGACCCCCCCATATGTAAAGGAACCTCCTGTCAGGACCCCTGCAATGAGTCCGGTCAATCCGGTCAGGTAAGTGGCTGCCCCGGCGGCACCTGTCGCCGTCGCGGTCCCGGTCGTGGAGGTCACCCCATTGGCCCCCGTGGCGCCGGAAACGACTCCGCCCACCATCCCGTAGTTCGTTCCTCCGATCACTCCGCTCCCGTTTGCCCCCGTGGTAAGGGCTCCAAGAAGGTTGACCTGGATGTTGTTCAGTTTGTCCGTGGCGATCTCGATCAGGGAAGCCTTGACGTAAACCTCGCCAGGTTGGCGGTCCAGTTCCCTGAGCAGGGGCTTGATCTTTTCATAGTCGTTGGTGGTGGCCGATACCAGGAGGCTGTTGGAGGACTTGTCCGGAACGATCTGGACGGGCCCTTCCATCCCACCCTGTCTGAGGGCTCCCAACGGCAGGGGGGTAAATCCCTTGGAAAGGATGCTGTTGACCGTTTTCGCAATGGATTTGGCACTCGTATTCTCGAGGGTGTAGAGAAAGAGCTCTCTGGCCTGGGGGGCCTGCGTTGCGGGAACAATGAAGATCATGCCCTTTTTTTCAACCGCCTCGAATCCTTTCATCCTGAGTGCCTGCTCAAAGATGCGCAGAGCCCTCGGAATGCTGACCTTTCGGGGAGAGAGGATGGTGACCTTTCCCTTGACCCGTTCATCCATGACGATATTCTTGTTCAGGAGATCGCTCATGAATTTGACCATCACCGAGATGTCCACATTGCGAAAGTTCAGGAAGACTTTCTGGGGGGGCAACGAGGCAGAAAGGGGGATTGGAAGGGGAGTCTGTGACGCGGACCAGGAGGGAAGGATGTCCGAAGTGATCAGGAGAATCACCAGGAATAATCTGGAACCAAGCGCCAATGGCCCCCTGAGGGTAAATCGGTTTGTCACCAGACTAGGCATGGGCTCAGGGATTCCTCACTGGATTTGATAATCGAATGTCTGTGGTGAGCCATCTCTCACAAGGTTGATCTGGACCTGGGTCGCGGATCCCAGAGTCGTCAGGGCCTTGACGAAATTCTGCGGATCGCTCATGTTCATTCCATTGATGGAGCGGATCACGTCTCCCGGGGCCAGTCCCACTTCCTGGTAGAGACTCCCTGGCTGGATGGCCACGAGCCTGAACCCATCCATGCGTCCGGCATTCATGTTGGGGACGGCACGGGCCTGCATCATGAGGGTGTTCATGTTTTGCATGGCGAATTGAATGGCCCGGGATTCTATCAGCCAATGATGGTCATCGATCTTCTGGATGCCATGCAAGGAAGTATTCCCAGGACGATCGGAAAGCTCCTGTCCCGCATCGTCTCCCACATCGTAATGGGCTTTCAGAATGCCAAAGCTCTGCCCGACCCGGAGAATGACATAATCTTTCCGGACGGACATCAAAGCGATTCTTCCCGGGACGATCTCCTCGTTGATATGATAGAATTTCTGGTCTTCCTTGCCGATGCTCTGGATGACGGCTCCGCCCATTGTTCCGGAAGCGACAAGGGTCCCGACCAGCCGAAGTTTCAGGACAGAGGGCTTGAGAACGGGAAGTTTTTTCTGGTCATTCCAGTTGCCGACGGCAACGACGTCCGAGTTTCCGTTCCGGGCCAAGGAAGACTGTTCCGAATCAAGGTCGAATACCTCGGCAAGTCCGGCCTGTCCCCTCTGGTCGGGGCTGAAGGGATTCCGGGCGACAATCAGCCTCAGGTCATTCTCTGAAGGAAGTCCCGCCGGTGGACGAATCAAATTGGTACCGGTGTGGAAGGATGGTTCTGCAGTCTCAATGCGGGTCCTGATGGATTCAGTAGCAATATCTGCGCTCACGTAGGCGAGTCCCGTTACCAAGACCCAGTGGGCAATGAAAAATGAGCGTGCAATCGGGCTTGCGATCATCGTCGGGTCTGTTTCCGTATTCGGGAAAACCGGAGCGTTATCATCCGTGAAGTGCCGCAGCAGGGCACCCCAATATGTCGTTGCATTATAACATGAAAATCAGGAAATCGTGCCTGGAAAGTTTGTTGTTGCCCAACCCCACCAGCTTTCACCGGAGTGAATCTTGAATACCCATATCAGCCTGAACGGGCAAAAGACAGAGTTTCCCGGCATTGTGACAATCTTGGGGGCAGTGGAGTCTCTCGGATTTTCAGACCGTCATCTTGTGGCAGAATTGAACATGGAGATCATTCCCAAGGAGAGATGGGCAGATATTGTCCTTCACGACGGTGACCAACTGGAGTTGATCGGATTTGTCGGCGGCGGCTCCATAAAGAATCCTCGGACTGTTTATTCCTGAACCTCCCAGAAGGTTCAGGACCTTGTCCTGTGATTCCTTCGTATGGTACTATTTTGCTCACCTAAAGGAGCGCGGGATTAACTCAGTGGTAGAGTGTCAGCTTCCCAAGCTGAAAGTCGCGGGTTCGAATCCCGTATCCCGCTCCAATTTTCGCAACCGCTTAACCAACCTCACAAGATACCTCAAAAACTTTGCTTCACCGATAGAGTATTCCAAGAATGAACACACTTATCCCCTAAGCAAATATTAGATCGTCTGCCCCAGCGGAATGGACCCATTGGTAACAAATTCTGGCCGTCCGTTTGGGTCCACTGATCAAGTCAAGAAACGTTCCATGGGATTTTGTTTGGTCAGGAAAACTATGGATGGAAAAGTTCCCGACCAGAGGACATCTCTGTCTTCCACGAAAATAACCTTGCCAATCCCTGACTCTTGTGGGGGCCTGTTTATGGGTGTTCACAAAGTGACGCACTACTTATTTTAAGCTCTTGCGTATGGCGGAAACAGTCTCAGTCCGTACCAACGGTGCCCGGTTTCCCCAGGCATTGCGAATATAGTTCACGACATCGGTGATTTGGCGGTTGTTCAACTTTTGTGCGAATGAGGGCATTGCGATCCCTGCGGGTGTGGACATTGGGGGGGGCAAACTGGCACCCATAAGTACCACGTGGATTACTGTTTCAGGGTCCTTCGTCTGGACCGCCGAACTTCCCCTGAGGGGTGGAAAAAAATGCGGTACCCCGGCTCCGTTATCCATGTGGCACCCCGCACAATTGAACATATAGAGGGAATGACCTCGATGGAGGGTCGTAAGATCTGGTTTGCTGGTCTTCGTCACGGTTACAAGTTGTTTTTGGGGCATATTCTTCAGATAAACTGCGATGGCGTTCAGATCTGGATTGCTAAGATAGCGTGTTGAGTTCATCACCACTTCAGTCATTGGACCAGCCAGATCGGATTTGTCGTTCGAACCGGTTTTCAGATACCGGACAATTTCAGGCACCGACCAATTCCCAATTCCTAACCGAAGATTGTCCGACAAGCTGGGGGCGAACCAGTAGTTTCCCACTGCCCCCCCCGTAAACCGTTTGTTTCCTTTTCTTGTGGCACCTAGCATATTTTTTGGTGTATGACATTCGCCGCAATGCCCAAAGCCTTTAACAAGATAGGCGCCCCGATTCCATTGGAGCGAATGTTTTGGATCGGGTTTGAAGTTTCCTGGAGTAAAATAAAGCAAGTTCCATGCGGCCACAGAGATGCGCCAAGTTAAGGGCCACTTAAGCTTGTTGGGTTTATTTTGCTGATGGACCGGAGTCAGGGTATCAAGGTATGCCTTGATTGCGTTGGAGTCAGAGCGGCTCACTTTTGTAAACCACGGGTATGGGAAGATTGGATACAGGTGTTTTCCCTTGTTATCCTTGCCCAGATGCATGGCATTGTAGAAATCATCCCCTGACCATTTGCCGATTCCGGTGGTTTTGTCCGGAGTGATGTTCGGAGAATAGATAACGCCGAAAGGCGTGTTCAACGCCACCCCTCCGGCAAACGGTTTTCCTCCCTTGAGCGTATGACAGGAAACGCAATCACCTGCTTTGACCAGGTAACGACCGGTTTCGACTTGAGCTAGGGGCTTTTGGGAGGGGTGCTTTTGTGTCGCTGTGGGTAAGGTGCAAGAGGCCGTCCACATACACAGACTGACCAGCGAGAAGAAATCAATCAAAACCCTTTTTATTCGCATGAGGTTTGGGCCCTTTGCTCAAAAGGCGTATATGCGGTCCGGAACTTTCGGTCATCTTTCCATTGAATGGAGGGTCTTCGGAAAAGTGTATAAAAGATAATTATCTTCATTTGTAACTCTGCCCCCTGAATGGGGGATTGTCAAAGAGATATAAACTGGTCCATTTCGATGCATTCTTTGGAAGTTTACCTGTCCCATAATGTTCTCCGAGGCCGTGATGTCAATCACCGGGTCTATTCCTTCCAATTGCAACCTGATTGATCCAAGCCCATTTGAAGGGCCAATGACATGGCGACCTCTTTGTGGCCAGGCTTGCTGTCAAACGAAGACCCTGTTTGTTATTGCATCTGGTTCGCCCGGAAATCAGGTTAGGAGGTCAAGATGAAGGGAGCCGGTGAAATCTTTTCGGAAAGATTGTTGATGCTTTAAACGGGGGTGCAGTTCATCCGAGAGATGGGAGCCCAATCGACCTTCGACAAAACCCGACAGTCTGTCAGGAGGGTCGCTCCCTTATTTTCACAGGAAAGTATGACTCGGAGTTGGCGCCCCCGGTGTGAACGATCATTGAGAACGGGGACGCTCTCCTGATGGTTAAGTCAAAATCAGCCCTGGTTCCGGATGGACAGGATCGTCCATTATTGAAGCGAAAGCCTTCATGGCTTCTTCGGTCGTGGCTGGCTGTCGATATAGGCGGCCACATCCCATGCTTCCTGGTCGGTCAGGGAATCTCCCTTGGACAAGGGCATATTCATCTTGATGAATCCCGCCAGTTTGGAGACTTTGAAAAGTCCGGCCCCTTGATTGAAGGACCGGGCCCCCCAGACCGGAGGAAAAGCCGTCTCACCATGGGATTTCCTCCCTTGACCGTGCAAGCCGTGGCAGAGGGCGCAACGGGCAGCGTAGACCTTCTTTCCCGAGAAGGGGTCAGGGGTTCGTTTCGGCGATTCCAGATTGATCATCCCTCTTCCCGTCAGCTTTTCACCGACCGGGGCTCCGCGAGACATCCAGAAACTGTAGGCGACGAGCGCTTTGATTGTTTCGCTGTCGGAGGGTGGGGGCATTCCGTTCATGGAAAAGCGAAAGCATCCCCGGATCCGGTCTTCAAGGGTATTGACCCGGTGGTTCTTTTTACGATAACGGGGATAGAGGACATAGGCACCCCAAAGTGGTGCCGAGTAGGCTTTTCTGCCGCGGTTCAGGTGGCAGCTCTCGCAGGTCAGATCATTCCCGACATATGGATGGGCATATTTTCTTGTTTGGGTGAAAATCCGCTCCCCTTTCCGGACCAGATCGCCGAAGGGACCACTGGGGATGGAGTCTTCCGGGGGAGGGGAAAAAAACCGGGAGGTTCCTTCCGGGGACTCAGCCGAAGCGATGGATCCCGAAGTCAATAGCCCCAGGGCAAGGATCAAAAGAAGGCCTTTTTGGAAGAGCGTTCGTTGAATCATGGATTTCCTCCTTGATGGGTTCTCCATACAGGGCAACTTGAAGCGGTTACCGGGGAGGTGAAAGGCTGGAGAAGTATTCCGCGACAGCTTTTCTCTCCTCGGTACTCAGACGCTTGGCGATTCCCCTCATCAGGCCTTGCGGGTCGTCCTTGCGCTTCAGAAACGCGTAAGAAAGAAGCTGCTGCAACAGGTAAGTGCGATTCTGTCCGGCGATGTAGGGAAAAAGGGGGGGGACTCCATAGCCATTTTGTCCGTGGCACTGGATACAGGCTGGAATATTTTTTTTCCACAACCCCCGGTGCGCAATCTGTTTTCCAAGGGATACCAGCTTGGGAGACGGGGTGTGAATATCACTGACTTTAGGGGGAGAAAGTTGGGAATAGTATGTGGCAACGGCCTGTATGTCCCGCTTTGAAAGGTTCTGGACGACTCCCGCCATGACGGGTCCATACCGCTTTCCCTGCTGGACCTCCCGGATCTCCCTCGAAATATATTCCATGGTCTGCCCTGCGATCCTGGGGCCTCCGATGGAGGGCATTCCTCCACCCGTCAGCCGATGGCATTCCATGCAGGCGGTATTTCCGGGTTTACCATTTCCCGCTTCGGCAATATGTTTTCCCCAGGCGACTAGATCGTCCGCCATGGCTTTTTCCCCCTCCCAGAAGAAGAGGACAGGAAGAAACAAAACAGCCAGAATGATTGATCTCACTGAACGCTCTCCTCATGACTGGCGGTCTGCCTTGATTGGACATGCCATACTTTCTGCCCATACCGATTCCAATCGCGTTTCCGTGAACCCATTATCCGTCGAAGGACTCCAGGAGTCGAATAAATAAATATTAGCGGAACCATAAGAAATCATTGCTTTTCCCAATGAGGGCGGAAATGGGGAGTCCTACCCATTCTTTCACTGGAACAATTGAGGGGTGGAGGGAGACGGGCTTCAGGGGCCTGGTTCAATGATCCGAATGGCTCCGTTTATAGGCTCTTTGCTTGTAGTCTCAAGATATAAAAGGGAGGGAGCAATCTGCTGCGATCAAGGGAGCTGTCAGCCGGGAGAGGAAGCGAATGGGCTGACTTTTGGGAGTCGTCGTGAGAAATCGTGGCGGCCAGGATGGCGAGTTGCCAGAAACCGATCTCAGGAATGGCTTTCGGCCTGGAACCGGTCAAGCTTTTGGGACAGATCCAGGCTGATTTCCTTGATCGACTGTTTCAGGGAGAGGAGCGCTTGTTGATCCCCTGAGTCCCGGGCCGCGATCGCCTTGCGAATCAGGGCATGAAAATGTTCATGGGTCTCCCGGTATCCATTGAATTCCGGGCGGTCACCAAAGCGGATCCGTCCTTCTCCGTCGATCCATTTTCCGAGAAGGCACATGCGGGAATCTGTCCATTCGACCCGGGTTTCTCCGGGTCTGTCGATTCCTTCCTGAAAGGTCTCGTAGAAAGCCAGAACAGCTTCCCGTGCCATGAGCAGGGAGTAATCCCTGGGAGTCCAGGGAACCTGGTTCCATCGGGACCAGGTTGCAAAAGGCCGGTATTCTTCAAGCCACTTTCCAATCTTTTCCGGAGCCATGGGAGGGGCAATGGCCAATCCCTGTCCGATCCGGCACCCCCATTTGAGCAGGAGGTTCCCTTCCTCTTCCGTCTCGATTCCTTCCCCGATCACCTCGATGAAGAAGAGTTGGGCGGCTGTCACAAGGCTCGCAACGATGGCCATTGTTTTGGGGTTTTTGTCGAGGCTCCGGATCAATTGCCGACCGATGGTCAACCGGTCGACCCCGAGTGTCTGAATGTAGGAAAGGGCCCCGTCCTCTGTTCCGACATTTCCGATGCTCATGGACACTCCAAGCTGGCGGCATCCATCGAATATCGCCTGCACTTTTTGGAGATCCTGGAACAAGCGCGCATCCGTGGCATCGAGTTCCAGGGAGTGGGGGGAGACCCCGGGATGTCTTGAAAAAGCGTTCCGGAGATTGTCGATCAGGTGACCGGACAACAAATGGCGCGCTCCAATATTCACCCTGACCTTGGGACAAATCGAGTGTTCTGTCCAGGTGGAGATCTGGGAAAGCACCTTGTCCAAAACCCATTTCTCGACATCAAGGACAATTTCGCTACCTTCCAGTACGCTGATGAACTGTTTGGAGTCCAGCAGTCCCTTTTTGGGATGGTTCCAACGCATCAGGGCTTCCACTCCCACCAGGTGCCCCGATCCCATGTCGACCTGGGGCTGGTAATGGAGAACGAACCTTCCTTCCTGAAAGGATTGTTCGAGTTCTTTCTTGAGGCGGTGGGTGTTTTCCAGTGCTTCGGTCATCGCGGGGCGAAAAAGTTCCCAACCGTTTTTGCCATGATCCTTGACCTGATACATGGCAATGTCTGCATGCTTGAGCAGATCCGTTTCATCTCCTTGGTCAGGTGGAATGGTTGTAATGCCAAGGCTGGCTCCAATCGTGACTTTCTCATTTCCCAGTTCGAAGGGCAGGGCGAGCGAACCGATGATTCTGTCGAAAAGGGTGGATTCCTTTCCTTTCATGAGGGCCGAAAAAATGATCCCGAATTCGTCACCGCCCAGACGGGCCAGTGTATCCATTCCCCGAAGGGCCCCCTGAAGACGGTGTGCCACTTCGATCAGAAGTCTGTCTCCGGCTTGGTGGCCCAGTCGATCATTCACCTGTTTGAACCCATCGAGATCCAGGATCCCCACTCCGAATCGCTCCCGTGTCCGTAGGTGACGCTCCATGGCTTGATGGGTCCTGTCCTGGAAAAGCCTTCTGTTCGGAAGGTCGGTCAGGGAGTCAAACAGGGAAAGACGGGTGATCTCTTGTTCCTTGGCCTTCCGCTCATCTTCCCGGTCCCGGTTGTCGATCGCAAACGAAATGTTTTCGATCAGGCGCTCAATCAGATTTACGATTTCAGGGTCGAAAAAGTCCGGTTCGTCCGAATGGAATAGAAAGCCGCCAAAGAATGAACCCTTCCTGAAAACTGGAAACCCCGCTCCGGAACGGATCCCGTACCGTTGGTAGAGATCTCGGACAGGGCCCTCTTCCAGATGGTCCAGAATGTTGTTCCAGATCACAGGAGCCTTGGATCGCACCGTTTCTCCCCAAAGAGCCCTTCCTTTGGAGATGGATGGGTCGCTTGAGAGTCCCAATTGATAGATTCCCTCGGGAGCCTTTCCAAAATGAGCCAATAGTAGAGCTTCTCCCGAGGCAACCTCTAACTGGACGAATCGGGCGAGCCAGACCCCTCCCTCCTCGACCACGATCCGGCAGGTTTCGGGGAGGAGTTCCCCGAGATCGGGAAGGTCGAGAATCAGGCGGTCGATGCGTGAGAGGGCCTGATAAAAAAGGTTCTGGCGCGATGTTTTTCGGAAGAGGAATCGCTTTTGGACCAGCATGAATGCGGCCCCGATCAGGGTGAGCAGGATGACCAGGGCCAGAACCCCTTCAAGGAGGTCCAGACGGCGGAGGCGGTGTAAAAGGGTGTGGCGATGATTGGCAGTCCACCCGGAAAGTTCGGTGCACCTGATCCTCAAATGATTTTCTGTCTTCAGGAGCCCTTTGAAGGAGTTCCCGGAAGCAAGCTCCTTCTCGAGATGGTTGAAATTGATTCCAGTCTCGGAAAGCACCATTTTCTGATGGGGAGGCAATAGGGAGCGGTAGGATTCCATGACATCCAGCACGGTTTCTCCCTGAATGAAAAGTCCTGTCCGATAGGAAGTCCGAAAGATTGGAGTGTCATTGTCCGGCAGAAGCGTATCGAGAATCAGGGTGTCGTTGGTTTTCTGAAGGGAGACGAGCGCATTGGAAAAGGCGATGGTGTTGGCGATCTGCTTTTGCAGGTGGATGCTGTCAATCGTGGCCAGAAAGTAGGATGCCATCGCAATCACGAGCACCGGAGCCAGCCAGAGCCCGGAATTCCAGAACTCTTTCTGTGGTCTTGTTCGGAGGGGGGTATCGGTGGCCATCTATCCTCCCTTGGGCAGTCTCTTCGTTAAGCCGGTCCGGATGCGTGGATAAGGGGCGGTGTGAGGGGCTGGGTTCAAAACAGGCATAACATGCCGCTTGGACAGATTGTTGACTGTTTTAAAGTTTAATCATTTTACGCTTGTTTTCTTGGACAGCCAAGAATTTTGTCCATAGATGTGGCCCCAGAGGTTTTTGGTTGTGCACGGGATCTCCTGAGTCAGACAGTATGCAGGCAACAGATGAATGAATCTTCTGGGAGTGGTGCCGACCCGTTCTGGGGCGGTTGACGCAAGAATGATTGTTTCGGACTCGCAATCCATGGAAAAGTGGCTTCGAAAGCAGGAGTGATTGGGTAAGGGAGATGTGTCCCTGTTCTCTGAGCAGAGGCCAAGAGAGATTGAAGATGGGGCAGGATTTTTGTTTTATCCGGAAACAAAATGCGCCACAATGGGGTCCCTTTTTCCATTTGCCCCCTTCCTTCATGCCTTTGGTTCCCATTGCGGAAGGCTTGAGCCGATCCTCAGCAAGCTTTCTGATTTTTTCCCGGAAGCTCCATCGGACACGACACACTTGCATTTTCGAGCAATGGTCATTTATGGGTCTTTTTTCTCACATCAGGATCTTGAACAGTGGACGTGCGCCGGGTTTTGGCCAAATACGTCTGCATTTTGGGACATTCGTCAAACATAACCCTGTTGTCCAGAGAAATCCTTGGGGGGATCAAGGGGTGTTTTGGTCAAAGATGCCAGCGTCATAGGCCATGCAGTATTGCCTCCAGATTTTTCTCATGAGACCGCTTCGTTGTTGGGCCAATTCCAGGAGTTCCTGTGTCCAGAGTCCGTCCCTTCCGAAATCGATCAACTGTTCCCGGCCTGAAGCACCCCTCCAGCCGGCAGAACGGAGTTGGCTCCAGGCGACGAGTTCTCCCATGGCCGTGACGACCTTCTCAAGGCGTCTGGGCTTTCCTTTTCCCAAAAGAAGATTGACCCGGTGTTCGCTCGGTTGAAGCTCTTTGAGCACGAACGGCCTCCCCCCGATCCGGACGGGAGTCAATAGGGCAGGAGGGATGGCCTGAAGCTGTCGTTGCAATGTGACGATGCGATCGGCATCGTCTTTCCAGACCGGTTGGGGTGTGGACAGAAAAAGAGGCGGGTTGGGAAATCGCGCTTCTTTGATGTCGAGCAGAAAATTCCCGTCCGGGGAGCCACGTCCCTCGACCAATACGACATAACGCTTGATTCCCAGGCTCCCCAGACCGGAGATGCGATCCGCGATGTGAAGAACCTGATAAAAATTTTGATTCTTTTGTTCCCTGGCAAAATGATTGAGGAACGACCGGACCTCTTCTTCCTCGTGAGCAGGGGTCTCGAGCGCTTTTTTCCCGTCGATGGTAAGGGTTCTTTTCCCGGCATTCCTTTGGGTGCGGGAGTCGAGAAAACGACTCCGTTTCTGGTGTTTGAGGGAATTGAGCAGATCCTTGATCAGTCCGGTCGCGAGAGGTCGTTCAATCCATCGCGGTTTTCCTTCGCCGAGTTGTTCCCGGTAAGCATCGAGGAACCGTTGGCACAGGGCCTGTCCCGCCTGCCTGTCGAGTCCAAGGGAGCCGATCCCGGTGATCAAACTGGAAAGGAACCGGAGGAGTTCCCATGTGCAGGGTGCCAGGCAGGCTTCGTCAAAGTCGTTGAGGTCGAAGTAGGTAAGGCGGTTGTCGCCCTTGTAGCTTCCGAAATTCTCGAAATGAAGATCGCCACTGATCCATGAGAGGGGGCCCCGGTCAAGGACAGGGCCCCCAGGGAGATTCTGGTAGAAGAGATGACAGGTCCCCCGGAGGAAGGCGAATTCGGCGTTTCTCATGGCGGCAAACTTGAGTTTCAGGCGGCGGGGATCAAGGGTCTGATTGAATTGCAGGATCTCTTTGACGGGATCCGGGTTGTTCATTTTGCTCATCTGGTCCTTTCCTCGAAAAGTGTTCCAGCGTGGGTCGAACCTGTGTCCCTATCATTGATCCGGGCATTTTCCCAAAGTCTCGGAAGAAATCAGTCGGGAGTGAGCCTTTGCCGCGGATTGAGTCGTGTCCTTTGCTGTCCACTGCTGTCGAAGTTCAAGGGGTCGAGCCATTCGAGGAATCTTTCCCGCACTTCAGGCCACTCGTGGTCGAGGATTGAATGCCATGCCGTGTCCCGATTGCGGCCTTTGACGACCGTAGCTTGACGGAAAATCCCCTCGAATTGAAATCCAAGCCGTTCTGCCGAAGCGCGCGATGCGGCATTGAGCGCATCGCATTTCCATTCGTACCGCCGAAATCCGAGCAAAAAGGCGTGTTCCATCATCAGGAACATGGCTTCCGTCCCGGCAGTGGTCCGTTGTAAAAGGGGAGAATAGCAAATCCCCCCCACTTCAATCGATCCGTTCTTTGGATCGATTCTCAGGAATGCCGCAACGCCGACCGCTTTTTCGGACGCTTGGTCGACGATGGCAAAATAGAGCGGATCGCTCTGTCTGGAAGCTTGATCTGACCACAGGCGGTAGCTTTCCATGTTTTCGAATGGCCCGTAGGGAAGATAAGTCCACAGACGCCCTTCCGCATCCAGCGCATTGGCCGCAAAAAGGGATTCGGCATGGAGTCCGGTGTCGAGGGGTTCGATCCGGCAGTATCGGCCGGAAAGTGGCGCGCGCGCCGGGGAATCGGGAGGTCTCCAGTCATGAACGGGAAAGCCGACGGGCTGTCCCAGACGGTTGTGGGCAGGAAGCATCGCTGTTCTCCAGAATCGTTTGGGGTGTTCGGGGTGTCCGAGTCTCTGTTGCGGATCCTTCTATCACCGTAAACTCTCCGGGTCAAGCCATTTGAGTCCCGGAAGAGTTCAGGATCCATGGGAATCCTTGTGTCCCGATGTGAGAATCATGTCAGGAACCATCGGGAAACAACTCCTTGCGCATCGTGTCACAAGAAGAAAAGAACGGTTCTACCGCCCGGATCAGAAGTCTGGCGTATTGCTCCCTGTCGTAGGTGTGGTCCGGAGAAAAAGTGGCATAGGACCTTGCCCTGGAAGCGGGGTCCTTGTCCTTGGCATTGGTGATGATGTACTGGATCGACTCTCCGGGATGGATCCTGATCCCCCGTGCAGACAGTTCCTGGGCCACGACGGCCTGGAGCGTCGCCCGTTGGTGCTGGTCGGGTTCCCGGGCAATCTTTCGGCGGATCACCAGTTCCCGAATGGGGACCCGACCTTCCCTGACCTGCCGGAGCGCGTCTCCGAGCAAGGCCTTGGCTTCCGGAAGGAGTGCCTTGTATTCTTGGATATCCCGTGCACGGGCCAGAAGATTCATGATGGATTTCTGGGTGTTCTGGACAAATGGCGGGGAGTCGGACCGTCGGACCTCCAGTCCCCGCACCTTGGTCTCTCCTGACTGGTAGACACCGAAAAAGCGGTTTGGAACAGCCAGACCCGGACGGGAGCGGGAGGGGAAGAAGTCGATCCATCGATAGATCCCTTCCAGATTGATGGGAAGCTTCGTCGCATCGGAAATTTCTTTTGCCAGAGACAGACAGCCCCCTTCCGTGATCCCGTGTTTCTGGATCCAGATCGAATCGACGATTCCGTGGAGCAGCCGGTACCCGCTCGCTTCGGCAATCTCTTTGGCCTGGAGGAGCTTTTCCCGGCTGTATGCCGTGACGCATTCATGGGCTTCAATCCGTCCGAACCGGGCGTTCTTGTACCCCAGATAGCCGAATGAGACGACGAGGAGCCACTTGAGGGCTTTCTGCCGCTGTTCGTATTGTTTTCGCAAAGATGGATCTCCGGAGGCATTCAGGGCGTCCTTGTAGCGTTTGCGTTTGGCGAGGAGGGGTTCGAGAACCGCGGGAATCAGCCCTTTCCTTCGGGTGCAGATCGTATGTCTCGTTTCCGGTGCCAGATTCTCCGGGCAGCAAGTGCATCCGATCGTTTCAGGAGAGATGTTGTAGGTTGTCATGATGGCCGGGTACATCGAGGCAAAATCGAGTTCGGCGACGGATTCGTGGAGTCCGGACGGAGGAAGGAAAACAAGCCCCCCCTTGTCGGTCGAAAGAAGCTCCAGTCCTGTTTTGAAGGATTCTGGCTCGCTTTTGCGCCACGGGATCAGAATTCCGTCCCGATAGGCCCGATCCATTTGCATTGAAGTGATTCCGGTTCCGGTTGAACTTCGGGAAAGGGACTGGATCGGGATCCTGGTCACCCGTGACTGTTCGAACAGGCCTTCCAGTCCCGCTTCCGCAAGGATGAACGAATTTTTCCGATCCAGATGCCAACGACCTGCGAGGATCCAGGAGCCAGAACGGAAGATTGTCTGCCCATAAGAGAAGTAGGAGCGGTCTTTTTTCCCCCGGAGAGCGCTTCGGGGATCCCGGTTCAGGGAAAGTGGGACCCTGAGCCTTTCGGAAAGCCGGGTCAGCTCCGGAAAAATCTGCGAGTCGCCCCAGTCTGTGAGGATCAGGTCAGGGTCTTCTTTCTGGAGATAATGATTCAGTGTTTCCAGAAGGATTCCGGGATTCTCTCCCTCCAGAACCCGGGTTTCTCCTTCAACCTCGATTTCGATCCGGCCCCGGGGGCCATGGGCGGGATTTCCTGAAATGCCTTCAAGTTTCAGCCCAAGATGTCTCAGGGGCGGGAGGGGGTAATGGGTATCCCACAGGGAGTCGAGCGCCCGGATCTTGAGGACCGTCCCGTCAGATCCAGCGGAAAAGCTACAGAATGCCAGGGGAAAGAGGTCCCTTTCGTAAAAGTACAGTTGGGGCAGGGCAAGGTCACAGTTATAGAAGGAGAGCGATCCCCCGAGACGGGTCAGCTGGGACGCCACCCGGGGAAACTCCGTCGGAGAATGGACTGAGACCTCAAGGACGGGGATGGAGTTTCCGACGAACAGATCGATCTTTTCGGTCTGTCTTGTGGAGAAGGGGGTGCGGAGTCGTTCGAGCAATGCGAGCGCCCTCTTGAGATCAGATCCGGTTCCATTGAGATAAAGGCAGGGGTGAAAGGGGTCGCGAAGGGGGATCCTTTCTCCCCCTTGTGTCGCCATCCAGAGCAACATGCCGTCAGGTGTGGGATAGGCATCCAGGAGCCATCCCTCTCCTTCACTGAGAAAGGGAGTCTTCGAGGTCACGGATGCGTTTCTCCAGGGTGATCCGGGCTTTGCGTTCTTCCAGGAGCATGCAGAGAAGCATGACAGGGAAAGGGTCGATCGGGGAGAGATAGGCTCCCGCCTGGGCGTGAAACCGGGCATTCGAAAAGAGTGTTTCAAAAATCTCCTGGTCTTCGCGCCGCAGGGCCCTTTTGAACTTTGACCATTGAAGACATGTCTGATCCACGTTCATGCTGAATGTGGCAAGCGTCCGTCCCATTTTGCCCTGTCTCCTTATCTGCTGAGGGGGTGTTGCGAAAGCGGTTTATTCGTTTCCCCCGGATTCGGGGAGGACTCCCGGGGGGTTCGGAGGACCCAGGCGTCCTGGGGGGCGGTGTGTTCCCAGATCCAGTCCGCACGTCCCAGAATCTGGGAGAGAAGTTTCTGGCAACGCTTGTCAGGGGAGGGGCCGGGAGCTTCAAGCGAAAGGAGAATCAGGGTTCCCCGGTTTGCCAGTGATTTCAGGTGGAGGAGGGATTCCTCCAAAATCCCGAGGGATTCCCGTTCGGGGACAGCGTTGTCACAAAAGAGCGGAATGGCCCCCGAAACAAGAACCACCCGGCTTCCATAGCGATCCAGAGATTTTTTGAGGTTCCTGGTGATGACGGCTGAAAACTGATGGATTGTAAAGGTCCGCGAAAGATGGAGACGGGCAAGGAGGATGGAGGGATGGATCCCGTTCTCCCGGGCCTTCCGGATCAGTGTCGAGGGATCAAGGCGGTTGTCCCCACAGATGAAAAGGGTCGGCTCCGGATCCAGAAGAGAGCATGCGGCGATCTCATGCAGTATCCCGGAGGCGTTGGGTCCTTTCAGTGCCATGAGCCGGCCATTCGTTCCGGCCAAAAATTCCCGGAGCCATTCGGAAGCTCCAGATGTCGTTGGAGGGAGATCATCCGGAGCGATCATGCCAGGACTCCTCCGAGGAGTCGGAAGACTCCCACGACGGTTCCGGCAATTCGAAAAAGCTCATTGTCCGGAACGGGAATGGGTTCGAACTCCGGGTTTTCAGGGGACAGGTAAAGCCGCCCATTGTCCAGGACCAGCCGCTTGACCGTTGCCTCTCCATCCAGAAAGGCCACAACGATTTCTCCTGGGTTGGCGCTCGTCTGTGCGCGGACAAGAACATAATCTCCGTCCAGAATCGCTGCCATCCTCATGCTGTCTCCCTTGACCCTCAGGAGGAATGACGGTCCATTGCGAACCCAGTCCGGATCGAGGAAGAAGGTCCCAAGACGGTTCTCTTCCGCAAGCAGGGGGATGCCTGCGACGACCTGCCCCAATACGGGAACGGGAACAGACCTGGGGAGGAAAGAGTCTGTCGTCAGGGCCCGTGCCCCCTTCTGGCGGAGGAGGTACCCTTTCTCCACGAGCGCATCGAGGTGTTTTTTGACCGCGCTGATTCCCCGGATCCCCATGTGGCGGGCGATCTCCCGGATTGTCGGAGGATACCCGGACTCTTCCAGTTGGCGCATGATCATGTTCAGCGCCTCTTGCTGACGGGGCGTCAGTGGGCTTGTGGGGGAAGGGGAGATCGGTTTTTTCGGATCCGGTTTTCTCGAAGAGGCCAAATCCCAGTTCCTTTTTTTGACAAAGTGAACGTTTGTTCACCTCATCCTACCCGGAGAACCCCTCGCGGTCAAGAGAGCACTTCGGACCACGTGGTGGATTCATCCGGGGTGATGGTCATTGCGGGCGGAGATGGTTCTGTTGAACCAGGACAATCAGTCCTGTTTCCGTGCATTCCGGAAACGCCGGATGAGCGCATTGGTGGAGGAATCGTGGGACAGGTCCGGATCCTTCGGAGCTTCTAGCTCTGAGATGATCCGTTTAGCCAGGATTTTTCCCAGCTCTACCCCCCACTGGTCGAAGGAGTCGATGCCCCAGAGTGTCCCCTGTGTGAAAACGCTGTGCTCATAGAGGGCAATGAGAGTTCCAAGCGTTTCCGGGGTGAGTCGGTCGGCCAGGATCACGTTTGTCGGCCGATTCCCCTCGCAGACCCGATGGGGAATCTGGCTTTCCGGGACCCCTTCCTGTCTCAGCTGTTCCGCTGTCCTGCCGAAGGCGAGGGCTTCCGACTGGGCAAACAGGTTGGCCACCAGAATCGTGTGGTGGGGGCCTGTCGGGTTCAGGGAGTGAAGAAATCCGATCAGGTCGGAAGGAATGATCCGGGTGCCCTGGTGAATGAGTTGGTAAAAAGAATGCTGTCCGTTCGTGCCGGGCTCTCCCCAGAAGATGGGGCCGGTATCGTAATTGACCCTGGTTCCCGATTTCGTGACATGTTTGCCGTTGCTCTCCATGGTCAATTGCTGGAGATAGGCGGGAAACCGTTTGAGGTACTGGTCGTAAGGAAAGATCCCACGCGTGCCGCAGCCAAAAAAACTGTTTTCCCAGAAACTGAGAAGTCCCAGAATGACGGGGAGATTTTGTTCAAGTGGCGCAGACCGGAAATGATGATCCATCTTCCGGAACCCCGAAAGCATCTCCAGAAATCGCTCGGGCCCTATGGCGAGCATTGTCGAGAGTCCGATCGAGGAATCCATGGAGTATCGTCCGCCCACCCAGTCCCAGAATCCGAACATGTTCTCCGGGTTGATCCCGAACCGCTGAACCTCTTCCTGATTGGTCGAAACGGCAACGAAGTGGCGGGCGATGGCGGCGTCGGAGCCCAGCGATGCTTTGAGCCATGCGCGTGCGGTCGATGCGTTGGTCATCGTCTCAAGTGTCGTAAACGTCTTGGAGCAGACGATGAACAGCGTTTCGGCCGGGTCGAGATCCCGGGTGGCTTCCGTAAAGTCGGTTCCGTCAATGTTGGAAATGAACCGAAAGGTCATTTCCCTCCGGGAATAATGCCTCAGGGCCTCAAACGCCATCACTGGCCCGAGGTCCGATCCACCGATGCCGATGTTGATGACATTTCGGACAGGTTTTCCCGTATGTCCCTTCCAGGAACCATCGTGCACTTTCCTGACAAACGAGGACATTTTGTCCAGGACGGCATAGACGCCGGGAACCACGTTTTCCCCGTCGACCACGATGACCTCTTCTCGTGCGGCGCGAAGCGCGATATGAAGGACCGCCCTGTGTTCCGTAGTGTTGATCTTTTCTCCCCTGAACATTCGATCGATCTGCTCCGGAAGTTCTTGCTCACGGGCCAGGACGGTCAGCAGACGAAGGGTTTCTTCGGTGATCCGGTTCTTGGAATAGTCGAGAAAGAGGCCAGCGGCTGATGTGGTCAGTCTTTCTCCCCGCTTCGGATCTTCCTGGAAGAGTGACTGCAGGTTCTTCTCACGGAAAAGCGCGTGGTGTTCCTTGAGTGCAAGCCAGGAAGGCCTTTGTGTGAGCGTGTCGACGTCGGTCTGTTTCTCCATGGGTCCTCCTTCAAGTCGTGAAGTCGATTTTTCCAAAAGGGAATTTTTGTTGTCTGAGAAGATCCCCGATCTGATCGATGGCCAGGTCGGGATCAGGGTATCGCGCGGTGATTGCGGAATTCCGGGCATAGTGTCCCTGACGGACAAAAACCGTTGTCAGTCGATCCTTCCATGCCTGTTTCATGGAAGAGAGGATCCTGATCTTGTCATCGATCATGCAGTAGTGGGAAGCGGGAAATTCTTCCTGAATCTGCGCCAGCATTTTTTCCTTGTGGACATAGATCCGGATCCGGTCTTTGACGGCATTGCGAATGCCGCTCCGGTCAATCTTGTGGGGCTGAAAGAAGGCATCTCCATCCGAGAGGATGAGGGTCGTTCCCAATGCATCAAGATGGTTCAAGACTTCAAATGCGTTCGGGTAAAGGTTCGAGTGAAACGGGTAGTCCCGGAGAAAAAACGCAAGAGACATTGTCTGCATGGACTGTTCCTGGTCGATCCGGAATCGCTGGGTGGCCCCCAGGAAATCGGCGTATCCGACCTCAGCCCTCAATTCCTCGAAAATTTCGATGTAGCGATCCCGTCCCTTTGTCCCAAAGCGTTCTTCAAGAAAAGTCTTCAGGTCGGATTCGAAGCGGTCATTGTCGAATAAGGTGTCGTCCACATCGACGAGAAAGACGGTGCCGGAAGAAAATCCCACGGAAACTCCTTTCTGGAAAAGGGTTGCCAAATCAGGGAATCCAATGTTGGCTCATCCTAGCATGGTTTGCCCCAGAATGGTCACCCTGTTGAATGAAATCCGGATCGGTCGGGTTGTGTTGCGTGCTGCCCTGCTCAAAAGAGCCTGCTCCAGGGCAAGTTGGAGCAAAATGCCTGGTGGCAGTTCAATGGAATGCCTATATCACGCGAGGAAAGTGATTTCCATTTCAGTTTTCAGACCGGGTTTCATGGGACAAGCATTCAGACAGAAAAACAGGTGCGATCTTCAGGACAAGGTCTTTGGACAGTGCAGTCGAATGGCCCGGGTCGGTAAGGGAGGGGCTCCCCTCCCTTACGACGCCGAAACCAGGGGCGATTACATGTGTTTGATGATTTCCGTCCCAAACTCCGAACACTTGAGCTCAGTGGCTCCCTCAAGCTGGCGGGCAAAGTCGTAAGTCACCCGTTTGGCGTTAACGGCACCACGGATTCCCTTGACGATCATGTCTGCGACTTCCTTCCAGCCCATGTATCGGAACATCATCTCACCGGAAAGAATGACGGCTCCGGGATTGACCTTGTCCAGATTGGCATACTTGGGGGCTGTTCCGTGGGTCGCTTCAAATCCGGCAGCACCGGTTTCGTAATTGATGTTGGCGCCTGGGGCAATTCCGATTCCTCCAACCTGTGCGGCCAGGGCGTCGGACAGGTAGTCGCCGTTCAGGTTCAAGGTTGCGATGACGTCGAATTCAGCCGGTCGAAGAAGAATCTTCTGAAGGAAGGCATCAGCGATTTCGTCCTTGATCAGGAGTTTCCCGGCGGGTGGATTACCGCCACAGTCGTCCCAGGAGACGGTTTTGTCCCCGAACTCCTCCTTGGCCACTTCGTATCCCCATTTCCGGAAGTACCCTTCGGTAAACTTCATGATGTTTCCCTTGTGGACAATGGTCACGCTTTTCCGGCCGTTCTCGAGCGCGTACTTGATCGCTGACCGGACGAGCCTCTTGGTTCCCTCTTCAGAGACTGGCTTGATCCCGATGCTGGCCGTTTTCGGAAAGCGGATCTTCTTCATGACATTGGCTTTCTCGAAGACCTTGAAGAGGTCCGCAATGATGGGATCGCCTGTGGCCCACTCAATTCCCGCATAGATATCTTCCGTGTTCTCCCGGAAGATCACCATGTCGACAAGCTCAGGGTGCTTGACCGGGCTGGGGGAGCCGAACCAGGAAACGGGCCGGACGCAGGCATAGAGATCGAGTTCCTGACGGAGGGTCACGTTGATGCTCCGGATTCCACCGCCGACCGGGGTTGTCAGGGGACCCTTGATGGCAACGAGGAATTCCCGATAGGCATTCAGGGTATCCTCAGGCAACCAGGTATTCGGACCGTAGACTTCATTGGCCCTTTCGCCGGCGAATACTTCGAACCAGGAAACTTTCTTCTTGCCTTTGTAGGCTTTCTCGACCGCTGCATCAAATACCCGCACGGAGGCATTCCAGATGTCCTGACCGGTGCCATCGCCCGCAATGAAGGGGATGATGGGATTGTCGGGAACGAGGAGCTTCCCGTTTTTCATTTCGATTCTCTGACCATTCTTGGGGGGAGTGATTTTCTGGTAGGTCGCCATGTTGCTTTACTCCTTCGTAAAGTTTTTGTGGTGGAGAGGATGGGATCCGCGCAGATACGGGACCAGTCACATCGGTCTTCCGGAATGGACCGGAAATTCCGCGTTTCCGCTCTTCATCGAGACGGAAGATCCCGGGAGGAAGACGACGCCGGACAAGTACGATACGGCGGAGACGCTGATCGATGGGAAATGCTGTTGAGGTCAGAATCCGGGGAAAGGGCGAATCCAGGGGGATGAACGATGAACACGCTCCCCTTGGCTTCTTCCAACGACATCGCCAAGCCGGATTGACCCCGCCTTAACTGTGCAACCCTCGAATTCTATCGAGTCATTTTCAATAAAGCAAGATCCGAACCCATCGGGCTTTGGGAGGATCCAGACTCCCTTCCGCTCGGGCTTCCATGCTTGTGGTTCCCAAGTTGCTCCTTCCTTATTTCCCCCCCCTCAAAACTCAGTGATCGGGGAGGACGGGAGGAGGTTCCCTGTCTGGTCAATCGTGACGGCATTGCAGCATTTATTCGGTTTCGGCGGTACAATACCACGAGCTTCCCTTGACTTTGTCCACGGCCGAGATCAGATCGGTTGGGTTGAGCTTGCTTCCCGAGATGAACACTTTGTCCTGGGTGCTGTTGAATGTGACTTTCTGGACACCGGGAACCTCCTTAAGGGCTTTCTTGACATCATCCAGGTAGAAGCCGCAGTACTGTCCGCCCAGCTTGAGGGCAATCCTTTTCTCTTTTGCGGACACGCTTCCAGCCATCAGGATGACTCCCGCACACACTGCAACTCCCAATGCGGTTTTCCGGGTAACTTCTCTCATCTCTCGTTTCCTCCTGAATCAATAGGGTTCATGGCTCAATCTTGATTCCGGGAATGCGGTTCCCCCTTTTCATCCGGACAACGCCGGGGAAGGGGGTGTCCGTTTCCGGTAAATTTGAAAGAGAACACGTATAAAAGAGGTTCACCTCAATGATACCCCCTGTTTGAAAATCGTGTCGGGGATCCAGCGGATCCCCGACACTGCAGGCTGAAAGATGGTCAGGGTTGGGGCCCTATGGACCCTACTGCTCGATGAGGGAGGGACCGGTTGGGGAAAACGGTTTGCTTGGTCAAGGCGACTGGGCTGACGGAATTTGGCCCGATAGAAGATGTCGGCGATTGGGCCCGGTTTGCCCGCAGGTCGGCCCTGTTTGGGTTTCGGGAGACAATGCGCCTGACTTGTTTCTGGAGAGGCCTGAAATCCTGGGGGGTGCAAGAGGCGGGAAAGCCCTTTGTTCAGGCCTTTGAGCCTGGATCCCGCCACGGGTCCCAGACCGGAACGATCGGGGCTTCGTGCCCGGATTCCGGAAAAAAATAGGTACAGTTGAATTCTACATCTTCAAGGTCCTGGCGATCGAGAGGAAAGGCCCTGCAGGCCATTGGACGAAATGAGTTGTAGATCCTGCAGGCCGTATGTGTTCCATATTCGATGAGAAAAGGACAGGAGAAGACAATTTTGCAACAGGCTCCGCACTGGTCACAGTTTCCCTCCCGCTTGGAAACCCTTTCCTCCACCTTGGCGGGCTGAAAAAAACATAGGAAAGATCTCCTGATCTTTCCCTGGAGACCTCTACTCAGTGCAAGAAGCCGCGAAAACCAGTGGGTGTTCATGAAATGCCCCTCCACGGTTTGAGCGGAATGGTCGGATTAATCGGTCATCTGGTTGATTTGATCCAAAACGACATTGAGTGATTGCTCCATTCACTCTACGTGACGGAATCGGATGTTTCAAGAAGGAAAAGTCGGTGATCCGCCTTTTTTGAGATAGCTTGCGCGGGGAAAAAACAAAAATGCGCCGGATGCGAGAATATCCCGGCGGGATTGTGTCAATGCTTTGTCCGATCTTGATGGAGTCTGTTTCGGTCCCGATCGCGCTTTTTTAAAGGTCAGTTTCCTGTCAAGGGTGAAGAAGGTGTCGGGGGTCCTTCCGGAGGAATCTTTTTCTGGAACGAAGATAGAAAATCGATGGGGACTGGAAAAATGATCGTAGAGGTTTTGTTGTTGGCCAACTCCATCAGGGTGCTCAAGTATTTCAACTGAAGGGACATGGGGTTCTGGGCCAGAACCTGGGCTGCATCATACAGGCGTTGGGAAGCCTGAAACTCTCCTTCGGCACTGATGACTTTTGCCCGTCTCTCGCGTTCCGCTTCCGCCTGGCGGGCAATCACGCGCATCATGTCCTGGGGGAGGTCGACATTTTTGATTTCAACGGTTGTCACTTTGACCCCCCATGGCTCGGTCTGCTGATCCAGAATTTTCTGGAGTTCCAGATTGATTTCCTCCCTTTTGGTCAGAAGGTCATCCAAAAGCCCCTGTCCCAAAACGCTCCTGAGTTTTGTCTGGGCCGCAAGGGTCGTTGCATAGAGATAGTTCTCCACCTGAAGAATCGCTTTCTGGGGATCGATGACACGTGTGTAAATGACGGCATTGACCTTGACCGAAACGTTGTCCCGGGTGATCACATCCTGGGCCGGAACTTCAAGTGTGACGGTCCTGAGGCTGACCTTCACCATCCGGTCGAGAACCGGGATCAATACGATCAGGCCGGGTCCGTATCCTCCGATCAAAGCGGGACGGGTTCGTCCCAGACGAAAGACGACCGCCCGTTCGTATTCCTTGAGAATTCTGATTCCGTTCGCAAGGAAAAGAATGAGCAACAGGGCAAACAGGAGCACCGGGGAAAGAAGGAGATGTGCAAGCATGGGAACCTCACTTTATCCGTTGGACATGAAGGGTAAGGCCATCAACATGGACAAGGCGAACCGGGGTATTGGGGGCAAGAGGTTCGTCGGATCGGGCACGCCAGTGCTCTCCCTGGAAGAGGACTTCCCCTTCCGGGTCAAGCGACGTGAGCGTCGTGGCGGTTTGCCCGACGATCGATTCAGGGCCGGTCAGGTGAGGCAGTCGAAACGTCTTCCACGCCTGACGAATGAGGACGGACAGGAAAAGTGTCGTAACGACGGCCACCACGATGACGGTGGAAACAGGGATTTGAAGGTCGGGAGGATTTCCGGCCCCCAGCACAAGGCCTCCGAGAATCAGGCTCAGAAGGCCCCCGGCGGTCAGGACACCATAACTTGGAACCTTGACCTCAAGAAGCAGAAAGACCAGGCCCAGAATGATCAGGAGGATCCCGGACCAGTGAAAGGGAAAGAGCTGAAATGCATAGGCTGAGATGGCAAGGCAAATTCCTCCAAAGACGCCGGGAAACACCCCGCCCGGTTGAGAAAGTTCGAACACGAGGCCCCAAAACCCAAGAATCATGAGCATATAAGCGATCTGGGGATGGGACAGGACCTGCAGGACTTTCAGTCCTGTCGAAAGTGGAAATGATCGTACCGGGGCGGATCGAAGATGAAGTGCCACGGGTCCCGAAGCGGTCTGGACTGTTTTCCCTTCTGCCTGGGAAAGGAGGGATGAGAGGGTTGGGGCCAGGATCTCAATGACTCCTGTTTTCAACGCCTCCGGTGCCCCGATCGAAACGCTTTTCCGGACCGCTTCAACGGCCCATTGGGCGTTTCGCCCCCTTTTGAGGGCCAGGGACTGTATATAGGCTGCGGCATCGTTTTCCAGTTTTCGGGCCATGACCAGATCAGGGTGCTCTCCTTGAAGAAAAACGGGGTGGGCGGATCCGACATTTGTTCCGGGCGCCATCGCCGCCAGGGAAGAGGCGTATAAGATGAACACTCCCGCCGAAGCGGCACGGCTTCCGGACGGAGCGACATAAACAATGACTGGAAGGGGAGAGGCAAAAATCCTTTTCACCATGGAACGCATGGAGGTAGAAAGCCCTCCTGGCGTATCGAGCCTGAAGATGAGCGCCAAATCATTTTCCTGGCGGGCCCGTTGGAGTCCCGCCTTGAGGTACTGGTCGGAAACGGGATTGATTGCCCCATGATAGTCCAGTACCAGAACTCCCTGTGACGGATTGGCCCCGCTTGCAAAAGGCGGGATGGCCATGGGGAGGACTGATGCGACCAGGATGAAAAGGAGCGCTGTTTTGAGCGAGAACATTGTTCGGGCCCTTTTTGGGTGGGAAGACTCCATGTCGCTCGGAACCCTTCTTCATCTTTGGTTCTCTTTGGGGATGTTCCGGCAAGTTGAACTTCCTTCTTTAAACAGTGTCCCCTCCCCGCCTGTTTGTCAAAGAACGGGATCGGTTCCGGATAAGAAAGGGCAAAATCATCGGAGTCCTGCGGAAAGAGGGAGTGGAGGGTCGGTTTTACGGGTTTGCTCCATCTTTATACGAGGGGCAGGCCTTTAAGGGAACATCCTGAAAGGCAAATTTTTTCTCTGGTATTCAGGAGTGGTGGGATTGATGATCGACCGGGAAGGACTTCAATGACAGAAGTTGTTCGCATTAGAACTGCCACATTTTTTGATCACAATCAGTGGTTATTTGGATATTCTGGTAAATTCCTAGGATGATGGGCTGATTGTTAGCATTGGATTCTACTGAGCCATTTCGGATGCTTTCTGAACGGACCACAGGAGGTCGAGGATCAAGTCATCCGCTCTTTTCTGTAGGGACTCCCTCTGGGGTGTTCCGTTTTCGTCCAGCATGTCTTCGATGTTTCCGATCGGAAGCCTTGTCGGAACCGGGTTTGCCCCCATTGCGAGAAGGACCAGCCTCAACTGGGCCAATGCATTGATCCCACCATAGGCTCCATTTGAAACGGTGACAATCGCCACGGGTTTCCGGTGGAACTCTTCATAAAGATAATCGAGGGCATTTTTGAGGACACCTGGAATTCCGTTGTTATATTCAGGACTTACAAGAACAAGGCCATCCCCGTACCGGATCTTGTCCGCAAGAAACTGAAGGCCGGGGGGAGGGTCTTCCCTATGTCCGAGTCGTTCTTCCATGATGGGAAGATTGATCTCCCTCAGGTCGAGAAGCTCGGAGAGGATCTTTCCTGTTGCCTCCATCCGGTTCTTGACGAACAGGGCGGCCTTGGGTGTCTGCCTTCCCCTCCGGACGCTCCCGATCAAAACGGGAATTTTCCATAGGGTCCTGGAAGCCATCGGGTTTGGTTCCTCCGTGGTTGGAATCAAGGGGATTAAAGGGCAAGGAATTTTCGGATGACCTCCCGGAGGAACCCGAGGGAGGACTCTTCATAAAGAAAAACCCTCCCAAGTCTATACCGATTGAAAAACGATTGGCAATCACCCCTGTGGAGGGGAAAAGGACGATGCTACAAAAGGGGTTTTCGGTCAGCTTTCCGGGCGAGGACGAGTCCTGTGGGGATGGCAAGAAAGAGGAGTCCCGCCGAGAGGAAAAATGGAAATCCGCTGGAGTAGGAGATCAGGATGGGTCCCAGGAAGGCTCCGAGAGAACTTCCCGCATCTCCGAAAAACTGAAGGGATGCGACGGCCCGGCCCCGGGCTTCCGCCTTGACTGATCGATCTACCAGAAGGAGAAGGTTGATCCATACGGATCCGCCCCCGGCTCCAATCAGGATCAGCGCCGCCAGAAGCCAATTCCCTTCATGGTGAATCCCGATCAGGATGAATCCTGCAAGCAGGAGGACAAATCCCATCGACGCGTGGAGGGCCGGACGTTCCCATCGGTCCACAATCCTTCCTGTCACCAGCGAGACCCCCGCCGAACAGAAGGCTTCCAGTGCGAACAGGAGCCCAGCGGTTCCCTGGGAGCCGAGGTGGAGGAGGGAAAGGTGGATCTGGCGGACCCAGAGAACCAGCGTGGCGAGGAGAACCCCCTGAAGGGCGAATGTATAGACCACCATCATGGCAAAGACGGGGATAAGGTCTCGTCTGGCACTTTTCAGAAAGGAAAAGCCTCTGGTGGGGGCGGAAGGAACGTTGGCCCGGATGTCGGGAAGGGTCGGCAGTGCGATCAAGACGGCTACGATGAGGGCTCCCATCGCAAGAAGGAAAGTCTTCAGGTCCCCGAGAAAGACCACGAGGACCCCTCCCAGAACGAACCCGAAGGGAGTGCCACTTGATTGGGCTGAGCGGACGAATGAAGTGGCGCGCCCTTTTCCCGATCCTTGCCCGGAGTGAAGGGCAAGGGTCTGCGCCGAAATGAAAACGCATGCAGATCCAAGTCCATGCAGGATGCGGCCGGACAGAAAGAAGATTCCTTCATGTCCGGTAAGGCTTCCAAGGGCAAACAGCGCCATGACGCCAATGTTGATCAGCACTCCCGACAAAAAGATCCGTCGGCCCCCGAAGGCGTCGATCGCCACCCCAACCCAGGGAGAAACGAGCATCCGGACGACCCTGTTTGTCGCCATGATCAGGCCGATGATGTATACGGGAAGTCCGGCATTCAATGCGGCGAGGGGCAGAATCGGGAAGGCCATTCCCCCTCCGACCCCTGACAGGAGGACACCCGGGACGATCGAGAGGGATGTCCTTGAAGAAAAACGTTCCCCTTCGGGTTCTTTCATCGGAGGGTCAATCTCCCGCCGGACAGAAAAGGGAAAGGAAAGAGGGGGTCATTTCCCGTTTTTCCGATCCTCTGCGGTGCCGGATCCCATTGGGATCGCATCATGTTCAGGGGCGATCGAGCGGTTGAATGCCTCATCGAAGCGGAACCTGTTCGGAACCTGTTTGCGAAAGAGCGCATAAAAAGTCGGGACCAGAAAAAGGGTGCTGAGTGTAGCCAGCAAAAGGCCGCCGATCACCGCCCGTCCGAGCGGGGCGTTTTGTTCACCGCCGGATCCCATTCCGAACGCCATTGGCAACATTCCGAGGATCATGGCCGTTGCTGTCATGAGGATTGGTCGAAGTCGGATGGACCCCGCGGCGACCGCGGCTTCCAGGGCGGTCGCCCCTCTCCCTCTTTCCTCGTTGGCGAATGTCACGAGCAGGATGCTGTTGGCGGTGGCCACCCCCACCACCATGATCGCCCCCATGGCAGACTCGACGTTCAGGGTCGTGTGGGTGGCGAGGAGCGCAAATGTCACCCCGGAAAGACCAGCAGGAATGCTGACCAAAATGATGAATGGATCAAGAAATGACTGGAAATTCATGACGAGCAGGAGGTAGACCAGCAAAATTGCCAGGATCAGACCCATTCCAAAGCTTCTGAAGGACTCGATCATGGCCTGGCTTTGTCCCCTGAAGAGGATCCTGGTCCCGGGCGGAAGGGCCAGGGATCGCACGGATTTCTTGATGGCAGAGGTCAGGCTTCCCAGATCCCGATCCTGGGCATTGACCAGAACATCCATCGTTCTCTGGACAGTATAGTGGGTGATTGAGCCAGGGAGGGATCCTTCCCGAATAGAGGCGATATTGGAAAGATACTGGGTGGTGGGAGGAGGTGCTGCCGCTCCCATTGCAGCCAGGAGAACCTGGGCCGGAGGAGGGTTGCTGGTCCTGATGGGAAGACGCCGGAGGTCTTCAATGGAGGCAATGGTTTCGGTTGGAGACTGGACCGCAACGATGTAGTTGACGGTGTTTTTGGGGTTGACCCAGTAATTCGGATTGATCAGGGTGGAGGAGGAGAGTGCCACAAGGAGGTTGGAAGCCACATCGTTCTGGGTCAGCCCGACGAGGAGTGCGTCGCCGCGTCGCGTCCGGACGAAGAGGGTCGGATAATGCATGACCTGTGGAATCGACACGTCCACCGCACCCGGGATGGCCTGAATGCGTTTCCGGATGGTGCGGGCCAGGTTGTAGGAGGCGTCCAGATTGCGCCCCTGGATCTGGATGTCAATGGGGGCAGAAAGGCCAAAGTCCAGTACCTGGCTGATGATGTCGGCGGGTTTGTACCAGAACTCAACGTTCGGGTAATCGGCCTGAAGACGTTTTCTGATTTTTTTCTGGTAATCAAAGATAGAGTGGTGGGGGTCCTTGAGGGAAATCAGAAAATCGGCATCCATGGGTCCGATGCTGTCTGTCTGGTAAAAGGCCAGATTGTAATAGACCGGGAGACCGATGTTGACATCGACCGATTTGAGTTCGGCGGGGGGAATGACTTCCTTGATCGTCTTGTAGACCTTTTGGGCGTAGGCGTCTGTCACTTCGATCCGGGATCCGTCCGGGGTCCGCATGTGGAGAGCGATGAGACCGGCGTCCACCGAAGGAAAGAAATCAACCCCGGTATGGAACAGGAGGATCCCCGCCACGAAAAATGTGGCGAAAGCTCCGGATAACAACAGATGTGGCCGTGACAGCGATCGCTCCAGGAGGGTGGCATAACGGGACCTGACCGCCTCGAACATTTTCAGGAAAAGGCTGTTCTGGGAACCCGGCATTCCGTGTTCTCCGGAAGGGGTGTTTCCGGGATTGAGAGCATCCTGCCTTGCGGGGTGGGGACGAGACTGGTGCAGGATCATCGAAAGTGTAACGACGAGGGTCCTCGAGAGAAAGTAGCTCGCAAGCATGGAAAAAACCACGGAGAGGGCCAGCGGAGTGAAGAGAAACTGGGAGACTCCCTTCAATAGGATGACCGGAAAAAAAACGATCAGGATTGCAGAGGTTCCGACGAAAGCGGGAAGGGCGACCTGATTCGCTCCATCCCAGACCGACTTGAGCGGGTCGGGCGTCAGCGATCTGTTCCGCTCGATGTTTTCAATGGCGACGGTCGCATCGTCAACCAGCATTCCAATCGCAAGCGCCAGTCCCCCAAGGGTCATGATATTCAGGGACTGATGGAAAAGTTTCAGGAAAAAAAGGGCCGAAAGGATGGAGAGCGGGATGGAAAGCAGGATGATGACCGTCGAGCGGAGATCTCCCAGGAAGAGGTAGATCATGAGCCCCACCAGGATCGTTCCGAGGGCTCCTTCCTGAAGGACGTCCATCAATGCCCGTTTCACGAAGATGGATTGGTCAAAGAAAAGCTTCAGGTGGACCCCGGGGGGGAGGAAGGACTCAATCCGGGGAATGGCATGCCGGACGGCCTCGACCACCTTCAATGTCGATGAACCCGCATGGCGGAAGATGGCCAGATAGGTCGACCTGTGTCCATTGACCCGCACGATGTTTTCCTGGACTGCGTATCCATCATGAACGTTCGCGACATCGTTGAGGCGAACCACGACCCCATTGAGGGCCCGAATCGGAAGCCTTCCCAGCCCCTCGAGCGTGCTGGGACTTCCGTTGAGCTGGATGTTGACCTCTTTGGAGCCGATCTTGGCCGAACCGCCCGGAACAATGATGTTGGAGCGGGTCAGGGTATTGACGATGTCGTTGGGGGAAAGGCCATACCCCGAGAGCTTGTCGGGATTGATGTCAACCATGACCTGACGCATTTTTCCCCCGAAAGGGGCCGGAGTCGAAAGTCCTGGGACCGTAAAAAGTCCCACCCGGATGAAATTGAGCCCGTAATCGTAGAGCTGTTGCTCGGAATAATGGCTTCCCTGGACCTCCATCTGGACGACGGGAACATTGGAGGCATTGTACTGGATGATGTTGGGGGGCATCGTTCCAGGGGGGAAAATCCTGAGCAACGTTTCGCTGACGGCGCTGATTTGGGCGATCGCCGCCGCAATGCTTTCCCCTTGGTGAAAGTAGACCTTGATGAGGCCTGTCCCGTTGATGGATTCGCTCTCAATCCGGCTGATTCCATTGACTGTGGTTGAATAGGCTCTTTCGGAAATGAGGACGATCCGCTCTTCCATGTCGATGGCGGACAGGCCGGGGTAGTTCCAGACTACGTTGACGACCGGGATGTCAATGGAGGGAAAGATATCCAGGATCATCCTGTTAAAAGAAAGGATGCCCATGATCAGGATGACCGAAGCCATCACGAAGATCGTGTAGGGCCTTTTGATTGCGATCCGGACCAGAAACATTGGGTAAATGCCTCCTTAAAACTCAAAATCAATGAATCCGATGCCCCCGGAGGGAGATTGGGTCAAAAACTGCCTTTGTTCTTGTGTGCAGGCAGCCAAGTGGTCCGGTTCCTTTTTCGTGGTCTCGAAAGACCCCTAAAAAAGGGACCGGGGAGGAGACCCATTACTGGTGGGTGTTCTGGTTGTTCCCAAGCCAGACCGTAATGAATTTTCGAATGGCGGCGTCATCCAGGGTCTCCATGGGAAGAAGACGGGTCCATGCGGACAGGACGATCTTCTGGGAAATCCCTGGATTGGGTGCCACGATGACCCCTTTCCCTTCCTCAAGCCCCAGGGAGGGGGAGTAGGTGTCAAAGGAACCGGCAATTTTCTGGAGGGAGGCGAGGGTCTTCGGGCAGGTGCAGTTGTACTGTATGAGAATGTTCCCGTGTTCGAGCAGATGAACCTGGATGTAGGCGGGAAGGGGAGAAGTCGGAAAATAGGTGTCGATGAACTGCTCCATGTGCGGTCCCGATGTGGGGGGATTCGAATTGTACTTGAATCCCTGGAGGCGTGTGAAATCCCAATGGTCGTGACCCTGGGAAGGATAAAAGGTTCCGGGGAGGTCTCCGTCACTTACCTGGGCGATGGGAGGGGAGGCGGAACCGGGTGCAGGAACGGATGT
The DNA here is from genome assembly GCA_021785195.1 of Nitrospirota bacterium. Classification (GTDB taxonomy): domain Bacteria; phylum Nitrospirota; class Leptospirillia; order Leptospirillales; family Leptospirillaceae; genus JAJYGC01. The sequence goes on from JAJYGC010000009.1 coordinate 254,900, forward strand.
TGCCGGCGGGGTATTTGTGCCATCCATCAGGGAGGGGGCACCCTTTTTCTGATGGCCAATGTAAATGAAGAAGGTGGCCAGGATGGCAAGCACCAGGAACAGGGGCCATTTTGAAAAAGGAGAGGTTTTTTTTGAGGGCGTAACAGTGGCCATGCGTCATCCTTCTTGATCGGCGTTTCGTGCGATGAATCCATAAGACGGTCTATGCACAAAGCAGGCGTTTTCGGTGAAGTCGAGCGGGAGGGAAATCCTCTCCGGATGTTCCATTATCGCCGGACCCGTCCGTTCGTTCAATCCGCAATCTGATGTCTCATGCATTTTCCGGGTTCGGCCGAATTTTCCCCGGTCTGGAAACCTCCGGGCTCCCTTGATCTGTTGGATGGGAGGTCAGAGCCTGTTTTTGTGAAATGGTCAGGGGCTTCTCCGGGCGGATGGTATTATTGAAGCAAAGAACAGGAAAGAACCGATCATCAAATGTGTAAGCCATGGGAGTTCTTGCGCCCCAAGGAGGTGTCTGATGAGTCTCAAAGCGCAGTTGGAGTCGGATCAGGGGGAATGGGGAAAGTGGGTTCTGAGGCGTCAACTGGGGATTCCGAACAATCGGAGGCTCTGGGTATGCGCCTGTATGGACGAACGGCTTCCGGTGGACGATGTGCTGGGGATTCGGGGAGATCATGGTGATGCCCATGTATTCCGCAACGCCGGAGGACTGATTACCGATGATGCAATCCGTTCCGCGATGCTGACCTGCAATTTTTTTGGCACTGAGGAGATCGTGATTCTGAACCACACGGAGTGTGGAATGATGTCCGCCCACGCGGAAACGCTGGTCAAGGCGCTCGAGAAGAAAGGAATCCATGTGGAAAAGGTCCCGATCGATCCTTCCTTGCCGGAGTTGACGCTTGCCAAGGGGGGGGTTGCGAAGTGGATTCGCATGTTCAACGATGTGGATGAGATTTGTGCCCAGCAGATCGAATATGTTCGCAATCATCCCCTGATTCCAAAGAATGTTGTGGTGAGTGGATGGGTTTATGAAGTGGAAACAGGGCGTTTGCGGGCCCCGCACAAGATCCTTGCCGAGAAAGTCAGGACAAGCAAGGCGATGGGGGCCAGGTAATTCGGATGGGATGCCCCCAGTGGCAACCGGGGGCTGATTCGTGCGAGTGACGGATCTTTGTTTGATGAATCGTTCAGGGAAGGAGTTTTGAAAGGGGAATGGCCAGGACATGGCCATAAAGGTTGGAAAGGTAAACGGTTCCTCCCACAACGACAGGGGTCGTCGGTCCAAAGCTGCCACCGACCGCATTCTCCTTCAGCAGGTGTCCCGTCATCCGGTCAAACACCTCGATGGTTCCGGCCGAGGTGGGAACGATCAGATGGTCTCCCACCACTGCGCCGGCGGTGCGGGACAGGGAATGAAGCTTGGCGGACCAGATGCGTTGTCCTGTCTTGATCCGGAGGGCGACGATCTCTCGTGAAACGGGGGAGGTCGCATAGACGATTCCTTGGTGGATGAGGGGTGTGGCCGTTTTCATGGAAGGAGGGATGTCTCCGGCCGAAAGGGGAACCTCCCAAATGGTTTTTCCAGTCTGCGCGTTCAGTGCAAATACGAGGTTCCTGAGGGGGGCCTTGTCTTTCCCTGACCGGATGGTGGTTTCAGAGACGACGGTGTACCCTGAAAAAGCGGGTGTGCAGTCACCCATCCCGGTCGAATAAACTTTCGGAAACGTCCGGCTCCATCGAACGGATTTTGTTCTCGGGGAAAAAGACAGGAAACGGCTTGGATTTGAAACTCCCAGATAAATCCGGTCATAAGCGGACAAGAGGCTCGACATGCTGTCGAATGAACGGATGTCCACATGGGCAATCCGTTGACCGCTGTCAAGAAGGTAGCCATTCATGTGTCCGTCTCCTGTCGGTTCCCAGAGGACGGGGGGGATGATCACACCCGTTGCCATCATTTCCCCGCGTGCGTTGGCTTTCCAGATGGTCTTCCCGGTGTTCAGGTCCAGGGCGTAAAGGGTATTGAGCCCAGGTCCCCTCACCGTCTGTTTCCCCCGGAGGAATCGAACCACATTTTGATAATTGAAGTAGGGGTTTCCGGTGGAAACGAAGACCCTGTCCTTCCAGACCAGGGGATTCGACATCGTCATGTTCCAGCCGTAATGTGACCAGAGCAGTTTCCCTGTTTTTGCCTCCAGGGCGTAGGTGTATCCGTTGTCATCCCCAATGATCACCCGTCCCTTGACGACGCTTACGCCGACAGGCATTCCGATCGTATAGGCCGTCACACTGGTGGACCCGGAAAGGGGGGGGCCATTCAGGGGCAAGGCCCCGAATCCCTTGAAGTCCCATTGGACACCCCTCTTGAACCATTCAGGATCGGTCTCCAAGGCAGGATGAACCGGGTTTCTGAAATTGTTTTCCCCATAAGTCAGCCATTCCTGGGGGTAAAGAGCCTCTTGGGCAGTCCCAAAAGCATTCGGGCGGGGAGGGGATAAAGGGGGAGCAGCCGATGTAACCGTCCCGACTCCCAGCTGGAGCGCCAGGGCCATCAGAATTCCTTTCAGAATCCGGACTTTCCATAGGGTTGCCCTTGCCGGGCCGTCCTTTTGCAAAATGAAATCTCCTCGGGGATTTGCTTCCTCACGATGAATCGGTTTGAAGCAGGTTGTTGGAAATCCCCCCGCAGCGGGGGAATGCAGTCGATTGACGGAAGTGCCATGTTTTGAAAGGACACCCAATGACCGACCCTGAAGAAGTCTATCATTATCCTTCTCTCGAAGAGTTATTCCAGAAAGGGATTTCGGGACCTCGAACGATGCAGGTCAGGCAGGGAAAGGATGGGAATGAGTCAGGGGTAGAATCTGTAAAAATGTTAAAAATTTAAGTATTTATGGGTTTTTTAGGCAGTTGGTTAATGATTCGGGAGGTCGACCTGGGGGTGCGCGGGATTGTGACCGGAATCAAAAATTTCCACTGTCTATTGTTTGAAACGGAAATCTGGGGGCTTTGGTTCGGTCGGTCCTCCTGACAGCTCATGAAAAAGGTACGAGCATCGCCTCGCAGAGGAATTCGGCAGCCGGATTGGAAAAAGCCGACCGGGATCAGGCAGGGGCTCCGTCTCCCGGTCTTGGCTTGGCGTCTTTTTAGAAAAATCCCGGCATCATGCCTGGATACATCATTCCCGGATACATCATGCCCGGGTCCATCATCCCGGGATCCATCATGTCCATCGGCATGGGGGGTGGCGGAGGGGCCGACGCATGGACATGCCTTCCCCGAATGACCGGAACAATGATGGAATGTCCTCCGGCGGTATTGAGCAGGGCCGGCCGGATGACTGTTCCGATCACTTCCACCTTACGTCCGGGAGTGTATCGATCCTTGGGAAGGAATTCGTCTGTCACGATCTCAAAGAGTCCAAGAGAAGGACTGGAGGTATCCGGATGAAGTTCCTTTCCGAGGGGAAACTCCTTGACGATGATCGTACTGATCAATCCCTTCCGGGTAATGTTCAGGATGCGGCCACCCAGGATGACATGCTGGCCTTCAAGCGACTTGGGGTGATGGACAATTTCCCGAAACAAAATGGCCCGGTCTGCCCAGTGGACTTCCTGCTTGGAGAATGGTGGGGAGTCGAAAAGGCCACATCCACCGAGCAAGAAAAGGGCCCACGCCCAGACCACTCCTTTCCCCAGTTTTGGGAAGAAGTCATGCTTTTCACGAGCCAACTGCCTGATCTTTCCAGTCATGGGACCTCCTTGGAAAACGAAAAACGGGAAACAGTGGCCAAAAATAGAAGAACCACGGAAGTGAATGATTCACAAGAAATCATGGGGGCACGGGTGGAGCCAAAAGACCCGGGAGACTGATCGCAATTGTCGATCATTTCCCCCATTGATATCGGGAAAGGATCCGGGAACATTCCCCCCTTTCGGAACCATCATACCGGATCCATGAACGGATTGGACAGTTGGGTAGGGCGGTTCCTGTTGGGATTGGCCTTTCAGCCCAGGAAAAGAATCATTTTCCTGTCCACCGGAATCAATCGTTCCTGATGGACAGGGCCCAAAATTGGGATCGGGTTTTTTTCCTGGTGCAAGATTGGGGCATTGTGGTCGCAAGTAAGGTCACCGTCATCTATAGTGGGAGAGAGGACGTTCCCCGTTCGGGTCATGTCCTGGAACCTGGTTTTGGCAATGAAAAAATACGGAGGGGTCATGGTGAACAAGGCTCGGATCGGCATGGTGGGGGTGGGTCGGATGGGGTCGAATATGGCTCTCCGGCTCCACGATGTCGGTTATCCGATCGTCTGTGTGTTTGATGTTCGCCAGGAAGCGAGTTCGTGTGTCGCCAGCCTGGTGAATGCTGAAGTGGCACAAACGCCTTCTCAGGTCAGTCAAATGGCGGAGGTGATCGTGACTGTTGTCGGGAATGACCAGGATATGGACCTCCTGTTTTCCGAGACGGGAGATTCCCTGCTCTCAAAAGCGGAAGGCCGGGTTTTTATCAATTGTGCGACCGTCTCTCCCGATATCCATCGCGAAGTGGCAAGACGTGTCCAATTGCATGGAGGAGCCAGTCTGGAAGCCTCGATGGCGAGCTCGATCACCCAGGCCCGGGAGGGAACGCTTTACCTCATGATCGGAGGAGAATCGGACACGGTGGAGCGGGTTCGCCCTGTCCTTGAAGCGATGGGTTCCTCCCTCAGGATTGTCGGGCCCTCCGGTGAAGCGGCCAAGCTCAAGGCTCTCGTCAACATGGTCATGAATGTCAATACTGCAGGTCTGGCGGAGGGCTTGGGGCTGGCTGAAGCCCTTGGACTGGACCTCTCGATGGTCCGGGAGGTCTTTGCCCAGACCGGAGCGGCTTCCCGGGTGTTGGAGACCGATGGGGCGGATATGCAGAATCGGGATCATGAGGTTTATTTCTCGGCAGCCCATGCGGCCAAGGATTCCCATATCGCCACAGCCCTTGCAGCCAATCTTGGCCTCAATCTTCCATTGGCCGAAGCGGCCGCTGGCCAATATGACCGGATGGTTTCGATGGGTTTGGGGGAACTCGACAAGTCAGGCATCTCTGAACTGACTTTTCTCTCCCGTCGGGCCCAAGATTCCCTTCCGGAGAAAGGGGCCCATTCATGAATCCCCGTGATCCCGGAAGTCTTCCGTCATGAGAGGGATTGAGGTTCCTTTCTTGATGGATGATGGTCTCCTCAACACCCTTGAATGTTGGGGAGACCGTGGTCCAGTCGTTTTGTGTGTCCACGGCATCACAAGCTCCCGTCGTTCCTGGGAGCGGTTCGCCGGTCAGTTTTCTTCAACGCATCGGGTGTATGCCTTTGACCAGCGGGGACATGGAGATCTTGCCGCCGTTGAAGGGCCGATGGCCCTTGAACAGTCATGCGCCGACCTCGCGGCAGCCGCTCACGTGATTGGTGCGCCCGTCGATCTTCTTCTGGGCCATTCGTGGGGAGGGGCCGTCGTGCTGCTCGGTGCCAGCCGGATTTCCGCACGATCCGTCGTTGCTCTGGATCCGGTCATCCGGGTCCGTCCCGGAACCTTTTCTGAGGACTACGTCGAAGATCTTCGGGAATTGTTGTCGCTTCAGGGGAAAGAGCGGATTGCCGGGATTCGTGCAATGTATGCCCAGGCTGATCCGGTGGATCAAAATGCCAAGGTTCACGCCATGGAGGCCATGTCCATCCAGGCCATTGAAAGGATCGGCTCGGAAAACGGTGCGGACGTTGGAGGTTGGGATTTGCGGGAGACCCTTGGGGGGTTCCGGGTTCCCTTATTGCTCATTGAAGCCGGGCACGACTCGGTCATCAAGCCGGGGGATCTTGTGAAATCGAGACTGCCGGGGTCCAAGGTCACCATCCGGTCCATCCGGGACGCCGGGCACAACATCCACCGTTCCCATCTGGGCGAGGTTGTATCGATGATCCGCGAATTCGAGCAAGGTCTTTCCCCCTGATTTCGGAAGAGGGGAGACAAGCCGAGCCCAGACCCTTTGGCCAAAGTGGTCAGCCCTCCCCGTTCCTCGTATCAATCCGGAGGTTCTCTCGGGTCATTCAGACTGAAAATGGATCCTTTCATGGGTCCCGTCGCACATGGGTTTTGCTTTGGAGCCACCGCACCGGCAAAGGTAGTAGGTTCTGTTTTCCATCGAACTGACCGTATTCCCATTGGCATCCACAATGGTCAGTGTCCCCTGAACTTCGTATGGGCCATTCTTGATGCACTTGACCTGAACTTTTTCCATGGTCTCTCCCTCTCCTCGGACAGAAACACCCCTTTGGCCGATTCTCTCCCGAAACCCCTGAGATGCGGTGGTTCAAACGGCGACTGCAACACCTGACGACTACACTATACCATCGGCTGATCAGTGTTTCGACGATGGGGCCGGGCGGGAAGCAGAGGCTTGTTGGAGGGAAGGTTATCCAGCGGGGAGTGGGACGATGAGCTTGCCGGAATCAGGGATAATCCTTTGGACCATCCCTGATCGACCAGAAGCGAATCAGACTAATCTTGCGGGATGGCCGGTTTCGAGGAAAGGGCCAGAGAGCCCCGGATGCTCCAGGTTTCGGGATTCACGCCGGATTTCGGGAATCCAAGGCACCCGTAGGATTGGAACATGTGGCTATATTCCGCAATGAACCTTGCCTCCGTAATTTGATAAATCGGTCGATTCATTTCAATCATGTCCCCGGATTGGTCGACTGAGTCCTGTTGGGACAGTGTTTCGACCGCTCGGACCAGAAGGATGTTTCGCCGCAGTTCTTCCAGAGACCGTTCCGCCGAAATCCGGGCGCAGGAGGAAGAAATGCCTGGAAGGTAAATTTTCTTGGCCTGAGCCCAAAGACTTGCCAATTTTTCCGATTCATCCATTGTTTTGGGTGAACCCAGTGCGCTCACCAAACGAACCAGTTTTCCGTTCACGCTTTGAAGCTTCTGGAAGAAAGCGGAGAGGGTCACGAGGTCTTTTTTTGTTTTCGGAAAGGTCTTGGCCTGGGCGCTTCTGCTCTGGATGTCGTTGTTTCCGGACTGGAATGCCCATGCGGTCGGGATTGGAGATTCCTGCGCAAAGGTTGAAAGGGAGATCGTCATGATAAAAACGCTGATCAGTGTTCGTATGGGATTCCGTTGATCGAACATCGGAGCCTCCTCGACGTTTAGCCTATGAAATGGGAACCTGTTGGCGGTGAACGGACCTCGGGTCTCGATAAAGCAAATTATATGCCTGTCGCAGAAACAAATGATTGCCTGAAGAATGGGTTCCAGAGAGGGTTGCAAAAAGTTGATCGTGTTCCTTTAAATAATAGACATAAATGTAATAAATATTTCTTTTATGTCTATATTGTTTGATTATATTTTTTGATTGAACTGTGAGGGTTCTTTGTTTGCCGGGCTCGTGGAAGTCCTGATTTTTGAAGCAGAGTGCTTGTGGTTCAGGATCAGGTATGACCTGTCCCGATGAATGCTTGCCTGCTAGAAACCCAAAAATCTCAGCCAGGCCGCCAGCCCCACCAGCGTGGCCAGGAGGACCGGTGGCGTGATCAAAATTCCCACCCTCATATAAAGACCCCAGCCGATCTTCTCGCCTTTCCGTTCCAGGACGTGGAGCCAGAGAAGGGTTGCGAGACTCCCGATCGGGGTAAACTTCGGCCCCAGGTCACATCCGATGACATTGGCATAGATCATTGCCTGTCTGACCGGGTCCGGCATGTTTCCTGCCCCCTGGATGGACAGTGCCCCGATCAGAACGGTTGGGAGGTTATTCATGATGGAGGATAGGGCTGCCGAAAGAAAGCCTGTTCCGATGCTGGCGACCCAGATCCCATGGGTGGAAAGTTTCTGCAGGAGGCTGGAAATCATGTCCGTGAGACTGGCATTTTTCAATCCATAGACCACAAGGTACATGCCGAGACTGAACACGACGACCTGCCAGGGAGCCTCTTTCAGGACAGTCATTACCGGAATGATGTGGCCTTTTCCGTTTTTCCAGAATCTTCCGGCCACGAACAGAAAGAGAGTTGCGGCTGTCGCGGTAATGATCGAAACGGGGATGCCGAATGGTGCGCTTACAAAATAGGCCGCCAGAAGGATTCCAAGGATTGGAAAGCTGAGCCTGAAGATCAGCGGGTCCCGGATCGCTTCCCGGGGGGGCATGAGTCGACCGATTTCGTAACGGGCTGGAAGGTGTTTTCTGTAATAGAGCCACAAAACGAGAAGGGTCGCCACGGCTGCGATGATGTCCACCGGAACCATGATTTCTGCGTATTGGGTGAAGGGAATCCTGAAGAAGTCTGCCGACACGATGTTGACCAGGTTCGAAATGACAAATGGGAGAGAGGTCGTATCCGCCACGAATCCGGTGGCGATGACAAATGCCATTGCACCGACCGGGCTCAGACCCAGGGCAAAGAGCATTGCCAGAACGATTGGAGTCAGGATGAGGGCCGTGCCATCATTGGCGAAAAAAGCCGAAACCCCTGTGCCAAGAAGGATGACAAGGACAAATAGCCGATGTCCGTTCCCGCGTCCCATCCGGGCCATGTGGAGGGCTGCCCAATGAAAAAAACCTGCTTCGTCGAGCAGGAGTGAGATGATGATCAGGGCGACAAACGTGAAGGTGGCATCCCAGACGATATGCCAGACGACAGGGATGTCTCCCATGTGAACGACCCCAAGGATCAGGTCTGCTGTTGCCCCGATGAGGGCTCCCCAGCCGATTCCAAGGCCTTTGGGTTGCCAGATGACAAGGAGAAGGGTCAGGATGAAGACAAAAAGGGCGATCACGAATGCGGGGCCTTTCGGGGGGAAGTGGGTTGGGGTGTGGATGGTAAGTGACCGGACTGTTTTTTTGAGTGGATGTCCGACTGGATCCGGAAAAGAAGATCTCTCACCCGCTCTTCAATCGCATCCCTGCTTTGGCAAAACACGCGGAAGATTTCACGGGAAGAGCCCCTGACCTGATCCGGATCCGGAAGTGGCCAATGTTCTTTCCTGGTTCCGGGCGGAAGGACTGGACAGGTTTCGTCGGCTTCGCCACAGACCGTCACGACCAGATCCGCCCATGAAAGAAGATCTGGATCCAAAAGGGTTGACGGTTGTCGGGAAATATCGATTTTGGCCCGGCTCATGGCGGCGACGGCCAGCGGATTGACGCCGTCCGGGTGGGGATGTGTTCCGGCGGACCGGATGGCGAGTCCCTCAAAAGCAAGTGCCCTGGCCCAGCCTTCCGCCATCTGCGACCGGCAGGAGTTTCCTGTGCACAAAAAAAGGAGATGGAATGGGGTGGGAGCCATTGCGGGAAGGATGTTGCAGGGGGAGAAAGGTTTATCGGCTCTGCTTGAGAACCGTTGACTGTCTCCGGAAAAAGGGGGTTGCTGTCGAAGGACTTTTCCTGCGCTCCGGAGGACCTCCCGACACCAGTCGGGGAGGTTGGGATGAATCTGATAGAAAATCCAGACACCCTGCCTTTTGTCCGTGACAATCCCATGGCCCTTCAATCCGGCCATTTGTCGGGAGATGGCCGGTTGTGGAAGGCCAAGGGCGTGGGAAAGCTCGCAGACGCACACCTCCTTTTTCTGGGCGATCAGCATGAGACATCTCAAGCGCACAGGGTGTCCCAATGCCAGAAACCAATGTTCGGGAAGAATATCCATATTTCTATATATATGGAAATATTAAATTCCTGTCAACCGACCGCACCATGCAATCGGTTGACAATGGGGTCTTCCTCAGACCCGCGAGGCAAAGGGTCCCCCGGGATCAAGGCGTGTCCCGAAAGGGTTTCCCAGAGAGCGGTCCACTTCAAGTGAAGGCCTCTACATGCGGTGATGGGCCTCCATCATGCCGTGGTGCATCATCATCATTTCTCTCCATAATTTCTTGACTTTTTCGAACTGTTCCGGGGTCAGGATCATATGGGCCCTTGACACCATGTCGAGATAACTGTCCATGATCTTTTTCTTGTGAGCCAGAATCTTGTTCATGTCTTTGCGCACTTCGGACGTGTCGATTTTGCGGTGCATCATATCCCGCATGACATCAAGATGCAGAACCTTGATGTGGGCTTTTTCCATAATGGCCGTTTCCTGGAAGGTTGCCTTCAGATCCGAGAGCTTCCTGACCTGATCCCTGGTCAGCCCAAGGTGATCCTGATTCATGAGGTAAAAGGCGACGGGTCCTCCCTCCATCATCATCCGCTTCATCATTCCGTGATGCCCCATATTCGCTCCGGCTTCAGGAATCCCCGTCAGTCCGGAAAGAATGATCGTTGCCGACAAGAGCAAAATTAGGACTGTTTTCCTGTAAATCATCTCCAACCCCCTTCAGAGAATGTCATTGCATGTGATGATTTGAATCCATCTTTGACAGTATACTCCCCTCTGGGAGGAATGGACTGACCACTCTTTCCGGGGAACTCCAAGCGTTCCTGAGGAGCAATCCAAGGTTCTGCGCCACAAGCCCTTGGTCCTCAATGTCCTGACCCTGAAGTCCGGTTCCGGGGGACTTGTGTATTTCTTTCTCTCGTCTTTCACTAGGAGTCTAGATGGTGATCCGGTTTTTCGGGGTTTTCCCCCTCGTGTTTCTCCTCATCCTTCAATCAGCCTGTGCCACATCTCCCTCTCTTCCCGTCGGAAACAACCATGTGTTGCTGGATGACAAGTCGACACGGTTTTACATTCGGACGTTCCCGATTCCCTCAGACCCATCCGCCGTAAAGGTCGTTCGCAGGGTTGAGATGAATTCTTCCCGTCTCATCAGCTTTCCGGAGTATCTCCGACAGATTGAACCCCACCATCTTCATGGACACTTTTATCTGATGGATTATTCCCGTTCGATCGAAAAGGCCCCGGATTCTTCCGTAAAGGGTGACTGGGTCCGTCCCATGTTTGGCAAACCCTATCGGTACCATTACAAGGGAACAGTGATTGTTCTTCGGGACGAATGGGAAAAAATGAAGGCGGACGAACAGAAGAAAATCGAAAAGGAAACACGGAAAGCCGCACGGGAAAGTCATGTTGAGAAACAACTGCTGGGGAATGGAAAAGGAAGGGGACCAGACGGAGGCCTAATTCTGCAGGAAGACTCTCATGCGTTGACAGAGGTTCTTCCCTCCGGGGCCTACATCGTTCACCCGGCATCAGAGCTTGAGCATCGTGGTTTCCAGTTTGTGTCCGGCCATTGGGTCCAGATTCACCCTGCAACCAATCAATGAAACCGTGTGGCTGTCCCCACTGATGTTCCTGACGGATCTTCTCCGCCCACCACAAAAAGGGAGCCGTCATCCAGCACGGTTGCACCCGTCTCCTTCCGTCGGACGAGGTCAGGGGGGTGGCCGGTTGTCCAGTGGTTGAGTCGAGGGTTGTATGAATCCACGCTTTGAAGCACTCCGGTCCGGTTAAATCCATCAAGCACAAAAAGGGTGCCGTCCGGCATCACGGCGGCTGTTCCATAAAGACGTGGGGTTGGTTCGGGAGGACTTTTTTCTTCCCATTCATGGGTATCGGCGTTGTAATAGCGGCCCTCTCCCGTGATCCCTCCGGTTTTGAGGAGTCCTCCCAGAACAAGGATCCTTCCGTCCGGCATCAGGGCGGAAATCCCTCCCAGACGTCCTTCAGGTGCATCAGGGTCCTTGACCCACCTGTTTTGTTTGACAATGAACCGTTCCGTTGCTTGAGTGATGCCGCCCGCCGTCTCCCCACCGGTGACGAGGACCGACCCGTCCGGCAACAGGACGGAAGAAGCGCCTGCGCGTGGGACCGGATCGGTTGACACCCCGATCCACCGGTGGCTTTCGGGAAGATACAGGTAAGACGATCCGGTAAAGCCGTCACTATTGAATCCCCCGGTTACAAAGATTCTTCCGTCGGGGAGCGTTGTTCCCGCCGCGTAAGAGACATTCAATGGATAGGATGGGAGCTTGACCCATCGATGGGTGTCTGGATTCCAGGACTCCACCGCATTGGAAACCCCCTGAAGGGCCTCTCCCCCAACGACGACAGGATGATTGTGGATTCCGCCCACTACCAGAACGGAATCCCGTGGAGTGGGCATCTCGGGGAGGGTGACCCATTTTTCGGCCGGAGGAGGGGCCAGAAGTCCGACCATGAGGGAGGAGTGTTCGACCCGGGTGGCGCCCATCCTTGAAAGGATCCGGGGTTTTTCCGCCATCGCCACTCGTACCGCTGACCTCCACAGAACTGTCCCGCTGATGGCCGGGATGGGCCGTTTGCATAGGGCAATTGTGCTTTGGCCCATTTTACCATCCATTTTGAAGTCTGAGAGATCCTCCGCAAGGGCAGCTCCCCACTCCCAGGGATTACCGCCTCTCCATCCTGCCAGAATAGTCAGGACCGCTTGCTCTGCTCGCCCTGTTCCGTGCTGCTTCCGAGTGGGCATTCCAACTGGGCCGAAAATATGGTCCATTTCCCAATTGGCTTTTTTCAGGGCTTGATGCCAGCTTCCTTTTTGTTCGGGAGATCGGGAATGGATGAACACGGTCATCCGGTCCCGGGCGGTCGATTGGAAGCTGAGGGAGACGCGATTCCTATTTTTCTTCAGTGTCCACGGGAGAACGAGTGCAGAGTAGGAAGGCCTGGACCTTTTCACTTTTTTGCAGGAAGAAGGGAAAGTCGTGATCAGTCGGAGCGGAATCCCTTCAGGAATCCGAAGATGAAATGAACCTGATCCTCCGGGAGAAGTTTCTTCCAAAAGTTTCTCATTTTCGCCAGTGAGGTTGTTGATGCGGAAGAGCTGGACGGTTCCGGACCCTTCGGGAACCCACCCATGAATCGGAAGGGTTGCTGCATTGGCAGATGCAAGTCCGGTACAAAGTCCCGCCACGATGAAAAGGAAGGCCTTAAACAACAGGATTTTGCTGTTGGTCTGGATCAGATTTTTTGTGGCAGGAGTGCCTCCGTGTGGCCTCAATGTCATTTCAGGGGGCAATCTTGATCAATCCCTTGGCTGTCCTGGGATGGAAATCCCCGAAAAACTCATAGGATCCCGAAGGGAGAGGGCGGATGGGAACATCGATGGACCGGTGTGGAAGAATGATGATTTCAAACTCCAGGTCATAGCTTTCAAATTCTTCCGGATGGTCGTCGTTGTTTGTGACGTGGATGGTAAACGGCTGGTTCTTTTGGGCATTGATCAGGTCGGGATGGAATCGGTGATCCTTGATGGAAAGGGAAAAGATTTTCGGCGTCGAAGCCTCGGAGAGGGGGGGAAGGGTGAACAGGAGAAAGAAAAGAACCGGGAAAATCCGGAAAGAAATCCATCGCATTCCCGTAAGGATCATCGTATGACACCAGACTTGTCCATTTGGGGGTTGGTCTGAGGTGTGGATCGGGGGTGGGACAGGCGCCTGAGCCAGAGGAACATGAAAAGGAGATATCCCCACACCGTCAATAAAGTCATAAGGGAGGGGCGCGCCCGGTATCCGAAGAAGTCTGCCATCAATGTCCCAAGCAGGGTGTGGTCATTTAGAATCTGGCTTGAATCCCAGACCTGGAAGACGATGGGAGAAAGGACGCCCATTGATATCAGTCGACCGACACCGGAAGAAATCATCCCCGCAGCCATCAGGATGAGCAGGGTCGAAGTGATTCGGAAGAATAGCGCCAGCGGGATTTTTGAAAATCCGGAAAAAAGGGCAATCACCAGCAGGATCCCTGTTGCAACACCGCCCAACCCCTCCAGGAAGGGAGACCAGGCATTCTGTCCGGTTCCTTCCTGGAGGGCAATTCCCCAGAGAAAGAGGATCGTTTCGAGCCCCTCCCGAAAGACCCCCATGAATGCCAGGAGAAACAGGACGCCTTTATGCCCAGACTCGAGGGCTGTCATCGCCTTCCCCTGGATTCGTCCCTTCATCGAAGCCCCATTCTGGGTCATCCAAAGAACCATATAGGACAGAAAAAGGGCGGCAAGAAAAAAAATCGAGATGTCCAGAATGTTCTTGGCGGATCCGGAAAGGAAGGACTCCAGTCGATTGGCCATGAATCCCAGGGCTATGCAAGAGGACGCCGCAGTGCCGGCCCCCCACCAGACCCTTGGAAGGTCGGACTTGCGACCCAGACGCTGCAACGTGGTCACCAGAATACCGACCAAAAGGGCCGCTTCCAGTGTTTCACGGGTCAGAATCAGAAAGGTTTCCATAATGAACGATTCCCCTGTCTAGATGAGAGTGATTCTCATGTTCAATTTTACCCCGGAAGATTGGAGTGTGTCAACGGGGAATGAACCCCTGATCAGGATTCCTTAGGAAAGGATCGGATTGATGAAGGGCCTGGGACAGTGTTATGAAACGGGATCAACTCCCTATGCAAGACTTCAAGGCAGAAAGGAATCTTCGGTGGTTCGCTGGACTTTCTCCAATTAGGATGGGGGATTTTGGTTTTGGGGGTGTGTTGACTTTTTTTGGGAATAATATGAGAATGATTATCATTATTAAATTGTAAGTCAGCGTTGTCGCCTAAAGGGGAAAGATTGGGTATTCTGCTCCGTATCGAAATGGTCATCATCGTTTGGGTTCTTTTTGTCGTTGTAGGAAAAACCTCCCCAGTGCAGGCGGGCTCCACTCAATCTCAAGAACTTCCACTGTCTTCCGGCGAGGCGCAGCCATTGCCCCAGGCTTCGTCCGACGGACAGGATGGCAGCGGAAGCCTGTTTCCCTATCTGGACCTCGATCGGGGAATTGTCAGGAGTGTCCAGATTGAAGAAGCCTGGGTGGAAAATGCCATTTATCTTAATTCAGCCAATGAAAACGATCTTTCTGGGGGACATGGCTGGGAGCTTTCGGCGGAAATTGACTTTGCCTTCAACGCCTGGCTGGGAGGGGAGATCGATTTTCCTGTTTTTTTATTGACCTATCCTCTGGGACAGGGCCCCGCGGCATTTGGCCCCGTGACGGTTGGTCTCAGGGTGGTTCCGTTCCAGACGGGGACAGAGGTTTCCCGTCAGGCCTTTATCCTCTCTTTTGAGGTGGAGGGGAATTGGTGGGGTACACCGCAATTTGCCAATTTCCCGGGTGTCGGAAATTCTGTGACCCCTGAAATGCTTGCCGCCTGGAGGTATCACCATATATATTTTCAGGGGATCAGTGGATACACTGTCCCCCTTGGGTTCGGCGCCGTTGCCAATACTTTCCTTGATGCCAGTGTGGGGAGAACGTGGCAACATGTTTGGGCGACTCAGGTCGAGATAGATTCCAATTCGGCAGTCTTGACCTCCACAGGGCAGACGGTTCCTGGCTTTTCAGTGATCCCGGAACTGGCCTACATGCCGTTTGGGGACATTTTCCTCAATGAGATTGGGGAAGGATTATCCGTCTATGGCCATGCCGGCCCCCAGCCAACCACTTATTTTATGATGGAGTACGAGTTTCACGGACTCTAGGCCGTGTGGTCACCAGGGAAATGAACCAGTCCGATCGGGAGGGAGCGTTGAAACTTTCTTTTCACGGGGCGGCTTCATGTGTGACCGGTTCCTGCCACTTGCTGGATGTCGACGGGTTCCGGATTCTGGTGGATTGTGGCATGTTCCAGGGGCCGGACGAGATTTTTTCTTCCAATCTCAAACCGTTTGGTTTTGAGCCGGATTCAATTTCGGCAGTCTTGTTGACGCATGCCCATCTTGACCATTGCGGCCGGTTGCCGTTTTTGGTCCGTCAGGGATTTCGGGGACCGGTGGTCTCCACCGCCCCTACCCGATATCTGGCTGAGATCGTTCTCTGGGATTCGGCCCATCTCCAGGAGGAGCGCACTGCAGAGAACTCCGGTCCTAAAAAGAATGGACGGAAGGGACGTTCTTCGGGATCCGGCGGAAGAAAGAAGCATGGATCCTTTTATTCGGTGGCAGATGTTCTGGACGCGATGAGCCTGTTTACGCGGACGGCGGAATATGAGGTTCCGGTGAATCTGGCACCCGGAATCGATGCGACTTTCTACAATGCCGGCCATATCTTGGGATCGGCTTCGATTCAGATCACTGTGAGCCGTCCCGGGAAGAGGACCAGGATCCTGTTTTCAGGTGACCTGGGTCCAAAAACCCATCCCTTGCTGGCACCGGCCTCGCCCCCGGACGACTCTGATTATGTGGTCATGGAAACCACCTATGGGGATCGGCTCCATCGTTCGTTTGAATCATCGAAGGATGAGTTACTGGGGGTTCTTGTCGACACCTATCGTCGCGGAGGCCAGGTTCTGGTTCCGACGTTTGCCTTGGAGCGCGCCCAGGATCTTCTGTTTTTTTTCAGGGAATGGCGCGACGGAGGAAAACTGCCCGGCAAAGAACCATTTTTTCTGGATTCCCCCATGGCCATTAGCGTGACCCATATCTACGAGCGATTCCCCGAGCTTCTGGATGACCGGTTGAAGAAGTTTTTTCAACAGGGAAAGGATCCGTTCATGTTCCCGGAACTCCAGTTGACCCGTTCCGTTCTGGAGTCCCGTTCCATTAAAGAATCCTCTGCCCGTTCTGTCGTTCTTGCCGGGTCGGGAATGGTTTCGGGGGGGCGCATACTCTATCATCTGGGTCGTGAGATAGAAAATCCCCGTTCGAGTCTGGTTTTTGTCGGCTACCAGGCGGAAGGAACACTTGGGAGGGCAATTCTGGAGGGTGAAAAAACAGTCCGCCTTTTGGGAGCCGAAAAGTCGGTCAAGATTGGACTTCATTCCATCAATGGATTTTCGGCACATGCAGACCAGAGGGACTTGCTGGCTTGGTGCAAGCAAATGGGGGCTCCGGAGGGAGTTTTCCTGATTCATGGGGAAAAGCGATCCCTCGAGGGATTTCGGGACAAACTTTCAGAGATTGGGTGGAATAAAATCCGGATCCCATCGCTTCATGAAGAAGTTGTTCTTTCTGAGCGCCCTACCGGTAAAGCCCGTCCGGATCCATTGGAGGGGGCATGAAAGGTTCTTCAGTCTCCTGCCTTCCGGAAGGAACTCCTGAAACTCTTCTGCATGCGGTTCTGGCCTGGGCCCGTGACTCCCCCTCCCATCTGTTGGCCGTTGAATGGCCAGGTGGCCAGGATTCCCATTCATCTGCGGATTCGAGGCCTCCCCGGACATGGAGTTATCGGGACACAGTCCTGTCCGCGCTGGCAATGGGAGAGCAAGTTCGAGCACTTTCCCTTCCCCCCGGAACCCCGGTTGGACTGATTGGGTCTCCCGGGTATTCCTTTCTGGTCTGTTTTTTGTCACTGGAAGCGGCCGGACTCCTTCCGATCCTGATCGACCACATGATGCCACCCGGGGAAGCCCGCCTGATCCTTTCAAAATTTGGGGGTCAAGCGCTCTTTCTGGAAGAGGGGCTGTGGGATCCCGCAGCGGAAGAGGAAACAAGGCGGAACGTTCCGGTGGTCATGCGGTCCCGTTGGCTTTCTCCCGTTTACCGTTCATCTGACTTCGACTGGAAAAACCTGGCGCAAAAAACGGCGGAAACACTTTCCCCTGATTCTCAGCGTGTGGCCTGTCTCCTGATGACCTCAGGAACGACCGGTTTTCCAAGGGGGGTACCGCTGACCCATGCGAACCTGTTCGCCAACATCAAGATGATCTGGAAAACGGGGCTCTACACCCGAACGTCACGGGTCTTCGGCGTTCTCCCTCTTCACCATGCCTATCCCCTGATGTCCATCGTCTATCTTCCAATCGGTCATGGGGCGACGATCGGATTCGCCCCTGACCTGCTTCCGGCCACGCTTCTGCATTGCCTCCAGTCATTCAAGGCAACCCTTTTCCCGGGCGTCCCATCACTTTGGGAGGGATTTCATCGACGGATCTGGGAAGGAATTGCCCGAAAAGGAAAGAAAGCCGAATGGGTGACCCGGAACTTGTTGATGCCCTTTGTCCTCTATTGTCGACAGAAGACGCCCTGGAATCCCGGGCGGTTTTTCTTCTCATCCCTCCATCGTCGATTCGGTCCTGAGCTTGAGGTAATGTCTTCGGGAGGAGCAGCTCTTGCCCCCGGTGTATGCCGGGATTTTTGGAGTTGGGGAATGACTCTTCTGGAGGGATACGGACTGACTGAGACCTCCCCCGTTCTGACTTTTAATGTTTTATCGCAGTGGAAAATCGGTTCTGTCGGAAAACCCTTGTCCGGGGTGATGCTGAAGATCCGGAAATCTTCGGAAGACTCCCGGGAAGGGGGGGAGGTCATTGTTTCCGGACCCAATGTGGCGGCGGAATACTGGACGAGCCTATCGGAAAGGATGCCCCTGAAGGGGCAGGACGGATGGTTTGAGACCGGAGACCTCGGGGTCCTGGAGGAGGGGTTTCTGATCCTGAAAGGTCGCGAGAAGGAACTCCTTGTGCTTCCGAACGGCAAAAAGCTCCAACCGGATTCGGTGGAATCCCTTCTGATCGGGGATCCATTCATTTGTGAGTCGGCCCTTACGCTCAGGAATGGGGTCCCATGGATCCTCATCCGACCGGATCAGGAGGCTTTTCAGAGTCGCCAGATTGTCCAAATGAAGCCCATTTTGTCCTCCAAGGTCGAAATGCTGAATGCGAGCATCCCCGTCCATAGCCGGATCGGCGGATTTTCCCTGACGCTGGAACCATTGCCCCGTACGCGTTTGGGAAAACTGAAACGATTTGAGATTCCGGGACTGGTGGAGCGAATCGAACGCCGTCCTTCTTCCGAACCACTTCCCGTTGAAGTTTTGTCCGATCCCCGAAAAATGCAGGTGCTCAGTCTTCTCGAAGACGCCATTGGCCATTCCAGTCCGGTTTCTCTGGAAGACCATCTTGAGGTCGATTTGGGCCTGGATTCTCTGGGTCGCATTGAATTGGCCGGACGTCTTGAGGAGTTGTTTGGGGAGGTGTTTCCGGATGAGGCCTTTGAATCGGTGCGGACCGTCTCGGACCTTCTCCGGATGGTTTCCGGGATGGAGGCCGGATCTTCCGGGGAGGCCAATAACGAGGCGATGCTGGCCTCTCCCCTGAGACCGGAAGAACAGGCTTTCATTCCGGTTCGACCTCGGACTCCCTCCGGGGAAACCCCCCTCTGGTACCGGACCCTTTATCATTTTTTCAGAGGCTTGGTGGGAGTCATTTTCCACGTGCGATGGCCGCATTTTTCCAGGACGGCAGAAGGATGGGTGGTTGGACGGGAGTCAGGGGAGTCGTTCATCTGGCCGGAAGGCCCATGTCTGGTGGTGGCCAATCATGAAAGCTATCTTGATGGAATCCTTCTGACGTTGGCCCTCCCGCCATCCCTTCTTCCGAGGGTCTTTTTCTGGGGATATTCACCATTATTTGAAAAGGGGGTGTTGTCCCGGTTGAGAAATGCGATGGGGGTTGTTTCCATCGATCCCGAAGAGGCATTGACAGGGTTGCGGGTTGGGTACCATCTCTTGAAGGAAGGGGCGATTCTTGTGGTTTTTCCGGAAGGAGAGCGCTGTGCGACCGGAACCATGCAACCATTTCGTCCAGGGACGGGTTACCTTTTGTCCGTCCGTCCTGTCCCGGTCGTCCCCTTTGCACTTTTTGGGGCCTTTAAGGCCTATCCTAGGCATCAGGCTCTTCCCAGGCCCCTCCCTATCCGATTTCAGGTCGGAAAACCCATTCCTGCTGCCCAATTTGAAGGGGGAACACCATCCGAGAATACCCGGATACTGGAAAGTGCGGTAAGGGGACTGATTTCAACGCAGCTTTCGGATTAGCCTTTCAGCCGTCTCCTTGGGGGATGTGAAGAGGCGAATGATCTACCAATGTCAGGCCTATGTCAGGATCCGAGAACGGGTTGTCTGACGTGAACCTGCCCCGTTTCAAGCAGTCCGATCAATTCTGAGTCCTGTGAGAGCCGATCAGTCACCCGCGGGATCAAGGCAATGACCTCTTCAGGGGAAAGGGAAAAGGAGACACGGTCCTGGTTCTGCCGCCGCAGAAGGTCCGTCACTCCGGCTCCCACTTCCTCGACTATTTTCGGATACTGATCCGGTCTGACGGGATGGCATTCCAGTAGATCCTGAATGCTTCCTCCAAGAATCATCGCGACTGTTTCCACCCATTCATCTTTATGCTCCGGGTGGGGGCAGGTATCGATACAGGCCCTCTCTCCCAAAAAATGAGCTTCTTTCAGTAACTCCCCTTCGTTGAGATGCGTCCGTTTGATAACTTTACGGGAGGATCGCGCTTTAAGGTATTCAAGAAGGGCGGTGAAAAAAAGAACGATCCCGATTGCGCCGAATGCCTGGATGACTGCTGTCAGGATTGCGAGTCCCTGGACTGATCCACCGGATTTCGGCTTGAGGTAGAAGATCAGGAAAATGCCAAAAATGCAGAGGGGGATGCCAATGATTGCCAAGCGAACTTTAGGGAGAGACAATGGAGAAGGACTTTCCTGTCTCAAGGAGTGTCCTCCTTGTCGGTTCTGAGGCCGAGGGATGAATTGAGGGGTCCTGAATTTGAGCTTTGCCCGATGCATCAAATCATGCTCTAATAAGCCGGGTTTATCAAATTATTTTTGAAGGAGGTTTGAAACTTCCATGCTGTAAAATTATAATCTTTTGCATTAAAGGGTAGAGATAGAGAGGGGGGGAGAATGCAGCTCACACTCTACAGCGATTACTCCATTCGAGTGCTTTTGTATCTTGCTACCAAAAATGATTCTCCAGCCACCATTTCGGAGGTTGCGGAGTCGTTTCAGGTATCAAGAAACCATCTGGTCAAAGTTGTCCACAATCTTTCTATCAACGGGTATATCCGAACGACCCGGGGCAAGAAAGGGGGAATGACCCTTGGCCGTTCTCCGGAGTTGATCTGTATCGGGGAGCTATTACGGAAAACGGAACCGGACTTCCGGATTGTGGATTGTCTGGGGTCAGAGCCTTCCCGATGTCCGATCGATGCGGTTTGTGGGCTCAAATTTATCCTGAAGGGGGCAAGGGATGCCTTCCTCAAGCAGTTGGATCAATACACCCTTCTGGATATCACGGGGAACAAGGAAGTATTGAGACCAATCCTGATCCGGAGCCTTCCACTGTCCGGATAAGCCAATGGCTGTGCAGGATTGGTGCAGATCCTGATCAACGGTGTGATATATTTCGGTATCAAGTTCTTTGGTAAGGCTCTCACGCATCTATAGTGCGATGGAGGTGTTTATGAAAGTTGAAGAAATTCGCCTGATCGCGAAACAAAAAGGAGTTCTTCCCGGTCATCTGAAAAAAGTGGACCTGATCCATCGTGTTCAAGTCCAAGAGGGGAACTTTGACTGCTTTGGTTCTGCGGTGGATGGGGTCTGTTCCCAGTGGGACTGTCTCTGGAGAGCCGATTGTCTCGGAATGGCGACCAAGAAAAAAGCGTGAGAAGAAATATCCTTGAAGTCTATTTGTGAGCCGGTTCCCGTGAGGCTCCGTCCTCTCCCCGGATCATTCGGTTGTTTAGGGAGTGCTAAGATGCAACGTATCGTTTGGCGGGTTTCCTTGTGGTTGTTTTTTGGCCTTTCCTTGTTTTCCTCTACGGAACGGGCCGGGGCGTCTTCCGATCTTCCCGTGCTTTCGGTCCTGAACGTACATAATCGGGACCGTGTGAAGGGTCCTGACCTGGTCCTCAAACTCCATGTGAGTCCGCCCCCTTCAAAGGGACATCCTGATCACTTCCACATCTTTGTCAATGGCCGTATGGTGACGATGTTCACGATGACGCATGCATCGGGAACGGTTCACCTGCACCAGCTTCCCACAGGGAAGGATAGTGTGGCGATCCTGGCGGCGGATCCTAAAACACATCGTCTCATGGAGGGACATGGCGGTCAGGGGATGCAGGGAATGGGCGCCATGGGTGGAATGGATATGGGAAACAGTGGCGGCATGGACATGCCCGGTATGTCCATGCCGCCCGGGAAGGATGGGCACGGAACAAAATTTGTCGTGTTTGTCCAATAGCAGATAGAAAAAGGCATCCCCATGGGGGTTCCGTTGGGAGGGAGTCCCATGGGGATGAGTTGGATCTTTCGGAGGACGGTGGTAATCAGGCTCCCTTGGCTTTTTGTCCGGCCTCGATCATAACGTCGGCAGCTACTTTGTAGGCTTCCGTCCAGGATTCGGCAAGCTCCGGAGTCCAGGCCGGTCCCGCAAAGTGTTCCAGTGTTTTAAGAAGCGATGTCCCGACGATCGGGTAGTGTTCCGGGAGGGTCTTGTACTTGTTGTGACCCGCTCCCAGTTTCTGGAGATAGGGGATGAGTACTTCCGTTCGATCAATATTGGTGGCGATGTAAATAATGGAGTCCAGAAGTCGCTTGGCTTGGGGTCCCATGTCGCTTGGGAACATCGGTCGGACTTCGGGATAATGTTGGAACATGTAGTTGTAGAAATACTCCGTGATCTGTGTCCCCTTGGGTGCGAGAAGGGTTGCGCTTTGCTTGATGAGAGTGGGGTTGATCGCCATCAAATGCTCCTTTGTTGGAAGAATAGGTTTTTAGTTTGGCGTAGATTCCCTTTCCCGGAATGGTTGTACCCTTGGAAAGGGTTGTTTGAGGGGTCTGACTAAAGATGTATTAAAAATACATCTTTAGTCACATCGGAATCTTCAAAACAATTTCCGCCCCCACCTTAAGGGAGCCCTCGTTTTCTCTATCTCCTCAATTCAGCCAATGCCATATGGGGAATTTTGGCCATGTGTGCATGTGTGCATGTGTGCATGTGTGAAGGAACGGTAAGATCCACCGTTGGTGTTTTTGAGATATGAATCATTGCAAATACAATATTAATTATTGGGATGATCTGTCAAGTCATGATTCGTTTCCAGACTTACTTCTGGTTCAAGACAGTGGACTCTGCCAGAACAAGAAGGGACTCAATCTCTTGTTGGATTTCGTTCCTCCGCTCCAGCGTCGGACCTTCAAATCGGAGGACCAATGCGGGTTGGGTATTGGAGGCCCGGACGAGGCCCCATCCGTCTTCAAACTCAACCCTGACACCATCGATGTCGTTAAAGCTCATGTTCTTGGATTGGAGTAGGGGTTTCAATGCTTCCACGATCTGGAATTTTAGGGCATCCGGAGCATCCCGGCGAATTTCAGGTGTCGAGGATGTCTTGGGGATGGGGGCCAAAAGATCAGTGAGTGATTTCTGGGTCGCCGTCAAGATTTCGAGAAGGCGGATCCCTGCATAAAGGGCATCATCAAAACCATAGTACCGGTCCGCAAAAAAGATATGCCCACTCATTTCTCCCGCCAGCGGGGCACCCGTTTCCTTCATCTTGGCCTTGATCAGGGAATGCCCCGCTTTCCACATGAGGGGTTTTCCGCCATGCTCAAGGATCTGGTCATAGAGGACCTTCGAAGCCTTGACTTCGGAAAGGATGACCGATCCGGGCCTTTCGGACAGGACCTGCCGGGAATAAAGCATCATCAATTGATCTCCGAAGAGGACATCTCCGGTTTCAGTCACCACGCCGATGCGGTCGGTATCTCCATCAAAGGCTATTCCAACATCAGCGTTCTGGGCACGCACTTCCTGTATGAGGGCCGCAAGATTTTCGGGGATCGTCGGATCGGGATGGTGATTGGGGAACATTCCATCGGGTTGTTCAAAAAGCATGGAAAGTTGGACTCCAAGACCCCGGTAGAGATCCTTTGCAACCAATCCAGCCGTCCCGTTCCCACAATCAAGTACCACCCGGAGCGGACGTCCCTGGAATGAAGGAAGAGTCCCGAATGCCTTGAGAAGTTCGCCAATGTATTGCTCCCTAAGGGGAGAGCTGAGGATCTCGCCTTTGGGACCGGGCTGTCCATTGGAAGATTGCTGGGAGGAAATTTTCTCCCGAATCTCCTGGATCCGATTTCCATAAATGGTTTCTTTGCCGACCGCAAGCTTGATCCCGTTATCCGGAGAAGGGTTATGACTTCCTGTCACCATGATGCCCCCGTCGACCGGGAGGTTGAAAAGGGCATAGTAGAGAAGAGGTGTGGGAACAGTCCCGATATCCAGAATTCTAAGTCCCGAAGCCAGAAATGCATCGATCAGGGTTTGGGAGATCCGGGGGGAAGAGAGCCGGACATCCCGACCCAATGCGATCGTTTTTCCTCCTCGTTCTTTCAGGAGGGAAGAAAAGGCTTTGCCAATGGCATAGATCACTGGATCGGTCAGATCCCGGTCGGCATTTCCACGAATGTCATATTCCCGAAAGATCCTGGGATTGTGGTGGATCAATTGGTGCCTCCTCCGTCCTGCCGAGTTGAATCAGGTGTTTCCTCAGGCGTTGCCCGCTGATAGTCGTCCGAGAATCGGATGATGTCGTCTTCCTCGAGGTATTCTCCGTTCTGGACCTCAATGATGATCAGGGGCACTTTTCCAGGATTCTCGATTCTGTGCTTCGTCGTTTTGGGAATGTCGATGCTCTGGTTGACATGAAGGTAAATTTCCTTGCCTTCCAGGGTGATCTTGGCCGTTCCGGAAATGACGACCCAGTGTTCGGAGCGATGGAGGTGCATCTGGTAGCTTAATCGGGCATGGGGGTTCACTGTGACATTCTTGATTTTGTAATGGGGCCCTTGATCGAGAATGGTGTATTGGCCCCAGGGCCGGTTGGTTGTCCGGTGTTCCAATGCTTCAACTCGGTTCTGGCTTTTCAGTTCGGAAACAACCTCACGGACCCGTTGCGCCTCGTCCTTGTGGCAGACGAGCGTGGCATCGTCGGTGTCGACCACAATCAGGTCACGTACTCCGATTGTGGCCAGAACCCGCTTATCTCCGAAGAGGATGCAGTTGTCGTTGTGGAAGGAAATGACGTTTCCCCGAATGATGTTTCCCTGCGGGTCCTTTTCCGAAATATCGTCAAGGGCACTCCAGGAGCCCACGTCTTTCCAGTCCAGCGTGGCGGAGAGTGCCCATACCTTTTTTGAATGTTCAAGGAGACCATAGTCGACAGAGGTATTGGGGGAGGATTCGTACAGTTTTTTCATAGCTTTATTTTCGTTGGGCGTTCCAATGGAAATGGAAAATTTATCCAGGTGATCTGCGAACTCCCGTTGATATTCCCGAAGCTCTGAGAGAAAGGTAGCTGCCCGAAAAACAAACATGCCGCTGTTCCAAAGGTGATTTTTGTTGGCCAGGAACTGGACGGCCGTTTCCCGGTCGGGTTTTTCCACGAATCGACGGACATTGAAAACTTTGGCGAGGTCAGTGGATGCTTGGGATACCTGATTTCCAAGTTCCAGATATCCGAATCCCGTTTCCGGGTGACTGGGCTGGATCCCGAAGGTGAGAATGACATCATTCTGTTCGGCAACCTGACAGGCCTGTTTCATCAACGCCAGGAAATTTTCCTGTGGGCCAATCAAATGGTCGCTTGCCATGACTGCCAGGACACCGTCAGGATCAGACTTCTGAATCAGAAGGGATGCCACTGCAAGGGGGGCGAGGGTGTTTCTGGATTGGGGTTCGACAAATACCCGGGCAGAAAGGCCCTCTGTTTCTGCCAGACGGATGATCCTGCGGGTTTCTGTTTCATGTTTGGGGCCAACCATGATCCAGAGACGATCCTGGGGGATCATGGGTTGGATTCGCTGGATCGTTCCCTGGAGGAGAGAGTTTCCTCCGTCAAGAGAAAGAAACTGCTTTGGATACAGCTCACGGCTCAATGGCCAGAATCGTGTCCCGGATCCTCCTGCCATAATAATTCCGTGCCACATTTTTTCCTCCCCAACATTGGAAAAATAAAGGATTCCCAATCCTAGAAACTACCAGAATCCCTGTTGAAGGGCAAGGATCCTGCGAGGGTTTTGGCGCCTGGATCCATCGTTTTGGCTTGACGGGAAGCCAAGTGGTGGTAAATTTAGGTTGACATCAAAGTGATGTCATGGGTGGGGGGAAAATTGATTTTTCCCAGCCCAATCAGTGTCAGTCGATGATGACAGTGTCCCCAAAGGATTGAAGGGAGTGTGGGGATCCACGATTGTTTTGTTGGAAAGATGCACTGAGATGGAGGAATGGTCTCTTTGTCCTTGGATCGTGTTTCGTAAATTTAAGGAGAGTGCGATCAGTCCTTAATCGATTGAGTTTGATCTGAACCCTTTATTTAAGAGGTGATCATGATTCGACTCAAAGGCCAGGATGCCGTCAATGAAGCATTGTGGTTGCTGGGTGAAAATCCGGTTTGTCCGAGGGTTTCTTTTTATCTTGAACGAAAAGGGAAGAGTTTATCCGTTTCTCCCCAGCGGCTCCAGAGTTTGCTGGAAAAGAAGGAGGCCGTGCCGGATGACTTTCGTTGTGAAATATTTTGTGTCTGGGACATCCTTCCTCCAAGGGAACCCCGTCCAGGTCTGGCATTCTATCCAGCGGGAGAAATGGTTATTGTCCAGAATCGGTTTTTTGGCGTCAATCTGGTGCATGGTGATTCTCGAGACCGGTGGTTTGCTACGTCGAGACCCGTTTTTGACAATGCAATCCTATGGGCAAAAGCCACTCCGGTCATCGAGTCCGATTATTCGATCGACGAATTTCTGGACAAGCTGTTTCCTCGGATTTTTTTCAGGATTGGTGCGTGGAAGAAGGATTTCGTTCTTTTGAAAAATGCCAGGGAATTGGCTGAAACGTTGAGCCAGGTTCTTGGGCTTGATTGGGAAGAGGTTCAAAAAACAGCTGAGAAGAGATCCATGAGTTTATTGAGGGAAGCCGGATCTAAAGGCCAACTGGATGGTGTTTTATTTGATACGGTGATTGAACGACGGCGCTTCAAGCGGGAGGTCAATGCCAATGTCGGGGAGAGGTTTCATGACTCTTCAGAATAAGTTTCACTGTCGGTTGAAATAACCGGGTCTCGGCGGGGAGCGGGAAGGGGGGCAGGATGAGCTATTCTTTAAAAAAGGATTCTGGCACGTTTCCGTCTCAAGGAAAATATTTGGGTCCCTTTCCCAAGGACACGGTACTTTTCCTCCGAGGGGATCAAATACTGTCATTCATCCCCATGAAATCCTATTTGTTGGATCAAATTCGAAAGAAGGAAGATGAACGTAAGAAAAGTGGGATCAGAAAAATCGTCTCAAGGGTGTTCAATCTTGGTTTTTGAGGGAGGGACCGAACAAAACAGGGCTCAGGGTCAATCCGGGGGGTGCCCCGTCCTTTTGAGATGAACAAAGAACTTCTCCCGGAATGAAGTTGGGAGGAGGGAGAGGGTGTAGAGTGAAAGGGCCAGGAGTCTTGGAAAGTTGATGACTGGCGGGTTCTTTGCGCTTTTTTTCCGGATGATTCGTGCCGCCTCCCGCGGATCCATGATAAATGGCATGGGGTAAGGATTGTTTCTGGTCATTTCGGTTCGGATGAATCCAGGATTGACCGTGGTTAATGAAATCCCATGGGCAATGAGATCGAACCGCAGGGAACCGCACCAGGCGTTGAGTGCTGATTTTGATGCACAGTACTCCCCGGCTCCAGGAAGGGGGAGAAATGAGGCCAAACTGGAGATGACGAGAATCTGTCCCCGTTTTCGTTTGATGAGGTCGGGGAGAAAGGGACGTAGGGTGTTTTGCACTCCAAAATAGTTGACGCCCATGATTTCCCCCTGATCCAATTCGAGGGCTGTGCCGACTGCCCCACGTATTCCCGCATTTGCGATGATTAGGTCTGGGATCCCTGCAGATGAGATGAAAGATCGAACGGCTCCATTCATAAACTCTTTATCCCTGACATCTCCAGCGAAGAAAAAAGGGATGGCTCCCATTTCGATCAGTTCGGTGGAGAGTTTTTGAAGCTCGTTTTTCCTGCGGGCAATCATTCCAATCCGGAGTCCAGTCCTTGCCCATTCCAGCACCATGGCCCGTCCCAGTCCAGAGGATGCTCCGGTGATGAAGAGACTTGTAATGGAGGGGCCATTGGGAGCGGAAGTCATCGGGGTTCCTTGGGTTTCATCGGTTTTGTGTAAGGACCTCCGGCATGATAGACTGGCTTCAGGAATAAGTCCAAAAAGACCCATTTTGACCATGAGCAGGAAAATTTCTGCTGATCACCTGAAAGTAGACGACAGAAAATGACCTCATCAAAAAACTCCATGTTTTCCCCCCAAAAAACAACCAATATGCCAAATTCCCTGGAAAATGAAACGAGGAGTGGATTCGTTGCCTTAGTGGGCCTACCAAATTCCGGAAAGTCCACATTGGTCAACGCGCTCATCGGGGAAAAGATTGCCGCAACATCTCCGGTTGCACAGACAACACGGACGTTGATTCAGGGAATTTTGAATTCCCCCAAGGGGCAGATGGTTTTTTTTGACACCCCTGGATTTCATCGGCTTCCACATGCGTTCAACCAGCTCATGGGATCGGTCTCCAAGGAAGCGATCATGTCAGCGAATGTTGTCGTTTGGGTCGTTAGCCTTGAGCCTTTTCCCTCTCCAATGGAGGTGGAGCGAATGAGGCAAATCCTCCTGCCATCACTGGGAGGGAAGCCCCTTATTATTGCTGCGACAAAAATGGATCGCCCAAAGTCACAGGGCATGATCCCCAAGCTTCTTGAAATAGAGAAATGGGGATTCCCGGCAGAGATCATTCCAGTTTCTGGTCTGAAATCGACCAATCTGGACAGGTTTGTTGATTTGGTCCATGCCCATTTGCCCCAGGGAGAACCGCTTTTCAGTCCGGACTGGTACACAAGCCAGACCGTTCGGCAGTTGGCAAGGGAATTCATCCAGGAAAAAATCTTCAGGCAACTTCGGGAGGAAGTTCCCCACCAATCTGCCGTGCTGATTGAAGAATTCGAGGAAGCCGCCAATCCGGGAGAGGTGACACGCATTACGGGATCCATTCTGGTTGAGCGGACTTCACAGAAAGGGATCCTGATCGGGCAAGGTGGGGAACGAATTCGTGAAATCAGTCAGGCAGCCCGTCTTGAAATTGAAAGTCTGATTGGTGGGAAGGTGTTCTTGCGCCTGGATGTTCGCGTTTCGGAAGGGTGGAGAGAAAATCCGAGAAAACTCAGGGAGTTGGGGTATATTCCTGACCGTTAGGGGACAGTGTCGTGGAGCAGGAAGCGCTGATTCTCCGTTCGGTTCGATTTTCTGAACATGATCGGGTTGTCACCTTTTTTTCGGCTCAGGAAGGTCTTCTGACCGGATTTGCAAAAGGGTCTGCAGGGCTTGGAAATCGGTTCGGGGCTTCTTTTGAACCCCTTACCCTTTCCCATATCCTGGGACGCCATCATATTGAAGGGACCCTCTACCGCCTCCACAAGGCTTCAATCATCAATGCTTTTTCAATGCTGAAGTCGGATCTTGACCGGTTTTATTGGGCGGGCCTTGCCGTTCGCGTCCTTTTGGGGCTTCTTCCTCCGGCCCATCCTGAACCATCCCTTTTTGACCTTACGATCCGCTATCTGAATGATCTGGGAATCAAGGAGCGCTCCCCTGGAGAGTCCTGGCTCCGCTTTGCAAGCCAATCATTATCCTTGCTTGGTTACGGGATCCATCCCTCGGAGTGTTTCTCCTGCATGGAAGGTGATGATGGCGGTCGGATCGTCTACCGGGTCTTGGATGGACGCATCCTCTGTCTATCCTGTTTATCGGAAGAAGGTTTAACCGACTGGGTCCCGACGTCCCTGAAGACGCTTCGACTGTTGGAAAGACTGGGGAATGGGGACAATATCCCTCACGGGGACATTGCCAGCGCACAATTGGAACCCGCCGCGGGTTTCCTGGACCAGGTGTTCAAGGTGAGAGTTCCGGGCTGGATCGAAATCGCCGCGTTACCGCTTTCCATCAATTAGCCGTGTCCGTTTGAATGCTGGGCTGATCAGAATTCGAAGAAGTGGACCCCAAATGAGGTCATGAACATGACAAGTGGTCCAGATTGGGGGGGAGCATAAGCACCGAATGCCAGTGGCATGGCTCCGATGCTTTCTTCGATGAAGAACTCCTTCAGACTGAAGCCTCCACCCGCTTCAAAATAGGGCTCTATGCTTGAGTGACTGTTTCCATAAACAAATTCGAAGGCTGTTCCTGCGGCTGCATCGAAGAAAAAGGTATTTTTCGATGCGGTGCGATAGACCACGTGGGAAATCCCTATGGTGATGGGAACAATGGACACGAGCCCGGATGTATTGGCCTCATAGGTTACTTGGTTGATTCCGGGATTTGTGGATGTCGTAAAAAAATGGGCACCGCCCGACAGTGTTGCAGACCAGTCGGGAATGATTTCCCAGAGTAGCCGGATATCGCCTCCCCCTCCGATGATCCCTTGATTTTGTAGTGGGGAAATGGGGATGAGATTGATATTTCCCAAAAACTGAAGATCCACTGCCCTGGCCGACTGTGTTGGGAAAATGCCCCAAGTCAACAGGAACATGGTGAGAGCGATGATGGTTCTGGCGCTTGCCAGAAGATTGGTCCCCCGTGTCAATCCGGAGGGCCCACTCAATAAGGAATCAAAATTCAAGAGGCCTCCCCCCAAAGATTGGTTCTGTGGTCCCTGTGTCTGGAATGATAAAATATGCCCTTCAAGAAAAAGGCGATCGAGAAAAGTGCCATTCCCGCAAACAACAATTTTGGAAATGGCGGGGAAGAGGGCATGGCCCTGACAATCCAATGGCTTCGGGAAAGTGTGCCTGTCATGTTGGGTCCTTTTTCAGGGGACCAGAGGGTCAATCTGTATCGACCGTCATCGGGAAGAAGAAGAAATGCCTGCGAATGAAATTTGTCGGAAACAATCCCCTCAAACAATGTGGAGATCCGACCGTAGTCACTCCAGCTGTCGAGCGTGTGCCTTATGACCAGAAGTCCCCCGGTGTTCTGCGAAAGTCCATCCGGAAAGAGACGGATGGGAGGGATTCCATGTCTTCCTTCCGTTTCCTGAGTCAATACGGAAACGGGTGAAGCCCCATTCTTCCCCGCAATGATGTTCGAGCCCTTCTCCCGAAAAGATGAGAGAGAAAATCCCATCAGAAGAACCCCGAAGGATAAAAATATAAAAAAGACCATCCAGACAGATGCTGTTTTTCTGGAAAACTTTAGAAGTTCTGTTGGGGCGATCCCTCGAGCCATCCATCCAGAACCCCAAGCCAGAATGCTGATGAGTCCTGCCAGAATGAGGTCATTCCGGTAGAGACGCAAAGGAGTGCGCACATTAATCTGAAAGGAAAGAATGATATGGTTTTTAATCGGATCCCGAACTCGGATGGTGTATGAACCGGCATCCCAAAGGGAAAGGCGTAGGCGAATTCCTTCTTTTTCAGTCTGGACCGGTACTGAAAGGATCGTTTCACCTTCTGGCCAGTAGTGGGTTGAAAACAAGGCGGAGCGCATTTTTGTGACATCCAGCAGATAGACGGCGGTGCCAGGATTTTCTGAAGAGGATGGAAGCAAATTTTCCGGAATCCGAATGGTGACCGGGGACTGAAGCCTCGGCTCTGCCGGGTCCACATATTTTCCAGGGGCAAAGGAGTTTCGGTAGGAATGAATTGATAGAGCCAGGGAGGAGAAAATAAAAATGGCTACGAACAGGGGGAGTAGAAACAAAAAGACCTTTTTCATGACGGCCGATCTTTAAAAGTCCATTGATGGATTTGGCGGTCCGAAACGCACACTCAATCTTTGGAAAAGCTATCCCATTTTTCTCATTCGAGAATCAAAAGTCAAAATATACACCGAAGGAGACATAATTTTCCTTGAAAAAGTTGACGAGGTCCCCCATGTATGTATACCCATTGAAAAAATCAATGGCTGGGCGCACCTGAAAATAGGCATTGGGCCGATGGAAGAGCAGTCCGATCTGAAGATCCTCGTCCGGGGTGTAGCCATTGATCCCCCTGGACTCAATGTTGAAGGCAAGGTAGCCTCTGGCGGACATTGACTGGATCATGGGGGTGAAGGCTTCAATGCCTCCCAGAAAGATGATGGAATCATTGACGGTGGGGTAATAGTAAAGTCCGATGACCCTGTATGCACCCCCCGCGTAGATCCGCAGATGGGGAGTGATGTCCCAGGATGGAACGGCCTGAATGATTTCATTTCCGAAGTCGGTAATCTTTGATAGATGCATGATGTTTGTATAGTTGTATCCGGTATGGGAGCTTTCATGGTAGAAGAAAACTCGGGCCGAAAACCTACCGAATCTCATTGTGACCGGGATTCCGATGACGTAGTCTGCATCTTCCAGATAAGTTGATGACTGAATGATGCTGAATCGGGAAAAGTTGGCGCCCATCACACCAATCTGGATGGACTCATTGATCCCTTCGGTGGTGGATTCCCACCGGACGATTCCAACGTCGGCACCAAACGTTCCGTTGAACTGGAGAAAGCCTTGGTTTGAAACGGGGATGAAATTGACTGCCGATGTCGGTTGTCTCGGATCGGCCAGCAAAGGGGTGAAGGGATCCTGGCTCGGAAGATAGGTCAGTCTCCAGAAAGGGTTGGAGGAGTGATCTTTTGATTTTCCGGTGGTTTCCCCTTTTGGCGTGGAGGTGGAAGAGGTCGACAGATCCTGATCGAGGGTAACATTGTCTGGGGAGGGTGCCGAAAAACCGTCCTGTCTGGCGAACAGAGACAAAACAAGTGTGGCGAAAGAAATCAGGAGCAATCTGGCGGATATCGAAATGCTGTTTTGCGGTATGTGGGTCATTGATTGGTTGGCAAATGCTTTCAAGATTGGGTAACCAGTTCCTCAATCACAAAAGTGGCTTATGTGGTTTCAAGGCGTAACATCATGGAGAACCAATGTGGGAATGACGATCTCCATTGGTAGTTCTCAAAGTGACCATTCTAAGGGTAGAGCAGTCGGGTTGTCTATTGAAGAGATAATCGTTATCGTCCTTGGACGGACAGGTAGAGGAACGAATTTCGCGCAGGTGCAAGCATTGAAGGGAAATGCCTTATGGTAAACCGAGTACGTCTTGTACTAAGAAAAGGAGAAGAGAGAAGGGTCCGTTCGGGGCATCTCTGGATCTTCAGCAATGAAGTTGATCATCTCGAAGGCCTTTCCAGTTCTGGCGAAGCCCCAGAGCTGGTGGATGTGCATTCCCAATCCGGGCATCGACTGGGAACGGGGATTTATAATCCCCACACACTCCTCGCTGTTCGACTCCTGCGCCACGGCAATTGGAAAGATTTCAGGGAATACCTTGAAGAACAGATTCTTTCTGCCATTCAGCTTCCAACCCGTATGGACCACCCTGACCATATGGCCCACCGATTGATCCATTCGGAAGGGGATGGTCTCCCGGGACTGGTCGTCGACCGATTCGGAGACTGGCTTTCGGTACAAATTACGACGCGTGCCATGGAGTTATATCGAACGGTTATTTTGGAAATTTTGGCAGGGATGCTTTCCCCCAAGGGCATTCGGGTCGACAATCATCTTTCCGCTCGGGAAACCGAAGGACTGTCCGTTGGCCCTGACTCAAATTGGGGAGAGGTTCCGGATGTGCTGGAGGTCCCCGTCGGCGGGGCAATGATGAGGTTTCCTTTTCAAAGCGGTCAGAAGACAGGATTGTTTCTTGACCAGACTGACAACATCCGTGCGATTACCCCCCTTTTTTCAGGAATGGCTGTATTGGACGCTTTTTCTTATGTGGGAAGCTGGTCGGTGGGAGCTGCAAGGAATGGGGCCCTCAAAGTCACTGGGTTGGATGAGTCCCAGCAGGCGCTGGAGTTCTATGAGGAAAACCTGACCCCATTTGCAAAACGTTGCGATGTGCAGTCGGTCAAGGCCGATTTTTTTGGATGGGCTCCTGATGCGGTCAGGCAGGGAGTGTTGTTTGATGCGGTCATTCTTGACCCACCGGCATTCATCAAAAGCCGGAAAAAAAAAGAGGAAGGCCTCAAGGGGTATTATGCGGCCAACGAATTTGGCGTATCGCTCGTTCGGCCCGGAGGTATTTTCGTTACGTGCTCATGCTCCGCCTTGTTGGAGTGGGAAGACCTGTTCGGAATTCTGCGGGATGTATTGAGACGCAAGAAAAGGGCCCCCCGGATGATCTATCAGGGCAGGGCGTCGATGGATCACCCTCGTGTATTGGCGATGAGTGAACTCGATTACCTGAAGTGTGCAGCATTCATCCTTTAACCAGCGTTTTGAAAAGGGTCTTGGTTTTGGAAGGATGAAGGTCAAATGATTGACTGTGTTTGACCGGTCGCATTCTGTTGCCGTACAATGAGAAGATCGAGTTTTGTAGCGTCTTATTTTGAAGGGAGTTCTTTTTTATGGAAAGCAATACAGCATCTGGTCTTCTCCACATTCGGAACCTTGCTATCATTGCCCATGTTGACCATGGCAAGACCACTCTTGTCGATAAACTCCTTCAGCAGGGAAATGTTTTTCGTGCAAATGAAGTGGTTGAAGAGCGGGTCATGGATTCGAACCAGCTTGAAAAAGAGCGCGGAATCACCATTCTGGCCAAAAACACTTCTGTGCATTACAGGGATTACAAGATCAATATTGTGGATACTCCAGGTCATGCGGATTTTTCTGGAGAAGTCGAGCGCATCCTGACGATGGTTGATGGCGTGCTACTGGTTGTGGATGCTTTTGATGGACCAATGCCCCAAACACGATTTGTCCTGAACAAGGCGCTTTCTCTGGGTTTGAAGCCGATCGTCGTTCTCAACAAGATTGACCGTGCAGATGCCCGACCAGTCGAAGCCCTCAATGACGTTTTCAACCTTTTTATTGAGCTTGGTGCGACTGATGATCAGATGGAGTTTCCGGTTGTCTATGCTTCAGCCAAAAAAGGATTTGCGACCCGGGATCTCACTCAACCGTGTGAAAATCTGATCCCCTTGTTCGAAACCATCATCAGCCATATCCCACCCCCGTCCGTGGATATGTCCGGTCCATTCCTGATGCAGGTCACAAGTCTTGAATACGATTCCTATATCGGGCAACTGGCTCTTGGTCGGATCGTGCGGGGGAGTGTGGTTGCCGGAGAGACCATTGGTCGTGTGGTGGGTGGGGAGCTGAAAGAAAAGGGAAAGATCAAGAAACTTCTTTCTTTTGAGGGACTGAAAAAGGTCGAGGTTCAATCAGCCCAGGCTGGTGATATCGTGCTGCTGGCAGCGTTCCCTGATCTCCGCATCGGGGAGATCCTTTCGGATATCAACACCATTGGAGAACTTCCCCCGATCGAGATCGGTGAGCCCACGATTGCAATGGAGTTTCTGGTAAACAACTCCCCCTTTGCCGGACAGGAAGGAAAGTTTGTCACATCCAGAAATTTGCGGGACAGGCTTTTTCGGGAGATCAAGTCGAATGTCGCCCTCCGTGTTGAAGAAACGGATAGTCCCGACTCCTTCAAGGTTTCCGGAAGGGGAGAGCTGCATCTGGGCATCCTGATCGAAACGATGAGGAGGGAAGGGTATGAGTTTCAGGTTTCCCGTCCGAAAGTGCTTTTCAAGGGAGAGGGATCTCAGCGGCAGGAGCCTTATGAATATTTGGTGATCGATGTTGCCGAAGAATATGTCGGCACAGTGATCGAGAAACTTGGTCCCCGGAAGGGTGAAATGTTGAATATGGCCCCGCAGAAGGATGGGCATGTCCGGCTGGAGTTCCTGATTCCGGCAAGAGGACTTCTCGGTTACCGAAGCGAGTTCCTGTCTGACACCCGGGGAACAGGGCTTCTGACCCATACTTTTCACGGATACGCTGATTACAAGGGAGATATCCCGGGACGCAATAACGGAGCCCTGATCTCGATGGAAACCGGAGAATCCGTTGCGTACGCTCTTGAGAACGTTCAGGAGAGGGGAGTCCTTTTCCTGGGTGCAGGAATCAGGGTTTACGAAGGAATGGTTATCGGGGCTCACTCCCGTCCAACCGATCTGGCGGTCAATCCCTGCAAGAAAAAGCATTTGAACAACATCCGGTCGTCGACGGCGGAAGAGGCCATTGTCCTTATCCCTCCACGCCATTTAAGCCTTGAACAGACACTGGAATTTCTTGAAGATGACGAGCTTTTGGAGGTTACTCCCGAAAGTTTGCGGATTCGCAAGAAGTTGCTGAGTGAAAATGATCGCAAGCGGTCAGCCAAGAAATGAAAGGAACCGGAATGAGTGTCAGACGGAGTGTAACCGTACTGATTCAATTTGCAGCCATACTTGTCCTGAGTACTGCCTTAGTGTGGGGCTCGGGAATTGGAGGTCAAACAGTGAGTAGTGCAGCAGAACAGTCCAAGACGTCCCTCCCTCCGGGAGAATACGCGGAATTTGATACCAGCATGGGGGAAATCATCTGCCAATTGTTTCCTCAGTCAGCTCCCCATACCGTGGAAAATTTTACGGGATTGGCTTCTGGAGCCAAGGAGTTTCTGGATCCCCAGTCAGGCACAATGGTAAAACGTCCCTTTTATGATGGATTGGTTTTCCACCGTGTCATCAAGAATTTCATGATTCAGGGGGGGGACCCGCTTGGAAATGGGACAGGTGGCCCAGGCTATCAGTTTAATGATGAGATCGATTCCGCCCGGGACTTTAGCCATAAGGGAGTCTTGGCGATGGCCAATGCTGGTCCGAATACCAACGGAAGCCAGTTTTTTATTACAGTGGCACCTGCCCCGTGGCTGAACGGAAATTATTCCATCTTCGGACAGGTTGTTTCTGGTCAGTCTGTCGCAGATAAGATTTCAGAGGTAGCGGCTGATCGTCGTGACCGTCCCTCAACCCCGGTGGTGATCAAGCACGTCAAGATTTTCCGGGTAAATCCCTGATCGCCTGACCCCGATGGAAACGGAGTTATCCTTCATCGACTCACAGGGCACGACATCGTATGGCACCGTTGAGGTTCTCTTTTTGGGTACGGGAGCCTCAACGGGTGTCCCGATGATTGGGTGCAACTGTCCCGTCTGTAGTTCTGAAAATCCTTACAATGACCGCACTCGCTCATCCATATTGGTCCGGTATGCAGGTAAGCAAATTCTAATCGATGCCTCCCCTGATCTCAGAAGTCAGTCCCTGAAGAACAAGGTGAACAGGATTGATGCGGTTATTTTCACGCATCCTCACGCTGATCATGTTCTGGGAATTGATGAGCTCAGGACCTTCAATTATTTGCAGAAAGAAGAAATTCCCATTTTTGGAGACCCGGAAACGCTCAGGGTCATCATGGGCATGTTTCCTTATGCTTTCTCAGAGGAAAACAAAGGTGGGCTGACGCGCCCGAGACTTGTTCCAAACACGGTATTAGGCCCCACTTGCGTCTTCGGTCTTACCATTACCCCCTTCCTTGTAAAACACGGTCCGGTCATGAATCATGCGTTAAGGATGGGCAAATTGGTATACCTGACCGATTGCAACGAGGTTCCTGAAGAATCAATGGGATATCTGGAAGATGTGGACACGCTCGTTATTGGGGCGGTCCGCTATGAACCGCATGCCTCTCATTTCGGGGTATGGCAGGCTCTGGAACTGATCGATCGAATAAAGCCTCGGAAGGCGTATTTGACCCACCTTTCCCATGGAATCGACCATGCCAGGCTGGAAAGTGAACTCCCCCCCCACGTCCATGCCTCATACGATGGCTTGGTCATTTCGGTTCTTTGATTTAGATCGGTTGGTCCAACCCTGAATAGGCCCGGATCAGGTGTTCTGCCAGGGGAACAATCGCACCGACATCCTTTCCGTACCCATCCGCCCGAATTTCTTCTGAAAACTTTGTGGTGACGACCGCTCCTCCGACCATGACCTTGAAAGGGAGATTCCTTTCCCCGATTGTGTCAATGGCGAGCTTCATTTGCATCATGGTTGTCGTCATCAGGGCGGAAAGGGCGATGATTTCTGCTTTATTGGCGGTGGCCGACTCCAGGATGGTCTCCAGAGGAACGTTTCGCCCGAGATCAATGACGTTATAGCCGAAATTTCTCAGCATGAGAATGCAGATGTTTTTGCCAATATCGTGGATATCTCCTTTGACAGTCGCAAAAACGATTGTCCCTTTTTTTTCGACAGGTCCATCGGATTCAAGATGGGGTTGCAGAACTTCGACCCCTTTTTTCATTGTGTCGGCACCCGCAATGAGGTGGGGAATAAACTTGATCCGCTGGCCAAAAAGGTCTCCAAGATGGCGAATGGCAGGGGTCATGTAATCAAGAAAGATGGTGAATGGGGACTCTCCTTCGTCCAGGGCCTTTTGGACCAGATTGGCGATGGATTCTCGTTCACCTTCAATGATGGCTTGTCGGATGCTTTCAACGGTGGTGAGGGGCTTTTGGGGAGTGGAGGGTGTATTGTTTCCTCCGGTTGGACCAGGGGAAGCCCACTCCTCAGCCTTTTTGATATATGCCCGGCAATCGGGGTCCCTTCCGGAAAAGATGCTCGCAGATGTTACCGTCTGGTGCAGGATTGGATCATATGGATCGCAGATTGCCGCATCTAAACCGGCACCGATGGCCATTGAAAGAAAGTTGTTATGCACCAGTTTTCGTGAGGGGAGTCCGAACGACACATTTGAAAGGCCAAGAATGGTGGGCAGGCCCAGTTCTGCACGAATCATCCGGATTGTTTCCAGGGTCTGTCGCGATGCCTCCTGAACAGCGGAAACGGTCAGGGCGAGGGTGTCAAAAATAAGGTCTCTCGGGGAAAGCCCCAATTCTATGGCCCGCTTCAAAATCTTTTCGGCGTTTTTCAATCGGTCCGTTGCCCTTTCGGGAATGTCGTCTCCAGAAACCAGGGCAATCACTGCTGCCCCGTATCGACGAATCAACGGGAGGACTTCTTCGAGCCGTTCATCTTCGGCATTGACTGAGTTGACCAATGCGCGTCCCGGATAAATCTTGAGCCCTGCTTCCAGGGCAGATGCATAGGAAGAGTCGATGACGATCGGAAGTTGGACGACATTTTGTATGGCTGTCAATGCCTTGTCCATCATATCGGCTTCGTTGACCAACGGTACCCCGACATTCACATCAAGCGCATGGGCTCCGGCTTCCATTTCTTTTCGGGCTTCCGCCACGATTAAATCGGTTTGTCCGGCAGCGATCGCTTCCGAAAATTTCTTTTTCCCAGTGGGATTGATTTTTTCTCCCACTATGAGGAACGGGACGCCGGGACCAACAAGTGTCATTCTCGTTCTTGAAGAGATTTTCAAAAGAGAGGGGGCGGGTCTCGATATAGGAGGCGTTCCCTTCACGGTTCGGGCCAATAAACGGATGTAATCAGGGGTAGTCCCGCAACATCCCCCGATGATGTTGGCTCCTGCCTCTACAAAGGAAGGCGCAAATTTTGCCACCTCTTCAGCGTTGGCGGGATAGACTGTTCTTCCGTCACGGTGGATGGGCAGTCCAGCATTGGGTTCTACTGCAATGAATGTGTTTGTGGTCTGCCCCAGACGGGCGACTACGGGAACCATGGCTTCCGGACCCACTGAACAATTCAGTCCAAGAATATCAACTCCAAATCCTTCAAGGACCGAGGCGGAGGTTTCCGGGTCGGATCCGGAATCAGTGATCCCGTCACTATTGAATGTCATGAGTGCCATGATTGGAATGCGTCCCCCGACGGCTTCTCGGGTTCCGATGAGTGCTGCCCTCATTTCCTGGATGTCAAACATCGTCTCGATGGCAATCAGGTCGCACCCTGCCTCCAAAAGAATCCGTGCCTGTTCGTAAAACAGCTTGACCGCCTCATCGAAGGGCAGGTCTCCGAACGGGGCGATTGTGGTGCCAGAAGGCCCGATGTCCCCCGCTACATAGGCTCGTCCATGGCTGGCTCGTTGTGCCAGATCCACTCCCGCGCGGTTGATCTCGATGATCCGGTGTTCTGCGTCATATTCCCGGAGGCGGAGACGGGAGCTTCCAAAGGTGTTGGTCAGGATGATGTCCGAACCCGCTTCGACATATTCAGCGTGAACCCGTTGGATTTCCTGAGGGCGTTCCAGATTCCATAAGTCGGGAGCGTATCCAGCGGGAAGACCTCTGGTCTGGAGTAGTGCGCCCATGGAACCGTCCAGAAGAAGAATCTCGGTTTTTAGTCTATCCAGTAAGGGTTTCACGCGTCACTCTCTTTCTCGTCGGTCTCGTCTCGAAGCGGTTTTTTCCGGGGAGCATCGGCTGTCCGTTCCCAACCGATCACTGCGGAGACGGAGAGCCTTGGAATCATGATGAATGAGTCGGTCAGGGAGATCCCGATCTTAGAGGCTTCGGTCAATTCCATTACCTCTTTTTGTGCAGAAAGGGGCCAATCCCCATACCCAACTCCAAATCGGAACGTCCTCCCATAACCAAATCGGGTAATTTCCTTTTCAAGAACTCGGTCAATATGGATTCCCATGTAATCGGCCATCCAAGCCCCGACCCGTTCAAGGAAAAAAGAGTATGCCGGTTCATTGGCGGAGAGTGCATCAACCCGGTCTTCGATTTGGGGACCAATGGTCGCAACGATCAATGTGGCGAAGTCGCAGTATTTGAGCAGTTTGACCATTTTTTCACCGGTAAACAGAGTCTCTGTCTCACGGGTTGTGACCAAGTTTTCATGAATTCCGGTGATGGTCAAGGTTCTGAACACACCCTTTCCCTGAATTAAACGATATCCTTCATCAATGGCTTGTTTGATTTGTGCGGCCAATGCCGGTTCATCAAGTTCCCGGAGGAAGGATTTTTTGGGAATTCGCATTTCACGAAGGATTTGTCGTTCTTCTATTTCAAAGGGAATGTTGTTGAAAAAGACCGGTGTACCGATCCGCATGGACGGCATGCTGTTTTCTCCGTATTAGGTGGTGCCATCCGGTCGCTGACTCCCGTTTGACAAGGTTGGGCGATCGCAGACTCCTGGGGTGGGGATTGGAATAATGTAGGTGAAGGGGGAATCGATTTATTCCCCCTTCAGAAGGAGTGAACGTTCTGTCAAGCTCCAACTTTATCAGTATTTGTCGGTTTGATCTGTGCCCGAGGATCGAGAAGCACCTGTTCCTGCACTTCCCTGCGGATTTCTTCATTGATGTGCATGGAGCAAAACTTTGGTCCGCACATGGAGCAGAATTCAGCTGACTTGAATGTGTCATGGGGCAGGGTTTCATCATGCATGCTCCGAGCACGATCCGGATCCAGTGAGAGCTCAAACTGTCGGTTCCAGTCGAAGGTGTACCTTGCCTTGGAAAGAAGGTCGTCGCGATCCCGGGCACCCGGCCGGTGGCGGGCGATGTCGGACGCATGTGCAGCAATTTTATAGGCAATGATCCCATTTCGGACGTCTTCAAGGTCAGGGAGACCAAGATGTTCCTTGGGGGTGACGTAACAAAGGAGGGCAGCTCCTGCTGTTCCGGCAGCAGTGGCTCCAATTGCTGAGGTAATGTGATCGTATCCAGGAGCGATGTCTGTTACGAGCGGACCCAAAACATAGAATGGGGCTTCATGGCAGAGGTCCTGTTGCTTTTCGACGTTCATGGCAATCTGGTCGAACGGAACATGCCCCGGTCCTTCGATCATGACCTGGACATCGGCTTCCCATGCTCGAAGTGTCAGTTCCCCCAAAACCTTCAGCTCAGCAAACTGTGCGGCATCGGAGGCATCGGCCAGACATCCCGGGCGAAGGCCATCTCCAAGGGAAAGAGAGACATCGTATTCCCGGCAGATCTCCAGAAGCTCATCATAGTGGGTGAAAAGGGGATTTTCTTTTTTATGATGGATCATCCACTGAGCCATCAGGGATCCCCCTCGGCTGACGATGCCGGTAATCCTGTGCTGTGTCAGGGGGATGAAGTCCTGCAGAACCCCGCAATGAACCGTAATGTAGTCGACGCCCTGTTCTGCCTGAAAGCGGATGACATCCAGAAGGCCTTTTTCTGAAAGGTCCATCGGGTCTCCAACGCGCTGAATGGCTTCATAGATGGGAACGGTTCCAATCGGAATGGGTGAGCGGCGAATGATGGCTTCCCGGATTTCAGGAATTTTGGGTCCCGTGGAGAGATCCATCGCTGTGTCCGCCCCATATTTGATGCAGACATCCAGCTTGGAAATCTCGTTGTCCAGATTGGGGACGACAGCGGAATTGCCAATGTTCGCATTGATTTTACAAGTGACCCCTATTCCTATTCCCATAGGAACAAGCTCTGTGTGTCGGATATTTGCCGGGATAATGAGCCGTCCTCTGGCAATTTCGGATCGGATGAATTCCGGCTCAACATTTTCCACCTGGGCGACATACACCATTTCCTCTGTGAGGATTCCTTTCCGGGCGTAATGCATTTGCGTAACCACCCCCCGGCGATTCTTCACCCACTCTTGTCTCATCTGCGAGCCTCCGATCTCAATATTTTGGCAAAACATAACAGGCAAATAAACAACCGGCTGCCGGACGTACCGGTGCCGGTAACATGAACACTCTCAGAGGACGTATGAAACCGTCCAGGTTTCATGCTGAAAAGTAGCAATACTGACTTGGACATCCACTCTGAAATTTAAGCACGCCAGCTCTGCTTATGTCAATTGTTTGAAGCCCCGGGAAGGTATGTATGGAAAGGGTTTGGACAGAGTCTCCGCTTCCTGGGTCAGGGAGCAGGCACGGCTTCCTCTCGGGCCCCGGCTCGGGGTTGTGCGCTCATGGAAATTCCGTTCCCATTCCAGTACAGGACAAAGTCATAATTTTCTCCGGGATCAGCCAGTTTTTCCTGAACCTGTTTAAGGACGGGTACAAAAAGGTTCGTGAGCGTTTTGTTCAACCGAGACAATCCATGGTGGGGGACTTCAAGTTTTTCTGATATGGCCAGATATAATTCCGGATCCACGGTCAAGCTTCCGTCTTGAGAAACGTTTCGTGCAAAGTCCTGCAAGAGCTGATTGGAGGCCTGTGTAGCCACTTGTTGAATTTCTTCCGGGCTATATTCGGGAAATGGCAAAATCAGGTCCAGCTGTTGAAGAAAGGGAAGCTGGAAAAGGGGAAGGAAGGCAAGCCTTCGATTGGAGTTCTGAACGCTCCTGACCACGGCATCCGGCCGTTCCCATGGCTCTGATTCAAGGAAATCGTGTGGTGAAAACAGGGTTGAGGAGAGAACAAAGATGCTTTGTGGGATCGGAATGCTTTTGTTTTTCCAGAAAATCTTGCCATCCCGGAGAAGCGGAAGGATGGAAGTCCAGAGACTGGGGTGGGCCCGTTCAACATTATCAAGATAAATCAGCCGTCTGGAATCAGTGGAAAAAACATCCCAGAGCCCTTCGGGAAGGGAGGGGTTGGTGCGTGGTGCATCCGTGGGTTTGTGGAGAAACTGTTCTGCGAAATAAAGCTCATCAAAGAGTCCCATATCGCGGTAAACGAATGAATCATTCTTCTGGAACACTTGTCGGGAGAGATGTTCGGACAGGGTCCTCTTTCCACTCTGGGTAGGTCCCAGAAACATGAATGCTCCAAGGACAGATGAGCCTCCTTTCCGGATATTCAGTCGGGCAGTCTCGATGGAATTAAGGAGGCTGTTCTGGAGGGAGTCACGGCCAAAAAATCCGGAAATGGCGGGTGGTGGCAGTTCCAGAAGGTTAAGTCGGAAGCTATTGAAATGACCTTTGGGATGAGCTGAATCTGACACAATTTCTGATTCAGGAGTGGGATCGTTGGGTGATCCAAAGAGGTGAAAACGAGAGAAGTCTATAGCGTCCGGAGAAGTTCCTTCGAGAAGTTTTTCCATCGCATATCCCTCTACCTCCTGCTGGAGTTCTCGTTGCAGTTCTCCCACTTCTATGACCCTGGAAAACTTACGCAGGATCATCGGGTCCACTTCGTTTAAGCTGCTCGTTCCGCAGATGACCCAAAACTGGCGCTCTTGAAGGGATTGCGAGAGTTCAATGACCTTCTGGTTATAAATTTCCCCGTGATAACTGAAATGACTCAACTGGACTCTTGGAAAGAGAAGCTCAAGCGGATCCACAAATAGAACGACAGGCCGGATCCTTTTGTTCTGGAGAATGAAACTCCTGAATGCCCCAAGATTATCCCGGGTAAACTCTTTGGAATTGATGGAGGAAAAATGATATTTCTCCCGATCGGCCAATTGTTGGGCGATCAGTTTCCGGAGAGCATATTCTTTTCCGACGATCAGGAGAGTTTCCCCCAAACGACGCTTTTGTTTTAATATTCGGTCTGCCGCCTTGAAAAGCAGTGCAGGCCTGATTGCCTCATCCGTCATTCGATTCCGTATCGAATCCATGGGTTCGAGTGTCGGGTCCTGCCATCCTTGGGTTTTTCTTCGGATGGACACATCAATGTCCAGCTGTCTCAATGGTCTCTTGAGGTTCCGGGCATTTTTAATGCTTTTCTGGAGGATGTCTTCAATATCCTCCAGACTGAATCCTTCCATCATTTCACCCAATTTGAAAAGGTCCAATCCCTCAATCATTTCCTGGCTCAGGATGGGTATGTTTCCGGGAAGAACCTCGTTTTTTCTGGATTGCTTGAGCAGGTCGATATGCAGCAGGCCGACTCTCGTCTTGAGGTCTAAAAGGGGAAGTTCGATTATCCAATGAACAAAGGGTGAGGACCTGAATTCCTGCTGAATCCCTTGAATGTCCGTGGCGCCCATGACAACCAGGGCATTCTTCAGGGAAAGAAGTCGCAACAAGTGCTTTTTGAAGGCGTCCCGTTCAGGTCCGTTTCCCATTGTTGCGATGCTTTCCTGATAATCCACGATGTAAAGGACAACCGGCCTGTGCAGGTGGATTTTATAAGCCAGTTTTTTGGTTTCGATCGACATTGTTTGGATGGAAAGATCTTTGAGGTCCGAAAGCCTGAGTTCTATATAGGCCCTTCCGGTTTCCCCCGCAAGGGTTCTTACAAAGGTTCTACGACCTTTTTTCGAAGGTCCCCAGAATAGAATCCCATTTTTGGTTGCACGAAAGAGCGAGAGTGTTTGGATATGGTTTGCATATGCGTCCATCAGGGCGTGTTTGATCGGAATGGAGCCTTGAAAAAAGGAAAAATTTTCTTCGGGGATCAGGGAGACTGAAACTGTTTTCCCTTGTCCTGAGATACTGCCCAAATGAAAGCTTGAGACGACTGCA
Organism: Nitrospirota bacterium; assembly: GCA_021785195.1. Classification (GTDB taxonomy): domain Bacteria; phylum Nitrospirota; class Leptospirillia; order Leptospirillales; family Leptospirillaceae; genus JAJYGC01. The sequence goes on from JAJYGC010000009.1 coordinate 299,819, forward strand.
AATGAGATTGCTCCTAGCATCCAGGAGAGTCCTGTTCCGATTGACAAAAGTCCACCGACGTCTGAAAAGGACTTCAGGAGGGCCCCAATGACAAGGAAGAACCCACCAGCCATGATGCAGGTATCCCAGAAATTGAACGCCTTTTCCTTGAGCACAAGACGGTTTGGAACGGTGACGATTTCCCCGGATGCCGATTCCTGCTGAAATGTTGCAGGGATCAGGAGGAACAGAAACTGTGAAAGCAGGGTGACTCCACCAATGAGCCACAGCAGCCAGGACATGAGTGGGTTGATATGATCAATGAATAGACCAATCGCAAGGGTGATGACTCCGATCAATGCCCATTGGAGGAGATAATGGAGCGGGGGAGATGTGACCCCTTTTTGCTTTTTTTTGGCCGGAAGCGGTTTTCCGATGACACTACCTGAAAGAATCAGACTGGTTGCATAGGTCAGCAGGACGATTGATAACACAAGAGTGGAGAGAAGGGGATAGGTATTGAACCAGGGATCGACCATTGTTCGGAAAAAAGTTGCCAGGATGACCCATGTGAATCCTGCTGCAATCATGATTGCGCTTAGAATCATTGAATAGCCCCGGGGGTCTCAGGATTGCTGGATTTCATCATGGATTGAAGAATGGCTTGATGGATTGATTCAGCAAGGGGCCTTGAAATGCTGGCGGCATTCATAATGTCTTCGGGGGAAGCATTCAGGACAGCTTCAATTGAACCGAAATGTCGGATCAATTTCTTTTCCCGGCTTGGACCGATTCCAGGAATTTCGAGAAGGCGTGATCGTGTGAGCAGCTCGTCCCTGAGTGTCCGATGATAGTGGATGGCAAAGCGATGGGCTTCGTCACGCAGGTGAACGAGTAGATGGGTTGCCGGGTGATGGGGGGGCAAGATGCGAGGAATATCCTGACCCGGCAAGAATACCCGTTCCATCGTTTTTTTTCGGGTGCGTTCCTTTGCGAGGGAAATGACGCATTGGTCTGCCTGAATATGGCCCATCGATTTTAACATGCTAATGCAGGATTTCAGCTGGGCCGGACCTCCGTCAATCACAAGCAGATCTGGAAGGGGTGTTTCCCGGAACTGCCTTTCCATGACCTCTGCAAGCATCCTGAAATCATCCTGCCCTCGCTCGTATCGGATCCGGAATTTGCGATAAAGTGACTTTTCGGGCTTTCCACCCTTAAATGTGACAAGAGATGCAACAGGGAGGGAATCTCCAGTATTTGAAATATCCACACAGCATATCGTCTCGGGGCGCACGGGGAGGTTCAGGAAGAGTCGTACGTCCTCCAGGACCTCTTCAGGGGAATCTTTTCGAAGGTTTCTAGTTCTCAATGCCTCCTCCGCATTTTCCTGGGCGAGCTCCAGAATCAATTTCTTATCTCCGCGCTGGGGAAAGGTGATACGAACCGTTTCCTCTCCTTTCTTTTCGGACATCCAGGTTAAGGACATAAGCCCCTCTTTCGTCAGGGCAAAAGGAAGAAGCACCTCTGAGGGAAGGAATGAGGACTCCCTGCCATAAAACTGTTCCAGAAATGCGATAGAAATTTCCTCATCAGTTGCTTCTTCTATGTTTTTGAGATCGGCTTCCTTTTTCCCGATCAGCAAACCGTTTCTGATATGCAGGACTTCAGCCAAGGCAACGGGTCCCTGTCTAATGATGAAAATAGCATCCAGCGGATGGAAAAACGGAAAGGATACAGCTTGCTTCTCCATGACCTTGAGGACACTCTGATAGCGATCCCGGGCCAGTGCGGCTTTTTCAAATTCCAGAGCCTTGGCCAACTGGAGCATTTCATCGTGCAGGAGTGTCAGGAGGTCATCGTTCTTTCCCTGAAGGAAAAGGTGGACCCCTGCTGCAACCTTTCTATACTCCTCAGGAGTGGTAAGTCCCTGACTGCAGGGTCCCAGACAGCGATGAATCTGATACTCCACGCAAGGTCGCTCAAGGGTTGGTGTTTCCAGCGGGATTCGGCAGGTGGCCAGCGGGAAGACTTTATGGATGAGGCTCAGTGTATCCCTTAGGGCTGAAGGATTGGCGTAGGGACCAAAGTAGAGGCTTCCATCCTGTTTGACTCTTCGCGTGATTGATAACCGGGGAAATTTCTCCTTCCAGCTGAGTCTCAGGTAAGGATATGTTTTGTCGTCTCTCAGGAGGACGTTGTATCGTGGCCGATGGTGCTTGATCAGGGTATTTTCGAGAATGAGTGCATCCAGCTCACTCTTGGTGCGGATAATTTCGACGTCATGAATATGGGAGACTAGCATGGCAATCCGTCCTGACCGTGGTCTGGATTCCTGGAAGTATGAGCGGACCCGATCTTTCAGGCTTCTGGATTTTCCAACATAAAGGATCTCCCCTTCAGCGTTTTTCATCAGGTAGACCCCCGGTTCTTCTGGAAATCCTTTGATTCGTTCAGGAAGTCCATCGCGGGAAGGACTGCTAGGATTGTCAGGGAATGAGGATTTTTCTTTTTGCACAAAAACTCCATTGAGAGAGTTAACTGTGTCCATTATACTACGCGTATGGGTTTTTAATGCAGTTTTTTGAACTCCTAGTAGGGTGGTGTCATGGGTGATTCATTGAAAAATCCTGGGAGTCCAGGATCCGAGTCAGGTCAATCGGAACCGGACGAAGAAGGAGGAATGACCCTTACGGACTGGCTGAGGGTGATTCTGTATTTTATTTTGGGCCTCTTTTTGCTGTTTGTGTTTTTCTACATGATTGTTGCTGGACCGAAAGCCGCACTGATCGCAGGGGTTTCTCTCCTGGTCGGAATCGTTTTATGGGTTGTTTTCAGGTATGTCTTGAAAGAGATCGCTTGATTTATTTGATCTGCAGGGTCAACGGAAAAGAGGAATAGAATGAAGCGCCTCTATGGCATTATAGGTTTTCCTGTGGCTCATTCGCTTTCTCCCGTTTTTCAGCAGACGGCTTTTGACTTATCGGGATTGGATGCGGCCTACGTCCCTTTTGCCATTCCCCCGGAATCATTGCAGGAAGGACTGAAAGCCCTAGATCTTTTGGGGGTATCCGGATTCAATGTCACGCTTCCCCATAAAGAGGCAGTCTTTTCCTGGGTCAATGACCTGGACCCGATAGCCCGAAAAGTCGGATCAGTCAACACCGTTGTTCGGAGAACAGAGGGGTGGTTTGGGGCAAACACTGACGTGCCAGGGTTTTGTTCGGCTTTAAAATGCTTTTTGGAACGATCAGTTGGATCTGAGATTAAATACCCCCTTGTTTTGGGAGCGGGCGGGTCGGCCAGAAGTGTGGTAACGGGTCTTTGTGAGATGGGGTTTTCGTCTTTTACAATCGTGAACAGGAGTCGGGGCAGAGCGGAATCATTGGTGGAGTGTTTTCGACGGAATGGAATGATTCATGCTGTGGAAGTTCTGGACTTTGAGGAGTTCAGCCGCTGGGACCCCAACGGAATTGATCTTGTCATCAATACACTGTCCCGTGATGCCTTTCGGGAAAGGTTTTCCCTTCTCGATCGCACTGATCTTGTTGGGGTGAAGGGGTTCTATGACCTTTCCTACGAGCTGGATGGAAGCCTGACCCCATTTCTGAAGAAAGGGGAGAAAGATGGTATTCCGGTCGAAGATGGTATCGGGATGCTGTTGGAACAGGGAGCCCTATCTTTTGAATGGTGGACCGGATTGCAAGCTCCTCGCCGGGAAATGGCAGACTCCCTTTACAGACGAACGGTCAAAAAGGTCACTCCTCTCCAATAGGGGGATTCGGCCGGATTAGGGCCTTCGCGAATAAGACCGGATCAAACTCCAACAGGTCTTCTTTTTGCTCCCCCACTCCGATAAATCTGACGGGCAACCGGTTTTTTCGTGCCAGATTAACTGCGATTCCCCCTTTTGATGTTCCATCCAGTTTTGTCAGGATCATTCCGGTAAGAGGGATGACTTTTTGGAAATGTTCGATCTGGCTCATTGTGTTCTGTCCCAGTGTCGCATCCAACACGATCAACGATTCAAATGGGCTATCTCCAAGTTCTCTTTTGATCAGTCCGTAAACTTTTCCCAATTCAGCCATCAGGTTGTGCTTTGTTTGAAGGCGTCCTGCTGTGTCGATGATGGCAACGTCAATTTTTCTTGCAATAGCGGCTTTTACCGTATCAAACGCCACTGCCCCCGGGTCAGCTCCCTCTTTTTGATGTACCACTGGAATATCCAGTTTTTCTCCCCAAAGGCGCAGCTGTTGAACGGCTGCAGCCCGGAATGTATCTGCCGCACCAAGGATGACAGTCTTCCCCCGATTTTTAAAATAATAGGCAAGTTTTCCCGAAGTGGTGGTTTTTCCGACTCCATTTACCCCGACCATCAGTAGAATGATGGGGGTTTGATCCGGTTGTTCGGTCCATTTTGGAGGATCAAGTGGAAAAAAGCTTGCAATCCTTTCCTCCAGAAACAGAAGGGGAGCAGATTGATCTGACAAATCAGCTGTTTTTTCCCATTCTTTAAGGTCTGCGATGAGCAGGGAAGATTGGGCGGGACCGACATCGGACGACAATAGAAGATCTTCTAGATCGGCATAGAAAGTGGGTGTTCGCCCCTTCTGGAACAGGGATGCCAGACCGCTTCCGAGGCGATCCCGGGTTTTTCTCAGTCCTTCTCCAATTTTTTGAAACAGTGACATTTGTCTACTTCTCCTGTACTTCGGGGACTTTTCCAAAGATATCAATGAGGGCGAGGGGACCTGATTGGTGACGCGGGTGATTGCTAATGGCCCGTTTAAGTCTTTGCGCGACCCTTCTTTCGGCGACCCTCATTTCTTCCGCTTCTTTTGCCCCAAGTTCATGATCGTACCCCTGAAGATGACATATGCCATGAATTAAAAGGTTTATCAGTTCTGACTCAAGTGAAATGCCCTGTTCTATGGCTTGACAATTTGCCCTCTCAACAGAAATAAGGATTTCACCATCTGGAAACGGAATATCGGAGGAGGGGGAAGGGCCATACTGAAATGAAAGGACGTCAGTAGAAGCATTCTTTCCCCGAAAATCCCGGTTGACTGAACGGATGATCCGATTGTTGACGAAAACAACCCCGACCCTTTCCTTGCTGGATCCAAGTGCTGACAATACTGTTTCTGCACAAAATGAGAGCCGTTCAAGAGAAACGGGATATTTTCGTTGTCGGTTTTCTAATTCAATTGGCATTGAAAGATTTCTTCGGCTCCTGCTAACCCTTGGGGATGGGAGGTGTTGGGAATGCCTTCGGGTAGGGCACCCTATGATGATAGATGGAAACCAGGATGTGGGTAAAGGTATTTCTGATCATTGCGAGGTCTGCCAAGGAGAGGGGGGACTCATCCAGCTGCCCGTCCTTGACAATGTCTGAAAATACGTCTTCAACCATCCCTTTAATTCTGGCCGGTGTCGGGTGGTGGCGCTGAAGGACACGACCTGATGCTTCTACCGCATCTGCGAGCATGATGATGGCTGTGATCTTTGAGTGTGGTTTTGGTCCTGGGTACCTGAAATCGGAATCCTGGGTTGGTTGGCCGGAATCCGGGGCTTGATCAAAAGCCTTACGGTAGAAAAATTGCATGAGCCTTGTTCCGTGATGTTCCGGAATCGCTTGGACCACCACTTCCGGTAAATGGAATTTTCGTGCGAGATCCATTCCCCGGCGAACATGGTCAATCAAAATTATTGCACTCATTCGGGGAGTTAAGAGCTCATGGCGATTGTATGTCGCCTGATTTTCAATAAAGTACTGGGGTCTGTCCATTTTGCCGACATCATGAAAATAGGCGGAAACCCTGGCGAGCTTGGTATTTTCTCCGATGGAGAGGGCTGCCGCTTCGGAGAGGTAGGAAAGGGCCATGCTGTGCTGGTATGACCCGGGGGCTTTCCAGTAAAAATCCCTGAGGAGGGGGTGATTGACATCCAGAAGCTCCGTTAAGGACATGTCAGAAAGGATCCCGAACCCTTTTTCAAGAAGGGGAAGAATAAAAATTGCCGCCAATACGCTGAAGATGCATCCTCCAAGGGAAATCAGGAAAATCCAGAGTGCCGGATAGGGATTCATCGGTTCTTTCCAGATGTGGATGACCCCATTTAGGATGTACAAAAATAAACCAGTGGTAATGCCCGCTTGGATAAGGCCCAGTCGCCCCCGGAAAAAAAATGAGGTCTGACTGGCAAAAAGGGCACTGATTAAAACAAATAGACCAAGCCATGCTGGAGTGGGAGACAGAAGTGAGATGAGGATGCCCATCCCAATGGAGAGCCCTGCCGCCAATCGCTGCCCGATTAGCAAGGTTCCAAGGACACTGGCTGTAATTGCTGGAAGCACAAGGATCGATGCCTTGATTCCCGAGGAAAGAAGGGTGTCTGGAAGAGAGTGGAAGATGATGGGCCAGCATCCCAAATCCAGTACGACCGGGACTAGGAGGAGAATGGCCAGTAAGGGAATGCCTTGCTTCTTGTTGATTGATTCGAATTCGTTCGGTGACCCATGAATTGCGTCATAGATGGAATATAGGACAAATAGCAGTACCCCGGTCAAAAACACTGCACTGAAGATCAGCTCAACATTGATGGCAAATGAAGCATGTCCGGATATTTTGGGGAGAAATGGAATGTTTCCCGGGTTTTCACTAGGAAGACCTGGTTTTGTCGCTACAGTTCCGACTTCGTTTTGAGGGATGAAGAATTTCTCCGGAAATGGCAAATGGACGAGCAGAAGCGATGCGAGCATGATGGCCCCGGAAAGGAGGGCAAACTGCTTATGTTGTTTCGGGTTTTCCTGGACCCAGTGTTTACGATGGTTTTTCTGGGGAGAAACGCTGTCCCACATCGGAGTTTTCATAACGTTCATAGGCCCTGATAATCTCCTGGACAAGGCGATGGCGAACAACGTCCACTTCATTGAAGTAAAGGAACCGGATCCCATCGATGTTCTTCAAAATATTCTGGACTTCGATGAGGCCACTTGTCCGGCCTTGGGGGAGATCAATCTGGGTGACATCTCCTGTAATGACTGCTTTTGAGTTAAAGCCGATCCGGGTGAGAAACATTTTCATCTGTTCAACAGTCGCATTCTGGGCTTCGTCCAGTATCACAAAAGAATCATTGAGGGTTCGTCCGCGCATGAAGGCAAGCGGTGCTATCTCAATTTCCCGTTTGTCGATCATGCGATTGACCTTCTCGACCTCGATCATGTCGAAAAGGGCATCATAAAGGGGACGCAGGTAAGGATTGATCTTCTCTGAAATATCCCCAGGAAGGAATCCAAGCTTTTCTCCTGCTTCAACAGCTGGACGCACGAGGATAATCCTTCTGAAGGAATGCTTCAGAAGGTGAAAGACGGCCATTGCCATTGCGAGATAAGTTTTTCCCGTGCCGGCAGGACCGATTCCGAATACGATATCGTAAGACTTGATCGTCTTAATGTAATGAAGTTGGTTCGCTGATTTTGGAAAAATAACCCTTTTGCGACTGTTGATGGGGATAAACTCTGAAAGCAAATCCCGAAGAGTGATCGTTGGTGATGTTTTTGTCAGTGTGATGGCCTGACGGATCTCTTCTTCTCGAACAGAGTACCCCGATGCCATCAGGGAGGCCAGCTCGGTAATGACCTTTTCCCCTTGCAATACATTTTCTCCCTCTCCCGTGGCAATCAGTTGGTGGCCTGTTGCAATAAGGCGAATGCCAAATGCCTGTTCGAAGAGGTGAAGGTGATGGTTTTTTTCTCCAAAGAAGGAGACAGCATCAATCCCATCGGGGAGGTCAAAGGTTTTTTGAATGGGATCCATCAGGAGTTCGGCCCGGCTTCCTCAGGAATGGAAAGGGATGGGTAGATGTTTGAGGGAGGACTGGTCTTATCGAGATGCTTCATCAGACCCTGGTTGATGGCATCGGGTTTCAAGAGGATGACTGGAATGGGTGAATGATGTAACACTGAAGTGGATGTCGAACCCAGCAGGACCCGTCCAAAAATTCCCTTCCCGTGGGAAAAAATTAAAATCGCATCGGCATTTTTTGCGGCAGAGACCTCAAGAATGGTCTGATCCGGATTTCCCCTGTAAATTCCCGAAGTAACAGTGACTCCCTTTCCCGTAAACTGGGATGAGATCTTTTTGACGGCCTGGGCTGCAGCGAGATCGACTTCTCTATAATACTCGGGAGGGATCGGGTATCCCATCGGAATTTCTTCAAAGAGACTCAAGACGTGAAAAACATGCAGTTCAGAGACCCCAGTGGACAAAATGGAATGTATCAGGCCAATAGCACCCGCATCCAGAGGGGTTAGATCAGTTGGAAACACAATTGTTTTGAATGGGTTGGACATGCATTTCTCTTATCACAATTTTCGGGGAGAATACAATTCCCAAATATTTCTGACTTCATTGGAATTTTGGGGAGCTCTCGGGACTCACCCCAGCAGGGATTGGCTGATGATCCCTCCCCATCTGTTCAAATCCTGTTGGTATAAAACAACAATGATTCCCGCTGCACTCAAGAATGGACCAAATGGAATCTTCAAGGTCCGCCAGGAACCGTTATTTTGTTTCTGATCAAACAGGAGAAGGGCCAGAACGCTTGTGATTGTTGCGCTGAAAGACGATAAAAGCAGGGTCTGTAGCGTCCCTACTGGACCCACAAATGTTCCAATTGCGCCCAACCAGAAGGCGTCTCCCATGCCCATTCCCTGAGGATAGAATGTGGCCAACAACCAAAGTGGAAGAAATCCTGTAAGAAAGCCCAGGACGGATGGCAACAGTCCACCAATGTGGGATTGAGAAGGCTCCAAAGTGGTCCATGTAAGGGCCAGTCCCATCAATCCTGCAGACCAGGTTAATTTGTGTGGGAGTCGATGGGACCGTAGATCGATCAGGGAGAGAGGTAATGCAAATGAAAAGAAGGCTAGAAGGAACAGGATTCGTTTTATATCAGGAAAGAGAAGCGGGGTTGCCGAAAAAAGTAGTGCAGTGCAAAATTCCGAGATAATCGTTTGGGGATCAATGGGGGCCGCACAGTAAACGCAATGCCCCCGATTGAAGATCCAGACTTTGAAGGGAACCAGATCAAGCGCTCCCAGGGTATGACCGCATGAATTGCAATGGGATCTTGGGAGAAAAATTGATTCCTCTTTTGGAATCCTGTCGACCAGGACCCCAAGAAAACTTCCCCAAATTGACCCAAGCAGAAAGAGGCCGCCCTCAATCACGATCCATTCGGAAGAAGTCATTCCCAAGTCTCATGGGCTGAATGGAAAATCTCCGTTTTTCAGTACCTAGGAATTGGTCGGAAGTGATTCGGACGGTGGTTGGGAAATTTCCTCGGATTGTCCCTGAACAGGTTGGCTTTGCGGCATTGGTTCCTTAAAACGGATCTGGAACCCTAGCCGAATCAGGATGTTGATTCGTTCTTTGGTCATTCGATCGCGTTTTTCTTTGGTAGATTTTTTCTTTTCAAGGAGACTATATGAGTTTTTAATAGTAAAAAGGGCATCTTTGATGACGTCTTTTGTTTCTTCTGTGGACAGGGCTTCGGACTGTTTGTTCAAATCCTCTAGATCAATTTCCGTCCATCGGTCGATGTCTACCCACTTAACCAGTGACATTTCAAATTCTCCTTGCGGTATTCAAAGTTGGGGGTACTTCCCTATCTTAAACAAATCGTCTGCTTCCGGTTCGGGAAATTCTAAATCGTTGGGTAGGATCGTTTCAATGGTGCCTGATCTCCACGATTAAAACGCCAGATTCCAGGCCCTTACCATTTTCAACAATGGCTTGAAATGTGTTTTTTCAATAGAGCGCTCAACTGTCGGAAGCTGTTGTTTTGAATCTTAAACCTTTTTCCATTATGGGTGGCTGACATGAAATCTACGCAAATTCCTCGTAACCGGTCCCAAATGGAACAGTTCCAAAAAAGATGGGGGAATGAACAAAAATTAACAGAGCCGAGAGAGAACCTAATTTGCTCATGGTAAATGGGATTGGATCGAAGTTTCAACAGGAATGAATACGGAGCAGCTTGTCCTTGCCTGAATGCGAAGAATGAATGCTTAATCCCCCTATTGTTTTTGACCCAAGGCATTCTTGATCTCTTCATAGGTGAGATATCCCGTTTTGACATGCCCTCCTATGATAAATGTTGGGGTTGCAGGGATCCCAATCCGTTGTGTCAATACATTATCTGCTCCCTCAATGTCAGCGAGCGGTTTCTGTTCTGCGATGCATTGATTCATTTTTTTTGCAGGCAAGGATTGGCTTGAAACAAGACCGGAGAGGAGGCTGTCCAAGTCCTTGCTGTCCACACTATCCAATTCTACACGTCTGTTTAGGAGGTCGTGCACCTTCCAGAATGAAGCTGGTTTCAATGAAAACGCACACATCTCAAAGATGGCAGCCTGGAGGGCATTGTGGTGAATTGAGACCAACGGAAGCGGAATATATGTGAAATGGATCGCTGAATCCTTGAGCATCTTTTCCTCTTCATTCCTGTTCCACTTTCTACAGGTTGGGCATTGATCATCCCCGAACATGATGACTTGTGCAGGCAGGTTCGGGTTGCCCGAGGATGGGAAAGACGACAGCTTAAAGAGGGAAGAGGAAATGTTCATTGAAAGTATTGTTGGGGGAGGGATTTCCGGAACAGGCTTATAATTGTTTGTGATGTCCAAAAGGGGAGATGTTGCCAGATATCGCCCATTGACTAGGTAGACGACCGATACAATTCGCCGATTGCCGATCTCAAGGGAAAAAGGGAAGGCTGTGACATTTTGTGAAATTTCCTTGGGATCAAGCCATGCAAATTTCTTGAAAGGGACCTTCTGGATGGTAAGTGAAGAAATAATGACCTTTTTAAACTTTTCTTGAAGGGCAATCTGATTTGAGGGAGATGCATGACCTGGGTCCTGTGTTGAGGAATGCTGATCCACCAGAAGTGTATCGGCCAAGACCTCATGGGAAGGTTCTACCGCAAGTTTAGAAGTGATTAAAATGAAGGGAAACAAAAGGACTAGGAGACGCTTCAAGAAATTTGTACGGAGAGTTCTACTCAAGGGGGCACTTCCTATCGCGAGCTAATTAAGCTGAATTGTAGGGAGCTGTCTAGGAATTGACTTATTTTATGAAGTTAGCCATGACCTTACATGAAGGTGTGGAGGGTGGTCAAGTCAGTTGCCTTTTAAAAATATTCCTGATTACAATGAATGAAAAGCTAGGCGACGCTCCTGTAGCTCAATTGGCAGAGCACCCGCCTTGTAAGCGGAAGGTTCGCGGTTCAATTCCGCGCAGGAGCTCCAAGAATTCCACTTCTGTGGAACAAATTGCCAGGTGTTGTGATCCCCGTATTTTTTGGTCGCCCGTATCCCTCCTTAGGAGTTATACCGATAAGTCGTCTGTCATCCTTATTTTTACCGACACTGCTAATGTTTCATTCTCTGTTGGATTTTGCCAGACCGTAAGGGAACTATTTGGGGGGATTCTGAAATGAGCCAGGCGGATAATCTGATTCTTCAGGTTGGAACCAACCAGATGGAACTTGTGGATTTTCGAATGTTCCAGCAGGAAGAAGGCGGCCAGATCCGGGAAGGGATTTATGGGGTGAATGTGTCCAAAGTCATTGAAATCATTCGGATGCCTCCAAACCTAACCCCAGTTCCCGATGCGAATCCATATCAGGCGGGAATCATTAACCTGCGGGGTCAAGTGATTCCAGTCATTAGCCTCGCGAAATGGATGAAGATTCAGGAGCCGGAGTCTATTGATCAGAAACACAAGCAGATTGTGGTAACCGAGTTCAGTTCTGTCAGGCTGGGGTTCATTGTCCACAAGGCAGCCCAGATCAGACGCATTTCCTGGAAGGACATTGTTCCGATTACAATGGCAACTTCTGGTCGCCATTCAGGTAGCAAGGTGACCGGAACGGTCAAGCTTTCGGAATCAGAAGTTCTTCTGATTCTCGATTTTGAGTCGATCGTCGAGGAGATGGGTATTTTTGGGAAGCAGGAAGAAAGCCTTGAGCGCATGCGAAACCAGAAGAGCCATGAAACCCGGTATATACTTGCAGCGGATGATAGTCCTGTAGCATTGGGAATGGTTACCAAGGCCCTTCAAAAGAGTGGTTTTTCCGTTCTTGACGCCAAAAATGGTCAGGAGGCGCTTGAGAAACTCCGCAGGGAAAGAGATCTTGACCCTGAAGGAAAGATTTTGAACAGGGTGGCCCTGTTAATCACTGATGTTGAAATGCCGGTCATGGACGGGTATACCCTGACCAAGGAAATCAGGGCAGACCTCACGCTGAAATCTTTGCCGGTTCTCATGCATTCTTCGATGTCTGGAAAAGAAAATGTCAGAAAGGGGTTTGAGGCCGGGGCAGATGATTATCTGGTCAAATTTGAGCCAGATGGTTTTGTTGAAAACGTGATCAAGATCTTGGCAAAAAAGAGTGCGTCATTAAACAACAATAACCAACAGGCATTGATGCCATCGGAGAACGAGTAGTCAATATATGGGAAAGGAATCTCTGGAAGCCCAAGATCTCATCGAGTCGGTTACGGAATCACTTGATGAACGGGAACACAAACGGGACGAATGGAATATCCGGGTAGCCCTAACAACCTCTGTTCTGGCAGTCTTTGCCGCCTTGTCCAATCTGGAGTCAGAGCAAAAAACATCTGAAGCGATTCTTTATAAAAATTCTGCTATCTTTTTTCAGGCCAAATCCTCTGACCAGTGGGCTTTTTATCAAGCAAAAAAAATTAAACTCCACATGTCGGAAAATCAGCTGGGCATCGAAAAAATACTTCGGGCACCAACTGAGGACCAGTCAAAGCTTTTGAGTCTGATTGACAAATACAAAAATCAAGTGGATGGAATCCGGGCTAAGGCAAAAGGGTTTGAGAAGAAGAGAGATGATCTGAATGAGCTTTCCGAAAAAGCCCTGAAGCATCATCATGGTTTTGCGATTAGTGTGGTCTGCTTCCAGATCAGTATTGTGTTATCCTCAATGGCAGTTATGCTTCGTCGTTCCATGTTGTGGTATATCAGTATCGGTTTGGGAATGCTTGGGGCTTCCGTTTTTATAGATGCTTTTTTCTTTCTGGGGCCTTGAGGCCTGTGTAAGTGTTTGTCTTGGATTGGTGGTGGTGTGAATAATCATTCAGTGATTTCCAGATGGCGGCGGTCTTTTTTGTCCTTATCGCTTGTTCTTCTTCTGGTGTCGATGTCCTGTTCTAAAGAGCAGAAGCCCGCCGTTGAAAAATCGTCCTCTGTCGCGTCGACTCCCTCGTCCCCTGTCATGGAGCAGAAAGCTAAGGGAGGCTTTGTTCCTTATCAAAACAGGCCCCCTTTTGGACAGCCCGTCGAAACACACTAGTTCCTCGTGGGTGTTGTGCAAATTGCCGATAATCCGGGTTTTTTATTGATTTTTATTGAAGGAGCGTGTTACAAACAAATGATTGCCGAAGTAGATTTGCGGATTCGCCTGGAAGCCGAACTTTCCCATATTCTTGGTCCGATGGGGCTTCTGCTGCACGACCTTGTCCTCCCCGGTAGGAAGGGTGGAGTTCTGAAGGTTTTCGTCGACCACCCTGAAGGGGTTAGTCTAGATCAGCTGGAAACAGTGAGTCGGCGTATCAGTGATCTCCTGGATGTCTTGGATCCGTTTTCTGGAAATTATCGGCTTGAAGTCAGTTCTCCCGGTCTTGATCGTGTCCTCCGTGTTCCCGAAGATCTGCTACTTCATGCAGGGAAGCATGTCAAAGTCAAAACGAAAGAGTCGGTTCGGAATCAGAAGGTCTTTCGCGGGATAATTGAAAAATTCAGTGATGGGGTTCTCGTGATCTCTTCACAGGTCGGTAAGGATATTGTTCAGGAATCATTTCCATTGCTGGCAATCAGTGAGGTTCGTGCCGAGTTCTGGTTGGATTCGGACCGGGTCGATGTTAAAAAATCGCGCTCAGTTTAGGAGGGGACCCCGGAGGGGGGTCTGAAAGGGTGATGGTGAATCAGGAACTATTAAGTGTTATTGATCAGTTGCATCGGGAAAAGGGGATTTCTCAGGAAACCTTGATTGTAGCCTTGGAGTCGGCCCTTCTTGCCGCAGCCAGAAAACGCTACGGAGGTGGGGAGAATTTTCAGGTGGAGATCAATCCGAGGACTGGAGAAGTCCAGGTCCTTCAGGTTCGCAGGATTGTAGACCATGTGGAAGTTCCTTCAGAGGAGATTTCACTTGATGAAGCTCTTTCATCGGACCCGAGTGCGGAAATTGGTGATGAGATCGGGTCTTATCTAGAGATAGAGGATTTTGGCCGTATAGCGGCTCAGGCCGCCAAGCAGGTTATGTTCCAGAAAGTCAGGGAAGCGGAGTGGGATGTAGTGACCAAGGAATTTGGAGGCCGCCAAGGAGATGTTGTCAATGGGGTCGTCATCGGTCATGAGCGCAAAAACTATATTGTGGACCTTGGGAAAACAGAGGCAATTCTTCCGCTCAGGGAGCAGATGCCACGTGAGAGCTTTCGGCGGGGCGATCGGATCAAGGCCCTTCTCCTTGATATGAGAACCACGAGTCGAGGTCCCCAGCTAGTTCTTTCCAGAACGCATCCTGATTTTGTTTCAAGACTGTTTGAGAAAGAGGTTCCCGAAATATCCGAGGGGGTTCTTGAAATCCGGAATGTTGTCCGGGAGCCTGGAGAAAGGGCCAAGATCGCCGTTTATTCACGTGATCCCAATGTGGATCCTGTGGGCTCGTGTGTCGGCGTCAAGGGTGTGCGCGTTCAGGCGGTTGTTCGAGAACTCCACGGAGAGAAGGTTGATATCATAGAGTGGAGTTCGGATGCCCCTACGTTTATTGCCCGCGCATTAAGCCCCGCCAAGGCCGTGAGGGTGTCGATCAGGGATATGGGCGCTGAGAAGATCGCTACCGTTGTTGTTCAGGATACACAACTTTCATTGGCAATAGGTCGACGCGGTCATAATGTTCGGCTTGCTGCAAAGTTGACCGGATGGAAAATTGACATATTCAGTGAAACGCAGATGCAGGCAGAGCAAGGAAATGATGAGCGGGCCGGAAGGGTTGCCTCTTTGTCGGAGACGTTGGGGGAAGCCTCTACCGAACCAGCTCTTTTAAAAATAGAAGACCTTCCAGGTGTTGGAGGGAATATGGCAGAAATCTTGAAAGAAGCTGGTTTTGATTCACTTGAAACAATTGCACATGCTTCTGTGGAGGTTATTGCAGCCCTGCCTAAGTTTGGCCCGAAGACTGCCGCCAAATTAATTCAGACCGCCCAGGATTTTCTTGGGATAACAGGTTTATCTGACGCCCCAGCACATGTGGACCCTACTGTGTCCGGTGAACCTTGATGTTTTGCTTTAAAACGGGGAGCTTTTCCGCTTGATTAAAGTCTATGAACTGGCCCGAGAACTAAAGGTTGAGAGCAAGGCTCTTCTGTCCAAGCTGAAATTGTGGGGGATTCATGCTCCTAACCACATGGCAGTCTTGGATGATAAAACCGTTGCCCAAGTGAAAAACCGATTTAAAAAAGGGGATGAGCCCCCACAGGAAAAGAAAAAGTCTATCCTTATCAAGAAACGCGCCACTATCTCTATGGGGGATGGTGCACCCGTTGGAGACCAGAATGAGACGCCTCACAGTGAGGCGACATCTCCTGCTCGCGATTCTGGAGAAGAAAAGTCACCAGAAGAAGTTCGCGAAGAGGCGCCTTCGATTGAAATGATGCAGAGCCCTTCCCCTGTTTTGTCGGTACCGGTTAATCAGGGACTTGAATCCACTCCAGAAGCTCTTATTCTGCCAAGAGTCCCATCGTCTGAACCAGGAAAGCCTGTCTCCTTAGTGGATTCTTCTGCCAATAAAGAAGATAAAAAACTCCGAGAAAAAGAAATCAAGTCTCAGGCAGAAAAGAAATCCAAGGTTGTAAAAAGCGGCAAGGATAGGGGCCGGAAAACTGACCGACTCCTCTTGCTCGGTCAGGAAGAACTTGTGGAGCCGGAGGATGCCGCAGACGCCGATGTTGTTCAGCCTCCAGCACCCGTTCAGAAGCAATCCCTTCCTGTGAATCAGGGAACCCGTTCCTCGGTCCTTCCCGGAATGCCTCCTCGTGAGCTGTCACGTCCAGCTTCCTCAGGTGGAAGACCCTCAGGGGGAAAAAAGTCAGGAAACTTTCAGAGACGTCGGGATCGCTCTGCTCCTGAGCCTGTCCAATTGGTCTCAGAAGGGACCAAGCTTCGTAAGAAAACGATCAAGATCGAAGAAGGGATCAGCGTTAAAGAGTATGCCGACCGATTGGGTGTCAAGGCTCAGGAAGTCATCATGAAGCTTATGGGCATGGGGGTAATGGTTACGATTAATCAGCCTATTGATCCTGATGCCGCCGTGTTGCTTGCAGAATCGCTCGGTATTTCGGTTGAGATCCAGTCTGAGGAATCTGAAGACTTCCTTCTCGGACAGACAGAAGAAGGGGATCAGGGTGTCATGGTTCCCCGGCCTCCCGTGGTGACTATCATGGGGCATACCGACCATGGGAAAACAACCCTTCTGGACGCCATCAGAAAATCCAAAATTGCAGAAGCCGAGGCTGGAGGGATCACCCAACATATCGGCGCCTATACAATAACGGAGAATGGTCGGGACATCACTTTTCTGGATACTCCGGGACACGAAGCATTCACTGCCATGAGGGCTCGGGGAGCACAGGTAACGGATGTTGTCGTCCTTGTTGTCGCAGCAGATGACGGGGTGATGCCTCAGACAACTGAAGCCATCAATCATGCCAAAGCAGCCAATGTTCCCATAATTGTGGCTTTGAACAAGGTTGACAAGCCGGAGGCAAATCCTGATCGGGTGATGCAGGAGCTTTCAGGACTTGGGCTGATTCCGGAAGAATGGGGAGGTCAAACGATCTATTGTCCAGTTTCGGCAAAAAAACGGACTGGGTTGGATCACTTACTGGAGATGATTCTTCTGCAGGCGGAAGTCCTGGATCTCAGGGCCAATCCCGAACGGCGCGCACAGGGAGTTGTGATCGAATCCAAGCTTGATAAAGGACGTGGACCCATTGCAACAGTTTTGGTGCAGAACGGAACTGTTAAGGTGGGGGACTTTCTAGTTATTGGCGGACATTTTGGGAGGGTCAGGAGCCTAATCAACGATCGTGGCCAGCGTGTTCAGAGTGTTTCCCCGTCATTTCCCGCAGAAGTGATTGGCCTTGATGGAGTGCCTCAACCGGGTGAATTGTTTGTGGTGGTCGAGGATGAGAAAAGTGGTCGTCAGGTTGCCCAGAGCCGACTCTTGAAGCAGCGTTCGGCACAGATGATTCGCCAGAAAAAAGTTTCACTTGAGGACTTCTATTCCCAGATCGAAGAAGGGGAGGTTAAAGAGCTTAACCTGATTCTGAAGGTTGATGTCCAGGGATCCCTCGAACCAATTCGCCATGCCCTAGGTAAGTTGGGGACTTCAAAGGTTCGCGTAAAATTCATTCACGAAGGTGTTGGAGGAATTCGCGAAACAGATGTTCTTCTTGCCCAGGCATCAAATGCCATCATTTTGGCGTTTAACGTTCGTCCGGACGCAAATTCCTCTCTGCTGGCAGAGCGAGAAAAAGTAGATATCAAGTTCTATTCTGTTATTTACGATGCAATAGAAGACATTCGAAAGGCGATGGAAGGGCTCCTGGCACCGACAATCCGTGAGAAGGTTCTTGGTCGGGTTGAGGTTCGGGAAGTTTATAATATTTCCAAGGTCGGGACTGTTGCCGGGTGTTATGTGATCGATGGAATGGTACAAAAGTCGGGTGCGTCTGTTCGTCTTTTGCGAGACCATGTTGTTGTTCATGAAGGCAAAATCAATCAGTTAAAGAGATTTAAGGATGATGTCAAGGAAGTAGCGGCAGGCTATGAATGCGGCATCTCTCTTGAAAATTACCAAGACATCAAAAACGGCGACATTATTGAATGTTTTATCGAAGAAAAGATTGCGGCAAAGCTGGAAGGTTGAGGAAAACTTGTCCGGGAAGGATGGGAAAGGAACGATTGGCCATTTGGTTTTAGTTATTCACTTTCCCTTTTCCCATTCTCTCAAGGAAAAGCGTTTCCATCTGTCAGGATTGAAAAAAAAAATTCAGGACCGCTTTCACGTTTCTTTGGCAGAAACGGGGGAGCAAGACCTTTGGCAAAAGGCAGTCCTAGAGGTTGTTTTTATTTCGGGGGATTATGTGCAAGTCGAGAAGACGATGTCCTCTGTCTCCGGCTTTGTTGCTTCTCATCCTGAAATCCAGATTTTGGATGAATTGATTGAGTATCTCTGATGAAACCTGGTTATCGGCGAGCAGATCGTGTTTCCTCTGAAATTCACGAAATCATAGCCCTGCTTCTTTCCCGGTTTGCCCCTGAACCCTCGCTGGACCGTCTGACAATTACAAGTGTTAAGGTTTCTGATGATCTGAAGTATGCCCGGGTTTTTTATTCGGTTTTTCCGGGAGAGAGTCCTGAGTTGTACCATAGAGCTCTTGTCCGCTACCGTGGTTTGATCAGGAAAGAGCTTGGGAGATTGATTCGTCTAAAAACAATTCCGACCATAGAGTTTTTGAGAGCTGATTATGAAGGGGATGGTCCTGCTCTGGATGAGATTCGGGAAGGGAGACAAGAAGGTGGCCCTCAAAATAAAATCCGGGAAAGGTCCTCATTAATGGATGAGCTGGAAGGGAAATGATGTCATCTTCAACTTGTTCTGTCTCTTCTATTTCAGGGATGTTTTTGGTAAATAAGCCAAAGGGAATGACATCCCATGATGTGGTGGCCAAAATTCGAAGAAAGGGCGGCTTTTCTCGGGTGGGTCATGGGGGAACGCTGGATCCCATGGCTACCGGCGTTCTTCCTGTATTTATCGGAAAGTCCACTCGCCTGTCAGAACTATTGCACGCTTGGGATAAGACGTATCGCTTTGAGGTTACTTTCGGAGTCACAACGGATACTGGTGATGCTGAGGGGAATGTTCTAGAAAAGTTTGAGTTTGAGCGGATTCAGGAAAGTGAGATCAAGGCAGTTCTTCCCGGTTTTCTTGGGAAGCGTCAGCAAAAACCACCGATGTTCTCTGCAGTGAAAAAAAATGGCATCCCGCTTTATCGTCTGGCTAGAAAAGGGATTGAGGTAGAGCGGGAACCACGAATGATCGAGATATACGGGCTGTCGCTACTCGAAATTCAAGAAAAGAAGGCTCTCTTTCATTTGCAGTGTTCAAAGGGAACTTTTGTCAGGACCGTTGCCCAGGAATTAGGTGAATCACTTGGGATCGGCGGACATGTCAGTATTCTGGAAAGAGATGGATTCGGGCGATTCAGGATGGAAGATACTGTTTCCCTGGATTCACTTCTGGAAATGATTGGGGAGGGTTCTTTTTCCCAGTGCCTGTTCTTGCCAGAGGACATTTTTCAGGATTTGCCCGAGATCCGGATTCTGGATTCGCACTTGACCGGAGTTTTCAAAGGGGCAAATCTCACTGGTTTTCAGATTTACAGAATTGGCGGATTGTTTAATTTTTCAGAAACAGTTAGAATATGCGACCGCAAGGGAAAATGTATCGCTTTGGGGAAAGGGCTCGTCTCCAGTCACGAATTGGAACGGTTACCCAAAGGTTTGCCTGTCGCCCAGGTTGATAAGTTGGTGGGTGGTTTATAACTGGATTTCCATTAAAGAATGGGAAAATTCGTCGAAAGGTTTGCATTCATGGGTTTGTCCAAGGAAAAAAAACAGTCAGTCATCAGTAATTTTCAGATCAACCCCAATGACACGGGATCCGCGGAAGTCCAGATCGCCATTCTGACGGAACGGATTAACCAGTTAGGAGAGCATTTTCGGAAGTTTCCGAAGGACAAGCACTCCCGTCGTGGTCTCCTGCTGATGGTTAGCCGTCGGCGGCGTCACCTGAACTACCTTCAGAGAGTCAATCTGGCGAAGTATCAGGAAGTCATTACCCGCTTGGGTCTGAGAAAGTAAGCGGTTGTCGGGGCGGTTTCAGACGGGCATGGAAGAGTTTTTAAATGAAGGACTCTTGTATGGCCATCTGAAAACCGCCTTATTTGATTTTAGTAGGTCCAGATGATTGAAAGGATGTTTTTTCCATGAAACCCATTACAGTAGAAGCAACGGTTGGAGACAAGCTTGTCCGTCTTGAAACCGGAAGAATGGCAAAGCAGGCGGATGGGTCTGCCGTAATCTGGGCAGACGGAACCGTGGTGCTGGCAACTGCCGTTGCATCAAAGACGATGAAGCCAGGAACGGATTTCCTTCCGTTGACAGTAGATTATCAGGAAAGAGCCTATGCAGCAGGAAAAATTCCGGGAGGTTTCTTTAAACGGGAAGGGAAACCATCAGAGCGGGAGGTTTTGAACAGCCGACTCATTGATCGTCCCCTTCGGCCCCTTTTTCCCGAAGGATTTTACTTTGATACCCAGCTGATTGCCAGTGTTGTATCGATTGATCGTGGTGGAATTTCGGATGTGATGGCTGTTGTTGCGGCATCGACGGCATTGTATATTTCCGATATCCCATTTTCGACCCCAGTTGGTGCAGTCAAGATAGGGCTTTGTGATGGCCGTTTTATTGTCAATCCGACTCTGGATGAGCAGGAAAACTCCACGCTCGACCTTGTTGTGGCTGGAACTCGGGATGCCATCATGATGGTGGAAGGTCAGGGAAGCGAAATTGCTGAGGATGTTTTTCTGGAAGCCATTGACCTTGCCCACAAGTCCATCATTCCTTTGATTGTGGCGCAAGAGAAACTGCGGGATCTTGTCGGAAAAGAGAAACGCCCCCTCCCCGCAGTGCCGATTTCTCCTGAATTGCTTGATAAGGTTCACTCTAGGGTCCACCCTGCTTTGCAAAATGCACTTATGATCCCGATCAAGCAGGAACGCCAGGAAAAAATTGATTCTCTTTTTGCAGATATCAAGGCATATTTTGCAGAAGAGAATGGAACACCTGCTCCCTCAGATCGGGAAATCTATAATGCATTCCATGAGCTTGAACGTCGTTTTATGCGTGAGATGATTCTTGAACGCAAGGTGCGGGCAGACGGTCGTGGACTTGCGGATATTCGACCGATTTTCATTGAGGTCGGGATTTTGCCGAGAACCCATGGATCGGCTCTTTTTACCAGAGGGGAAACCCAAAGCCTTTCCGTTGCAACGTTGGGAACATCGGATGATGAGCAACGGATTGACTCGCTTGAAGGTGAGTCAACCAAGCGCTTTATGCTCCACTACAATTTCCCCCCATTTTCTGTGGGCGAGACCAAACCGATGAGAGGCCCTGGGCGCCGTGAAATAGGTCACGGAAACCTAGCGGAACGCGCTCTCAAACCAGTATTGCCACCACGGGAATCATTCCCCTATGCGATCAGGCTTGTTTCCGATATTCTGGAATCCAATGGTTCTTCCTCCATGGCTACAGTGTGTGGAGGATCCCTTGCGATGATGGATGCCGGTATCCCAATCAAGGCACCTGTTGCAGGAATTGCTATGGGACTGATCAAGGAAGGGGATCGAGTTGCCATTCTCGCGGATATCCTGGGATTGGAAGATCACCTTGGTGACATGGACTTCAAGGTGACCGGAACAGAAAATGGCATTACTGCAGTCCAGATGGATATCAAGATCACCGGGATTACGACGCACCTGATGCGTGAAGCCTTGGAACAGGCAAGGCTCGGTCGGCTTTATATTATGGAAAAAATGAAGCTTGCCCTTCCCTCCGTTCGTCATAACATGTCCCCGTATGCACCGAGAATCTTGACGCTTAAGATAAAACAGGACAAGATTAGGGAAGTTATCGGGCCGGGTGGAAAAGTGATTCGTGGTATTACGGAAAAAACCGGTGTCAAGATTGAAATCGATGATTCAGGGTTAATCCAGATTGCTTCGACGGATGAAGTGGCTGCCCAAAAGGCCGTCGAAATGATTAATCAGATTGTCGAGGAGGTCCAGGTTGGAAAGATCTACCTTGGTCGGGTAAAGACTGTAGCCGACTACGGCGCATTTGTGGAGCTTTTTCCAGGAACCACAGGATTGTGCCATATCTCTCAACTGGAAGATCGTCGTGTTGAGAAGGTGTCGGATGTCGTCTCCGAAGGTGATCTTATTCTGGTCAAGGCATTGGAAGTGGATCGTCAAGGGAAAATCCGGCTGTCCCGCAAAGAAGCGATTGCCGAAGCAGGCGCTGAGCGGGAAGTCCGGGTCGGGAGCGGACGTTAGGTCCGCTGACAATCAACGGAAAGGGGGATTCTCCATGGATGTGAACAAGGGAGCAAACGGCCTGATCGTTGTTGCAATCGTCCTTGGTCTCTTTTGGACTTGGATGGTGACCTACGTGGGCGTAGATCCTTTCTATCTTCCCAAGGGTGGGGGATAACACTCCTTCCTTATTTTTCATGGTCTTATTTTTCTATCTCTTCCGAAAGGCCCGGGTTGCTCCGGGCCTTTTCATTTTCTTCCTTATTCAATAGAGAATCTCCTATCTGAGAAAAAGCGATTTTCCCTCCTACCTCTTCATGATATATTGCAACCTGTCAAATTTGTGGTGTCTTGCAATGCGGTTCCTTAGACTTCTTCGATGTTTCAGATTAAAGATTGAGAGTGTGTGATGCCATATCATGAACAAAAATTGTCCAATGGAATTATGGTTTATTGGGACCCGATGAAAGAGAGCCGTGCTGCCTCGATCGGAGTTTGGGTAAAAGCCGGGAGTCGATTTGAGACACAGGAGGAAGGTGGCGTAACCCATTTTCTGGAACATATGTGTTTTAAAGGGACCAACACGCGGTCCGCCCAGGAAATAGCCAACGAAATGGACTATCTGGGTGGTGAGATGAATGCGTTTACCAGCCAGGAGGTCACTTCGTTTTATGCGACGGTATTAAGCGAAAATGTTGACAGGGCGGGGGATCTTCTTGGAGATCTTCTTTCGAATTCTGTTTTTGATCCGGAAGAGATCGAACGGGAAAGGGGGGTTGTTTTAGAGGAGTTGGCTGAATCGATGGATGACCCCGAAGACCGCGCGATGGAATCTTTGTTTCGCATTTATTTCAAAGGGCATTCATTTGGCTCTCCAATCCTCGGAACAAAGGAAACAATTGGCCGTTTTTCAGAAGACTCTGTCCGTCGCTATTTTGTTGAACACTACCATCCAGGGAATCTATTCATCACGATAGCGGGCAATCTTGATTTTCCGAGAATGCTTGAAACTCTCGAAAAATCCTTCCGGAATGTTTCTCAACATGACGGGATTCCTATGTCTCAGGTGACGCCAACCCCTTTTTTCGAAAAAACATACGAAGAAGAGGAGTTTGAACAGGTCCATTTATGTATGGGTGTCAGGGGGGTTCCCCAGACACATCTCAGCCAAGCGGCGTTGAGAATCCTGACAACCCATCTTGGGGGGGGAATGAGTTCCAGACTATTTCAGGAGGTTCGTGAGAAAAGGGGGCTTGCATACTCAGTATATTCCAGCCCGCTTTCATTTTCTGATGGGGGAATCGTCCGCATTGCTGCTTCGACAAGACCCTCCCGAAGGGAAGAACTGCAGGAGGTTTTGATTGATGAGCTGCAGAGGATGGAGTCCGTTCCCCTTTCAGTTCCTGAATTGACGAGAGCACGGAATCAGCTCAAGTCTTCCCTTTTGTTGGGTCTTGAATCGACAGGAGGGAGGATGAGCAAGATGGGTCGGGACATCCTGAATTGGGGCAAGGAGATTCCAATTTCAGAAATTGAGGAAAGGATCGATTCCGTGACTCCGGATGACATCCTATCTTTGGTGCGAGAGCTGAAATGGGGAAATGATTATGCCCTCTCTGTTTTAGGTCCCTTGAGTGGAAAGTCAACAGGGAACGCATGATTCTTGGTGTCAACATTGATCATGTCGCGACGCTCAGAAATGTAAGGGGAGGATTCGAGCCTGACCCCCTTTCGGCTGCCATGATAGTGTGGAAGGGCGGGGCAGAACAGTTGGTGTGCCATCTTCGAGAGGACCGGAGACATATTCGGGACAAGGATCTCAGACTTCTCCGGGAATGGGGGAAGCTTCCGCTGAATATGGAAATGGCCATGACCGATGAGATGTCGCGCATTGCGCTCGATGTTTGTCCTGATCTCGTGACACTGGTTCCGGAAAGAAGGGAAGAGCGGACGACTGAGGGAGGCCTTCTTCTGGAGTCTCAAACCTTGGGACGGATTTCCATATTTCTGGAAAAATGTCGTGAAAAAAACATAAAGGTTTCCCTTTTTTTGGCTCCTGAACCCTCAGATATTGATAAAGCAGTGTCCTTGGGGGTCGATCAGGTAGAACTTCATACGGGAGAATATTCCAACGCTCCTTCCGATCAACTGGCACAAGAAGAGCTTGGCCGACTGATGATCGCTGCCGATCGTTTGAAAAATACTGGAATCCGCCTGGCCGCGGGGCATGGGCTGACCGTGAGAAATCTACCCTCCGTTTTGGGGCTGCCTGGATTGTTAGAGGTGAATATCGGGCACAGTATTATTGCCCGTAGCATTTTTGTGGGTCTGGGACAGGCCATTCAGGAGATCCGGAGTGTTTTGGATGAAAACGGATCCTACAGAATGGTTCGGGGAGAATTCCAAGAGTGATCAATCGTTCCCATCGAGATGACCGAATACTCGGAGTCGGAATTGATCTTGTCTCGATAGACCGTATCAAAAAGCTTTGTGTTCGCTATCCTGAACGCTTTCTCCATAGGGTTTTCTCACCGGGGGAGATCAATGAATCCCGAGGGAAGTATGCCTATCTAGCGGGGAGGTTTGCGGTCAAGGAGTCTGTTTTGAAAGCGATGGGAACTGGCCTTTCAAATGGAATGCGCTGGACAGAGATTGAAACAATCACTTTACCCAATGGCCTTCCGGAGACCAGATGTACCGGGCAGACAGCGAACCATATGGAATTCCGAGGGGTTGGTGAGATCTGGGTTTCGATATCCCACGACATGGGCTCAGCGACGGCTTTTGTCGTGCTGACGGGAGGATAGCACCTTGAGAGTTCTGACTCCCGAAGAAATGGTGAGGTGGGAAAAACTGGCCATGACCAGTTTGTCCCTCTCTGACGAGTTATTGATGGAACGGGCTGGAATGGCCATTGCCCGAGGGGTGATGCGGATCGCGAGGTTCAGGTGCCGTGTCGTGGCATTGGCCGGAAAAGGAAATAATGGGGGTGATGCTCTGGTTGCCTTGAGAGAGCTTCACGCCTTGGGGGTTCCGGTTTCTGCTGTTTTGGTCAACCCTGAAGACGAGTGCGGTCTTTCAGTCCAAAGGGAATGCAGTCGCCTGCGGTCCTTGGGGATTGAACGGGACTCAATCTTATCCAGCCGTGGGTGGCATCGAATCAATCATGCCGATGTTCTCATTGATGGAATATTGGGAACAGGTTTCCGTGGCACGCTCTCCCCAGACCTCCAGGATATTATTGGCCGAGTCAATCAGACAGGAAAGAAAGTGGTTGCGGTCGATATCCCATCGGGGGTTGATGGATCCACTGCGGAAGTCGGATCAGTGGCGATCAAGGCAGCCCTGACTGTGACCTTTGGTCTCCCTAAATGGGGGCTCCTGACCGATCCCGGCCATCGCTTTGCGGGGATGATTGTGGTTTCGGAGATTGGGATTCCATCGACATTCCTTCAACAGTCTGAACCGGCCTTGGTTTTGAGCAAAGAAGACGCTTTCAAATGGCTTCCTGAGAGAGGTCCCTTCATTCATAAGGGAAATGCGGGGCATGTCGTTGTATTGGGCGGGAGCCCCGGAAAGCGAGGAGCGCCGGAACTGTCGGCTCTAGGAGCCCTTCGTTCCGGAGCAGGACTTGCTACTATCATCTTTGATGAAAGGGATAAGGAGATTGCTCCCAAAAACCCTGAAGTCATGGTTGAGATGGATGACTTTCCCTTTAACGGACTTCTTGATCGAGCCGATGTATTGGCCGTTGGGCCCGGACTGAATCCAAACAGCATGAAAACCTCTTCATTCAATCAGCTTCTGGAGCGTTTTTCCGGACCAGTTGTCGGAGATGCAGGGGTATTCGATCTTTTCAAAGGGAATCCAAAAGGGATGGTTCGGGAAAATGGAAAACCTCTTGTCTTGACCCCTCATCCAGGAGAGTTTTCCAGACTGTTGGGCAAACCGGTTCAGGAGATTTTGTCTGATTCCAGGAAAATTGTATCCGAGACTGCCCGGCAGTTAAATGCAGTTGTTCTCCTGAAAGGCTGGAGAACGATTATTGCCGCTCCGGATGGTGAAGTTGCCGTCAACCTTACAGGGGCCCCAAATATGGCAACAGCAGGGATGGGAGATTTGCTGACCGGAATTATCGCCAGTTTCATGGCTCAGGGATTATCGGCGTTTCGTGCGGCAGTACTTGGCGCCCATGTTCATGGTCTGGCTGGAGAGTTGGCTTGGAGAAATGGAAAAACCTGTGGGCTTTTGGCACATGAACTGGCAGAAAATCTCCCGCTTGTCCTGACTCATCTCAAAGCGTTTGAATGGGGAGAAATGGCTCAGGATACTGTTTTATATGAGCCTTTGGGCTCTCAATCGGAACAATAAGATTTCCGGAATGGGAGGATGATGGATGGACCGTTCGTCCGAAGAGGATATTGAAGTGTATCTCCGGTATCTGGAGAAAAATATCCCGAATCTGGCATTCCTCTCCAGCGGGAAAGCCCTTCCCAAAGGGAGCCTGAAGATCAATCTCTCCGGAAATCAGAATAAAATAACTCCTGAACCAACCCGATCAGTTTCGCTCAAGGAAAATGCCATGGTGTTAGAGGATGTCAGGTCAATGGCTCTTTCCTGCCAGCAATGTCCATTGGCGAAGACTCGGCAAAATGTTGTCTTTGGGGAAGGATCAGGTCGTTCAGGTCTCATGTTTGTAGGGGAGGGTCCTGGTGCGGATGAAGACCGGACGGGTCGCCCATTTGTAGGACGGGCCGGAGACCTTTTGACGAAAATGATTCTGGCAATGGGTCTTAAACGGGAGGACGTCTATATTGCCAATACGGTAAAATGCCGGCCTCCGGGAAACAGGGTCCCCTCCCCGGAAGAACGGGAGGCATGTTCCCCTTTCCTTCTGGACCAGATCCGGATTTTAAATCCCAAGTATATGGTACTTTTGGGACAGACCGCCATGCAGGCACTTTTATCGCGCACGGAAGGCATCTCCCGTTTGAGAGGACAGGAATGCCGCTTGCCGGATTTCCCCGGGGTCAGGGTTCTTCCGACTTACCATCCCGCCTATCTGCTCCGAAATCCTTATGCCAAGAAGGATGTCTGGTCGGATCTCAAGACTGTCATGAACTGGATGGGATTGCCCCTTCCTGAATGATCGGGGATATAGATGAGAGTTGCCCTATGGATCGTATTTCTTGCGGCAGGATTGTTATTTCTTCTCGAAAATGACCAACAGACCGTAATCCTGAAACTCCCTTTTTGGGGAAACACTTCCCCGCTACCAGTAGGTGCGGTTGTTTTTATGGGAGTGATCCTGGGTATTTTATTCTGCTTTATCACCGGGGTGTTCAAGAAAATACGGAGTCATCTCAGGAAAAGTCGGCATCCCTCTCCTCCCCATTCCCCGGAAGATATCCATTATCATGAATGAAGCCGAATTCTCTGATACTCCCCCTGAATATCCCGATACCCCTTTATTTCGGCAGTACAGGAGGCTTCGTGAAGAAGTCTCCGGTTCCCTGCTTCTTTTCCGTTTGGGAGACTTTTATGAGCTTTTTGGTGATCAGGCTGAGACTGTATCCAGAATTTTAGGCCTTACGCTGACCTCCAGAGAACGCAATCGTCCCAATCCCCTTCCCATGTGCGGGATTCCGGCCCGGTCTCTTGAACTATATTTGCCGAGACTTGTTTACCAGGGGTTTTCTGTCGGAATTGCGGAACAGACGGCGCAACAGGCCGATCCCGATGGACTGTTTCCCAGAGAGATTGTTCGAATCGTGACAAAGTCGACGTTGGTAGAGGATCCGTCCCTTTCAGGGGGAAATACCAAGAACGGGGTGACGATTGTTCGTGAAGGGGATGCATGGGCCGGGGCATGTCTTGATTTATCAGACGGCAAGCTGACTGTTTTTGATCCCGGGGGGGGAAGCAAGAAAGACGACCTACTGGATTGGGTCGCACGTAAAAATCCCGAAGAAATCATTATTTCTGAACCATCACTGAGGGCAGATCTCACAGAATGGGATACAACCTTTTTTTCAGTCGAACACACCATTGACTGGAAGGCATATCTTCCATCGGGTTTTCAGATGCCGTTGCTTTCTCCTTTGGGGATTCAGGCGCTCGCTCTCATTATCGGGAGCGTGGCATGGCGCCAGAAGGCCATGTTGCCCCATCTGACCGGGGTGACTCTCGAAGCCGGACAAGACGTCTTGATTCTTGACCGGGCAACATTACGCCACCTTGATTTGCTTCCGAATAGTGAAGAAAAAAGGAAACCAGGAAGTCTGCTGGAAGTTCTTGACCGGGCTAAAACCCCTATGGGATCCCGAACGATTCGACGGTGGCTATTGTCTCCCGATTCAAAAGGGGATCAGATTGCACAGCGTCATTGCGTTATCCGTTATCTTGGGGATCATCCCAGGTTTCCTGACGAAATCGTTTCAATCCTGAAAAACGTGGGAGATCTGGAGCGGATGCTTGGACGAATCGGTCTGAAAGGACGCTCTCCAAGGGACTTGTCAGGGTTGAGGGATGGGCTTTTAGGGGCACTCAGACTCGCCGAAATGCGAGAGTGGACCCAACTCCTCTCGGATCCTTCCAGGGAAGATCTCCTTCCCGCTGTTGGAAAGGTTCAATCTCTCCTGGAACGGGCACTTGTTCAGGATCCTGCAGCTTTGCTGGGGGAGGGGGCCATTATCCGGGATGATTTTGATGAGGAACTGATCAATCTAAGAGCGCTGGAGAAGGAAGGGGACCAATCCCTGTTTGAAATCGAGAAGAGGGAGAGGGACAGAACGGGGATTGAGAATCTCAGGCTCAGGTATAACCAAGTCTCTGGATATTTTATCGAAGTGTCCAAAGGACAGGCGAAAAAAGTCCCTCCCGATTATTTAAGGAAACAGATCCTGACCAACGTTGAACGCTTTACGCTGCCAGATCTGATCCATTTTGAAACCCGAATTTCTGAGTCACGCCAAGCGGCCCTGAGGAGGGAAGGCGAAATTTTGGACTCCCTTGTTTCCGCTGTACTGGGTATTGCCGAAAAAATTCAAGAAATTTCAAGATTTATTGGAACAGTCGATGCCCTTCAGTCTTTCCATGCTGTCGGAAAAGAAAGGGGATACACTCTTCCTGAATTCGTGGAAGGAGCACGACTGGAAATGGTGAATGGGCGTCATCCTGTGCTTGAAGTCAGACTTCCGCCATCGACCTTTGTTCCAAACGACGCTGTTCTGGATGAAGGAGAT
Source organism: Nitrospirota bacterium (assembly GCA_021785195.1). Lineage (GTDB taxonomy): Bacteria > Nitrospirota > Leptospirillia > Leptospirillales > Leptospirillaceae > JAJYGC01. Next base: position 329,297 of record JAJYGC010000009.1, read on the forward strand.
TTCATCGTTCTCACTGGACCAAATATGGCAGGAAAATCAACTTATATGCGGCAGATCGCCTTGTTGCAGATCATGGCCCAGGCAGGTGCCCCGATTCCGGCTGACCGGGCCAAACTCCCTTTGGTTGATCGGATTTTGACCCGTGTAGGTGCTTCTGACCATATTTTGGAAGGGGAATCCACATTTATGGTAGAGATGAAGGAAATGTCCCGAATTCTCAATGAGGCGACCTCCAGAAGTCTTGTTTTCCTTGATGAGGTGGGTCGGGGGACCTCAACCTTCGACGGGATGGCCCTGGCCTGGTCCATCGCAGAATTTCTTCATGACCGAATCCGGTGCAGGACACTTTTTGCTACCCACTATCATGAACTGCACCGTTTGTCGGAACGGCACCCAAGAATTAAAAACTATTCGGTTAAAGTGACTGTTCGCGATGAAGGGATCATTTTCCATCATCGGATTATACCCGGTCACTCTTCTCGTTCGTACGGAATTGACGTGGCGCGGCTTGCCGGGGTCCCTGAAGATGTCGTTAGCCGAGCTTTCGAGATTCTCCATTTTTGGAACAAGCAGAAAGTGTTTCGGTCCATTCCGGACGATCCGGAGTGGACCCCTCCAGAACAGGATCTCTCATTACCGATTTTTTCCTGGAACAAGAAGGCGAAGCCCAATGACTCCGAAACTGATTAGCGTGGGAGGTTCCCTTGAAGGGCCTTGAAAAACAGCGTAGTATGTCCCAATCTTGCGAGAGGGAACCTTCTTCTGCTTATGCATCCGCTTTCATTGCTGCCATTTTTGCAAAGGGAATGATTCATGTTTGGTGATGAAGAAACTGCATCCTCTTTTTCTGATCCAGTCAATGCATCCGCAATGTTGAACCAGTTGTTCGGGAAGGGTGAGCCCGCTCATGTTTTGGAGGATGATCTTCTGGACCATGAAGTCTCTGAATGCCTGATCACCCTTTTTGAATCAGAATCCCTTTCGTTGCTTCAGGAAATTCCTTCCATGACACCCGACTGGTCGCTCTATGTCAGAAGATTTCTGGAAAACTATTCCGAAGAGGCTGAGGTAGAAACTGGACTGGTTCTTCCGGGGTCCGACGGGCATCACTATCTTTATGGGTTTGGAATTCTGGTGGATGGTCTTGACTCCCCCGTCAAATCCCTCTCCCCAACTATCGTGCAGGAGATCGAAAATAAACTGCGTACCATTTTTCCTCTGGGACAGGAGGACCATCTGTCCATTCGCCTGAATCCCGGGTGGGCAGGGATCCCGGATCTTTACCTTTTTTCCTATGATGAACGACGAGCGTTTCTGGAAACACATTTTGGAGGAGATGCAGAAGAGTTTTCGGAGGCTCCCGTTGATCAGACATGGGAATGGGACGTTCTTCCGGTGTTGGGAAAAAATCACCCTATCCTCTCCTCATTCCCCCATCCTGGAACCCATAACCCTGGAAGGGTTCCCCCCATGGCCCTTGTTGGTGCGATCTCTTCCCGCATCCCTCCTGGAGAGGGAAGCATTCAGGAGAGGATAGAGCGATTTCCGGATGACGCCAGATTTCAGAAGTGTCTCCAGGAAATATCCCATCTTCTGCAGGGAAATGATGGAGATGATGAAGTGGTTTCGGTTTCTATCGTTCCGTGGTCCTACCTTCTTCCGATGGGAGTCTCGTTGGCCATCGTTCAAAACATCATTGGCTTTCTGGAAGAGATCCATATCAAGGGAAAGGAGGTCCTTGAGCTTGTTCCATTCTGGGAAAACAAGCTTCTGTGGCTCCACGCATCGACACGTGGAGGTGCCGATGCGGGAGAGTTCTTGCTCATCGATGAATATGTCTGGGAGTTTGTGTCAGAACTGGTCCCGTCACTATTAAACAACCACTTGCCGATGCGTACCAAATGGCATTCATTACCCAATGAGGGCCGAGACCATTCGCTCGGACTTTTTTAACCTGTTGTTCAAACCTGTTTTGATGAATCCTTTTATATTCCTTTTTTTATTTCTGGGGATGATTCCGGCCTGCCTTCCAGGGGCAAAGGCTGCAAGCCTTTCAAATAGAGCTTCTGAAGGGAGACTGTTGCGTCCAGCCCAACATCAGACCGTGTCAGTTTCTGTCGGTTTTGTCCGGGAGTTTTCGTTCCAGCGTATTCGGGGTTCTGTCGATGAACTGGACCAATGGGTGTTTTTGACGATGTTCCGGGATGGGATTGTTGCCCGCCTTGATCTGAATACGGGAAAAACACTGGAAACGATATCGTCGAGTGTTTCCGATCCTGAATCAGTCGTATATAACCCGTTGGCTCATTCGGCTTTTGTAGCATTGGGGGATTCCCGTTCCTTTCTGGTGACACCGATCAGGGAAGCGGGTCCTCCATTTCTTGGGAACACCGGTCTCAATCCGAGTTGGGTTGGTGGTTCTCCAGCTCTTGGGTATTACCTTTTGGCGGGTGCTGTCCATATTTTATACAGCCTCGACCGGAACGGGTATCATACCAAGGACTGGATTGCCCTTGGGGACAAGGTTGATGAGATAACCTTTGATCCGGAGCGAAAGAAAATTTATTTTCCCCTGTTCAGGAAGGGTCAGGTCAAGACAGTCTCTGTGCCGGAGTTCCGAATGGTCTCTGATGTTGACATCGACTTGTGCCATCACCCAAAAACCGTGCTTTCAGATGGGACCCCCAATTCTTCGAATGTCTTGGTTCTTTGCCGGAATGGGCTTTTTGGAGGGAATGCACTTTCAGGTGGGTTCAAAGTCCTTAAAAAATTTGGAGAACGTCCCGGAATGATGGCCAGGATTGCTCGATCCAAGATGATTGCCATTTCTTTTCCGGATGCCCACGAAATCAGGATCCTGGATCAGAATGGGTATCGGGTCGTAAAGGAGTTCCCCACCCGGGGGCGCCCTGTTTTTTTGTTCTCTACTCAGATGAAAAACAGTCTTCTGGTTGTCTCGGACAGGCCAGAGCTGAGGAAAACCCAACTGGTCTCGTATGAATTTGACGGATCGGCCTTGGCGGCAATTCGCTTGCCGTCCGGGAAGAACAAAAACGGCATTCGTGCCGCAAAGACAATGAATAAGAATGTCGGCTTGAAAAACTAGAAAGGAACGCGGATGGGTCTTCTTGCAGGGAAAAGATATCTGGTGACCGGAGTTGCCAATCGGTGGTCGATCGCGTGGGCTGTTGCCGAAGCAGTTGTCAGGGAAGGCGGGAGGGTGGCCCTTTCATACCAGGGTGAAACCCAGCTTTCCAACATTCAGAAGCTTCTCCCGGAATTGAGGCAAGAGGATCCGGTCTGTCTGGTCCCCCTGGATGTCCGTGATGATGTTGGGGTGAAGGAAGCAGTCAAGACCCTTGGCGAAGGGGGAAAACGATATGACGGATTCATTCACTGCATCGCATTTGCCAAACGGGAAGAACTCGACGGAGCTTTTCTTGATACCAGTAGGGAAGGATTTTTGCTGGCACAGGAGGTCAGCGCCTATTCCCTTGTTCTTTTGTCCAGAGAGATGCAACCCATCATGAATGATCACTCTTCAATTGTGGCGATGACCTATCTCGGCTCCGAACGGGTGGTTCCCCATTATAACGTCATGGGGACGGCAAAGGCAGCGCTCGAGTCTGCAGTCCGGTACCTGGCGTTTGACCTGGGGCAGAAAGGCACCCGGGTGAATGCGCTTTCTGCCGGTCCGGTCAAGACGGCTTCGGGACGGGCGATCAAGGGGTTTGGAGGGATGCAGAAGGTTGTTACCGAACAGTCTCCCATCAAAGCATCCCTGACGGTGGAGGAGGTTGCCGATGTGACTGTTTGTCTTCTTTCCCCTTTGTTTCGTGCCGTGACAGGAGAACTTCTGCATGTGGACATGGGGTATCATGCGTTGGGAATGGTCCTTCCCACTGGGTCTTCGGAATCAACTCACTAACCGTTGCCGGGAAGAGAGACTTCTCCCCTCTTTCCGGATTTTTCAGAAAGGGGTGAGAAATGAACGAACCGGTCATACTCAGGCTAGGGGTTCCGGTCCTCAATCAGGATGGACAGCAAGTCGGAACCCTGGAAAAGCTGGTATTTTCTGAGACTGAACGGAAGATCACGGAACTGGTCGTCAGGGATCTGGCTTCCTTGAAGAGAGTCTTGATGACTCAAGTCAGTGCCATGTCCGCGCATTCGATTGCCCTGTCCTGTCGCGGGACGCTGGAATCTTTTCCGGTTTTTGATCCCAGCGAATTTGAGGAAGTTCCAACCTGGTTTTTTCCTCCTGGCTACCAGATCGAAATAGGATCTCTTGTCACACTGAAACCGTCAGACATTCGAGCAATGGGGGAGGCCGCGGCCTGTTCCCGGAGAGAGTTTATGGCCCGGAGCACGGCTGTGGTTGCGGGTCTGATCGGTATCAGCCTTTTTGTCCCGATCGGAGGCTACATTTTGGCAGCAGCCAAATCCAAGGTTTCTGATCATTGGGTTCCCCTGTCAATTCCGGTCAGTCAGCTCCCGGTTGACTCCCCTGTCTCCCATACTTTCAGGGCCATTTCCGTCAGCGGATGGATGCGGGTTCCCGTAGAACGCACAGTATGGCTGATCCGGCATTCGAGTCCTCAGGATCCGATGTCATTGCCCGAAGACCAAAAGCTTGGACTCGACTCCAAGCTGGAAAAACAGTTTTCAGACCCGCTATTGACCGTTCTTTCTCCCATCTGTCCCCATCTGGGATGCTCTCCACAATGGAATGAAAATCAAAAATTGTTTATCTGCCCATGTCACCATTCCATCTATGAACTCAATGGAAGTAGGGTTTCTGGACCTGCTCCCAGGCCAATGGACACCTTGCCGGTCAAGATTGGGAAAGATGGGGAAATCTCCATCATGTACGAGCAGTTTGCGATCGGAATTCCTGAAAAAGTCCGCCTGGCCTGAGCAATGATCCACAGGAGGTCCGTAATGAATGAAAAAGGGAAAAGCAGGATTGTGCAATATCTGGATGAGCGCATCAGAATCCGGTCCCTGATGAGCTTTCTCCTGGATGAGCCGATGCCCGGCGGAGCCAACTGGGCGTATGTATTTGGAAGCATGGTCCTTTTTACACTGATCCTCCAGTTCCTGACAGGGATCATGCTTGCATTTTACTATGGAGGGACGCCGGATCATGCTTGGGATAGCGTAAACTACATCGACCATCTGACCTATGGAGGAATGAATGTTGGGCGGCTGATTCGCGGACTCCACTATTGGGGGGCTTCGATGATGGTCGTTCTGGTTGGGGTCCATCTGCTGCAGGTTTTCCTCTGGGGGGCCTATAAAAAACCCCGTGAAATCATGTGGCTGGTGGGGGTTGTCCTTCTGGCGTTGACGATGACGGCCGCTTTTACAGGGTACTTGCTTCCCTGGGATGAGCGGGCTTATTGGGGGACAATTGTCGGGACCAATATGATTGGCCTCATCCCAATGATTGGGCCAATCCTAAAAAGCGCGATCCGGGGCGGAATCGGTCTGGGCGCATTGACGCTTTCCCATTTTTTTACAATTCATACAATGGTTCTTCCTTCCATATTCATCTTGTTTGTGGTCTTTCATATGGTCATTTTCCGGAGGATCGGCCCGGCTGGGCCCTTTTCCGGAAATTCGTTGGATCTTGAAGCCAGGAAAGAATTCTTTTATCCCAGACAGATTCTGATGGATGCCATAGGAATGCTGGCTGTCTTTCTGGTGATCGCAAGCCTGGCAATATTGCGTCCACCGGGACTTGAGTCCGTGGCCAATCCGTCAAATGCCTCCTATAGTCCGACGCCTGCATGGTATTTCGACTGGATCTTTCAGTTGCTGAAAATGATTCGTCCTGAGATTCTGGGAGTTGTTGGCTTGCCGGTTTTGATCGGGTTTGTTTTGATCCTTCTTCCCTTTTTCGACACTCGCCCTGAGAGATCGCCTTTCAGAAGACCATTTGCCGTGTTTTCGGCATTGGTTGTTCTTGGAACAATCATGGGTCTGTCTGTTGAGGCAAACCGCGGGTTCAGGCAGTTGGTTCCGCTTGATCCGGCTTCGTATACCCGTGGCAAGGTTGTGTTTGAGAAATCAGGGTGTATGGGTTGTCACATGGTTTCGGGAAAAGGAGGTCGTTTGGGTCCGGATCTGTCTGAGGAAGGACTGGTTGGACATCCTGAAGACTGGCTCGTGACGCAGTTTGTCAAGTCAACATCACATTTCCCGAATTCTCCCATGCCCAGCTTTTCATATCTCAAGCCAGATCAGCTTCATGATTTGGCCCAGTACATATCCTCTCTGGGAAGGGCGGGGTGGCCGGACCCGACAAAATGAAAATGGCTGATGACCGCTTGCACCACTTCAAAAATAGTCCGGTTATTGGCTGGATTTCAGGACCTGAAGGGCGCGTGACTTTTCTGGGATGCCGACGAAGTAGGTCCTTCCATTGATCAAGGTTGTGGGGACTGACTTTATATTGTGTCGTTCGGCAATTTCCCGGCCCCGATCGGTATCGATGTCAATTTCCTCATACTGGAATGGAACATCGTTCCGGAGTTTTTTCCAGAAGGATTTGGTGGCGGGACAACTTGGACACCATTGGGCATAAATGACAGAGACCTTGGCCATGTTTTTTCTCCGGATATTGTTCCAGAAACGGAAAGAGTCATAAGATGTTCACGAGGGATATTTTACTTTAAGGTCACTTTGGGTTCCAGTCGGATTGATGTGGGGGAACTGGACCATTATGGGGACCCAGATAAAATGGGTCTGCTTGACTTGGTTCTGGGATCGTCCTATCCATTGGCGCAAATGAGATCAATTGGAGAAATAAATGAATGTTGGTGACATGCTTCTTGGAGCATTGGGAGGAGCTGTTTTCGGGTTCCTGATCAGTCTTTGGAACCGGAGACAGGTTTGTGAAGGTCGTGTATGCCGTTTGAATGGAGATCCCAAAGTGGCAACATTGTCCTATGGATTGATCGGTGCAGTTTTGGGAGCGACCTTTAATGTCTGAAGAACGCTCTGGTTCGATCCCTTCTCCTGTGGGGCCTTATTCGATTTATCGCGAAGTGGATGGCTGGGTTTTTGTGTCGGGTCAGATTGGACTGGATCCCGTAACAGGGATGATCGTTCCGGGTGGAGTGGAGAAAGAGTTTCGTCAGGTTCTGGAGAATATGGAAAGCATTTTAAAGGAGGGGGCGCTGGACTGGGGGTGTTGTGTCAAGACAACCCTGTTTCTGGTCGAAATGAAGGACTTTCCTGTGGTGAATGCCCTTTATGCGGAACGGGTTCCAATGCCCTATCCTGCGCGGTCGACCATTGGGGTCAAGGAGCTTCCCAAAGGAGCCCGGGTGGAAATGGAGGTGGTGGCACGAAGGCCCGGCCCGTTCAAGGGGCCGGGTTCGGAGAGGCTAAATTGACTTTAGAACCCGGCCACTTCTGATGCAACGGGTGCAGACACGAACGCGACGGGTCTGTCCGTTGATCTGTGCCCGGACATTCTGGAGATTGGGACGAAACGTTCTCTTGCTAACCCGGTGGGAATGGCTGATCTGGTTGCCAACCACCTTTGTCTTTCCACACATTGTGCATGAATCTGCCACAGTTCTTTCCCCCTTGTTTAAAATCGTCAAAACAGGTTGATTCTAGAGGGTGCGTGATAGAAAATCAATCGTCTTTTTTCTTTTTGGTTTTAAGGAATAATTCTGTGGCGTAACGTATACCACGGAACACGGCTCCTGTGAAAGGATTGGGGAATATGTGAATGGATAAGGTCACCCTTTCGTTGGTTTCACCACTCGGATCCGTTCCGGAAGTAGGTCCAAAGAGGATTGAGAAGCTCTCAGCCATGGGGCTTCGGACAGTCCTGGATCTTTTGTACTACTTCCCGTTCCGATATGAGGATCGTAGGGCAGTCAAGAGGATCAGCCAGCTTGCTCCCGGAATTTCTTCAGGATTTATGGCAAAGGTGAGGAGCATTCGGAAGAAAGAAATCAGGACGATGCGCGTTCCACTGGTGGAAGCGGAGCTTGAAGACGGAACCGGTTCCATCCGTGCGGTGTGGTTTGGTCAGGAGTATCTGCTCAAGACACTTCCTGTGGACAGTGTTGCCTTTTTTTTTGGGAAACCCGAAATTTCCGAATTCGATGGAAGACTTTCACTGAGATCTCCGATTACGGAGAAGCTGGATCCGGAAAGGAAGAGTCAGAAGAGTTTCCATATCAATCGGATTGTTCCGGTCTATCATGAGGCCCAGGGACTTGGAACATCGTTTTTTCGAAAAACCATCGGAAGGGTACTGACCGCTCTTTGGGGACTGGATTTTGATCCGCTCCCCAAAAACATTCTCTCATTATCCGGATTGCCCGGCTGGTTCCCTTCCATGGTGGAAATGCATTTCCCCAAGGACCTTCCCGTGCCGAATGATCTGGACTCTCTGTTGGATCCTGCTCATTCCCCGAGAAGGCGATTCATTTTTGAAGAGCTTTTTTTCCTGGAATTTCTGATGGGCCACAAGAAAAAGGAAATTCAGTCGGTTACCCGTCCTGCTTCCTATCACCTTTCAAGCGATTCCCTGGAACGGTATAAGTCCGTTCTTCCTTTTTCCCTGTCCT
>JAJYGC010000011.1 GCA_021785195.1 Nitrospirota bacterium
GGCCAGGTTCAAATGAAATGACATTGATCGAGGAGTCCTGAGAATCGTCCTGCGGAATCGATCCGTTTTGGGACGCAACTTTACAGCAACTTTGGGATTTGACATCCGGAGTCCACCGCAGGTTTGTGATCGTAGTCCAACCCTTTCATGGTTCCCAAGCACTCAGATTGGTCCATTTGACAAGGGGGCTTCCCGCACCCTAGAATTAGGATTCTCGGTTTATTTCTGAACCACTTGAAAAAACAGCGAATTACTGTCTGAGTGACCTGAACCACCCCAATCGGTGCAGCATTCTCCTGACCGGAGTCTCCGATGGGGATAAACTGGCGAACCCCGTCCCGAAAGGGCCGGATCCCCCATAATGAACAGGAGTGACCGTGTCCCAGTACCGCGTAGCCGCTGGTCCAGAGGCTTTTTTACCCCCCGCCGCAGCCATGATGGGGATTGTTCTCCCCGACCCAGGACAGGGCCATATCGAAGGCCGTCTCGTGTCTGAAGACGAGGCGATCGAGGAAGCCGCCCGCAAACTTTCAGCCGCCAAGGTTCCGACCTTTTTCCCGGGTCCCCTCGTCCTTTGGAAGTGGAACGAGAAATCGGCAAAAATGGCCAAAGCCATCAAACGGGCTGCGGTTGAAGGTGGGATCAACATCATCCCGATGTCCGACTACAGGCCGAAATACCCCAAGATTGACCCGGAAACCGAGATCAACCCCAACCATCCAAACCTGACCATCTGGCACAACAAGATCGATGTGTGCCTCTTCGTTGGCGTCCATTGCCATCAAGCCAATCTGGCACTCAAGATCATTCGGGGTGGCACCTCCTGCTACACGCTCGCGTTCTGTTCGTTTGCAGGCCATGAGGATGCAAACCTGTCAGTCCGTGATACCGGACCCGAGAAGTTCGAACTGCTGACAGATTTCATCAAGAAAATGCGAACCAATTCCAAGGGGTTCTGACCTTGGCCTAGTCGCTTCAGGTTCATGAAAAACCCGCCTTCAGGCGGGTTTTTTGTTTCGGACCCCTTACGGTTTCAGCAGGAGAACCCCATGTACGTCGAGCGAAAGTGGCAAGTCAACCGGGAAAAAAACGAACACGCAAGATCCTGCCCCGGACTCGTCATGTCCCTGAAGGAGACGGTTGGGCAAAGGATCGAGGCGGTCATCCCCCTCAAACTTCCCGGAAAATCTCCGATGTCCATTCTTGTCTTCGAAGGAGGACGTTTTTTTATTGCGTCCGATCCAGGAGAAGTACAGCCCCCGGAATTGCTCGGGGCGATTGAAGCGGTCCGGACCACGATCGGATCCTTTTTTCCCGATTTCTATCAGAAACTGGATCGGCTTTCTTCTGAAGACCGGGAGATGCAGCGGCTCGCCCGGCTCGAAAACATTCTGGGGGCGATCAGGAATAACGCGTCACAGATTCCGGAGCTGATGGAAGCGGTCAAATCGCTTCTGTCCGAGATGGAGGCGGGAACGGCAGCACCGTCCTGTTTACCCGACCCCGACCGGAAGGACTCAGGAACGGCCTGAAAATCGGGAAAAAAGGTAAAACAGGAGGGAAATAGCCACACTGACCAGAAGACTGGTTGCGAGAGGAAAATAGAACTTGAACCCGGGGCGGTCCACGACGATGTCCCCGGGAAGATGACCCAGCACCGAGAAAACCCCTTTGCCAAACCCCTTTTCAATCAATCGGGCAATCAGGCCCAGACCCAGAAAAAAGATCCCCAGAAAGAAAAACAGGCGGGACATCAGGAATGCTCGAGCATCCGGTCAAGTGCAGTCCGGGCATCCCGGATGATCTCTTCCGGAAGCAGGATTTCCGGAGACAAATCCTCGAGCGCCCAAAGGATCTTCTCCAGGGAGTTCACCTTCATGTTGGCACAGTCGCACGTGGAACAGGCCGGGATGAATTCCTTCTCTGGATTTTCCTTCCGGAGACGATGGATCATCCCCAGTTCCGTTCCCACCACCACCGTGTGGGCCTGGCTTTCGCGGACGGAAGACGCCATCCGGCTGGTGCTCGCGACCACATCCGACTTGACGGCAACTTCCGGCTGGCATTCGGGGTGGGCGATAATTAGCGCATCGGGATGCTCGTAACGGGCCAGATCGATGTCGGCAGACATGATCCGCATGTGCGTGGGACAGTACCCTTCAAACAGGATCATCTTCCGGCCCGTCGCGCGCTGGACGTAGTCCCCGAGAAACTGATCGGGGATGAAAATGACTGGCGTTCCTTCCGGAATCGACTGGACGATCCGGACAGCATTCGCCGAGGTGCAGCAGATGTCACTCTTGGCCTTCACCGCCGCCGGAGAATTGACATAGGTCACGACCACCGCGTCAGGATGTTGTCCCCTCAGTCGATCCACCTCTTCCGGGGTGATCATGTCCGACATCGGGCAACCGGCCTTCAGATCCGGAACGACCACCCGCCGGCCGGGGTTCAGGATCTTGGCCGTTTCAGCCATGAAATGAACGCCGCAGAAAACGATCGTGTCGGCATCGGTTCGGGCGGCAAAACGGGCAAGTTCCAGGGAATCGCCCACATAATCGGCAACATCCTGGACTTCGCCAATCTGGTAGTTATGCGCCAGAATGATCGCGTTGTGCCGTGCTTTCAAAGCCTGAATCCGCTCGACAAGGACAGCCGCAGAGGGATCCGGATCTTGCTGAACCAGCGGCGTCAACAGTCTTGGAGTCTCCATTTCCCACCCCTTTTTCCAGAAATCGTCAGATCCGTTCGACGATCCGTTCGGCGATCTGGATTGCGTTCAACGCGGCCCCTTTTCTCAAATTGTCGCCCACAATCCAGAGATTCAGCCCGTTTTCCACTGAATCATCCCGGCGGATTCTCCCGACAAAGACATCATCCTGACCCGCAACATCACGGGGCACCGGATAGATCTTCCGGGAAGGATCATCCCACACGCGCACTCCCGGGGCATCGGACAGGATTGCCCTGGCCTCATCCGGGGAAATCGGCCGTTCAAACTCGATGCTGACCGACTCCGAATGGCCGACCATGACCGGAACGCGAACGGTGGTGGCACTCACCCTGAGATCTGGAATGCCGAGAATCTTTCGGCTTTCGAGCTTCATTTTTTCCTCTTCCTTCGTGGACCCGTCCGGAAGGAACTGGTCGATCTGCGGCAATACATTGAAGGCGATCTGGTAGGGGGCATATACCTCCGGCTTGATGTCCTCGACCCGACCATTGAGGATGAATGCCATTTGTGAGGCCAGCTCCTCCATCGCGCCTTTCCCCGTTCCTGAAACAGACTGAAAGGTCGTGACCACAATGCGCCTGACCCCCGCCCGTTCGATCAGGGGCTTCAGGACCACCAGCATCTGAATGGTGGCACAATTCGGATTGGCGATCAGGGCAGGTCCCAATGTCGAAGGAAGCGCCTCCGGATTGACTTCTGGAATGACCAGGGGGATCTCCGGAACCATCCGGAAGGCGGAACTATTGTCGATCACCAGGGTTCCCTGGCGGACCAGATCCGGAGACAGGGAAAGACTGATATCGGCCCCCGCGGAAAAAAGCGCGATCTGGACCCCCTTGGCATCCCCTGCCCCTTTCATCTCTCTGACCGGGTAATGCGTTCCCCGAAATTCAATCCTTTCACCCGCCGAGTGTTCGGAAGCAAAGAGATGGAGGTCGGAGACGGGAAAATCCCGTTCCTCCAGAATCGAGACCATCTCGCGACCCACCGCACCGGTCGCTCCGACGATTGCGACGGAAAATCCTTTGTCACCCATGAAAATCACCTTCCTTGCGCGTTCGAGAATTCCCGGAGAACCCGGTCACCCATTTCCCTTGTTCCAACAACCTTGACAGAACCTTCTCCCTGAATATCGGACGTCCTGATTCCCTGGGAAAGAACCGCTCGCACCGCTCCCTCAATCTGTCCCGCCAGATCTTCCCGGTCAAGGGAGTAACGGAACAGGAAGGCCAGAGAGAGAATCATGGCCAGTGGGTTGGCAAGGTCTTTCCCGGCAATGTCCGGAGCGCTCCCGTGGATTGGTTCATACAGACCCGTCTTTCCCCCGATCGACGCCGAGGCCAGCATTCCGATCGACCCCGTCAGCTGGGCGGCCTCGTCAGAAAGGATATCTCCGAAGAGGTTCCCGGTGACAATGACATCGAACTGTTTCGGGTTCCTGACGAGCTGCATGGCAGCATTGTCCACATACATATGTTCCAGCGCCACTTCGGGATAGTCCTTGTGGACGAGACCGACAACCTCCCTCCAGAGGACCGAGGATTCCAGGACATTGGCCTTGTCAACCGAGGTTACCTTTTTCCGGCGCTTCCGGGCCAGTTCGAACGCAACCCTTGCAATGCGGGCAATCTCCGGCTCGGAGTAGGTTTCCGTGTTGATTCCCCGACGAACCCCGCCTTCGGTGACGATTCCCCGTGGTTTGCCAAAATAGATTCCCCCGGTCAATTCCCGGACAACCATCAGGTCCAGATCCGAGATGACCTCCGGCTTCAGGGTCGATGCCCCGACCAGTTCCGGAAAGATCCGCGCAGGGCGAAGATTGGCAAATGCCCCAAGGTATTCCCTGATCCCCAGAAGGGCCCTTTCGGGGCGAAGCTCGTAAGGAAGGGTGTCATAGCGGGGCCCCCCGACGGCGCCCAAGAGAACGGCATTGGCCCGATCGACCTTTTGGAGCGTTTCAGGGGGAAGGGGAACGCCCGTTTTATCGGTGGCAACGCCGCCGATATAGGCTTCTTCCCATTCCAGATTGGCTTTTCCGGATTTCCGGATCGTTTCCAGCATGCCCAGAACCGGAACAAACACCTCCGGACCGATTCCATCACCCGGCAGGAGAAGGATTCTCCCGGGCTGTCCTTTATCGTTCATTCGATCATCCTCTTTCTCATTCAAAAAGGTTTCCTTGCGATGGTTCAGGGAGAAGGGGTCGCTTTTGCGTTCGAAGGATGTGGGGAAAGGATGCCCGCTTTCATTTTCTTCCGCTCCAGCCGATTCAAGGCCGCCAGATAGGCTTTTGCCGATGCGACAAGAATATCGGTATCCGCACCCTGTCCGATGGAAAGGAGCCCGTCCAAATCAATCCGGACAGTCACTTCCCCCAGGGCGTCGGTTCCCCCGGTGATGGCTTTCACGGAATAGGAGACAAGCCGGGAGGTCGTTCCCGTCAACTTCGACACGGTTCGGTAGATGGCGTCGACCGGGCCATCCCCCAGGCCCGCCATCCGGTGTTCCACACCATCGCGTTCCAGAACCACTGTGGCGGTGGGGGGAATCTCGGTACCACCGCTGACATGAAGACGTTTCAGGACAAAGCGGTCTTTCGGGTGGGTGTCTTCCTCCCAAATCAGTGTTTCCAGATCCTCTTCGTACAAGTCCTTTTTCTGATCCGCCAGTTTCTTGAACCGGACGAACAGCCGGTCGAGCTCCTCGTCACTCAGCACATACCCCATCGTTTCCAGACGATCCTTGAGCGCATGGCGTCCGGAATGCTTTCCGAGAATCAGTTTTCCCCCTGAGACACCCACCTGTTCCGGAACCAGGATTTCATAGGTATCCTTATCCTTCAGAAAACCGTCCTGATGGATTCCCGACTCGTGGGCGAAGGCATTTTCACCGACGATGGCCTTGTTGGGCTGGACAACCATTCCAGTGACGGACGACACCAGTCGGCTGGACCGGAAGAACTCTTCCGTCCGGATCCGGGTGTCAAGACCAAACCAGGCCTTCCGGACCTTCAGTGCCATGACAACCTCTTCCATGGCAGCGTTTCCCGCCCGTTCGCCGATCCCGTTCACGGTGCACTCCACCTGTCGGGCCCCCCCTTCAAGCGCGGACAGGGAATTGGCGACGGCAAGCCCCAGGTCGTCATGGCAATGGCAGGAAAAAACAACCTGTTTCGCTCCGGGAACGGTATCGATCAGGAACCGGAAGAGATCCCGAATCCCTCCAGGGACCGCATATCCAACCGTATCCGGGATATTGACGGTTGACGCACCACATTCAATGGCCACCTGAACGGCCTTCGCCAAAAAGGTGCGATCACTTCTCAGGGCATCTTCCGCAGAAAATTCAACATCCTCGACATGCTTGCGGGCAAGGGTCACCGACCTTTCGATGGCTTTCAACACCCCTTCGGGGGACATCTTGAGCTTTTTGTCCATGTGAATGGGGCTCGTGGCAATGAACGTATGGATTCTCGGAAGACTTGCGGCGGAAACCGCCTTGGCAGCTGTCAGGATATCCTTGTCCACCGCACGGGCCAGACCGCAGATCGCCGGGGCTTCAGGCAGGTTTCCCACCTCCTGGGCGATCGATTGGACCGCATCAAAGTCATCGGGTGAGGCCACCGGAAAACCCGCCTCGATGATGTCCACATTCAGCCTTGCCAGCTGGCGGGCCACCTGAAGCTTCTCCTCCTTTTGCATGGAAGCTCCGGGACTTTGTTCCCCATCTCTCAGGGTGGTATCGAAAATACGGACCATGTCGGGCATCGAAGACATCAGGCTCTCCTCTTCATGAAAATCAGATCTTTCGCCGGCGGGAACCGCGGAAGGTTGAAAATCGGGAAGGCGCCCTCTCCAGGGGAGAATGGTCGGGATCCATCTGCTGTTTCTTTTTCATGACATAGCGGAACAGGAAAAATTCCAGGGGCCCCCACATCGTATATCCAAACACCGTCAGGAAAAGGGACTGTTTGGGATAGAGCACGAAAAGAAGGGCGACCAGCAGGACGGAGACGAACGTATGGAGGGATTTCCGCAGGAAGCGAACCTCCTTGAAACTTCTGTAGAGCACCGGACTGACCATCAAAATGGCCACGAGATAGGTTGCCGCAAGAAAAAATCCGGGGGAAAAGGAAAAGATTGCGGAAAGGGGACCATTCTTGACCAGTTCCAGCGACACCAGAAACACCGCGCCCGCAGGGATGGGAAGCCCGACAAAATAACGGCTGGAAACCCGTGTGGTGATGACATTGAACCGGGCGAGCCGGAGGGCCCCGCAGGCGGCAAAGAGAAAGGCGGCCAGAAGCCCGAGCCGATTATAGGAAGACAGGTCGGAGTTGAAGACCAAAAATGCGGGGGCCATGCCGAAGGAAACCAGATCTGCCAGACTGTCGTATTCGACGCCAAACTGGCTTGTGGCCTGGGCCATTCGGGCCACCTTCCCGTCCAGGTTGTCGAAAATGGAGGCGATCAGAATGGAATAGGCCGCTTTCAGGAAGTCATGATGGAAACTCTGAACAATCGCCAGAAACCCGAAAAAAAGGTTCCCCGTGGTAAAGAGGTTGGGCAGGATGTAGATCCCACGAGACCGGACCACCTGAGTGTCAGGACTGTTGTTCTGATAATTTTCCAAGGACTGTCTCCCCTCCCTTGACCCGGTCTCCCATTGCGACAGAGAGAACGGCATTTCCGGGAAGATCGAGATCCACCCGGGATCCAAACCGGATTAACCCAAAAATGGTTCCGGCTGGAAGTTCATCTGCCGGTTCTGCATAGCAGACGATTCGCCGGGCAATGAGTCCCGCCACCTGGGTCATCGAAACTTCTTCTCCGGAGGGGGTTCTCAATACCAGCGTATTCCGTTCATTATACTCCGATGCTTTGTCCATATCAGCGTTCAGGAACTTTCCCGGGATGTAGGAAATTTTCTGGACTGTCCCCGATAGGGGCATCCGGTTCAGATGAACGTCGAAAACATTCATGAAAATCGCGACCTTCCAGCGTCCGGACAGGGCATCCTTTTCGGCCTTCACAATTTTCCCGTCTGCCGGCGAAACAATAACGTTCCCGCCCCCCGGAACAACCCTCGGAGGATTTCTGAAAAAGTTGAGGACGAAGGCCGGAAGAACCCCGGCGATGAGTCCCCATCCATGAAAAAGGGCCAGGCACAAAAAGAGAAACAGGAGGGACACCGTGACGAACGGCATACCCTCCCGGGCAATGGGGGTCTTGAAATGATCTGGGGAAACTCTCATCTTGTGGTGATCAGTTCTTTGCCTGATCCACAAGACGGGATTTTGAAATCCATGGCATCATCGAACGGATTTCGTGGCCCACTTTTTCGATGGGATGTTCCTGTCCCATTTTTTCAAGGGCCTGGAAAACGGGCTTTCCAGCCTTGTTTTCCAGAATGAACTCCCTGGCAAACACGCCTGTCTGAATCTCCTTCAGGATTTTTTTCATTTCGTTTTTTGTTTCTTCCGTCACAATCCGGGGCCCCCGGGTCAAATCACCGTATTCGGCGGTGTTGCTGATGGAATAGCGCATGTTTGAAATGCCGCCTTCATAGATCAAATCCACAATCAGCTTGACCTCGTGAAGACATTCGAAATAGGCCATTTCCGGAGCGTAGCCAGCGTCCACGAGCGTTTCAAATCCGGCAGAAATGAGTGCGGTGAGACCTCCGCACAAGACGACCTGCTCGCCAAAAAGGTCTGTTTCCGTTTCTTCCTGAAAGGAGGTTTCAAAAATACCCGGGCGACCGCCACCTATTGCGGAGGCATAACTGAGGGCGAGTTCCTTGGCGACACCTGAAGCATCCTGGGAAACGGCGATGAGCGCAGGAACACCCGAACCCTTCTGGTATTCGGATCGGACAAGATGGCCCGGTCCCTTAGGGGCCGCCAGGATGACATCCACATCGGAAGGGGGCTTGATCTGCCCGAAATGGATGTTGAACCCGTGTCCGAAGGCCAAAGCCATTCCGGAACGAAGGTGGGGGGCGATTTCCGTTTTGTAAACATCTGCCTGAAGCTCATCCGGAAGCAGGATCATGACCACATCGCTCTTCTGGACGGCTTCTGCCACCGAAACAGGAGAAAAACCGAATGCGGCAGCCTTGTTCCACGAGGATCCCGCCCGGAGACCGACCGTCACATTGACTCCGCTTTCCTTCAGATTCAAGGCATGGGCATGTCCCTGACTCCCGAACCCGATGATGGAAACCCGGCGGTTGCGGATAATTTCAAGGCTACAATCTGATTCATAGTAAATCCGTTTTTTCAAGAGGCTCTCCTGTGGTGTTTTTGATTGTCGGTTCGAAAATCATGTGGTCGATCATGGTCGGTTGAGGGTCAGTTCCCCTTCCGGGTGAGGGCGGGACGCGTTTTTTCCGGAAAGACGCTGGTCTTCCCGTGCAATGGCAACCTTCCCTGTCCTGATGACTTCCTTGATTCCCAATGGTTTCAGAAAGTTCAGGATCGCTTCTATCTTGTCTTCGTCCCCGGTCACTTCAAAGGTATAGGTGGTGGGGGAAGAATCGATGATTTTTGCCCGGAAGATTTCCACAATCCGGAATGCTTCATCCCGGTCTCCGGGTCGGCTGTTTGTGTTGACCCGAATCAGGAGTGTCTCGCGGGAGAGAAAGGAAAATTCGGCGAGATCCACAACCTTGATGACATCGATCAGTTTGTTCAATTGCTTGATGATCTGCTCGACGACATGATCATCGCCCTGGGTCTCAATGGTCATCTGGGAAACACTGGGGTCCAGCCCGGGGGCAACGGAAAGGCTGTCGATATTGAATCCTCTCGCACTGAAAAGACCAGCGACCCTGGACAAGACACCAAAACGATTCTCGACCAGAATCTGGACAAAGTGTTTTCTGACTTCGCTCACGCGTTCCTCCGGGATCAAGCTGTGAGGATGGAATCCCGTTTTTTGGGATCGTCCTTCTCTCCAGGCGACTCAAAAATCATTTCAATGTTGGATCCCCCTGCAGGAACCATCGGGAACACATTTTCTTCGGGGTCAACCTGGAATTCCATCAGCACCGGGCCACGTCTCGAGAATCCGTCGAGAATCGTATCCTCGACCTGTTCGGGGCGGGTCGCTCTCAGGCCGACCGCTCCGAACGCCTCAGCCAGTTTGACAAAATCGGGTGACTGTCCGATGAAGGAAGATGAGTACCGGCTTCCATAAAAGAATTCCTGCCACTGTCGAACCATGCCGAGGTACTGGTTGTTCAGGATCACGATCTTGACGGGAAGGTCGAGGGAGACCACTGTGGCCAGTTCCTGGACGTTCATCAGGAAACTGCCCTCACCCGTAATGGAAATGACCCTTTTTCCCGGGTGGGCCTTCTGGGCGCCTATCGCCGCGGGAAAACCGTAGCCCATTGTTCCGAGACCTCCTGAAGTCAGCCAGGTATTCGGTCGGATGAATTTGAAAAACTGCGCTGTCCACATCTGGTGCTGTCCCACGTCGGTGGAAACAATGCAGTCACCCTGTGTGAACTGGTAGATTTTTTCAATGACGTATTGGGGTTTGATGATTTCCTTGTCGTAGGCATACTTGAGGGGGTGTTCCTTTTCCCATTCGGAAGTTTGTGCGACCCAGGGCTGGAAGTGGCGGAAGGCATCCTCTCCCCCGGAAATTTCCCGGAGTTCCTCAATGAGGTCTTTCAGAATGACACGGGCGTCTCCGACGATCGGAACGTCCACATGAAAGTTTTTCCTGATCGAAGTGGGATCAATGTCGATATGGATCACTTTCGAGTTGGGAGAAAACTCGGCGATCTTTCCGGTGACCCGGTCATCAAACCGGACCCCCACGGCAATCAGGACATCCGTGTGGTGGATGGCCATGTTTGCGGCATAGGTCCCATGCATCCCGAGCATCCCCATGAATCTCGGATGGTCTCCCGGAAGCGCGCCCAGTCCCATGAGTGTGAGTGTCGTCGGGATGTTTGCCAAATTGACCAGTTCAAGGAGCTCTTTGTGGGCATTGGATGAAATGATTCCACCGCCGGCGTAGATGACCGGTTTCCGGGATTTGAGGATCGCCTGGGCCGCTTTTCTGATCTGCCAGCGGTTTCCCTGGATCGTCGGATTGTAGCTTCTGATGGAAACGGTTTCCGGATAGTGGAATTCTGCCTTTTCCAGGATGATGTCCTTGGGAAAATCGATCAGGACAGGTCCAGGACGTCCGGTTCTGGCAATATAAAAGGCCTCCTTGATGATGCGGGGGAGATCCGAAATCTTTCGAACCAGGAAGTTGTGTTTTGTACAGGATCGGCTCATGCCGATGATATCTGCCTCCTGGAAGGCATCGTTTCCGATCATTTTTGTCGGAACTTGTCCAGTGATTACCACGAGAGGGACAGAGTCCATATTGGCATCCGCGAGTCCGGTCAGGGTGTTGGTGGCACCTGGTCCGGAGGTTACGAGAACGACTCCTACGGTGTTCGATGACCGTGCATATCCTTCGGCTGCATGGACGGCAGCCTGTTCATGGCGTGTCAGGATGACCTGAAGTGAAGGATCCTTGTAGAGGGCATCGAAAATCGGGAGGACAACCCCGCCGGGATAACCGAATATATGCGTGATTTTTTCCCTTTTAAGCGATTCCAGGAGCATTTCCGCTCCGCTTATTTTCATTTGGAGTCTCCTTAGGAAGACGTCCCATGGATTTGGGCAAGTCCTGAGCCTGTAATTTTATTATGTGACAAAGCTCCATTTTAGGACACCATTTCAAGGGGGGTCAAGTAAAATGGTTTTGAAAAATCCGGAGCGTGATCCTTGACCTTGGTTTCACTAGAATGTTTTTTAGATGATGTTTTATTCGGATCGTAAAAGAGAGTAGAGTAATGGGGGTTCTGGGGAAAAAATTGAGATTTTATAGAAGATCGAATGACTTGAGTCTGTTTTTGTGGAGTGGGAAAGGTAAGGGGTCATGGTTGGTTGAATTGTGGAAGTTCGTTTTGTTAACATCGACCCCGTTGAAACGGGATGATACTCCACATGCCGTTCACTCCGCTTCCACAGGATCATCAGTCCCTATCCTCGGCAGAATCCGCTTTTTTCCTTAATCTGTAAGGAATATTTTTACTTTTCACAGGTGTTGAAAAAATGTTGAGCCATATTTGCTGAGGGGACAGTCTCGATCATGAATCAGTCTCTTTGGAACCAGGTTCTTGATCGATTTCGTGAATTTGGATCCGATCCCGGAGCGCTTGAGAGGGACGGGATCCTTGACCTTCTTTCCGGTGCCGAGCTCCAGGCGGGAGCAGAAGGGCATGTTCTCCTGGTCGGGAGCACGTTCATTCAGAGGCTTGTCCAGAACCGCTATTCACAGGATTTGGTGACCGCCCTCAGGGAGGTCACGCACAATCCTGAAGCCCTTCTGGAAGTTCAGGTCAATGCGGCGTCCCTTCCCAAGAGAAAACGTCGCCCCAAAAGCTCAACTCAGGGAGAGGCACCGGTTTCTGTCCGGACTTCCGGGTCCTTGCCCCTTCATTCCGAAGTCCTTCCTGTCTGGAACCATCATCTCAATGCCCGCTACACGTTCGATAACTACGTAGTGGGGGTGTGCAACCAGTTTGCCCATGCCGCGGCAGTTGCGATCGCGAACAATCCTTCCAAGGCCTACAATCCATTCTATGTTTTTGGAAACGTCGGTCTTGGAAAGACCCATCTGGTCAATGCGGTCGGAAACATGATGGCCCAGCAGTTTCCGGACTTGAAAATCCTTTACATCACCACGGAATCCTTCCTGAATGAAATGGTGAGTTCCATCAAGTTCGCCAAGATGAACGAGTTTCGTGAGCGGTACCGGAAAATCGATGTGCTGATCATGGATGACATCCAGTTCCTGTCCGGAAAAGAGAGAACCCAGGAAGAGTTTTTCTATACGTTCAACGCTCTTTACGAAAATGGAAAGCAGATTGTGTTATCAAGCGACTGCATGCCCAATGACATTCCCACGCTGGAAGGCCGTCTCAAATCCAGATTTGGGTGGGGGCTGATCGCGGACATCCAGATTCCCGATTTCGAAACAAAGGTCGAGATCCTGAAAGAGAAGATGCTGCAGGAGCGGATCAACCTTCCGACAGACGTCGTCTACTTCCTGGCGAATACGGTGAAGTCGAACATCCGGGAGCTTGAAGGGGCGATGATCCGCCTGGGAGCCTACGGGACACTGATGAGCAAGCCCATCACGATCGAAATTGCAAGAAAACTCCTCTCGGACTTGATGCCGACGTCCAGGGACACCGTTTCCGTGGACCGGATCCTCCAGGAGGTGGCAGAATATTACAAGGTTCTCCCAAAGGAAATCCGTTCCAAGAAACGTCACAAGACACTGGTGACCGCCCGGCACATTGCCGTATACCTGATCCGGGATCTGACCCAGAAATCCTATCCTGAAATCGGACGGGAGCTTGGAGGGAGGGATCACTCGACAGCCATCTATTCCTTCAAGCTCATCGAGGAGCGTCTGGAGTCCGATCCGGAGATTTCCGCGGACATCGGATTCCTCAAGAAAAAACTCGAACAATCGGAATAGCGCTAAGGAGGTCTTTTTTGGAGATTATTGTGGATCAGGAGGCGTTTCTCGACGGGTTACAAAGAGTCGCGACGCTGGCAGAACGCAAGAATATGATTCAGATCGGTTCGTTTGTCCTGATTGAGGCCAAGGATCAGAAAGCGGTCCTTTTTGTGTCAGACACCCAGACGGGTGGACGCTTTGAGGTTCCCTGCGAGGTCCGGGTTCCTGGCAAGACCACCGTGGTCGGGAAAAAACTGCTCCAGCTTTTCCGGGAGCTTCCTCCCGGAAAGGTGACGCTCTCCAGGC
Organism: Nitrospirota bacterium; assembly: GCA_021785195.1. Lineage (GTDB taxonomy): Bacteria > Nitrospirota > Leptospirillia > Leptospirillales > Leptospirillaceae > JAJYGC01. The sequence goes on from JAJYGC010000011.1 coordinate 13,585, forward strand.
AGGAAAATGGTTCCACCCGGATTGAAAGAGAAAGGCTCCTGTATGACCTGAAGGGCATCGATCCCAATGAATATGCGGGATTTCCGGAGATTCAGCCCGACTATTCCTTCCTTCTTCCCCTGGATCTCCTGGCGGGCCAGCTCAGGAAGACCCTGCCCTTCACCCTCGACGATGAATCGAAGCCCATGAACGGGATCCTCTTCCACCGTGTCCGGGAAGGGGGAAAGGTCAACCTGAACATTGTCGGGACGGATGGCCACCGACTCCATCACGGACAGATTTCTTTGGGAGAAGACGCAGGCGCCGATCTCGCGGGCCAGAGCGAGACCCGTTTCATCCTCCGGAAACGGACGCTCCAGGATCTTCTGCATATTCTCGAGATGGACATCAAGTCCGGGCCTGTCTCGGTGGAAGTCGTGGTCAATCCGAAGTTTGCGACATTTCGTTGGGGAGGTTTTTATTATTACACCCGGCTTCTTGGCACACCCTTCCCGAATTACCGGGACGCTTTTCCGGCCCAGTTCACCCTGAGCCTTGAATGTTCGAGGGACCTTCTCGAAGCGACAATCCGGCGGGTCGGGCTGGTCTCCGAAAAAAAACAGGAAGTGGCCTTTGAGTGGGATGAACGGTCCCTGACCCTGAAAGCCCAGAACGAGGAGATCGGGGAATCCACCGAGACGCTCCCGGTTTTTCTGAAGGGATCCCCGGGGAGTCTTGTGTTCAATACCGAATACTTGAAGACACTTCTCCTCGTTAGTCAGGGCGAGACGATGAGAATGGAAGCGGAATATGTTTCCAAAACAGAAAGACGGGATTCGTTTCCGGTAATCTGGTCCTGTGTGGAGGAATCCCACTCCCGGTATGTGATCATGCCGCTGGATTAGGAAATCAATTTTCCCACGGGTAACATAATGGAACTGCCGATGATCGATCATGAGACAGTTTGAGGGAGGTACGGTGAGTTCAGAAGAACCGCTGGAAGAAGCCTATTCTGCGGATCATATCCGTGTTCTTGAGGGACTTGAGGCTGTGCGGGTCCGCCCCGGAATGTACATCGGAAGCACGGGAATTGATGGCCTGCACCATCTGGTTTACGAACTTGTCGATAACAGCGTTGACGAGGCGCTGGCTGGGCACTGCAACGAAATTCGGGTCACAATCCACAATGACCGATCGGTTTCGGTTTCGGATAACGGCCGCGGAATCCCGACAGGGCTTCACACCGAGCAAAAGAGGTCGGCCGCGGAAGTCGTCATGACGGTCCTTCATGCCGGTGGAAAGTTCAACAACAGCCTCTACAAGGTGTCCGGAGGACTTCACGGGGTCGGGGTTTCTGTGGTCAATGCCCTTTCGGAAACCCTTTTGCTCGAAATCCACCAGAACAATCTTGTCCATCGGCAAACCTACCACAAGGGTGATCCGGTTGCCCCGCTGGCGGTTGAAGGGCCGTCTTCCAGCCGCGGTACAACGATCCGGTTTTGGCCGGATCTGACCATCATGGAAACGGACCAGTTTTTGTTTGACACCCTGGCCCACCGTTTTCGCGAACTGGCCTTTCTGAACCCTGTGCTCACCATCCACCTGAAGGAAGAGGAAACGCTTCGGGAAGAAGCATTCCATTTCGAAGGGGGCATCCAGTCCTTCGTCACCTTTCTAAACGAGAACAAAAAGGTTCTCCACGATGTCCTGATCTTTCGGAAGTCCCTCGAAAACGGGGCCCAGTTCGAAGTGGCGTTCCAGTACCAGGAGGCAACGGAAGCCGAAACGGTTCTTGGATTTGCCAACAACATCTTCACCCGTGAGGGGGGAACCCACATCCGCGGGTTTCGGACCGCTGTGACCAAGGTGATCAACAAGTACATCCGGGAAAAACAGCTGAACAAGGGGGAAGAAGTCCGTGGCGAGGATGTGAGGGAGGGGTTGACGGCGGTGGTGAGTGTCCGGATTCCGAATCCCCAGTTCGAAGGACAGACCAAGGCCAAGCTGGGTTCCAGCTGGGTCGCTGGAGCGATGGAGTCCTTTTTGTCGGAAGTGATCCAGGAGCGTTTTGAAGAGGATCCCCAGACGGCCAGACGGATTGCCGACAAGGCCATTTTGACGGCCCAGGCCCGGGAGGCGGCGCGAAAGGCGAAGGATCTGGCCAAGCGGAAAAATGTTCTGGAAGGGTCCAACCTTCCGGGGAAGCTGGCGGACTGCCAGGAATCTGATCCGGCCAAGTCAGAGCTGTACATCGTGGAAGGGGATTCGGCCGGCGGTTCCGCAAAGCAGGGAAGGGACCGAAGATTTCAGGCCATCCTTCCCCTGAAGGGAAAAATCCTGAATGTCGAAAAATCCCGTGGAATCGAAAAATTCATTACGAACGACGAAGTCCGGGCCCTGATTACCGCTGTCGGGTGCGGACTGGGTGAGGAGGAGTTTTCCGACAAGAAGCTCCGTTACCACAAAATCATCATCATGACCGATGCCGATGTCGATGGGGCGCATATCCGAACGCTTCTCCTGACGTTCTTTTTCCGTCACATGAACCCGTTGATCGAGGGTCAGTATGTTTATATCGCCCAGCCCCCGCTTTACAAGGTGGCTTATGGCCGTCAGGAGAGGTACCTCCTGAACGATGAAGCCCTGGAGTCCTACATTCTGGAAATGGCTTCCGCCGACTGGACGTTTTACGACCCGGCCTCGTCCCGCTGGCTTTCCCACCAGGATGCGGTTGCCAAGCTTCTGGTGCTGTCCCAGTTCGAGGACGAAGTGCGTGCGCTGTCCCAGCGATTCGGAAACGAAGTTCTTTTGAGACTGCTCGGGCTGTACCCGGAACTCGGGATCGATCTTCTCAGAACCAGGGAGTCTGCCGAACACCTGTTGTCCTTTGCCATTGAAACCTATCCCCTCCTGATGGAAGGCGGTGTACTCGACGGAACGGTGGAGGAAGAGATCCGGGAAGGGGAAAATCCCGAAGAAATCGTGGAGCCCTGGTTCCGCATCCGGTTTCATACCGCATCACTCGGGTATGAAAGGAATTTTACCCTCGACCATTTTGTCCTGGCCCAACTTTCGGGTGGACGTCGTTCGCTGAGGCTTCTTCGCCAATCCGGCCTTCTCTCAAGGGAAGGGTTTCGCCTGAAGCGGGGTGCCGAAGGAGAAGAGAAACAGTTTGCGACCCCTGAAGCCCTGTTGAAATTCCTGGAGGAACCGGTCAAGGCCAAACTGTCGATCCAGCGGTACAAGGGGCTGGGTGAAATGAACCCGGAGCAGCTGTGGGAAACCACCATGGATCCGGCCCGGAGAAGTCTCCTGAAGGTTTCGATTCCCGATTATGTCGAAGCGGATCGGGTCTTTACGACCCTGATGGGGGAGGCGGTCGCTCCCCGGCGGGAATTTATTGAAAAACATGCTCTTGACGTTTCGAACCTGGATGTCTGAGCCCGGCTTGCCGCCAGAACCTGAACGGGTTGCTTTTACAAATTCAGCAACGATCTATGAGACATCTTGCACGACATCAAGGGGGTTCCGTTGGCATTGATACCGTTTGAAACCGTTGTCTCCATTGATTCGGAGATGAAAACGGCCTATCTCAACTATTCGATGAGCGTGATTGTCGGCCGGGCCCTGCCCGATGTCCGGGACGGCTTGAAGCCGGTCCAGCGCCG
>JAJYGC010000019.1 GCA_021785195.1 Nitrospirota bacterium
GTGGGGGTTGCGTTTCAGGAGATTGGAGAGGGCGGCCCGGGCCCGGTCGACGCGGCCGGCGGCGAGATTCCGGGAAAAGGAACGGGAGAGGGATTCGCCGGGGTCCGGGGCAGGGGAGAGGAAGGCGCATCCCAGCCCTGACAGGAGGAGGAGTCCGGGGATCGCTCCGGAAAGGATTCGAAAGACTGTTCGGTTCATAAGGTACCTCACACATGATCATTGGGTTGCGCTGAACGGGCGCATGACGGCCTGGCCCCAATCCAGGGGTTTTTCAATTCCCTCATGAACTGGGGCATCGGGCGGTCTTTCAATCATTTGGAAACATCATCAGGGCATGATCCGCCCGAAACTCCCGGGTTCGTTCATGAGAACGAACAGAAATGCGAGAGCGCGAACGAATGCCTGGAATCCCCGTCGGGATAGGGTCAAGATTGTATGCATGGGACTCTCCGCTATTTGCTCACTGTCAAGAAGTGCGCATGGGACTCTCCGTCGTTGCCAAAATGGAAAGAATGGGAAGGACGGAAAAGTCTGTGTCGGTTATTTTTCTTTTCATGGGATCGAAAGCGGAGAGGGGTGAAGAGGAAAAGCGAGGGAAAAAAATGGTCCGGTCCCTGAATCAAGGCCCGGTATTAACTAAGGTCTTGTTTCCTCCTTCCCCTTCCGCATGGGACTCGAGTCGCCGTCCATTCAGGTCTCCTTATGTTGTGGTCGTGATCAGGATAAGGGGAAATGTCCGGAAAACCCGAACGAAATCGCCTTCTTTGATTCCTTCATGACCGAATTCATCAGCGATCGGGGCCAGTGCCCGATCTTATTTAAGGTAGCGTTTCAGCACTTCGAGGACAACGTCGACCGCATGCTCACGATCGGCATATGGATAATCCCCTTCTTTCAGAATGTGTTCCCGAATATGGCCCTCAATCAGCTCACCCATCAATCCGTTCAGGGCGCCCCGGGATGAGGCCACTGTCTGGAGGATTAGGGAAACATCCTCATCGCCTCCCTTTTCCAGAAGTTTTTCAAGGCCATCAATCTGACCCCGAATCCTTCTGACCCGGTCAAGAAGCTTTTTCCGGTTGCGAACAGTGTGCAATACCCCTCCATTCTGAAAGACGGTGGTAATGATATACTCCCCCTGCCTATCTGTCAAGGTTGACTTGTACATTAGGTTGGGGGGAAGGATCAGTTTTTCCCCAAAGGTCCAGGATGTCATTCATGAGGGTCTTCAAGGGGAAGGACGCGGGGGTGGAACGTGTGTCGAAGATTTTGTGAAGGAGCGAGCGCAATCGGTGTTTTACTCAGTGAAACAGGCGGTCACTGGGGCATGGTCCGATGGGCGTTCGTTTTTTCGCGCTTCTCGCCCTATCTGTACCCATTCACAACGTGCTGCAAGCGGTTTCGAGGCCAGGATCAAATCGATGCGCAGTCCATGGTTCCGGTGGAAGCTGCCCATCCGGTAATCCCACCAACTGAATTCCCGGAGGTCGGGATGCTTCATTCGGAAGAGGTCCCTGTACCCAAGATCAAAGAAGGACTGCAACCGACTTCTCTCGGGTTCCGAGAGGAAGATCTGGTCCTTCATTCCTTCCGGATCCCAGGTATCCAGATCGCCGGAAACAATATTGAAGTCTCCCAACAGCAGAACGGGGTCCCGTTCTGCATTGAACTGTTTCATGTAAGTCTGTAACTGGGAAAGCCATTCAAGCTTGTAAGGGAATTTTGGTGAATCGAGATCCTGACCGTTCGGAACATAAATATTGACAATTCGGACCCCGCCAATGACGGCGGAGAGGAACCTGCGATGGACATCCTCCCAGGAAGGGAAGGCATTTTCAACCTGATTCGCGGGTTGTTTCGAAAGGATCGCCACCCCATTATAGGTGGGCTGGCCCGAAAAAATGGGCTGGTACCCTTTTTCCTGAAAGGGGACGACCGGAAATTGGTCGTCCGGAACCTTTGTTTCCTGAAGGCAGAGAATATCCGGGTTCTCCCGGTCAAGCCACTCGAGAACCTGCGGCAGGCGAACCTTGAGGGAATTCACGTTCCATGTCGTGATGTTCATGGATTGGACGCTCCCCCCCAATCAGGAGGTGCGGCTCCCGGAGTTTCCCGGGCTGTGCCATTTCATGGCACTCATGACGGCATCGGTTGCCAGATCGGAGATTCCGTTTTCTAGAAACTTTTCGTAAAGATATACCAGCCAGTCGGTTCCTGAACCACAGGGACCAAACCCCTGCTGTGCGATCTTGACGATTTCCTGGGGCACCAGTTTACCAATATAGTCAGGGTGGCTTCGGTTCGAAATAAAGAAAAAAGCGTCTTCGCTCGAGGTGTTGTCTACAATGATCGTGGATTCTTTCAGGGTGAAACGGTCCGTATGGATCTTCTGGAGATTTTCCAGGGTTTCATCTTCCTCGTCTTCCGGGATCAGGTAAGCGTATCCCCGGCAATCGCCGCTGGTTTCAAACCCGAGACCCGGGGCGGGAGCGGAAGGGGAGCCGTATCTGTCTGACATAAGGTAGTTGAAAGACCGGTGGTGTTCTTCCAGAAGGGCCTTCTTTCTCATCTGGTAGGGATAGGGAAAGTCCCACATCATTTCGTTGTATGTAAAAATCCAGGCCATATCATCCCTTTCGTTTGGATTTGATCCGGTTCATTGGAGGTGGTGAAGCACCTTTTTCAGGGTAGGACTCATCAGTGGAGGGGTAGTTTCGGGCTGAGACGGCTTCCTTGAACTTGACAAGTGCGCTCAGTGCATTGCTCCCGACGTTCCCGAACGACCGCACAAATCTGGGAGCGGGGCCAACGGACCACCCGACAAGGTCATGGAACACAAGAACCTGACCATCCGTTGAAGGTCCGGCCCCGATGCCGATTGTGGGCATGGGGGAAAGCTGCGTGATCTCCCGTGCCAGGGAGGGCGGGATGGCCTCAAGGAGCAAGGCAAAGACTCCGGCATCCAGAAGGGCCCGGGCATCATTGATGATCCGTTCCCTTCCCGGAAGATCCCGTCCTTGCACCTTGAATCCCCCCATCTGGTGGATGGCCTGGGGTTTCATGCCGATGTGGCCGATCACCGGAATCATGGACCGGGTGAGGCGACGGACAAGGCCCGCGATCTCTTCACCGCCTTCCAGTTTGACCGCCTGGGCCCCCCCCTCCTTGATCAGGCGGCCAGCGTTTCTGTGGCCTTCTTCCTCGGAGATCTGGTAGGAAAGGAATGGCATGTCGCCGACGAGAAGCGGACCATCGAGGCCTCGGCGAACCATTTTTGTATGGTAGAGAATCTCATCAATGGTGACCGACAGGGTATTTTCCCCTCCCTGGATGACCATGCCCAATGTGTCGCCCACCAAGGCGATGTCGATGCCGGATTCAGACAGGAGGCGCGCAGTGGGGACATCATAGGCCGTCACCATCGTGATGGGGGATCCCGCCTGTTTTTTCGAAAGCAATGCGTCGATCGTGACTGGCTTCACGAACACCTCATGTGAATGCCTGGTCAAGGATTTGTGGGATGGTGTCTTCTGACCCCACTGTCATGATGTGGACCCCGTTGACCATCGGTCGAATGGTGCGAATGGTCTCAGCGGCAATGGCGATGCCCGTTTCCAACGTCCGGCCAGGCTCACATCGGGAAAGTCGTTCGATCAGCGCTTCCGGCACCTTGATGCCCGGGACATGGTCATTCAGGTAGCGGGCCATCTTGACCGATTTCAAAAGGATGATTCCTGCAATGACCGGAACCCTGAAGGGCGCCGCAAAGGTCATGAACCGAGAGACCTGATCCGCAGAGAAAACCGCCTGTGTCTGAAAAAATCTGGCACCGGCGTCAAATTTTTCCTCGAATCTTCTGCATTCCGAATCGAAGTCTCCTTCGGGAGAGCAAGCGGCACCCGGCAGGATATCGGTTTGTCCGTTCAGGTCCTTCCCCGAAAGGTCAGTGCCGCCGTTCAGAAGGGTGATGGCCCGGATCAGCTCCGGGGTGGGGATGTCGAATACAGGCTTGGCTTCGGGATGGTCCCCGATCGTTGGAGGATCTCCGGAAAGACAGAGTACCTGCCTTAGTCCCAGGGATGACATGCCCAGGAGATCTGACTGGATGGCCAGACGGTTCCGGTCTCGCAGGGTGACCTGGACAATCGGGTCGATTCCGATGGTGTTCAGGTGGAGACCCATCACAAGGGGACACATCCTCATGACGCCAGTCTGGTTGTCCGTCACATTCATCCCGTGAATGCGGCCTTTCAGGGGTGCCAGGCGATCAAGGACGCCATTGACATTGGTTCCTTTGGGAGGGGAACATTCGGCGGTGATCAGGAAGGTATGGGCATTGAGTGCTTCTCGAAATGTCATGAGGGTGTCCTTGCCAGCTGGAGTGAAATTCCTTCCCGGAGGCAGAAGGCTCGGATTGTGTTGTCCAGAAGTGTTGCAATGGTCATCGGACCCACTCCGCCAGGGACGGGGGTAATGGCTGAAGCCACCGGGGCAACTGCCGCATAATCCACGTCCCCGACAAGTTTCCCCTCCTGATTTCTTGAAATTCCGACATCGATGACCACTGCCCCGGGTTTGATGAAGTCCCGGTTGACCATGAGGGGTTTTCCCATGGCGGCCACCACAATGTCCGCCCTGCGTGTTTCTTCCATCAGATGGGCCGTCCGGCTGTGACAGACAGTGACCGTCGCGTCCCGGGCCATGAGGAGAAGGGCCATTGGTTTGCCAACGATCAGGCTGCGACCGAGGACGACGGCATTTTTGCCCGAAACAGGGATGTGGTATCGGTCCAGCAACGTCATAATTCCCGTTGGGGTGCAAGGAGCGAGCGTCTCCAGTCCGATGACCAGCTTGCCCACGTTGACCGGGTGGAACCCGTCCACATCCTTGGCAGGATCGATTCGGTAGAGAATGGTCTCCTTCTCGATTCCACTAGGGAGGGGGAGCTGGACGAGGATCCCGTCAATGGAGGGATCCGCATTCAGACGATCGATGATCGCTTCGAGTTCCTTCTGGGGGGTATCGGCCGGCAGATTGATGTCCGGAGCAAATATTCCAACCTTTGCACAGGCGCCCCTTTTGTTCCGGACATAAGTTTCACTGGCCTGATCTTGCCCAACAAGCACCACCGCGAGGCCTGGTGGCCGTCCTTTAAGCCGGACAATTTCTTCGACCTGGATTTGCTGCTCCTTGAGAAGGGTCTGGGAAAGTTCCCGACCATTCAGAACAATTGTGGACAAACTTCCTCCTCGTGGACATTGCGAAAAACTGGGTATTGTTTGTTTGACCTAAGACTCAAGGAACGACTCACTTTGGTCCATCTTAATGGGAACCCTTTCCTCATATCAAGGAAGAAAAAGGGGCCCTTTCACCTCTCTGTTCCGTTCATGCGGATCAGGGAGAGAAATTCCTGGCGGGTTTTGGCATTTTTTCGGAAGCTCCCCCGCACGGCGGAGGTGACTACCGGAACCCCCGCTTTTCGAATTCCCCGCATGGACAGGCAGAGATGTTCCGCTTCCAGAACGACCATGACTCCCTGGGGTTGAAGCGCTTCCAAAATGCCATCAGCCAGCTGTGCGGTCAGCCGTTCCTGGATCTGGGCCCGACGGGCAAACTGATCCAGCATCCGTCCCAGGTCAGAAAGACCGGTCATCCTGCCGTCCTGGGGGATGTAGGCGATGTGGGCCCGTCCAAAAAAAGGCAGAAAATGGTGTTCGCACATCGAGTAAAAAGGAACGCCTGCCAGGGCCACCATTTCATCAAATCCTTCTCCTTCGATGAAGGAAAGCGGTTTTCCTGAAGAAGGCTCTTTTCCCCCAAAAAGATCCTGGTAGAGTTCGGCGATCCTCCTTGGTGTTTCCCGGAGACCCGGGCGATCCGGGTCTTCTCCAATGCCTTCGATGATCAGCCGGAATCCTCGCTCCACTTTCTCAATGTTGATCACGGTATACTATCTCCTTGTCGGTTATAACGCCGTCGACTAGAATGTCCCTTTCTGTCAACGGGACTGAATCAACGATCTGCTCGGCGAACGAGACTCCAAAACGAGGGGCCGTACAGCGAGAGAGCAGTCGATCGTAAAACCCTTTTCCGTATCCAAGTCTTCCGCCGTTCCTGTCAAATGCCACACCCGGTAGAAGGTAGAGGCCCACATCCTCAACCGGTAACGGATTGAAATGCCTCGGTTCAAGGATTCCGAAGGGTCCCGGATAAAGGTCCGTTTGGGGTTCGAGGGCGGCCAGAAGAAGACCCTCCACTGAAATCACCGGAACGACGAGCTTGAACCCCCGTTCCCGAAGTGGCCCCATTAATGGGCGGATTTCCGGTTCATCGCCAAACGGTAGGAAAATATGGATGAGACCCGGGCGGTAATTCTGGCAGAGCAAAAGAATGTTGGTCTGTATCGAGAGGGATTTTGTGGCCCGGTCAGGAGGGGGAATCTCTCTCCGAACCCGAAGGAGGCGCATCCGGAGATCCTCTTTCTCCCGCTGGATGCGGGTCATCGTTTCAGTGTCAATAACCGGTGGGGTAGAGCGGTGATCATTCTTCAACGAGGGAGTTTCTCCTGATGCAATCATGGGGCATTGGTCTTTTAACCCTTGCGGTCATTCTCCTGATGAGTTCAGGCAAGGTTCCTGTCGGAATGGTCGCGTCGGGAGTCCTGGTGATTCTCGGAATCAGCGGACTTTTGCCGATGGATGAGCTGTTCCGCGGATTTGCGGAGCCGTCCGTTTTTCTCATTGCCTCCTTGTTCATCCTTTCTGAGGGGATGGCGCGGGCAAAAGTGGTTCGCTGGATTGCGACGACTTTGACCATCCATATAGGCAAGAGACCTTTTTTGCTCGCATGTGCACTCTTTCCGGTGTCCGGGATCCTCGCGATGTTTTTGAATGATACTGGGGCCGTGGCGATTTTCCTTCCCCTGATGACGGCCCTCCTGACCGATTTGGGTCTGTCGGCGCGCAGGTTCCTCCTTCCTGCCGGATTTGTGGCTCTGCTCGGCGGGTCATCAACGCTGATCGGTTCCTCATCCAATGTCATTGTATCGGGATTCCTCGAATCCCGTCACCTCCCCAGTTTCCAGATGTTCGATTTCCTTCCGGTTGGCGGAGGCGCGTTCCTGATCGGGTTGGTCTATCTCCTGATTGTGTCGCCTATCCTCCTTGGAAAAGCTGAGGTGGATTCCGGCCCCTCTCCAACGATGACCTCGAGAAAATTTTATATCGAGGTGCGCATTGAAAAAGGATTTCCGCAGATCGGTGAACCCCTGAAGAATATTCCATTGTTTTCGGAGGTCTTTTCCCCTTCGAGTGAACCTGATCTTCCGGGAACCGCCGAAGAAGGAGACCGTTACCGGTCGTTTCTGAAAGCGTCCTGGTCCTTGATCAGAAATCGTCCGGAGCAAGGGAGAATCGCTCCTGAAAAAAACCCGGCCGACCGAACATTCCGGGAAGGAGTCCTTCAGGAGGGCGACCGCCTCCGGCTTCTGGTGAGTGTCCCCCAGTTGCAGCGCATCGCAGAGCGGGAAGGTGTCGAGGTCCTTTCCCAATCACTGGCCGATCCGGGGGATCCCAATCGCGGTGGTCTTTCGGCCGGGGAAGGGTGGGAGTCAGAAGAAAACATCGTGTGCGAAGCGATCCCTGCTCCCCAGTCCGGTTTGATCGGAAGACCGCTTTCCACGCTTTCCCATGTGGTTGGACCGGATATTGCCGTTGTGGGGATTCATCGATCCGATGCTCCCGCGCCGGATCCCTTGTTCAGAACCATCATTTCTCACGGTGATGTTCTCTTGTTGAAGATTCACCGTGATTTCTTCGATGCAATCAGCTCAAGGGGGCTTTTCTTGTACCTAAACGAAGCCGAACGGGAAGTGTTCCGGTCGGAAAAAGCCTTGACGGCCCTTGGAATTCTGGTTCTCTTTGTGTTGGCCTCGGTCTTTCATTGGGTCCCCACCGTACTGGCTGCGATCATGGGGGCACTTGCAATGGTGGGATTTGGCATTGTCCGACCGGATGAGGCCCGAAACGCGATTGAATGGCGGGTCATCTTCCTCATGGGAAGCATGTTCCCGTTGGGCTGGGCTCTGGAAAGATCTCCCCTGGGGTCTGTCCTTGTCCATGGCCTTCAGGGATTCGGGGGTGGGTTGGGCCCTGAGGGAGCATTGTTTCTGGTTCTCGCGTCAACGCTTGTCGCCGTTCAGTTTCTTTCCCATACACTGGTTGCGCTTTTCATGGCACCGGTGGCCCTTTCCATCGCTACGGCGCTGCATCTGAGTCCGCTCCCGTTTCTGTCGGCGGTTTCGTTGGGGGCCGCATCCGTTTTTCTGACGCCCATCTCCCACCCGGTCAATACGATGACATGGGGGGCTGGAAATTATAGATTCAGGGACTATGTTCGGGTTGGCATTGGGCTTTCCGTCCTCGTTCTGCTCTGGGGACTCTGGGAAATCCCGAGAATCTGGCCTTTTCACCCCTGATTCCCTGAATGGGCCGGGTCAGTCGGCCCTGTGTCTTTCATAGAGATCCCGAACGGCATCCTCGACAGCATTGGTAAGGTTCGTGCTGAGTTGCTTCATCTCTGAAGTCTGGATGGGGCCCTTGGGTGGAAAGATGGGGGGGGAAAATTCGATCCGGATGGACCCCATGCGGGGGAACCTGGATCCCACTCCCATCGAACGTCCGCTGCCGACCAGAATGGCCGGGACGATGGGTGCGCCAGTCTTGATCGACAGGACCCCAAGCCCTCGATGGAAGTGTGAAAGGGACCCGTTTCGGGATCGGGTCCCTTCCGGAAAGAGAACGAGGACATCACCCCGTTCAACGACAGTCTGTGAAAAGGAGATGGCCTTTCGGTCACCTTCTCCGCGAACCAGGGGAAACCCTCCCAGACTGAGCAAAAAAGATCTCAGAAGGGGAGAGGAAAACAATTCAGCCTTTCCGGGAAACCTTGCTTCCCGGGGAATCGCATGGCCCATGAGCGGAACGTCCAGATGGCTCTGGTGATTGGATGCAACGATGACCCCCCCTGTCGCGGGGATATTTTCCTGGCCATGGACGGAGACCTGGAGATAGGTTTTGCAGAAAATGGAGAATACCGCCCGGATGGTCCGGTAGAATGGCCGATCCCAGACATAGGGAGGAATCTCGATCAATGCGGAAGTTTTTTGAGTATCCACTGCACTGACTCCTCAATGGTCATTTTCGAGTTGTCCAGGATCAATGCATCCGGGGCTTGGCGTAATGGTGCAAGAGGGCGATTCCTGTCCCGTTCATCCCGTTCGGCAAGATCGGCGAGTATTTCTGCCCTAGGTCTCCCCGACCCCTTTTGAAGCAGTTCCAGATATCTCCGGTCTGCCCTGACCTCTGGGGAGGCCACAAGAAAGATTTTGAGGGTGGCTTCTGGCAGGATGACGGTACCTATATCCCTTCCATCCATGACCACTTTGCCCTGGCACCCTATTTCACGTTGGACCCGAAACAGTTTTTCCCGGACACAGGGAATCTGGGAAATCCGGGAGGCCGAGCGGCCAATTTCCTCTTGTCGAAGCCGGTCGGTGACATCCTCTCCGTCGAGGAGAACGTGGGTGAAGCCGTTGTGGATGGCGTATTGAATCGTCCGGGTCTGAACATGGTTGCAAAGTTCATGTTCTTCGGCATTGAGAAGGTTATCTCGGTCAAGTGCATAGGCGACCGCCCTGTAGAGGGAGCCCGTATCGGCATGGACCCATCCCAGGGATTGGGCGACCGCCCGGGCGAGAGATGACTTTCCTGAAGCGGAAGGGCCGTCAATTGCGATGGATTGTGCTGGATGGGGAGGTTCCGGTTGTTTCAAGAAACTACCTGGCTGAATAGCTTTGTGAATCCTGGAAAGGAAGTGGAGATATAGTCTGTTCCGAGAATCGCGATCTGCTCTTCCGCTGGAAGCCTGGTTCCGAGGACGGCCATGGACATGGCAATACGATGATCATTCAGACTCTGGACCACCGCCCCGCTGATCCTGGGCTTTGGTCCTTGTCCCTCTATGGCAAGCCCGTCAGGGAACTCTTTCACCCTGATTCCGACAGCGGACAGGGCTTCACTGATTCCCCGAAGCCGATCGGATTCCTTGACCCTGAGCTCTGCGGCCCCCCGGATCCGGGTCGTACCCCGGGCGAAGGCCGCTGCGACTGCCAAAATGGGAATTTCATCGATCATGTTCGGGATCCATTCCAGGGGGACATCAATGCCGGTCAGTTCTGAAAATCCTATATCCAGCGTCCCGTAGGGTTCACCTTCCACCGAGTCCGGAGTGGAAGGCGTCACCTGAATTGAGCGTGCCCCCATCGCATTCAGGACCGTGATCAGTGCAGTTCGGGTCGGGTTGAGTCCGACTCCTTCGAGGCGGAGATTGGATCCGGGTGTCAGAAGTCCCAGTACGATGAAAAACGCGGCAGAGGAAAAATCCCCCGGGACGCGAATATTGCACCCCTTGAGTCGGCTGGGCTGGACAGTGGAAGTTTGACCATCCCGACGAATGCTGCCCCCGAACACCGGAATCATTCTTTCCGTATGGTCCCGAGTGGCGACCGGTTCTTCAACGATCGTGGGTCCGGTTGCATTGAGCCCGGCCAGAAGGATCGCAGATTTGACCTGTGCGCTTTTATGGGAGTTGAAATGATTGATCCCCGATAGTCCGACTCCCCTTATGGCGAGGGGAAGCCGTTTCCCCATCTCGGGACCATCAATGTGGGCCCCCATCCTTTTCAAGGGATCGGTGACGCGGGCCATGGGTCTGGTTCTGAGGCTTTGATCGCCGGTCAGGACGGAAAAAAATGAGGATCCTGCCAGGACTCCACACATGAGTCGGACCGCTGTGCCAGAATTTCCGAAATCCAGTACGTCCTGGGGTTCCTTGAGTCCTCGGAAGCCTGGACTTTCAAGAAGAAGGACAGATCCCTCCGGACGGTTGACCGACACGCCAAGACTTTGAAAAGCCTTCAGCGTATTCAGGCAATCATCGGACTGGAGAAATCCCTCAATCCGTGTTGTTCCTTCGGCGATTCCGCCCAGAATGACCGAACGGTGGGAAATGGATTTGTCTCCGGGCACAACGATGGTTCCATGGACATGATTCCCCCCTCGGACCATCATGCGGCCTTGATCCGGCCCCCCCTTTTTTTCTTTCAGGAAATCAGTCCTCCCGGCCATGTTTCATATCCTCCATTCCATCTTCCTGCCATCTTTCCAGCAGTGAGGTCAGGGAATCCTGATCTTTTTCCTCTAATATCTTTCTGAGCATTCGAAGGTCTTGTTCGTATTCATTGAGCCCTGAAAGGAGCTCCGATTGATTTTGGATCAGGATGTCACTCCAAAGTTCAGGGGTGCTCCAGGCAATCCGAAGGATGTCCGACAAGGCCCCCCCTTTTTGGGCAGGCCAGTCCCAATGTGGGAGGGCATTCCTTTGGGGGGTCTGGGTGAGAGTTCCCAAAAGGGCGAAGGCGATCAGATGGGGAAGGTGACTGATTCTGGCCAGTATGCGATCGTGCTCTTCAGCGGTAAGTTTGATTTGCGTCGGACTTCCAATCAAACTCCAGAAGCTTTGCAAATGGATCAGATCATTCTTATTGTCTTCCTCCGAAAACGGAATCAGAAAAGTCAATTTTCCCTTGAAGATATCCGGACGAGAAGCGTCAACCCCTTGCTGTTCTCTTCCGGCCATGGGATGGCTACTGATATAGCGTCGAAAGCGTTGAGCATGAAATTTCTGGAACTGGGAATAGAGGGGACCTTTTACAGAAGCAAGGTCGGTCAGAAGGGTATCTGAGGAAACATCCTTTCCAATTTCTTCCCAGATCTTCGGAATGATGGAAGGGGGGGCGGCCAGAATGATGAGGTCCGCTCCCTGGGCTGCAGTCCTGTTTTCTGGAGAATAAAAATCCAGAATCCCCCGGTCAAGGGCTTTTTTCCCTTCACGAATGTCTGGGGTTGACCCCCGGACAACAGGCGGGTTCGGGAGTGATTTGAGTGCCCCCGCCAATGAGGCTCCCATGAGTCCCACTCCGAGGATGGAAATCGTTCGGAAGGGACTCTCTGGGATCATTCAGCAATGAACCGGTCTACCGCTTTGGCAATTCTGCGGGATTCTGTCATCAGGAGATCAAAATTATCGGGTACCAGAGACTCTTCTCCATCGGAAAAGGCCTCTTCCGGATTGTTGTGGACTTCAATCATAAGGGCATCGCATCCAGCCGCAATTCCTGCGCGGGCCATCGGAATGACGAGATCCCACCGACCTGTTCCGTGACTCGGATCCACGAGTATGGGAAGGTGCGTCAGGCTTTTGAGGACTGGCACGGCGTTCAGGTCAAGGGTGTTTCGGGTCATCGTTTCAAAGGTGCGGATTCCCCGTTCGCAAAGGATGATCTGTTGGTTGCCCTGGGAAGCGATATATTCGGCGGCCATCAAAAACTCCTTGATGGTTGCCGAGAGGCCCCTTTTCAAAAGGACAGGTTTCCTGCTTTGTCCGACGTCGGAAAGCAGCCGGAAGTTTTGCATGTTTCGGGCACCAATCTGGATAATGTCCGTGTGCTTCTCCAGAAGGGGGAGGTCCCTGGGGTCCATCAGTTCGGTAATGACAAGAAGGCCGGTTTTTTCCCGGGCCTTGGACAGGTGATGGAGTCCTTCTTCACCCAGTCCCTGAAAAGTATAGGGCGATGTCCTCGGTTTATAGGCGCCGCCACGAAGTATCTTGGCCCCGGCTGATTTGACGCGCTCTGCAATGTAAAGGAGCTGTTCGTCGGATTCTATGGCGCAAGGACCTGCCATGACCTGGATTTCCTTGCCCCCGATCGTGACTCCATTGGGAAACCGGATGACGGTATCTTCTTTCTTGAACTCCCTGCTCACCAGCTTGAATGGCTGAAGGATTTTATGGACCGACTCCACTCCGGGAAAGATGGAGAGGGGAATTCCTGCCAGGACCCGGTCATCCCCGATCGCTCCGATGATCGTTCTTTCCTGGCCATTCGAGATATGGACCTTAAGACCATTTTCTTTCAGCTTGTCGGAAATGTGCTGGATATCCTGTTCGGAAGCGTCCGGTTTCAGAACTATAATCATGTCAGTCTCCTTGACTGGTTCATTCAGGGCGTGCCTTTTCGGTGTTTTTGCGATCCGGAACCGGATACGAGCCGAGTATTTTAACATAAGCACAGACGTTCTGTAACTTTTTCAAAAGATCCCGGATGGGCTCATCCTGCTGGTGCCCTTCAATATCGATGAAGAAAATGTAATCCCATGCCTTTCTGCGGGAGGGGCGAGTTTCCAGCATGGTCAGATTGATGCCTTGTCTGGCAATCAGGTCCAGAATCGAGGATAGGGCTCCTACCCTGTCAATGATCGAAACCATGATGGAAGTCTGGTCCCTGCGGGTTTTTCCAGGCTCGATGGTGCCGATGACCAGAAACCTTGTCTGGTTGTCCGGGTAATCCTCAATGTGTCTCCTGAGAATCGGGATATTGTAAACGTCCGAGGCCATTTCACCGGCAATCGCCGCGGCATGTTTGTCTTCCAGGCACAGTTCGACGGAACGGGTATTGCTGGTTGTTTCCACCACCGGAACGTTCGGCATGTTGTTTGACAGGAAGGCCCGGCATTGTGCCTGTGCCTGTGGATGGGCGTAAAGGGTCCTGATTTCCTTATGGTCCTGGGCTTTGGTCAGGAGACAGTGATGAATGGGAAGGACGATTTCGCCTACGACCTTGAGATCCGTTTCGACGAGGGTATCAAGGGTGTAGTTGACCATGCCTTCCGTTGAGTTCTCAATCGGTACGACCCCATAAAGGGCATCCCCGCTTTCGACAAATCGAAAGACTTCCCGGATGGTGGGGGCATGCAGAAAGCGAAGCGAGTTTCCAAAATGCTTGATGGCCGCCTGGTGGGTGTAGGTGGCTGGAGGTCCAAGATAGGACACGGTGACAGGTTCCTCAAGGGAGAGGCAGGCTGAGAGGATTTCCCTGTAAATGTGTCGAAGGGCTTCCTTGGGGAAGGGATCCGTCTCCTGTTCAACAATCCGATCCAGAATCTCGCGCTCCCGGGCGACAACATGGAAGGGGAGGGCGTTTTCCTTTTTGTAGGCCCCAACCTTTTTTGCGAGCTTGGCTCTTTCTTTGAGCAATGAGATGATCTGACCATCGAGACGGTCAATTCCGAGACGCAGATCTTTGATGTCATCCATAATTGTAGAGTACCCGCATCTCCAGATTGATTGTTAGTATCATTGCTGGCATCTAGGATCCTTCACCGATCAGCTGATCGAGAAGATTATCCGGAATATCAAAGTTCGCATAGACATTCTGGACGTCATCGTGGTCTTCCAGCGCTTCCATGAGACGGACCATCATTTGGGCGTCCTTGCCCTCAAGCGGGACTGTCGTCTGGGGAATCATGGTCACCTCTGCATAAGTCGGCGACCACTTCTTTCCCTTGACGGACTCAAAAACGGCATTAAAGTCGGAAGGTGCAATCACCAGATCCACTCCCCCATCATGCAGCCGGACATCCTCCGCTCCGACGTCAAGGGCCATCTCCATGGCCTTTTCCTCATCGATCCCGGGAATTTCAAGCGTGATGATTCCTTTCATGTCGAACATCCAGGAAACGCATCCGTTCTCTCCCAGATTCCCGCCATGTTTTGAGAGAATGGTCCGAATCTCCGGAACCGTTCGGTTCTTGTTGTCTGTTTGGACCTTGATCAAAATGGCGACCCCTTTGGGGCCGTGTCCCTCAAACTGATAGTCCTCGTAATGTGCGCCAGGGATTTCTCCGGTGCCCCGCTGGATGGCCTTTTTGATGTTTTCCATCGGCATGTTTTCTTCGCGGGCTTTTAACATGGCTGTCCTGAGGCGGGGGTTCCCTTCAGGGTCTCCACCACCCATCCTGGCAGCAACGGTGATTTCCTTGGCCAGACGGGTAAACGCTTTTCCCCGTTTGGCGTCGATGGCGGCTTTTTTGTGTTTGGTGGTTGCCCACTTTGAATGTCCGGACAAGGTCCCTCCAGCGGAGATCGTTCCGCATGGTTATGGTTGACGGCCTGCAGCCAATCTTCACTGATGCTTTTCAGGCGAATAGAGACTCTATGCAGTGTTCCAATGGCGATTGCTCATCCTAGCACACTCTTTTGCCGACTCAAAGGCGTGGCTCCATCCCCTCATCCTTTGGGTCCTGGTAAAGGAAAATGGTGGTTGATGGAGGGGTAATCCTGTGTTTTGTGCCAATGTGTTTTTGTCCCTTTGGGGACAGTCGTAAGATGTGTTTGACAGAGGAACAGAAAAGACTGATAATCCGACGCATCCCCGGAAAGTGAGCCCCTCGGCCTTGTTGCAGTCCAAGAGTGTGGTGGGATCATTTACCATAGGTTCAAGGGATCTGGAGTATTTCTCAAATTGATTGAAGAGGGATTTTGTTCAGAGGTTTTCCCTGCCAATCACTTTGGGATATCTCCAAGAAGGGGGTCGGCGTATGGTTCCGGCCCGCGCCCAACAATGCCTTGTTTGAGGAGTCAGAGATGGCGTACCGCGAGTACAAATTCGGCACGATGATGATCGCAACCCTGTTTGTGGTGACTCTGTCCATCACAATCCTGTTCCCGACGCTGCAGATGGCGAAGATTCCACCGACGGCCACGGCGGTTCAGAAGGCGAAGG
>JAJYGC010000005.1 GCA_021785195.1 Nitrospirota bacterium
ACCGGAGCGTTCGGGTAATCGTCCACCGTTTCCCCTCGTCTGACTGACATATCACCGTTCAAGTCCTCGAAGCCCCCTACCCTCCACGTTGGAGTCTTATTCTAATTTGCATTCAAGATGATTTTTGTAATCCAATCCCAGGAGGTTAAGGAAAACACCTCTTTCGGATTCTGTTCGTACGACAGCAAGGCTTTCTCCAGGCAATCTTCAAGGCCTGAAAGGTTCTCAAAAAGAAGATTGTGAAAATGCTTTTCCCGGAGTTCCTCCCAGAAGTGTTCCACCGGGTTGAGTTCCGGGGAATAGGATGGCAGGAACACCAGCCGTACGTTGTCCGGAACATGGAGTTGTCCGCTACGGTGCCAACCGGCTCCGTCCAGAACAAGAAGAATGTTTTCCTTCTCATGGCGCTCTCCCAGTTCCTGCAAAAAGATCTCCATGCAGGCGCTGTCCACGTGAGGCAGGATCAAGGCATCCAGCGTTCCGTCATGCGGCGAAAGGGCCACATAGGCATAGGTGAACTGCTGGACGATCTGGACCGCCACGAGGGGCCGTATGGGAAAGGGCGCCCAACAACGTCTGGGATCCCCGATGAGACCGAACCGGGCTTCGTCCTGAAACATCAGTCTTAAGGGCCGGTCGGTCACCGGAAACAGGGCTCTCTCGTGAACTACGACTTCGGGGAGGCGTTTTTTTTAAAATCTCCCTGAATCTCTGGATCTCCCTTGATGTGCCGCTTGTCCGGAGCGATCTTCCGCCATCCATGCCGGTGAAGCATCCGGTAGACGGTGGACGGAGGGACGGGCCGTCCCAGTTTTTCCTCCAGGGCCCGATGGAGGGGCGGAACAACAAGAATGCCGCCTTTTTCGGCCTCATCAAGAAAGGGCGCAAGGAACGATGCCTCTTCTTCCCGGCTCCAGTAAGCGTGACGGCGCCCTCCCCATTGTTCCCGGGAAAGGGAACTTCCCGACTGAAGTTGGATAAAGTCCCGCCGGAGTCGGCTGACCGTCGGAACGGATTGCCCCAAAGCCTGGGCTGTCTCCTTGAGCGACAGTCCCAATAGAGGAAGCAGCATCGATTGTGCCAATCGCATTTCGTACACCGTGTTGGCTTCGGCCAGTTTCGCCTGTGCCACGGAAAGCCATTCTGAACCGCTGGGTGTTCGACTCATACCAGAACCTCCTGATAGGAAGTGAGTTTCTGTCCTGGTATATATTATCATCTTAAACGCAAAATAGAATTACAAATCACATTTGTTTTAGAGATCGGGTCTAGACCTGACCAGAACTGAATAGACGCTCTATTCGGCAAAAAGGCTTTGGAAAACGGCCAGAACTTCTCTTGAAGCACTTTGATGTGTCATATGACTGTGCGGCATGATCTTTTTGCCATTCTGACGAAAGTGTAAAGGACTTCAGTGAGAAAAGGGCCGGATCTTTCTTCATGGATCGAGGATTCCGGCCTGATCGGCCGGTCTATCTGGTATGTGGCCCAACCTCTCTGACGGATTTCTTTTTACCAGACTACCTGTATCGAATATTCCTTGAATGCCGGTCCAGGGTAGTCATGGAAAGACTGTCGATCCATCTTTGTGCGATCAGCCTTTGTGCGATCAGCATGCGGTCGAAGGGATCGCGATGGGGACCCAAAAGCCGACCGGCTTCCGGGGCATGATCACGCAATATCCCCATTCTTCCCAGTCCTGCAACTCTTTATTCACACAAACAGTCAAAGGTTCCAGGAGTGCATGTCCGCCCAGCCCCTGCACAATCCTGTTGGTCTCTTTTTCCAGGGGAACAAGACGGGCATAGGGCGCCCTTCCTTTGGGCAAGACAACCCTTTCCCGTTGTGGGCTTTCTCCAGCAGCCAGGACAGGTGCTTTTTGGCTTCATGAACATTGACAAACATCACGCGGCACCCTTCTTTCTTCCATTGTAGGCTAAGTCATATGACTTAGCCTATCACAATGCATTCTGGGCATTCTGGGTCAGCAATCAAGAAGTCTGACCAGATCTTCGGCTCTCAAATGGGTATAACGATTGAGCATCTGAAGCGTTTTATGGCCGGTGATCGTGGCAACCTGCATCACGGTGAGTCCCTTCTCGAAAAGACGGCTTGTGGCTTCGTGTCGGAGATCGTGAAAACGGAGGCCTGAAAGCTCTGCCTTGCGGCAAGCTTGGGCAAAATTTCTTGAAACGACATCCGGATTGAAGGACCAGACCTTTCCGTTTTTCTCAAGGGGTTTATGGGATCTTTTCCCAAGAATGGAAGTGGCCTCCAGTGAGAGGGGAACTGCACGTCTTTTTCCATTTTTTGTTTCCGGAAGAAGGACCACCCTTTTCTCCAGATGGACATTCTCCCAGTCCATTGAAAGAATTTCTCCCCGGCGCATGGCCGTTTCGATGGCAAACCGAACAATCTGGGCCATTTCGTCCGAACAGACGTTCAGGAGCTTTTCCAGTTCTCCAGGCTCCAGTCTTCTGTCGCGGCCTTCGGGAACCGGAGGCAAGCGGATGGACTTCACCGGGTTCTGGAGAGACTCCATTCCCCATTCAAGGCGGGCGATCTCGTAAAGGTGCGATAGGACTGCCAGATCGAGCCGGACGGTATTGGAAGAGAGACCGGCCTTGATGCGGTCGTTCCTGAAGGTGGCGATATCCGAGCGCCGGATTGAGGCGAGGGAAAGGGAAGAGAGCGGGTGCGATTTCCAGGCCCGGATCCGTTTTCGTTCCTGTCGATAACCCTTCTTGAGGGAGGATATTTCCTGTTCGTACCGGTCGAGTGCATCAGACAGGGAAAGAGGCGAGATTATATCTTTGGCATCAGATTCGGGAGGTGCGTTGTCCATCGTGATCCATTTCGAAGGGGATGGGGGTGCATTGGTCAATCCGGTCATTAACCCGGTCATTCAATCTGGCTCGAAACTTTACCCGGAGCAGGTTTTCGGGGGATAGTCCCATTTTCGGGATCCAGAAATGGTTTCGGCATCATTTTTGGGTAATCGACTGGGGACAGTCGAACTCATGAAAAGGAGAAACAGATCCACTCACTGGATTGTTTTGGCCACTTCCTTCGCCTATGGAAAACAGGTAGAGACCCGGGATGGGGTGGGGGAAAGTCCTCCAATCTAGGGTGTACCCAAGACAGGAAAGGATCGCAGGGTCCTTCGAAGCAGGTGCTAGATCTTGAGGGCGTGAGCGTTTTGGTTTTTGGCCGCCTGTCCGGGAATTCCGTTGTGTGTATGCGGCCGTCGGACCCCAGGAGGGAAACTTGGAATGGATGGTCCCCCCCAGCCCGCTGATCCGAACATTGGGCCGGAGAAAGGCGATGGAGCAAAAGGAACAGCGTAAAGAGGAAAAGGACGCCTCGAAAGAAAAGAGTCCTCCGGAAAAGGAGAAGGAGCAGGAACGCGCCCAGGAGAAGGATCTCTCCATGGGGCCGAGAGAACGTCAGCAGGAAAAGGAACGGGAGGAAAAGAAGGAGGTTCCCCGGCGAGAACGGGAAAGAGGCCGGGACGGGTTGGGGTATTAATCAGGGACGACAAGGAGGAACAAAATGATCGACACATCGATGTTGCTTCACATGATCTCCCCCCTGGACACCCTGGAGAAGCTTCTTCCGGGAGAGGAAGCCGGAGAATACGCGGTCAAGAAACGGGAATGGGAAGCCTTGAAAAAAGCCTGCTGGGCCGAACACTGGGCGAAGGAAAAGAGCCGGGACAGGGGCCTTGGATTTTGAGTCATTAGCCGGAAAAGGACTAGATGCCTTCTTTTTGCCTCATGCAGGATGATGACTCAGGAATGATGTTTTTTCTTTTGCTCCCATGACACATAAGCATACGCAAGGATGGAGAAAAGAAGAACAGATCCGGAGAAAATAAGGGATGGCCAGTCGAGTTTCATCAATCCTCCCTTTCTAAACAGGACATTTCTAAAATGCTAGGACAGATTGTAAGATATAACAAGATAATTTGGTAAGTCAGGGAAATGAATGGGAATGTTCACAACTTAACAACCGCAAGCTAAAGCAGGCGGTTGTTAAGTGAGTTTCATTAAGCGCGCCGTTTCTTTCGGAGTGACTCCTTTTGTCTTCAATGTAGCGATGATTCTTTCCAATGTCCATTCTGATCTATCTGAAATTCCAAGAATTGAGTCTAGGGCAGGAATTGTCAGTCCTTCATCGGAGTGAATGCGCTCGATTAACTGCGGGGTAAAGAGGTTTCCAGAAAGAAGAGGGGATTTCTTGGGGACTCGATCCCTCCGATAGAACCCCGGAGAAATTCCGGAGGGAAAGGGAACGAAAGGCTTCCGGCAAAAATCCACGTTTATTTGGTGGCTTGATTGAAAGAACGATTCTGATATCCGGGGAGATAATTGGAGCCAATACCCAAAGGATCCAGGAAAGACAATCACGATAGAACCGGGAGTCGGG
This sequence comes from Nitrospirota bacterium, assembly GCA_021785195.1. GTDB lineage: Bacteria > Nitrospirota > Leptospirillia > Leptospirillales > Leptospirillaceae > JAJYGC01. The sequence goes on from JAJYGC010000005.1 coordinate 4,429, forward strand.
GTTTGAGTAAGAACTTCTGAATAGACCGGATAAACCTTGATTCCCCCAGGGTAGAGAAGAGGTCCTTGACTTCGATAATAGATGTATATACATTTAAAATATGAAGACGAAGGTCACACCCGAATCTCCCGATTTCCTCCTCCCCTGCGCCTGCGCGAACATCCGGCGGGCGGCCCGGGTGGTGACCCGGCTCTACGACCAGGAGTTGTCCGGGTCGGGACTCGAAGCGACCCAGTTCACGATCGTCATGGCCCTGTCCCGGACGGGCGAGATCTCCCAGGGGCACCTGGGGGCCTTCCTGGGGCTGGACGCGACGACCCTGTCCCGGTCCGTGAAACCGCTCCTTCGGGAGGGGTGGATACGCTCGAGGCCGGGCGACGACCGCCGAGAGAAGCTTTTGGATCTCACGGCCGAAGGGCTCCGGCAGTACAAGGCGCTCCTGCCGAAATGGGAACGGGCCCAGGAGCGTTTGAGGCACGCGTTGACGGCCGAGGGATGGGACCGGATGCAGCGCACGCTCGCCGACGTCTCGCTCGCCGCCGCCCTGTCCCAGAAGGCACGATAAGGCCCGACGATCCGGCGAGGATCCGTCCACGAGGCCCGCGACCCAATACGATTCGGGTCGAAAATAGATGTATATACATTTAAAAGGAGGTTCACATGCAGTATTTGGTCGACATGAAGCTCAGGGCCCCTTTGGGAAACCCGTCGCCCGCTGAGGGTGTCCGGTTCATCGAAGATATCATCTTTCCGACCCTCGAGCGCTGCCGCTCTCTCGCGTCCGAAGGGACGATCGTGGCGGGCGGACCCGCGATCGGAGCGATCCGCCTCGTATTCGTGGCGGAGGCCCAAAATGCGAAAGAGGTCGAAAGCGTGATCATGGGCCTTGCGATCTGGCCCATGGCGGAGACGGCCGTCGTGCCGCTCACGACCTTCGGGGATAGAAAGCAGGCGGTCGATGGACTTCGGAGCACTCTCGAAAATCGGTTGTCGTAACCCATAAACACGGAGCCCCCGTCGCTTGGAGATCTTTTGATCGCCGGCCGGGGGAAATTCCTTATTAAGGAGGGAACAGCCATGAATGCCGATAACAGCGCGCAACTGATCTTTTTCGGGAGCTTCGCATTCGCGTTCGTCTCATGGGGACTTGCGACCCAATCCGTTTGGAAGGAGCTTCGTCAAAGGTCGAGGGTCGACGCTCTCCGGCCCCTTCTGATCCTGCACAGCTTCCGGTTCGTGGGGCTGGCCTTTTTAATCCCCGGCGTCGTGTCGCCCGATCTTCCGGCAGCGTTCTCCCGGCCCACCGCCTACGGTGACCTAGTCGCCGCGATCCTCGCCCTGATCGCGCTGTATCTTTTGCCGGGAAAGGGGGGGATCGCCGCGGTCTGGCTGTTCAATCTCTGGGGCACGGCGGATCTTTTGAACGCCTTCTTCCAGGGGAACCGGGCCGGGCTCAAGGCGGGGGAATTGGGGGCGATGTATTTTATCCCGACTGTGCTTGTGCCTCTTGCGCTGATCACGCACGCAATGATCTTCCGGATTCTCGCGGAGCTGTGAATTCCAAAATTAAATCCTGATTAGCGTTAATCTGCATCCTCCGCTCTGAGCCAGCGTTCGGAGCAAGGTCCGGTCGTCGCACAGGCCACGAGAAGGTGGACCGGGAGTTCGTTCAAGCGAAAACGGCGATTGAAGCGGTACGGGAATTCCGACAGGTAATGGCGCGCATATTTGGAGAAATCAAACGCATGATAGGTCCCGGTCAAAGCCGACTTCAGATTCCCCAGAATCGTGTTGACCCAGTGGAACTGGGGGAGATCCTTGGGTTTTCGGCCTCCCGTTTTTTCCGGGAAGAGCATAGCATTATTCTGTTCGGGCACCACTAGGGCACCAAAACCATATTAAATTCAGGGGGTGTTTTTAATTTTTTGGCTCTGGTATTGGTACTCGGGAGGGGAATCGAACCCCTATGGTGTCACCACCGGCGGATTTTGAGTCCGCTGCGTCTGCCTGTTCCGCCACCCGAGCATGATTTGTGGGAGAAGTAATGCGTAGGGGGTGAATTCAAATCTGAACTTAAGCACACGGAAGTCTAGCGCGAGAGGTTTGTTTTGGCAAGCAGGGCTTGCTTTTTTTTGAAGGAGAGAAATCCAGAAATGAATATTGGAAATGGTGCTTTTTTATGGCCGTGTTTTTTTTTGTTGACGAAGCTGTAATCACTATGTAAAATTCCGTCCATCCAATCCTGTGTGTACCGGTCTTATAGCGCGATTTCCGCCATTTTCCATGAAAATGTGATGGCAGGCGGTTTTTGCGAAGGGAAGGAGGTGACCCAGGAGCGATTGGGGTGGGTTTCTTAAATTCACTTCTTAGGACTGCACTTTAATTTATGGTTTTCCGTTTTAAAAGGAACAAAAAAGGTTTTCGCTGTCGGCCTGCGTGTCAGGAACAGCGGCAAAAGGAATGGTCCTTCATACTTTGAGAAAGGGAACTTGCTATGAGAAAAACTGTCATGCTTTTTCTCTCCTTCTTCGCCTTGGCGTCGGTGGCGATGTTTTTTGCCCCGAAGACCGCCAGCGCCTATCCGGGTTTTGCCCGGAAATACAATTTTCCCTGTTCCTTCTGCCACATCCAGTGGCCGAAGCTGGCTGACAACGGTAACTTCTTCAAGGATCGCGGATTCATGCTGTCCACCACCGGTAAGGCCAACGGTCTGGACATGATGTTCCAGGATCCGAAGAACCAGAACTACTTCCCGATCGGTTTTCACATGGAAATGGCTTATGAAGCCAGTACATTCAATGGAGTGGCTGGTGGCGGGACGCCTTCTACCCCTGGGAGTAATACTGCTTTGGCAGGAAATTGGGCTAACGGGGGGTTTGCATCGGGAGCCAACTCCAATACCATCTGGGACATTGAGTCCGGCGGACTCCTGAATCCCTGGATTTCGTTCTGGGTTCAGCCAGGAAATGGCGGAGGAACCGGTGGCTTTGGTATAGTCAAACTTTGGGTCCGGTTCAACGACCTGCTCAACACGACCTGGCTCAATATCTATGCTGGCGTGACCAGCCAGGACGTTCCGTTCTCGAACCAGCGGGCGCTCAATATCGACAGCGGCGCGCCGTACACGATGTATGATTACCAGCCGGGCTATGCCGAGGTGGCCAACAATAATAATCAGACGACAACAACGTTTGGTCCATTGTCCCAGCCAGCTTTTTATGATGCCGATTCGTTGCGGATGCTGAATGATCACACGGCGATCCGGTATTTTGGCTATCACATCAATGGCGGAGCGGCCTGTTCCACACAGAGCGCGTTTTCGATCGATCCCTGCGAAACCCGTGTCAGTGTCAGCTTCATTCCCAATGGTGGTCTTTATGGAGGAAATACTGGTGATTTCTCCACTGCGGGTGATGGAAATCTGGCAACAAACATAGGAACCGTAGGGGGCCCAGCTTACGCGCCCAGCAACGGGTTCAGCTATTTCATCCACGCCACGCAGTCCTTTGGTGGTTGGGGTGCGACAAACGGCGAACGAATCGGGGCCTTCGCCTATGTCGGGGAATCCTCTTCAATCCCCACTGGGGTCGGAGCGGCTTCAGCCAATGCAGTGTATAATCGTCTTGGGTTCGACCTTGCCACCAACCCGATTCCTAATGGTGGCCTGAATATCTTCGGGGCCTGGGAAATCGTCAATGACCCTGCCGGAGCCGTTGCGGCAAATCCGCTTTTAATGGGGAATGCTAGTTATGCCACGTCCGGTCTGGAATACATGACCTGGTTTGTGGAGGCCGACTGGCAGCCGACGTTCGGTGGTTTTTTTGCCGCCAGCGGGACCAATTCGAACATGCTTATTTTTACCTACAATCAGTTGAACATGATGTCCCAGCCCCAGTTCGCAAACGTGAATCAGCAGCTTCCGGGGAACTTCAACAACGTCCTGGAGTTTGACGTGACGGACCGTTACTGGCTGTGGGGTTCCGACCGGGCCGACATCTCCCTGTTCGCTTCATGGCAGTGGATGATGAACTTCGGGGTGGGATCCATTGCTACCACGAGCGGAACTGCTATGGAAGGATTCGGGTCTGGAACTTCTGTAACATCCCCATTCTCCAGCGGGAATTTCTACAATGTCGAAGCCAACAACTTCACCGTTGGGCTCGACTTCGCGTACTAAAGTATAGTTGAACACGTTTTCACGGGGGGACGGTTTCGGCCGTCCCCCTTTTTTTGGGTTGTTTTGTGAATGGGCGTTGGGAGACATGTTTGGTTTTTAGATTTTTCAAAATTGACCAGACGACAAGAGTTTTTATAAGAGTATGGTGGTGCCGTTTGTGTGACGAATGAGTCTTTGAAATGGAAGGAGTGCGGGTGTGACGGGTATCGGAAAAGTCAGCAGAATTCAATTTTTGAGGTGGAGACTGGGAATTCTGGTTGCTCTTTTGATCGGGGTTCTTGATTTTTCGAATGGATGGGCCCTGACCCCTGGAGATCCTGTCCATGGCAAGGAAATTTACCAGTCGTATTGCATCCAGTGCCACGGTGTGAAAGGAAATGGAAAGGGTTGGGCGGCACCGGCGATTATCGGGACCCCCGCGAACTTTTCGGATCCCAATTTCTGGAAGGGTAAAACCGACGCGTTTTTGATTCACGTGATTCGCCGGGGAAGAAAAGGAATGCCTCCATACTGGGATGTCATGAGCCGACAGGATATCCTGGATGTTTTCTCGTATGAAAAACTGTTCCGCAAACACTGAGTTTTTTCTCATCAAATCAAGATGGTTCGGAGGGGGTAACAGGGATCCTCTTCCAGACGATCAGGATCCCCCTCTTCTGAGGATCCGGCCATCCTGATTCTTCTCTGATTTTGGTTGATATAAAACTTGTGCAATGTCCTGGATTGAAGTCAGGTCTTGCCCTTCTTCCATATTTGGTTATGCCGCACGCCATGAGTTTAAATGTTCGGAAGGTTCGGCCAGGTCGGGATTGCAGCCATCATTTTAGGGAAATCTGTGGATTGTCCCAGTCAATGGTTGCAACCCAATACCTTAAGGATATCGGAAAGAGTAACCGTCCAATCAGGTGAAGTGCCCTGGGCCCCCCTGCATCACCCCCTAACCGGGGACTCCCCCGTTACAACCCCATTCAGGAACACCAAATGGATGGGTGCTTTCCTGTCTCAGTGTTCCCTGTTGTCGAAGTCAATTATTGCAAAAATCCGTTGATCCAGTCCTTCAGGATATTGCTGTTCAAATGCACCCCGGGAGTCAGCGGGAGGGTGACCGTCCTCTCGATCGGAGACGGTGTTTTTTGCGTGAAGTGGAGGACCAACTGGGCGTTCTTGAGGTTCATGTTTTCGGCCGGAAGGGGAAAAAAGAGAAATCCCCCCCTCAAGGATCCATTCTGGAGGGTGACGTTCTTGGTGAAGGCCTTGTAGTTCAGATCCCGGCCGAACGGGTCATTTTGGGGTGAAGGCTGGGAAAAGGGAGACGGAAGGACCCAGATGACGGAACCCAGTCCGAGCGTGGCGACGGTGAATAAAATGAGCCCCGTATAGTAAAGGGTTTCCTTGACCAGAATATAGGGGTGTTTGGCTTGCCAGGAGATGTCGAAGACTTCATTGGGAACGATCGATGGATAATAATGGCCGTCGACGGACACATAGGCGGAGTCCACCAGAAAGTCCGCAGGATTTTTATCGGAGGAGAGCAGGGAAATTTGAAGGGCCAGGATATGCTTTCTCCAGAGCCCGTTATGTCCGAAGAGAGAATGGATCCGCTCGGGATTGTTGTAAGGATCGATCCCGACCTGGATGGCCATGTTGGGAAGACTGGATTTGGTGGGCAACTGGGACGGAAGGGAAACCGGAACCGGTTTGGCGGAGTAAAACGACGATGTACAGGAGGTCAGGGAAAAAACGCCTAGAACCGTCAGCAGAATGAAACGAAATGGACGAGAGTCAATTTTCAAATAGGGTGCCTCCCGAAAAATATGGCTGAAACAGGGGTGAGGGAAGTTGACCAAAGAATTGGCGGTGGTTGGCCAGTAATGATGGATAGAGAACCCAACATAGGGTAAAATGGCCAGAGCACCCGAATGGTCACCCCCAAGTGAAATGGCAGACGAACGCGAGCAATGGGTCCATTTTTTCATAGACAGGGTTTGGAGAACAAGGTCAAAAAATGAAACAGGAAAGCCGGAAGAAGTGAAAAAAGCCTTCGTAGTGCTGATGTTCTGGGTGATCGGAATATTTTTTTGTGCCGTGAGTCAAAAAGAGGCCTGGGCGATTGAGGAGCAGTTTTTCGGAGAAGCGGCTCCAACATTGGGGACAACCGGAACAGTGGATCGGGATTTGGGCACCGGGTACGGTTTTGGGTGGACGATTGGAGATTGGGTCCTGCCTGATTTCAAGCTGAGGGGGGGAGTCCAGTGGATCCTGTTCCCGGGGGCTTCGGTAAACAGCAATAGTTCCCTTGAGGCGATTCCGGTGACGTTTGGAATGGAATATGTACCCCCGGGTCTGGGTTCGGCACAGAAAAGATTCTATGGATACGGGGTCCTGGATGCGGGCATTTTCCCGGCGATCCAGACCAATCAGACTTTTTCATCGGTGAACCCCTACATCGATTTCGGAATCGGGGGAAATCTTCCGGTATCGGGCGGCCTTGCTGTTTTTCTGGAAGTGAAATGCGCGCTGGTCATCAATACGTTCTACCGGTCTCTCCCCCAGACGAATGGCCAGACCTTTTTTTATATTCCGGTTCAGTTTGGATTCCTGTTCTGACTGAACGGGCTCAAGGGTGGCAACCCCCGGGCCGAAACGGGGCGTCGGACGGAACCGGAATCGGTCACCTAATGGAGCATGATTGACTGAAAATGGCGATAATGCCCAACACTACAAACATCGGATGAGGTGGATGTGTCGGAAAATGGACTAAAAAATTATTCAATTTCCCGGATTGTTCCGTTTGAAGAGAATGTTCGGCTCTTCGAGATCGATTGTGGGGGAGACCCGTTTTTGTTCCATCAGGGACAGTTCATCTCCTTGCACGATGAAAACGGCAACTCGTCCTATTTCGCGGTGGCCTCTCCCCCCCTTCGAACGGACCGCTTCGAGATTCTGGTGAAGAACGCCAATCCCTTTACGGGGAATCTGTTCAAAAAGACGGTGGGGGATCCTGTCAGGGTCAAGGGCCCTCTCGGAAAAGGATTCCCGCTGGACCCTTATGTCGGGATGAACCTGTTGTTTGTGGGGGTCGGAACCGCGATCGCACCGCTTCGTTCCACATTGCTGACCGCTCTGGAGCGCCGTTCGGATTTCAACCGGATCGAGGTGTATTTCGGGACGTTGACCCCGAATCACATCTACTTCGGGGAGGAGATGTCCAAATGGCACCAACAGGGGGCAACCGTCCATATTGCGGTGACCTTTCCCAATGAAACGTGGGACAGCCATTCGGGTTTTGTCCAGGAGATCCTGCGGAGCTCCTCGGATCCCCTTCACCAGACGGTGGTGTACCTGTGCGGGATGAAGGAAATGGTCGAGGACACGATCCAGGTTCTGAGGGGAAGGATGGTTCCTGAATCCCTGATCCTCCTGAATATCTGAGGACAGGGATCGCCCGGCCGGAGGGCAAGGGGCTCGGCAGGAAGGGGGTTCGCATTGCGGAGTTGAAGACAAAAGAGGGCTGACCCCAGGGAAGGGGCGGAAGACAAATGGATCTTGCGATTTGAATTTTTTTCGGACTCTGCCTTGAACAATCGTTCATGGCGTTCCGCAATACCCTCAGGCATTCGTCTCACCGGGCTTTTCAGATCTTCATGCATGAACAATCGGAACCACCCGAAACGATCGGGCGCAAGATCACCTGACGGGAAGGGTGATCGAAGCGGCCCGTTGGAAGAGGATTCCAGCGTGGGTCAGGAGAACACCCGGATGGGAAGCGCGACCTTTTTCTGAAAAAATTGTCGAAGACAATCCATGCCCTCAGGGGAGAGCGGAAGAACGGAGGGATCCGGGGTCTTTCGGGCGACGGTGTAGAGATGCCATTCCCGGATGGGGGCCCCTTGATCGAGAAGGTTCCGGATGTGTTCCGCCATCTGGCTTCTCCATTCTCCCAGGGGATCGAACGGAGACCTCGGGTTCCGAATTTCGCACACCATGGTCTGGATCGTCACCGGCAATTCCAGCAGCGTTTCGGTCACGGAAGACCAGTATCGGTCAAAGGGAATGGAACTCTGGTCAATTCGCCGGAAGCTTTCCGGGTCTGCGGCATCGATCTTGAACCAGACCTCGTCATTGTGGGAGGTGGGGGCTCCCCCGGGAAAGAAGCGCTTCCCAAGGGCCCGACGGGTCGAATGGCGAAAGAGTCCGGTTCCATTGGTGATCAGCCGGATCGGGATGCCGAGGAGATCCGTTTTGCGGGATCGGTGTTCCAGAAGGGCATCCAGAACCGGGAGAAATTCGGGAACCATCGTGGGCTCCCCATCTCCGGAAAGGGCAATGTCGGCCATCTTCCTCAGATTCTCGGGAACTCCTTCGAAGGGAGCGCGGGAAAAGAGGGCGCCTGAGGAGATCTCTTCCGTGAGGTGGTTCAGTTCTTCCAGCAGGAGGGGAATGTCCGTGGGGCGATGGAGGGGATCGATGCCAACCATTCCGGAGGGGGTCCGATCCACCTGACAGTAGACGCAATCGAAATTGCACCCCTTGTCCGGATTCAGGTTGATTCCGACCGAGATCCCCCCGGCGCGCCGGGAGAGGACCGGGTAAACGTACCGGTTGTCCTGATAGGAACGGTCGTGGAGGGCGTAAAGTGTTTTCAGTGTCTCCAATGGGCGTTCCAATAAACGGAATTCCGGTAGGGAGATTCCGGTTGGGGGTCATGGAACGTAACGGGATAATCACTGTCTCCCATGATGGCGCGCAAGGGAAGGGGACCTTCGGGCACCCGTTTCCCGAACACATGGAACGCTCCGAACGCAATGGTTTCCATGTCCGGGGGACACGGTTCCGGAAAGAAGACCCCCGGTCCCGTAAAGCCTTCCGGGTGAAATCCCATGCCCCGGCCGCGAATCAGTCCTTCAAGGGTCTGGTTGTCCTGGGCATCCCTACCCACGATGACCCAGGTCTCGCCAAACCGGAAGTGTCGACCGAACCGGATCAGGGGAGCGACCTCCGATGGGCGTTCCTGGTCAATCCGGATGAAATCTCCCAGACGCTCCTTGAAGTTCGAGTCGGTGAGCAGGCACCCGCCGGCCGGACTGGGCGTGAAGGAGAAACCGAATTGTTTCGCCAGTTCGAGTTGGGGCTTTCTGGAACGGCCCGCCCAGCCAAAGAGACGGTTGCGGTCGACCCATCCTTCCTGTTCGGGAAAGGTTTCGGGAAGGAGCCGGGCGGAGAGGGGCCTTAAGATCTTCCCCTCCATGCCGGCTTCCCTGTCGATCAGAAACAGCGTTTCCTTTTTCTGGCTCATCGGTCTTTGCCCGGCCACCTCACCGGTGACAAGAAAGGTGGCACCCACTTCATCCATGACCTCCTGCCCCAGCTGAAACATCAGGATCCGGCAATCGATGCAGGGATTTGCCACAGAGCCGTATCCGAACTCAGGTTCCCTCAGGACATCGATGAAGCGATCCCCCTTGGGTTTCCGGATCAGGGGGATTCCCAGTTCCTGGGCCATCCGTTCGGGGTTGTTGTCGCAGCCGAACGGGCTTTCCAGATGAAGGGCGACCAGATCGACTCCCATATCCAAGACGATGCGTCCGGCCAAGGAAGAATCCAGACCCCCGGAGAGAAGAAGAAGTCCTTTCATTTGCCCTTTTCTTCCGTATCGGACACGGTCTCGTGGATTTCGAGGACATTGGGTCCGGAAAACATTTCCTTGGGAGGTCGGGGTCCTGAATGGGCTTCCTTGAAAGAATCGGACTTGGTCCAGGCCACGAATGCATCCATGGTTTCCCAGAACGTCATGACAGAATAGTATTCGCTGTCGACCGGACGAAGAATCATGTTCCGGATGAATCCGGGGGAGTTTTCAACAAGGCCCTTCCGGTTTCTGAACCGTTCCTCGAATTCTTTTTCAAAACCCGGAGCGACCCGGATGCGGTTTGCGACGACGACCATATTTTAATTCCTTTCCGGTTGATCAAACGATTGAGGTTTCGAAGGTCTGCGTGTTCCCGCGGGAAGAACCAGGAATGCCAAAAAACACTGAAGGCGGCCATGGATTGTTCCATGCCAGGGGCATTGAAGGGGGATCCTTCCGGCAAGCACGTCTTTTCATTATAACTCTTCGATGCAAGCCGGGAAAGGAGGCATTGAATCTTGTGTGGTCACAAAATAGCATTGTCCCACTCCAGCAAGATATGGGAATGTCCTCTTGGATCGGTCATGAAAGACTACGAAAGGAGAGCGGATGACAGACAGAAAGGACAGTCTTCCGGTATCTGCTGTCATCGACCCTCCCGGGAGCGTCCTGGAGGTGTCGGAAACGGGATGTAGCTGACGGAAGGAACCGTTTGCTTGGCCTGAGGGAAGAGCCTCATGAACAGATAGACATCCTCAGGAACATTTGTTGAAACGGGGAGGTTGAAGGTTTTCAGTTCTTCATAGGTCAGCGGATAGTCGTGGGTAAAATGGCCGCTTGCGAGAATGCTGGCGAGTTCGTTGGCTTTTTCCGGATCCATCCTTTTTTTGAGAAGGCGTTCGATCGAATGGGTCAGCTGCACGATGGCCTTTTCGGCGACATCCGCCAGGATGAGGGTTTTGTCGTCGATATCGTTGCGGTTCTTCTGTTCGATCACCCGCAGGATCGAGGCCGCGGGAAACTCTCCGATCTGGGGGTCGACCGGTCCAAGAACGGCATTTTCATCCATGACGATCTGGCTTGCCGACAGGGCGATCAGCGTTCCCCCCGACATGGCAAAATGGGGCACGAATACGGTGACCGGGGCCTTCCTGTTGGAAAGGGCGTGGGCGATCTGCGTCGACGCGAGGACAAGTCCTCCTGGGGTATGGAGAATCAGGTCTATGGGGGTATCCGGTTCAGTCATCTTGATGGCCCGAAGGATTTCTTCGGAGTCCTCGATGTTGATGTATCGGAGGACCGGAAATCCAAAGAAACTCATGGTTTCCTGACGATGGACCATGGCGATGACCTTGGTTCCCCTGGCCGTCTCGAGATTCCTGAGGGCCCTCTGCCGGGCCAGCTCAAGAAGTTTCCGGGAGAGGACCGGCTGCATCATGGTCAACAGGAAAAAAATCCAGATCAGATTTCCGACACTCATCTCCGTTTGGCCCTTTCGGCTGGTTCAAGCGGCAACAGTCCTCTTTACCCGCTTCGATTCATCAGGTAGGATTCAGACTATACCAGAATTTCGACTTGCCATTGGAACCCCTTTTCAGTCTGGAGCCGACATGCCGACCACTCAAAGTGACCACCACTCCCGGCCTCTTCTTCCGGAGTCCCGCATCCGGACGTTCCTCTTCCGGCTCGTTCCCCTCCTGGTGGTTCTCCTGGGAGGATTCCAGGAGGCCCATGCCGACCAGCCGTTCAGTTGGCAGAGCGTGTCTTTTGACGGAGGACCTTCATTCCTTTTGGCCGGTTCGGTATCCGGAACCCTCAATGGTCAGTCGATTCCGAGCAGCAATCTCCTGAACCTCGAGAATACCGGGATGATGTTCCACGTCCGGTGGGGATCCTACGTCCTTCCCCACCTGGGACTCCGTTTCTCGGTCGGATACGAGACCTATGCCGGGAACCGGGGCTTCCCGGGCCTTTCGGCCATGCCCCTCACGGTGGGGGCGACCATACCCCTCTGGGATCCCAGAAGTGGGGAACGGAAAATCATTCCCTATTTCGCGACCGATCTGGGCCCATCGTTCAACAGCATTTCCACAAACTCAGGGAATGCCGGGACGGCTTCATTCAACGTCGATGCCGGGGGAGGGGTCCTGTACCGGATGACCGATCGGGTCTCGATTTATGGAGAGGCCGTTCTGGCTTATACGGACAGTCCCATTTCCACTAGGGGACTGTCTTCCAGCGCCTCCTTCCTCTCAAGCGGGCCTATGTGGACGTTTCCTGTCGTATTCGGTGTCACGTATGAGTTCAGGACACCGGGGTCCCATCCCTCTTCCTAGGTCGACGGGTTCCCGGCCAATTCAAAATCAATCCCCCAACCCGAAGAGGTCAGCTTTCGTCCCGAAGGGGTTCGGGCAAGGTACCCTTCCTTCAGAAGATAGGGTTCCACGACATCGATCAGGGTGTCCGGGTCCATCTGGAGGGTCGCCGCCATGGCCTCGATCCCGACAGGGCCCCCGTTGTATACGGTCCGAACCGTCTCGATGAACTTCCGGTCGATCCTGTTGAGCCCCCTGTCATCGATCCCTTCCAGCCGCAAGGCCTGACGGGCCAACTCCTGGGTGATCTCCCCATGGGCGTGCACCTGGACAAAATCCCGGACCCGTTTCAGCAGCCGGTTGGCGATTCTGGGCGTGCCCCTGGACCGCCTTCCGATCTCCAGCGAGCCCTCCTGGGTGAGGTCGACATCGAGCAGTCCCGCCGATCGGAGGAGGATCAGGGAAAGGTCCTCCGGGGTATAGAATTCCAGATCCCTTTGAATTCCAAACCGATCTCGCAGGGGGGCGGAAAGGAGCCCTGCCCTGGTTGTCGCTCCCACGAGGGTAAAAGGGGAGATCCTGTGCCGGAAGGTTCTCGCGGAGGATCCCCGGTCGAAAATGACATCGATGGAAAAGTCTTCCATGGCGGAATAAAGGATTTCCTCGACAGGTCGGGGCAGACGGTGGATCTCGTCGATGAAGAGCAGTGTCCCGGGAGACACGCGTGTCAGAATGCCGACAAGGTCTCCCCCTTTTTCAAGGGCGGGTCCGGAAGATGAAAGAAAAGGGACGCCCAGCGCCCGGGCGATCAGCGATGCAAGGGTGGTCTTTCCCAGGCCGGGGGGGCCATGAAGCAGGACATGGTCCATGGCCTCCTGTCTCAGGAGCGCAGCTTGTATCGCAACCTTGAGACTCTCGATGACCTCCCCCTGGCCGACATACTGGTCAAAGGTCTGGGGCCTGAGCAGATTGGTGTCTGGCAATTCTTCCGGAAGGGGATCTCCGGACAGAAGATTCAATTCATTCGGGTCCAACCCGGTAAACCTCCTGGAACAGATCTTCGGTTTTCGTCAATGCCGGATTTCTCCTGAGCGCTTCCATGACAAGCCGCTGGGCCTCTGCCGGAGGGTGGCCAAACTGGCGGATCAGGACATCCTTGACGGTCTGTGCGATCGTTGTCGACGTGGCTGTCTCGTCGGGAGAAAGGGGGGTCGGATTCGTCTGGAGCGATGGCGGAAAAAGGTCTTCCATCTTATCCAGGGATCCGCGCAATTCGGCCAGGATTTTTCGGGCCGTTTTTTCTCCGACCCCTTTGAGGGATTTCAGTCGGGCCGCGTCATTGTCCCTGATCAGCCCGAGAAACTCTCCAACGGGCAACGCCAAGAGGCGAAGGGCCGAAAGGGGACCCAGTCCCGGAACTTTCCTGAGCTGGTTGAAAAGGGTTTGTTCGTCGGGACCCAGAAAACCCACCAGAATGGGCGCTTCCAGGTGTTCATTCCAGAAATGCTGGATCCAGACGGTGATCTCCCCGGGGTCGGGCCGGCTACGAAGGATCTGGTGAGAATACGGGGACAGGTGAACCCTGTACCCGATATCCCGCACCCTCAGGATGACGGATTCCTCTTCCCAGTCATGGATGGTGCCCCAGAGCCTCGCGATCATTTGGGAACCATTCGGGAATATCCCAGAAATGCCAGCCCCAGGGCATCACCTTCGTGGGTGGATGCGACCCGGAGGGAAGGTCCCAGCCAGACGGACAGGGATCTCTGCACGGCTTCCTTGGAGGCGCCTCCGAACCCGGTAATCCGGTGTTTGAGCTCACGGGGGGGAATGGTCACCAGGGGGAGTCCGAAACGATCTGCCAGAAGGGCCACGATTCCCACGACCGGGCCCAGCATCAGTCCGGCATGGGGTGATGCTTTTCGGCTGAAATGGTCTTCCAGGGAAATTCCCGAACAGGAAAAACGTTCCAGGATCTGGAAGAGATGACCATGGATTTCCCCGATCCGTCTGGAGACCGGAAGGGACGAGGATGTGCGGATGGTGCCCTGTTGAAGGATTTTCAGCCGGTCGAGTGACGGTCCCCCCAGAACGGCAAATCCTGTGGCGGCCAACCCGGGATCCACCCCCAGCACGCAGGGCCAGGGGTGTTCGGGAGACTGGATTCCGGTGTGCTTGTCAGGGAGATAATGAGACATAACTGTGTCGACCGTTGCGGACAATTGTCAGGAGGACGTTTTCCCTCTTGCCGATGTGGCGGGCAGCATTGATGTACGAACGGACGTCCCGGACAGGATGACGGTCGATTTCTTCGATGATGTCACCCCTCTTGAGACCGCTTGCCTCCGCCTGGCTTCCAGGGGCGATCGCCTGGATGATGACCCCGGAAATGGAGTCCGGGATGTTCAACTGTCCCCTGATGCCATTATCCAGGTTGGTCACATCGATTCCGTTCAGGACATTGTCGAAATGGGTGTTGCCCGGAACCGGAGACTGTCCACCCATCATGGAAAGTTTTTCCGGAAGCTCACCGACCCTGACGGTCAGGGATTTTCTGTCCCCGTTGCGGATGATGGAAAGTTCCGCATCGTTTCCCGGAAGGATCTGGGAAACCCTCAGACGAAGGTCGTTGGCATCCATGACATCCTGCCCATTCAAGCCGAGGATGACATCCCCCCGCTTCATTCCCGCCTTCGATGCGGGACTGTTGGGAAGAACATCACTGACGAGGACGCCCGTATGTCCTGGAAGATGAAACTGCTTGGCAATGACGGGGGTGACATTCTGGATGGAGACCCCCAACCATCCCCGCACGACTTTGCCCTTGGTCATCAAGTCTTTCAGCTCGCGCTTGACCATGTCGACAGGAATGGCAAATCCGATGCCTTCGTACCCACCGTTCGTGGTGTAGATTGCGGTATTCATTCCGATGACCTCACCCTCGAGGTTGACGAGGGGGCCCCCCGAGTTCCCGGGGTTGATGGCAGCATCGGTCTGAATGAAGTTTTCGTATTGCTCGATTCCCATGTTGCTGCGCTTCAGGGCGGAAACGATCCCCATCGTGACCGACTGGGTCAGTCCAAACGGGGACCCCATTGCGAGTACGATGGTTCCGACAGACACCGAACGGGAGGATCCCCACTGAATGACCGGAAGGGAGTGTTTCGGGTGGATTTTGATGACGGCGACATCCGTCATGGGATCCTTCCCGATTACCGTGGCCCGGTAGCTGGACTTGTCGGAAAGCACGACCGTCACCTTGGTGGCATGCTTGATGACATGGTAATTGGTCACGATGTAACCGTCACTGGAGATGATGAATCCGGATCCGAGACTCCGCTCGACGTGTTTCTGGGGGGCTTCGCCTCCTCCGTGGTTGAATGGGGCTCCAAAAAACTGCCGGAAGAACGGATCGTTGAAAATGGGATTCGGATGGGTGGTGATCAGCGAAGTCGTCGAAATGTTTACGACGGAGGGGATCACGGCATTGGAGACAGTGACGAATGCCTTCTGGAGGGCGAGACCGGGCTCGATGTCCTTCTGGGAGATGGAGGGAGGGTCCGATTTTCCGGGTTTGGCAATGGTATTGCCGATCCAGTTGAGGTGTGATGCGAGCGTGAGCCCGGCAATCAGTCCGGCCAGGCCGATGGCTCCCAGTGAAAGGACTTTGCGGATCGAACTTTTCATAAAAACCGATCTCCTTATTATATGCGGCAGGCTTGCTGAGCGTAGGTTGTTTGATTCCGTTTCCGAACGGAATCAGGGCGAGCCGGAACGATCGAGCGTCCGTGTTACCACTTCCAGGATTTCCTGCTTTTTAAATGGTTTGGGAATAAGGTCCGCAGCCCCGGAGGAAAGGGCTTCCACCCAGAGATGTTCGTCGCCGAATGCAGTGAGCAGAATGACCGGAAGGTCAGGGTATAGGTCCTTGACGGATCTCAGGAGGTCCATTCCTGTTTTTCCAGGCATTTTGAGGTCAGTGAGGATGAGGGAGATTCTGTCCGACGTCAAACGGTGAAGAGCCTCTTCATAGGACTGTGCGACAGACACAAGAAACCCGCCCCTTTTGAGGATTTCTTCCAGAAGGTCGAGTGCGACACCGTCGTCTTCGACAACAAGAACGCGCCTCTTTCCACCTCTCACGGCAGAAAAGGCCATATCTTTCAGGGCAACAGCCATAAAGGAACCTACCATAATCATAGATACTGTTCAAGAGAAACCGGAGCAGCCAGATTCAATCGGGATTCCGGTCGTTGCCCTTCCATTCCTGAGTGGTCAGGGAGGCCCTGGTACGGGATGAGACGTGGGCCAATCTCCAGTGGGGTCGACCGAGGTGGAGCGGTCCTGGAAACGACGGTCAACATGGTTGCCATCAATTTGGACCAGACTTCGAAGATCGGCAGTCAGTGTTCGGGGAACGACAGGCCTTCGAGGTCCGGACTATCTTTTTCTGGCAGTTCGTTCAGGACGAACTGGTTTTGCGACCGTTCTGGTCAACGGGATTCTGAGAATGAAATGTCCACCTGTTCCATTGCCCAAACGGACTTCCCCCCCAAGATCATCAATGATTTTACGGCATATCGCAAGTCCAAGACCTGTTCCGTGGGGTTTTGTGGTAAAAAACGGCTCAAAGATCTGTTCCCGGACATTCGCAGGGATTCCCGGACCGCTGTCCTGAATGTGCATGTCCAGAAAGTTTCCTTCTTCCTGAAGGCAATGGATGCTGATCTTTCCGCCCGGCCCGGTAGCATCGAGCGCGTTTTCAAGGAAATTGATCAGAATGCTCTGGAGCCCTTCGAGATCGGTATCGATCTTCGGGCAAGGGTCCGGATAGACCGTGTCCACGGTAATGCCGGACCGTTCGAGTCTCGGAGACATGAGCTGGAGCATGTCGGAGACCAGGTGGGAAACGGAAACGGGCTCGGAGCGGGTTCGTTCCCTTCGGCTCATCATGAGAAGTTTACGGATGACATTGATCATCCGGTCGAGTTGGCCCTGCACGATTTTCAGATGCTGGGACACCGAGAGCGGCAGTGGGGTTTCTTCGAGCGCCAGCTCTATATGGCCGGAAATGGAGTGGAGCGGGTTGCCCAGTTCATGGGCGACGATGGCCAGACCTTCTCCGATGGCGGCCATCCGTTCCATTTCTGAAAGCTTTCTTTGCAGAAAAAACATTTCCCGACCCGCCAATTCAAGCGATTCGTTCTTGAGAAGCAACTCCTGTGTGGCCTCCCTGACCCGTTGGGTCAGGGAATTGTTCAGTTCCTTGACCTGGGTGAGAAGGAGTTCGTTTTCCCGGGTCCTGTCCGAAAGCATCCGGACCATCGTGTTGAACGATTGGGCAAGGTCGTCGACTTCCCTGGATCCTTTCAGGTGAAGGTCCACCTCAAGATTGCCCTCTCCAACCCGGGACATCGCCTCTGAAATCTGGTAAACCGGATTCAGGATCAGTCGTCGGATGACAAACGACAGGATGGCGGCCAAAAGGAGGAACCCCAGGAAGAGGAGGATGAGCGTCCGTTCGAGTTCCCTTCGGACCAGAATATTGGCTTCATAGAGTGAGATCCGGATCCCGACTGTCCCAAGCCGTTTGCTCTGGTGGTAAAACGGGACGACCACGTAAAGGGATTCTTTTCCGTTCTGGTGCTCCAGGATGCTGGACCATTTTGTCAGTCCGGAATGGACCGCCATATGGGTCTCCACCTCGTCCCGGGACAATGGGGAGCTTGTGCTGGTCACGAGCCGGGGCAGCCCTTCATGGCGGGTCATGAGGTCGATCCGGGTCACATTGTGCCGGATGGTCATGACAGCCCGCATTTCCCTCCTGAGTGAAGCGACTTCTTTGGCAAGGGCGTCAGGGGAGCGTTTCAGCTCCTCTTCGGATCCTCCCACAAAACGATCCGCTTCGTGGCGCATGTCCACCCCGAATGCGAACTCCTGCCCGAGGAGGCGACCTTCGTTCCGAAGTGTTCCGATCACGTTCTTCCTGACCAAGAGATTGTCCCAGACCGCGAAGGCTCCCATCAGGCAAACAATGAGGATCCCGACGATCAGGACCATCAGGGCCTGGATGCGGATATGATTCTTCTCGAAGGGGTCATCTGAGGGTTTCATGATGGGCAGAACCGGGAGGTTCAATGGGGTCACTCCAGGAAATTGGGCGATAACGGATTCGTTTTTTGATATTCGAGCCGATAGGAGGTGTAATTGGCCGCCGAACGCTTGAGCCACTCCCGTTCGTCCAAAGTTAGCTTCCTTTTGATGCGTGCCGGGCTGCCAAGCGCCAGGGTTCCTGGTTCGATCACTGTCTGTTCGGTCACAAGGGAGCCTGCACCGATGATGACGTCATCCCCGATGACGGAAGCGTCCATGATGATGGATCCCATCCCGACGAGGATTCTGTTTCCCAGCGTGCACCCGTGGAGGATCACTCTGTGGCCAACGGTGACATCGTCTCCGATGACGAGGGGATGGGTTTGTCGGGTTACGTGACAAATGGTCAGGTCCTGAATGTTTGTCCGGTTTCCGATCCGGATCCAGTGGACGTCACCCCGAACGACGCTCTGGAACCAGATGCTTGATTCGGCCCCGATCGTCACGTCCCCGATGACCTCTGCGGAAGGGGCGATCCATGCGGTCGGGTCGATGGTGGGGTAGGTGTTTCGATAGGGAAGGATCACTGAGGCTCCTTGTAATAATATGGGCAAGGAGATGCCAGTATGGGTTCCACGCCCGGCAGTCCTGTTTTTCCGGAAACCAAGGGAAAATCGGATTTCGGATGAAGGCCGCCGGGGACGGTGTTCCACCGGACAGCATTGGTTTCGACGGTCAGAACAACATTGCCCGGGATTTCCAACTGCTCCGTCCTGAGGGGTGCTGAGTCGATCAGAGTGGAGAAAGCCGTTGGGAAAAACCAATGTCCACATCATACTCTTTCCCCGGATCAAGGAAAAGGGCCATGTCCTGAGACGGTAGAGATCAATGGTAAATTAGGGAAGACGTTATACAAAATGATGAGTGAATCGCGAGATGTGTGGAAGAAGGCTTTAAGGGAAAACGGGGTTCCCCGAGCAGAACCCTGCGGGATTGGTTCGGGGGACCCCGCACAATTTGAAGTCTCTATATGTACTGACATTGTACGCATGATACTTTTTCGAACAATTTATGGATTGTATGGATTATTGAACATAATGAGGTCGCCAATGGCCAGTCAACCTAACACTAAAACAAAGCCCACCAAGCTCTTCGATGATCGCCGAAAAGCCCTTCCAAAGGGGGAGCGTATCGATCTGCGGCTGTCGCTGGCCGCAAAAACGCTTTTGCAGAGCGCCGCATTTGAAAAGCATAAGACCGTAAGCGAATTCGTACTCGAAAGAGGCCTGATGGCAGCTGCCGAAACCTTGGCCGATCGCCAGTTCTTCCTTGTGGATGAAAAACGATGGAAAGCGTTCCAGACGGCACTCGATGCTCCGACGAAATCAAAGCCCCGGCTGGAAGCGCTGCTTAAATCCCCCAGCGTTCTTGAGTGAGCGGGGTTGGAACGGTCGAGAAACTCCGTGCAGACCACGACCTAGCGAGCTTCGACTGCGGGACGGAAGGGCTCGACAGATTCCTTAAGCGATATGCGCTAGCCAACCAACAAGCCAATAGTGCACAAACCTATGTTCTTTGCTGCGAATAGAAGGTTGTGGGGTACTACAGTCTGACTGTCGGCTCGGTGGAACATGAAGTGGCAGCGTCGCGGGGCAAAAAGGGGCTCCGCACCATCCGGTCCCGGTCATGATTCTGGCGCGTCTCGCGGTCGACAGGGTCTTTCAAGGGAAGGGGCTGGGGACGGCCCTTCTGAAAGATGCCCTTCTGTGCATAACGGCAGCGGCGGAGATCGTCGGAATCCGCGCAGTGCTTGTCCACGCCAAGGACGACAGGGCGCAGGGGTTTTATGAACACTTCAATTTTGATCCGAGTCCCACAGACCCGTACCATTTTATTTCTGATCATGGAGGATTTGCAGCGCCTCTTGCAGCGTGAGGAAGGAGCCGGCCAGTAACCCGCCTGTTCCCTGTCGTATTTCCACTCCGACGCCTTTCCTTTTTGATTCGGTGGAAATACAGCCCCCGGAGGCTCGTCGTTGCTGAAAAGGGTTCCAAGGGAAATGGTTCAGGGATAAATGAGGGCCTCTCCTACTTCGAATCTTCGTCGATTCGTTCCGGCATTGCTTCCATGGCCAACCCATCATGAGTATCTCGCTGAATCCAAGGTGGAGAAATGTTCCGGATGGATATCGCGCAAAATGCTGTCTTCCCGCCCATCCAAGACCTTTCGAGCCGCGCGAAGTGTGCGCTGCCTTTCCAGACTGGGTGGAAGGATATTCAAATCCTTGCTAACAGGATAGTGGGTGGATGGAAATCGGAATCGCGATGGCTGTCGTCTGCGGTGCCGCGGCCATCATTATGAACTTGGCCCGGGTTGCGGGAAGATTTTTCTTTTTCACAACCGATCTCAAATCTGTCAACGACCCGTTGAAATACCAGGGTCTGTTGTTTCCTGCCACAAATGCTTTTTCCGAAGAGGTCGTCCCGACCAGGTGTGATTGCTCCCCTGGTCAGCCCCTTCGAGAACGCCTTCATTTTTTTCATATCGGCCGCCCTTTTTGGCGCGCCAAATGATCGCGGTATGCCAAGCGGGATTATGGGCGTCCTCATGGCGGAGACCAACAAACCGGTCGGACGGACCTAAATGCCAGGACAGGACAAATCTTGAGGAGGCTTTTCAGTCCTGCCGTTCCAATTCCAGTTGAACTGGCATCTCTTGGATTTTGTCGATAGGTATGGTGATGGGATGTTCACCAATTCCTTTTACGGTTCAGTGGCCTCCCGAATGTGCTGAGTAGAGTTCTCGATCCGGTTTTGTCATCGGGTTTCTGGCAATGAATCTTTCCATGTTTGGATTGACACGGTTAAAACAGCATGGGATGAAGATTCAGTCCTTAGGTTCTTTAAGATTTCGAGTTTGAAGGAATGCTCCTGATCACCTGAGTGTTTGGAGACCCACCAGTCTTCGCTCCATCCGCGATTCCAATGCCCGTGGATATTCCGGAGAACGTTGTGTGGAGTATGATGTTTTCGATGGGAAGACCGTTGTGCTAGGTCATCCCGTTTTAGGGATGGGTGGGGGTGGTCTTGTTTTTCTGGGAGAGAAGGTACAATAGATGGTAAATGGTGGTGTGTTGGCAGTGCTCTTTGATTTCAATGGTGTGATCATCGACGATGAGCGAGTTCATTTAGAGTTGTTTCAGGAGGTGCTGTCCCAACGAGGGGTTTTCCTGGACGAGGATCGATACTGGACAGAGTTCCTGGGCATGGATGATCGCGGATGTTTCCAGGGGGCATGGTCATTGTCGCGGGGGGAGCCCCCTGCGATTTCGTTGCTGGAGCAGCTGATCCGGGAAAAGGCTGAGCTTTACCGCCTCAGGCTGGAGAAAGGGCTCCCTCTCTATAAGGGCGCGGTCCCGTTGATTCGGGCATTATCAGAGAAACTTCCCCTCGGAATTGTTTCAGGGGCATTGAGGGGGGAGATTGAACGGACGCTTGAGCTGGCCCGGCTGTCTGACCTCTTCCGGTTCGTTGTCAGCGCCGAGGACACCGAACGGGGAAAGCCCGACCCCCAGGGATATTCCCTGGGGTTTTCCCATCTGAAGAACTCGGGTTTCCCAGGTCGTGAGTCCGATGTCCTGGTGATCGAAGATTCTGTCCAGGGGGTCGAAGCGGCAAAAAGTGCCGGGATGAAAGCCTTTGCCGTGGGTCACACTTATCCCGTTCCCGCACTTTTTCATGCAGACCGGGTTTTTGCGCATATTGAGGACATTCGTCCTGAGGATGTCTTCAACTTCAGGTCTTGACAGGGTGTGTGACAGGGGTCACGCCCAAATTGGGACTCCGGTCATGGATGCTCCCGGTAGGAATAAGGGAGAATGCGATGATCCGAAGGTCCTTATCCGATTGTTTTGATGATCGGGCAAATTCAGGAGTGGGGCAGCTCTGAAATTGAGGGTGGGATTGATTTCAATCTTTTGTTGTCCATCGCCATTGAACGTTACACTAAATGTAAGGAGACAAAATGCAGTCAGGTCGAAGGAGTTGTTCCAGAATCGCTTTGTGGACGCTCTCGTTATGTGCGGTGGTGTCCTTATCCCTTTTGTCGGTCGGGGAGTCCCGGGCGGATGACAGCCAGGTGGTTCCGGTGACCTCTGGAAGCAGCTCGGGAGGGGGTAGCGACAGTTCATCGGGAGGGGGTTCTGCAACCTATGCGGATATCCACCGCCTGGGCGCCGGATTATCATGGGCGCCTGTGGAGATTGTCCCGGGTGCGACAACGGAAACTTCGGTCGGTTATGTGGGGGTCCGTTACTGGTTCAACAGGACCTTTGGTCTGGATGGCGGATTGGGCTTCGGGTTTCCTGAAGTCAGTCCCAACACGGAATTCCTGACAACGCTCCATCTGGAGCCGATGGTCGCGCTGGTCGAAACCCACAGGACCATTTTGTACGGGGATCTCGACTTGATGCCGGGGTTCATTTCAGGCAACGAGTCCTCCTTTGCGTTCCAGCTCTCGGCTGGACTGGGTGTGGAGCACGCCCTGGAGGATATGCCGAAACTGGCGCTCTACGGGCAATGGAATCCTGTGAGTCTTAATTTCTACGGGCCTCCCGGGAATACAACCCAAGTTGGGTTGGGATTTCTGGGAAGTGTGATGAATGTCGATATCGGGTTCCGATACTACTTCTGATCTCCCCATTCGGTCCTGTTCGTTGCCGGCCCAGTTTGCCCCGTGGCCGGAAACGAACGGACCACCAAAAAGGAATCCTTTCTGCTGCAATGGATCTTTGGATTCGTGACCTCCCGGTTCTCCGGCCGTTTCCGTATGGTTTTGGCCGGGAAAAGGGTTTGCGTTGACTTTTTTCCCTTCAGTTCCTATAATCCGGGTCATTTACTCTCAATTCCTCAGTGCAAGGCCGACTGGCTTTCTCCGTAAGTTTGCAAGGGAAGCCCGACGAACGGTCGGCGAGCCCCGGTTTTTTCCGAAGGCGCGCATTGCCGCTCTCATACCGGACCGCATATCATAATTGGTTTGATTGCTATAGAGAACGCCCGCTTTGCATTTAGGAAAGTTGGGCATGGGGGGTGTATGAGATCAGTGTCTTCAGAGTCCAGTCACGATAGAAATCAATCTAGCCGTTCGTTTTTCCAGTCTCTCCTCGGGTTGTTTACCCTGATCCTGTTTGGCTCGGTTTCCCTGGTGGCAGGAACCCGGAACGCGTTTGCCGCACCTGGCGGGTGGAGTTTCGGGGATACCCTGGGAGTCAGCATTCCGTTCAATGGGCTGTCTTTTGTGAATCCCTCCGAAGGATGGATCACCGGAGCGTCCGGAGTCATCGTTCATACGTCCGATGCCGGCAAGACCTGGGTCGCCCAGACATCCGGGACGACGCACTGGTTGCAATCCGTTTCGTTTGTGGATTCTTCCCATGGATGGATTGCCGGAAACAATGGAACCATCCTGACCACCAGTGATGGGGGACAGACCTGGACGCCCCAGGACTCCGGGGTCAAGTTCGACCTGTACACGGTGACATTCCTGAATGCCCAGGAAGGTTGGGTGGGAGGGTTTGCCGGAACGCTGCTCCACACGACAAATGGAGGAGAAACCTGGATCAGGGTTTCAACGGATTCCGCCCAATGGATCATGAATATTTTCTTCCTGAAATCGAATGCCAAATATGGTTGGGCCGTTGGCCAGGACGGCCTGGTGCTGGCGACCAAGGATGGTGGGCAGACCTGGGAGAAAAAGAACAACTCCATCGCGAAGGACCTCTACGGTGTGTTCTTTACCGATGCGAACAATGGGTGGGCTGTCGGTACACATGGAGTCATCCAGTTTACCGCCAATGGTGGTGACACCTGGACAATCCAGAACGGATTGGGCCGTGGTCTGATGGGACGGGGTGTTGAGGGAGACGAGCGGGAACTGAATGATCTGCACGCGGTTGCTTTCCTGGATGCCAAGACAGGGTATGCCGTTGGTGTGATGGGAATGGTCTTGAAAACGGTGGATGGTGGAAACCACTGGACCTTTGTCAAGTCGGGAACGGGTCTGGACCTTTACAATGTCGCGTTTCCTGTTCCGGATGCCGGATGGATTGTTGGCGTTGGGGGGATGATCCTTCACAAGGGTAAAAGCTGATCTCCCCGTTTGACGGATATTGACGGATCGTTTTTGAGGGGCTGGCTCACCCGTGTGGGGGCCAGCCCTTTTCGTCTTGAACTCCTGTTTCCCCCTCTTTCATTTGTGTTAGGATGAAAATATGATCAACTTTATTCCATTGACTTTTTTTGGTTTGATTGCCGTCGTGGCGATCGCGTTTTTCATGCACGGGTTTCTGAATCGTCAGAAGATCTTTGCATTTTTTAAAGAGTTTGCCCAAAAACTGAACGGGGAATCGAGTCGGGACCATGTGGCCGCCTATCCTTGGCTCAAGGGGACCTGGAACGGTCGATCGGTCAAGGTCTTCTTCCATACATCGGAGAACCATACGGTCAGTGTTCTCAATCTAGTGGCGGAACTGGAATTCAGAAGCCCTCTCCGTTTTGTCCTGTTGCAGAAGGATGGATTTAGGAAACCCAAACCGGAACAGCTCCAGAAGCTGGAGGAGGAAGTGGGTCCGGTCGTGGAGGTGGAAGGATTTCCCTTCGATGTTCGCTCTCCGGACAGCGCTTCGCTTCCCTCCCTCCTGAACAAGGCAGAGTTCAGGCAGGCCCTCTCCGATTTTTCCTCATACAACCAGATTCTGTTCTGGGACGGAAGAGTGATGGCTTCCCGCCAGTTTGACGGGGTACCCGAAGTGACTCCTGAACGGTTGTCCCATCTGGTCGAAGCGTTGTCACGTCTCGTCCGTCCCTTGGAGGCGGAGGCGGTGGTTGGAGTCTCCTGAGAAGCATGTCGGCATCCTTCTCCTGAAGAGTCCGGAATGGTCGGCCTTTCATTCGGTCGTAGAACTGTCAGTGGCTCTTCTCGAAGAGGGTGCCCGGCTGACCCTCTTCATCATGGACGATGCAGTCCTGGGCCTGTACCCCCGTTCTTCCAGGGATCCCCAGAGCTTTCCCCTTCACCCGGTCATCGAAAAAGGCGGGACTGTCCTTGTCTGTCAGTCCACGGCTGAAACGAGGGGAATGCATTCAGACCGGCTTCCCGATGGGGTCCGCTTCGAAACCCAGGTCCAACTCGGGAGGCTGGCCGAAGAGGTCGATCTTTTCCTCCCATTTGTATAGCCCAAGTTCATGACACGTCATGTAAGGAAGATCCATGTCCCGTTCGAAACGCGTTCTGTTCCTGCTTGAAGAGTCTCCGGCAGCCCATATAAGATTCTTTGAGGGAATGCGGATGGCATTGGGTTTTTCCGTCTCCCACCCTGGGCTGGAGGTCCTTCTGACAGGGAAGGCGGTCCGGGCTGTATCGACCTTCCGTCCATCGGAGATCGGAATGCCCCTGGAGCTTCTGGAGTTTTTTCCGCTGTTCCAGGATCTTGAAATCAGGACTTATGTCGATCAAGATGCCCTGGAGAGGATGGGGCTTTCCAGGGACCTTCCCTCCGTGTTCCACCTGATTGACGCGAAGGCCATTTCCGAAAAGGTTTGCAATGCGGACATCGTGATCGGCTTCAGTGCCATGAGCCGGGAAGGGGCCTGATGGAAACCCTTTTTCTTGTGGGCAGTTCCCCACCCCCAGACTGGATTGTTCGGGCCTGGTCCGAATCGCGGGAGAAATCAGCTCCGGGATCGGTTTCTGTTTTACTTTGGGGCGAAGGGGTCTACAATCCTTCCGACCGTTTCCCGGGGGCGCTCCTCCTCTTGAGGGATGCCTTGGGTCGCGGGGTTCCTCCCGGAGACCGGGCACTCAGCGACAGGGAGGCCGCCAGGTGGATTTTGGGAGCCAAAAAGGTTATTTCCTGTTCCTGACCCTTGGTTAAAACGTCAGATGGGCCAAAGGGGAGTCTGGGCCGAAGGCCTGTATCGAGGGTTGCATCAAAAAGGTCTCTCGGGTGGTCCAGGCGGGTTCAGGTATATCCGGGCCACCCCCATCGTTCAGCTTTAACCCCATTTGCCCCGACCGTTTTGGACAATATGAAAGATCCCGCGCCTTTTCGCGCGTTTTCTTGGCAGGATGAATGAGCCCCACTGCTCCCTCAAAAATTCGAAAAATGCTAGGAGTCGGCGGGATCCTGTTTCTCCTGTTCCTTGTCGTTCTCTCAATCCTGCCTGAACGGCTGACCGGATTGGAGCCCGTCCGACAGGACACCCACTTGGTCCTGGCTCCCCTTGGCACCCCAGGACATTTGCTGGGATGTGATTTTTTGGGCCGGGACAACCTCTCCCGTCTCATTTCAGGATCGGTGGTTTCCCTCTTGATCGGTGTTTCCGTGGGGATCTTCTCGACGGTGCTGGGGGCGTTCTGGGGGCTTTTGTCCGGATATGTCGGAGGTGTCTTTGATTCGGTCCTGATGCGGCTTCTTGAAGTCTGGTACGCTCTTCCGGAGCTTCTGATCGCAACGATTCTCATGCTGGTACTGGGGCATGGCATCCTGTCCGTGGTGGTGGCCCTGAGCATCGGTGGATGGATGGGAGTGGCCCGGGTGGTGAGAGCCGAAACGCTCAAAATCCGGGAACAGTCCTACCTCGAAGCCGCACGATCATTGGGGGCGACACCCCTGAGGCTTCTCCTGAAGCACTTTGTTCCCAATCTCATTCCGGTTCTTTTTGTGCTCCTCCTTTTCCGGATCCCCGGGGGCATTCTGGGGGAGTCGACCCTGAGTTTTCTGGGGTTGGGCCTTTCACCGCCCGCCTCTAGCTGGGGAACCCTGGTGAATGAAGGCTGGAAAGCGCTTCCCCTGACCCCCTGGATCCTTGCTTTTCCGGCATTGATGATCATCCTGGCCCTCCTGGCGTTCCAGTGGGCGGGAGAGGAGTCCGGTCTCCGTTGAAAAGGATCCTCCGTCGCCTGCTGGCCTCCATCCTTCTGATATGGGCCGTTTTCACGCTGACGTTCTTCCTGTCCCGCATGGCCCCCGGGAGTCCGTTCCAGGGAGAGCGCAAACTTCCACCGGAAATCATGAGGACTCTCCTGTCCTATTACCACCTGGACAGGCCTCTCTCGGTCCAGTACTGGGAAGTCCTGAAGAAAACCGCGAGTGGTGACTGGGGGAGTTCCTTCAAGAGCCCTGGAGTTTCGGTCTCCGAGGTCATTGGACGCGCCCTTCCAGTTTCGATGGTTCTGGGGGGGACGGCCTTCCTGGAATCCTTGTGCCTGGCATTGGGTCTGGGGCTTTGGATGGCACGCGCACGCGAGCCTGTCGCAAATGCGCTTCGAATGGTGTCCTCCATCTGGGTGGCCTTGCCATCATTCCTGCTGGCCGCCCTCCTGATCGAAGTCTTTTCCATAAAACTCGGACTTTTTCCCCCCGCACTATGGACCGGATGGTCGTCGGTCGTCCTCCCTTCTCTGGCGATGGCAATCGCTCCTGCCGGGTATCTGGCCAGGATTTTTGCCACAAGCCTGTCCGAAACCTTCCGGAGTCCATTCTTTCTGGCGGCCAGGGGAAGGGGCATCTCTCGCTGGAGGCTTCTCGCCGGGCATGGTGTCCTGCCCTCCCTCAATGCGGTGGTTTCGATCCTGGGTCCCCTTTCAGCCTCATTCCTGACAGGTTCCTTCGTAGTGGAGTCTTTATTTGCGATTCCGGGGATCGGGCGGGTTTTCGTATTGTCCGTCATGAACAGGGATTACCCCCTGATCATGGGGACAACACTGGTCTATACCGCATTCCTGGTGGGAATGACCCTGGTGGGGGATGCGATCGGGGAGTGGATCGATCCCCGGGTCCGTGCGTTATGAGCCCATCAGGGGGACGTCACGTTCAGAATCTCATCTCTTCTCTGAACGGAATCCAGTCTGACGGGGATGTTTTTGCCAGCAGCCTGATCACCGAGGACGGAAAGTCCCGTTCGTGCAACTCCTGAATAAAGGTGTAGAACTGGTCCCTTGATCCTTCCGGAAATTGCTCGAAGAACTCCCGGATCTGGATTGCGGCCTGAAAGAGTCCCGGCGCAAGCGGGGAGTTCCATCGAGACTTCTGGCTTTTTCCTCCCGCGTCCTTTCCGTACCCAAACAGTTCCAGACCCCGCTGGAAAAGAAGTTTTCTCCTTCTGCTAGTGTATTCCGGAGGGTCTTCCACAGGCTGCTGCTGGTCCATTTTCGAAAACTTTGGCAGGTCCATTGCGTAAATCCAGAATGCCAAGGCGTCGCGGTCTTCGCTGTCGAGTTCCAGTTCGCCGGTAAGGCGTTCGATCTGGCTGGAAAGTTTGTTCATGAATCCGAAGGGTTCCTTGAGGGCCCGCTCGAAGACTCTGGACAAAACCAGTATTTCGGTATCGGACAAGGTTGCGTAGAGACTGACCCACCGATAAATGGAAAACTGCTTGTTCAAAAGACCGTTGAGGGAGATGAGGGGTTCTGAAAACATCATGGCTGCCCGAACGGCCATCTGGGATGTGGACACCAGGTCGCTGTCGGTATGGCCTCCGACTCCGATGGAGCTGACCCCCGCGTTGAGCCGGATGAAATGTCCGGCAGGAACCGGATCAGACGAAGCGGGTCCAGGTGTGTTCAGATAAATGTCGAGAAGTCGTCGCCCGAGGATCTCGGCTCCTTCTTCGGGAGTCTCCGGAAGGAGGAGGATCAATTGTCCCGCCCTCATGGGGAGGCTAAAATCGGTGTTTCTGAGATGGGGGTCGAAGAATCCCGAGAGGGAATCCGAGCCCTTGTAGGCCACCCTGTCGGAGGTGCCCTTCGGAAACGAGATTTCAAGGGTCAGGAGTGAAAGGGCGCGACCGTAGCGGAACGCCCGGAGGATTTCCCTTGAGACCTCATTGGAGCGATCCTGACTTTTTGACGATGGGGAGGGCAATGCGCTGGTCTGTTTTCTGGGCCGTCCCGGGGAGCGTCCCGGTGTTCCCGTTCGGTGTTGCTTAGGCATGAACCCCCCTTGTGTTCACCCGGTGAATGGGATTTGATCCGGATTGGATCGTTATTCTTCGGCGATGAAGCCACTCTGGACATTATGGGATAGAATTTGATCTTTGAAAAGATAAAAAATCAATAAACAAAAACTGATGGAATGTGGACAGCTACTGACAGAACAGGCTAGGAGGACATGTGAAAGATCCGAATGATCAGACAGAATATTCTTCAATGGAAACAGTGGCCATTCGGGGTGTCCATCTGCCGGATCCGTTTCGGGCATTGAATCCCCCTCTCTATCAGACTTCCACATTCACCTTTCCGGATATGGAATCGGTAGACCAGGTGCTGGGAGGGCATGAAAGCGGATATGTCTATTCCAGGGGAGGGAATCCCACTGTCTCCCGATTCGAAGGGGTGATCTCCCGGCTGGAAGGGGGAGAGGCTTCAAGGGCCTTCGCTTCCGGGATGGGAGCAATCTCCGCGACCCTGATCCATCTTGCCCGGGAGGGCCGGAAAATGTTCTTTCCGCGCTACATTTACAGCGGCACCCGGGCGTTCATCCACAAATTCCTGAATCAGTGGGGCGTTCCTGTCCACTGGTTCGATCCGAGGGAGACGGACTGGCTCGAGTCCCTGGTTTCCCGACTCTATCATGAGGCCGGATGCGTTTTCGTCGAATCCCCCTCCAATCCGACGATGGACATCCTGGATCTCGAACGGCTTTCCCGGGCCTGCCGTCAGGAAGGGGCGGTCCTTGTGGTGGACAACACCTTCGCAAGTCCCGCCCTTCAGACTCCCCTGTTGGCCGGTGCGGATCTGGTCATCCATAGTGCGACCAAGTATCTGGGAGGCCATGGGGACCTGCTGGGAGGCGTTGTGACAGGGAAATCAGACTGGATCAAATCCCTGGCGATGGGGGAGGGCAGCTTCCTGGGGGCCACCCTGTCTCCCTTCAACGCCTGGCTTCTCCTGAGGGGAATCAAGACCCTTTTCCTGCGCATGGAAGCCCATTCCGAGAAGGCGATGGCGCTGTCCTCTTTCCTGTCGGGTCATCCGAAGGTGAATGCGGTCCATTATCCCGGGCTTCCTTCCCATCCCGGGCACGAAATGGCCCGTCGGCAGATGAAACGATTTGGGGGGATGCTGTCCTTTGATGTGGGCACCGCCTCACGGGCTCGCCTGTTGGCGGACCGTCTGAAATTGGTGAAGATCGGAGTCAGCCTTGGAGATCCCGAAAGCTTGATCGAACACCCGTTTTCGATGAGCCACCGATGGCTCGATCCCAAGGAGCGAAGCGATGCGGGGATCACTCCGGGCCTCTTGAGGGTGTCGGTGGGACTGGAGGGTGCGGAAGATCTGATTCGGGATTTTGATCAGGCGCTTTCAGAACCATGATGCAGTAGTTGGAAGGGGGGAAGAATGTCCTAGTGGAGAAGGATTGGCCTTCCGGTGGCCCCCCATCCGAAGACCAGCCACTCTCCGGTCATGCCGGTCAAGAGAAGAATGGTGAGAAGAATGCCCGCCATTAAAAGGTGAATTCCCCGTTTTTCAAGACCCCAAAACCATCTTGCCTTGAGGATGAGGGCTCCCAGAAGTCCCACCGCCAGCAAGGCCAAGGCTTCATGGATAGCCCCGGGCCAGAATGGGTGCCCGCGAAACTCCCGGGTGTCATCCCATGCCAGTGCCAACCACCCGGTTGCGATTCCCAGGATTCCTGTGACCAGAACGCTTTCCGGTAAAAAAAAATGTTCGATCGGAGCGTCTGGCTGCCGAGTGGTGCGAAGCAAATCCCGGACAACCCAGAAAAGGCTCCATCCAAGGGCAAAATGAACCAGGATGGGATGAAGGTGTGCGACGTTCATCTCTGGAATCTCAGATCCATTGTGGACAAAATTGTTTGTGTTTTGACAATTGATATTCCTTTTTTGTAATCCGTATCGCCAAGAGAGGGGGGTTCTCTCTGGGGCATTCAGACCAGAATGGCGTCATTTCGAAATTGGTGAACTCTGGCATCGAATTTGATTAAAGAACGGGGACCGACCGATATAAAACCGGAAGGTTCATGCTGGCTTCCCCACCGGAACAATGCTGTTCCGATCTCTCTCCGCCGAGAAAGCCCTGTTTTGTTTTCCTTACACCGCGCACTTTTTTTGGGCGATTCCCTGTTGTACCCGGTTGGATAAGTCCCGGGGGTGTCCTGTGCCTTTAGTGGTCTGGCGCACTCCTGTCCGTACTGGTGCATCCGGAGGCGCGTTCCAGTGTGACGCAAATTGGGACTGTTCTCAACTTAACTGTATTGAAGGAGATATCATGAGATCGAAACGAAGCCGAACATTGAAAACCTGGCTTGGAGTGTCGCTGGCGGTTGCCATGACCGGCGGCGTGCTCTTTGGGGAAACGGCAAATTCCGCGTGGGCGGATTCTGCCGCGTTGCCCGCTTCCTCGGGAAGTTCTTCTTCCGCACCAATGGTGACGCCTGGCCCGGTTCTGGCAGATTCCTCGACCCCCGCCACCGCCCCGGCCGCAACACCGGCACCGCCCGCCACGCCCACACCCCTGCCGGACCTGCTCATTCCCTCGGCCAACATTCATTTCAAGGGTTTCATTGATGGTTATGCCCAGTACAACCCGAATGCTGCCAGCTACACGAACTACCGGGCCTACGACTTCGGGGCCAATTCCTTCAATATCAACATGGCCCAGCTGAAATTCTGGAGGCCAGACGACGACGGCATCGGGTTTGTGCTCCGCACCGACTTTGGTCCCGGCGCCATGGCCAGCGGACAGAACTTTACTCCCGGATTCTTTGGGACATTCGGAAGCTCCGGTGGAACCACCCAAAGCATGCCATGGTCGTTGTTCTGGCTGGAAGAGGCTTATGTCAATCTGTGGATTCCCGATACGAACAAGGAACTGGAGATGTACGCCGGACAGTTCCAGACGCTGGCAAACTTCGAAGTGATCCAGCCGACCGGAAACTGGATGGCCTCCCTGGGATACACCTTCTTTCTCGGGGCCTATACCCACACCGGGGTGCGGTTCCATTACGCGCCGAACGCCAGCAACAACATTTACTTTGGCGTGAACAACGGATGGAACACGAGCTTCCAGAACGATCAGGGAAGCTATTTCCAGGACTTTGAACTGTCCTACGTGGGCAATCCCGTCTCCTGGCTTAACCTGAATTTTACGGGATTGTTTGGGCCCCAGTTCCGGAACACTTATCCGGGGTTTGGTCTCTATTCCAATCCGGCAGGTACCGGGTCCCCTTATGCGAACGGTGCGGATGCTGTTGGAAACGTTCCGACTTGGAGAAATTATGGAGCGTTTGTTGTCGAAATCGGTCCGATTGACCATCTCTGGTTCGTGACCGATGATTCCTATGGTTGGCAGGCACAAGGATCTGAAGTGAATGGGGCGTTATCCCCCAATGCCCCGGCAACCTGGTATTCCAATGAAAACTTTGTCCGCTACGACATTTCGACTACAATGGACGTGGTCACCCGGTACAAGGCCCACTATGACCTGAACGGATTCATGACCGGGACCGGCCTCCCGACAGCGATCAACGACGAATCGGTTGATCTTCATCGGAACCTCATGCCGAACATCATCAGCCGTATTGAATACCGGCACGACAATGCCAGCCAAGCCCTTTTCAATGGCCAGACACTCGGAACGGTGACGGGATCCCCCAATGATGACTCGTGCCCCAACGATTTTCAGCATGGACACATTTGAATTGGAATTGGCCGACATGTTCTGATCCGCAGGAAAGACCACCCATTTAATTCTTCTCTTTGATCCCCCGGACCCGGCGGCAGAGAGTTCATATCCCAGGGGTCCAGGAAGGAGATTTCATTGCTGGCATTTCGAATCGTCGGATTGATGCTGTTGGGAGGCCTTTGCGAAATCGGGGGAGGCTACCTGGTCTGGCGATGGATGAGGGAAGGAAGTTCCATCGGGGTGGGCGCGGCAGGACTCGCCATTTTGGGGATTTACGGGATCGTCGTCACTTGGCAGCCCCTGCCCTTTGGCCGGGCCTATGCCGCCTACGGAGGGGTCTTCGTAATCCTCTCGATCCTCTGGGCCCTGGCCCTCGACGGCTTCCGCCCGGATCGGTGGGATTGGGCCGGAGCCATGGTGATCCTTTTCGGAGTCGCCATCATGGTCTTCGGCCCCAGACAGTGACACCCAAACAACAGGGAAGACTTGTCCAAAACAAAGGATCTTCCCACAAAGGGAACCGCCTAACCGCTTGGGCTACCCACAGGTTCATCCCGTGAAGGCGACCTGACGCATCCGAACCTTTGTTTCAAACGTTCACCCACATGGAGAGGAAGGCCTGACGGAAACAGGCCAATCAAATACCGATTGCCAGAGATCCCTTCTGCGGATCCCTGTCCTGACTAAGGAGAGCCCATTGGGCCTTTTCAAGATCTACCACGGAACACGAAAAACCATCACCCGTTTCCGGGAATCGGTTCTTCAGCGTGTTGTCGGAATCGGGGCCCTCTTCTCTTCTGGTTACGGTGACGTCGGGTCCTCCATCTATTTTGCCCTGGGTGTGACCACTGTTTATGCCGGCGGAGCATCCTTTCTGGCGATTTTCATTGCGGGTCTATTTTTCATCGCAACCGTTCTCTCCTACGCTGAGCTATCCGCCGCGATTCCGGAAGCCGGAGGATCCTCCCTTTTTTCCCAAAGGGCCTTTGGAGACGGCTGGGCCTTTTTTGCGGGATGGGCACTTCTGCTGGACTACGTGATTACGCTTGCGATCAGCGCATTTTCAGTGGGCCCTTATCTCGGCTACTTCTTTCCAGTCCTGAAATCGAGCGTCCAGG
Organism: Nitrospirota bacterium; assembly: GCA_021785195.1. Lineage (GTDB taxonomy): Bacteria > Nitrospirota > Leptospirillia > Leptospirillales > Leptospirillaceae > JAJYGC01. The sequence continues at coordinate 38,464 of JAJYGC010000005.1, forward strand.
CCAATGTCACATTCACGGGCGGGCTGATCCTGTTATTGATGCTGCTGAATATCTTCGGTCTCAAGGAATCTTCCTGGCTCAGCCTTCTTCTGGCTGGATTCGATATTTTGACCCAGCTTTCCCTCATGCTCCTGGGGCTCTTCTTCCTGTTCAGCCTGCCCAAGATCATGCACCAGTTCTCACTAGGGACAAATCCGACCTGGCCTCATTTTTTATACGGGATTTCTGTGGCCATGGTGGCGTATATCGGGATTGAAGCGATCAGCCAGATGTCATCGGAAGCCAGAGACCCTTCCAAATCCGTACCCCGAGCGATGTTCCTGACCATGGGAACCACCGTTTTTCTCTATTCCGGGATCAGTCTGGTTGCACTGTCCGCCATGGATCCCAAGCTTCTCTCTACCGTGTGGGTCAACGATCCGATTGCCGGAATCGCCCATTTCATCCCCCATCTCCATCACTATCTTGGCCCCTGGGTCGCCATACTGGGAGCAACAATCCTGACGGTTGCCGCCAATGCGGGGCTGATCGGGGTTTCCAGACTTTCCTATTCCATGTCCCACAACTTCCTGATCCACCCGATTTTCCGTCACACCACCCTGCGCTGGAAAACCCCCATCTACTCGATCCTGTTCTTCGGAACCATCGGGGCCGCCATCGTCGCTTTCTTCCCATATCTGGAAGTCCTCGCTGACCTCTACAATTATGGAGCGATGCTCTCCTTTCTGATGACACACCTTGCACTCATCACCCTCAGAAACAAGGAGCCCGATCTTTCCCGTCCGTTCCGGGTTCCTCTTTCGATTCGAGTGCGGGGGTGGGAGATCCCTCTCCCGGCAGTATTTGGGCTCATCGGGACAGGAGGGGTCTTTATCATGGTCCTCTTGTTCCACAAATATGGGAGGGTATTCGGAACGATCTGGATGATTGCGGGAATATCCTATTACTATTTCTACCGGCAAAGCACCAGAATGCCCCTGATGGGCCGTGTCGCAGTGACAGAGATCCCTGAAAGCCCACTCGAGAAGCCTATCCGGCACCAAAACATCCTGATCGCAACCTCCCCTCATGCCCCTTCCCCCCTGCTGCGCGACATCGCCAAGATTGCCCGGGCAGACAAGGCCAGGATTACCGTGGTCACCGTCCTGGAAATCCCCCTGACCCTTCCATTGAATGCCTCACTCCCAGAAGAGGAAAACCGGGCCAAAAATACCCTGGAACTCTGTCAGGCGATCGGAGTGGAAGAGGATGTCCTGATCGACACAATCCTGGTCCGAAGCCGCTCCATCGGACACTCCCTGGTTCAATTCCATGCCCGTCTCAGGGCAGATACACTTGTATTCAATGACACAAACTCGGCCATTTCACGTTCCATCGAAACGGCTCTTATCCGCTCCGGTGCCCCTATCACCCTGTGGAAAATTCAGACAATCACCGCCAATCGTCCGGGACTTCACCCAAGACTCCATCCCCACCCCATTTTGGGATCCTCCCAGCCAGTGGACAGGCCGGGAGAGGATCCCAAGGATTCGGAACCTTCTTCATGAAGCCAGAACCCAGACGGCCTTCATCAGAAAAATCCCCGGACGCATCCGAAGTCATTTCATCCACGCTGCAAAGACCAATCCTGATCCTCGCCGGAATCCTCTTCCTGGGAATTTTTGCCATCGATGCGCTCACCCCCCAAAGTCTCGTGGTCTCGATCCTTCTGGATATCCCCATTGCCCTGACAGGACTGACTCTCCGGAAGAATGCCACGGTAGCCCTCGTCATCCTCGGACTGATCGCGAACACCGTGGCGGAAATCATCAATGCCCGCTCGGAAGGGACCGTCAATACCATTGCGGTGTTCAATCGTTCCTTTTCGGCAGTTTCTTTCTTTCTCGTGGGATACCTGACCATCCGGGTCCAGAGAAGCGCCCTGGAAACCGGCATGCTGCTTTCCGAACGGAACCGCGCGACCCGTGAACAGAAAATGAGGACTTTTTTCGGAGAAATCAGTTCTGAAACAGATCCGGACTCCCTTTTGGCAAGAATCTCACAAGACTTTGTTGCCCTTTTTGACGCAAAGGGGGTCATTCTTGCCCCTTCAGGAAACGAACGATGGGAACTACCGATTCACAAGGCACCCACTTCCCTCTGGTTTTGGGATCAGGGAGACCCCCTGCCCGGGGGACTCTCCCTCTTTCTCGGACAACACGCTCCTGCCACCTGGATCTCCCAACTTAGCCTTTCCCCGTTGCTGGAGCACAACCATTCCTCCCGGGGAGCGGCAGGCCGATTGTCTCTTCCCGACCCGGAACATTCCGATGAAAAAGTGAGACATCTCCACCTGTTCATTCTGGATCCCGAAGAACCGGCAACCCTGTCAATTCTTAGGGAGATCCTTCCCATCCTTGAAGAAATACTTCATCGGGCCGGCCTTCTCCGCCACCTCAAGGAATACAATGAAATGCTCGAACGGCGGAACACGGTCATCCGGGATCTGGTCTACGGAGTGTCACACGATATTCGGACCCCTTTGATTGCCGGAATCATGAACATGCGTCTGGGGCTTGAGGGGGCATGGGGAGAGATCTCTCCAGAGTTCTCCACCATCTTGGAACAGATTCTTCAGTCCAATGATTCCATCCTTGACCTTTCCAACCGACTTCTACTTCTCTCCTCCTATGAGTTGGACGATCACCCAGCCAGCGTCGAACCCCTTCACCTCGATTTCATCATATCGGACATCATTCGGGAGCTGTCGCCCCTGACGAACAGCAAATCACTCAAAACAAACCTGACACTGCCATCCCTTCCCTTTGAAGGAGACCCGGTCGGACTGAGAAGACTTTTTCTGAACCTGATCGACAATGCCATCAAGTGGTCCCCCGCCGGCGGCACAATCGGAATACACGGTTCCCAGGATCTCCAGACAATCCGGATTACCATCATTGATGACGGGCCGGGTGTCCCCGAGACACTCAGGTCCACCCTGTTCACCCGTTTCGGAGGCATGCACCCAGGCTCCGGATTCGGTCTCGGACTTTATATCGCCCAACAGATTGCACGGCGTCATGGAGGGAAAATACAATATGAACCCATCCCTTCCGGAAGCCGTTTTCAGGTGACACTGGGTGTTCAAAGGAGTATTTTGAAATGATTCAAGTTTTTCTGGTCGAAGACCATGGACTGATGCGGGCGGGGCTGAAAAAATCGCTGGAGAAGGACGGAACCGTCCTGGTCTCTGGAGAATCCTCCACCGGAGAGGAAGCCCTTCGCCTTCTCTCTGACCGGAAAATGATGGTCGACGTGGTCGTGATGGACATCGGCCTTCCTGGGATATCCGGGATCGAAGCCACACGAAGGCTGAAAGAGTGGTCCCCTGAGATCCACGTGATCATGTTTACGGTCCATCAGCTCGAAGAAGAGATTTTTTCAGCCTTTTCCTCCGGAGCTGATGGTTACTGCCTTAAGGATACATCCGTCCACAGTCTTCGTGTTGGAATAATGGCTGTTTCAATGGGGTCTCTCTACATCGATCCCAAAATTGCCCATCTCGCAGTCAAACGGATCCAGTCCTCGGGTTTTCCGGATCATGACAACCCGTTGACCCCCCGCGAAATGGAAGTTCTGAAACTTCTTTCGGAAGGACTGACCAACAAGGAGATCGGCCAAAAGCTCCTGGTCAGTCTCAGTACGGTCAAGGCCCATATCCAGAGCATCCTCTCGAAGCTGTCTGCCACCACCCGGGCAGATGCGGCCGTCAAGGCGATGAAGAAAGGGTTGATATGACAAAGGAGGAACCTTAGCCAAACAGCGGCAATTCCCCATTATCGGATGAACACTCACACATCGTTGACCCTGATCCCAAAGGCCCTGAATCTTGGACCAAGATACGTGCCCCTTGGGAGGCCGGGAACTCCCTTTCACAAGGATTGACATGAACCGATTTCCTGTTAGGCACAATCTGGACCACCGGCCGACTGACTCCGGACTGCGGCCCCCCAAATCACCCGGCCTGCTCGTCGACAATGACGGAGGCACGATTGTCATTTCGAAGTTTTCCGGCTGGGGAAGTCTCCTGAACATCGCCCCCCTTCTTGAAGGGATCCGGAGAACCTCCCCCCACTCCCGGCTCGTCCTGATCACGGACTCCCACAACGAGGAACTGGTCCGCCGGCTTCCCTGTCTGGACCAGTTCTTGTTCCTGCCCGAAACAGGGAGGAACAGTCCCATTCCGCTTGTACAGGCCGCCAGGCTTGCGCTTCGGATTCGCCGACTGAACCCATGGGCCTTTCTGGATCTCCAGTTGCAGACCCGAAAATCCCTGTCACTCAATCTGTCCCTTCTGAGCGGAGCCAGAGTCCGGATCGGATTTGTCGGAGGAAAGGACCCCCGCCGTCTTGCCAGGCTGACCCACCCCCTTTACTTCAATATGCACCAGGCCACGAAGTCGGTTTATGATCAGGCCTCCATCCTTCTGGGTATCGTTCCGGCACACTCCTCCCAATCCATTGTGATTGAGCGCCCTTCCGATGCACGGGATCTGGCCAGCCTCCTTCCGGAAGTTCTGGACACCTCCATTCCCCTGTGCATCATCAACCCCAATGCCTCGGAACGGGCGTACGAACGGCGTTGGCCGGTCGCCCAGTTTCAGGAGGCGATCAAAAGATTGCTGGCTGCCCATCATTCCCTGAGAATCGTGCTGGTCGGTTCACTGGATGAGCAGGAGTATGTCAGGGATCTCGAAAACGGGATCTCCCCCAGCCACCGGCAAAGGGTCCACAATATGGCGGGCCGTCTTTCGTTCGGAGGCTTGGTGGCCCTCATTCGGAAGGGAAGCTGTTTTCTGACCAATGACAGTGGCCCTCTTCATCTTGCCCTTTCAATTGGGACACCCACGGTCGGGCTCTTCGGTCCGACCCACCCAGGACTGATTCCTGCAAGAACACCCTCTTCACGAACAATTTTTCTCTACGAACCCCACTACTGTAGCCCCTGTGTCCATCACATCGACCGGCCCCCCTGCGGAGGGGACAACATCTGCATGAAGCATATCTCAGTCGAATCCGTGGTAAGGGCCTGTGAAGCGTTTCTTCTCAAAAATCGGGGAACGTGGCTCCTCCCCCAAGAATGGAACGAATTGTCGGCACCCGGGATTGAGGAACACCAGCATCTCCCGGTCGCCCTTTTCCGACCGCGGGAAGGCCATCAATCCCCGCTGACAGAACCTGATTCACCATCTCAGCCGCACCGCTGGCTCAGAAAACAGGGGTGAGGATGAGCAATCGTCTCTCCAAAGTCATCTTTGTTCTGACCGCCAACAGGATCCTCCGGGGAATTATCCAGGGATTCCTGATCGCTCGTTTTCTTCCGGACATCCACGATCTCGGCTGGTCCACCGTTGCGGCGGGGGGCATCCTGTCCGGGGGACTCCTGTTCGACTTCCTCCTGACCCTCGCCATCGGTCACCGCTCGGACCGTTCCGATCCGACCTCGATTCTGGTGATCGGTGAGACGTTGACACTGGCGTCGGGGACCCTGTTCCTCCTTTTCCCCTCCCCTTTATTCCTGGGCGCCGCCACATTTCTGGCAGGACTCGGACAGCGCTCCAACGGTTCGCCTGGTCCCTATGCCCCGGCGGAACAAACACTGATGATCCAGAATGCACCGACCGCATTCCGATTCTCGCTATTTAGCAAGAACATGGCGATGGGACTTCTGGGAATGTCTCTGGGGGCGTTTCTGGCAGCGAACTCCCGGGTCACTGGCATCGACTCCCCCATGATCAACTTGAAAGTGGCCACCATCGCCCTCGTGATCATTTCCATCGCGAACATTATTCTCCTTCGGATTTCTTCTCGATACCGCACATTGTCACCCCCTCCGGAGACAAGCGCACGAAATGCCCCCCCTCCCCTGTCCGGGGTGGAAAAAAAACATCTCTCCCTGATGGTTTTGGGCAACCTTTTCGCGGGCCTCGCCATCGGACTGACGGATCCCACCATTGCCTACTGGTTTCTGATCAGGTTTCATACAAGTCCAGACCATGTCTCTTTCCTTTTGGCGCTTTCCTATCTTGTATCCGCCCTGTTCTCCCTGCTCCTGACCTTTCAGAGTGATACCACCCGGCTGGTCCGGACGGCTTTCGCCATGCAATTTCTCGCACTCGTGAGCCTGTCATTCCTGACGGTCACATCGACCCTGTTTTTCGCATTCATGCTGTACACCCTTCGGCTGGCCTTTGTCAGATCCCCCGGAGGGGTACGACAGGCCCTGGCCGGAGAAATTGTCCGGCAGGAGCACTCCGGTTGGGCGGCCAGCCTTCATTTGTCCTCCCTTCAGGCCGCCCAGATTGCCGGTCCCTTCATTGCAGGATTTTTCTGGAAAAGGCACTGGACAAATGCCCCGCTCGTATTGGCAACCCTCAGCACGGCAATCTCCCTTGCCCTGTTTTTGATCCTTTACAGGAATGCCCTTGGAACCGACCGGACGATGACACTGACCTCCCCATGATCTTTTTTCATCGGGAGAATGACCCTCAGACCAAGGAGAATTGAAAATGCCCGTGAAAAAGCGTGACTTCGGAAGGATGTGGTGGCTTGCCCTTCTGTTCATCCTGTTTCTTCCGGGATGCAATCCCGGCGGGAGTCCGGGGGGACTCGCCTATGGACCGGCCTATATTCCACCCTGCACCTGCTGTTGCGGAGGAGAAGGGTATGTCTACAACAAGAGCAACGCCCCTGCGCCCATCTCCGCAGCCATTCTGCACGATACATCAGGTCCCATGGCCAACGTCAGCGCCAACCATGGAAGCGTCAAGTCCCGGATGAAAAAAGGAGGACATAAATAACGTTATTCGTCTCCCACAATGGCCGATCCAACAACCGTCAAATGGTAATCCATCGGCTTGAAGGCCATTCATTTCAAGGAATGTTTCCGTCGGAACAAACAACCACCCTCATTCGGAAGGACCAGACATGATCAGACAATCCCGTACCCTGGCAATGATTCTTTCATTCACCATAGTGTCTTTTTTTCTGGCCGGATGCACTTCAACCGGCACTCTCGGAATTGTCTCCAACAGCGAGTCAGAAGCTGATCTTGGTCCTCATGATTCCCACACTTTTCACCGGGTTGGTTCTGAAATTTCCGGGACTGCCTGTCGACACTTCATCCTGGGGATTCTTCCACTGGGGAACTCCGATATCGAATCCGCCATGAGAAAAGCGCTGGAAAGCCACCCTGAACTGAAAGCCGACGGTCTTGTCCATGTCGCGACACAGTCGAGCCTTTATGGATTCTTTCCGCTTTACAACGTCTATACCGTCACCTGTACGACAGTCAAAGGGATCCCAATCCGCTTCGACCATTCCCCGGGACCCTCCCGGAACCTCGGAAAAACTCACTGAGTCCCTGTCCCAAAGCCGGGAAAATGGTAGAATCATAAGGGGGGTCTCGCGCGATGACGATGATCAGGACATGCCCTGTCAGCCCCGATAAGCAGAGAATGGACAAATCATCGTCAAAACGAAGGAATGAACGTTCAAGGGGTAAGGGAGCGGGATGAATCACCAGCCACCAGAGGCTCCCAGAGGAAGGGGCGCCTCTGGCAATCCTGCAAACCGGTTTGAAAACACGCATCGGGAACCGTTCCAGGACGGATGGGAGAATCTGGCATTCAGGCCCGAAAGGGCCACCACCCTTTCCACGGATGCAAGCCGGACTGTCATCAGCCGGAATGACTCCCCGGATGTGGGCCCGGGACAGTCCATCAACCCCTACCGGGGGTGTGAACATGGGTGCGTGTATTGTTTTGCAAGACCGACCCACGCCTATCTCGGTCTCTCTCCAGGGCTTGACTTCGAAAGCCGTTTGTTTTACAAGCCAAACGCCCCCGAACTTCTGAAAAAGGAACTTTCGCATCCCAAATACCGTTGTGAACCCCTGGCGTTGGGAATCAATACGGACGCCTACCAGCCGATGGAATCCCAGACGGGTCTCACCCGACAGCTGCTGGAAGTCCTGGCGGCGTGCCACCATCCTGTCTCACTCGTCACCAAATCCTCGTTGATCGAACGCGATATCGACATCCTATCCGTAATGGCCGCGAGAAATCTCATTCACGTCCGGATTTCGATTACCACACTGAGGACGGAGCTCAGCCACCATCTCGAACCCAGGGCGGCCATTCCCCCGCGTCGGCTCGAGACGATGCGGAACCTTGCAAAGGCAGGAATACCGGTTGGCGTTCTGGTGGCCCCGGTCATCCCCGTCCTGACCGAACCGGAACTCGAGGAGATCCTCTACGAATCCAGAGACAAGGGTGCCTGCGACGCAGGCTATGTCCTCCTGAGGCTTCCGCTTGAACTGAAAGAGCTTTTTGGGGATTGGCTCCAGCGCCATGCACCGCTGTCCGAAACCCACGTCCTGCACCAGATCAGGGCGTACCATGGGGGTCAATTGTACGATTCCCGGTTCGGCGTCCGGATGAAAGGGTCCGGTCCTTTCGCCGCCCTTCTGGAGAAAAGGTTCCACCTGTCATTCAAGCGACTGGGATTCGAAGGGATGCCTGCCCTGAGGACAGATCTCTTCAAACCACCTTCCCCCGGAAAGCGGTCACCACACTCCCTCTTTCCGGGATTCGACAGTCCCTGACCCGTTCCAGGACAAAAAACCTCAACGGGACTCCATGAAGGTCTTTACGGTAATCGGGAGATCAAGGGGAAAAGGGAGTTTTTTGGCCAGATGGGGAAGGACGACCTTTTCGGCATTGTCCATGGAGCAGTCTCTCAGAAGAATCAGCCCCATTCCTTTTTCCCAATCGAAAAACAACGGGTCGGACAGACGAATGACCTTCTTGATCTGCACCACTGAAGACTCCGAAACTCCCCAGATGGGCAAAGTAACGATTTCCCCCGGATCCTCCGGAAAGAGGATTGAAGCGATCGGGAAAAGTCCTTCCATGGAGTAGCCCATTCCGGACCAATACCGTGAAAACCTGAATGGAGGGGAAGAAAAGTTCGATCGGGCCAATTCAATCGAGTGGCAGGAATACCGGTCCAGGAATTCCTGGAAATGGTGCAGCCCATAAGCTTCCAGGCTTCGGTACTGGATATCGACTCGAAGTACCGGAAAAACCCCCCCCAGAAACATGCTCGTCCGGAGAAAAAGATCGTGCTTGTCCCGGTAGGCTTGCACTTTCAGGGAATGGGGAAGGATTTCTTCTTCCAGCACGCGCCTGTTCCATTTTCCTTTTTTCTGGTCATAGACAAGGTGCTGCATCACTTTCTTGTCGGGTGTCCCTATGACGGTTGAACGGTAGAGAACGATCCCATCGGCAATCTCTTCTGGAACCATCCGTAGGGCTTCTCCTGTCAGCCTCTCGAGTTCCTCTTCCATAAACCACGAAGAAAGGCCATCCCACAGTTCTTCCCAGCAAATCCTGCCGTAGGCGGAGAAAGTGGTCTCGATCTCCTTTTTGCTGCGTCCCGGAACAAAGACGACATGCATTCCCCATGGGGAGCGGCGCAACAGGATGCCGATATGGGAAAATTCGGAACCGCCCGGATGGGAGAAGTCAAAGCTTGCAAAGAGCGTTTCAGGACACATCAGCGCTTTTTCCTGAAACTCAAGATATCGTGGACGCTCGGATGGAAGGACCACGGAATTCAGGAACAGGATCAAATCCTGGTAGGTTTTGTCGTGGTTTGCATCAGGCCAGATCCGGGTCTGATAACGGGAATAGAGCTCGAGATTGCCATTGTTTCGGAAAATCCCTTGGTAAACACCCAATGCCTCGATCAAGTGGCTAAATGCGCTCTTGTCCGGAAGCGGAGGGCTGAACAGCACATCAGGAACATGGATTTTCCAAAAAAGCATTGAACCCCACCTTTCCGGATTCTCCCGTTTTCCTCAAAGCGAAAAACCCCAGGCCCAAACCAGTCACTCCGCGTGAAGTCACACTGAAGAATGGAGTTTTTCCTGAAACCACGCTTCATGACAGGGATTCTATTCTTTTTGAATACCTCCATCAATTCCTTTCGGATATTTCCGCAACACACCCTTCTTCAGAATTCCCAGGGCTCTTGAGCCCTCCCCTTTGGGTTCGTTCCCTTTTTGAGCAACCCGCCAACATTGCAACTCTGCCTGAAGGCCACACACCTCAGCAATAAGGATTGGAAGCATTCAAATCGGACAATGTCCCCAAAAAGACATTCCCGCCCAATGCTTGGACAAAGGTTCCGGTGAGGCTGACCTGAATCGGAAAGAGGATTCCCATTCTGGAAAAAGACGCACCAATCTCTGGAATGGAAAAAAGGGAGGAATTGGAATTTTTTCAAAAAGAATCCCCACCAGAACGTTGGGGAAAGAGGAAATTCTTTATAGGGGGAAAACCTTGGTAGGGAGGGGGAAATCTCTGCCCCCCTCCGTCCGAGGTGACAACAAGCAGAAACAGTTCTATCTGGCGTGTTCACGCCTGAGAGAACTAAAGACCCCATCGACAAACTTCAGGGCGGCATCTTTTTCGATCCACATCTCCTTGGGCTGCTCTTCCTGTCCTTTAAGCCTTTCCTCAAGGATGGTATCGATGACGTTCCTCATCTCCTCCACAATCTCCGCCCGAAGCACTTCGGAATTGACTTCTTCATTGCCTTCCACCGCCCTGTAACCTGGTTGCATATCCATCAGCGCCCTGAACCCATGTTCCATGGCATTCAAGGTTGCAATCCAAAGTTCCCGAGGCATCAATTCTTTGGTCAGTCCTTCATACTCCTTTTCAAGGCCAACCAGAAGATCCCTGAAATGGTCCTTCATCGTATGCACCCTGGAAGTTCGCGAGGCCTCATCCCACAACTCAGGAACCGGGTCAACCAAGGCCGTCATACCGAGGTGAAACGCTTTTTCAAGTATGTGTGTTCTGTTTTTTTGAAGAGTATCCATGGAAATCACCCACCCTTTCCGATCCGAGCCGTTTAAAGAGAATCAGTTCCCATTTGAGGCTTTCAGATTCTGATCACTCTCTTTGGTAACGGGCGCTTTCGATTCGGAAAAACATGAAAACTTAAAGAGGAAGACACTTTGGAAAAATCATGGAAGGTAGGTTGGAAAGAAAAACATGCGCTTTTTATTTCGAACCTTTTCAACGCCCATTCGCTACACTGAACCCAGTATATCACAAATACAGAATTTAATGAACCCTTTCAACAGGCAGAACCCCGGTCTCACAAGACTGTTCTGGTATTCGCTGGATGAATTGGGACGGGAACAAAGCCGCTCCTGAAACAGTCTTTGGGGAAAATACCGGGTCTTAAAAGGTCAAGGATTCAAAGATGGGTGGTGGCGGCGGAGGGACTCGAACCCCCGACCGAGTGATTATGATTCACCTGCTCTACCGTCTGAGCTACGCCGCCAAAAGGCATTCGATGATAGTACAGAGAATCCGTTCCCAAAATCAATATCTCACAGCCTCCCCAGCGGAGAGCCCATTTGAATAAATCGGGTTTCAGGGGTTACCACCGCTAGAGATGGTATTCCTTCAGGACCGATTCCCCCATTGAAGTTCGGGCAAGCTCAAGCATGTGGGCATTATGGGTAAAAAACAGCACCTGGTTCTCCTGTGCTATTAAGGAAAGGGTTTTGAAAGCCGATTGCGCACGCCTATTGTCCATATTGAGAAGAAGATCGTCCGCAATAAACGGAATTGGTTCATGTGTCGCGTTATATTCCTGTACAACGGCGAGACGCAGGGATAGATAAAGCGGGTCCACCGTACCATCGCTGAGGGCTGTCACGTCAAGGCTCCCCCTGGTTGGGTGCTCCGCAATCAGAACGGGTTCGTCTTTTTCTCCGACATCCGCCCGGAGCCCGCTATAGGCTCCATCTGTCAGCTCGGCAAACAAGCTTTTCGCCCGAAACAGGACAGGACCCTGGTTTCTTTCCCGATAAACTTCGACTGCCCGCCTCAAAAGAATTTCCTGGATCGCGAGATCCGAATATTCATGGACAAGATTCCCGATTTCTGCCTCCACAATGGCGGAATCCTGAAGATAATCGGCAGCCTGGTCCTGTGACAGAAGCCGCTCGAACTCGATGGAGAGCGATGTCCACTTCGACACAATCTGTTCAATTTGTGTGTCTATCGTTCCCAGACTGTCTTTCAGCAGGGATATATCCCCTTGCAGATGGTCTCCTTCCATCCCGTTGCATTCCCGAAAAAGTGTCTCCAGATCAAGACCTGACCCGTCCCTTAGTATGTGGAGTTCGAGCATTTGTCGATCACGAAGTGCCTGCGCCTTTGCGATGGACCTCTGTTCGATTTCTTCAAGCTTTGAGGGGTCCGGACAACGGGCTTGCTCTGCCAGTCTGGACAATGTGCTTTGGCTGCGCAGGATTTTTTCTGAGGCATCTTCCTCTTTTCGACATAAAACCTTTATCTGTTCCTGCAATTCATCCAAAAGGGTCCGCCCGGACAAGGAGGCCTCAAGGTTCATTCTGAGCCGGCCCAACAGCTCGATCAGGTCAGAATCACAAGAATCGGGAACCAGAAAATCCAGAGACCTGATGCTCTGTTCAAAACGTGCAAGGTCATCTTGCATCGTATCGATTCTGTGGGTCAGGTCCTCGATCTGACTTTTCAAGGCATTCAGGTTGTTCATGGTCTCGAGAATGACCGACACCGATTCGATACTGCGCTCCGGAGTCAGCCCAATCTCCTTGAGGGAGGCCCCCCAGTTTGACCTCCAAGAATCCAGACGGCTTTCAAGAGCCGACATTGCCTGTTCGGCCTGGTCCTTGTTTTTTCTCAGGGAGCGAATCATCCCATCAAGCCTTTCGTACCGGGCTTTCTCTTGTGCCGACTCCAGCAGGACCGCTCCCGCTTTATCCCGAAGACGGTCGGCATCCCCTTCGGCCGGTTCCTTGAGGAATCCTTTCAGGGCGTCGGCCAGCATTGCACCCGTCGACCTCTCCTTTTCCTTTAGGAGAAGCAATTCCTGCCGCTCTTCCGCAACTTTCATGTCTTCTGCCAGTGCGTCTTCCCGGCGCTTCAACCACCCGAGCATTTCGTTCGGGAGTGCCTTCAAGGAGAAATTCGCGGGCCAAAGCCCTTCCCATTCGAACAGAATTCCTGCTCGTCGGACCTTCAGTTTTTCCAGGTCGTCAGAAATCGCACTCTTTTTTTGATGAAGATCTTTCCGGCGGTGATCGAGCAGGGAAAGCTCTGTGGACTCTTTCGCATGATCCCGCAGGAGATCGGCGACTTGATCGGCTTGAATGATCTTTTTCTCGTAGACAGATGCGATCTGACCGTCGGGGGCAAATGACTTCGCGCGCTCGTCCAGACCAGACTGGCGATCGATAAAGATTCCTCGGATTACCGACCATCCCTCGGCCCTTTCCTGACGGACAAGATGCAGATCCGCTTCAGTGGGAAAGGAAGCGGTGAGCTTGAGTGCGGCAATTTTTTGCTCACAATCCGCAATTTCGTCACTAAGCCGACCCAATCTGGCGGAGAGTTCGGCACTCTTCGAATCAAGATCCTGCAACAAATCCCTGAAACGTCCCACCGTCTCAACGGAGGGAATCACCATTTCCCGAAGAACAGAGGGCGACCCGCCCGGAATTCCAAGGCCTTTGATCGTTTCAGAAAGAACATTGTCCCTATGGGCCAGACTTCTGGTTCTTCTGGAGATTTCAGTGGAGATCTCTCCGAGCCTGTCCCAAGCCCCAATGGCCCGGGAGAGTTCCCCCGTATCCGGTGGAATGGGAGTGGCTGACAATTGCAGTTCCGATTCCTCCAGATCCCGGATGGCCCGTGAAAGATTTTCGAGAACGGTGTCCCGTTGAACCATGAGCTTTCTCCCGACATCAGCCAGAACCGAAACTTCCTTGCGCTTCAGGGCTGAGGGCAGGAACCCGGACAGATTTTCCGGATTTCCCTCAAGGTCCGCTTCCTTCAACAAAATGCGGGCATTCCGGTAGAGTTCCTCTCTTTGGACTCCGCGTTTGGGCAGATCATTCCTTGTTTTTTCGATCACGGCCCGTTGTTCGGACAAGGATTCAATCTCTGTCCTATACTCAAGAAGGCGGTCATCAATCTTGATCCCCCTGATGGAGGATTCCAGTTCCTGAATTTTGGATCTTAAGGTAATCCGGTCTGCCTCCGCCATCCTGAGATCCAATTGGGCCAGAATGCGTTGCTGTGTGACTTCGGGAGGAAGTATCGGCACATCATTCAAATCCTGAATCCTGATCGACAATGCCTCGTACTCGGCTTTCAACGGAAGGTTCTTGGAGATCCGTTCCATCTGACGGAGTCTGGCTTCCGAGGACTTCTTCTCCTCCCGCGAACGACGAAGAGACTCCTCGATCTCTTCGATCTGCTTCTGGCATTTCCTATACTCGGCAGGGGATACCATACTGCGTCTGGACTCCCGACGAAGGTTCCCCAATTTTCCGATCAGTAGGTTTAGTTTTGGCTTGGAGCCACCGGGAAGGAAAAGGTCGGAACGCTCTTTTTTTAATCCCTCCAGAATCGATTTCAGGCCGACAATCCCCGATCCGGCTTCGACCAGACTGAAGCCGAGTGATCCTCCTTCAGTCAGAAGGGCTTTGGCATGCAGATGCAGACGGAGGTGATTGAGTGCAAAAACCCTTTCGAACGTCTCCTGAGAAATCCCCCCCAGAAACCGATTGACGGCATTCTCATCCATCGGGGTACCATCCGGGCAGAAGAGTGGGTTCTTCCCCCGACGCTTTCGGGTGAAGGAAAGCCTCCTGCCATCCGCTGCCACAAGATCGATGCCAATGGAAATATCCTTCGCATCGTGCCTGAACCCGTCAACCACCTCATGGGGATAACCGAACAATACGCTGGAGAGGGCTCTAAGCGTCGTACTTTTCCCGGCTTCATTATCACCGTAAATCAGGTGGAATCCTGGTGTGTGGCCAAAGTCGAAATGGTGCTCAGAAAAGTGGCCGTAGGCATGAAGATAAAGACCTTCGATCCGCATCAAGAATCCTTTTCGCCGGACAAACGCAAGAGCAGGCTCGGCTCCAGTCGGCCAAAGGTCTCCTTCACCCATTGAACCCCGTCTTGAGGGTCAATTCCAGCCAGTCCCTTAAGATCTTCCGGCAGCTTTCCGCGCAAGGGTTCGAGCTCAGCTTTCAGCAAAGCCAAAACCCCCTCATCCTCCTCGAGCAGCTCCCTCATGATCCGGAACAGCTCCCCCGCTGCCTCGCCCTGGTCTGATTCGTTCTCCGCTTTCACAGCGGTGGTGTAGTCTTTGACTTTTTCTAGCCAGAGATCATCTCCTCCAATCTCTCCGGCAAGTTCGAGAATTCCCTGACGAAGTCGAAGAGGCCTATTTTCAATGGTATTGTGAAGCAAAGTCGGGCCGTTGAGGTTAACCCGGAAAGCACATGGTCTCCCGTCAGATTCCCTGAGGAGCTTGGTAAATTCGAATCGAATCTTGTCCATTAATCCGATTTCGCTGGAAACCCCCGCAAGATCGATCTGGATCTGAGACCAACGGATCACATCAAGGGGGATTGATTCGACATGCAGCACCTGGGCATTTTCGACAGTGACAAGCACACACCCCTTGGGCCCGGTTTCCCGGGAGTGCCGTCCCTGCAAATTTCCCGGATAGACAACCCATGGGTCCCGGGAGAGGACCGAAGCTTTATGAACATGTCCGAGCGCCCAATAATCATATCCCCTTGTTGTCAGGTCCTCGATCTTGCAGGGTGAATAGACAGCATGATCCGGGCTCCCGGAGAGAGATGTGTGAAGGACACCGATATTGAAATACCCTGGAACGGGTGATGGGTAAGAGAGAGCAAGATTTTCCGTGACGGGCCCTGGTGAGAAACTTTGTCCATGAACGGCCACCTTGATGGGCAAATCGTCAAAGAGAATGGTTTCGGGATGCCGTTCGCTCAAAACCCTGGTATTGGAAGGAAGGTCGAGCGCACTGGTAATCTTGTTGTCCGCATCGTGATTTCCCTTTTTGATGATGACGCGAATCCCCTTGGCGTGAAGACGGGAAAGCTGTGTCCGGAAAAAGACAGCCACCTGCATGTTCGGATAGTCATGGTCATAAAGATCTCCCGCAAGAATCAAGAACGCCGCCTCTTGCTCAATGCAAAAATCGACCAGTCGTTCAAAGGCGTCACGGGTCGCTCGCCTTAAACGATCGATCTGGCTCCCTTCTTCAAAGGATAGTTCTCGAAGAGGGCTATCCAGATGAATATCGGCTGCGTGCACGAATTTCAAGGGTTCCCCCCAATCAGATCAGCTCATTGATCTTGAATCATATTGATCCATATTTCAGATTTCAGACAAACCTAATTGCCAGAAATTCTATCAATTATGAAGTCAGGGAGCCAGAATCTCTGCGGGGTTCATCAAAAAGGAAACAATAGGGCCAAATCAGTATTGACTGGAGTGTCGGTCTTGACGGAGCCGGTTCATTTTTTCCCGGGCAAGGCGAAGCTTGGATTCTTCGCGGGCATGTCATTCAGTCAAGAAACTTGAAGAAAAGGTCAATGCAATCCGAATGACCGAAAAGGCTATCTCGAAAGGGGGGGTTTTGAGGTCGTTTCTGACTTGGATTTGGGATCAACCTGAACAGAAGGGTCTTCTCCGTCTTCCCCTTTAAAGGATTTCCTGAAATTGGAGATGGCCTTTCCCATTCCGGAACCGATTTCCGGAAGTCTGCGTCCCCCAAACAATAGAAGGGCAATGCCAAGGATCACCAGTAAATGAACAGGCTCAAACAATCCGGAAAGCATTTTCACCTCCTGCTGGGGACTAGAAACATTCATTCCAATGATGACGGTGATTCATCATAACATGAAATCCCATTTTTAGGTCATGACAAAAAAAGGGGGGATGCCAAAGCACCCCCCCTTCATGAAACAGTCTCTGAATCAACTACCGTGCTGTTGCACCTTCCGTAACCGGAGAAGTGGAAACGGTCGACGGGGATGTAGCCGTTCGGTACGCATTGTAGAGGAATATCCACTGACCGGTAATGATCAGGAATCCGCCCCAGGAACGCGCAACCATGTACGGGTGCGTTGCCACCACGGAATCAATGTAGGGCACTTCATAGACCTTCGCGGCAGCCTGAATCAATCCCGCTGCAGTCAAGCTGGTCCAGAAGATCACAAACCCGATTGAAGTCAGCCAATAATGCCACAGCTCAAGAGTCGGGTTGAACTTCTTCCGGAGAAGACGTTCGATACCATAGTAGGTACCGCCAATTTCGACGAAGGTAGAAAATCCGAGAATCCCAAGGTGAGCATGAGCCACTACCCAGTGGGTCCCGTGAATATACCAGTTGATCGCACGGGTCTGCTGGAATCCACCCTGAAAGTTCAAGGGGATAGCAAACAAGGTTCCCGTAGCCACCCAACGAAGTGGGGGAACTTCAACAAACAGCCGCCATTTTCCATACATGGTCAGCAAGGCATTTGCCAAGAAGGCCATTGAAGGAACAAGAATCAACACCCCGGACACCGAAGCAAAGGACTTCAGCCACTCCGGAATCGGAGCTCCCATCAGGTGATGGGCACCTGGTGTGGAATAAAAGGCAAAATTCGACCAGAAATTCAGATGTGCAAGCTTATGGCTGTACAGCGGGTTCCCTGTCAACTTGGGAATCATGTAGTAGGCCACAGCCATCGACATTGGCGTAATCCAAAGACCAAACAGGTTATGTCCTGACCACCAGGTAAGGAGGGCCTCATTCAACCCGGTGACATGGAACACTTCCACCGACTGTGACAAGGAGAAGGTCGTCGGGAGATAAAGGAGGCACCCCATGAAGAACCAGAGTGTCGGGTAGATCCCTTTCACCTTCCGGTTCAGTACAGTCATGTAGAGATTGAGTGCGAGCGGAGCAAGAATGAATGACAGGACGTAAACGTCGATGGGCCAGATGAAATCGGAATACTCACGCCCGGACTCAAATCCCAGATCAAGAGACACATCGGCAACAAAACCGCCGAGGTTCCACATCCAAACATTAAAGAGACCAAGCTTTTCGCTCCAGAGCTTGGTTCCGCAGAGCAACGGGGTCATATAGAGAACCGCAGCTCCGAATGCCATTGAGATCCACATGAAAGCAACTGTCATCACATGCACAGGGCGAATGTGGCCAAAGTTAAGGTACGGAGTTCCACTCAAAATGTCAGGATACGCGAGCTTTAGCGATGTCACGAATCCTAAAGTCGTTCCTATCGCCAACCACAGGATTGACGAAAAAAACATGGTTTTCGACGCAGTCCCATCAGGAACCGTCCGTTTCAACATAAGATACTCCCCTTTCATTAACCTACCGGTGGTATCTCACCCACAGTTCCAAGCAGTCCCTCCAGGGGACTCCAGCTAAGTGCCCAGGAAGTGATTACTCAGAAAAAGGGGCTCCGTCATCCGAGCTCCAGCGGGAGAACCCCTCACCACCGAACTGGATGACATGCTTGCCCCGGACAGGATCTCCGGGACCAAACCAATATTGAAAGGTATCTATATACAATGCTTCAACACTGTCAATACCATGCCCGAATGAAGAATGGTCACTGCCCATTCCTACCCGCATGCATGGCCGTTTTACTAATGGGGGATCCGACGGGGCAATGCTATCAATTGGAAAATACCTTGTCAAGCGAAATCCCTTAATCATTTTTAGGTCCAAAAAACATCTTCGGGGAGGCTTGCTAAAGGATTGATGGCCCATGAATAAAATCTTCCGAGAGAATAATTGATTCCACGATCGGGAACGCCATGATTTTTATTGAGGACCCATCCGTTGTACTCTACACTTTAGTGAACATCCGGTCCCATTCGATACAAACATCAAGGGAGCCTCATTTTGGCCAAAAGAGACCCGCATCGAAAAAGTCCCCAAAAAACGGCCCCCACCCCTCTGCACAATCTTTCACAGTCCTTTCAGTCCCATCAGCCAATTTCCGGTTATATGGACCAGAAAGATCTCCTGCAGACCTACCGCTCCTATTATCATCCCATCAGCAGCGCCAAGGGGGAGTCACTGGCGACGGAGGCCCTGAATCAAATGGGCAAAAGGGGGTTGACACCCTCGCATGTTTCCCAATCGATCAAGATTGTGGACTTTGGCTCCGGGACAGGGGGATTTGTCGAGGGGTTCCTTCGAGGGATCTCCGCTTATTTTCCGGAATCTCCCCGGGAGATTTTTCTCTATGATCATTCCCACCACGCATTGACCAGTGCCTCGGAAGCAGTCCGGAAAATTCTTCCGGAAACCAATCCCGTCCATTCCCGGGTGACTCGATTCCCAGGGCACCTCACCCTTCCTGATCCGATCGACTGGCTCCTTCAAGCCAACCTTCTCGCTGAAAATCTGGAGAAGTCTCCAGAAATGCTTCTCCTTCTGGAAGAAGCCTTCCTCCGCCTGAGTCCGGGAGGGGTCATGATTCTGGCGGAGCCGGCAGACCGGGTTTCATCGAGGAACCTCCTGAACATAAGGGATCTCCTTCTGGACCATTTGCAGGATCTGCACATTCTGGCACCATGCCCCAATTTTCGGGATGCCGCATGCCCTGCCCTTTTAAATGAGAAAGACTGGTGCCATGAAGATCGCCCCTTCCACTTTTCTCCAGAAGTGCACTCCATGGCATCATCTGTGGGACACATCAAGGATGCGCTGAAAATGTCGTATCTGATCGGAATTCGATCTCCCAATCGGCCCCTTTCACACTCATCGCAGGAACATTCGACATTAAGGCTCGTCTCCGAGTTGAAAAACGAACGTGGTTTGGGATGGGGAATCTTCTGCGATGGGGAAGAACGGAAAAAAGTCCGGATTTTGACCCGACACAGGAACGAGGTGAATAAATCGTTCTGGTCTCTTCATCGGGGAGAGGAAATTCTCCAGCCCATCGCTGGACAGTTCATCGCCCGGACCGGCTTTCTTGATCTGCTTCCCGATGCTCCTGTGATCCGGTTGGGGGATTCCAGATAACATTCCCTATCAATTCCGCCTCTCACAAGTGAAGGATGACCGATGGAACTTGTCGCACTTTTGGCTCCGCACACCCCGGATCTTTTGGGCTCCTACAATGCTGGCACAGATCGTCCTCTCCTGAACGCATACCGCGATTTTCATTCATGGCTTACCAAGGATCACATTCCCCTCAGGGCGATCATCGCTTTCTCTCCCGGGTGGCAGACGCGGAACATTCTCCTGATCGACGAACGCCCGGAGCTCGAATCCTCCGTCGACTACTCGGGATTTGGAGTGGAACTCCGGTTTGATCCCCCCGGGGACCCAACCATGGCAGCACAAATCAAGGCTCGCCTCCGGATGGCTGGGATTCCTGCCGGAATCGGCATCCATGGAATTGACCATGCGGTTTCTGTCCCCCTCTTTTTCCTGAACCCTGAGGGCAATGTTCCCGTGGTCCCCATTTCCCAGCCACTTAATCACACCCGGTATGCCCGGGTTCTGGGGGAAATACTGGGGAACCTCAGGACAGACGGGTACGGACGAATTCTTGTATTGATGTCAGGCGTACTCGCCCAAAACGAAAAAATGATGGCGAAGGGGATCCAGAATGATCAACTCGACCCCTATGCCGATCTTTTGATTCGGATATTGACCAAGGACCCCGTCATCGATCCCCTCCTGGTTCCCAGGGAATGGATTGACCGTGCGGATCCTCCAGGACGGCTTCGAGAACTGCATCTTCTTTCAGGACTGGGGGTTTCTAGGGGACGGTTATGGGGATGGGAAAGAGCATTGGGCATCGCCCAGTTTCTGGTTGGTTTCGATCCGGTCGAAATTTGAGGAGGGTGTTTTCCGGGAAACTCGCTGCGAATTTTAAAAGAGTCAAATCAGTGGCGCAATGGGCCTTAGACCATTTCAAATCCTGGGGAAAAAGAAATAACTGTCTATGGCAGTGACCACCAGGGCCCAGAACCAGGGGATTTGAGGGATGATTTTCCACCAGAAACCCGGTTCTATTCCGGGGACCGGTTCCGGACGGAGTTCCGAGAGGAGGACACCAAACCCGATGGCACCCGCCAACGCCCCCCCGATCAAAAACCACGACAGCATGCCGACCCATCCCACCCCATTGAGCAATGAGTACCGGTTCATACTCATGCCAAGCTGGATGGCCAGGAGTTCAATTCCAAGAAACAAAATCAGACGGGCATAGAAAAGTCGATGGCTTTCCACTCAGCGTTTTCCTCCGGATTTTGATGACGGTTTTCCAGCGCCAGCTGGCCACAGGCTCCCATAATATCTTCTCCCCGAGTCTTTCGAAGCGTTGCCACAACCCCCCTTTCAAGCAAAACCGACTGAAAACGGAGAACATCTTCCGCCTGTGGGCGCCTGAACGGAGAGTCCCCGAAAGGGTTGAACGGGATCAGGTTGACCTTGCTCCTGAAAGGGGCCAGCAATTTCGCCAGGGAACGCGCTTCCGACACTCCGTCGTTGACCCCCCCCAGAAGAACATACTCAAAGGTAATCCGCTGCCGGTTCCTCAGGGGGTAGGAACGACAGGCCTCAAGAATGGCATTGATCGGATGATGGACGTTGATGGGCATGAGCTGCTCACGCAACGCATCAGTCGGTGCGGAAAGGGAAATTGCCAGATTCACCGGAATTCCACATGTCCCCAACTCGCGAATCCTTCCTGCCAGACCCGATGTTGAAACGGTAATTCGACGGGGAGACAACCCGATTCCATCGGGTGCAGTCAGGGTACCCAATGCCTGGATCAGGGTATCGAGATTGGCAAGGGGCTCTCCCATTCCCATGAAGACGATATGGTTGATTCGGGAAAGCTCCGGAGTTTTCTGGGCTGTCGATGAAGCATCCCTGATCGGTTTCTGGGCAAGAACCTGGTTTGCCTTCATCACCTGTCCCAGAATCTCACCTACAGAAAGATTTCTGACGAGTCCCATTTCGGCGGTCCTGCAGAAGCGGCAACCGATTCCACAGCCCACCTGGGAAGAAACGCACAAAGTTGCCCTGTCTTCCCGAGGGATGATGACCGATTCGATCCGGGCTCCATCGCTCAGGCGAAAAACAATCTTGCGGGTCCCATCCGAAGAAACACGCAGGGTATCCACGACGGGAAGGGGAAAACTCCAGGCGGCCGACCAGGTGGCCCGCAGATCCCCCGGCAAATTGGTCATCCGATCCCAGTCGAGCACATCCTTCTGAAAAACCCAATGGGCCAGCTGCCGGATCCGGAATGGAGCAACCCTTTCTCCTTCCGAGAGGTAGTCCTGCCAATCCTTGTGAGGGATATCCAGAAGAGATTTGATTTTTTTCATTTTACAGCCTCACCCCCGTGGCTCCAGAAACCCCATCCCCTCCCCATGGGACCGGAATTCTCGGACGGATGTAACGAAGCGTTATCCAGCTCGAAAAAAGGCCTATGATGGCTCCGCCCAATACATCCCCGGGAAAATGGGCCCCCACATAGATTCTGGAAAGACCGGTCAGACAGGCGATCAGGAAAAGCATCCACCGGATCCGGGGATACAGACCACCAAAAAGCGCCGCCGTCGAAAAGACCGAAAAAGCATGTCCTGACGGGAAGGAAAGCGCATACAAATGTGGTCCCACAACATGAATATGCACATGATGAGACTGAATCTCGGCGGAAAAATGCGAAAGGGGCCGAGGGCGGGCAACCCATACCTTGAGCGCGCGTTCGAACACAAGGCCGATCAACGAAGTCGCCACCCAAAGGGCAACATCCCTCCCTACCGTTTTTCTTGACAGCAAAACCATCAGGATCAGGCCCAGCGGATAAAGATAAAACCCGTTTCCGAGATTGGTCGCCGCGACCATCACCGGGTCCAGTGCATGGGAGGCCAGATGGGTGTTCAGCCAGAGAAAAATGGCATCGTCGTCCTGGGCAAGTCTCTGAAACAATAGGTCATCCTTGAATGGATTGATGAAAAAAACCAGGGTTCTGAAAAACGAAAACGGTTCATTGACCCACCTAGGGTCACTCGATCAGTCGCTCCGGTCTTTTCCCAGAAATGCCTCAATCCTGTTCCGGACACTGGACTTTGGAAGCTCTCCCGGGAAGCTGACCTCCATCAACCCGCCAACCTCAACAAATCCGTGAAACTTGACAAGATAATCAGCCACCTCAAGAATCTGGAGATGCCAAGCATCCGGGCTGGATCGCTGAAACCCCTCAAGAATGAAGTTGTAAAATTCATCCTCAGTCAAATACTCTGAATGGAGGAGGTAAATCCGGACAGGGTGGGTTTTATCCCGGGAGATCAGTTCGTAGATATGCATCAGCTCCCTTTCACTCTGGTGGGCAACAATCCGGTGTTGTCACAGGGGTTCCACTCGTCAGGAACGGATTTGTCTGTCACATCCCCCAGACATCTTCCGTGATCGCAGTGTCTCCAGGCATCAATTCATCACTCTGGGTGTTGTCTTCCTGGATGACAATCCCGGATGGCTCGACAGGCTTTAGAGTAAGCAATTGGGGAAGACCCCCTTTCCCGGGCGGACACATCCGGTCACCGGAAATGCAAAACATGAGTGCATGCTAAATTAAATTTCACCAATGTCAAGGGCGAATCTTTCATTTCCCGGCCATTTCAGGCCGGGGTTGCGACTTCCCCAAGGCCTAGGGACCGTATTATACCATGATGACAGTCCATCGTCTTTTCCAAATCAGGGGGTTTGATGGAGCATAACGAACCCGACAGAGAAGGAAACGGAAAATCCGGGGCAACCCGACTTCTGCTGTCCACGAAGTTTTTCATGATCTTGCTGGCAGTGCCCCTCCTTTTGATGGGAACCCACTACCTCAAGAGCCGTTTTCCTGGCAATCCCGAGTTGCTGACATTGATTCAGATCATCAGTGTCCTCCTTGTACTCTTTGGGCTTTATCGGACACTGGTCTCTGCCATTCTCCCCGCTTTTTCGGAGCGACTTGGAAACGAACGATTGCGCACAGCCCGATACTTTCTCGATTTTCTGTTCATTGTCATCATGATTTTGTCTGTGATGACCCTGCTGGGAAAGGGATTCAGCAACCTGGCCATTGGAGGAACCGTCCTCTCCGTGATTCTGGGAATCGCGGGACAGAACTCACTGACGAATTTCTTTTCCGGCTTCATATTGGCCCTGGTCCAACCGTTCAAGGTCGGAGATCCAATCTCGCTCGTTACATGGCAATACCCCCGACTGGCAGCCACCTCTCCCCACGAAATCATGTCTCCCGAACACCGGGGCACGGTCGCATCCATCGGGATGATCTACACGTCCTTTGATGGGGAGGATGGACGGCGGTTCATGCTTCCCAATTCCATCCTCCTCCAGTCGATGATCCTGGAATACAAGCAGACACTGGGAATTCTTCAGGTCACAATCGAGCTTCCAGGGGACATCCCATTTCCCGCCATCGAAAATTCCATCCGGTTCGCAATGGAAAATGCCTATCACCTTTCCGGGGACGACCTCATCATCCGGGTGACCGGGATTGGCGTTTCCTCCATCGTGACCTCCATTCGTCTCCCGCCTGGAGACTACACTGAACCGGAAATCCGTGACAGGATCCTTCGGAGGATCATCGAACTGAGACAAGACAGCCTGCCCCCCTCCCTTCCGGCACCCAATCCATGATTTTTTCATTCATGTTCATTACAATCCCAGTTTCCAAGGTCCTTTTCCTGGATGGATCCCGATTTCAGGAGACCGGGGAGGACCCCGGTCGGGCCGCCTTATGTCCGGGGTTATCGGCTGCCCCATCGGTCCAGCGGAATTCTGTGTCCTGGCGATGATATCCATTCCCAATCAACCTTCCGGAGAACCACTCCTTGATTTCTGAGACACTCCACCCTCCCGGATTCATCAGGTTCTGCCTGACACTCCTCCTGGGCTTGGGGGTCAGCGGATGTTTCGGCTCCACGACCATCCCGTCCGTTCCCGCCTTCCTGATTGTCGTCAACAACGCTGTGACCGGTCTGGTCGAGTATCCCCTTCCCCTGGCAACTGGCTCCACCCCCCTGTTCTCCCTGGCCGCAGCCGGAACCTATGAAGGGGGAGTCACTGTTCAGAACGACCTTTTCATCTTTGGGAAAGACAGCGGCAATGTCCCGTCCCTTTGGCGCTATACCCTCCCCTTGTCCAAATCCCCCTCTCCCATGCAACTCACCGGATTCCAGGGAACCCCCGTGGCGGCCTTGTCCCTGTCAGGCGGCCAATATGTCGTATTTCTGGAAAAAACCGGATCCAGCCAGGCATGCCTTGAGGGATTTACGGCAGGAGGATTGATCAGCACCGGTGCAAGCACCCTCCCTTCGCCCGTCCTGGCCTGCACGTCATCCACCTTTTCCCTCCCGGGAAGCTTTCAGGGAGGGACAATGCAGTTGTCGGGCAATGGGAGCACCCTTGTCATCGAGACGACCTACCAGAACAGTGGAGTCAACCAGACAACAATGCAGGCATTCTCCACGGGGACCCTCATGAACAGCCCCTTCCCGCCTGCCACTGCAACCCATGCCCTTTCAGGCACCCTTTCAACCTTTCCGGTGGAAGGGGCCGCCGAATCAAACAACGTTCTCCTGCTGCTTCCGAATCCCTCCGCTCCGGCGGTCGATTTTTTCGAGATGACCTCAATTCAGAGTGGAAGCAATCAAGTTTCCCCCCTCACACAGAATTCCCTCTCCGGCATCCCCCTTTTCCCCCTTCTTGTGCTGGATCCCTTCGGGTCGTTCGTGTACATGGCCACCACACAAGGGGGGTCATCTTCCCCCACCATCTACTCCTTCTCCCTGAATGCCATACAGAACTCATCCAATGCTGCGCCGTTCGCCCAGGTGGGAACAGGTTTAAATCCTGTGGCACTGCTGACCGTTGTGGGGTCCCAGGGATGAAGGGAGTTGACAAAGGAAAAGGCGCCCGCGCATGACCCTTTTTCTGTCCGCCGGAGGATTGGTCGCAGGCATTGTCTCGGGACTCCTGGGGATTGGAGGGGCGGTGATCCTGATCCCCTACCTGCTGTTCTTCGTTCCGATTTTTTACGATCTTAAACTGACTCCCTTCGAGGCCACTGAAATTTCGATGTTCCAGGTCCTGTTTGCGGCCATCGCCGGCTACCTGTCCCATCGCCCCAATTTTTTGGTGCCTTACAAAACATTGTTTCTCTGGGGAGTTTCGGCATTGCTGGGAAGCGGCGTGGGGGGGCTCCTTTCCCATTTGATTCCCGGAAAGGTCCTCCTGGAGGTCTATCTCGCGGAAATCCTGCTGGCGCTTTTCCTTCTTTACCGAAAGCCCGTCTTGAACAGGCGGGACCAAGGGGCACCCGCAGAAAAAAGTCCAATGGCCGGACCGCTCATGATGGGAATGATCGGCCTCGTCAGCGGCCTTCTGGGGATTGGAGGGGGATTCCTCTACTACCCGGTCATGACGGGAATCATGGGCTACACTTCCACTGTCGCGGTCGGCTCCTCTTTAGGGGTCATGATTCCGATGGCCCTGGCGGGTGCCGTGGGGAAAGCCACAGCGGCAGGGGGAATCCCGGGGGTCACTTGGCCAGTTGTCGCCGGGGCTCTTGCAGGATCGATCCTGGGGGCACGTCTCCACTCCCGCCTGACTCCACAAAACATCCGTTGGGGACAAACAGTCCTACTTCTGGCAACGTTCATCCGCATTCTGACCTCATTTCAACACTGAACCGAGAAACATCTCACTGGAAATCTTCAGTCCCGTTCCTGAAAAAGGCTGGACAGCAGACACCCTTACCTTCAATATTATGGAAGAACCATATCTCGTGGAACCTTTCTCCCCCTTACAACCCAAGTCCTTGTTCCGGCGGAGGAAAGGACTCGACCGTTTCACAATTTTTGACGGACTCCCGCAGAAAAATGCCTGTCGGGATCTGGAGGAACCCGGAGGGGATTCGTTTTGCCCACCGTTACAGACCGGATGTCGCGGGATTCCGATGTGGACGCTTCGGACCATTCAATATGGTTCATCCTAAATGCCTGGGACAAAGTTCCCTAGAACCCTCCGGACGCTCCCCCGCATTCAAAGCATTCCCCCAACGCCCTCTTGATCAGAAAGGAGTTCCAGATGCTTCCAGGCCCCTTACTTGATGAATCATGGTCACAGCCCCTGGTTCTGCTTGTCACTTCCCTGGCGGCGGGTGGACTTGTTCATATGCTTCTCCTCAAAATCGCAGGGAGGAAAATCGAAAAATGGGGTAATTTCGAAGGGAGACACCCTTTGGATCGGATCAGATGGCCAACTTTTTTCCTTTCGATGGAACTGGTCATGCTGGTTGTTCATCCCGCAATTCCCTTTCCGGGAACATTTGAGGAGCTCCTCTCCCGGATCGCTGTCCTGCTGACCATTCTGACAGTCGCCTGGACATTGATCTCATTGACCCGAATATTGGGGGAAGCCCTCTCTTCACGAAACCCTTCGAATTCATCAGACAATCTGCAGTCCCGGAAGATCAAAACACAGATCCTGATGCTCGAGCGCCTGATCGTAATTGGAATCATCATCCTGTCCGCATCGGCAGCGCTCATGACGGTTCCCAGAATACGCTCCTTCGGAGAAAGCCTCCTCGCTTCAGCGGGTCTTGCCGGACTTGTCATCGGTCTTGCCACACGTCCGCTGCTTACCAATGTCATCGCCGGAATCCAGATTGTCCTGACCCAGCCCATCCGCATTGATGACGTGGTCATTGCCAACAATGAATGGGGATGGATCGAGGAAATAGGCATCACCTATGTTGTTGTCCGGATCTGGGACCTGAGGAGACTTGTTCTCCCCATTTCCTATTTCATCGAACAACCCTTTCAGAATTGGACCTACAGATCCGCGGCACTGCTCGGGTATGTTCATATTTACGCAGATTACAGGATTTCCGTTGGGGAACTGAGAGCCCAGCTCAAGAGCATTCTGGAGTCCTCCCCCCTTTGGGATGGACAGGTGTGGAATCTTCAGGTCACTGAACTCGATGAAAAAGGTGTCCAGATGAGGGCCCTTTTTTCGGCGCGCGATTCGGGGTCCCGATGGGATCTTTCTGTTTATGTTCGGGAAGCCCTGCTGGAATTTCTACAGGGACAGGAATCACTGGATCTTCCCCGTCTCCGGGTGGAAATCACTCCATCCACAACCCCGCCGTTTTGACAACAAGGGTCACATGTCCATGAATCAGTATCCATTCTGAATGGCGTTTGGCAAGGATTCGTCACATGGAGATCCATGTTTGGGGGAAAAAATGAAGGAGACTAATGGATGACAGAGTGGGGGGGAGAGTGAACCCAGGGTTCAGGGGAACAACCGGAACCGTTCCCCAAACCTTGCGCACAATGGGAACGCTGGATTCAGGTTCGATAACTTCAGTGGATCTATCAATTTTAAGAACATTCTTTAGTACACTGAATTCTTCACTGGCCCAGTCTCTCGACTCAATCGTTCGAGAATCGGACCAATCGTGACCCCTTGGACGATGATTGAAAAGGCGACAACCGCAAACGAAACCGATATGACCTTATCCTTTCCCGGAAATCCTTCGGGAAGCCCCAATGCAAGTGCAAGTGCCAGAGGTCCCCTGAGCCCCCCCCAGAACAAGATGTGTTGATGGCATGTGTCCACACGATGGCGTGACCACCGGAAGAGGGCAGATAACGGGTAAACCGTACCGGCCCGACTCAAGAGGACCACAACGATCGCAATGAGAACGGTTTTCCAGTCGGACAAGAAATTCTGATGGGCAATCCGGATTCCGATCAAAATAAAAATGATCGAGTTGATGATAAAGACCACTGTCTCCCAAATCGCCATGAGGGCATCCCGATTCTTGGGGGAGAACCCCAGGAAGGTGGATGAGTTTCCAATCAGGATTCCCGTGACCACACAGGACAAAATGCCGGACAGTTGGAAGGAATCGGCCAGGATGAACGAACCGAACGCCGCGATGAAGGTCAGGAGGTTCCCCACCAGCAGGTCTGTCGTTCTCCCTGCCAGCATATGAATGACCCACGAAACAAAAAATCCGCAGAGCACACTGCCACCAGCAATATAAACCAGACGGGAAATCTCCTCGAAGAATTGCCCGGAGTGAGGGGTACTCCCCACCAGGGAAAGAAGAACCCCGAACAAGACGACGGATGCCACATCGTTGAAAAGGCTCTCGGCCTCGACCAAAAGCTTCAACCTCCCCTGAACGTTCAGGCTCCTGAACAATGAGATTACCGACACCGGGTCAGTCGATGCGATCAAGGCCCCAAATGTCAGCGCCGGCACCCAACCCCAGTTCAGAAAAACCCGCATTCCCAGAAAGGTAATCCCCGTTGAAAGAAGGACGCCCAATGAAGCCAGTAAAATGACCACGAACAAATCCCGCCGGAGTTCTTTCCACCGGATGCTGAGCGCTCCCTCAAAAACGAGGGGCGGCAGGAACACGTCAAAAATCAGGTCTTTGGTCAAGACAATTTTTGGAGAATATGGGAGGAATGTCAGAATGATCCCGGCCATGACCAGGCCGACGCTGATCGGAATCCGTAGCCTTCTGGCCAGGATTGAGGAAATCGCTCCCACAATGAGCAGGATCTCGAGGTTGGTGATTGTAAGTGACATCTGAACGCTCTATCCCCAAGGAATCAAATCGGTCAACACATGGAAAAATAAGGACCCCGCCTGATTTCAAAAAATCAGGACGAGAGGTGGAGCCAGCCAGTGTTCCATTCGGTGGGAAGTTGGCCCACGCGCATCGATCGCACGGGACCTGACAATGGAACGGTGTCCCCAAAAACTCAGGGATTATCGTTCATCAGCCCATAGTCCCGAATTTTTGCGTAAAGGGCTTTTCGGCTGATTCCCAGAATTCTCGAGGCCAATGCCTTGTTTCCACCCGTTTCAAGAAGAACCTTCTGGATCTGGTTTCTTTCTCCCTCCCGCAGGGTCCTCGGCGGGGATGAGGGATCATGTCCAGATTCTTCCGGAAATGGAATCAGGTCCACCAGCCAATCCGCCGGAACCAAACAATGTCCTGAAGCCGGAAACTCAGCGCCCCTTTCGATCGAAAGGGAAATCATCGCGTTCTTGAGCTCCCTGATATTCCCGGGCCATGGATAATGTTCCAGCACCGCTTTCGCATTCTGGTCGAACTCGATGGTCAGATCGCCTTTCGAAGCCATCGACTGGAGCAGAAAGTGGTTTGCGAGCGGCAAAATGTCTTCGCGGCGTTCCCTCAACGGCGGCAAAAGGATGGCGTGGACATGCAGCCTGTAATAAAGGTCTTCCCGAAAACGTCCTTCACGGATCAACTGGGGAAGGTCATCATTGGTCGCGCAAATGATCCGGGCGAGGAAAGGAATTGGGGCCGTCCCCCCGACCCGGGAATACATCCTGTTCTCAATGACCCTGAGAAGGGCTATTTGGGTTGAAAGGTCCATTGTTCCAATCTCGTCCAGAAACAATGTCCCTTTCCCTGCCGCCTCAAACCATCCGGATTTTCGTTCCGTCGCTCCCGTAAAGGAGCCTCGTTCGGATCCGAAAAGTTCGGAGGTCACGAGATCCTTGGGAATCGCTCCTGTATTGACGGCAACAAAAGGTTCTTCCGATGCGGCGGAAAGATTATGGATGGTATGGGCAATCAACTCCTTTCCAGTCCCGCTCTCTCCGGTCACCAGAACGGGAAAGGAATGTCGGGCAGCCTTCCGGACCCGCTCCAGCAACTTCTCCATGTAGGGTCCAATCCCTGGCCATTCCGTCTGGCCTTCCTTCGCAGGGGGATTCCCCTGGAAAGGACCGGCCTCCTGAAGGGCATTTTTCAGGGTGCCAAGAAGGGCTTCCTCGGACAAAGGCTTTTCCAGATAATGGAACGCCCCTTGCTGAATGGCCGATACAGCCGTTGGAACAGATGCATGGGCAGTCATGATGATGACAGGAAGCGTTGGCCTTCGGTCCTTGATGGGACGAATCAGGTCGATTCCGGATACATTTGGAAGCTTCAGGTCAAGAAGGACCCCCCGAACAGACTCGCCCTCCTCCGAATTCAGGAGATCAAGCGCCTTTTCACCGGTCGAGGCCTCCAGGACACCATAACCCTCATGTTCCAGGAGGGTCCGGAGGTAGGCACGCGTATTGGCATGATCATCAACAACCAATAGGAGTGGACCGCTCATCGAAGTGAATTCTCCAGCGTGGAAAGTTCCCGGAACGTCTTTTTAACCTGGTCGAGCTTTTTTTTCAGTTCCTGATTTAATGCCCGTTCCTGACGTGTTTCCTTCATGGATTTCAGGATGAGTCCGGCCGCTTCACGAATTTCATAGGGCTTTCCGAAAGCGTCCAAACGAATCAGCAGGTCCTCGGCATCGATCCGGGATGGTAAATCCTTGAGGCGAAGTTCAACGAGCGCCAAATCGAACATCAACCGGTCCCGAATGCTGTCCGGCAATTGTGGAAGGGCCAGTCTGGCCTTCAGGATGGCCTGGAGGCTCTTCCAGCTCCCGTCTTCGAACAAAATCGGGATTCCTTTGAAATAACGGCTGTCCTGGTCAGAAAGGGGAGCTGCGACAATAGGGGGAAGGAAGATCACAGGATAGGACGAGACCTGGGGAGGCGGCGGAAGGCTGACCGGTCCCGCGCATCCTGTCCCCATCCCCAGCATGGCCATCAGCAACATTCCCCACCGAATATTCAATCCCCTCACTCAGACTCCTTCCTGACCGTCCTCGGGAAGCGGCTCGAACGGCAAGACAATCTGGAAAATCGTCCCTTTCGGAACATTCTGGCGGACCGAAATGCTTCCGCCCATCGTCAGGATGATTCCCCTTGTGATCGCCAGACCAAGTCCGAGACCTTCACGGGTCCGATTATTAAACGGTGCCACCTGATAAAACTTCTCGAAAAGGAAAGGAAGGCTTTCCGAGGAGATCCCAATTCCGGTATCCTTCACTTCCATTTCAAGAACATTGTCTTTCCGGAAGATCTGGAGTTCAACCCTTTCCCCGGATGGAGTGAACTTGAATGCATTTGCCAAAAGGTTCTCGAGAACCTGTGAGATCTTTCCCGGATCGGTCATGATCCGATTCGGAAGTTCGGGGTCCAAAACCAGATGGAAATTGGTCCCAGATTGCTCCGCAACGATTCGGTGACGTTCCACGATCCGGTTGATGAGGGATTTCAAATCCACCTCGTGAATATCCAGCGGAACCTGCCCCGACTCGATTCTCCCGAGATCCAGAAGTCCATTGACGAGTTCGACGAGGTGGTCCACCTCCTCCCGGACAATCGAAAGGCCCCGCTCCTGCTCTTCCGTCAACGGTCCGAGGTTTCCACGCTGAAGCATGGAAAGGAAGCCGCGAATACTGGTCAAGGGAGTGCGCAGCTCATGGGAAGCAATGGTGACAAACTCCGACTTCATCCGGCTCAGCTCACCAAGCTTCATCGCCATTTCATTCAACGCACGGGCAAGGTCTCCCAGTTCATCCTCTCCGGCAATCCTTACAGGGTTTAGGAATACACCTTCGGAGATCCTTTTGGTTCCTTCAATCAGACCCATGACGGGAGACAGAACCATGTTGGAGAATGCCCACAGAAGAATCAGGACCAGAAGAATTCCGACTGCCGTAAACTCCACGCTGACAATCATCATTTTTTCCTGGTCCCGTGTGGTCTCGTCGATGGTGCGGGCCAGATCCTGGCTGAATTCGAAACGAAGCTCCTGAAGAAGGGAGGCGAAATGGATGAGCAACGCTGAGGACCGTGTCTGTGAGATACGGATCGCAGCATCCCTTTTCCCTTCCTTCAGCGCGGCCAGTTCCATCTGGATGATTCGTTGGTACTCCATCAGGTCCGTCAAACAGGCCTTTTCCAGAAAGTGCGCCTTTGGAGAAGGGACCGGAAGGGCAATGATGGCTTCCCTGATCCGGGTCAGGTCCTGAAATACGCGGGGAGGTGCCGGAGGGGGCATCGAGGTGAAAAAAAGATACCTTTTTTCGTCCGGAAGGGCACTGGCCACGTCGTGCTGGAGCCGGGAGACGGACAGAAGCCCACTGACTGTGCGGTCCTTCAGCTTCAGGAAAACAAGGTGAATATGGTAGAGACTCAGGATGGCATAGAGGTTGGATAACAAAATGACGGCCAGCAAAGCCGCGGAAAACAATAAAGCCTTGCCCCTCAATCGAATGGCTTGAAACAGTCCCATCCCCCCCTCTTGGCCAGAAGCAACCCGGATTGAGGATTCAATTCGAGGCCACCCACCAACGATAGTTTACATCTTTCAAAGATGAGTCACAAAATATTTCAGGGAAAGAATCGAACAGCTATCAGTATCAGTAGTCGATGATATAGCGCGTGGGGTTGACGGGAACATTGTTCCGGATGATTTCATAATGCAAATGGGGGCCGGTGGACAGTCCGGTGTTTCCCAGATAACCAATCACCTCACCCCGAACGACCTTGGAACCCGGCGCCACCACGATCTGGTCCAAGTGACCGAAAAGGGTCACGAAACCATTTCCATGGGAAACTCGAACGGCTTTCCCGTACCCCTGGTCCCACCCGGCCGACTCCACAATTCCTTCGGCCGTCGAAACGACAGGGACATCCATCGGACCGGCGATATCGATTCCCGGATGAAAATCCCGTCCTACGCCAAAGGGGGAGTTTCGCCATCCGAACCCTGAGGTGAGGACACCATGGACAGGCCAGATACTCGGAGTATAGGCCCATTTGGCCTGCTGCCTCCTGATCGAATTCCTGAGGGAAACGAGGCTCACTTCCTGATTGGAAATGCCCGACCGGAGACTCGCCATCTGGCCATCCATCTCCTGCATCAGTTCCGACATGCCGTTGGGACCCTTCTGGATCAGAACCGAGGGGGCCATTCGGGCTTGACCTCCACCCTGACCCAAAAGGGTTTCAGATTCTCCATCCGATGAATCGAGGATCATCCTGATCTTTTGTTCTTCGTGCGCCAAGAGCAGAATCCGGGACCGGATTTCCTGCATCCTCCCATATATGCGGACAATCATTTCCCTCTGGGACTGGCTCTGGTGCGCCAGAGCCACCATCTGATTTTCCTTGTGGAGGAGGTAGACTGTCACTCCGGCAAAAAACAGGAAGGAGATGGAAAATACGATTCCAAAACTCCAGAGCCCCACAATGAACCGGTGGGAAAGGTCAAATCTTTTCATCCGTTCCCGGGCGGATGGGATAAAGAGGAGGGTATAGGTCCGGTCTTTAACTTCTCGGGGATGGTTAATCACAGGTCCAAGTCTCTCCTTTGGGGGGTCAATTCTTTCCATTGCCCAACCATCTTCAGAACTCCTACATCATACCCCAAATTTAAAAAAATCCACACAATATCCAATGGATGATCCCCCCTGGATTCGTTATGGCCTCTTCTCTTTTTTTCGGAAAGGACCTTCTTCACCGCGGACAAGCCGTCGAATATTGGCATGGTGGTGCATCCAGACCAAAAGGGACAGAATCACCAGGTAAAGGAGATCTTCTGGGGGAAGCAGTCCATTGCGTGTCAGAAATGCTGCCATCAGTGGAAGGAAGAAATAGGCGGTCAGGGCGGAAATGGAGGAAACCCGCGTTGCCGCGAAAACGATCGCCCATAAAGAGAGAAGGGCCACCCCAAGGAGCCAAGACAGCCCGAGGCAAACCCCAAATCCCACTGCGACGCCTTTCCCGCCACGAAAACGAAGCCAGACAGGGTATAAATGTCCCAGGAAGGCGGCAAACCCCGCCCCGATGGGGGCAAGTGGCTGGGAAGAAAGGTGGGGTGCCAGCCAAACCGCCAGCGTTCCCTTCCCCATGTCCCACAAAAGGATCGTGGCACTCAGCCATTTGCCATTTTTTTCCGATCCCAGGACCCGGACCGCATTGGTAAATCCGATATTTCCGCTTCCGGACTTTCTAAGGTCGACCCCAATCCAGCGACCAACAACAACCCCTGCAGGAATGGACCCCAGGAAATATCCCACGAGCACGCTTGCAATCAACATCATTCAACCTTCCTTATCACTCATGGTCCCGGGAGGAGATCCAGGCATACCAGAAAAAATACTGGATTCCCGAAACCAGTGTCAGAATCAGGGATATCCAGAACAACAGGAGTCCAATCCAGTGAAAATTGAACACCATCGACGAAAAATGAAGTTGAAAGTGCCGGTTGTCATAGAGGAGGAACGTCAGTGCAAGCGTCTGAAAAACCATCTTGAATTTGCCCAGATTCTCCGCCGGTATGATAATTCCATCCGAGGCGGCGATCGCCCGAAGTCCGGAAACTCCAATTTCCCTCGCAACGATGAGAATGGCCGGCCAGGACAGAATCAGATGGTGATCAACCAACAGGAAGAGTCCCGTTGTCACCAGGATCTTGTCCGCAATCGGGTCCAGAAGCTTTCCAAGGGTGGTGACCATGTTGAACCGCCGGGCGACATAACCATCCAGAAGATCCGTCGAAGAGGCGATGGCATAGAGGAGGGCAGACCAGAATGCGGGCTCACGGCTTTCGTAGTGATAGATGATAATGATCAGAGGAATGAGAAGGATTCGACCGATCGTGATGACATTGGCCCAATTCATGAAAGACCCCGAGGCAGATTCTCAAAGTGAAAGGACGTGTCACCTGTTTTCGTAAAACAGAGCCAATCGGTGAGTTCCCGGATCGCCCCACTTCCACCGGGAGCGCGCGTAATCCAGTCGGCGACATGGCGAAGGGGCATTGGCGCACCGGGAACGGTAACCGCAAGCCCGGCCATCCTCATGGGTGGGATATCCACCACATCGTCCCCCATGTAAAGGATCTTTTCGGCGGAAAGGCCCCAGTCGCCCAGAAGCTTGAGAAAACAGGGGGACTTTTCCCGGATTCCGAGATATCGGTCGTTGATCCCGAGTTCGTCCAGTCTGCGCCTCATCCCCATTGAATCCCGACCGGAAATGACCCCAATCCGCATTCCCAGCCGCTTCAGAAGAACAAGGCCATGTCCGTCCCGGATATGAAACCCCTTCCAGTCTTCCTCCGGGCCATACAGGACCTGACCGTCGGTCAGGATTCCGTCGACATCCAGCACGACTCCCTTCACCTCACGCAGCTTCCGCAGCACCACCGCCGAAAGTCCCTGACGCATCAGATGACCTTGGCCCGAAGACAGTCATGAAAATGGAGAATTCCCTCAAGGTGGCCATCGCCATCCGTTACAAGGAGGTGGGAAATTTTCCGGGATTCCATGGTCGCCACGGCCTCCGACGCCAGCATTTCCCGGTCAATTGTCACCGGATGTGGGGTCATTGACAGGGAAACAGGCTCTTCCAGGAAAAGGGGAGGATTTTTCGGGGTACCCGAAACTCCCTCAAGGATGCGTCTCAGGTCGCCATCGGTCAAAATGCCGACCAGGGTCCTGTCCGGGGTGCAGACCGCGGCAATACCGAGCTTCTTGGCGGTCATTTCCATGATCGCCCTTCGAAGCGGAGTTTCCGGGGAAACCACCGGCAGGTCAGCGCCCACGTGCATGAGGTCCTGGACACGAAGGTAGTAGCGCCTGCCCAGCATCCCCCCGGGATGCAGCCTTGCAAAGTCCGGAACCTCGAAGTTCCTTTCCTCAAGCAGAACCATGGCCAGCGCATCCCCCATGGCCAGCATCGCGGTCGTGCTGGATGTCGGCGCCAGGCCCAAGGGACCGGCTTCACGGTGCACGTTGATCCAGAGCACATGGTCGGAAACCTTGGCCAAAGAGGACTCCCTTTCGCAGACCAT
Source organism: Nitrospirota bacterium (assembly GCA_021785195.1). Lineage (GTDB taxonomy): Bacteria > Nitrospirota > Leptospirillia > Leptospirillales > Leptospirillaceae > JAJYGC01. The sequence goes on from JAJYGC010000005.1 coordinate 75,217, forward strand.
TGACAGGATCGGAATGCCAAGCCTTTTCAGAAGGGGGATCAGATCCAGAATCTCCTGGGTTTCCCCCGACTTGGAGAGGGCCAGCAGGGTGTCACCATCATCCAGAACCCCCAAATCCCCATGAACCGCCTCGCCAGGGTGGAGAAAAAATGCTGGAGTTCCGGTCGAAGCCAGTGTCGCGGCAATCTTTCCGGCGACATGGCCGGATTTGCCCATTCCGGTGACCGCCACCTTGCCGGACCGGGTCAGAAGCGTTCCAACCGCCTCGGCAAAACTCCGATCGAGGGTTTCCATCAGGCCAGAAACGGCCTGAGACTCATCGTGCAACACTTCCCTGGCTTTCTGGAGTCTCCAGTCGGCATTCATCCTACTGGCCTCCCGTGGAGGGTTCAAAGGCCGGATCCGGCGGGAAGGACTTTCGGAGTTCAAAACAGGCCAAAAGAGAGCGCAGAAGGGGCTCCAGTTCCCGAAGGGGAACCATGTTCGGACCATCGCTGGGGGCCCTGTCAGGATCCGGATGGACCTCCATGAACACTCCCTGGCAACCCACGGAGACAGCCGCCCTCGCCAGCGACGGAACGAAAATCCTGTCCCCGGAGGAACGGTCGCCGCCGCCACCCGGACGCTGGACCGAATGAGTGGCATCAAAAACAACGGGATACCCCGTACGGGAAAGGAGGGGAAGAGACCTGAAATCAACGACCAGGGTATGGTAACCGAATGAAACCCCGCGCTCACAGACGAGAATCCGGTTGTTTCCCGTTTCGGCAATCTTCGAAACAACATTCTTCATGTCTTCCGGGGCCAGGAACTGACCTTTCTTGACGTGTACGACCTTACCCGATTCACCGGCAGCGTGCAGAAGATCAGTCTGCCGGCACAGAAACGCCGGGATCTGAAGGATGTCCAATACCCGTGAAGCTGCGGGGACATGTTCCGCTTCATGGATGTCAGAGAGAATCGGAAAGCCCCATTCACTGCGAACTTCTTCCAGGATGGCCAGCCCCTGCTCCATTCCGATGCCCCGAAAGCTTTTCCCTGAAGTCCTGTTCGCCTTGTCATACGAAGCCTTGAAAACGATCTGAATCCCAAGGCGGTCACGAATTTCGGACAGTTCCTGTGCCACCTCCCGCACCAGTTCACGGGATTCGATGACACATGGCCCCAGAATGAACAGGGGGGGAGAATCCGGCCCGGCAAACAGGTTGCCACGAGGGGATTCAACCGATACGACCCTCACCGTAGAACATCCTTCCCCAGAGTCTTTTCAGACATTTTTCCGTCATGAAGGTGCGCCGCTTCCACAAACCCGATAAACAGGGGATGCGGGAGCACGGGGCGGGACTTGAACTCGGGATGGAACTGGGAAGCCAAAAAGAACGGATGATCATTCAGTTCCACGGTTTCAACAAGCTTCCGGTCTGAATAGGTTCCCGAAACAAGCAACCCCCGGGATTCCATTTCCTTCTGGTATTGGGCGTTGAATTCGTAGCGGTGGCGATGGCGTTCCTGGACCCGGTTCCGCCCATACAGGGAGACAACCCTGGATCCCCCCAGCAGATCCACATCAAAGATTCCGAGCCGCATCGATCCACCGGTCTCTTTCTGATTGGACTGGCCCGGGAGGAGATCAATGACCGCATGGGTGGGATTTTCTTCGAATTCCCGGCTTGTCGCTCCCGCAAGGCCCATAACGTTTCGCGCAAATTCAATGACGGCAAGCTGCATTCCGAGACAGATGCCCAGAAATGGAACCTTCCGTTCCCTGGCGTATTGGATTGCACGCATTTTTCCTTCAATTCCCCGGGAACCAAAGCCGCCGGGAACCAGAATTCCGCCCAAGCCCTTAAATAGTGGAACAGGATTCTCGGATGCCTCGATCTCTTCCGAATCGAGCCAGCGAATCCTGACCTTCACCCCATTGTGGACCCCTGCGTGCTGAAGGGCTTCGATCAGGCTCTTATAGGAGTCCTGGAGATCCACATACTTCCCGACCACTCCGATCGCAACCGTCTTGCGAATCTTTCGTGCCTTCTGGACCAGGCGGATCCAGTCGGCCATGTCCGCCCTCGGTGTCTTCAAGCGGAAATAGCGGAGCAGGAGCTTGTCGAGTTTCTGACGGTGGAACTCAATCGGGACTTCATAAATGGAGGGAACGTCAGGGGCCGAGATGACCGCCTCCGGGTCCACATTGCAAAACAGGGCAATTTTTTGCCTCACATCATCCGGCAGGGGCTCTTCCGCCCGACACACGATGACATTGGGGCTAATCCCGATTTCACGGAGCTTGTGGACAGAATGCTGGGTCGGCTTGGTCTTGAGCTCACAGGAAGCGCGGACATAGGGAACAAGCGTGAGGTGAACATAGGCGACATTTTCTTTCCCGACCTCACGCGGAAACTGCCTGATTGTTTCCAGGAAGGGGAGACTCTCGATATCCCCGACCGTTCCTCCAATTTCACAAAGCACAATATCGACATCCTTGCCCCGATCCAGGATCACCTGCTTGATCTCATTGGTAATGTGGGGAACGATCTGCACCGTTCCACCAAGGTAAGCACCCTTCCGTTCACGGGTAATGACATCAAAATAGATGCGCCCGGTCGTAAAATTGTTCTCGCGTCCCATTGTCAACCGGGTGAACCGTTCATAATGCCCCAAATCCAGATCTGTTTCGGCTCCATCATCGGTGACGTAAACCTCTCCATGCTGATAGGGATTCATCGTACCGGGATCCACATTGATGTAGGGATCGAACTTCAGAAAATTGACCCGGTACCCCCTCCGTTCGAGAAGCAGTCCCAGGGAGGCGGATGCGATCCCCTTGCCAAGGGAGGAAACAACTCCGCCGGTGATGAAGATATATTTTGGTTTCCGTGCATTCAGCTGTTCCATAACGATTCAATCTCCGCCAGTTTTTCAAGGTCCGAGGGTGTATCTATCCGGTAGGATGGAAACTCAGTCCGGGCAACAAAAATTGAAAGCCCAAAATCCAGTGCCCTGAGCTGTTCCAACTTTTCGAGTTCTTCCAGTGTGGACGAAGGGAGACGGGAGAACTCCAACAGGGCATCCCGACGAAATGCATAAATTCCCAAGTGCTGGTCCCAGGACAAATCGGAACGATGGGAAGAAATCTGGTCCCGGTCTGCCGGAATGGTCGAACGGGAAAAGTAAAGGGCAAAATGGTGCTGATTACAGACGACCTTGACAACATTGGTATTATAACAGTCTTCCAGAAGGGAAATTCGTCGCTTCACCGTTGAAATGGGGACCCCCGAATCCTTCAGGAGGGGTTCCACGGCTTGGTCAATGATCCGGACATCCCCGAGGATCTCGTCCGCCTGCAGATTGATGAAAATATCACCGGTCACCTGTTGCGCCACCTCCGCAACCCGGTCACTTCCCGTTCTCGCGCCGGAGGATGTCATCACAGACTCATAGCCTTTGGACCTCATATGTGAAAGGATCCTCTCATCATCGGAAGCGATGATCACCCGATCCACCAGGGAAGCTCCCCTGGCCCGGTCTGCAACCCATTCGATCAATGGACGTCCGTGAACGCGCGCCAACGGTTTCCCGGGGAAACGGGTGGAGTCCCATCTTGCCGGGATGACCAGAATAATTTCAGGATCTTCCGAAACGGGAATGCTTTCGGCCTTTCGACCAGGAAAAGGAACGAAAAATGATGTCAGGGATGGTTCCTTGACACCTGTCATAAGCGTACCCTCGCCCGGAATCCTTCAGGGCGGAATCGGCCGGACTGGGGATCGAAGAAGGGAGAGCTTTTCAGGACTGTCCTGAGTTCATCCAGCGAGATCGCGGCGGTTCCCACAATGCCGACCACTGCACCGGCTGCCATGTTCGACAGCACCGCTGATTCCAGGAGGGAAGCTCCCGAAGCGTAGGAAAGGGACATGGTAGCGATCACAGTATCCCCGGCCCCGGTGACATCATAGACATCCTTTGCGACAGCCGGGATATGGGACACATGGATCGGATTCCCGGCCTCAAACAGGGTCATTCCTGCCTCACCACGCGTGATGAGGACAGACTCGGACCCAAGTCTGGAAATAAGCCTCTGGCCGGCCTCGATCAAGGAAGCCTCATCGAGGATCTCCACTCCGGAAGCCTGGGAAGCCTCAAGGTTGTTGGGGGTCAGAATCGTCGCCCCCTTGAAGCTGTCGATCGATGCGACCTTGGGATCCACGAAAACGGGAACGCCATGCTGGCGGGCAAGCTGAAAGACCTCGGAGACAAACAGGGGAGAGAGGACCCCCTTCGCATAGTCCGACAACAACAGAACCCCTGCCCCCTCAAGCAGGCCCCCCAGTCGATCGAGGAGGAGCCGTTGTGTCTCGGGGGGGAGAACCCCCTTCTCCTCCTGGTCGAATCGGAGAAGTTGCTGGCTATGCGCGACAACCCGGGTTTTCGTTGTGGTGGGGCGGCCATCGTATCGAACCACCCCCGTGACATCCACACCTTCCCGGAGAAGCTCATCCAAAAGCAGTTTGCCTTCGGGATCGGTGCCGACAACCGCGACCAGTGAAGCCTTCCCTCCCAGACGCTGCACATTGAGGACAACGTTGCAGGCCCCCCCCATGCGAACGGATTCATGAGTCACATTGACAACCGGAACAGGGGCCTCAGGCGAGATTCGACTGACCTTTCCCCAAATATATCGGTCCAGAATGGCATCGCCAGCCACGACAACACGCGTTCCGGAGACTCCTTCAAGCACCTTCAGAAGGCGTTCCAACATCACCTGATCCATCTCAGAACCGCCCCGTTCAATCATTCCTAGTGGATTCTGCTCCCAAGCCGGTCAAACCGGACAGACTTGCTCACTCCATTCCACGACCAATAGATGAGGACTGCCTTTCCAAGAATCTTGTTTTGATTCACAAATCCCCAGAAACGGGAGTCATAACTATCATCCCGGTTGTCACCCATCACAAAATACTTCCCGGGGGGAACAACAACTTCATCCATACTGTCACGATCCGGCTGATCCGTTTCAAATGGCTGGAGGTACTGGATATAAGGTTCCTTCAGGGCTTTCCCATTGACATAGACAATTTTTTTCCGGACCGAAATGTGGTCTCCAGGAACACCAATCACCCTTTTGATAAAATCCTTCGACTCGTCCTTGGGGTAGCGAAAGACAACCACATCTCCCCGTGACGGTCCATGGAAATGGATCCAGTAATGATCCTTGAAGGGGTCCCTGAGGCCATAAGACAGCTTGTATACCAAGATCTGATCCCCGACATCCAATGTCGGAATCATGGATCCGGACGGAATCCTGAATGCTTGAATGATGAAGGCTTTCAAAAGCAGTGCGACCAGAACTGCGGTAATCAGCCCCTCGGCCAGTTCCCTCAGCAGGCTTTTGACCGACTGGGATTCCGGGGGACTTGTTTTCCCAACTCCCCTGTCAGACGATGTCAAACGCCCCCCTTGATCATAAGATCACGATATGCACCCGACACGATCATCCCTGATCCTTTCCCGTTTCAGAAACACGAAGGACTGCCATAAACGCCTCCTGAGGCACCTCCACGCGACCAATCTGCTTCATCCTTTTTTTCCCTTCCTTTTGCTTTTCCAGAAGCTTTCTCTTTCGGGTGATGTCCCCTCCATAGCATTTCGCCAAAACATTCTTTCTCATCGCCCCAATGGATTCCCGGGCAATGATCCGCGATCCAACCGCTGCCTGAAGCGCTACCTCAAACATCTGCCGGGGAATGACCTCCTTGAGCTTTTCAACCAGAAGCCTGGCCCGGTTATAGGCCTTGTCGGCATGCACGATAAACGAGAGGGCATCAACCTGCTCCCCATTGACCATCAGGTCGACCTTCACAAGGCTTGAGGTCCTGTAGCCGACCCATTCATAATCAAACGAGGCATACCCCTTCGTCAGGGACTTGAGCCTGTCGTAAAAATCAAGAACGACCTCATTCAACGGCATTTCGTACTGAATCGAAATCCTCCGGGAATCGAGATACTTCAAGTCCTTCTGGATTCCCCGCTTTTCCTGGCACAGGGCCATGACTGCTCCAAGGTACTCTGACGGGAGAAAAAGGGTCCCCAAAATAAACGGCTCGAACATCTCCTCGATCTTGTTCGGGGTGGGAAGATCCGCCGGGTTGACCACCTGAATCTCCTGATCCCCGGCCCCGACCAGACGAATCCGGTAAACCACGGTGGGGGCGGTGCTGATCAGCGTCAGCTGAAACTCCCTTTCCAGCCGCTCCTGAATGATCTCCATGTGAAGAAGGCCCAGAAACCCGCACCGGAATCCAAAGCCAAGGGCCAGGGAAGTCTCCATCTCAAAGGTGAAGGAGGCATCGTTCAGGCGGAGCTTCTCAAGCGCTTCCTTCAAATCGTCGTACTGCTCGGTTTCGGTGGGAAAGAGGCCGCAGAACACCATTGGCTTGGCTTCATGAAAACCTGGAAAAGGCTCCGGGCTGGCATCTGTGTCCAGCACGAGCGTGTCACCGATCCGGGTCTCACGAACCGATTTGATCCCGGAAACAATAATGCCGACCTCGCCTGGCCCCAGGGAGTCCAAAAGAACCTTTTTGGGAGTATGTGCCGCTATTTCGAGAACTTCATGCACTTTCCCCGTCGAAAAAAGCCTGAACCGGTCCCCGGTGGAGATGCGCCCATCAAACACCCTGACAAGAATCACCGCACCCTGGAACGGGTCGAACCAGGAATCAAACAACAATGCCTTCAGTGACTTGCTTTCCCTTCCCGTCGGCGGAGGAACGTGCCGCACGATGGCCTCAAGAACCTCGTCAATTCCGAGACCCGCCTTGGCGGAAATCAGGATCGCGGCCTCCGCGTCCAGGCCGACGGCATCCTCGATCTGTTCCTTGGTCTTTTCAATGTCCGCCCCCGGCAAATCGATCTTGTTGATGACGGGAATCATATGGACATTGTTTTCGAGTGCCAGATAGGCATTGGCGATAGTCTGCGCCTCGACTCCCTGGGAACAGTCGACCACGAGAAGGGCGCCTTCGCAGGCCGCCAGGCTTCTGGAGACCTCATAGGTAAAGTCCACATGACCGGGCGTATCGATCAAGTTCAGCAGATAATCCTGACCATCCTTCGCCCTGTAAACAAGGCGCACCGTATGGGCCTTGATCGTAATTCCACGTTCACGCTCGAGATCCATCGCATCAAGCTGCTGGTCCCTTGACTCCCGGGCCGTTACAGATCCCGTCCACTCAAGGAGTCGGTCGGCCAAGGTCGATTTTCCGTGGTCAATATGGGCGATGATGCAAAAGTTTCGAATCCGTTCCAGCGGAAAACTCAAAAAGTCACTCCCTTTTCAAAAAATATCGACAGATCATATCAAAGGCCCTTTGCGGGTGCAATGAGATCAAGGGTCCGCAACCGTTCCGGAGTCGGGGGAAACGGGCGGGTCAATCCCAGGGATGGGGCCGGGGGGACTGCTGAGCCGAAAGCATGGAGACCGCGATGACCCACTCTGCATGGCTCCAAGCCAGGGGGGACACGGAAAGCCTCGCCCCGGTCCTTGGATGGACCTGCTCAGGAAGCATTCCGCTTTCACCTGCGCGATCGGCGACCCAATCAATGAGGGAGAGGATGCCCCTGTCTTTCAAGGGAGCCGGGGTCGTCAGGATTTTCCATTGAAGGATCCAGAGCGTTGCGATGACCCAGGGGTTTCCAGGAACGGACCCGTCCTGCTGATAATAGTAATCATTCTGGTAACGGGCAATTCCACCGATCGTCCCTGGAACCCAAAGGGTCTTTTCGAGCCACTGCATCGTTCCGATCAGACGCTCATCCTGAACAGGAAGGACCTGAAACTGAAAAAGCGCGCTGATGCTCGCATCCGGAGTCCGGTCTGGGAACAGGGCTCCGGATGCATCCAGAACCAGCCCGCGGAGGAACAATCCGGAAGAAGAATCAAACAGTTTTGACAGGATCCCCTTTCGAACTTCCTCGGCGGCTTTCCTGAAGCGATCCCGATCCTGAAAGTCCCCAAATCCTTGCGCAAAAAGAGCGGCAGCCGACAGTCCCGCATAAACCGTGGCGGCCGTATGGGTGGAGACACCAGGGCGTTCCTCCCAAAGATCATAGCTGGAAAGCGGAAGCCCGGTCTTTGAATCCCTGAACCCGGCAAGAAACCTCGCGGCAGGGAGAACGAAATGGTGGTAAAGGGGACGAATGGTATCCAGATCCCGATACCGTTCAAAATGTCTGTAAAGGGCCCAGATGGGCAATGCGGTTTCATCCAGCTGAATCGGGTACAGGGGCGTTCCCGGGGTTCCGGAGGGATGCCAGGATGAACCGATTGAAAGGTTCGGATGATATTTGTGGTGAAGGAATCCTTGGGGAGACAGCAGGGACGGCAAGAGCGAATAGAACTTCTGGGTAAAATCCCCGAAACCGGCAAGGTCTAGGGCATAGGCCATCATGGCCGCATCCCTCGGCCAAAGGTAGGCATACGTATCCCGTGAAAAACTCAGTGCCTCAGAGTCGACTGCCGCCACAACGGCCCCATTGGCATCCCAATGGGTTCTGAGAAGAATCAGGCTGAGCTCGTAGAGTTTTCGGGAAGAAGCGGAAAACGACTTCAAGGGAACCACGTGGGATTCGATCCAGAAGTTCCAGAACCCCTGGGACTCACCCAGCGAAAGATTCACCCCTTTTTTCCGGATCCGGCCAAGCGTTTCGAGGACTGCATTGTGGGAAGTGCCGCATACGATTATATAGGTAAATGATTTCCGCTCTCCCGGATCCAGCGATAGGGCCACCGAAAAAACGGAATCGACAGCCCCCTGGGCAATGGGATTTCCTCCCAGCTTGCCATCTTCGGCATCCCTCCAGGTCCCTTCCCGGTTCCCATGGCGCTTGCCACAGGCAAACTCCCGAATCCTGGCCTGTCCATGACCGGGATCATCCAGCGCCACCAGGAAGTACCGTTCATCCTTGTAATGGAGCAGTGCGTCCGTCTCCGGAAGGTATACGGCCGTATCGCCTATGTCCGAATATTGGATGAGAAAATCCTGATGAAAGAAAATCGTGACTTCAGTGGGATCGATTCCCGAATTCTCGACTGTCACCCGTCGGAAGAACACATCCGCATCCAGATCGACCCAGTCCTCGAATCCCATCGTCCATTCCCGGGACGTTTTCCAAGAAAAATTGACAGCTCCAGTCATGGACCGGTCACGGTATTTGTGCGAAACAAGGTCGGAACTTTCGATCCATTGAAAAACCTTGTCCAACAGGACACCCACACGAAAACCCGTCGGCCCCACATGATTCTCTTTTCCGACATGGGGATAAGTGATCTCCCGAATCCGGTGATGCTCATCGAAAGCAACAAAAAGCCGGCCATTGGAAACCGGCAGAAAGCGAGCCATTTTTCTCCCATCCCACCCAAATTTATGCTAGAGTCCAAAATTGGGGACACTGCATCTGAAACAGGTTGCCGTCCAAGAACACGATCGCTAGAATAATCCCATTGTTTCCAGTTGAAGCCGTTCTGCCTGTCTTCGGGAAAACCGGAGTTCCGGACTTCTCTGTCCAATACGCGCCATATCAAGAAGGGAGTGGTGTGCCGTCACCCATCCGAGCCCCAAGAGGAATCAAGGATATCATACCTCCGGACGCATTCCGGTTCGAGAAAGTCCTTAAAGAAGCTGAAGAGATCCTCGAATTGGGAGGATTCCAGAAAATCCTTCTTCCGCTGTTCGAATCCGCCGCGCTGTTCTCCCGATCCATCGGAGGGGCAACGGATATCGTCGAAAAAGAAATGTACACCTTTTCTGACAAGGGTGGGGACCTGTTCGCCCTTCGTCCCGAAGGAACCGCGTCCCTGCTCCGGGCAGCCATTGAGCACCACCTTGCGGATCCCGGAAGAATTGTCAGGCTGTCCTACAGCGGCCCCATGTTCCGCCACGAACGGCCCCAGGCTGGCCGCCTCAGGCAATTCCATCAGCTTGGCGGTGAAATATTGGGCCCCTTGACCCCTTCGGAAGACGTGGACCTGATCGCCTTGATTTACAAGATGGCCGGGGCGTTTTCCATTCCGTCCTGGACGCTGCTCCTGAATAATATGGGATGCCCGGACTGTCGTCCAGCCTATCGGGAGATTCTGGTGGAATACCTGAAAAAACACCAGCAGGATCTTTGCGCAACCTGCCACCATAGGACACTCGTCAATCCGCTTCGCGTTCTGGATTGCAAAATTCCTTCCTGCCAGATTGTCCTTGAAGCCGCACCGAGGATTACCGACTTCCTCTGCGACAAGTCCCGGCTCCACTTTCTGGAAGTCAAGTCCGGGCTCGAAGCGCTCGAGATCCCATATACCCTTTCCCACCGTCTCGTCAGGGGACTTGACTACTATACCGAGACGACATTCGAATTTGTATCAGACGCATTGGGAGCCCAATCAACCTGGGCCGCGGGAGGCCGATATGACGGTCTCTGCCAGGAACTCGGAGGACCGGACATTCCGGGATTCGGGTTTGCGGCAGGCATTGAACGCCTTTGGCTCCTGCGAGAAAAAGCCGGCACCCTTCCTGTCCTCCCCTCACCGCCGGTTTGGCTGACAGTCTTTCCCCTCCTTCAGGAAGCAAGGCCGTCAGCACTCAGACTTGTCCAGGAGATGAGGAACCTGTCCATCCCCACCACAGGGTATTTTGGGTCCGGCAAGATCAAGTCCGCATTCCGGCAAGCCGAGCGTGACAGATCCCGTTTTCTGGCCTTCATCGGGGAAGATGAACTGGCGTCTGGAACGGTTCAGGTCAAGAACCTTGGAACAGGAGAACAAATCTCTTATGGACTGAAGGAATGGAACCGGATCGCACAGGAAATACAAAAGACCGTCCTTCCGTCATAATCCGGCATTTGTCTGGAAACGGGTCCAGAGGGATCGCCCGCCCCATCGAAGGAGGTTTCAATGCCACGGGATCTGCCGATCGGGAATGGTTCACTCTTCCTCTGCTTTGATGAACATTACCAGATCCGGGAAATCACCTACCCTTTCGCCGGGGCGGAAAACCATACCCTGGGCCACCCATGCCGATTCGGATTCTTCGCGAAGGACCGGCTATCCTGGATCAACACCCGGGAATGGGCCCCCTCCCTCCGGTATCAGGCCGACTCCCTCCTCACCCGCGTGGAAGGCCGGTCACAATCCCTTGAGCTTTCCTTCCAGTCGAAAGATTGCGTCGATTTCTATGAGAACATCTGGGTCCGTGAACTCTCCGTCACAAACGAGTCCGCCTCACCCCAGGAAGTCCGCCCATTCTTCAGTTTTGACTTCCACATCAATGGAACCGAAGTGGGTGATACCGCCGCCTTCAATCCAATGCAAAAGACAATCACCCACTACAAAAAAGAGTTCTATTTCACCTTCAACCTGCTCCACCCTGAGGATGGCCCCGGAATCAACAGCTATGCCACAGGACGAAAGGAACTCCCCGGAAGCGATGGAACCTACCGGGATGCCGAGGACGGGATCCTTTCGCTGAACCCGATTGCGCAAGGATCAGTGGATTCCACTTTTGGCTGTTCACTCCGGCTCCCCCCCGGTGACACGCAAAAGGTGTTCATCTGGATGGTTGTCTCCGATTCCTGGGACGATTCCGAGCGATTGACCCGGTTTGTCACGGACCGCCACCCGGCAAGTTTTCTCGACCGAACCCACAACTATTGGAAGTTCTGGATTGACCAGGACTGCTTCCACACCAATCTGGGAGAAGTCCAGATTCCCAGCCTCTCCAGTCTCCCTGACCAGGACATCGCCCATCGCCTGAGACATTTCGTTCCGGAAGAATTTCAGGAAACTTATGCCCGAAGCCTGCTCATCCTGAGAACACACATCTCCAACAATGGGGCCAGTGCGGCAAGCATCGACTCAGACAGCCTCTATCTTTCAAGAGACACCTATAGCTACCTCTGGCCCCGGGACGGTGCAAACATTGCGCTGGCACTTTCACAGGCCGGCTACCACGGACTGGCGAGGAGATTCTATTACTTCTGTGGGGATATCATCAAAAAAGAGGGGTACTTTCTGCACAAGTACAATCTGGATGGATCCCTGGCCTCGTCATGGCACCCCTGGATCTGGAACCATGAATTTCAGCTCCCGATCCAGGAAGATGAGACAGGATACGTTCTCTGGACCCTCAAGGAACATTTTCAGCTTGACCGTGATTTCGATTTCATTACCCCCCTTTACAAAAAACTCATCAAGCCAGCTGGCATTTTTCTTCGGGATTACCGGGATCTCTCAACCGGACTTCCCCTCGCGTCTTACGATCTGTGGGAAGAACGCCATGGAACCTTTCTTCACACGGCCACCCTCGCCTGGGCCGGCCTCATGGGGGCAGCCTATTTTTCCGGATCGTTTGGAGAAACCCCCCTGTGCCGCTCATTCCTCAAGGCGGCAAGCGAGATCAAGGAAGGGATCAAGACCATCATGCGGGATCCCCAGAGGAATCTTTTCTATCGTTCAGTCCAGGTTGAGGATGGGGAAATCACCGACAGGGATGAAACGCCCGACATCAGCGCAATGACCCTGATCGAGACAGGATTTCTGGATCCGGACCACCCTGAGGAGCGCGGCATGATCATCGCGTTGATGGATCGAATGGAAAAGTCGTTGCATGTTCCGGGTCCCATAGGAGGATATGCCCGATATATGGGGGATCAGTATTACCTTTCAGACGAATCCAGAAAACAGGGGGCTCCCGGAAACCCCTGGTTCATTTCGTCATTCTGGATGGCACAGGGATACATTCGGCTGGGAACAGAAGACTCGATCAACAAAGCCCTTCAACTCATTCGCTGGGGGGTGGGTCATTCCGCCCTGTCAGGCGTCATGGCCGAACAGCTGGATCCTGTAACCGGAAGCCCCCTGTCCGTGGCACCCCTGGCGTGGAGCCATGCGGCACTGATCAACACATTCCACTCACTGGCCCATCATTACCTGAAACAACAATAGACCACCTGGCAAAGATGGGATCAGCCCGCCGCCAAATCCTATAACTTCATTCCTTTTTGGCGTTCAGCGGACAGGTCCGGAATCCAAATAACGCATACACACCACAAAAACCTACAACCCCTGTGATCAGGGGAAGAAGACCGATCCATCCCCAAGGGGTCTTGGGTCCCAGAAAAACGAGTGAAATCAGAACCAGTCCCAGAACGATGCGGATCACACGATCCAGCGCTCCTTCATTCACAGGCATCCCACACCTCCACGACCACGAATTGTTCGCCATCCATAATCACCTTGTCCATGTTGATTATACCCTATCGGGTTCGACGGAAGTCCATCAGGATTCAGACGTGGGGGGAGAAGGAAGGACAGATTTTTGCGAGGACACAGGAGTGGCACAACGGCTTTTTGGCGAGACAAACATACCGACCGTGAAGAAGGAGGCGGGAGGATCCGGAAATCCAGGACGATTCAGGCATCTGGCGTTTCAGATCCGCTTCGATTTGCTCCGGATCCTCCGAAACGGTCAAGGACAACCGCCGACTGACCCGGATGACATGAGTATCCACCGGAATGGCCGGAATGCCAAATCCATGGGCCAACACCACGCTCGCCGTTTTTCGGCCCACTCCCGGCAATGTCACCAGATCCTCCATGTTCCGGGGAACCATTCCAGAAAATCTCTCCTGAAGGGTGATCGCCAACCGGATGATCTGTTCGGCCTTCCGACGGAAAAACCCCGTGGGACGGATCAGGGACTCCACTTCGGCCACACTGGCTCCAGATAGCGCCCGCGCATCCGGGAACGTCCGAAAGAGGGCGGGAGTCACGGTATTGACCGTCCGGTCGGTGGACTGTGCCGAGAGAACCGTGGCAACCAGGAGTTCAAAAACATTTGAACATTCAAGTTCCATCCTGGGATTCCCAATGGAACCCGAGAGCTTTTCCAGAATCAGGTCCAGCGAGGGATGGCGGGGCCTGTCTGAACCCTTCAACCGGCTTCTCCGCCCGACTTCCCCCTAGATTTCCCTCCTGCCAGATTTTTTTTCCTGACGGATCCCTTCTTCGTTCCTGATGTCCCCCCTGCTTCCACAGTGGGTTCTTTCTTCCTGGGAAACATAAAATCCAGGAGGTCATCCATGTGCTCAACCAGATGCACCTTCAGATCCTTCCGAACCTCCTGGGGGATATCCTCCAAGTCCTTCTCATTGAGGGCCGGGATAAAAACTTCACGAATGCCTGCCTCCCGGGCCCCGATCAACTTTTCCTTCACTCCGCCCACCGGAAGCACCCGACCGGAAAGGGCAATCTCTCCGGTCATGGCGATCAGGGAAGATACCGGCGTATGCGTGGCCAACGAGGCAATGGCCGAGGTCATCGTGATCCCCGCCGACGGCCCATCCTTGGGAATGGCCCCGCCCGGGACATGGATGTGGATCTCACTCTTTGAAAAAAATTCCTTGGGAATCCCCAGTCGATCCGCCCTGGACTGGACAAATGAAAAGGCAGTCCTGGCCGACTCTTTCATGACATCACCCAGTTGTCCGGTCAGGATAAACCCCTTGCCTCCGGATATTGCGACGGACTCAATGAATAAAACATCCCCTCCGTTCGGGGTCCAGGCCAACCCGGTCACCACACCGGGCGCGGCTTCCGGAAGACGCTTCTGGGGTTCGATGTACTCATTTCCCAGATATCGCTCAAGATCTTTTCCAAGAATGACAATTTTACGGGCCCTTTTTTGCTCGAGGCGGGCCCGGACAACCTTCCGCAAAATCGTCGCAATCTTGCGGTCGAGATTCCTGACCCCCGCCTCACGGGTAAATCCCCGAATCACCCGAATCACTGCCTCATCGGTGAGGTCGAATTCCTTGGGGTCGAGGTGGAGCTCCTTCATCATCCTCGGAATCAGGTAGTTGCGGGCAATATGGCGTTTTTCTTCCCAGGTATAACCGGGAAGTCGGATCAATTCCATCCTGTCGAGGAGGGGACCCGGAATGGTCTGGAACACATTGGCCGTTGTGATAAAAAATACCTTGGACAGGTCAAACGGCAAATCCAGGTAATGGTCCCGGAAATCCGCGTTCTGGGCCGTATCCAGCACTTCGAGGAGGGCCGAGGCCGGGTCCCCCCGAAAGTCGCCCCCGACTTTGTCAATCTCATCAAGCATGAATACAGGATTTTTCGTACCGGCCTTGCGCATTCCCTGGATAATCCTTCCAGGCATCGCACCGACATAGGTTCTCCGATGGCCACGAATTTCCGCCTCATCCCTCACACCCCCCAACGAAACCCGGACAAATTCCCTTCCCATGGATCGGGCGATCGATTGCCCAAGGGTGGTTTTCCCAACCCCTGGAGGTCCGATCAGGCATAGTACGGGGCCCCGATAAATTCCGTCCTGGATCCGGGCAAGGACTGAAAGTTCATCAATGATCCTGTCCTTGATCTTCTCAAGGCCATAATGATCTTCATCCAAAACGATTTTTGCCCGGTTCAGGTCAAAGGAGGACGGTGAAAGACTGGTCCAGGGCAAGTCAAGGACAACATCAAGATAGGTCCGGATGACCCCTGACTCCTGGGACTGCCCGCTCCCAAGCCGGGCAAGGCGATCCAGTTCACGCTCCACCTCCCGGAAGGCCTCCTCTGGAAGTCCAGCCTTCTTGAGCCGCTCACGATATCTGATAATTTCTGCATCCCCTTCGCTACCATCCCCCAATTCCTGCTGGATCGCCTTGACCTGTTCGCGGAGAAAAAAATCCCGTTGGCTCTTCTGGACCTCATCATGAATCTTGGATTTGATTTTCCCCCCCAGCTCGAGGAGTTCCAACTCTTTCTCCAGCTGGGATGCCAGGGCCATCAGCTTTTCTTCAGCCGAATCAATTTCCAGGAATTTCTGGCGGTCCGCCAGGGGCATCTTGAGAAATGTTACGACAAGATAAGCCAGGTGGTGGGGATTATCCACATTCAACGCCATCGTCTCGAACTCGTCAGGGAGATAGGGCGCCATGGTCGAAAGCTTTTTGACCTGACCCAGAATGGTTCTCATCAACGCTTCAACATTGCTGTCCCGTTCAGCGCCCTCTGGAACGGCCATGATCCTTGCCCGGATCAATGGCTCCTCCTGAAGAATCTCGAGAATCCGAACCCGCCGGAACCCCTGGACCATGATTGCCAGTCCCCCGGCGGGGATCCGCAGAAGTTTGTGAATCAGGACCATCGTCCCTGTCTTGTAAATTTGATCGGAACCGGCTCCCACCACAGATTCCGAAGGCTCGGACTCCGGGGTCTCCATTGGATGCCGCGCCACACAGACAAGCATCTTGGGATCCCTGTTCATCGCCTCGTCAATGGCGGCAAGGGATCTCGGATCGTGAAAGGCCAGTGAAGAGAGGATATGGGGAAAAACCACCGTTTCGGGAAGAATGACGACAGGACATTCCTCCGGGGTCTGAATCTGTTCATCCGCCATGGAACTCATCCTCTCCTTCGCTGACCGAGACAATGATCACAGGCTTTGGTGGTTTCTTGCCAATTGAAATCCGGAGGAATCCCATGGGAAACTCCGCACGGATCGACTGCGTATCCAATCCCTCCGGAAGAGAGATGATCCGTTCGAAATCCCCATAATTGATCTCCATCTGAAGGTAATTTCGCTTTTTCTGGGTTCCCTGGACCTTCGATTCGTCCTTTCGATGACCCCGAACAATCAGACGCCCCCCGTCGATCCCGATTGTGATATCATCCTTGTGGATCCCGGCCAACTCCATCTTGATCACCAGCGCATCCCCCGTCTCATAGATATCCGTCATCGGCTGCCAATGGGCATCTCCAGGGGCCCGGAACACAATCTCCGGAGAGATTCCCTTCGAAACGGCCTCCACAAGCTGCAGGAATAAATGATCGATATCGTGGGGCTTCACTTTTCATCCTCCCTTCCCAGTTTTTCTTCTTTTTCCACATTCCGGTGACGCGAAAGCAAGTTTCTTTGGCGTTCAAAAAGGGTTTTCACTTCCGAAACTGTCGTCGCCTCCATCGGCCCCTTGTCCGCCCTTACTTGGGACACCATCCGGGGGAACCTCAAGGCATACCCTTCTTCTCCATCCGTCCTCCCGCACATATGCTGGGGAGAACGGGTAATATCATCCGCCCGGACGGAAACGACAAAGCGGGGCAATACCCAAAATTCCGGTTCAATGTCGCTGAGGACGGAACGGGGACGCTCGCGAACCGCCGATTCTTCAAGCATCTTTCTCAAGACGACCCAATTCTCTTCCGTCAGCCCGGATCCAATCCGGGCGATAGATACAAAGGCATCCCGTTCGGGGTCGTAGACCGCTGCGAGAACAGCTCCGATCCCAAGCTTGGTCCGTTGCCCCTTCCCCTGATAATAACCGATCAAAACCAAATCGAGCGTGTCGGAGAGACTCTCCTTATAACTTCGCTTGAGCTTTATCCAGTTGAAGTTTCGAGAACCGGCGGTATAAACCCCTTCAAGCCTCTTTGCAATGATCCCTTCGAACCCCTCCTCCAGAACCTCATCGAAAAATTGGTCGATCAGGGAGGGATGATCGGCGATAATCAGCCGGGAGGCCCCAAAAACACCGGACGGCGCCATTTCATGCTCATCGATGGCAAACGAATGGACCGGGAACAGGCGCTCTATTTCTTTGCGCCTATCCTGAAAGGACCGATCCAGCCAGCTTTCGCCGTCCAGGAACATCAGGTCAAAAACAAGCGCCTTTAATGGAATTTCCAGCGATTTTTCAAGAACGTTATGCTTTCTTTTCCGGGTGATCGTGATCTGGAACGGATGGAATCCCCCCGTTTCGCCATTGAACCCGAGTGCTTCCCCTTCAAAGATGACCGTTCTGTTCCCGAACAGGACACGTGTCGCTTCGACAATTTCCGGAAACATGGAGGTGGTTTCCTCGAGATTGCGGGAGAAAACCTGAACCTTGTTTCCGTCGGAGTGGACCTGGCAACGGAATCCATCGTATTTGCTTTCCACTGCACAGGTCCCGATCTTATCAAAGATTTCATCCCCTGAGGACAGCCGCTCGCAAAGCGCCATTCGAATCGGATAACCGGGAACAGGGCGGAGCGAGCGCAAGCCCTCGATCCCCTCCTTCCCCAGGAGGGTCACCACCCGACCCAGATCCGAGCACAGGTTGTAGGCTTTCTCTATGATGGGCTTTACTTCCTTCCCCCCCTGCCATTGAGCCATCGCTTCCACAATTGTAGCATCGCCGACACCGAGTCGCAGCTTTCCCACCACAAACCGGGCGACAAATCGGGAAGAAAGGGGGGACAGGCTTAAAAAAAGGTCCGAGAGTGACCGAACCTTTCCGTCCTGTGACCCCTCCCCAAACTGGTCCGAGAGGGCGCACAGCTGTTCAAACACGGAAAAAACCGGAAGATCGATTCCTTCACGTCCCGCCAGAACCTGCTCAACAAGAGTCCCGGGATCCCCCAATTTCCCCAGAAGTTGTTCCAAGGGCTCCAAAAGCGGAATGGAGGCCTCTGTCACCGCCCTTCCGATTGCCCGCAAGACAAGCTTTGAAGACATCCCCATCTCCCCGCCCCGGAATGGGGGGGCCAGTTGTCCCTGAACCATGTAGACCACCGGGGCCAGCTCCTGAACATCGAGATCCTTGAGAAGATCCCCAAGCGTCCGGGCCATTTCAAGCCGGCTGGATAGTTGTTCGAGCCTGGAAAAATATCCACAGATGTGATCAATTGATGTCGTCAACGCAAGAAGTCTCCCCAAGAATCAAGAAACGTTTCCTTTGTACCTGTTTTTGAATCGTTATAGAATGAGAGCACATGGAAGAACCCGATCAGGATCCGAGCTTGGCCAGAGAGCGATCACAGATGTCGTCAGGAACAAGCACAACTGAAGAAAGGAAGGATCCGTGAACGTTCAAAGCATTCGAACCATTCTCCTGTCAACCGGAACTGCAGGACTTTTTCTGCTTTCCGCCTGTTCGTTCACATTTGGTGAAAATGAGCCGGGGAACAACGACACCGCTTCATCCTCTCCAGGACAGGTCCGACAGAGTTTGCCCGGGCCTTCGACCCCCCTCCCCATCACGTCCCCGGCCCAACACTCGGCGGCCTTGGGCGGCCCGCAAAGCCCGCTTGGACTCGAACCCATGGGAAATGGGGGGGATAATCAAAGCCCCGCATCGCAGTTGATGTCGGAGGGCACCCTCGGTTATGTCCTGGATCATCTCTTTGGAGGGCCCAACCCCCACATTGCCAGACCATTCCTTCCGGACCCGGGTTACAGCCAGACAACAGCAGGAGGGGTCCCCGGAGGACTTTGGCCAGGAAATTGGTGGATACAGGGCCAGGGGGGAGGCTACAACCTGACCCACCTCCCCTGACAAGCACTTCGTGCGACCTAGTGGGCGGGCTCCGGTGATTTCGAGGTGGACTGCTTGCTCAGAAGAGTGGACCAATCCTGTCGGGCCTTGTCCCACTGTTCTTTCTTGAGGATCCCCTGAACGTGGGCAAGGGAACTGATCGCACTGAATGTCACTTCTCCCCGCAGGTCGGAAAGTCTCTGTATCTCGGGCTTGACTTCCTGCAGGGGGATGGGAAACACGCTGACCTTTTTTGAAAGGGAGCCAGCGATTCGCCCCATCTCTTTTCCGAGGTCCTGGCTTTTCAGCCGGAAATTCACCTGGATGTCCCGCAGCTCCCTCACCTGGTCATTCGTAAGCCCCAGTTCTTTCTGCTGGGAAGGAAGCCAGTTCAGGAACAGGTCAGTTGAGATCACGCTGTTTTGAACAGGATCCAGCTCTGCGGCCTGAATTTGTTTCGGCAGCATGGAAGAGAATCCTGGAGCAATGGCCAAAACGATCAATCCAGTCATGACTCCGGCCAAGAATCCTCTTCCCGTTATTTTTCCCATCACTCGATCCATGGCTACCCCTTCTATGAATGATCCTTGAAGACCTCTCTTCCAGCAGAAAAAAACCCTGAGATCTTGTCTCTGGAGATGTTTCCGATATATTACACACGGTTAAGGGGAAAATCACGAATCTTTCGGGATGGGACAGGCGGGTTTGTTTTTTGGACAGCACTTGGGTCGGGCAATCGATGCCTTTTGCTCGTGTTTTCATTGAGAGACGAGGATAAACCGTGTACCTAAAGATCTTGACGGGGCTTTCCAGCGGCCTTTTCCTTGGGGTGCTGTTCCATCATTCCGCCTGGAGCTACCACCTCTGGTGGGTTTCTCTTTTCCTTTTCTTGCCCTTATGGCTTTCCCCCATTCTTTCGCTCAAACGAGAGTTTTCCGCGGGGCTCTCCTTCGGACTTGGATACAATCTTGTCGGGTTATTCTGGCTGGTTCCGACCATGGTCCACTATGGGCATGTTCCAGTCCCGCTGGCTCTCTTGGGACTTTCCCTCCTATGCCTCTACATGTCCCTCTTCCCGGCTTTGTTCTGGACCGCTTTCTCTTCCATCCGGAGAAAGGTGCCCCGATTCTGGCTACCCGCGACAGCCGCTGCCCTTTGGAGCGTTTCAGAGGTGGCGAAGGGAATCATTTTCACAGGCTTTCCCTGGAACCCGCTGGGGTCACTTCCATTTGACCACCCCCCTTTTTTCCTTCTGGCATCCGTGACAGGGGTCACAGGGCTCTCCTTCCTGATTGTCCTGGCGAATGGCTTGTTGGCGATCGGTCTCGAAGGTCTCATGAAACCTGGCATTTCTTCTTTGGCCCGGGGGATCCCATTCGTCCTGTTGGGCGTCCAGCTCACCTGGTGGGTCGGATTTGGTGAACAGAAATTGACCTCAGAACAACCTGACCGTCCACTCCCGGTTTCCCTCATTCAGGGCAACATCCCACAAGATCAAAAATGGACACCTTCGTTCATTTCCCAGACAATTCGGACTTACCTGTCCATGAGCCAATCGGCAATCCAGCAGGGGGGGAAACTTCTCATCTGGCCTGAAACGGCCCTTCCAATCGTTTACAATGCTCCTCCCTCATCGGTCGAAGAGGACGTTCTCCGTGTCTTTTCCCTGCCTGTTCCGCTCGTCACAGGGACATTGGGGCTGGAGAAAAGGGGAAAGACACATCAAAGCTACCAGTTTTCGAACGATGCCATCGGGATCGACCCGAATCACCCGGAGCCCCAGAGATACCAAAAGACACATTTGGTCCCCTTTGGAGAATACATTCCCCTCCCCTCCCTTTTTGGATGGCTCCGGAACATGACTGGCATCACAGGCGATCTGGCACCGGGAAAGACACACAAGGTCTTTTCGTTTACAATGGACGGAAAGCCCTTGTCCATTGCCCCGGTCATCTGTTACGAAGCCCTTTATCCCTCCTTGATCAGGAGGATCGCCCTCAATGACCCTGACCTTCTTGTGGTTATTTCTGATGATGCATGGTTTGGGAATTCCGATGCACCCTACCAGCTTTTTAGGCAATCCCTGGTCCGCTCCGTGGAAAATGGGATTCCGCTCATCCGGGGGGCCAATACGGGGGTGTCCGGAGCCGTGACGCCTGATGGCTCCATCGTTGGAGAAACTTCACTTTTCAGGAGACAAGTGGTTACAATCCCCCTTTCCCTGGAGAGCCACGAAACGTTCTACCGAAAACACGGGGAATGGATTTTTCGGCTATCCCTGATCTACCTCATCAGTCTCTTCTCGATTCTGAAAATGAGGGACCACCCACAAGAAAGGAACATCTGTGAGCATTGAGACACTTGAATCACTAAGGGAACGCTTTCAGGCGGAAGAGACACGGATCACTCAAATCCGGAGGCATCTTTGACTCGGACAGGCTTGCAGTCCAGCTAGAACAGATCGATGCCCAGACGCAATCTCCCGAATTCTGGAAGGATGGGGATCGGGCCAAAAAGTTGCTCAGGGAAAAAAGCAGGCTCGAAAAGAGGCTCGAGCTCATTCACAATCTGGAACGGGAAGAATCGGACATCAAGGCCCTTCTCGACCTGGCTGATGATCCGGAGTTTCTCAGCGAGCTCTCCCAGCGTGTTCCGGCATTTGTCGAAACGGTCCAGACCTTTGAACTGGAAGAAATCCTTTCGGATGACAAATCCGACAGTCCGGCAATCCTTGAAATTCATCCTGGGGCTGGGGGGACAGAGTCTCAGGATTGGGCCCAGATCCTGCTCCGGATGTACCTCCGCTGGGCCGAGCGGCATAAAATGACCATTGAAGTCATTGACATCCAGCCGGGAGATGAGGCCGGGATCAAAAGCGCGACAGTCCTGTTCCGGGGAGAGTACGCGTTCGGTTACCTCGCCGCAGAATCCGGAATTCACCGGCTCGTGAGAATCTCTCCATTTGATGCCAACAAAAGGCGCCATACCTCTTTTTCGTCCGTCTTTGTCTATCCCGAACTCGATGATGACGTCCAGGTCGAGATCCGCGATGAGGATATCCGGATTGACACCTTCAGGGCCTCATCCGCAGGAGGGCAACACGTCAATAAGACATCCTCCGCCATCCGGCTGACCCATATGCCTTCAGGAATTGTGATTTCAAGCCAGAATGAGCGGTCCCAGCTTCAAAACCGGGAAATGGCGTTCAAGGTCCTGAAGGCAAAGCTTTATGAATTGGAGCAGAAGAAGAAAAAGGAAGCCCTGGATCAGATATCAGGAGCGCAGAACAAGAAGGAGATTGGGTGGGGACATCAGATCAGGTCCTATGTGCTTCAACCCTATCAAATGATCAAGGACCATCGCACCGGACTTGAGACCGGGAAAGTGTCCGAAGTTCTTGACGGCGACCTTGACGGGTTGATCCGGGGATTCCTCCTTGCGAAATGGGAAGGAACCCTCCCGGGAAACGGCCAGGACATAGTGTTGCCCGGAGAATAAGTTTCGTCATGTTCGGGACGGGGATGACAGACGTTTGGCATATACCCGAAGGGAGACGGTAAACCCCCGGGATCTCCACCCCTTGTCCCTCTTCGGGTCATCCAGCGCCATGACTTCGACAATCTCGACATTCTTTTTTTGGAACCACTCCATCAGTCGGTCGTAGAGGCAATGGCCCACACCCTTCCCACGGAATCCGGGGGCCACATACCAGTGCAATATCTGGCCGGCGAAAGCCGGGTGTCCGTAAGGCCGATTATAGGTGTGACCGAGAATGAAGCCAATCGGACGGGTGTCTGACAGGGCCATGAATGAAATGCAACGGTCCGTATCCTCCAGCATGTGGGCGACCGTTCGGGAACAGGCTGCTTCCCCTTCCGGACCAGCTTCAATCAGCGGAGGGGACTCTTCCTCGATCAGGCTTTTCCACATGCGGGCAAGAACTGGCGCCATTGAAGACACAGCGACAATATACCTGATCTCTTTCGGGCTTTTCCCGTTCATGGGCATTTTCCATTTTCCTAAAACCCGTTAAGGGTCCAATTTGTTCAAGGCCACTTGTCCAGACACGGGGGAAAGTCTATCATTACAAAATAAACACGCCAAGGTTAAGGCTCAATGACCTTCATCCGAAGAGTATCCGGGAACGTACTGATGAGCAGAGATCTTGCCAAACCCGAAGGTGATGAGCCACAAAGTTCATGGTCGATGGCAATCCGGAGCATTACTGCCCAGATCAAGCTCATGATCGTGTCGTTGGTCATTCTCCTCACATTCTTTACCTTCTGGGGAAAGGCACACCTGAAATCTCACGCCTTCCAGCAGAAGCTTGTGGAAAGCCATCACCTCCTGAAAATTGGGACTTATCCGACATTTCAGGAAGCACTGACCCAGCTGTCGGAGAGGGTATCCGGATCGATCAAGACTTATCCTTACCAGCAGGGAATTACGATATGGTACGCCCACCTAGCGCTCTTTGGAGTGGCATTCCCCGACCAAAAGGGGGTTATCCGGCAGTCTTCGGGTGGATACGAGTTGTACGAGGAAGATTAGGTTGCGTCTTGTTCCTAAAAATATTCGGGAATGGCTTTCCTTGTCGCCTTCCCTCCGATGAACACTTAACATCCATCATACTGAAAGGGCGAAAATGGCTTTGACCGTTCCCCTGTTTCCCCTTCCGAACGTAGTCTTGTTTCCCAAGACGTTGCGCCCGCTTCATATTTTCGAACCCCGTTACAGGGCACTTGTGGCAGAAGCAATCCGGACAGACAACATGATTGGGATGATCCTCCTGAAAGAGGGATGGGAGGAGCAGTATGACAAATCCCCCCCCATTCAGGGGACCGGTTGCCTGGGACGGATCATCCAGAGCAATCGCCTCTCAGACGGACGATACTACATTACCCTTCTGGGTCTCTCGTCTTTCACCATCCAGGAGGAACTGGAGGTGGCGACATTCCGGAAAGGGATCATCACCCTGAACGAAACCTTTTCCACCGAGCCCCTTTCCACCATTGAGTTCGAACGCCTTTCCCAGACGGTTGATGAAACCCTGGGGCTGCTCGACCTTGAAAGGGAACTTTCCTGGATCAGAGACTCAACCCTTGAACCGGAAGCGTTGGTTCACCATTGGTCCGCCTTTCTCCCATTTTCCCCCGAAGAACGGCAATTTCTCCTTGAATCCCCGACCCTGAAGGCGCAGGCTGGTCGATTGTTTGATCTCCTTTTGTTCAAACGATTCGAAAACAATGCCGACCTCAGGGCAAGGAGTTCGGAATCCAACACATTCGAAACCTATCTGTGATCAGGGGAATCGGTTCTTGGACCAGGTCGTCAATCCGTTCAAAGCATCCCTTTCCCATCCCTCTTCTTCCTACCGGCTTCTTTCCGCTGGCAGGGATTTCCCCGTCCTGTACCCCGTCCAACATCTTCGGACTCCTCCCGGAGAAGGACTCCTGGGCCTTTCCGGCCCAAGCCAGATCCTGCGAAAAAACCTTGCCAGTTTCGAAACTGGATTGTCTCCTGTCTCCACGCTTATCCACGGATTTCGGGGAACGGGCAAAACATCAATGGTTCTCCAGGTCTGGCGCCAGACAGACAACCACCACAAGTCCATTGGAATTTCTCCGTGCCGCCTGATCCAAATTGACCGGGAGGGGATTCCGCACCTTCTCCCCCTGATAGAAGCACTGGACACCCGTCCTGAATTTGCATTGATTTTGTTCGACGACCTCTATTTCCCCCCCGAAGACCCACTGTTCCACCATTTTCGATCATTTCTCGATGGCGGAATTGCTGGCCTTCCGGAAAACGTTGGACTCATCGTGACATCCAATCACCGGCATATGATCTCCGAGTCATTTTCGAGGAGAGACGATGCCCTCCATCCGAGGGAAACAGTGGACGACTCGCTGGCACTATGGGACCGCTTTGGACTGACACTCTCCTTTACCGAACCCAGTCTTGACCAATATCTGGATCTCGTCCTGGCAAAACTGGAATCGCGAAAACTTCTTCCCCAGGGGGCGCGCACACCCAATACCTCTTCCGACGACCTCCCACTGGGAAACAGTCATGAATTCTCCCCCCCTGACACGCTTACAGGAATCATACAAAGGGCAACACTGTTTTCCAGGCTCAGGGCCTCAAGGTCAGGAAGAACCGCCGAATGGTTCGCAGATCTTTATGAGCGTGGACTCATTGATGTCATTGCCGGGGAGCAGAACAACGGAGCGGGTGGTGAATAAAGCTGCCATGGACCCTGCGGAAATTTTGATCGAGCGCCTTGGACTCCTACCCCACCCCGAGGGAGGAGTCTACCGCGAGATTTTTCGATCCACCTCTTTGGTGGAGCATCCTATCCTGGGAAAGCGCCCTTCTGCCACCATAATTTACTATTTACTGAGAGCCGGTGAAAAAAGTGCCTGGCACCGGATTCGTTCCGAGGAGATCTGGCAATATTTGGCTGGGGCCCCCCTCTCTCTCGAATCCCTGTCCCCGGACCTTTCCGATCTTGCACGGACCCGGCTCAACGCACCCGACCAGGACGGTGAATCGGTAAAGGTCATCCCGGGAGGAGAATGGCAGGCTGCGAGGACTGAAGGCCGATTCACACTGGTCCTTTGCACCGTTGCCCCAGGGTTCGAGTTCAGGGACCTAGAGTTTCTTGATTCCGGCCATCCCCTGATTGCATCCCTCCCGGAAGAGCTTCAGATCCGGATTTCCAGCTTCCTCAGATTCGCTCCATAAGATTCTCGGGATCCACCTCCGGGTCTCCCTGAAGGGCAACGGATACCTTTGACCCGCTCATTTCCATTCGATGCCCAGAGTCATCATACTGCCGACGTTACCAGCATCTTTATTCCCAAGGAGGGATCATGATTCCAATGGAGTCCATCAACATTTCCGCCAATCTCATCCTTCTGGCAGGTTTTTCCTGCTGCATCAATGGCGGGAGCCTTTCGGACAAGCAGGTACCGGAGTATACGGGACCCTCCTTCCAGGAAAGATCTCCCCAGGTTGCCGTGTTGGCCGGAGGATGTTTTTGGGGTGTCGACGCGGTATACAAACATGTCCTCGGCGTACTGGAGGTGAAATCCGGTTATGCGGGCGGCTCCGAAAAAACGGCAAACTATGAATCAGTTTGCACAGGGAAAACAGGGCATGCGGAATCAGTCAGGATCGTCTACGATCCGGATTCCATTTCATTTTCCACCCTCCTGAAGATCTTTTTTACTGTTGTTCACGATCCAACTGAAGTGAACCGGCAGGGACCGGACACCGGGACCCAATACCGATCGGCCATTTTTGCGACCACTCCTTCACAGAAACAGATCGCGGAATCCTATATTGACCAGATCAACCAGGCGGGGGTTTTCCCGAAACCAATCGCTTCCCAGGTGGCGGTCCTTGAGCACTTCTACCTGGCGGAAGATTATCACCAGAACTTTCTGGAGTTACACCTTTCCAATCCATACATCGTGATCCATGATCTCCCAAAGCTGAACCACCTCAGAAAACGATTTCCGGAGCTTTACCGGTAGCCCGGGAAATTGGATTTCTAATTTCCCGGGCAGTCCAGAACCCTGGAATCAGATACCCCTGAGAACCGCGATTGACTGATGAAAACTGGGGAGAAAAACCTGAAACCCCTTGTCGTTTCAGGCAAAATGGATGTTGTCGAGACAAACCATTCCCGATTGTAAAGACCTGCTCACCCGAAAGACGGGAGGCTTGCGTGCAGAGAGCGCCTTAAAACCTTTTAAATGAAGGGTTTGAGGAAGATTCCAACCTCCATTCCGAGAAGATCAAATGGCCGGAAGAAAAATCCCGTCCGAACATCCGGATTTTCTCTCCTCACCCTTCCTGTGAGGGATGCACGCAAAATCAATTTCGGTTTTTGGGATACCCCAACTCATTGACCTGATTCGATGGGATCCATTACAATGGGAAGATTCAAACTTGACTCGCTTCAAAGAGAGGTCATCCGTGCTGGAAGATCAAATACCCCTTGGATTGACATTCGATGATGTCATCCTGGTTCCCCAATATTCGGAACTGCTCCCACATGAAGTGGAAACACGCATCCAGCTGACCAAGAAGATCTCCCTGAACATTCCCATTCTCTCGTCTGCGATGGATACGGTGACAGAAGCTAGGCTTGCCATCGCACTGGCCCGGGAAGGCGGGATCGGGATCATCCATCGTGCCCTGTCTCCCGAAGAGCAGGCACACGAGGTCGACAAGGTCAAGAAGTCGGAATCGGGAATGATCACTGATCCGATTACCATTCGTCCGGAACAGACCGTTGGGGAAGCGATGCACATCATGTCGACCTACCGGATCTCAGGGATTCCGGTTGTCCAGGGAAGAACCCTCGTCGGTATCGTCACCAACAGGGACCTTCGGTTCGAAACCGAAGGAACCCGCAAGGTTTTCGAGGTGATGACCAGCAAGAATCTCGTGACCGCTCCTGTCGGAACAACCCTGGAAGTTGCCAAAAAGCTGTTCCAGGAACATCACATCGAGAAACTTCCTGTCATCGATGAAAAGAATGAGCTTCAGGGATTGATCACGATCAAGGATATCGAAAAGAAGATCAAATACCCAAACTCGGCAAAGGACATGAAGGGCCGGCTTCTCGTGGGTGCAGCCGTTGGGGTGGGGCCATCGGCAGTTGAACGGGCCAAGCTTCTCGCCCGAAGCCAGGTGGACCTTCTTGTCGTCGATACGGCCCATGGTCATTCAAAATCCGTTGTGGAAGTCATCAGGACATTGAAGGAACTCTTCCCCGAAATTACCGTGATGGCCGGGAATATTGCTACCGGAGAAGCGGCGGAAACCTTGATTCGGGCAGGAGCCGACCTTCTGAAAGTCGGGGTGGGGCCGGGTTCAATCTGTACGACAAGGATCGTCGCGGGAGCGGGAGTTCCACAGCTGACCGCCATTTCCAATGTTGCGAAAGTCTCCCGGAAGTACGGGGTCCGGATCATCGCTGATGGAGGGGTCAAATATTCTGGTGACATTACCAAAGCATTGGCATCGGGTGCATCCGCGGTCATGCTTGGCTCCCTTTTTGCCGGAACAGAGGAGTCCCCCGGAGAAACGGTTCTTTTTCAGGGACGCTCCTACAAAACCTATCGGGGAATGGGTTCCATCGGGGCCATGGAACGCGGTGGGGCAGACAGGTATGGACAGGACGCGTCCTCCCGAAAACTTGTCCCTGAAGGAATTGAAGGAAGGGTCCCCCACAAGGGTAAACTGTCTGAACTGGTTTACCAGCTTGCAGGGGGACTTCGCTCGGGAATGGGATATTGTGGTTGCCGAACCATTGAGGAACTCCAGGATAAAGCCAAGTTTGTCCGAATTTCCTCTGCAGGGCTCCGCGAAAGCCATGTCCACGACGTCATCATCACAAAAGAAGCCCCAAATTACCGTCAGGACTGGGAAGAGTCGTGAACGGCTCCCCACTTCTGACAATCTGACAGCGCACCTCTGACGAACGGTTCCAACATGCCACAATCACTTCCCGATCCAGTCCTCATTCTGGATTTCGGCTCCCAACTTACCCAAAATATTGCGAGACGCATCCGGGAGCTGGAAATCTATTCCGAAATTCTCCCCCACACCGTGAGCATAGGGGATATTCGCGCAAAAAAGCCACGGGCGCTCATCCTGTCCGGAGGCCCTTCTTCTGTTTTCGAAAAGGGAGCTCCCGCGGTCGATCCGGAAATTTTCAATCTTGGCGTTCCTGTCCTCGGAATCTGCTACGGAATGCAGTTGATGGCCCATGTCCTGGGGGGAAAAGTGGTCTCTGCGGAGGTCAGGGAGTATGGAGTCACCCCCATTACCATTGAAGCCGATGCCTCTTCCCTCTGGAAAGTGTTTTCCCCCGCTTCCGCCGTCCTGATGAGCCATGGAGACACGATCCTGAAGCTTCCTTCCGGGTTCCGCAAAACAGGACATACACGCTCCACTCCAATTGCCGCGATGGAGGATGTAAAGAAGCGACTCTATGGAGTCCAGTTTCATCCCGAGGTTACGCAAACCCTCCAGGGAGTCCCATTCCTCAAAAATTTTCTCTTGGAAATTGCGAACATCTCCCCCAACTGGACGCTGACTGGATACATCGACCGGCAGATTGCCGAAATCTCCAGAACAGTTGGAAAGGATCACCTCATTTGCGCCCTGTCAGGAGGAATTGATTCAACCGTCACAGCGCTTCTTTGCCATCTGGCACTCGGGGATCGCTTTCAGGCCGTCTTTGTCGACAATGGACTGATGCGTTCGGGTGAAGCCCGCCAGATCATTGTTGACCTGACACATCTGAAATTACCGCTGCTCCATGTCAATGCCGAAAAAACCTTTCTTGACCGCCTAAAGGGGATCCGCGATCCGGAGCGAAAAAGGAAAGTCATCGGAAAGACCTTCATCGATGTCTTCTGGGAAGAGGCCCTCCACCTTCCGGTTCGCCCCAGATATCTGGCTCAGGGGACCCTTTACCCTGACGTCATTGAAAGCGTATCCCACAAGGGGCCGTCAAGCGTAATCAAGTCGCACCACAATGTGGGGGGACTTCCGAAAAAAAACCCATTCCTGCTCGTTGAGCCCCTAAAGGACCTTTTCAAGGATGAGGTCAGGAGACTGGGAAAAGAACTGGGCCTCCCGGAAACTTTTATCCGGAAACAGCCCTTTCCCGGACCAGGTCTCGCCATCAGGATCATCGGCTCTGTTACCCCCGAAAGGCTCAGGATCGTACAGGAAGCCGACCGGATCGTTCGGGAAGAACTGGACCATTCCCCCTATGCGGCAACCCTTTGGCAATACTTCGCTGTTTTGCTCCCGATCCAGTCCGTAGGGGTTATGGGTGACCAGAGAACGTATGAAAATGTCATCGCCATCCGGACCGTTTCAAGCCAGGACGGCATGACGGCGGATGTAGGGGAAATTCCCTATCCTGCCCTCGCCCATTTATCCCACCGAATCATTGCGGAAGTCAGGGGCGTCAATCGTGTCGTCTATGATATTTCTGCAAAACCTCCCAGCACGATCGAATGGGAGTAGAAATGACCAAATTGCCTCCCCCAGAATTTCCAGATGACTCCAATGACGAACCCGGAAAAGGGGTCCGTCTCCAAAAATTGATTGCCCACCGTGGTTTGGCTTCGCGCCGAAATGCCGAAATCATGATCCAAGGGGGACTTGTCCGCATTAATGGGGAAGTTGTCACCGTCCCCGGGACCAAGGTCGATCCGCTACACGATCAGGTTTCAGTGGAAGGCCGTCCGGTTCCGCTGGAACCGGAGCCTTTCCTGTTCCTTTTCTACAAACCCAAGGGTGTCGTTTCAACATTGCACGATCCTGATGGAAAAACCACGCTGAAGGAGTTTTTTCCACAAATCAATCCTTTGATCCATATTGGAAGGCTGGATTTACAGTCGGAAGGCGTTCTCCTTCTGACGAACAACGGGGACCTTGCACAGCGCATCCTTCACCCCCGTTTTGCCATTCCCAGAACATATCTGGTCAAAGTCCAGGGAGTCGTCTCTCCACAACACCTGGAACGGCTCCAGACCGGAAAAGTCAAGCTGGACGGCCATCCTGTCCTTCCTGTGGAACTTGCACTGGAACGCTTGACCCAGACAAATGCTTGGTACCGCATTTCCTTGACAGAGGGCCGGAATCGTGAAATCCGACGATTATTTGAGGTATTGGGATACTTTGTCCTGAAACTGACCCGAATCTCCTTCGGAACACTGGATCTCAACGGGTTGGAGCCAGGAGAGTATCGACTTGTTTCTCCTGCAGAAATCGAAACACTCCTTTCCGGAGCCGGCAGAAAGAAAAACCTTCCGCCATCCCCCAGTGCGAATGCCTTCCCATCTGACAGCCCTTCCAGATCGAATAGAAAGGCCCCCCAACATGACAACCGGGGACCCAGGGACTTCTCCGACCGTCCTTCCCGCCCCTCGGCTCCGCGCCACAACGACTCCCGAAGGGATGCCTCCTTTTCCAGGGATTCGAGGCCTCCCAGAAACGACCGGGAAGACCGGGGACCCAGGGACTTCTCCGACCGTCCTTCCCGTCCCTCGGCTCCGCGCCACAACGACTCCCGGAGGGATGCCTCCTTTTCCAGGGATTCGAGGCCTCCCAGAAACGACCGGGACTCCATGGATGGATTCAACAGGCATTCTTCACCGAATCAACGGAAGGACAAATCCTCCAGACCTGCAAACTATCCCCAGAACAGGAATGCAAGCTCCACAGGGGAGCCTCAGGCCAAAAAGTCAGGTCACTCCGGAGGTCTTGGCCGACCTTCCGGAAACCCCAAGAATCCATCCCGTCCAAACACCCACCGCAAACATCCTGGACGGAATAATCCTTCAAAATAAACGGAGAAGAGATGTATCGCTCACATCCCATTGAGGAAGTTACAACGTTGCCCATTGGCACCTCTGTGACGCTGTCCGGGTGGGTCCAGTCAGTACGTGACCACGGTGGCCTCCTTTTTTTTGACCTTCGAGATCGATCTGGGGTCATCCAAGTCGTAGTCAATCCAGAAACCAATGCCCTTCTGAACGACCTCGCAAAATCTCTCCGTGACGAGTGGGTCCTTTCACTCCATGGGCGAATCGCTGAGCGCCCAGCCGGTACCCATAACAAAACGGTTCCCACCGGCTCGATTGAAATTCAGGTACAAGAACTCCATGTACTCAACACTTGTCCCACTCCTCCATTCCCCATCGACGACAGGATCGAAGTCTCAGAAGCATTGCGGCTGACTTATCGATATCTGGACATGCGTAGGGGCCCCTTGAGGGAATCCTTGAGCCTCCGGGCCGAATTGACACATTTCATCCGGAACTATCTCCACGACCATGGGTTCTGGGATATAGAAACCCCGATCTTGACCCGGTCCACACCTGAAGGTGCCCGGGATTTTCTTGTTCCTTCCAGACTGGAGAAAGGGTCGTTTTATGCCCTTCCCCAATCACCCCAATTATTCAAGCAACTCCTTATGGTGGGTGGAATTGAGCGTTACTACCAAATCGCCCGATGTTTCCGGGATGAGGATCTGCGCGCAGATCGACAGCCGGAATTCACCCAGGTCGATATCGAAGCCTCATTTCTGACCATGGATCAATTTCTCTTTATGATGGAGGGAATGATCCAGTCTGTATTCGAACGTTTTTCCACCTCCACTCCCTCCCGTCCCTTTATGAGGATTACCCATAAGGAAGCCCTCGAAAAATACGGATCGGACAAACCCGATCTCCGATTTGGTCTGCCGATTCAAAATGCGACTGAGCTTGCCAGAAAAACCCAGTTTCGGGTCTTTCTGGATGTTCTGGAACAAAAAGGAAGCGTTCTCGTACAGCGGTTCCCCGGTGGAGCCTCATTCAGTCGGAAAGAGATTGATGAATTGACACAGTGGACGATCGACCAGGGAGCCAAAGGACTGGCGTGGCTCAAGCTGGAGGGAGACACATTCCAGAGCCCGATTCTGAAATTCTTTTCTGAAGAGTCCCTGAACGATCTCCGAACGCTGCTCCAACCTGAATCTGGAGACCTTCTCCTTTTCATTGCGGACAAAACCGACCTGGCCCAAAAAATCTCCGGTCAGCTTCGCCTGAAGATTGGAGATGCACTGGGACTCCGGTCGACTCAAACCCATTCCCTCCTCTGGGTCGTCGACTTCCCGCTCTTCGAATGGAACGAGGATGAGAATAGACTTGAAGCCCTTCATCATCCTTTTACCGCACCCAGACGCGAAGATATCCACCTTCTTGAAACAGATCCCCTCTCTGTAAGGTCGGATGCCTATGATCTTGTTCTGAATGGAACAGAACTCGGTGGAGGCAGCGTCCGTAACTTTGAACCCCACCTTCAGGAAAGATTGTTTCAGAAAATAGGGATTTCTCCGGAGAGCGCCCGGGAACGATTCGGATTTCTTCTTGATGCCTTGACCTTTGGCGCCCCCCCCCACCTGGGCATGGCGTTGGGCCTTGACAGATTTGCCATGCTGCTTTCGGGACAGGAATCCATACGCGACGTCATTGCATTTCCAAAAACACAGAAAGGGACCTGTCTTTTAACTCAGGCTCCTTCACAAGTCGACCCCAATCAATTGAGGGATCTGGGAATCCGTCAAATTTGACGGGATTCCTCTATTTTTTTAAACATCACTGACTCCAAGACACAAGTGGCAAAAAAAAGGCCCGGGGAAATCTCCCCGGGCCTTTTACATTCCAGAAGCGTGCTCAACAATCATAATACAGGAAGAACTCATGGGGATGAGGTCTCAACCGAACGGGATCAACCTCCTTTTTCTTCTTTTCCTTGATCCATGTTTCAATGACATCCGGCGTAAACACACCACCTTTCAACAGAAAATCATGATCCTTTTCCAATGCCTGAAGGGCACCTTCAAGGCTGCCTGGCATCTGCTTGATCTTCCGGCGTTCGCGGTCGGACAATTCATAAAGATCTTTATCGATTGGCTCCGGAGGGGTCAATTTTCTTTCGATTCCATCCAGACCAGCCATCAACATGGCAGAGAATGCCAGGTAAGGATTTGAGCTGGGATCCGGCGTGCGGAACTCAATGCGCTTGGCTTTCTCGCTCTTCGAATACATTGGAATCCGGATACAAGCAGAACGATTCCCCTTGGAATAGACCAAGTTGATCGGGGCTTCATACCCAGGAACAAGTCTTTTGTAAGAATTGGTCGTTGGCGCAATAATGGCCAGAAGGGCTGGTGCGTGATGGATCAAACCACCGATGTAATGGGTTGCCATCTGGGAAATATCCGCATAGGTCCCCTTCTGGAAGAACAGGTTTTTTCCACCTTTCCAGAGGCTCTGGTGGACATGCATCCCGGATCCATTGTCACCGAACAGGGGCTTTGGCATAAATGTGACTGACTTTCCGTATTTCAAGGCTGTGTTTTTCACCACATACTTATACTTCATGACATTGTCGGCCATCTTGACCATCGTGTCATAGCGCATGTCGATTTCACACTGACCCGCCGTGGCCACTTCATGATGATGGACTTCAGTCCGGATGCCGACCCGCTCCATGGTCAGGATCATGTCGGAACGGAGATCCTGCAGTGAATCGGTCGGGGGAACAGGAAAGTAACCTTCCTTATGGCGAACTTTATAACCAAGATTGGGTTCCTCATCCCTGTCCGAGTTCCAGATCCCTTCAGAGGAATCTACCGAATAATGGGAATAATTGGCACCCCCACCAAAACGGACATCATCAAACACGAAAAATTCGCATTCTGGTCCCCAATAGGAGATGTCAGCGACTTTTTTCAGATAATTTTCCGCTTTCTGGGCGATATAGCGAGGATCCCTTGAATATGCCTCTCCGGAAATGGGGCTCTTGATGTTGGCAATCAGGACGAGCGTCGGGACTTGCGTAAATGGGTCTAGGAATGCGGACTGTGGGTCAGGAATCAGCAGCATATCGGACTCATTGATCGTTTGGAAACCACGAATGCTGGAGCCATCAAAACCAAGCCCATCTGAAAACAGGTCTTCACTCAGTTCATGGGTTGATGTGGAAAAGTGCTGCCAGGTTCCAAAAAGATCCACAAAGCGGATGTCAATGATCTGGACATTGTTTTTCTTAGCGAACTCCAATACCTCTTTGGGCGTCATAAAAACTCAACTCCTTTCCAGTTTAGGAAAGATCCAGATGGTTGCAGGGTGGATGGATTCACCCCGGGTATCCGACTACCGCCTGCTGTCCCGTCGCAAAAAAAAAGCGTCTTTTTCAAAAAGACGCCTTTGTCTTCTGAATAAAGGGATCCCGAAGTCCATTGGGGAATGATTCTAGGAACAAGGTCGTCACCTGTCAAGAGTGAACCAAAATTTAAACAAAACACCCTGTTTTCAGGATCAAATCGCCTTGCATTCCCCTGTTCTCCTTTGTAGCATGGACAGAGTTTTGCGTTTTAGTCTGTTTAAACGGAAAAGTCAAAAGAGGATTCCCGCCGATGGAACATCCCCACGAGATTCTTGTGATTGGGGCCGGGTCTGCTGGACGGTATGCGGCACGCGCTGCCGCTTTGCTGGGAAAAAAGGTGACCCTTGTCGAGTCCGGTCCTTTCGGCGGTCTTTGCATTCTCAAGGGTTGCATGCCCTCAAAGGCACTCCTGAGACCGGCACACATCCTTTATCAGGTCAATCACCATCTCCATGAAATGGGTCTCCGGCTTGAAGGAAAGGTATGGCCGGACATTCCCCAGATGATCCGCCAAAAAAATGCGATGATCCAGGAAATGGCGGATGATGCCCTCCATGGCATTGAAACCACCAAGGGGATCACCCTGAAGAAAGGGAACTTCAGGTTCACGGGGCCTCACGCGGGCCAGCTGGACGGCACTCCCGTCACCTTTGAAAAAGCAGTCATTGCCACAGGCTCCAGAATCAAGATCCCCGCCATTCCCAGTCTCCAGAAAGAATGGATCCTGACCTCGGACAACGTACTCGATCTTGAAGAGCTGCCCCGATCCATCTTGGTAATGGGAGGAGGCCCCGTTGGACTGGAGCTTGGACAATACCTGTCCCATCTTGGAGCCATCGTTTCACTCGTGGACACCAACATCAACTGGCACCCCCAGGTCGATCACACCCTTGGCAGAGCATATCTGGATGCGCTTGAATCGCAGGGAATGGCGATTTATCTTGGGATTCGGAAAGAAGAATTCATCATTCGAGGCAACACCCCGATCTTTCGATTCCAGATCGCGGACAAACAACACGAGATCCCTTTTGACAAGGTCCTGGTCGCCACTGGACGAAAGCCGGACACAGAGTTTCTGAACCTTCCGGCGGCCAATATCAATACTTCCCGACACGGCCATGTCCACGTGGACAATTTCCTGAGGACCTCCAATCCACAAATCTACGCCGCGGGGGATGTCACCGGGATCCTGCCGGTCCTGAACCTTGCCACCTTTCAGGGTGAGCAGGCCGGTCGGAATGCCGCTCTCGCCACACCGGTCCCGGTCAGGGCGCCCCTCGTTCCCATTGCAATTTTCACCGAACCGGAATATGCCCGGGTTGGAATGACAGAAACCCAAGCCCACGAACGAAAAATCCCGGTTAAAACCGGGATGATTTCCTTTTCGGACTTAGGAAAGGCCATTGTCAACAGGCAGACCCAAGGGGGACTGAAAATCATCGCGCACGCCAAGACCCGCGAAATCCTTGGCGTGGAACTCTTCGGAACGGGCGCTTCCGATCTCATCCATACCCTGACCGTCGCCATGCATTTTCATTCGACCATAGATCAGTATCAGGAGATCCTGCACATCCATCCGACTTTCTCAGAAATCTTCAAATACCTGATTGATGAGATGACC
The DNA here is from genome assembly GCA_021785195.1 of Nitrospirota bacterium. Lineage (GTDB taxonomy): Bacteria > Nitrospirota > Leptospirillia > Leptospirillales > Leptospirillaceae > JAJYGC01. The sequence continues at coordinate 111,950 of JAJYGC010000005.1, forward strand.
GATTCACTTTAAGGGATTTCCAGAGGCGGTTGTACGGGCCCAGCGGATTTGACCGACCGGCGCGAACGCTCCTTCAACGACATGAAGACAAGAAAAGCAATCTCATTTTTATAAATTCGATCCAGGTAGACTGACCTCGCCTCCCCCTTTCGGCCGCTGTACAAACCAATCCCCTTCGCCAGGTCATTTTTTTCAAGATCAAGGTCATGCTTCAGGATCATCATCCCAACATGAACATTGACCGGGATCTGGAACAGTTCCTCGGGATGGAGGGGAAGCAGTTTCCCCTCCTTCTTGCGAGCGAAGTACCTTCTCCAAAACGGAAAATGCACCTGAAACAACCCATAATCCTGGGAAGTCGCATTCAGTGCATCGGGATCAAATCCTGATTCCTGCTGGACCACCGCAACCGCGAGATAGATCGGAACATTCTGTTCCCCAGATTCTCCCAGCAGACTCCTTGAAATCCTGGCCCGGATGATGGAATTCATGGGAGTCCGGGAATGGAGGGCGATGTATTCGGACAGGAAATCGATCTGGGATTTGGACGATTCGATGGCCATTACCGATGGAGGCGGGAGAAATATTTCGGAAAAAGTGATGGTAAGGAACAGGACCGCTGGGAAAAAAAAGATGATCCGGGTCTTGAAAAAAAGAAAAGGCCCCGTTAAAACCAAGGCCTTTTCCAGTCGCGCAGCAATCCAATGGCTCATGCCAGAACCAACAACCCTATCAATTAAGGGCTTAGGTCGAGAAGGAACTCCCGCAACCGCAGGATGACTTGGCGTTGGGGTTTTTGATCGCAAAACCTGAACCATAGAGATTCTCAACATAATCGACTTCAGCGCCTTCGAGAAGGGGATAGCTCTGGGCATCGACAAACAGCTTCACTCCCCCTTCTTCCACGATCTGATCCATGTCTCCGGGAGCTTCCTCAAAGGCCATGCCATACTGGAACCCGTGGCAACCTCCGCCGGAAACATAAACCCGAAGGCCATAACCGGGCTTGTTCTCTGCAATCAGATATTCGGATACTTTTTCAATTGCCTTTTCTGTCAATGTAATCATATGAATCCTCCCTTAAAAATTAACTGTAGGCCATGATCTTTCTGTTGCGGCCGACAAGTGGCGCCGGACGGTTCTTGCGGTTTGACAATATGACGGAGTCTACTATTTCTCCGCATAAAATGCACCGCCAGCCCCTGAAATTCATAAACCCCGTATCATCCCTCAAATCACTGAATTCCTCTTCGATCATCTCGTTCTGGCATCGCGGACAGTCCATCTTTTTCCTCCTTGTCCTCATTGAGATCACTTGGGATCCCCTATGCCAAGTATAAACAGCAATAGTTATGCCAGATAGGCGAAATAGAGTGTTTTCTGACCGGATCTTTTTTTTCCCTTTAACGGCCTCCCAAAATTCGTTTCATAATGAAACACTCACAGGACAGACTGTCCCAAATGGAACAGGTTTCAGGGATTGCCCATCGCCCTGTGATAAAGAGTAAAGCCAAAATAGGCATTTGCCAGAATAACCAGTGTGGGAACCAGAATGACCAGAACAAATACAATGATTGTCACCCGCTTTTTAAGGTCCACACGCTCCTCCGACAATCACTTCTGACTCTATCCCGACACTTCGTAGCAGATTTCCGCAATCGTGTACTGAACCTCTCCTGAAGGAACCCGTATCGTGATCGTTTCACCTTCCGACCTGCCGATCAGGGCTTTCCCCACCGGAGAATGCACAGAGATCCGTCCCGCCTTGAGGTCTGACTCTTCCTGACCCACAAGGGTATAACGTTTTTCTTCCTTTGAGTCCACGGGAACAAGCCGGACTGTCGCACCAAAAGTGATCCGGGTGGGATCCTGATGGGCCGAAGAAACAACAATTGCAGAAGCCAGCTTGGATTCAAGCTCCTTGATGCGCGAGTTGATAAAACCTTGCCGCTCCTTGGCCGCATGATATTCCGCATTCTCGGAAAGATCACCGTGAGCCCGGGCCTCAGCAATGTCCTGAATGTTTTTGGGACGGTCCACATGCTTAAGCCGTTCAAGTTCTTCCTTGAGTTTTTCATATCCGGATTTTGTCATCGGAACTTGATTCATTCACACACTCCAACCTGTTTCAACACCAGTTTCCCTCGCCCTTTAGACAGTATAACCGAAGGAAATGCTCCTCTCAAGGCAACAAGGGAGATGATTTTCTGAAAATTTCCTGAAGGGATAAGACCTCAGGTTCCTTTTCCCCCCCGATCTCACCCGAAAGGGCCAGAGAAACCGCTTTTGCCCCGGCAACGGTAGTATAGTAAGGGATGTTCCTGAGCAAGGTCTCACGCCGGATCGAAAGGGAATCTTTTTGGGCAGCCCTTCCGGCAACGGTATTGATGACCAGCTGGATTTCACCGTTCTTGATTTGGTCGACCACATGTGGGCGGCCTTCCTTGACCTTGAGCACCTCCTCAACGGCAATGCCCTCCCCCTCCAGAAACAGGCGGGTTCCATGAGTGGCCACGATCCGAAATCCGAGAGAGGCCAACGTTTGGGCAACAGGACCAATCGCGGCCTTGTCCTGATCGCTTACGCTGATGAAAACGGTTCCTGAGCGCGGTAAGGTCATTCCTGCCGCCTCCTGGGCATCCAGAAAGGCCTTTCCGAACTTTTCCCCAATTCCCATAACCTCTCCGGTCGATTTCATCTCCGGACCCAGCAATGTATCCACCCCCTGGAATTTCCGAAATGGGAATACGGCTTCCTTGACGGAAACATAGTGGTGAGTCGGGGCAGATTCCAGAAGGCCCAACTCCTTGAGCGAAGCGCCGAGCAAAATCCGCATGGCCATTTTGGCGATCGGGATCCCGATTGACTTGCTGACGAATGGGACTGTCCGGGAGGCCCTCGGATTGACCTCCAATACATAAACTGTTTCATTTTGAACAGCAAACTGAATGTTCATCAATCCTCGAACCCCCATGAACAACCCGAGTTTTCGCGTCTCCTCACGAATCCTGGACAAAACGTGGGGAGAGAGATTCAGGGGGGGAAGAAAGCAGGCCGAGTCTCCAGAGTGGATCCCGGCCTCTTCGATATGCTCCAGAATACCGGCTACAAAGACATCCTCACCATCACACAGGGCATCTACATCAACCTCTGTGGCTTGACCGATAAAGGAATCGATCAGGAGGGGGAAGCGAAAATCCAGGGAAATGACTCTTTTCAGATATTCCGTCAGACCTTCATCATCATACAAAATCTCCATCGCCTCTCCACCCAGCACATAGGATGGTCGAATCAGAAGGGGAAATCCGATGGTTTTCGCAAGCGTTCCCGCCTCTTCAATCGAATGGGCCAGCGCACTGGCCGGTTGCCTGAGGCCCAGCTCTTCGATGACTGCCCGAAAGCGTTCCCGGTCTTCAGCAAGGTCGGTCATGTCGGGTTGGGTTCCCAAAATGGGAATTCCAAGTTCGGCAAGCTTGCCTGCCAGTCGAAGAGGGGTTTGTCCTCCAAACTGGACCACGACACCCATCGGGTTTTCTTTTTCCAGAATTCCCAGAACATCTTCCAGGGTCAGCGGGTCAAAATACAGTCGGTCCGAAAGATCAAAGTCAGTTGATACTGTTTCCGGATTGCAGTTGATCATCACCGCTTCGATGCCGTGTTCCCGCAATGCCATGACTCCATGAACACAGCAATAGTCGAATTCAACGCCCTGTCCAATCCGATTCGGACCGGAACCCAGAATCACAACCGATCTTCGAGACCCCGGGGTTGGGGTGACTTCATCCCTCCCTCCATAGGTACCATAGAGGTAAGGAGTTCGGGCTTCAAACTCTGCAGCACAGGTATCCACATGGCGATGATGAAGAAGAATCCCTCTCCTGAGTCGCATTTCCCGAATTATTTCCTCATCTTGGTCCAGCAAGTGGGAAAGGGCCCGGTCTGAAAATCCATTCCGCTTGGCCGATATCAAAAGCTGTTCGGGGAAAAGGGCAGGCGGCTCCCCCTTGTATTGCTGAATGGTCCGCTCAAGCAGAATCAGCTCCAGAATTTCACGCAGAAACCACGGGTCAATTCCGGTCCATTCATTGATTTTCTCCAACGGGAATCCCCGCCTGAACGCTTCGGCAACCGCCTGTATGCGGGTATCGACCGGGGATTTCAGGATCTGGGCGACGTCTTCCGGATCGTTTGGCAAGTCAATCGGCATCAGGCCATAAGAATTATTTTCCAGGGAACGGAGCGCTTTCAGGAAAGCTTCCTTGAAATTGTGACCGATGCCCATGACCTCACCGACCGACTGCATCTGGGGACCGAGCACCCGGGAAACCTGCGGAAACTTCTCGAAGTGAAATCTGGGCACCTTGACCACCACATAATCAAGGGAAGGCTCAAAAGATGCGGGGGTCGTTCCGGTAATATCATTTACGATTTCATCAAGCGTGTACCCGATCGCCACCTTTGTTGCAACACGAGCGATCGGAAATCCGGTCGCCTTGGAAGCCAGGGCAGAACTTCGGGAAACACGGGGGTTCATCTCGATGACAACAAACCGTCCCGTTTCCGGATGAACGGCAAACTGGACATTCGACCCTCCCGTCTCTACCCCCACTTCCCGCAAGACAGCAATGGAAGCGTTTCGGAGAACCTGAAACTCCCTGTCCGTGAGGGTCATCGCGGGTGCCACAGTGATGCTGTCTCCTGTATGAACTCCCATCGGGTCAAGATTTTCAATCGAACAAACAATAATCGCATTGTCCTTGCGGTCCCGGACGACTTCCAGCTCGAATTCCTTCCAGCCAAGGAGAGATTCTTCCACAAGGACCTCATGGACCGGACTCATCTCAAGACCGACCAGAAGACGTTGCTCGAATTCTTCCCGGTTATAGACCACCCCCCCGCCTGATCCCCCCAGTGTAAAGGAGGGCCGGATCATGAGGGGAAAACTGAATTCAGCAAGAACCCGACGGGCCTCATCAAGGGAATGGACGACATAACTCCTGGGACTGGCCAGGCCGATCGATTCCATCGCTTTTTTGAACAGCCCGCGGTCCTCCGCTTTCCGGATGGTTTCCACCGACGTGCCGATCAGTTCAATGCCAAGACGGGAAAGGACTCCCGCATCCGAAAGGGCCACGGAAAGATTCAGGGCAGTCTGGCCTCCCATGGTCGGAAGGATCGCATCCGGACGATCTTTTTCCAGAACCTTTTCCACCGCTTCAAGGGTCAATGGAACCATGTAGGTGGCATCCGACAACTCCGGATCCGTCATGATGGTCGCCGGATTCGAATTGACGAGGGACACCTCGTATCCCTCCTCCTTCAGCGCCCGGACCGCCTGCGTTCCAGAATAATCAAACTCACCAGCCTGTCCGATCACTATCGGGCCAGAACCAATGATCAGAATCCTCTTCAGATCCGTACGTCTAGGCAATTTTTCTCCCCGATTCCGTTTCCGGGATTTCTGCCGGTTCCGAGGCAGAAGGATCCCTCCACTCCGAATCAAACTCTTGCACATAACCTTCCATCAGGTTCTCTTGAAAAAGAATCTCAAGGGCCTGATCATATTCCTCTTCCGTGATTCGCCTTGCGAGAAGAGGCTTCCTCATAGACCGATTGGTTGGAAAATATTGGGCCATCAATGATACAGTCGCCTCAGTTCCAACCTCCCGGGCGATAAATTTTGCCGTTTCATCCCAGCCGCCCAATCCATTCGGCATAATCAGGTGCCGGATCATCAACCCCTTCCGGGCGATGCCCTCCCCATCAAGGACAAGCCTGCCCACCTGACGGAACATTTCCTTCACCGCCGCCCTGTTGGCAGCCACGTAGGAATCTGCCTTGGAAATCCTTCTCGCCCACAAATCGTCACTGTACTTCATGTCCGGAAGGTAGATGTCCACCCATCCTTCAAGGAGCCGCAACATGGGAATGGAATCGTACCCGTTCGAATTGTAGACAACAGGAACCTTGAGGCCCCACTGCCTGGCAAGGACCAGACTGTGCAAGACAGGAGGAACAATATGGCTAGGGGTGACGAGGTTGATGTTATGGGCTCCGCGTTTTTCGAGGTCAAGATAGATTTCGGCCAGTTTCTCGGGAGTGACTGGCTTTCCGTAATCCATCTGGCTGATCGGGAAGTTCTGGCAGAAATCGCAGCTCAGATTGCAGGCCGCGAAGAATACTGTCCCGGAGCCACGGGTGCCTACGAGAGGGGGTTCTTCACCAAAGTGAACATTATGGGCGGACAGGACGGGAAAAACTCCGGTCCGGCAGGTTCCCATCTCCCCTTCGAGGCGATTGACTCCACAGTTTCGCGGACATACGGAACAGGAGGCATAAGCGAGATAGGCACTCTCCACAACGTTCCGCACCCCGTCACCTTTGATCCCTGTCAGGTCGGGACTGCCTTCACCCACCATGGGTTCCCCTGGAGATGATCTGCATGAATTCCTCAAAGACAGGATGGGCATCGGTCGGTCCAGGGGCGGCTTCTGGATGGAACTGGACAGACAGGATGGGAGTGTTCGAAAACCTGACCCCTTCAAGAGATCCGTCATAAAGGCTCCTGAACCAGATATTGCACCCCTCCGGAAGCGTGTTTTCATCCACCGCGTAATTATGGTTCTGGGAGGTGATCCATACCCTGCGGGTCCTGATGTCCACAACAGGATGATTCACTCCATGATGGCCAAACGGAAGCTTGTAGGTCTTGGCCCCGGAAGCGAGACACAATAGCTGGTGGCCCAGGCAGATTCCCAGAATGGGAATCCGACCCAGGAGCCCACGAATTTCTGAGATGATTCCGGTCAATCGGGAAGGGTCACCGGGACCATTGGAGAGGACCACTCCGTCCGGACGGCTTTCCAGAACATGCTGCGCACGGGTATCGGGGGGAACCACCCTGACCTGGGCCCCGGCGAGCTCCAATTGCCCAATGATCGACCCCTTGGCCCCAAAATCGTAGACAACGACCTTGATCCCGCCCGTGCCCCCTTGCAACCTTTCCGGAAGAGCCGTTCCCGTCACGCGGGAGACAAGGTCCTGGGATTCGATCGAAGGCACGTCATTGGCCAGTCGCAATAGCTTTTCCCGGTCTTCTACCTCAGTGGTCAAAACCCCCCTGAGAACGCCCGATCTCCTGAGATGGATGGTCAGCGCACGGGTATCGATCCCAGTTGCGGCGACCGTGTGCTGGGACGTCAGGTATTCAGGCAGGGAAAGACGGCTTCGGTGATGGGAGGGGGTGGGACACATTTCTGCCGTTACGAAACCCGATAGGTGGACCCTCCCCGACTCGGAATCCTTCAGGTTGATGCCGGTATTTCCAATCATCGGTGATGTCATCACCACAATCTGTCCGGCATAGGACGGATCGGTCAGGACTTCCTCATACCCTGCCATGGCAGTATTGAACACCACTTCTCCACTCACTGTTCCGGGGATCCCTGTGGAAACTCCCTTGAAGACCATTCCATCCTCAAGCGCCAACCAGATCAAATCCTGCATCAAGACTTTCCTTCCCTCCTATCAAAAACCTTCCGACCCCCCACAAAGGTCATCCGGACCTGACCGGGAAGCTTCTTGCCACGAAAAGGCGAATTGCGACTTCTGGAGAAAAACTCCGGAACACCAGCCTCAATCACATCATCTGGCTCGAATACGACAAGGTCTGCCAGCCCCCCAGGGCAAATCTCCCCTCGGGGAAGCCCAAAAACCTTGGCAGGACGGACCGACATCAGGTAAAGAAGGGTTCCCATATCGAGGGTCCCTTCCTGAACCAACATGAGGCCAAGGGACAGGGCCGTTTCAAGTCCAATGATTCCAAAAGGGGCCTGGTCAAACTCGCGCTCCTTCTCGAAGGGCGCATGAGGCGCATGATCTGTTGCGATCATATCGATGGTTCCGTCCCGAAGGCCTTCGATGATGGCAAGCCGGTCCTCTTCAGAACGAAGGGGGGGATTCATTTTTGCATCCGCATGATGGCACCGCACTGCCTCATCGGTCAGGGCAAAATAATGGGGGCAGGTTTCCGCCGTCACATTGAGATGGCGCTTTTTCGCCTCCCTGACCAGCCTGACCCCACCTGCCGTTGACAGGTGGGCGACATGCAATCGTCCATTGGTCATTTTGAGGACTTCGAGATCCCGGGCCACAATCACCTCTTCCGACGCATTGGGGATGCCACGCAATCCAAGCTCCGTCGCGACCCAGCCCTCATTCATCACCCCGCCATCGGAAAGATCCCGGTCTTCGCAGTGGTCAATGATCGGGCGCTTGAAGATCGCCGAATACTCCAGGGCCCTCCTGAGCAGCCTGGAGGTCTTGACCGGATACCCATCATCGGAAAACCCGACGCAACCGGCCTGGGTCAGGGCGCCCATCTCGGTCAGGGTCTCCCCCTTGAGTCCGATCGAGACCGCCCCTATGGGAAAGACCCGGCATAACCCGATGTCCTGGGATTTGCGGATAATGTCCAGCGTAACCCCAGGATGATCATTGACCGGATCCGTGTTGGCCATGACACAGACAGAGGTAAATCCACCGGCAACGGCAGAACGCGATCCGGTCTCGATCGTTTCCTTGTACTCGAATCCGGGTTCCCTGAAATGGGCATGAACATCCACAAGACCCGGAGTGACAATGCACCCCTCCCCGTCAAACACAGGAATCTGACCCGTTTTTGGAGGAAGAATGGATCCATGGGATACAATCCTTCCCTGCTCCACATGAAGGTTCCCCCTCTCGTCCAGCCCATGGGCCGGGTCCACCAGACGGACATCCTTCAGAAAAAACGAGTGACCGTGACTCAAATCCGACATATCATTCCCCTTTGGATCCACCCGCCATCAATAAGTAAAGAACCGCCATCCGGATTCCCACACCAAAATGGACCTGGTCCAGGATTCCCGAATGCCCCCGGAACGACTCCTCGTCCTGAATCTCTATGCCGCGATTGATGGGTCCAGGGTGCAGGACCAATACATCCGGACGGGCTTCCGTCAGGACACCTGGCGATATCCCATAGAGCTTCGCATATTCCTTGAGGGAGGGAATAAAGCTTGCCGTGGCGCGTTCAAGCTGAAGGCGGAGCGTCATCACGACATCACAATCCCGGACCCCTTCCCGAAGATCGTGAAATACCTCTACCTTCCAATCCCCGAGATACTTTGGAATCAGGGTGGGAGGACCGACCAGTCGGACAGAAATTCCCATCCGGGTCATGGCCATGATATTCGAACGGGCCACCCGGCTGTGAAGGATATCTCCGACGATCGCCACCGTCAGTCCCCTCAAACGGCCTTTTCGCTTCTGAATCGTGTAGAGGTCCAGCAATGCCTGCGTTGGGTGTTCATGAAGGCCATCCCCCGCATTGATGACATGACATTGGACCCTCTTCGAAATCCATTCCGGGACGCCAGAGGACGGGTGTCTTATCACAACCCCATCGGCACCTAGCGCCTCAATGGTCAGAACCGTATCCAGAAGGCTTTCACCTTTCACTACACTGCTCTGTGACGTAGAAATGTTGATCACATCCGCAGACAATCTCTTTGCGGCAATTTCAAATGAAGTCCGGGTCCGGGTCGATGGCTCATAAAACAGGTTGACCAAGGTTTTTCCGCGAAGGGACGGAACCTTCTTGACCGTTCGGGACGACAGGTCCAGAAAAGAATCGGCAGTTCTGAAAATGCCCTCCATCTCTTCCGGACTCAAGTCATTGACCGTCAGAAGATTGGATGTGCGCAACGAATCATTCACAAATCATCCTTTTCGATGAAGACTGACATGCTCGCGCCCTGGTTCGAGGGAAACCTGAACCGTTTCATCAAGGCTCGTCGGAAGATTCTTCCCGACAAAATCAGCCCGAATCGGCAGTTCCCGGTGGCCACGGTCGATCAGGACCGCCAACTGGACCCGAGATGGCCTGCCAAGGTCCATCAGTAGGTCCAGGGCCGATCGGACGGATCGCCCCGTAAACAGAACATCATCCACCAAGATGACCCGCTTAAGGTCAACCGATTCGGGAAGGTCGCTTTGTTTCAGAAATGGAGGGGAAGCCCTTGAGGAAAGATCATCCCGATAAAGCGTGATGTCAACCGTACCGAGCGGAACGGAGGCACCCTCGATTGAGGCGATGATGGAAGCGAGACGTTCTGCCAGAATGCCCCCTCCCTTGAGGATCCCGATCAAATAGAGATCCTTGGTTCCCTGATTGCGTTCAAGAATTTCATGGGCCATCCGGCGGATCATCCTGCCAATCTGCGATGAATCGAGAAGAACACGGGGAAAGGATGAAGGGACGTCCTTCGGGGGAGCAGACAATACACGCGGGTCATCGGATTGCATGTGGGCATAAACCTTTCCCAGGCTCACAGTCCTGGAATTAAAAGGTTTGAAGAATCAACGAAATGCCGTCAAGGAGACGGGGAGCCTTTCTTTTCCATGGCCAGGCCATTCTGAAGGCCCATCTTCTGGAACGAAGGCTTCACAAGCTTGGTCATATGTGTCGATCCGTCCTCGTGGACTTCGGGATAAACACAATAGTTGGCCAAAATTGTGGCCTGTGTATCCTTGAAGAAATTACCCGAAAACGGGCCACCGGTCAAGATTGACCCCGCCTTGAGAAGGAATCCCCTGTACATCTCGATGTTTCGGGGATAGATCTTTCCTTTCTCAATGTCGAAATTCGGCTTTCCATCCACCAGGCTTTCCTTGTCCTGAACAACGGTCCAGAGCCATTCCCGAACACCCTGAAGATCCGTGAACACGGCAGCTTCACGTGTCCATGGATGCTGGTTGATCGGCATGAAGTAATCATAAAACCCATGCAGTTCCCCCTCTGCCACCAACATCCTGGTGGACCAGTCCTTTTTCCAGGACCGGAATTCGGACGGACTGACATCCTGCCGGTCGAGCATGGCATCCATTGATTGGGCCAGCTGTTTGTACTGGTCATAAAGGGAGGACAGCTGGGCATGAACTTTATCAACGGGGTAATTTGGCTTCTGGCTTACAACCCAGGCATTGGCCCGATTTGGGAGGAGCAGAGCGGAACATACAAGGATCGCCAGAAAGGTAACAGACAATGGACGCATCTTCATCCCTTTCTTTCCAAATGAGAAAAACGCATTGGACGCCTTAACGGATTTCAACAGACCTCCAGCCGGTGGAAGTGCGGGGCCAATCGGTCATAGGTATCCAGTAGCCCTTCCGGAAGAACCCTCAACTCATGGACAGTCGTCATGAAGTTCGTGTCCCCCTCCCATCTCGGAAGGATATGGGCGTGGAGATGATCCTGAATCCCTGCCCCTGCACTGCGATCCACATTGATTCCCAGATTGAACCCGTTTGGATTGTATTCCTTCCGAAGGATTTCCTCACAACTTCTGAGCAGATCCATCATCTGCCGGAGTGTCTCGGCATTCTGGGAAAGGAGCGTTCCTCCGTGGGAATGGGGAACGACCATCATATGGGCACTGGTATAGGGAAACGCATTCAGAACCACGTAGCAGTGTGATGCATTGTAAAGAACCAGGCGGTCCCGCTTCACTCCTGTCTGGGCGAGTTCACACAGGACACACCCGCCATCCGAAGTTGACCGTGACTCTCCCTTGATATACTTCATTCGCCACGGGGCACTCAAAGAATCCAACTCAACCCCCCCTACTGATTGCCGGAAATCCCGATCCGGCAATGAGCCGATCCAGGAAGAGGGTTACCAATGACTCCCCTTCTCCAGTCCCATCAGCACCACCGAGAGATCTGACAGTCATCAGGCGACCTTCGTCAGATTCCCATGAAAAGCGGAGACCGATCACAACCAGAAACAACCCCCACAGCGATGGGGAGAGTTTCCCACCCCATTCGACCAGGGACCAACTCCACTCCCTTGAAGCCAGAAGGGCTTCAACAAAGTCCGTCCCTCCTCCATCGGGAAGGCGATCCAGATCCCCATGGAACAGAGCCCCATTCGTCCCCTCATACTCCTGCAGGGTGACGAACGTCGGGCTTGTCACAGTTTCACGAACACCCAACGCCCTGGCAAAACCTCGTACAAATTCCGTTTTTCCGATCCCCGTCGGCCCTTCCAGAATCACGAGCGAACCCACTGGGAGAAGGGAGGCCAACACTGCACCCGCATCCCCGGTTGAAAATCCGGGAGGAAGAAGGAGCGAATCAGCCATTTTCCTCCTGGAGCAAGGACCTCACCAAGTCTGTCCGACCAATGATACCCTTGAGCTGGCCGCCTTCTATTACGGGCAACATATCTGAGTTCGTCTGCTCGAAAAGCAGGGCCATTTCCTCAACCGTGGCATTGGGCGAAACAATTGCCGGGTTTTTCTGGTAGATGTCCATGACCTGGGTGGCGGCTATCCGCTCGATCTCTTTCTTCAATGCACTGGGAGGCTCGAGGAAGATCCAGGCATCCAGAAGGGAAATCGTTGTCGGAATATGAAGGGGTTTTTCATGATGAATCAGATCATGCTGGCCGACAACTCCCAGGAACTTACCACGGGCATCCAGAACAGGAACGCCGTTCAACCGGTTTTTGACCAGGACATCAGCCAGATCCCTGAGACTTGTTTCAGGCAGGACCGATACAACAGATGTCGTCATCAAATCTTTCGCCGTCATATTCCCTCCATAGAACATCCCCATTGTCTTTGTGTCCCCCATCCTACTCCAACCGGAGAGATCTTTCCAGATATTCAAATCATTCCCTTGGATGCAGAACCAGATGCCTGGAATTCCAGGCCAATCCCACCCCCAATGCGACAGGAATGAACAACACGACCAACAGGGCATGATCAAGGGTGGAGTTCTGAGAGATCCAACCGATCAGGGTCGGAGAGGGTAAGTCCCCGAGAAAATGGGAGACCAGCAGGCCCCATCCCATGATCGGGGCTGCTTCCAAAGGAGATTGCCATGACAGAATCAGCCAGTTGATCGGCACGGTCACAAGGAAAAGGCCAAAGGTCGAGCAAACCAGACCCAACCCGACCGAAATCTCATTTTTCCCGAAAAGCACACCGGCAATTCCCAGGATGGAAATGGAGAACCCCCACAATGTCGTCATGCTTCCCCATTTTCCATCGTGTCCGGCCCTTTCCCGATCGAGGAAACGCCCTCCCAGAATCATTCCTGAAACTCCACCCAATACGAGAGCGATGCCGGGCATCATATTGGCCGTGGAAAGCTCAAAATGCTTGCTTCTTGTCAGATAAACACTGATCCAGGCCGCCATCCCCCCCAAAACGAATGTGACCAGGGTCTGCAACGAAAAAGACAGGGCGATTCTCTTCCAGAAATGCTTCATCGTTCTTACGGACACATGCTGGGAAGGAACTGGAAGCATTTCTGAACGGAACAGGAACCATGTAAGGGCTCCCAGCAGGATCCCAGGAATGACCGGCAACAGTAACACAGACTGAAAATCCATGTGCCCGGGGAAATAGGCCCCAAGAGCAAATCCGAAAGCAGATCCCAGTGGGATTGCCGAAAAAAAGATCCCGAGCCTCACTCCCTTGCCCGTGGTGAGTGAGCCCAGGAGAAAAAATGGCCCCAGGGTTGTCAGTGTAGCCTCCCCAACCCCCGTCAACATCCTACCCAGGAAAAGGAGCGGAAGAGTGGGAGCGACCCCGGAGATGGCCATTCCTGCGGAGAAGACAAGAATTCCGCTTCCCAGGAGAATGCCCGGAGGCAATTTCCGGATGAGATATCCTGCCAATGGAGCCGAGATCACATAGACCAGCGTAAACGAGGATGCCAAGACACCCAGCATGGGATCTGAAAGGGAAAAACGGGTTCGAAACAATGGAAAGAGGGAAAGGAACAGCTGGCGATCAAGGTAATTGAGGAGATTTCCGCACAGAAGGGACCCAAACAGGATCAGATGGGGGGGAGTTTTCCTGACCTGGTCAGGAAGGGGGAAGGGATGTTTCGACAATCCCCTGGTCCTCTTTCATGGGGTGAAACAATGACCGGTTCCGGCTCAGGTAAACGACAATCACAACATTCAGGACAAAGGCTGAAAGGCGAAACCAGGAAAAGTGCTCATGAATCGCATAGAGCTCAAACGGAATCAATGCCGAGATCTCAATGATTGTCATATATTCAGCCCAACGATACCGCTTGTGAAGGCCCCATGCCACAGCATAGTTCAGAATCCCGTAGAGGACCCCCCCGACAGAAATCATTTCAAGAATGTTGGGAGAAATCAATCCGGCCTTGTGGAGAAGCTTTCCCGTCCAGGCGTTGTCAACATCAAGATTGAAATTCTGCGCAACATGGACCAGAAGCGTGCCCAGATTCACGTGAATCATGCTCAGGCCGCCAATCCCCAGAATCAGGGTGAGGGAACCCTTAGCAATCCGCTCGAGGATAATGTATTTTAAAAAGAGTGGGGATTTTTTCTTGAAAATCATTCGGCCATTCTAACAGAGGCGCACATCAGTGTCGAACAAGTGTCCGCACTCAGGGCAATTTTCCCAAACCTTTTTGGCCAGGGGCCTACTTTCTTGTCTGATTGCCTGCACGGCCGTGATCGAACCTGTCGTCGTGTCTGTTGCGGATGAAACGCAGAACATGATCGTCTCCCTACCCAAACGGATCCCGGCCGGTCAGGACATCCGGATTTCCGTTTTTTTCCAATCACACCCAAAACCACATCATTTTTTCCAGATGGAAATAGACGTTGACGGAAAGCCCTCCGCATTGGCGGATTTATCCATCGGGAACAAGACTGAAGTGGATATTCCAACGCCCCCCCCAGGGATGCACACGCTCAGGGTGGTCTGGAAGAACGCCCCCTCCCGCCCGACCATCATCGAAAAGATGATCACTGTAACCGATCTTCCGTCAACGCATCCAACAGGAGGACCCCAGCCATGAAAAAAGGCCTTTTTCTATTTTTGCTTGCCCTTCTTGGGGCCTGTTCCACCGCGCAGTTACCCCCCGTTTTTATCAATGCTCCCTCAGCGGTAAACTACCCCAATTCAGGAGGAAATGGAGAAAGGACTCCAATTGCGGTCCTTCCCGTTACTCTTCCGGGAGACGACCATCTCGTAGGGGTCATGTTTCACACCACGGGTGGAAAATCGGATCTGATGACCCGGGATTCATTGTCCAAGAGTGTAGAAAAATCGCTGAAGGCTGCCCTCAGGGCCAATGGCTACAAACCCTATGATGCAACAACCGAACACCATGCGCTGGCAATCCAGATGGACCTGGTCACGTTCAACGACAAAATCACCGCAAACCTTCTTCACGTTCGGGAAAAAGCCGTCCTTAAATGCAATTACACCATCATCCGATATTCTGGAGAAGAAAAAACAACCATGGTCAAAACCTCCGAGAGATACCACTCACCGACACCATCGGCCATTTTTGACGAGAAGTCCCCGACCAAGCTCCTCGGGACCCTCCTTCAGGAATCCCTTCAGAATGACCTGATTCCCACACTGAACCATCTGTTGAATTAGGGGTCCGACTTGAATAACCGGTTTAAACCCATGGACAATAAAATGGCAATCGCCGTGACGGTCTTCATCGCGATCCTTTTCTTCGTCCTGTTCCTCTTGATTCCTGAACCCCATGAAAAGAAGGATTCCAGCGCGCCCCTGATTCAAGGGCGCGCCTACCCATCAACGCTCTCATCCACGGATCTCTTTCACATGGCCTGTTCCCAGTGTCACAACCTGCCGCCGCTGACACACAGGGATCGGGAAGAATGGAGGATCCTTGTCCTGAAAATGAACAGGAAAATGATGCAGACAGGCAAACAATATCTCTCTCCGGAACAGGTCGATCCCCTCATCGACTACATCGTCTCCCAGCAAAAATCATTCTGACCGCCAGATCACGATTCTCTATATGGGAGGCCTGTTCCCCGGAAACCTTTCCAGGGAACAGGCCTGACCTCTCCCTTGGAAAGAAGCATGACCTTGAAGGCCTGCCCCATCCGAAAAGGGTGAATCAAAGTCATCATTCGGGACATTTCCTCTTCAGATATCCCTTCCTCGCCCTGAATCAGGCCCTCCATTCCCAGATTGGTCAGAAAATGCATCTGGTCGGTAAACCCTTCGACCCGATAACCGATTGAGGAAAGGTGTTTTGCCAAAACTGGAAAATCCACATGCACTGTAAGATCGATGCTTCCTGGAACGGTTTCAAGAACATTCTCTACGATTTCATGGGATCGGTATCCCATTAAAGTTCCCTTTGCCCTTCTCGGAGAAAATCGTTCGAACACGCTATCGCCATAATCGATCCAGAGCATGAATCCCCTCTCGAGGATCTGGTCGAACCGTGAAACCATCTCACACATTTCCTTCTCCACTTCCCATTCGAAGCCTTCCGGAATCTTCGCGGGAGGAAGGTGGATTCCCTCAATCAGGGAAGGGTCAGACAGTTCTCCCTCGACTTCCCGAAAAACATCTCCATCTTTCTCAACATAGATCTCACAGATACCATTCGTCGTCTTCCTGAGCCGATGTGCTGGCATTGCATCCAGAAACTCATTTCCAAGAATGACCCCGGTAAATGGACGCCCGGAATCCCAATCAGACCGGCTGCCATCGATCCATTCAGGGTTAACCCCTTGGACCTTACCCAGTTTGGTGACCTGTTCCTCGCGCAAACGTGGACTCGTTTCAAAAAGTCGCGGACGGATTCGCCCAAAAAATCCGGGAGCAAGCATTTTGATCGAAACAAGGATGTCCCTCATGAGTGTCCCATTGCCCGGCCCTGCTTCCATCAGGTAGAATTCGGAAGGATGGTTCAGGGCTTCATCCAGCTCCATGATTTGCTGGGTTAACAGGAGTGCGAAAACAGGGCTGAGTTCAGGAGCAGTATAGAAGTCCCCTCCATCGAAACCGATCCTGGCATTTTTGGTGTAGTAACCATGAAGAGGGTCCACCAAAGCTCTTGTCATGAAATCCCTGAATGTCATCCGCTCCATTGACGCTCCTTAAACCTGATTGAGTCTGGAAATGATCCTATTGCGGATTATATTGTTTCTTTTCTTTCTGCCTGTCGTCTTTCTGGTCCTGCGGCGCATCGGAACTGTCGCAGTTCGACCCAAAAAACCTGCAGTTTCGATTCCCACCGTCCGGGACCCTGTGTGTGGAATGTTTCTAGATCCGAAATCCCCTTCCGTCCTGGTGGAAAATCTCAACGATTCACTCGTCTACTTCTGCAGTCCGGAGTGCCGGGACAAACACATCCACCAAAACCAGCATGCATAATGTCTATCCCCAAAAACTCCGGCGTTGAGCCCAAATGGTTCATTTCCTTCTCCAGGGATCAGATTCCTGAACTTTTGCGTCAACTCTCTCCTCAATCGCTGATCGAGGAAGTTCCCTCGGAAATCTGGTCAAAGCTGAAGGAAAAACCACCGTATATCCTCTCCGTGGGCAAAGCCGCCCGACAGATGTCCGAGACCCTGACCCAACTGTTTTCCGTCCCGAGATCCCAAACATTGACAATCATTCCCGAAGGATATCCCCCACCGGAAGACTTGCCTTATCTTATGGGAAATCATCCCTTTCCTGGAACCAAAAGCCAGACCGCTGCCCTTCAGGCATTATCCTTTGTAAAATCCATCCCAGAACAGGAACGCCTGCTTTGCGCCATTTCCGGAGGGGCTTCCAGCCTTCTCTTTCAACCGGCCACCGGATTGACCGAACAGTCAAAGTCGGCCCTGATCTCACGACTCATGATGAAAGGGGCGCCCATCGAGATCCTGAATCATGTCCGGATTCATCTTTCAGCGATCAAGGGGGGTGGATTGCTAAAGGGGTTTCGGGGTCGGGAGGTTCATACCGTCCTCCTTTCAGATACCCCCTGCCTGCCATCGGAGACGGTTGGATCAGGCCTAACCTTTCCACTGACGAGAGATGGGAAAAAAACAATTTCCATCCTTCAGGAGTGGATGCCTTTCCAGGAAATCCCTGAGGAGATCCGACAATTCCTGCTCTCCGCCCAGAACGATCCTCCCGTTATTTCCTGGAAATCCGACATCACTCTTGTGGGAAACTCCGAAACAGTTTTAAAAAAAGCAGCACATCTTCTAACCCCGGAAGGAGTCCAGCCGGAGTTTCTCACCGCCTGCCTCTCGGGTGAGGCACAGGAGGCGGGCAAGGTATTGGGATCCATCATCCGGTGGCAAGCCCAGGACAAAACCAGGGCCAGATTGTTCCTGGCGACAGGAGAAACAACTGTCACTCTTTCAGAAGAAGCCGGAAAGGGTGGGCGGACCCTCGAACTCGGACTTTCCCTGGGACTCTCCCTAAAAGGGATTCGCGGAGTGATTGGATGTCTGGCAACCGATGGAGTGGACGGCAATTCAGGGTTGTCCGGAATCCTTCTGGATACCTTTGACATCCAAAACGAGTCGATCCGGACAAGAATCCGGAATTCCCTCAGGTGGCACGACACAGCCCCCCTGGTTCTGGAAGAGGGTTTTTCCTTGCAGCTCGGACCCAGCGGGACCAATCTCAACGACTTGCTCTGGATTTACCTTCCCCCCAAAACCAGTAGAAAGGTCACCCCATGGACCAGCGCAACTCAAGACAATTGACAGGGTGGGTCGCATCGGTTCTGGTCTTCCTGCTCTTGCCAACCCTTCCCGCATTCGCTGATGACGAATACTCGGTTGCATTCTGGGGACAGACCCACATCAAGGAAGCGGTCCACCTCCATCAGACGCTGACCCCCTCAGACTTCAGCATCGCCTGTCATCAGGGGATCAGATCGATTCACATCCAGTCCCCCTCAAGAATCATTTCCAGTGAAACTTATTCGGCATGGAAAGACTTTTCAGACCCCAGACGGTTGAAATATTGCAGGAAGTTCCCGCACAAGGTCTGGTACCTTCTTGGGGAAGCCCCCTATTTCATGCTTCCCTCAAAACCTGGGGACCATAAATAAAGGAGCGACGGCCCAGTCTGTGTCAATACTCCCGCAATGTGACCTGCCTCCGACAAAGGATCCGGGCTCATGCTCGAACTTCCAAAAAGTCCGGTCGAAGCCAGGAAGGGTTCTTGATAACGGATGATCCTGAAACGGTCGACATGCATGAGTCGCTTCATGTGGTCTATCAGTTCGTCCCGGTACCCGATACGGTCAATCAGATGGTTTTTCAACGCCTGCCTTGCGGTATAAATTCGGCCATCGGCAATTCCCTTGAGCGTATCCGGAGGAATCTGCCGATCTTGGGAAACGATATCGAAAAACTGTTGATAAAGGTCTGATATCAATCCCTGGAAAAGCTTTTTGTCATTGTCAGACATTGGCTTCAGCGGAGATCCCATTTCTTTTTCAGGACCAGAGGCCAAGCTTCGGTCTTCGACCCCAATTTTCTGCATCAACCCAGTAATCCCGACATTGAAGATCACGACTCCAATGCTTCCCACAACACTCGTTGGGTGGGCCCAAACCTCATCAGCCCCCACGGAAACATAATATGCCCCCGAAGCACCCATATCCCCGATCATTGCGAACACGGGAATCGAATTTTTTTGTTTGAACTCCCGAATTAGGTGATAGACCCTGTCAGAGGCCGTGACCGACCCTCCAGCACTGTCAATCAGCAGTATGACCCCGCGAATTTTGGGATCCCGGGATGCTTTCCTCAAGGATTCCCGGACCATCGTCACCGTATCCTCACGTCCTCCCAAAAAGGGGACTCCCTTGCTTGTCTGGTCCCCGACAAACCCTTTGATGGGGATCAAAAGCACCTTGTTATTGGAATCCGATCCCGAAAGAACCTGCTCCTGAAGTCCTTTTTCTGTCGGGAGCAAATTGATGCTGATGCATGAGGTCAGCATCAGTGGGATAAACCAAAGAAAAATCATTTTTGGAACTCGATTTCCAAATCGCACAGTCAGACTCCGGGAGAAATGGTCTAGGAACGGTAGTTGGTAAATTGCAGATCAATTCCAAAATCTTTTGACTTCAGCAATCCGATCACGCTCTGAAGGTCATCTTTCGATTTGGCCAGGACCCTTACCGAGTCTCCCTGTATCTGGGCCTGAACCTTTAATTTCGAGTTCTTGATTTCCTTGACAACATCCTTGGCAACCTCCGCTGACAATCCCTGTTTGAAACGGACGCGTTGCCGGACTTTTCCCCCCAATGATTCTTCCACCTTCTGCCGATCAAGGTTCTTGAGCGGAATTCCTCGTCGAACACACTTTGATTCCAGGATTTCCTGAACCGAAAGTAACTTATGACCATCAGGCGCATGAACAACCAGATCTTCCTTGTCCCATTCGATCTGTGCACCGGAAGCCTTAAGGTCAAAGCGATTCAATAGTTCCTTGTTCGACTGATCCACTGCATTTCTGGCTTCTTGCATATCCACTTTCGAGACGATATCAAAAGAGTTTTCCAATGCCACAGGCTCCCCCCTTTCCCAAAAAATTCACCACATTCATCACTAAGAAGGACTTTCCTGATTAAAAAGGCGAATCGCAAGAAACGACATCACAGCACCGAAGAGACACACTCCAATCAAATCTTCTGGATAAGAAAAATAGTGGAGGCCAAGAAAAACTCCACGAAGAAGGTCCACTCCATAGGTCACCGGGTCAAGATGGGCCAGTACGCTGAGCCAATTTGGCAAGCCATTGATCGGAAACATGGCCCCTGAAAGAAAGTAGAGAGGAAGGATGATGAAATTCAACAGTACCATGAACCCCTGACTCGAAGACATGCGCACTGACAATGCTATTCCCATTGCGGTCTGGGAAACGGCGATCATCATCATGATTCCCAAAGCCATGAGCACTTTCCAGAATGATAAATGCATTCCAAATACCGGAGTCAACCCCATCAGGATCGTGGCCTGGATCAGGCTGTTGGTGCTTCCACCCAGAACCTTCCCTATGACAATGGCTGTTCTGGAAAGAGGCGCGACAAGGACCTCCTTCAGAAATCCCACTTCACGATCCCAAACGACGGCAATTCCGGCGAACGAAGCCGTAAAGAGAATACTCATCGCCAAAATTCCTGGAAAAATGAAGGATTGATAGTTCATATGGGTATTTCCGGCGGTAAGGACACGCCCTTTGAGACCACCTCCCAAAATGAAAAGAAACAACAAGGGTTGGACAAACGCTCCAATCAGACGAAGCTTATCCCGCCACAACCGAATGATATCCCGAAACCATAGAGTATAAATGGCCCTGAGGTCCCTTAGGAGAGGGGAAGAAAAGGTGATGTTCGTACTCCCCCGATAGGCAACTTCTGTTTTCATAACTTTCCCCGATAGACGCGGTGAAATGGAGAAGCAGCCTCCGAACTGCTGGATACCCCTTTCCCAGTGATCTGGATGAATACATCATCTAGATCAGGCGAGCGAATGGTCATGGCTTGAATGGGAACAGTGATCTTTTGGACAACATGAATGGCATTCCCGATATCCGCCGGCAAGGGAAAAGAAAAGGATCCAATTCTCTCATCTCGAAATTCCTTGATTCCAAATTGTTCACAAAGGAAGGATTTAATCAATTCAATCTTGTCGGGATCTGATTCAAGGGTCACAATCTCTGGACCAACCTGTTTCTTAAGATTTTCTGGAGTGTCCAGGGCGACGAACCGGCCTTCGTTCATAATGGCGAGGCGGTCAGCAGATTCGGCTTCCTCAAGATAATGGGTGGTCAAAAGGATGGTCATCCCCCATTCTTTCCTCGCAAAATGAACGTATTCCCAGATGGTTCTCCGCGTGGCCGGGTCCAATCCAATTGTCGGTTCATCAAGGATAAGCAGTTCAGGGAAATGCATCAATCCCCGCGCAATTTCAAGCCTTCGACGCATCCCTCCCGAATAGGTCCGAACAAGATCATGGCGCCTCTCCCACAAATCGACAGTGGAAAGCATAAATTGAATTCTTTCTTTGCGCTGTAGGGAGGACATCCCATATAGGCGCCCGTGGAAATCCATGTTTTCTATGGCTGATAGTCGATCATCCAGGCTTGGATCCTGAAAGATCACTCCAATTTTCTGTCGAACGCGATGGGGTTCCTGGGTGACATCGAGAGAATCAATGGAAACTGTACCTTCAGTTGGTTTTAAGATGGTCGAGAGAATGGAGATGGTCGTCGTTTTGCCCGCCCCATTTGGGCCAAGCAGTGCAAAAAACTCCCCCTTTCGGACATCAAAGTCAAGACCATTGACAGCCGTCCTCGCCCCTTTGCCCGTATAAAAAATTTTTTTCAGATGACGAACTTTTACCATAGGAGACGATTCTACGTGAATTAGGATGAAGGGGATAGATTTCATTTATAGGGATAAAAAAAGAGCCCCTATAACGGGGCTCTTTTTTGAGGCAAGGATTCGTGATTAAAAACTATTGCTTGAAGGACGCCTTTTTGAAAGCGGAATCAGGCAAGACACCAATGTTACCCTTGGTAACAGGAATCGGAACAGGACGTCCCTGAGTTCTCTCAACAGGCAAGTAGGATTGTGGAACAGTAATGACTGCTGGGTCAACTAACCCAAGCACCCAAGTGGTCAAGGCGGTGGTTTGTTCATCAGTCAAGTGGAAATTGGGCATGATCGTCGGTGGCACCTTAAAGGCTGGAACACCTGGCGAAATTCTCCTGGGATTTTTAAAATGCTCCCATTCCCATTCCCGCTCTGAATGGATCCCATTGACGTAAACAAACAGGTGAACATTATAAAAGCCGAGCTCGGTCCTGGATCCAAAACCGGATAGGTCAGGCGCCAGCACACCATGGAGGTCAAATTGGGCCATGGAATGACAGGATCCGCACCCTTTTTCCTTAATGGTTTTCTTGGCCAAGTTCAAATAGGGGGTCATTGGGGGATTGACACCGGCATTGTAAAGGTCGGTGTGACATTTTGCGCAGCTGGCCTCTGCAAATGGGCCGATCTTTGGCTGATAGTCAAGTGTCACATTGAATCCATGTGCCGACTTGACAGTGGTTGCCAGACCGTTTCCATCGTGGCACACGGTACACCCAAACTTTCCGAATGGATGCTTGTGCATAAAACCTTCAAGATCAGGATGAGTCGTAAAGGGTTCCGGAGCATTTCTGAAGATGGGCACATCAATGCCCATATGGCAGGTCTGGCACCGGTCTGCCTTGTTGAGGATGTTGTTCCATGTCTGAACGACCATCAAAGGAGAATTGGCCAGGGCTGGCTTGTTCGTCTTCTCAGCCAGAAGCTTATAGTATTGCCTCTGGTAAACCATCCATGATGGGTGGGTGTTTTTGTACATGTCATATGCGATGGAGGCCGCAAGAATGATTGTAGAAAAAAGAAACAGGACATAGATCTTTGTTTTCATGCGCGTCGACCCCTTTCATTCATCGCATCGGGATCCTTCCGAAGGGGATGCCCTTCTGGATAGAACGAACGTTCCTGCCACTTCTGGAACCAAACCAACAGATAATAAAAAAATGCGGTTCCAACCAAGAGGATGAGGGAAATTCCGATCCGATAGGGGAAGCCAAAGTACTGCTCAACCCAAGGCTCGTTCAAGAGATTGTGGAATGGACTCATAGCCTCTCCTTAGCCTAAAAACCTGTTTTCAACCAAGCCCAAAATGGGATCTGCAACATATCGTTCAATTTATAGAGACAAGAGACACAGGTAGAGCATGTCTACCCTCCCCTGGCAAGGAGGGTAGACCAAGAGAACAACCCAGAAAACGATCAGGGGTCAGACATTAATCCAGGGGGTGACAACGATATATTTGATATTGAACAGGAGTCTCAGAATAATTTTAAGCCCTACTCCCATCATTGATAGAAAGAAAAACATGAAGACAAAGTATCGGGAACGTCCCAAGTAATCAAAAAACTTCCTCATAAAGAAGTAGGGTATTGCCATCCCAATCGCAAAATAGGCAAAGAAGATGATGTCACAAAGGCCTTTTGCAACATCCTTGGAGACATGGAGAAGGTTGACAAATACAATGTGAAGGGGAACAAGTGTCACCAAAGCGGGATTCATATGCTCGAGGTGATTGCTCCACGGCCAGTACCACTGCCAATCAAGACCCCTAAGGTAAGTCCCGATCACAATGGTTACCCACCAGAGTGCAAACCCGAATGAGTAGTTGAAAATTGCAAATTTTCTCTCGCTAAAGGTGTAATAACCAATGCCCTTAGGGTTTGTGTCGACATACGGAAACACCATGAGACCCAAAATGATCATTCCTGGCAAAACAACCCCGGCATACCAGGGATCGAAATACACCAGAAGTTCCTGAAGTCCCAAAAAGTACCAAGGGGCACGCATGGGGTTTGGTGTTGTGGAAGGATCCGCCAAAGACCGAAGCGGCGCATGCACAAACTGGACGAGGATGATCAGTCCAGCTGTCACAAGCAAGGCGCAAATAAGCTCAATCATGATTAGATTGGGCCAGGTATAGACAGTATCTTCCGGCTCTTTGCGAACAATCGGGGCCGAGCCTTTCATCAGCTCTACTAGCCCATAGCTTTTTCTAGCATCACGAGGAAATATTTCCCGAGTCGCCTTGTTCTCCATTCAAGTATCCCCTTTAAGCACCTGAACAATCCAATTATGGGTACATTTATTGGCCCAAACGGGTTCTTGTTACAGGGGCCCCGAAAACCCATCCTTCCGAATTCTCCAAAAATGCACTGCCAGGAAGACGGTGACAACCAGCGGCAGAACAACGCAATGGAGAACGTAGAATCGAATCAGTGCATTTTGTCCGACAACCGTTCCACCAATCAACATGAACATGATGTCATTGGTCGGAAGGAAACCGAGTTGGGCACCCCAAGGACCGTTTTGTCCGATGAAGGGAGTGTAAGAAGCCATTTTTGTTCCAACGGTCACAGCCCAGTATGCCAACTGGTCCCATGGAAGCAGGTAGCCGGTCCAGCTGAGAACCAAGGTATTGACGAGCAAAACAACCCCAACGACCCAGTTGAATTCGCGAGGTGCCTTGTATGCTCCGGTCAGGAACACCCGCGTCATGTGCAACCAAACAAACAGGACCATTCCGTGTGCCGCAAAACGATGCAAGTCACGCATCAGGTTTCCACCGAAAATCACAAACTGCAAATCCTGAATATTGTTGTATGCCAAACCTGTATAAGGAGTGTAATAGAACATAAGCCAGATTCCGGTCACTGCCAACATGATGAAAAGAAATAGCGTGATTCCACCGAGACAAAACGTATAACGCATCCGCAATGCGCTTCGACGAACCTTGACTGGATGAATATGCAAAAACACGTTGCTGAACACTGTGTAGGCCCGGTTCATGTCATTGTCCGGAAATCCATGCCGGAAAATGGAACGAAACACTTGGGACCTGACGACCTTCTCCTTCATATTCTCAAGCATTCGCGATCCTTTCGATTATGCGAACCCACAACCTGAATCAATCATGCAGTCGTCCCAATGGGACATGGTCCATATCATGGGGCATCAACAAGACCTGACGCCCCACCATTCATTGACTTGTTTAACAAAGAAGCCTGTTTGATGAACAAGAGGCTCCTGGAGGAGGTGTATGAGTGATCCAGTAAGGCTGAACCTCCTTGACCTTTTCCTTGACCCAGAGACCTTGCGGGGTTTGAGCCGGATTGGGATCAAGACGAATCACCGTATTGACAACGAGCTGCCCGTCAACCGGATCCTTTGAAATCTGCCCTCTCCAAAGGGTCCTAGGAGCAGGTCCTCCACGAACATTTCCATGAACATCATAAATCGAACCATGGCATGGACAACGAAACCTTTTCTGGTCCGGAAACCAGTTTGGGGTACAACCCAGATGGCGACAGATCGAAATCATGTTATAGATTCCTCTCATGTTTCTGACCACCCAAAACCGCCCCTTTAACTTCCAGCGTTCATCCACTCCAAGTCCATACTCTGTGACGTGCCCAATCTTGAATACGGTCGGGGGCTCATACAGGACAGGTGGAAAAAGAAACTTATAGGCGGCATACGCCGACCCGGCAAGAGTCAGGCCAACAACTCCCCAACTTGCCGCCAGCATAAACTTACGTCGTTCCAGATCTGCCGGCGAAACCGCATCATTCAGGGGATCATTACTTCCAGTTCCAGAGACAGCTGTACTCATGGTAAGGCGACCTCCTGTTTAATTTCTAGAAACTCCATCGAGATGGCTCCGGTCGGACAGCGCTTTGCACACAATCCACACCTGATGCATCTGGATCCATCCCAGATCATCGCTGTCGAAAGGCTCAATTCCTGGACTACCTCTTCCTCTGCAGGCTTGGCGAGATCTATTCCCAAAAATCCCTCAATGACCTTTGCCGTCGCCTCCTGATCCAGATCAGCATCGTTCAGGGGAATCATCTTCAGTGCATATTCAGGACAAACATCGACACATCCGCCGCACAGGATGCATTTCTCCCCCACAAAGATGGGGTTCACATGACAGGTAAGACATCTTGATGCCTGCGCCTTTGCTTCTTCCTCGCTGAAGGAAAGCTCAGCCAACTCAAAATTTGTCCGACGGAACTCAGGATTTAGAAGAGGCGGATTCACCCTTGTAATTCCATAGTAACCATCTACATTAAAATCGACTGGCCAGACGGGTGTTGGATTACCCCGGTGTTCCACTGGCGTCGAAACCCCGTACACCTTGACTGGACTTGATGCTTCCGAAAGAAAGCGATGGACAGAAGCTGCCGCCGCTTGGCCCCCCGCAATTGCATCAATAAAAATCCTTGGTCCCGTGACAACGTCTCCAGCGGCAAACACTCCCGGAATGCCAGTCTCCATGGTATGGATATTTGCCCTGATCATTCCGTTCCTACCAACAACAGAATCGAACTCGGAAGGAATAAATGAAGAATCGATGGACTGCCCAATGGCCATGACCACTGAATCAATCGGCAACACGGTCCGGTCAGTTTCATCGTACACTGGAGAGAAACGTCCCTGATCATCGAATACGGACAGGGCCTTGACTAGCTCAAGTCCCTGAACCTTACCTTCTCCCACAATCTTGCGCGTTCCCCGGCGAACGAGGAACTGCACACCTTCGGCAACGGCATCCTCGATTTCCATGTCATCCGCTGGCATCTCATCCCAATCTTCCAACGCAATGACGCTCACTTTTTCTACGCCGGGAAGACGAACCGCCGTCCGACAGACATCCATCGCCACATTTCCGGCACCCACCACAGCGACATGCCGTCCGACAGAAACCGGGGAATGCTCTAGATAGACTGATTGAAGAAAGGGTAATGCGGAATAAACATTTTCGAGTTCCTTGCCCTCAAACGGGATTGGCCTGCTACCCCATGCCCCAACCGCAACAACGATTGACTTGAAGGAATCTTGAATCTCCTTGAAGGAAATATCCTTGCCAATTTTGGTCCCAAGCCTTACATCCAGACCCATGCTGGCAATCGCATCAACTTCCGCACGAATAAGGGGTCGTGGAAGACGGTACTCCGGAACGAGGTAAAAGAGCCCGCCAAGCCTGTTGTTCGCTTCAAAGATGGTAACCCGGTAACCAAGCCTTGCCAGATCGTGAGCCGCCGTCAAACCAGCAGGGCCACCCCCAATAATTGCGACCTTTTCACCCGTCGCCCTTCCATAAGGAACCCCGGGGGCCGTCGAATACCGCAAAGTTGAAGCGGGATCGTGGACAGCCTCGGCACCATATTTCTCAGTCACAAACCTCTTGAGCGCCCGGATTGTTACGGGAGAGTCGATATTGCCCCGGGTACATGACGCTTCGCATGGAGCATTACAGACCCAGCCACAAACAGACGCGAACGGATTGGGCCCGCGAGCGATCGCATAAGCCTTCTCATATTCACCATCACGTATTGCCTGAACATAACCGCCTGCATCGGTGCCAACCGGACAACCTTTTCGGCAGGCCACCTGATCTGCATAGTACTGATATTCTGGAATATGGAGCTTGTATTTCCCCTTCATTTTGCCATCCTCCGCCTCCGTCATGAACGGCGACTCGGTTCATTGAAACGCCTTAAGCGGTTTGAGCCGGTAAGAGTAGGGACCGCCCCTTGGAGGCCCATATCATCTCGGTACGGGGAGAACTCTCATGAACAGTGTTGTCAGGTTAAGAGATTTTGGTGCTTTTAGGTTTGGCGTTTATATCACGGCACCCTTTTAATGTCAAGCCGGGTTTCTTTTTTGAAACCACCCGGCTTTGATGGGCCGGCCTTTCAGTTTTTAAACATTTATGGAGATTCTGATTCCTGACAAGAAGCGCTTCAATTTTGGCACCAAATCGTACTATAGTGTTCGAACGAATAAATGCACTGCCCCGACCACAATTGGGTATTCGGATGCGCCCCGGCTCCAATTCCGGCATCAGGAGTGGATGGCTCGTCATCTTTGCCCCCAACGAACCGGACCAGCATGACCACACAAATCACGCGCGCTCCCGTATTGTCTGTTGGCATATTTACAAAGCCCCATCGCTCCGAAGAGATCCGGTCCATCCTTCTGGAACTGATCCCTTGGTTGCGGGATCAGGGAATCACTCCATATCTCGATATCGAAGGCGCAAAAACGCTTTCGGGGGAAAAAGGGTGGGACAAGAGCGACATTGCCAATCGGTCTGACCTGATTCTCGTGATGGGAGGGGACGGAACCTTGTTGGCCGCTGCAAGGGTCTTAGGTGACCAACAACTGGCAGGTGATCTTGGGGCCAGGACCCCTCCCATTCTTGGAATCAATCTAGGTAACCTTGGGTTTCTCACGGAAGTTCAGGCATCGGAAACCTTTTCGGTCCTTCAGCAGGTCTTTTCAGGTCACTACCTCACCGAAGAACGAATGATGCTGAAAACCAGAATTATCCGTCATGGCAATCCCGTCACAGAATCCCATGTATTGAACGATGTGGTGATCAACCAGGGTTCCAAAGCCAGGCTGGTGGAATTTGACATTTACATGGATGCACTCTTTGTCACCTCCCTGAGGGGAGACGGAGTCATCTTCTCAACCCCCACCGGATCGACAGCCTACAATCTTTCCGCCGGGGGACCAATCGTTCATCCCGAAATGGACGGGATCATCATGACTCCGATCTGTCCTCATACCCTGACACATCGACCCCTTTTGGTCCCGGCACATGTTCGCCTTGAAATCCTGATCAAGAAAGGTGACACGGTCACAGTCACATTCGACGGACAAATTGATTTTCCCCTGTTTGCGGGGGACCTTGTTGAGATAACCCGATCTCCGGCAAGAACAACCTTGATCGTTTCACCCAATCGCAATTATTTTGAGGTCTTGCGGGATAAACTCAAATGGGGAGATCGATCCCAGAGATAGAAACGTGGGGAAGGATTTTAGAGATGGAGCAAATACACAATCCGTTGGAAATAATCAAAAGAATCATTTCCGCAGGTGAAAAACTCGGGGCCCATAAAATCAAGGAACTGGGAGTTGTTGAAACGGGGTCCGGTACCTGCCCAATCATCAAGCTCAGCTGGAAATCCAGCCAGGAGTTTCCTCGGATCCTACTTTCTGCGGGAATTCATGGTGACGAACCTGCCGGTCCCCACGCGGTACTCTCACTTCTGGAGTCCTGGGCCCCATCGGGAACTCCGAAGATCCAGGAATTAAACCTGGACATCCTTCCCCTCATCAACCCTTCAGGTTTCCTGAACAAAACCAGGGAAAATCAGTTTGGAATCGACCTCAACAGGGAATTTGCAAAAGGCCACCCCTCCAAAGAGATTCGCCTTTTGATGGACTTTCTCAGAAATCGGACGTATGACATTTCCATTGAGTTTCATGAAGACATCGATGCTCAGGGGTTTTATCTCTATGAGCATTTTCCCGGCCAAGCTCCTCCAATTGCTCCAGAAATCATCTCCCGACTCGAAAAAAAAGGTCACAAAATTCTTAAGGACCCTGTCATCGAAGGAATGCCCGCACAGAACGGCATCATCCATCCCACAATCGACAGAAGGCGCTCTCGGTTCAGGCGTCACGGATGGCCTGAAGCCATTTACATGTTCAGGCATGGAACACCCAGGACCATTACCTTGGAGACGCCTACGTTTCGGGAGCTGGAGGATCGGATTGAAATGCATAAGCTGGCTTTTGCCACAGCCACGGAACATCTATTCCTAAGGTCCTAAGGCGGCAGGGTTGATTATGGGACCGGCAGCGGCATGATGGGATTCAGAATCGGGGCCAGACTGGCGATCCCGTTCAGTGTAATGGTAAACCCGAACCCCGTCTGAGGCGGCAAGGGAGATGGTTCTTCCACTATGTAGTACATGAAAGCTGCGCTCCAGCACTGACCATTGTATCCACCGTTAAAGGACTCCATCTGGATTCCCCCGGAAGCTCCCCCCCCCAGTTCTTCATAGTAGGATATTCCGCCAAATAGCCCCATGGTTGTTGTCACATTGATCGCGGGAACCAGAAAATTGACGCCCGTTGGTTGTTGGTACCCGACAGTAATGGCCGTTGGGCTGAAAAAATTTCCCATAAGGGGCACGTTTCCGGCACGAATGGATGTTTGTCCGATCTGGAACTGAAGCATGACCGGGGCAGTCAGATATGCGGCCTGATTGAAAACGATTGCCGTATCCTCTGTATCGAAAACCCTCTGGTTCGGATCAATGAAACCCTCCCCAAAGATTGAAAAAGGACTTCCGGGCAAAAGGTGCATCGACGCATAGATCGGAGAAAAAGGCTGATTCAGGGGAACAAAGGGGTTGGGCAAAAGCTGTCCAGCATAATTGACCGGGGTCGAAAAATAGGGTTGTGCTCCCATTTGGTAATCCTCTGCCACCTTAAAGGAGAGGAGCTCTTCGATCCCATTTGATCCGGAACGGAAAAACCGGTTGGTGACGGAATAGTAAAGGGAATTCATCCCCAGAATATTGTCGCTGAAACCACTCTGGATCAAGGCTGTCTGATTGTTCTGTTGCGCATATTCGAAATCGGCATCGAACTGGATTTGATGCGTCAGGCTTCCCCCACCCAACTCCACCGGAAGCGCAAAAGTTCGTTCAAGGGTCGACTCTGCCGTCACACCAAAATTTGGAACCGTCTGACTATACGGAGAAGGGCTGGTGTTCGTCACGCTATATGCCGACTCCAAGACATCGGCATGGGGCGAAATCATCAACGCCCCATCACCCAGAGAGAATGAACCACTCATCCTGGGGTAAACGATTCCCCGTTGGAGAAAGAGGGTTCCCGACTGAAAGCTCACGCCCGAAAGGAAGGAAGAGAAATAGAAGGGTGAATCCCCGATCTGGTAGTCGTAAAGGCTGGAACTTCCCTGGGGAAGTTTGGAGACAGTCGTATTGGGTCCGGGAAAAATATTTTCGTTGTACTCCCCAGCCAGGTCCACTTCACTGTTATCCTGATAAAAGTTTGCAAAAACTGACGAGAGCAGCAGGGGAGAGAATGTCATCGCACTGCCAGCACTCATCAACTGATAAAAGTCCTGGGCACTCACATAGTTGATGTTGCCCAAGAGAGTCGTATCTTCCCCGGTATAGGAATAAAGGTCGGTTGTCGAGAGAATGTTCGACTTAAGGCCGAGAGCCGGGTCGTTGATCCCCTGCTGAAGAATGTTCACGCTAAGATTCTGGATGCTGGAGATCGCCTGCCTGTATGTCACCGCCTCCCCAAGACCAAAATTGCTCATCTCATCGAACGTGAACGTCAGGTCGTAGGATGGATCCAGATTCCAGAAAAAAGAGTCATAAAAAACCAACCCCTGAATGTTGTTGAACTGGACAAAAGGAAACAGGAAGCCAGTTTTTTTACTGGCGGTGGGAAAAGTAAAATACGGCATGTAAATGGCCGGGATCCCCCGGATATCCAGCGTGTCTCCGGCACTTGAAAAATGGTCTCCCAAAAAAATGTCACCGGAATTGGTGTTCAGGAGCCACGAAGGTGAAGAATTCGGCAAGCAGTCACAGGTCGTTACGCTTCCATGATCCACATGATAATGTTCCGGGGTGACCCTCTCAATTGTTTCCCCGTGAATGTGATACGTATATTCAGTCTTAGTATTGTTGTAAGAAAAAAATTGCCGTGTCTCGACCTCTCCATCAAAAATAATCACATGTCCACTGATGAGATTGATCCTCATCCTGGGGCCCTTCATGATTGTTTTGGGTCCCCTGAACTGTACATGGCCCGCGGCCCAGACAACACTCGTCTCCTTGTTCAGGATTAACTCATCCCCCTTGATAAACAGATTTCCTTTTTGCAGGAATGCGTGTCCCGTTGCATGAATGAGGTGAGTCTTACGGTTAAAACGGATATGGTCCGCCAACACGGCAACCCTGTCAGAATCTTCCACTTGGGGGGTCGTCGACGCAATTGTGGAAGGGACATTAAAGAACAATGGGAGGACTGATGCGACCAACATCAAAAAAAGAGCGGTCAGGCTCGCAGAATGATCAGGTTTTTTTGGGGTCACGGATGAGAAGAAGGAAAAACGTTTCGTTCACCGGCAGAAAGTGGAGACTTGGATCCTGCCTGCCATCTTTTAAATCCACCCACCAAGTAAAAGGACCCCGTGACCACCAAGATCCGGTCATGGCCCTGGCTGGCCCATTCCAATGCCTCGGCCGACATCAGCTCGAACGGACCCGTTTTATGAAAGCAGTCCTTCCCCGTTCCCAAGCAGGAAGCCAGAAGCTCAGGATCCACTGCATCGGTATCGGGAGGGGTTGTGAGGAAGAAAGTCCTGCCTGCCCCGGGAAGGATCCTGAGCATTTCTTCCCAGGCCTTTCCACGGATGAATCCTGTCAGAAAACCAACCTGCTCCGGATCCGGAAAAACTTCGCGGATTTGTCCAACAAGTTCGCTCACGGACTCAGGATTATGGGCTCCGTCCAGAATGACCGGAAGCTGGGAAAGCCGTTCCCATCTTCCCGGATTACGGACAGAGGGCAAGGTTGCAGAAATGACCTCATCAGGAATTTCCCAGGGACCAAATTCAAGAACCGCCATTGCCGAAAGCAGGTTATTCAACTGATACCGGGCGACAAGCGCTGTTTGCAAAATCTTCTTCTCCGCCCGACCCTGATATTCGAAAAACCGTTTTTCCAAGTGGTCCGGTGATGTCCAGGCGCCATTGAAATCCCGCCCTCTCAGAACGGAAAGGAATCCCTTTTTCTCCTCAATCCCTGACCATTCATTCAATAAATGCTCCGGGAATGTTGCAACAAAAGGTTTCTGAAATCTTCCAATCGCGGCTTTTTCTTGTAAAATTTTTTCCAGGGTATCGCCCAGAATCTCCGTATGGTCCTTCGAAATCGAGGTCAAAACCGACACATTCGGCCGGGAAGTGGAAGTGGCATCCCAGCGTCCACCCAAACCTACCTCGAGAATGGCGATGTCAACCGACGCTCTTTCAAAAGCCAGAAAACCGATGACGGTCAGGATCTCAAAGAAGGTTAGGGATAACCCAAGTCGTTCCTGAACGCGATGGGCATCACGAAGGCAAGTGAGAAAGGAGGAAGGATCGAGAGGTAGACCATCAATCTGAATCCGCTCCCGGACATCCAGCAGATGGGGGGAGGTGAAGAGCCCGGTCCGGAATCCCGCCGCCTGAAAAAGGGAGGCAAGGATGACGGCTGTCGTACCCTTACCATTCGTCCCTGCAATCTGGACTGCGGGGAATGAGTATTGTGGATTACCGAACCCGGACAGCACCCTTCCCACGGAATCCAGGTCTGGATGGATTCCATGCCGGGACAAGCCTGCCAGGAATGCCCCCGCCGAAGCAAGATCCGGAAAATCCAATCATGCCCCGCCTTCTCCCGCGTCGGTCACGGTAGGAATACAATGTCGACCAGCCGGAGTAAAGATACACATCAGTTGGGAAAGGGTTTCCTTCAGGCGACCTCTTTCGACAACCATGTCGAGAAAGCCATGGGACAGAAGGAACTCAGCGCGCTGAAAACCATCCGGAAGCTGTTGCTTGATCGTTTGCTCAATGACTCGGGGACCGGCAAAACCAATCAGTGACCGGGGCTCTGCCAGAATCACGTCCCCCAGCATCGCAAAGCTTGCCGTCACCCCGCCAAACGTGGGATCCGCCAGAACGGAAAAGAAGGGGACGGACTCCTTGTTCAGGCGACTGATCGCAGCACTGGTTCGTGCCATCTGCATCAGGGAAAAAATTCCTTCTTGCATCCTGGCTCCCCCGGAGGAGGTGACCAACACCAGGGGAATGCGCTGTTCCAAAGCCTTTTCTGCAGCCCTGACAACTTTTTCACCGACAACGGACCCCATGCTTCCGCCCATAAAACCAAAGGAAAACACCCCAAGAACGGCGTGTTTTCCCGAAATGGAGCACTCTCCGATCCGAATGGCTTCATTGAGCCCTGTTTTCTTCTGTGCCGCCTTGATTCGGTCAGTGTAACGATGGCTATCCACAAACTCCAGTGGATCGACAGACTCAATGTTCTGTCCGAACTCCTTGAATGTATCCGGATCAGACAGCTGGGAAATCCTCTCTTCAACCGTAATCGGAAAGTGGTAGTTGCACTTGGGACAAACCTTACCGGCTTTTTCGACTTCTTTCCTGTAAACGATCTGCCTGCAAAGCGAGCACTTAATCCATAACCCCTCGGGGACACGAACTTTTCTCTCCGCATCCTCCGGCTTTCTGTTCACCGGGTCATCATTGCTCCCATGATTTCGGGAACGTGTCAGCCAACCCATACAATCAACCTCCTATAGCTCATTCCAAAAACGCGACCGGCGGTCCCCAGCGGGTGTCAGGAAACACTCCCAGCGGGGACGGTTCTTGCCGCATTGCAAAACGAGGCCAACAAAGCCTTCCAGCGCACCGGATCCCTTTCATCCTGCACAAGGCGGGAACCCACAATCACCCCATCGGCAAACTTCAGGACATTTTCTGCCGTGGAGGGTGTCTGGATTCCGAAGCCAACACAAACCGGGGATGATGTCATTTCCCGGATTTTAGAAACGCAACGGGATACGTCTCCCGTCTCCGAAAGCTCCTTGCCGGTCGTTCCCAACAAGGATACAAGGTAAATAAATTCCTCGGAGGTTGCAACAATCCTCTTCATCCGGGCCAATGAGGTGGTCGGGGCGACAAACGGAATCAGGGAGAGTCCCCCCTCATGAAATACCTTTCGGACATTATGGGAGTCTTCATAAGAGAGGTCTGGAATGACTGCTCCAACGATCCCTCCTGTTTTTTGAGCCTGCTCCACAAAATCCTCCAGCCCCAAGGCAAGAAAAAGGTTGAAGTACGTCATCAGAAAAATCGGAGGCCGCTCGTTCCGGGGAATTTTTGACAGCCAGGACAGAAGTGAACGCAAGGAAGTCTTGGAAGAAAGTGCCCGATTTGCCGCCTGCTGGATCACTGGACCATCTGCCGTGGGGTCCGAAAAGGGAACACCCAGTTCCACGGCCCAGACCTTCTCCTCCTTTGCCCCGAGCAAAAGCGCCCTGGTCGTCTCCAGATCGGGATCTCCCGCCATTAAATAGGGGATGACCCGTTTCCCATTTGCAGGCGGAGGCAACATTTGTCTTTTCATGAGAATGAGACCCCCTTTATCCTGGCGACTTCCATCACATCCTTGTCCCCCCTTCCGGAAAGATTGACGACAAGAACCCGGTCGGGGCCAAGGTCCCTGGCCTTCCGGATAGCCCAGGCAATGGCATGGGAACTTTCAAGGGCGGGCAGTATCCCTTCCGTCTTGCCTAATGTCTCAAAGGCCTCCAAGGCCTCATCATCACTGACAGAGACAAAGGAAATTCTCCCGGAATCATGGTAATAGGCAAGTTCCGGACCGACTGCCGAGTAATCGAGTCCCGCAGAGACCGAATGGGTCTTTTCAATCTGACCATCACCATCCTGCAACACATAAGTCCTTGATCCTTGCAATACACCGACCTTGCCGGTCTGGAATCGTGCCGCATGCTCCCCTGGTTTTAGGGAACGCCCCCCTGCCTCCACTCCGTACAGGACACATTCCAGATCGGAAAGGAACGGGAAAAAAAGGCCCATGGAGTTACTGCCCCCACCGACACATGCAATCAGGGCATCCGGGAGACGGCCTTCCTTGCGAAGGATTTGTTTTCGGGCCTCACGACCAATCACAGACTGAAAAGAACGGACAATCAGGGGAAAAGGGTGGGGACCAAATGCCGTCCCTAACACATAATGCGTCGACAGCACCGAATGGGACCAGTCCCTCAGTGCTTCGCTTATTGCATCCTTCAGGGTCTTCGTTCCTGAATCAACCGGCTTCACCGTTGCCCCCAGAAGATTCATCCGAAAAACATTCAGGGACTGCCTGCGGGCATCCTCAGAACCCATATAGACATCGCATTCAAAACCATATCGGGCCGCAACCGTTGCCGTTGCCACACCATGCTGTCCGGCACCCGTTTCTGCGATCAACCTCTTCTTCCTCATCCGGAGAGCCAGAAGGGCCTGTCCAACCGTATTGTTGATCTTATGGGCTCCCGTATGGTTCAGATCTTCCCTTTTCAGATAAATTCGGGCTCCACCCAGCTTTCTGGTGAGCCCTTCAGCAAAATAGAGGGGGGTCGCACGACCGACAAAATCCCGATAAACCTCATTCATCTCCCGGTGGTACGTTGGGTCCGCCCAGGCTTTCCTGAATGCAGCCTCCAGCTCATAAAGGGCTTCCATCAAAGATTCCGAGACGAAACGCCCTCCATACTCTCCGAAATAACCGTTTCGGTCCGGAAGAGAGGACGGCCTCCGCATTGCTGCCGCCATCCGGCTGGAATCACTCATACCTTTTTACCTCCGAAAAAAACCGAGAAAGCCGATCATAACTTTTTTTCCCAGGACTCGACTCAACTCCTGAAGAAACATCCACTCCAAACGGGTGGACGGACTTGATCGCATCATAGACATTGGTGTCATTGAGCCCACCTGAAAGGATCAACGGAACCGGAAAAGGAATCCCTGAAACCAGGGAATGATCCCACGCATGAGCATTTCCACCCGGGGACTTGGAGGAAAATCCCTCCACCAGCAGGTATGAAGCCTGGGCGGAAGGGTTGATCGAAAGGGAGGAAGGACGTGCTTCGGCCGCGATTTTTTTGACCTCTATCCAGGGGATTCCCAGGTTCCCCAGCTTCGCTTGCAAACCCTGCGTCACTATATCCCCATGCCATTGGATCATGTCCAGGGGAACCATCTGCACCAACCGTTCCACTTCTTTCCAATCCGGATCGACAAACACACCCACTTTCCGTATTCCCGCCGGCAGAACTTCCGCAATGGAGCGGGCCATCTCCCCTGTCACATGTCGGGGGGACGGTGGGTAAAACACAAAACCGATGGCATCGGGGCCAAAACCCGCTACGACTTCCGCATCATCTTGAGAGGTGATCCCGCAAATTTTAATCCACATGACCCAAAAACCTTTTCAGGGCAAGTCCCGGATCCTGTTGGGACAGAAATGATTCTCCGACGAGCACCGCATGGTATCCCAGATCTTCCATCCTTTTCCTGTCTTCGGGAGTCTTCAGGCCGCTCTCTGCGATGCGAACCAGAGATTGTGGCATGCACGGCGCCAATCTTTCCGAAAGTCCAAGATCCATCTTGAGAGAATCCAGGTCCCGATGATTGACCCCCACCACGGAGGCACCCGCATCAAGGGCGATCATCAACTCTTCCCGCGAGTGCACCTCAACCAACGCAGACAGAGAGAGCGAACGGGCCAGCTCGATCATTTTCCGAAGATCTTCCGGCAAAAGGATTCTGACAATCAGGAGGACAAGGTCCGCTCCCGCCAACCGGCTCTCCCATATCTGGTAGGGATCGATCAGAAAATCCTTGCGGAGGAAAGGAATGTTTCCCTTAGGGGCCAACCCAGATTTCAGCGTCCGAAGATCGTCCAGACTTCCCCCGAAGAAGGGAGCATCAGTCAAGACAGAAATCCCGGAAGCCCCGGCTTCAAGATATCCCGACACGATGTCCAAGGGGAAATAAGGATCCCGTATCATCCCCCTGGACGGAGACTTCCTCTTCGTTTCGGCAATCACCCTGATAGGGAGGTTTCCTTTCCACTGATCCTCGATCCGAAAAGCCGGCGGCATCCGGGAAACTGACTCTTCCATCTTGGTGATGGGGAACAAACGGGACGCTGACGCAATTTCGGCCCGCTTGGATTCGACAATCGCCTTCAGTAGGGGATGGTCTTCGACAACTCGACCCATTCTTCCAGGATCTCCAATGGTTTTTTTGAAAAGATGACCTCACGGGCCATTGCCACTCCCTCACGGGGGCCAGAAACCTTCTCTGCCACCCAAAACCCCAATGCGGCATTCGCCAGTGTCACGTCCAGAAATGGACCAGGATTTCCGGAGAGGACATTCCGAAGGATCTCCGCATTGTCCTTTGCCGTGCCCCCCAGCACCTTCTGGACAGGGACCTCAGGGAGCCCGAAATCCCTTGGCCACAGATCCTGTTCCACATTGTTGCCCCGAACGGACCGGATGATTCTTGTCGCACCGGAGAGCGTCGCCTCATCCAGCCCATCTCCATGAATCACACAAAACGATTCGTGGCCTGCCCGCTCCAGAACACCCGCCAGTCTTGGGACAAGATGGGAAGAGGACACACCCAGAATCTGTTTTCGGACAAATGCTGGACTGGCAAGCGGAGCCACTAGGTTGAACAGGGTCCGAATTCCCAGCCCTCTCCGGAGAGGGGCCAGAAGCTTCAGTGCGGGATGGTACAAAGGAGCCCATAAGAAAATAATTCCCAGCTTTTCAAGAATCTGCCTGGACAGATCGGGAGCCACATCGATCCGAATTCCGAGCCCCTCGAGAACGTCTGCACTTCCCGAACGACTTGAGATCGCCCGATTGCCGTGCTTGACCACCGGGACACCACCCCCCGCCAGTACAAAGGACACTGTCGTGGAAATATTGAAGCTTCCTGAATGATCCCCACCCGTTCCGCAGGTATCAATGGCCGTCTCCTGCAACCCTCCGGAAAGAGGAAAGGGCAGCAAATGCTCCCTCAGGGAGTCCAATGCCCCAGAAAGCTCCCCTTCCGACTCCCCTTTCATGGCCAATGCGGTCAGAACGGCAGAGACCTCATATTCGGGAACTTTCCCGCCAAGGACACCGTCAAGCCATTGCTTCATGGAAACCCGGTCCAGGCTCCCACCTCCCAGAAGAACGGGAAGAGGACGAAAATCTGTCATAAAGAGTCAACCACTGAGTTTTTTTGGGTCAAGCGCCTGAAATTTTCAAGAATTCTCTTCCCTTCAAGCGTCAGGATCGACTCCGGGTGGAACTGGACACCCCATACAGGGAGGCTCCGGTGAGACAAGCCCATGATTTCATTTTCAGCGGTCCAGGCGGTCACTTTCAGGTCATCCGGCAAGGATTCGGGGGAGACGACAAGGGAATGGTACCGGGTGGCCTCAAAAGGATTCGGAATTCCCTCGAACAGATCCAACCCATCATGATGAACCATGGATGTCTTTCCATGCATCAGTCGACCCGCACGCACCACATTCCCCCCAAAAACATCGCCAATGACCTGATGTCCAAGACAAACACCCAACAGGGGAATGACCCCCGACAATTCACGAACGACATTCTGGCATACCCCGGATTGGGATGGGTCGCCGGGACCCGGGGAAAGGACGATTCCCTCATATCCCCTTTTCCGAATTTCCGAACAGGAAATCTGGTCATTTCTGACGACATCCACCTCACAGCCCAGCTCCCAGAAGTACTGGACAAGGTTGTACGTGAACGAATCATAGTTGTCGATCATCAAAAGAGCCATGGACCCTCTTCACCATTGGCAATCCTCAATGCCCTCATCATCGCTCCGGCTTTCATCTGGACTTCCCGGTCCTCTTTCTCCGGGATCGAATCCGCCACAATTCCCGCACCCGCCTGGAAGAACGCATCCTTTCCATTGAGAAAGATCGACCTGATGGCAATGGCCAGGTCACAATCCCCCGTCAGGGAAAGAGTCCCGATCGCCCCCGCATAGGGGCCCCTCCGCATATGCTCAAGTTCTTCAATGATCTCCATCGCCCGAATTTTTGGAGCACCAGACAATGTTCCCGCAGGATAGACCGCCCGAATGACATCAAACATATCCTTGCCAGGCTCCAGCTTCCCTTCCACATGGGAGACGATGTGAATGACGTGGGAATATTTTTCGAGAGTCATCATTTCGCTAACACAGACAGTACCCTTCTGGGCCACCCGACCCACATCGTTCCTTCCAAGGTCAACAAGCATGACATGCTCGGCACGTTCCTTCGGGTCCGCCAGCAGTTGTCTGGAGTTTTCCTCATCTTCAGCGGTGATCCCGGTTCTCCTGACCGTCCCCGCGATCGGTCTCAGGTCAACCTTCCCTCCCCTCACACGAACCAGAAGCTCCGGAGAAGAACCGACCAGGGCCCGACCCCCTTCCTCGATCAAGAACAGGTAGGGAGAGGGATTGATCGCACGCAGGACCCGATAAAGGTCGAGGGGATTTCCCTCAAACCGAAGGGAGAATCTCTTCGAAAGCACGATCTGGAAGATATCTCCGGCACGAATGTGTTCCTGTGCCTCAAGAACATTTTTTTTGAACTCTTCGGAGGTTGGAGTCTCATGAAACTTGAGCGCAGGAGCTTCCACCGGAGAAGCAGGATTGAACGGAGTCTTTCTGACAGAGTCCACGAAGCCTGTGAGCTCCGATTCAGCTCTTTCAAAAACTTCATCCGGATCCTCTCCCAAAGCGGGCTCAATCCATGTTACGATCTGAACTTTCTGTGACACATGATCAAAGACCACCAGAAATTCCGGGAAAACGAAGAAGAGATCGGGAAACTCTTCCTGTGCGGGAAGCCTTCCGGGAAGATGCTCAAACGTCCTGACCATATCGTAGGACAGATACCCGACCAGACCGCCATTCACCCCTTCCGGCAAGCCTCCGGGATCGATCTCCAACTGATAAAGCTCCTTCCGGAGCATGTCCAGAAGATCACCTTTCCGTTCAGTCTGGGTCGTATTTCCGTCATTGGCCAGGCAGGTGACCTTCAATCCCTGGTCTATCCGCCCTTCAAACCTGAACCGGACCCCTGACCCGACATAGGAAAAACGGCCCCATTTTTCCCCTCCTACAACGCTTTCCAGAAGGAATCCCTTTTTTCCATCAGGAAGGGCCGCATAAAACAGGACCGGAGTCAGGGAATCCGAAAGGATTTCACAACAAACCGCCACCCACCGGTACTTTTTTGCACTTTCCCTAAAATCGGGACGGGTCGTCAGGACCTTCATGCCAACTTCATTTCCTTCAGCCGTCTCCACAAGGTGGAGCGACCCATTGAAAGCCTCCGGGCAACCTCGGACACATTTCCACCGGAAAGTTCCATGGCTCTGCGAATCAGTTCCAGCTCAACATACTTGAGGGGTTCCCTTTCAAGAAGAGCGGCCTCAAAAAAAGAGGACTGGGCCTGACCAGGAATCATATCCCCGGGAAGGTGCCGAACATCGATTCGACTCTCATTGCATAAAAGGGCCGAATGCTCAAGGATGTTCTGGAGCTCACGAATATTCCCCGGATAGTGGTAGTTCAACAGAACCTGCATCGCATCCGAAGTCAGGCCCTGAATGTTTTTTCCCATTTCAACGTTGAACCGGTCGACAAAGGACTGAATCAGCAACGGAAGATCCTCCTGTCGCTCCCGAAGGGGAGGCAAGGTGATCGGGATGACCCGAAGACGATAATAGAGGTCTTTCCGAAACTCCCCCAACTCCATGGCCTGTTTCAGATCCCGGTTGGTCGCCGCGATGACCCGGACATCCACCTTGACCGTTTTTGTTCCCCCGACGCGTTCAAACTCTTCCTCCTGCAAGACCCTCAAAAGCTTGACCTGCATGGTCGGGGAAATTTCACCGATTTCATCCAGAAACAACGTTCCGCCCGAAGCCAGCTCAAACCGCCCGAGGCGGCTCTGAACAGCCCCGGTGAATGCTCCCCTGACATGACCAAACAATTCCGATTCCAAAACCCCTTCGGAGAGGGCCGCACAATTCAGCTTGATGAATGGGCCTTCCCGGCGGGGACTGTTTTCATGCAGGGCATGAGCCACCAGCTCTTTTCCCGTGCCGCTTTCCCCTTCGATCAAAACAGTTGATTTGCTTTGGGCGATGACCGGCAGGAGGTCAAAAAGTTCCTGCATTTTTTCGCTGCGGCCAATGATCCTCCCAAAAGAATACCGGCCTTTTAACTCCTCTTTCAGCGCCACGATCTGAGTGACATCATGAAAGATTTCAACTCCCCCAAACACCTTTCCACCCGCATCCTTCAACAATGCCGTATTTAAGCGGAGGACCCGCTTTCTTCCGGTGGAATCAACGAGGGAAATCTCAAAATTGCGCAGGGGCTCGCCGGTCTCAACCGTCTTTTCTAGAACGCACCGTGCCTGACATTCCGATGAATTCATGACTTTTCGGCAATCGAAGGGACCATTGAGCTCATTCCGGACTTTCAGGATTTCACGTGCCGCACGGTTCATATACAGCACTTTTTTGTCCAGACCGATCGCAACGACACCTTCCTCAAGGGAATCAAGAATAACCTGAGGGTCTGCGGGGGAAACACCGTGAGGAAAGGTCCCCAAAGCCCCTCCATCCGCCACGGGCAAATCAACCTTGTTATTGAAAGGCCGAAGAGAAACCGGATCGGCTTTCACCTGAAGCTCCTTTCCGATAGACAGAAAGCGCCGAGACAGGGCAGGTCACAATGCAGTACCGGCAAAGGATGCAGTCCCCGATACCACTCTCTCCCGATAGATCCAGAACGCCCGTGGGACACAGTTCCTCACACTCACCACATTGATTGCAGCGCGCGTGATCCAGGTGGACCCGCCCTTTTGCCACCCTCACCATCATATCACACCACCCTGGTGCCAGAATTCAAAATGACCTCCCTTAAAAGGAGCGATCATTGAGTCGGGAATAGAGGAGGAACCCTGCCACCGTTTTTGCATCGCTCAGACTTCCATCCTGTATCCTTTTCCAAACCTCGTCGGGAGTCAATAACAGAACCTCCTCTATTTCTTCTCCCTCGTCGGGATGGCTCTTTTTCAGATCGCCCCCCTCGGAAAGGAAGAGATGGATCCGTTCATTACAGAATCCTGGCGTCGTCCAGATCGAGGACATCAA
The DNA here is from genome assembly GCA_021785195.1 of Nitrospirota bacterium. Classification (GTDB taxonomy): domain Bacteria; phylum Nitrospirota; class Leptospirillia; order Leptospirillales; family Leptospirillaceae; genus JAJYGC01. Next base: position 155,111 of record JAJYGC010000005.1, read on the forward strand.
CGTCAGGATTCCTCCCGAAAGTCCCGTCTCTTCTTCAAGTTCCCGTTCGGCCGCAATTCGTAAATCCTCACCAGGTTCCACCTTCCCTGCCGGAATTTCAAGGATTGATTGCCCGACCGACGGACGGAACTGCCGAATCAGAAGGATCTTTGAACGGTATACAGGGACAACCGCGACACCTTCTCCGAACAAGACCGACTCGTGCGTTCTTGTCTGGCCTGCGGGACCCGGGATCTGTCGGATAGACAGAGAGATCCTTTTGCCGGAATAAACAATCCCATCCTCATCCAACCGTTTTTTTTCTTCAGACACGAATGCCCTTTCCAGAATTCGGGATCGCAGGGGATTGTTTTTTGACTCAGCGGGAACCGACCAGAAACCGGGATCAGGGGAGGTATAGATCCGGACGCTTTAGAGCGATTACCGAACCATATTCCGATTGCGGGTACGATTGATGTAAAAGAAAACCCCCAGCAAAGCGAGCACCAGAAACGACCCGATCCCCGAAAGAGCTCCCACAGAGGCACGAAAACCATAGGAAGGGCTCCGGGCAGGGCTAAAGATCACAAACAGCATGGCGTATACCGAATATGCCGTGATGACGGAAAAAATAAAACAAAGAAGCGTAACCCATCCAAGCCGACGATGCACCATGGGATTTCGGGTCAGGATCCGTTCCCCATTTTCAATCGAAGTTGAGATGAACCCATTGAACACGACAATTCCTGTCAAGACAAGGGCCGCCGTCGATACCAGGGAATGAAAGATAATCACGGGATAATAAATCAGATATTTCACATAATCCGGTCCCCCAAAACCAATAATCCCGACAATGTACTGCTGGGCAAGGTACATCAGGAACCATGCGGCAACCAGGACGGAGGAAACAAGCATCGTATTGTGATGGAGGGAGCCGCGATGGCGACGGGCAAAGTACCCCCCAAATCCCAGGAAACTGAAAACGATCGTTTCCGATGTCACCGTCAGATCCCACCAGAAATCTGCTTTTGTCCCGAGGAACCCATGCATCATTTCTCTTATCCTTTCATTGTGCCATTAGGAAAGCGGGGGGGAGGATTCGCCACTTTCAAGTGCCCGGCAAACCAGATACCAGATCAGAAAAGGAACGATGCCCGCAAATAGAAATACCATCGCAAACAGGAGGGAAAACCCCATGAACGCATCTCCTGGGGATTTCCCAACAATCCGGAAAAATGCAAAAAGGAACCGCCCACCGAGCAGATTCGGGACCATGAACGTGTACCCGAATCCCCAGAATGCAAAGAGTGATGTCAGCAGGGGATGGCGTTTGGCAAGCGCAATAATGGAAAGCTTTTGGGGCTGCATCCCGGTATCGGTTTCAGGATTTTGCTTTTTCAAGATCACGGATGCGGGCAAACTCCTTCAGCAGAAGATTAAGCTCCTCTTTCGACAGTGAATTCCTGCGAATGGTCGCCTGGATCCTCCGCTTGTCGATTGTCTCACCCCATACCCCCAGTATGGTTCTCCCACCCTGAAACTGAAGCTTTCGAACGACCTCGTCCGCATCTCCATTTTTCCATTCAAAGGTGATGGACCTATCCGAGACCCGAATGGATTTCAGCGACCGCCTTGCCATCAGGAGGCAATGATTGATCACTGAAGTAAATCCCGAGAACAGGGCCAACCAGAATGAAAAGAAAAAAAGATAGAAGAGAGGGGAGCCATGATCCTTCGTATAGTACTCATAACTCAGAACAGCTGACATGAAAAGCGCGGCACCATGAAAAAGTCCGCTCCAAATGGCGCCCTTCTTATCCGGGCTCAATACAAATCGTTCATCAGTCATAGCGCGAACCTAGCATACCCCTTTCACATTTGCAATCTTGTTGGATTTCCTGGGTTATCCATGGAATCAAGATGCTCAGGAATTCCCGGACGGCGGGAGAAAATAGGAAGCATCCTGACGCAATGTTTTGTCTTTTTTATCGACCATTTCGACCGTGACCGAAAAAGGATGTATCCCCACTCCAAGCACCTGGCCGTTCCGGATCTTCAGGGGGATGGACACCTGGCTTCCCGAGGGGATGGAAATGGTCTTTTCGGTCCAGTTTACTGAGCTTCCCGGCAGACCCACCTCCATCAGCCTGTATTGTTCCGATCTTGGCGTTTTGTTGGATAGGCGCACACTGTAAAGATCGAGGTGCCCCGGGACCTGGCTAAGCGTCATGTGAAAGGGCATATAGGTAAAAATCCCATAGATGAAGAGTGAAAGAGGGATCAAACTGAACGATCCTGTCAGGACAAACCTTGTAACGACCGGAGACAGGAGGTTCAGTCGCCTTTTCCCGTCCTTCCCCACCCGAACCCCGTTAAAATGGAATGTCAAAAGGGAGGGAACCCCTCTTTTTTCTGAATAGTCCTCGCATGTAATGACACATTCGCCACAATTGATGCACCGTGTAAAATTCTTGGTGTCCCGTGGATCGATGTCTACAATACAGGATTTTACGCAGAGGTTGCATCCCGTGCATTCTTCCCGCCTGGCATCATCAAATGCCACTTTCATCGTCCCTTCCGATTTGAAGAAATGTTGCCAGAGTGGGTAGGGACAGACCCAATTGCACCAATAATGGCGAATCAAAAAAAGGTTCAGCATCATGACTGCGCTGATGCCGCCGATGACCCAGAAAGTCTGGTATAGGTTGGATCCCGTCACAATGTCCTTCCAGAGGAGGGCTGGAGGGATGAAATACCCGGCGAATACGACCCCGACCACAAGGGAAATCAGGGAGACGACCACGATGAAAACGGACCATTCCCTAATTCCGACTTTGGGGGAAGACTTTTGGGAAGTGTGGGTCAACGTGTCAAGGCCGAGGTATTTCTTTTGGGGACCAAAGATTTTCTTCACGAGGAAATCGACGAATTCGGAAAGGGTGTTCTGGATGCACGCCCATCCGCAAAAAACCATTCCAAGAACTGAGTAGATTGCCGCTGCTCCAGAAATGAGAAAAATCCAGAATGGAAGAATCAGGAAAAAGTCACTCCACCAGACCTGATAGCCCGCAACAATGAAACGTCCTGTCGAAAGGTCTATCCTGAAAAGTCCCGTGAAGGGCAAAAGGACAATGAATGCCAGAACCGCCCCTTGGACCACATACCGGATCGATGTGACGCGGAAGTATTTCCGGAACCCTTCCCGCTTGTGGATTTCAGGCATCGGAATCAGGGATGGATTCTTGACTGTCGCTGACATCTCAGCACTCCTCATCTATTACATAAATATTGAAGAGGACCCTATTTCCGGTCACACCCATTCAAACCGACACCCGGAAGCGAAGGACACTCCGGTGGGCATCAGGTTGATTCCCCTGAAGTTTTCTCGACGAATTCCGGTTCACGGAAACCATTCTCCCGGTGATTCGACCGGAAGGGGGCACCGAGTGCGCACCGGTTTCATGGCCCGGCACTTCGCCTGGTCCCAGAAATCAGGTTATCCGTGGCTTCTTTCCTTGCGCTTTATATCAGGAGAAAACCGTTACTAAAACTGGCATCAGGGAAGGGAGTCGCTTACTCTTCCGATATATCGTCCTTGCCAAATTTGTTCGCCTCAATTTCATGACGCCAGTACCATGAAACGCCCAGATACAGGAAGATCGGTGCCAATACCCCCAGCAGGAAGACAAGGTAGGCCACCCAAGGAACGCCCAAGGTCACGTGCACATATCGTGGCATGTAGGCAAAAGACCGCCCTGGAAAAACAAAAACCCCCAGAAAAGCGAGCCCTACCCCAATCCTTGCCACCCTGTTCAGGGATCTTCCGATCAAGCCATTTCCACCAGGCTCACGGGGTTGTTCCGAAAGCAGCCACATTGTCCACTTCCCTCTCATTTGCCGGAATCTGCTTGGTTCCCTTGGCAACCTGGACAGTACTGTAAATGTTATAGGCAAATATGAAGTTGGCAAACAGGACCAATAAGCCAAACATGCCAACCATTTCCATGTAGGGCGTTTCAACAGGCTTGATATTGGCCACATCCCCATGAAGGAGGATCATTCCACCCTTGTAACCGGCAATGCTGAATGCCAGAACCATTCCCACCAAGCCTATATTATGTGTCCAGAAATGGATCCTCATCAACCGATAGCTGTAAAGCGGTACCTGATAGAGACGCGGAACGATGTAGTAGACGGTCCCAAAGATCGCCATCTCAACCCAGCCCAAAAGATTGATATGGGTATGTCCCAGGACAATCAGGTCCGAAGGTCCACCTGCTCCGGCCTGTACAAAATTCCGGAACTGTTCCACACCACCCATGATGGCTCCCCAGGAAAACCCGATGATGGCATAAAGAAGGCACGCATAATAGAATTTCATGGTGTAATCCTTGATCGCCATTTCCCTTTCCATCATTTCCTCCTCGCAAACAGTTTCCTAGTTTCCTTGTCAGACAGTCACCCTATTTTACGACATCCCGACATGTCCGAAACCCAAAAAAGTCCGACGCATAATTTGGCCAGGTCGGATTCCGGGCTGATGTCCGGGCGCTATACTGGTCACTCTTCCAGGATCCCCCACGAAGAACCTTGTAGACTCTCCCCTTCACCTGCTCCAGGGTTCCTGTTGCATCCACCTTGTATGCCAGGAATCTTGCCTTATTTGCAGTGTTTCCCGGGTATGGGGCATAACTGGATCCGGTCCATTCGAAAACATTCCCGGCCATGTCGTACAAGCCATATGGGCTGATCCCGGCTGGATAACGGGTTACAGGGGTCGTATCCCCCACTGTATAGTTGGCATTGGCCCTTCGAGGATCCCAGGCATTTCCCCATGGCCAAAGACGGCTATCGGATCCCCTGGCAGCCTTCTCCCACTCTTCTTCCGTGCAAAGACGACTTCCTTCCCAGTGGGCGTAATCCACCGCGTTATCATAACTGACAAAAGTCACTGGATGATCACCCTTGGAAACCGGGTAAGAGCGGTTCTTCCAACCCGGAGGAGCAATGTAATGGTTGCTGTCGATGAAACGCTTGTATTCCTTGTTGGTAACCAGCGTTTTCTTGATAAAATACCCGGGAAGAAAGACTTTATGGATGGGCTTTTCATCAAAATTGGCAAAGGGGTCTTCACTTCCCATCACAAACGGGCCAGGAGGAACATAGACATATCCTATTGGGGGAGTAATCCCATGGGTCACGACAACAATCTGTGCCGTGGCCTTGAGATCCTTTCCGAAGGTCCCGTTCGCTTCCTTCACCACAGGCAACGAGGCAGACAACCTCGGAACGACCCCTCCCATCGGACGAAAATTACCGGGTTCCTTCCCATGGGTGCGAACGCTTTCCTGTGACAGACGGTTAATCCTGTTTGAAGCGAGCCCCACAATCTGTATGGCCCCCGCAATCAGGATCAATACGACCAAAGTGACCGAAATGGCTTTCCAGGGAAGCCCCCAGGGGGTCATTTCCTCAAGCGTCAGATCATCATCCGAGGCAAAATCCCTCCGACTTTTCGTTTCTCCCTCTTTCACATCTTTTTCCAAACCGGTTCCGGGCGTTGTCTCGTTCATTGGAATTTTGAACCTTCCTTAAGCGGTTTCACTGACGGGACGATCGAAGTTTCTTCCTTCCGAAAATACGTCACAAAAACATTCAGGACAAAGGTCCAGTGTGCAAGACCCATCAGGAGGGCCGAAAAAACAAATCCAAATCGATGGTAAGGCTGATAATGGGCCCGGGCGACCGGGTAGACAATCCCTTCATCCAACATCCGGTTTCCCTCAAGGATACCGAAACACAGCAATACCACATAAAAACTTCCGACTCCGGCAACCATCAGGATAAAATTGGCTTGCCCAAGCCAATGGCTCCAGATGTTTCTTCCAAGCATCCTAGGAAGAAGGTAATAAACCATTGCCATCACGATTGAAACCACGCCCCCAATCAAGTTGATGTGGGCGTGCGCCAATGGATCGACAAGGTGTCCAGCCTGCCCAGTAGAATGAATCCAGTGGCGAAGGCGGGGGGTGGATTGGAGGAAACCCTGAAGCGTTCCGACAAACAGGCAAAATACGCCAAAAAGAATAAACTTAAGACCCAGACGGTCACTCACTTCTGAAGTCATTGTTCGTTTCCCCTTTCTGAGGACGATGGCCGCCCCGCTTTCAAGGATTCCCGAAGACGGGCTTCCCTTCTACGCTTGACTTCCCGTCGATTTCTGAGCGCTTCCCCGACCCAGCCCCCAAGGAGGGAGACTTCAGGGACAGTGATGAAAAAGATCATCATGAAGGGTGCGGTCGGCATCCCAAGATCATGCTGGCCGGCATGCTCTGAAGCCAGCAAATAGGCGATAAGGATATACAGCATCGGCGGAATGGCCGCCCAGAATTTACCCCATTTTCCGACCCAATAGCCCACAACAAAGGAAACCAGAGTCGGAACAAGAAGGTAAGTCCAGAGGATACCGCCACCGAAGAGATGATGGAAAGCCCCTTCAGTCAGGTGAAAGGACTGGTCTATGCCCCAAAAAAGAAGGGTTCCGACGACCAGGGCAATCGGAATCCGTAAAACTGGTTTCAGGTCAAGCAAGTTTGTCTCCGGGCAGTCAGGATTACTTACGGTCCTTCATCTCTTCCGCTTTCATTTCCTCAATCTTATGCCTTCTTTCGTCATCTTCTTCCTGAAAAATGACATATTTGATATTTTCATCAAACTGGCCGTTTTTATAGGCCCAATAAATCCCGATCACAATGATCACCAGAGATACCAAGCCAGTCGCGGTCCAAAGATAAGCTACAATTCCCTCAGGCAATTTCATGTCATCTCCTTCAAAATAAGACCGGTTTATTGCGGGGGCTTCGGATAATTGGGGGAACCAGGCAACGATTTGAGGCTTATCATCAAATCGATCAGCTTTTTCTTGTCTGCTGGAGGCATCTCAGAAAAATTGGTTGCGAACAGACCATCGTGCCGCGTATTCGGAACAATTTTTTTGGGATCCGCCAGGTATTGTGTCAACCATTCCCTAGTCCGTCTAGTCCCTTCTCCGTCCATATCCGGCCCCGCAAAATCACCCACTCCATAGATTACATGACAATCCCTGCAACCAGACCGTTGATAGACCTTATAACCTGCTTCAGTCTGCTTATTGAAAACATAAATATCATTCGTTGACCAGAAATTGATGATATGGAATTGTCCCAGAACATACAGAATCATCACAACAGAAATCATTAGTCCCGCTAAAAAAAAGACAACCCTTTCCCCTGTTTTCATAGGCACCCCAACCTAAACCAGAATCTTCAGGACCAGCTGGACAATTGCAAATGCCAACACGACCAGCACGCCAAGGAAACTGAGGACAACAATCACCTGTTCCCCTTTTTTCAACTTGGAAAACGGCCCTATGATGTAGCGGGACATAACAATAAAGACAAATACGGCAGCTATCAGGAAGGTAAAGATGACAATTGAAACAGACATTTTTATATGCATGGAGGCCTCTGAAACCAGTATAGGGCTGCCTTAGAACCGGATCAATAAAAAAGGCGGCCTCATTCAAGACCGCCTCTTTTAAAAAGCATAGACAAAATAAGCTAAAACAGGAGGTTCAAAGTGAACCCGTCACTATTCTGGCCTTCTCTCATCGATAAAAAACGAGTAGATCAACCCTAGACAGAGCATGATCATCGTTATTACCCAAAACACATAAGGGCTATTTAAATTCCACAATTTGCCCACCTCCTCGAGAAAGACTTCCCGATCTATAATGGCCTATTTAAAAGTCCTTCGCCACTTCCGTCTTCTTCAAAAGTAAACCCATCCAAGTGTAAAAAACAGTCACATAGGTCGAATTGATCACATAACCCTGATCCCACCATGGACGACCCAAAGTCTTGCTAAGATGGGCCTTCAGAACCGGAACGCCCTGGATCAACCAGTGATGGGGATGCCCAGGGTACTGAGGACGGGCACCAAAAAGAGGGAATGTCAACAACTCAGCAGTGACGACGGTCATGGTCAAAATCAGGATAAGCGCAGCTGGAATATTGTTTGTTCCTTCTAGAATCCCATCAAACCGCTCGGTTAACATTTCATCAATGTCAGCCATCGAACAACTCCTTATTCGGTTGTATCTAACCGATAAATCCCCAAGAAAGTCTACTCGGGAACATATGATAAGTATAGCCCAAAGAGCCTACTTCAAACTGGACATGTAATCCGCCAGGGCATCCAGGTCCTTGCGACGAAGGTAGTTGAATGCCGGCATCATGGACTTGGGCTGGACCGCACGGGGATTGGCATGGTGAACAAGATGCCATCCCTTGATCGGCAGCCGGCTTCCCACATGAAGCAAGTCGGGCGCCTTCCGGTCCGAACCGAACACCGTGGGACTTTCCCCCACAAAGTCGGCCGCCGTCGGAGGAGCACCAAAATACTGCCAGTCCTGGGTCTGCTCCGGAAGAAGCGTATGACACCACCAGCATCCCTCCCGGATAAAGACGACCTTTCCCTTCCCGATCATCGTTGGCCGATTGTCCCCGGTCATCATCGGGTCCTCCAGCGTCCAACCACTTTCCGTTCCGTAATCCTTCGCCTTCTGAACCGCCGTGGCCGTCGGTGGAATCTTCGCCATCTGCAGCGTCGGGAACAGGATTGTGATGGACAGAGTCACCACAAACAGGGTTGCGATCATCATCGTGCCGAATTTGTACTC
>JAJYGC010000004.1 GCA_021785195.1 Nitrospirota bacterium
TGCCATCTTGTTTGCTGCCAGAACTCGCGTAATTGCCGCAGTCAAAGTCGTCTTCCCATGGTCCACATGTCCAATTGTCCCTATGTTCAGATGCGGCTTCGTTCTCTCAAATTTCGTTTTGGACATTCATGCCTCCATAAAACCAAGAAGAGTTGAGCAGTTTGCGGCAACGCGATTCCGGTATACCAGCAAGCAACAGTATCGATCGTTTATCACTATTGGAGCCCTTGACCGGGATTGAACCGGTGACCTCATCCTTACCAAGGATGTGCTCTGCCAACTGAGCTACAAGGGCACGCCCCCAAAAAACCGGGCTAAAATTGGAGCGGGAAACGGGATTCGAACCCGCGACATCCAGCTTGGAAGGCTGGCGCTCTACCGCTGAGCTATTCCCGCACAAAAACTGGTGGGGAGGGGAGGATTCGAACCTCCGAAGCCGTCCGGCGACAGATTTACAGTCTGTTCCCTTTGTCCACTCGGGAACCTCCCCCATAATCGGGAACACCAACAAGGCAGTGTTCTTCACTCCTCAGAGCGAATCAGGGGCCCCGATATTGAACGCGAACTTTAAGCCCAAAAACAAAAGGGAATTATATTCTCAGACATACCCCTTGTCAACAAACTTGCAAAGACCAATCCTCTCATTTCTCTTTTCTTATTGCCTTATGAATTTCTTTCATTCCAGAAAGGAAAAAAGAAAGGGATTTTTGGGTCTCAGGGTCTTTCAAACACCCGATGATGCCCAATATCCCCGGTGCTTCTGTCGGGGCTGGTGGGATCGCTCCAAGAATATTTGCAACATTCCCCTGCCAGGATATGGCTTCCTCCAGAAGCAACATGACCCTTTCAATTAATGAATCCGTTAGCAATTTGCGCACAGCAGTGACCGCCCCGACCATTTCGGACAAAGATTCCACTCCGCCTGATTTCTTCAATTCAGAAGCAATCCCAATCAAATCCTCGATCGGAAGCCCCTGCATCCTCTCCAGAAAATCGGTAGTCTTTTCAGCTTGAGATGCCACTCGCTCGATCAAGGTATCCGTACCAAGGCTCTGGACTGCCTTTAGTGCCCCCCCCAGCTCCACCAAAGATGAAAATGCCCCACTCTTTTCTCCTGAGTCGAGAATATCAACCAACCGGGTCAGAACAGGGGTACTTTTCTCAAGCCTTTCAAACAATAACAACGTTTCAGGCTTAATCAACTGATCTAGCATTGCAGTGGCTTTTTCAACCGTTTCCGCCACTCGCTCCACCAATGAATTTGTCTGTATATCCCAAAGGGCCTTGGAGGCTATATGAAACTCCTGGATCACATCCAAACGGGTCAAAATTTCTGAGAGCATCTTCTCGGTGGACGACTCACTTAACTGATTCAAAAGCCTTCCAGGTATGGATTCCGGTGCCATCAGCCTACTCCCTATATTAAAGAATGCCGCGAGCCGTCAACCAATAGAGCCTGTTGTATGAAAGCTTCATCCAATGCACGGAGGATGTTGGAGGTGGTGGTGACGGAGGATTGCTATAGTTGAACGAAATGTAGGTTGCCTGATTCCGGCCAGTCTCTATGAAGCAAAAGACCTTCCCATCATAAATGCGTGATGGCTTTGCCCCTTCAATGACGGAGAGAACATTCTCCACAAGGATATCAGCTGAAAAATGGGCGGTGGAACCCGCCTTGGAGATAGGAAGATTGGTTGTATCTCCAACAACAAACACATTGTCATGCCCTTCCATCTGCAATGTCTGCTTGTTTGTCGGAATCCACCCCCCTTCCCCTAATCCATTGTCCAGGATGACCTTGGCCCCCCGGTGTGGGGGGATGGAAATCAATAGGTCATATGAAACCGCAGATCCTTCAAGGCTATGCAACACCTTCTTATCGACATCGACCTCTTTCATGTTAAAAAATGTCTCCGAAAGAATCTTTCTCTCTTCAAAGACAGGGCCGGCCCATTTCGCAACAGCCGGAATTGTGTGCAGGGCACCCACAGGATAAGTATAGAAAATTTCTGATTGATCCCGTATGCCACGATTTCGGAGATAATCATCCAACATCAATGTTACTTCCAGGGGAGCCACAGGACATTTATGAGGGACACCCATTGCTACGACAATCTTTCCTCCCTGGAAAGCACGTAAGGCATCCCTGAGTTTCAAGGCACCTTCTTCGGTATAAAACCAGTGACCGCCTTCCTGAAGACCAGGAATCAGGTCAGGGCGCGGCACAGATCCCGTTGCAATGACCAGAACATCATATGGGTATTCCTTTTTTGAGGATGAAGTCAGTTTCTTCCCCGGGAGATCGATTTTCTCAATCGGATCAACAAAAAAATGCACCAGAGGATCCAGAATGGATTTTTGAGACCTCTTGATCTCCTCCGGACGCACCAGGTCAAAGGGTAGGTAAAGCCAGCCAGGCTGGTAGGTGTGAGTCTCCGTGTTACCAAGGAGAGTCAGGGTGGTAGCACCTGACCTTAACTCCCCCGGAATTTTGCGGGCAATCTGGTTGGCTACAATTGTCCCGGCGACCCCACTTCCTAGAATTACGATCTGTTTACCCATTAAAGCCTCCTTGACTTTTGGTTTTCCATTAAGGAACCCAGATGCCCTTGGTAACCAAGAAAAAATAAGCTACCCTGTGAGACGGACCCTGATTTGTCCTAAGATTTATTCTTCACAAAGGCGACGGAGACGAAACGCATGGCCCACTCCGGACAAACTTGGTGCGAGAGGCGGGATTTGAACCCGCACGGAGTCTCCCCCGCCAGATCCTAAGTCTGGTGCGTCTGCCATTTCGCCACTCTCGCTCATCACTGAGGGGTGCATTCTAACTAAAAAGAAGGATAAAATCATTCTATATCGAAGGGCTCTTTTTGGCGTCTTCATCCCATCTGTGGCATTACTTTTTTCAGATGGACTCTTGATCATTTACCCGATTGATCTATTGACACCCATTCTCCAATTCCCAATTCTGGCATTCATTCATCTGTTGGCACTTCTGGTCATTCTACCGAACATCCTGTTTTTAGAACCCGTTCATACCCAAAAGGGAAGAATTGCAATCGCCTTGATCCTTTCCGGAGGAATCGCTTTGGTAATTGGCTTCCTTTCCGTCCCAAGAACCTTGATCGCAGCCGAAACAGGACTGATGATCGCTATCGGCTTCTGGTTCCTGAAGGAAGAATTCAACCGACAGAATTTAGAAAGCGGTCAGTCAACCCGTCTCGGGTTTGAGGGATTATTGCTGACAGCGCTCACAGGAATAATCCTTGGATTGACACTTGCTCGTCCTACCATTGACCCTATTCCGTTCCAAGGAATTGAGATCCATGGCCTCCTTGGACTCGCATTTACATTAAGTGCCCTACGGGTGAGTTTCTCTCGTGAACGAAAAAAAGGAAACAGAAAAGGTGGATCGGACCACTTCTTATATAACACCAGTATTCTCGTATTGTTCAGCATCCCCATCATCAAGCAAGATTGGACTGCTCGCCTTGTCGCACTAATCCTTCTTTTCATCAGCCTTCAGGGCATTAGGCCTCCCCAGACCGGAAAAATTGTTTTGGGGATGATTGGCGGTGCCATCGTTATTTTCTCAACCACCTCATTACTTTCAGGATCGGAAGCCGTGCTTCCCTTCTTTTTACTGGCATGGCTTTATGTTCTATGTAGTCAGATCTTCCTAATCAAAACTGGAAAAATATTCGGATATCTCGGATTTTTAATCATCCTCTCAGGCCTTATGGAGAAGAACATGAAACTGATTGTCATTGGGGCAGGATTGCACGTTATTTCGTTCATCACAATTCTGATCCACCTTTATAAGCAAAGTAGAATCAATCAGCGGCCAGAATGGCCTCCCCCAAGAGAAATTTCAGAGTCTTCCGGAACAGATTCTTCCCACGCCTCAATATCATAAGGATGAGCACGCAAAACCCTGCAAGGAACAATTTCTCCGGCCGAGGCTTGCCCACTCAGCACAAGGACTTCCCCATCAATCCCATCGGGAGCCATTCCAGGAACTCTGCCTGAAAGAACGAGGGGAGACTGTTCAGAGGGTCCCTCAATCAACACGGGGAGAACTTTTCCAACCCAGGATTTCTTCCGTTCCAGAGAAATTTCTTTCTGAATGCGCATCAAGGCTTTTCGCCGTCTGGTTTTCTCTCGTGCTAAAACTTGTCCTTCCATTCCAAAAGAAGGGGTCCCTTCCTCTTTTGAAAAAGGAAAAACACCAACATGATCAAGCTTGGCCCAACGAACGAATGACTCCAATTCACCAAACTCAAGATCGGTTTCTCCCGGAAAACCGACAATGAAGGTAGTACGAAGGGTAATATCGGGAACTGCCTTCCGAATTCGATCAACCAAGCGCATTGTCGAATCCTTGTTTCCAGGACGATTCATCCGTTTCAGGACTGTTCCACTGACATGCTGGAAGGGAATATCCAAATACTTGACTATCGTCTCGGAATCCCGGATCACCTTGAGCAGCCTGTCAGAAACCTGGGTAGGGTAAGCATAAAGAAGGCGAATCCAAGGAACGCGCCCAATTCGGTCAATCTCCTCTAGGAGCCTTGACAGACCTTCGGTCTCCCCCAGATCGCTTCCATACTTTGTCAGGTCCTGGGCAATCAACGTGATTTCCTGAACGCCTTCATCACCGAGCATGCGAACTTCATCCAAAAGGCCTTCCCTGGTTCTGCTGACCTGAAGACCACGTGAAAGAGGAATCGCACAAAAAGTGCAAGTGTGATCACATCCTTCAGAAATCTTTAAATAAGCGCGATGGGGTGGAGTCAGTCTCTTCGGACGAAAAGGGATTGACCTTGGATCAATCAATGTTGGAAGATTCGGTTGGGGTGGGCTTCCCCAGGACAGCAGCCGATCCCCGATTGAATGTTCCTCGGAAGGGGAAAGCAAAAGGTCGACTTCAGGAAGCAGGTCTGGAAGCTGTTCCTGATACCTTGAGATCAAACAACCGGTTCCGATCAGGAGCTTTGCCTTTCCTTCTTCCTTGAATCTTGTCATTTCAAGAAGAGTGTCAATTGACTCTCGACGGGCATCCGTCACAAAGCTGCATGTATTGACAACAATAATCTCAGCCTGTTCCGTCTCAGAAACAACCCGGAATCCCTTTTCTTCAATGGATCGAATCATGGATTCTGTATCCACAAGGTTCTTAGGACAACCAAGACTCACAAAACTGACTGTCCGTTCGACCAGAGACACATTCTGTTTCTGCAACTTCTCTTCCACTCCACCATTCGCAAATTCTGGAGCCAACCCTTCTGAAAGGTTTTTAGACATTTGGAAAACCTCCGGGACATTGGGTATGATGGCATCGCTCACTTAAGGATCAATTATCCTAAGAAAAGACACGCCTGCCAGAAGGGATACCCATGAAAGCCCTCCTCGTCATCTTGATCGTTTGTCTCCTGGGCATTGGTTATATGCTGCTGCAGACAGGGAAGAACGCAAGACAAGTGGAACAACTCCAAAACCAGATGACTTCGATGCAATCCCAACTTAAGAAGGAAAAATCCGAAGCCATTCGGTCCTTCCAGACAATTCAGGCCACCATGAACTTGCACATGGCGGAAACATCAGTTGAGGATGCAGTCAGGGATATTCTTGATAAAAATTTCGGACAGGCCGAATCTGCCATCCACTCAGCGCTCGACAGCCTTAAAAGTGCCTCCACTCACGGTTTTTCCTCAGGCAACATCGATGGAGCAAAAAACCTTCTCACCCAATCACTCGACCAATCCCGAAAAATGGACCGGAACACAACCCATACCCTCAACGAGGCAGATCGGCTAATCCGAAAAGCCATTGCCGGATCCTAGGGGCCTGCCCCTATGGCAAAGGCTCATCCTGCTTTCTCTTGAAGATGCATTGATATGGGACATCCGAACTATTCATGACAATTATCTGGACAAGTTCCCACCCATCTTCACCGATAAAGTTCAATTGATTTTCAACTTGCTCCTTGCTGACGCCAAAAACACGGTATTCCCAAGATGACATGAATCAGGCCTCTCCCGTCTTGCCTTCCGTTTTAGGCGCAAGCATTTTTGAGAAACGCACTTTTTTCTGATATCCACGCCGGAGGGCTTTTTTAACCCTCTTCAGGGCCTTGATATTTGTTGCAACTTCTTCAGTGGATCCATTTTTCAACTGAGCCCGTTTTTCCTTCAAAGACACCGTTCGTTTTTGAATTTTCTCTAATTTTACTTCAACATCTGCCTGATTCAATCGATTCTCCTTTTTCCGATAAAAAATATGGACGACCTTGTGGTCGATTATTGCCTTACGACAAATGCTTCCCCAAGTCGGGACTTAACCGTATGGGAATATTGCTGAGCTGCAGACAGTGAATCAAATCTTCCAATTCGAACACGATACATGTAACCGTTGGCATATTCGGATTTTACAATATGTGCATCCGGATAGCGATTAAGACGCTCCAGATAGGTACGCGCTTCTCCATAGGATGAAAAAGACCCCACCTGAATTTCAAAGGTTCCCTGGGATCGATCCGTTGAAGAAGAGGACGTTCCGTTCAAGACAACGATCTCAACCGGAGCAGTGCCTTTCCCAAGCATTCCAAGTGTTTTGGCTGCTTTCCAGGAAAGATCAATGATTCTTCCATTAACGAAAGGACCACGGTCATTAATCAAAACATCCACCGAAAGATTGTTTTGAAGATTCCGGACTCGAACCCTCGTGCCCAAAGGCAGGGTCCGATGGGCTGCAGTCAGTCCATCCTTAGTGAAAACAGCTCCGCTCGCAGTCCGTTTTCCATAAAATGTCGGCCCGTACCATGATGCTATCCCAACTTCTTTTCCATTAACCACGCCCCCCCCGCCAAAAGTTGGAGAGCCCCATTGGGATGCGCCTGACCCAGAATATCCCGAATTCCCGCTTCCCCATGGAGATCCCGTTCCCATGGAAGAACAGGATGCGGCAAACAGGAAGACGCATGGGATCAAAATTGTCG
Source organism: Nitrospirota bacterium (assembly GCA_021785195.1). Taxonomy (GTDB): domain Bacteria; phylum Nitrospirota; class Leptospirillia; order Leptospirillales; family Leptospirillaceae; genus JAJYGC01. The sequence goes on from JAJYGC010000004.1 coordinate 7,001, forward strand.
GGATTTTTTGAGCTGGAAGTCCCATCAATCCATTGCGGGATGATTATCGGCTGTATGTCGTATTTTCCGAAAGTCTACCCATACATCCAACACCCCAACAACCCCCAAAAGAAGGAAAATCAACGGTTGCAACAAAATAAATGTCGCAGAAACGATCCAGAACAACATTCCAAGACCTCGGCTTTTGGCATAGGAAACAATGACGCCAGCCCCTTGCCCAACATACAATGTCCCAAGTCCAAGAAAAAGGTTTATTCCCGCAACCCTGGTATAATGATTGGGAATGGCCACCAAAGCCAAGGATAAAATCAATGCAAAAATAAAGGGATCCCACAAAACCCACTTCTCAATCCCGTGGCTCGCTGCAATCGGAAGTTTATTGGAAAGGATACCTTCAACCATCCCGATCAAAACCAAAGAGGTCAAAAAAACATTTGCCAGAAGCAACCCCGGCAAGACAGAAAGGAAAGACTGGAAAAGTCCGGGTTCCATCTGCTGAATGAGCTTCTGATCCGACAGGGAAAGCGTGGTGGGAGAGTTCTGAAGATAAAGATGGAACACTTGGTCAAAAGTTTGATAGAGACCCTTTTTTATCTCTACCAGAATGCCCCCGCCAGTCCGAAAATAGAAGAAAGAAAAAACAAATGAGGAAAAAGCCGTAATCTGAAGAGCGACTGCAGAAACAGCATAGGAAAACGTTCTGTGCCTACGGATCAATTCTCCAGCGAGGACACCTGAAAAACCCGACCAGGCCAAATAGAACAATAATCCGATAGGGCTATGCGATAGTATCTCAACCACGAGTCCTGAGAGGACCATTACCCCAAGCCCCAACTGGTAACGATGATAGGCAACTTGGGCCAATGCTAGGGGAACGCCGGAAAAGAGCGCCATGAAAAGCCCTACCCGGGGAAAAAGAAACACCCCCACAAAAAGTGCTGAAGATGTTGAAACCGACAGGAGCATCGCTCCAAATGGAAACTGGATCTTCAGGTCTACTTTTCCTCAGAAAAAGCAAAGAAGGCAACATTTCGACCCTGCTTGATCGCAGAAGCCAGTCCTCTTTGATGACGCGCACAATTTCCAGAGAGGCGCCGGGGAATGATTTTTCCTCTTTCCGTGAGAAACCCCTTCAGCGTATTGATATCCTTGTAATCAATCGCCAACTTCTCCGTACAAAAGCGACAACTTTTTTTCCTTTGGAACGATCGGGCAGGTGCACTCATCAGTTATTCCTCTCCATATGATTCTTTAAGTTTGGTTCCAAGAACTTGAAACGGGTTAAAACGGAATATCTCCTTCGGTACCAGAATCAGTCGGGAATCCCTGAAACCCTGACTCTTCCTCAGAAATACCACCACCTGCAGAACCACCTCCGCGTCGGGCAGCCCCAACAAATGTGACACCTTGGGCAACCACCTCAATCTTACTTCTCTTCTGACCTTCCTGTTCCCATCTTCTTTGCTGAAGGCGTCCCTCAACCAGTACAGGAGCACCTTTTTCGAGATAGTTCTTGACCAGGTCGGCCTGCTTTCCAAAAGCCACAATATCTACGAATGAAACATCATCCTTGGTCTCTGTGTCCTGACGGTACCGATTATTAATCGCCAGCGTAAAGGACGCCACGGGCGCACCATCCCGAGTGAACCTCACTTCAGGGTCCCGGGTCAGATTCCCCATGAGAATGACTTTGTTGTAATTACTCAAACGGCTTCCCCTTCAGAAACAGTCCTAGTGTGTTCTCCCCGTTCTTCAGAGGAAGATCCTGCAGATTCGAGGGAAGGAAGAACAAGTTTTTCCCGTCTTACAACCATACTCTTGATTACGCGCTCATCAAGCCGGGCCTGACGATCAAATTCGGAGATATCCGTTGTGTTCTTCATCTCAATGTAAAAAATGGCATAGTCCGCCCGACGCTCTTTTTTCAATTCATAGGAAAGCCTGCGTTTTCCCATCTTCTGAATGTGATGGACCGTTCCCTCCTTGGAGGTTACAAGCCCCTGGAAACGTTCGAGGACTGAACCAACTTCCTCCTCGGTCAACTGGGATCTAATCAATAACACACACTCATAAAATGCCATTGGACACCTTTCTGCGAACAATCGCCCCTTAAACGTGAAAACGGAAGTACACAACATCCCCGTCCTGAATGATATACTCTTTTCCTTCCAAACGGAGAAGGCCTTTTTCCTTGACGAGCTTTTCTGAGCCAAGTCGATCAAGATCCGCAAATTTCATTACCTCAGCCCGGATAAACCCCCGTTCGATATCTGAATGGATTTGTCCTGCCGCCCGAGGTGCCAACGTTCCTTGCGTCACAGTCCAGGCACGAACCTCGTCCTCACCTGCCGTCAAAAACGTCACCAGATTCAATATCTTGTACCCCATTCTGGCCAGACGCTCAAGTCCGGATTCCGCCATTCCCATCTCATCCAGAAAGACCTTTCGTTCCGATTCGGGCAACGCCGCAATTTCTGATTCTATCCGGGCCGAAACTGAAATGAGATTCCCTTTCCTCAATTTGACTGCCTCCTGAAGACGGGCAAAATCTTCCGATGACAGTTCCGAGGAATCATCTGACACATTTGCAACGTAGAGCACAGGCTTTTGTGTCAAGAGACCAAGTGAGGACCTAAAGGCCAGGGCTTCTCCCGGACAAGCCAGCATTCTTGCCGGAAACCCCTTTTCAAGATGCCCCTTGAGTTGCTCTAGCACCTCGCGTTGGAGAAGAGTGTCCTTTGCCCCTCCAGCCTTCAGCGCTTTTTCTGACTTCAACAACCGTCCACTGACCGTATTCAGGTCCGAGAGAATCAATTCTGTTTCAATGATTTCAAGGTCTGAAACGGGATCGACCTTTCCATGCACATGAATAATGTCCGAATCTTCAAAAACACGGACAACCTGGATGATCGCATCAACATTCCGGATATGGCCAAGGAACTGGTTCCCCAAGCCCTCACCTTCGCTTGCACCTCGGACCAGACCTGCAATGTCGACTATCTCGATGAATGTCGGAGTCGTTTTCTTCGGCCGGTACATCTCCGTGAGACGCACAAGGCGGTCATCTGGAACAGGGACTACCCCCACATGGGGATCTATTGTACAGAATGGAAAGTTCGCTACCTGGGCGTTTCCCGATGTCAACGCATTAAATAGGGTAGACTTGCCAACATTGGGCAACCCGACAATACCACACTGAAATCCCAAGAATTTTCCCTGCTATGACCGCTCCCCGGTCCCTGTTGTTTTATACCATTGTTCCAGCATGGAGAAAAAAGGCAGACGGGCCTTTTCCAAGACATCCATCTCTTCCTGATGCAAAACACCCAACACATAGTCAGAAACATTCTGACCTATAATGGGACGCCCAATGCCAATTCGAATCCGGGCAATCTGGTCAGAACCTACACGGGATATAAATGATCCCAATCCCTTTTGGCCACCGGATTGACCTTTCTGGCGAAATCTCAAGGTTCCCAAGGGCAAATCCAGATCGTCTGAAAGGATCATCAGGCCTTCCGGAAGGATTACTCCCTTCATCTTAAGCCACGGTACAATCTCTCCGGAAAGATTCATATAGGTCAACGGGAAAACCAAGAGAACCCGCTCCCCCATCCAATTCCCCTCACCCCACTGGACCAAAGGCTTCTGATGACAAAGCGGGATGCTAAGACGCTCTGACAGATAGTCCAGGAAGATCTTTCCGGCATTATGCCGTGTATTTTGATATTCGATGCCCGGGTTTCCCAGGCCAATAATTGCCCGCAACCCCATGCCTATAAGAAGAAACCCCTATTTTTTGGCCGACTCTGCTCCGGCAGTCGCTTCAGGAGTGGACTCCGTCCTTGGCGGAAGAATATGGACAAGGACTGTGTCTGGGCTCTCAAGGATCCGAAGCCCCGGAACCATTGGGAGATCCCTCACATAAAATGTCGCATTGATTCCAAGTGAAGACGCATCGAGTTTCAGATGATCCGGCATAACCGAAGGAAGACACTCCACCATCAACTCACGAACATTATGCTCAAGAACCCCGCCAAGCTTCACCCCGATCGGCAATTCCCCGACAATCTCCACAGGAACCCTGTTTTTGACAAGATCCTTTTCTGACAACTCAAAAAAATCCAGATGCATGATCCGTCCTGTAATAGGATCCCTTTGGACAGCACGAATCAGGGCCATTGCCGTCCCTGCACCATCAGGACGACCCGCGACTTCAAGCTGGAAGATCGAGTGACTCCCGGCATGGGTGTGAAAAATCTTCTGTACATGGCTAAGCAGAAGGGACAGGGAGGTTGACTTTCCCTTTGAATACAGGACGGCTGGAATGCGGCCATCCCTCCGCAATGTACGGGCAACGCCCTTTCCATTGTTGGCCCGATATTCTGCCTTAATTTCCACATTTTGCATGAGAACTCCTCCAGACTTTTCCAATAGGAAAAACAATTAAACAGATCCTGCTAAATAAACAATGAACTAACAGATTCCTCTTCGTGAATTCTTTTGATCGCCTCTCCAAGAAGAGGCGCTACCGAGTGGACCCGGATCTTTCGACAGATCTCATCCTTGCCCCTTAAAGGGATCGAATTCGTGACAATGATCTCATCAAGGGCCGACTTATTCAGTCGATCCAGGGCTGGCCCTGAAAGGACCGCATGAGTGGCAACGGCAACAACCCTCTTTGCACCCGCATCAATCGCAGCAGAAGCCCCCTGAGTGATCGTACCGGCTGTGTCGATCATATCATCCAGAATAACAGCAGTTCGGCCAACGACATCCCCAATGATGTTCATCACTTGAGATTGGTTGGGACCCTCTCTCCTTTTGTCAATGATTGCAAGCGGGGCTTGTAGCCGTTTCGCAAAAGCCCTTGTCCTCTCAACCCCTCCTGCATCGGGGGAGAGCATTACCAATTTTTCATCCGCGAGCTTGCGAAGAGGCTCAATCAAAATGGGAGTTCCGTGTAGATGATCGACTGGAATATTAAAGAAACCCTGAAGCTGACCCGTATGGAGGTCAAGAGTCAGAACCCTTGTTGCACCTGCTGTAGTGATCAGGTCTGCGACAAGTTTTGCCGTGATTGGAACCCTCGGCTGATCCTTTCTATCCTGACGGGCATAGGCATAATAAGGAAGGACCGCAGTAATTCGCTTGGCCGAAGCTCGCTTCAAGGCATCCAGCATGACAAGAAGTTCCATCAGATTATTATTGACAGGGTCCGAAAGGGATTGGATGACAAAAACATCACTACCCCGCACATTTTCATCAATTCGAACCCTTATCTCTCCGTCCGAAAAAGAAGAAACGGTCGCCTCACCTAGACTGACCCCTAAATATCGAGAAATTTCTAGCGCTACCGGGATATTGGCATTGCCCGAAAAGATCTTAACTGGTCGCACCAAGAACTCCATGTAGTCCCGCCAGCCCCTAGGCACCGGCGCTCAATCGTTTGGCTGGGGCGCCAGGATTCGAACCTGGGAATGCGAGATCCAAAATCTCGTGACTTGCCGCTTGTCGACGCCCCAGTTACCGTTTTTTCTGAGATTCTAAGGTACATTCGGGGGGGATTCCAGGGTCTCAAATATCCCTGCCCATCCACCCAAACGCTCCAGAATCATGGACTGAGCCTGCTCAGCCTCAGCACGTTCTCCAAAAAAGGCAAACACGCTGGGCCCCGAACCACTCATCAATGTCTCGCTTGCGCCTGAGGACCCGAGCAACTGCTTGGCACTACCCACAATGGGGTGCATTTTAACCGCCACTGGCTCAAGGTCATTTTTGTGTTCGGCTTTTGACAAAAGACTATTAATTCTATGGGTAGTTTCAGAATCTGTCAATGAATTCGAAAATGGGGCTTCTAGACGACGGTAAACTTCTGCGGTTTGAAGATTGATTTCGGGATTCCATAACAAGATGGTGCGACGAGGGAATGGCTCCAGTGGATGGAGTCGCTCTCCCCTACCGGATGCGATTGCGTGGGGTGTTCCCAGAAAAAATGGAACATCGCTTCCAATCCGGGCGGCAAGTTTTAAAAGCGTTTCCTTGGGCAAAGGGGAGCCTTCCAGCTTATTGATTGCCCACAAAGTCCCGGCAGCATTTGAGGACCCCCCCCCCAACCCGGCACCGACAGGAATTTTTTTTTCAAGGTTGATGTGGAAGGAGGTGCGGATGCCTTCAGAAGGACGATCGGCCAACAATGCTTCCCTATAAAAATGGACCGCCCGAAGAATGAGATTGTCGGTCGGATCACCATCCACAAGCCTTCCCGAAAGGCTCAACTTGTCGCCCGATGCTCCATCCATTTTCCTGATTTCCAACCTGTCGCACAGTGAAATCATGACCATTTCCGTCAAAAGTTCGTGGTACCCGTCCGAGCGTTTCCCAAAAACCCTCAGAAACAGATTGACCTTGGCGGGAGTTTCCAGAATCAGACGGTTCACCTTGCCACTGCCTTTAATCTATCCGAGCGATGTTCCAAGGAAGCAAGCTTCTCCAAAACCCAATCCCAAAATCCCGAAGCTTCGGAGGGGACCTGAAAAACGGGAGTTCCAATAGTCTGAGAGAGAGCTGAAACCGAGACATCATCAATGAGCACATCGGAGTCTGTTCGAATCGCGACATCAGGAATCAGAATCCAGGCACCGGAAGGCAATCCTTCTTTATGAACCGCATCCAAAATGTCGTTTCCAGCCAAAAGCCCTGCAACAGTCACCGAAGCCCCAAACAACCGGTTCTCAACCTGAATCACCCTGATTTTTCCATTCCATCCGGGAAACTTCTCCTCCAATAGTGCAACAAGCTTTAGAAGATAAGGCTTGAATGCCGTCCCGGTAATGAGGGCGATGCACGGGGGTGAATTTTCCGGATCCATCTCTGACAGGGATGGAAAACCCTGACGGCTTCGGGATAACCTCTGTCTCCATTGCGTCTGGAAAAGGGAGACCATTCCCACTCCGTTCCCAAGCTGGAGCAGGGAACCATACCGTTTCAGGGCCGGAAAAGATTTTCCCGCAATCACGTACCATTCATCTGCCGGATATACGAACGGATCATCCCATTTTTCAATGAAGGGTCTTTGGTATCGTTCAATCACTCCCAACATTTTTCTGGCAAAATCCATATCGATCTGGGCTATTGAAGGAAGGTTGGAGCGGTGCTGGGTTAGCCCAACCGGAACAATCGCAAGTGACGATACCCCAGGGTATCGTGCAGAAAGTTCCTTCACCGATCGGTCCAGAACCTCTCCATCGTTAACGCCGGGGGTGACGACAATCTGGGTTTGAAGTCGGATTCCCCCCTTGACCAAAAGATCGATCCGCTCAAGGATATCGGGAGCCCGTTCATTACGGAGTAGCCTCTTTCGAACCACCGGGTCAGTGGCGTGCACAGAAATATAGAGAGGAGAAAGACGCTGTGAAAGGATTCGCTGGTAGTCTTTCTCGGACAGGTTGGTCAGGGTGATAAAATTTCCGTACATAAAACTATAACGGTAATCTTCATCCCGAATGTAAAGTGACTGACGCTGTCCTGGAGGCATCTGATCCACAAAGCAAAAATCGCAGTCATTGGGACAACGTCGAATGGGGGGGGGATCAAGGACAAGACCGAGCCGCTCATCCGGATCCTTTTCAAAAACCACTTCAAAAGACCCTTCCTGATCGCATTCCAATAAAACGGCAATTTCTCCATCCGCCTGATAAAATTCCAAATCAATCAGGTCCTGAAGTTTATTCCCATTGATGGATACTATCCTTTGCCCGGGCCGAATCCCTGCTTCTTCTGCCAAGGAACCCTGAATAACTTCCTTAATGATCAATCCCTGTCCCATTAGAAGGGCCCTTTCAAGTCTTATATTTTTGGAACCAGCTCAGACCTTGGAAAACATAAATTCCACCCGACACAAATGCTAGGAAAACAGTCAAAACAGCAATCAGGGCAAGATGCCCGGGATAGCTGTATCCAGCCTGGCGCAACAACACCGAAAACAGGTAAAAAATTTCAAATAACGTTGTCAGCTTTCCCCAGAAATGAGGGCGAATTGGAATGGGCGTCTCAACCCATTTCAACAGAACAACACCAGAAATCACAATGATGTCCCTACTGACAAGTGCAATCGCGATCCAGGCAGGCACCATCCCCGTCATTGCAATGACCGTAACAGCTGAGGAAAGGAAAATCTTGTCTGCAACCGGATCCAGCAACGTCCCCAAGGGGGTTCGCTGGTTTAGTAGACGGGCAATTGCCCCATCAAGAGCATCAGAAACCGCCCCGACAAAAAAAGTCCACAACGCCAGCTTGTATTGACCATATAGGACAATTCCAACAAAAAGGGGCGTCATCAGAATTCTGAGAAGAGTCAGGGAATTCGGTATATTGAGTCCAGGCAAAAGCACTAATACCCCTTTGACTCAAGGGCTTTGACCTGATCTTCGATCCACTCGGACGCGTATCCTGCACGAATGGCTTTCCGACCGACCCGGATTTCTTCGATCGGCTCTCCCATCCCGCCAAGCGCAACCATAAGGTCACGATAAATCGCCTCACTTGCATAGCCCTGGGAAATCCAGGCAGAGGCTTTCTTACGGACCAGTCGAAGATGACCCTGCTCAGATGCACGATAAAGCCATGCATGCCGAACGAGAAGAGTACGGTGGCGCTGGCTTGCCTCAAACTCATTTTTCCACCAACGGTCTGCGTGATCCGACTGACCGCTCATCACATAAGCGGCATAGATCACTCCGGCCATCCGATCACTCAAGCTCCCAGAATGGGTTTGCCTATAGCGTTTGACCAATAGCAGCGCCTGATTGGGATGTCCTTTCCAGATACGGTCCTCCATGATCTTTGACCACAGCTGATCATCGTCCGGAAGACGAATCAGGCCCTGATAGTATAAATCCCTGACATTTTTTTCGTTTCCCTCCGACCTCTCCATCTCTGCCGCTTCCAGAACAAAGGCCCCGTTCAGAGCTCCATGGTCCATCACGACACCGACGAGCTTCTTTGCCAACGAGATCCGACCAGCCGCGCGTAATGTCCGGAGGTATTCGAGATTAAAAAAAGCACTGGTATTTCTTAGTCCAATGGAACTTGCCAGACGCAACCCCAAACGCAATGACTGATCGATCTGCCCATTATCCAGGTACCGTTCAAGTGCATGTCCTGGGTCCTGTTCAGGGCCCAACCCATAGGAACCATTGGCAATGACTCCAGGCTGCAGAAAATCAGCAGCGACCTTTTTAAAAAAAGATTCCAGAAAATGGGGATCCCTTCCTTTTGTCCCCAAATCCCAACTCATCGTCTGCACAATGGTAGGGGGCTGGACTGACCAAAGGTTTAGCGTCAGTCGGTCATGGCCGGATTCACTTTCAACCGAAGCCGTGACCAGGAAATGAGCCTTCAAAAGAAGTGCACGCCCCAATGCACAATGCTCATTCAGACAGGGAAGCGGATGAACTTTTCCCAATAGACGAGAGACTCTCTCGTCCAGACGCGCTCCATAGAGTAGTTCCGGATTTTTTGAGGACGCCAGAAGGCTGTCTCCAAGAAAATGGCTCCAAACATCCTTTTCCATAAGAAGGTGATCGGGATCAAAAATTCCATAAAAAACACCGGTCCCTGAGAACCGGGGAGGGTGAACAGGAGGTTTGGTGCACCCGGAAAGGACCAAAACACCCACAGAGAATAGACAGAAAAAAAGATTCCTGATGTCGTATCCTTTCGAAACCATGCTACAATGCGGGTCTAAAGTGGCAACCCCTGCAAATCAACTGTTCCTCAATCATGTGACGAGAGCCCATGCCCGAAAAGAAGTCCTTGTCTCTTCCCCGAAAATGGGGTCAGTGGGGTCTGATAATCCTGATCCTGACTTTGGTGGGAATTTCGGCCTTCAGCAGACTGGCGGGACTATTCTATCTCAAAAGCCTCAAAAACGAATCGGCAACATACCGGTTTGAACCGGAAACCCGCTACTTCGAAGGGGTAACGATCCACATCGGGTTCATTCATCCGGAAACACCCTACTTCAGCCCTACCCTCGATGCAGATTATACAACGATCCTAGTACACATCAAGAACGACGGGAAGGAGTATCTAGACTACCAGCCCATGGACTTTTTCCTGGAAATGCCGGACAAACACGTATACCGACCATTTGACCAAGAAGAACTCCTTGAATCGCTTACGACCGGCCTCCTCGGCACAGTCATGGCGCCGGCTTCCATGAATCGGATCAACCAAACCCGAAAACTGGTCAAAATGACGTACCTGCCAGCGGCCAGGCTATTCCCAGGCTATCAGCGGGAGGGAATTCTCTCCTTCCCGCACATACAAGGATTTCCGGACTCCTTTGGAATCCGGCTCACACAACTTGGGGTCAACGGGAAAACAATCAAGCCATTATTATTCAAGGCCATCAGGATCCCCTCCACAAAGCAATCCCCTGAACATCCCTGAGGCTAATGGGTCAGGCAGAAAGAGGAGGCTCGGACTCTTTCTTTGAAGAATCCATTCGGATCACACGAGGAGGCTGATGATCATTGATCGTTTCCTCTGTGACCAAAACCTCAAGCACATTCTGGACTGAAGGGATTTCATACATCAGATCGAGCATGACTTCCTCAAGGATGGACCGAAGCCCCCTCGCTCCAGTCCTCTGAACAAATGCCTTGTGGGCAATCGCCTTCAATGCACCCTCAGTCAGCTTAAGGCGTACCTTTTCCAGGGAAAACAGTTTCTCGAACTGCTTGACTAGAGCATTTTTAGGCTCAGTCAGGATCCGGTAGAATGCTTGTTCATCCAAGTCTTCCAATACCGCCATGACGGGGAATCGCCCAACGAATTCCGGTATCAACCCATATTTCAGCAAATCATCCGGTCGGGCCTTTCCAAGTAGCTCCCCAGTTCGCTTCCTGTCTTCGGATGTCCGGATCTCCGCCCCAAAACCAAGGTTCTTGCTGGATATCCTTTGCCCAACAATATTATCCAATCCGATGAATGCGCCACCACAGATAAATAGAATGTTTGTGGTATCCACCTGAATGAATTCCTGATGGGGATGCTTACGACCACCCTGGGGAGGAACATTGGCAACGGTTCCTTCCACAAGCTTCAAAAGAGCCTGCTGAACACCCTCTCCGGAAACGTCCCGCGTAATCGACGGGTTTTCTGATTTCCGACTGATCTTGTCTATTTCATCGATATAGACAATACCTCTTTCGGCTTTCTCAACATCGTAATCCGCTGCCTGAAGGAGTTTCAGAATAATGTTCTCGACATCCTCCCCAACATATCCCGCCTCTGTCAAAGTTGTCGCATCGGCAATGGCAAACGGCACCTCAAGGATCCTGGCCAGGGTCTGGGCAAGAAGGGTCTTGCCCGTTCCGGTCGGACCAATGACCAGTATGTTCCCCTTTTGCAATTCCACATCGTCAGAAACCTGATTGGCATTGATCCTTTTGTAATGGTTATAAACGGCAACGGAAAGAACCTTCTTGGCCTTTTCCTGCCCCACAACATACTGGTCAAGAATCCGGCTGATTTCTGCTGGTTTAAGTGCCGGGTTTACGGACGGTTCACGTTCGTCTTCCCAGGTTTCCGAAATGATCGAGGAGCACTGTTCGACACATTCATCGCAGATAAAGACCCCCGGGCCAGAAACCATCCGCCGGACATCCTCACGGGCTTTTCCACAGAATGAACACCGCACTGTATTCTCACCCTTGTCCTTACGCTCTCGACCTGCCATTAGGCCTCCCCCGTCTCTCGATGGAAAAACGCGTTACTGTTCCTTTGGTTGGCTTCCTGTCGGACCACGATGGATAGAAATGACCGAATCCACCAATCCATAAGATTTGGCATCCTCGGCAGACAGGAAATAGTCCCGATCTGTATCCAGTGCCACCTTTTCAACAGGCTGTTTCGTATGCTTGGCAAGAATTTCGTTGAGATGTTCACGAATCTTCAGAATCTCGCGGGCGTGGATTTCGATCTCGCTCGCCTGGCCCTGAACGCCACCCATTGGCTGATGAATCATGATACGGGAATTGGGGAGTGAAAAACGTTTTCCGTCCGCGCCTGCCGCCAACAGGACAGCTCCCATGCTTGCAGCCTGCCCCACGCATATAGTGGACACATCAGGCCGGATATACTGCATTGTATCGTAAATGGCCAGACCTGCTGTCACGGAACCACCGGGGGAATTGATATACACATTGATGTCCTTTGTTGCGTCCTCTGCTTCCAGAAAAAGGAGCTGGGCAATGACCAGATTCGCAACATTATCGTCTATGGCCGTTCCCAAAAAGATAATCCGGTCTTTCAGCAATCGGGAGTAAATGTCGTAGGAACGCTCTCCTCTGGTCGTTTGTTCCACCACATACGGAATCATCATACAGAAACGCCTCTCTTCCTCATCAAATTAGTGGTTATGACCTTCTTCAGAAAGGTTTTCTGTGTGGCTATGACCTTCATGACCGTGAGCCCCTTGGTCATGCTCCGCCTCCGAATGAGGAACCGGTTTTTTCCCAAAACGGGACATGCCAACCTTCTCGAGATACCCCCCCTCGGCGAAAAACAACTCACTGGCACCAAACTGGGCCTCCCGAAGCATCAACTCTTCCAATTTAATCCGTCGAGCACTTTGCATGGCGGCTGTCAAGGCTTCCCGATCCACATTCTGGGAAGGCGTTTCACCACGTGAACGCATGATTCCCCGGTACTCCTGCCCCACAGTCTCCCAGTCAGGCTCGATCTTCTCCCGTTCCAGCAGAGTATCAAGAACCAGTTGCCACTGAAAGATCTGTCGATACTCCTCCCGGTCCGACTCCGACTCAAGTCCGAGCCGTTCATACTCTCTTGAAAGGCGTTTTTCGGGAGAAGGAAGTCCCCATGCTGCCAAAATCTCCTTGCGCAGTTCCCGCCGTTTCTTTTCAAGGGTCTTCATTACCTTCTGACCAAGAAGCCCTTTTTCCACATCCCTCACCAGATCCGCTTCAGTTTTCCGAGAAGCAGGGTCTTCCGAAGGGAAAACTTTCAAAACCAGTTCATCAAGCATAAGGGGGATCCGACGCTGGATCTCCAGGATGGAAAGCTCCGCCGGATGAACCTCCACCCTGCTGCCCTCCTTTGAACGGGGATCAGGAACATTGAGCGGGAGAGTTGCTGACACAGTTTCCCCCACTTTTTTACCCAAAAGGGCTTGCGTAAAGGACTCCGGAACCTGATCCCCCCCAACCTCCGCAACCTGTTCTGAATCAAAAGATTCCCTGGTGGATGGATGCACGAAGTGGATCTTGAATCGAACGAAATCAGCAAGCTCCACGCTTGCATCAGGAGCCAGGTCTTCCCGGAACTGGTTAGAGAGGACCACCTGGAGACGTTCGGTCTCAGATCGGATTTCTTCATCAGAAACCAAGAGCTCCTCTTCAGGAGATAAAACGACTCCAAAAGGCGAAAGACCCTCCGGAATATCAAAAACTTCAAGTTCACCCTTCAGCTTCAGACCCTCTTTTTCGGATTGGAGCCCAAGGGACACTGGCTGGGGCTGTAGATGAACCACCGTTCCGGTGGCTTTTTTCAAAAGTTCGTCATAGGCGGCGTTTAGAAGATCATCCAGCACTTCCTGGTGGATTGATTGAATCAAATCCTTATTCCGGCGAATGACAGGCTCAGGAACATGACCCGACCGATACCCGGGAACCTTGAGCTTGGAATTGACGGCTCGAATCTTTCCCCTGACCCTGTCCTGGATCTCTTCGGCAGAAAGATCAACCGTAAATGAGTGAAGATTGCCATTGCCTTTTTCGATCTGAACATCCATCAATCCGATCATCCTTCCTAAAAACACTTTGAAATGACAATGAAATTAACATTCAAAAACCCGAATTTTTTCATTATAGGGGAAGACCCGATTCAAAGAAAGCTCCCCATGGGAGTTATCCCCCTGACCAAAAGGCATTCATTCGATCGAGGACCGTCAATGGCTCGAACCCCAATCCTGAGATCGTCCTGACAATTTTCCGTTCGAGGGATGGCTTACGCCCGATCCCGCGAAAAACCCGTTCCCTGACCTTGACAATGAGAGGATTTCCAGAATTCCAGACCAGTGTCATTTCGTCCGCCAGACCATGAAGTCTTTCCGTGACGGGTCTGCGGATCCGTTCATATTCCGAAAGTGCGCTGGAACATCCCCGTGATCCCAGGGCAAGTCCCTCACACAGCAATTTGGCCAGGACCCTGGCATCCTGCATCGCCTGATTCCTGCCCTGGGCCACATGAGGGTTCATCGCGTGGGCTGCATCCCCCATCAAGACAACGTTCCCGTCCACCCAATTCTTGAGAGAAACCTTCATGACAACCATCTCAGGGATTTGTGCGGTGTCCTGAAGTCCCCCCTTCCGGAGAACGCCGGACATTCCATCGACCCATCCATCCAACTCGGACAACAAACCATCCAGTCCTTTTTCATTCAAGAAGCGCCGATCCCTGTTTTTTAACATATACAGGAAAAATCTTCTGGTGGGGGAAACGGGAAACAGAAAAAATATTTTCCCCGCAGACAGGAAATATTGACCTTCCTGACCCTTCAGGACATCAGGCCCCTCCGGGGGGATATCAAAAGACCAGGACAAATAGGAATCGTTGTATGTCACGACCTGACCGGAAAATTTTCCTGATGAACGAACGCGTGATCGCCTCCCGTCATCCCCCACCAGAACACGTGAGAAGGCGGTTCGAGCCACTCCGGACTCTTCCCATTCAACCACCACACCTGTCTCATTTGTTCGGTGGGAATGATAACGTGCTCCGAAAATGACCCTAACTCCGGACAGGTTCGTGAGTTGGTTCACCATGAGTTGATCGAGATGGTGAGGCTCCAATGAAATCGCGAACGGGAATCGTCCTTCAAGACAGGAGTATCTGGATCTCATCAGGAGTTCACTCTTTCCATTCAGAAACTGAAACCCTTCGTTTCTGCAATGGGGTAATCCATGGAGACCTTCAAGAAGTGAAAGCTCTTCCAGGATTTCAAGTCCCAAGGGCTGAATCAGTTCGCCTCGACCCAAAGGCTCGATTTCCGGGCGGGGGTCCATGACTAGGACACGGACTCCCGATTTGCCCAAATAGCTTGCCAGGGTCAATCCTCCGGCCCCCGCCCCGACAATCACTACGTCCCAATCTTGATCGCTCACGATGATTCATCCTGACAAAATACCAGACCATTCAGGAGAGAGGTCCGGGTTGACCAGAAGAAGTCCCATTGTTCCCCTACTGAGAGAGGCCATAGAAGTTTATCAAGCTTGTCAGGGATGGATTTTTCGAGTCCATCCAAAGCATCCCCCCTTGCTTCCGCAATCCCTATTCCCGATCCCTTGGCCTCTCCTATTCTCTCCCACAAAACATGTCCCATCGAATCCCGGACATCGACACGATAGGGTATCCACAAAACAACAATCATGGCAGACGGAATTGATGCAGACCGGATCCTTTCCCTGAACAGTCTGATCGTCAAGACGCTCACAGGTCTTGACTGGAAAGCACTATGCAGTACTTTTTGATCGTGCCGTTTTGGTAACGCAGGCCCCGACCCGGGCGGCCGGGACAAAATGAACTCCTTCATGGCCAGATTATCTTCCAAGGACCTCCTGAAGCCAGTCCCGAGCTTTCCTTTCAGGGCTTCGGAAACATTGCGGTCGACCCGAATGTCCAGCGGGTGGTTCGCTCTCCGATGAAGAAATTTCAAAGGGATCCGGCCAGTAATGCGTCCGACAACCCGGTTCAAGTCCAGATCAGATTCGACAGAAGAGCCGGGGGCAAGGACAATTTTGAAAAAACCCTTTGTGAAGACATCGGGAACTCGGGTGATCCGGCACGTCGAAATACCGCCCGCAGAACTCACGGAGCAATCGGAGACAAGGATATTTTTTTTTTGTGACCAAGCATAACGGCCAAGATCCCCTGCCCACCAAAGCATTGCTCCCGTGATCGGAGTCGGGGAAGCTTCATTGTTTCTTCTGTAAATTGGCACTGGCGGAAAAGGCAGTTTTTCCGGAAGCGGCTCCAGAGAGAATACCGGACGAAATCCTGAAAGGCCATGCCAGACCCCGGCGATGCGGAACTTGATTTTCAACGGAAATTGAAACGGCCGAAATGGATAGAGTGGCACCCTGATGGGAAGGGAATTCCGGCCCACGTGTTGGATTTCGACAGTCTCAAGAAACTGGCCCCACAAAGAAGCCTCGTTCCTGTAAAGCAACACAAACTCATTGAACGAACGCTTTGTGAAAGAGTGGTCGAAATGGATTCTGGAAAATGTCCTCCGGTTCCGGGACAGCAACAAAAGCGCCCCGGTTCCGTCAAATTGCTCAAGAAGTCTCACGATTTGCCGATGACGCCTCTTGATCCGTCGAAACCGTTCCTGATCCTCCCTCATCAACTCATGACGGACTCCATCCAGAAAGTGCACCGAGACATCGGCCAGAATCCAGGCCCGATATTCGATGTGGAATGGATCGTCCGGATCGGGCAGATATTCAAACTTCCACTCGTCCTTGACGAAAAGGGGTCCTTTTTTTTCCCGGTCAAGGTCCTGGACCAACCGGTCAAGCAATTTCCCCCTCTCCCGTTCGGTAAATCTTATCCCGGAGGATGTCAGTGTTCGCACAAGAGAATCAGCCACCATTCGAATGGCTTTTTCCCGGGCAGACCTTCGCCCATTCACCGAACTCCCGGAACCGACCAGAAAAACCGAACCCTGACTTGGGGGAAGAGCGTGTTGGACCCATACTGGCTCTCGCGGAGAGGACTGCCAAATTCGGTTCTGAGAGTCTTCCTGAACGATCCGGGCACAACCGGACAGGACTAAAACAAATCCCACCAGGATAAGCGCATTCCTGACATGGGAACCTGAAGATGGGTAGGTAGGGAATTTCATCCGTTCAGCAAAGACCCTCAGGAATAGTTCAGAAAATCCGTCAGGCCTTCTGGCCCATCAGAACCCGCCTTATAGGGCAACGGTTCGGGAACGGGAAATGAGTCCGAGAGAAATGGGGTGATGTACCCCCAAGATTTCTCGACTTCATCATCTCTGGCGAACAAAGTTGAATCACCTACCATTGCATCGCGCAGAAGCCGTTCATAGGCATCCACAGGATTTCCCTGATAGGACTTCTGGTAGGAAAAATCCATCTCTGCGGGGTCGATGTTCAAAACCGAAGACGGACGTTTCAAGCCAAAACGAAGGGAGATTCCTTCATTGGGCTGTATCCGGATTGTCAATGTGTTCGGAACGTGGTCCTCGCATTGGGACAGACGAAAAATCGCAAATGGAAACTCCTTGAAGAAAAGGGTAATCTCCGTGGACTTCCGGGACAACCGCTTTCCGGCGATCAGATAAAAGGGAACCCCTGCCCAACGCCAATTCTGAACTTCCACCCGCATGGCAGCAAATGTCTCAACCTGGGAGTCAGGGGCCACCTTGTCCTCCTCACGATATCCGACGACCGGGGTTCCCTCAACCATACCCGGGCCATATTGTCCTCTCAAAATATTCAGGGCAAGCTCTTCCCTGGAATAAGGCTTGAGAGATCGGAGCACCTTCACCTTTTCATCCCTGATTGCCTTTGCCTCAAAGGCAACCGGTGGCTCCATTGCGGTCAGTGACAAAACCTGGAACAGATGGCTCTGAATCATATCCCGAATAATGCCCGCCTCTTCGAAATACCCCCCCCGACCTTCCATCCCAAGACTTTCCATCACCTTGATTTCTACCCTTGATACATGGACATTGCTCCAGAGGGAACCAAACACAGGGTTGGCCAGTCGGAACACCAGGATATTCTGGACGGTTTCCTTCCCGAGATAATGATCAATCCGATAGACCTGCTCTTCCCTGAACACTCCCAGGAGTTCCCTGTTCAACTCGATCGCACTTTTCAGGTCCCGTCCAAAGGGTTTCTCTATGACGATCCGGACAAATGCACCAGGCTCCAACCCGACATTCAGGTCATGGGCTCCCAACTGCCGGATGATCGGAATGAAATAGCTGGGGGGGGTTGCCAAATAAAAAAGGACATTGCCCCTTGTCTTACCGATTCGTTCTGAAGAAGCAAGAAACGATCGGAGGGTATCATATCCCGAAGGATCCTCAAAATCAGTGGCCTGATAAAAGATCTGGGACAGGAAGGCCTGGAATCTGTCATCATCCCGAACTCCCGAGCGTGAATGTGCCCTGATCCCTTCAGAAACTTCCTCCCTGAACGCCTGATGGCTTTTAAGGCGACGCGCCACACCCAGGATCTCAATCCCGGGATTCAACAATCCGTCCATCCACAAATCATAGAGGGCAGGAATCAGTTTCCTCCGCGTCAAATCACCCGATGCCCCGAAAATGACCAGGGACAAGGGGGGCGTTCCTTTGGCCTCCATCTACACTCCTCCATCTGCATTGGGGATTCTCGAATCAGGGACCCTTGGATCAATTTTGTGCGATGGACTCCGGCTCAATCCGGTGCCCGGCACACTCGTGGCGAATTGCTGTCCGCACCTTATTTGAAAACAGATCCCCCTGTCGGGAAGCGAAGCGTTCCATCAGGGCCAGCGTCAACAGGGGGGAAAAGATTCCATATTCGATGGCGGCTTCCGCAGCCCATTTTTCAGTTCCAGAATCCTCAACATATCCTCTGACACCCGAAAGCGTCGGATTGGCCTCCAGTGCGACACGAAGAAGTTCAAGAACCCAGGAACGAACAGTCGACCCGTGGGCCCACAAATGGGCAACCGATGGCAGGTCCAAATCAAACGGACCATTCTTCAGTAGATCAAATCCTTCCCCGTACGCCTGCAAAAGAGCAGATTCAATACCATCATGCACCATCTTCACAAAGTGTCCTGAACCGGATGGACCGACATGGAGATATCCATCCGGCGGGGCCATTACCCGGAGAATGGGCTCAAGAATCTGAACGGACTCCGGATCTCCCCCCATCATCAGACAGAACCCGGCGTCTTCCCCCCCTGTCCCACCAATCGTTCCGGCATCCACATACCTTACCCCCGACTCGAGACTTTTTTTCCCACGCCGGATGGTATCGGCATAACGGGAATTTCCTCCATCCACAAGGACATCTCCTGCATGCAAGAGGGGCAGGAGAAGATCGAGAACCCCCTCGACAGGAGGTCCGGACGGAACCATCATCCATACGAGGACAGGTCCTCCATTTTCCCGGAGCCCCCGGATCATGGCCGTAAGATCCTCCGCCTGGATCATCCCGGCCTTTTCAAGACTTTGGCGGACATTGGGATTGGGATCGTACCCGACCACAAGATGGCCACCCTTGATCAACCGGAGTACCATATTTGTTCCTGTTCTGCCCAATCCGATCATCCCGATCCGCACATTCCCCCCTCAAACCTTTCCCCCCCTGACCCGACAGGGCGAGGGGGGCTCTCTTCTACCGTTTGATCAAAAAGATGCCGACACTCCCAAACCCCGAAAAATTGGACTCACAGACAGGAAAACCTTCCCCGGCAAAATTCAAGGAACCTCCCAGTGGCCTCGCACCCGTCAACCTGGTAAAGCCATGAGGAGAATGGGACAGGGAGATCCATTGGGTCTTTGGGCGAACTTTGCAGGAGACAGGCACCAAAAGTAGACTTCCCATTGAATGGTTGGGAGAGGCCAACTTCCCCTCCCAGCCCGGATTGGTCGACCACCCGAATGATTGTCTCTGGAGCAGTGGCTTCAAGGACGGTCAGGGTGAGATTCCTGCCAGAAAGAAGGTCGGGAATCACGTTCATCGGAAGAACTGGCCCAACCGGTCCGATCCAGATGACTCTTTCTATCCCGAAGTAGCGGCCTTCTTCTGCAACCGAATAAAGGTCAGGGTCTCGGGAATCCATCCAATCGAGGAGACCCCCATATTCCGCAAGAGCCGCGAACAGTCTCCTTTTGAAAGGCACAGATGATCGCTTGCGGTCATTGGACCCCGGTTTGGCCACTACGGAATCTGGACTCCATTTCATGGATCACCGATTTCCAATCCTCATCAAGCACACCCATTCGGTGGCGGTCTCCGCCTTCGGGGAGAAGCATCTTGGATTTTTCATCCAAGGCACCGGTCAACGTCTCAAAGGACTGGTCAAACGACTTGACGCCTTCAGCGACCAACTGGGAAAAGACCTCATCCCGCCGAATGCCCAACCGCTCAAGCCGATCAAAAAGAAGCACCGGATCGGGATTGTCTTCATCATAGGACTTTCGTTCCAGCCCAAGCGCCACTGCCCCGTGATCCAGATAATGGTTGAGAGTCTGTTCCGGAACGGTGTTGACCGTTTCGGGGGCAATCAATGAATCGAGGTAGAGCACATCGGAATACTTGGGATTCTTGGTTCCGGTGGAAGCCCACAATGGTCTTTGCATGTTAGCCTTTTTGGCTTTGAGGGAGTAAAACCGTTCCCCATGGAAGATTTCCCTGTAAAGCCGGTAGATGATCCTTGAGTTTGCCACCCCGGCCTTTCCAAGGAGGGAAGGAATCCCCTTGTCTGCCGGACGGGCTTTCAGAAGCTCTTCAAGTTTCCGGTCAACAAGGGTATCAATCCGGCTGACAAAAACACTGGCGACACTGTGGACATCCGAAGGGTCCCCACCTGAGGAAACGAATGCTTCCAGACCACGAACATAGGACATGGCGGCA
This sequence comes from Nitrospirota bacterium, assembly GCA_021785195.1. GTDB lineage: Bacteria > Nitrospirota > Leptospirillia > Leptospirillales > Leptospirillaceae > JAJYGC01. The sequence continues at coordinate 27,694 of JAJYGC010000004.1, forward strand.
TCCCGGTACGCATCGGGAGAAAAAAGGAGGGTTACATTGATGGACATGCCAATTGCCGTCAAGGCTTCAATCGCTGGCATCCCCTCCGGAGTCCCCGGCACTTTCACCATCAGGTTCGGACGATTGACGAGTCCGTGAAGAAGCTTTGCCTCCTGGACCGTTTCATCAGTCCGATGGGCAAGAAGTGGATTGACTTCGATTGAAACGAATCCATCCCTTCCAGATGTTTTTTGGTGGACAGGAAGAAAGAAATCGCAGGCCCTCCGAATGTCACGGACCATCAACACCCTCACCATCTGCTGGGAAGAATACCCGCGAGACGCCAAAAATTGAATTTCCTGATCGTAGGACAGACTTCCATTGATGGCCTTCTCGAAAATCGTCGGATTCGACGTCATCCCCTGAATTCCGACTGAATTGATCAGGGTCTCAAGCTTTCCTGAGTCCATCAGGTCACGGCTGATGTTGTCCAGCCAAATACTCTGACCCAACCCGGCCAGTTCACGAACTTTCGAAAGGCCACTCCTGTCCGATGATGATTCCATGGGATACTCCAATCTAGCCTAACGCCCCACCCGATCGGGCCAGCGTTGTGCAATTTTTTCCAGAATGGCTTCAGGAGTGAAGCCGAATGCCTCCATCAGCCTCTCATAGGGAGCAGACGCTCCGAAAGTCGTCATCCCCAAAACCAGGTCTCCCGTTTGCGCGTAGGGGTACCAGCTCATGGGATGGCCGGCCTCGACAAACACCCGGGGCAAATCAGTAGAGAGAACATGGTCACGGTACTCCTGACTCTGTCGATCAAAACGGTTTGTGGAGGGAACGGAAACCAGACGGCTGTCCACCCCTTTTGACATGAGCCTGTTCTGGACTTCCCACATCAACCCCAGTTCGGATCCTGAGCCCACTAGAACAATGGAAGGGTTTTTACCGGTTTCACGAGCCACGTAACCACCCTGCTCAACTCCTTTTCGAAGGACCTGATAGGGGATATCGAGCGTAGGAACCTTTTGCCGCGTCAGGATAAGAGCGGCGGGACCTGTTTGGTCCTCCAGCAGGACAGCCATCGAAGCCAGGGTCTCATTGGCATCCCCTGGACGGTAAACGGTCATCCCCGGAATAGCCCTGAGACCGGAAAGCTGTTCCACTGGCTGATGGGTGGGGCCATCTTCACCCAAACCAATGCTGTCATGGGTCAACACGTACAGAACGGGAAGATGCATCAGGGCGGAAAGACGCATGGCCCCCTTCATATAATCGGAGAAAACCAGAAACGTCCCCCCGTACGGACGGATCAGTCCGCTAAGCGCCATTCCGTTGAGAATTCCGCCCATGGCATGTTCCCTGACGCCGAAGTGCAGATTTTTTCCGGAGGGAGTCCCCTTTTGGCAGTCGACTTCACCTTTGATCAGGGTGTTGTTTGAAGGGGCCAGATCAGCGGACCCTCCCCACAACCATGGTAGGTCACGGGAAGCTGTCTGAAGAACTTCACCAAAGGCCTGACGGGTTGCCAACCCCTTCGGGTCAACAGGGTAGTGGGGAACGTCCTTCAGAATGAAACCAGATACGAGGTCCCTCTTGGTCCATTTGATGAACTTGTCGGCCAGATCCGGAAAAGCCTTTGAAAACCCGGTCAATAGATGTTGCCATGCAGTCTGGGCCTGGGATTTTTTGTCCGACAATGACTTGAAGTGCGACCGGACATCGTCCGGGACAAGGAATGCCGGCTCTTCCGGCCATCCAAGATTCCTTTTCGTGTTGAGGACTTCTTCCTGTCCCAACGCGCTTCCGTGGGCGTGGGCCGTATCCTGGTATTTGGGGCTCCCGAACCCGATGTGCGTCTGGGTCACAATCAATTTTGGGCAACTGAGCTCTCCCGGATTCTGAAGATTCGGTTCCGTGGCCCATCGGAGAGCGGCCCGAACCTGATCCTGGTCATTCCCATCCGGGACAAAACGTACAGCCCACCCCAATGCCTTGAAGCGGTCCGAGACATTTTCCGTGAATGCCAGCAAGGTCGATCCATCAATCGAGATGTGGTTGTCATCGTAAAGACAGATCAGATTTGAAAGGCCCTGATGACCGGCGAACGATGCGGACTCGTTGGAGATTCCCTCCATCATGTCTCCATCGCCTGCCACGACGAACACCCGAGGGGTCAGGATGGGATAATCCGGCCTGTTGAAGATTTCTCCCGCATAACGAAGGGAGAGGGCCATCCCGACGGCATTGGAGAAACCCTGACCCAATGGTCCGGTAGTGGTTTCAACACCGGGGGTATGACCATATTCCGGGTGTCCGGGGGTACGGCTTCCCCATTGCCGGAAATTCTTGATTTCCTCCAGTTCCAGACCAAATCCAAACAGGTGCAACATGCTGTAGAGCAACAGGGATGCATGTCCTGCCGACAAAACAAAACGATCCCGGTTGATCCATTGGGGGTCCTGGGGATTGAACCGGAGGAACTCCGACCAAAGGACATAAGCGGGTGAGGCAAAACCCATTGGCGTTCCCGGATGGCCGGAATTGGCTTTCTGCACCGCATCCAGTGCGAGCATGCGAATGGCATTGACCGAACGGTCCTCAATAGACTCCATCGTTTGAACCTCCTTTTCAGCATATTCTCAATAGAACACCAAGGCACAGGGCGTTTACAAGGCAACGAACCTGGCCCGGAAGATCAGACATCCAAAATCAATTTGAAGAGCAGAAGTCCGATCAGGAGATGACATGCCGATCCAGGGATCGGTCATACGCCGCTTCATCCATCCAGAACTCCGGCATGCGACCGTTGTCGAGGCAGAGAGAAAGCAGTTCCTGAACAGGGCATGGTTTCAGCCCGATCAGGATATCCTTCAGCACGCTTTTTTTCCGTTCTCCCGGACAAAGGAAAACAATCGTCCGGGCGTGGGCAAGCAGTCTATATCCGAGCGTAATCCGGGGCAACCGCCCTCCTTCGGGAGGAACGGAAAGAACAAGCCGGCGATGTTCAAGTTCTGGAGAGGACCCCGGAAACAGGCTGGCCGTATGGCCATCCTCCCCAACACCCAGAAATGCCCAGGAAAACTCAGGCACGTGGGGACCCGGTGTCTCGAACCAGTCCAGAATGAAATGCTCAAACCGGAGTGCCTCCTCCTCCGGAGAGGGGAACTCCCCCTTGATGCGCCCAAACGTATCCGGGGGGAGACCGGAATCCCCGAAGAGGGTTTCCCGGATCATCCGTTCATTGCTCTCATGGTGATCAGGGGGAACCATCCGTTCATCACCCGGGACCCACAGGATCCGGTCTTTCTGTTCCATGGGCCAGGATTTCAGGAGCATCCCCGTTTCTTCATATAGCGGTCTGGGCGAGCAACCACCGGACAGGATGACGGAAGACTTTCCCTGGTGAAGGACAATCTCCCAGAGATGGTCCAGAAAGATCCGAGCACCTTCCCGGGCAAGGCTCTTTTCATCGGAAAAAACCCTGATGCGCGGAAAACCGGGACTCAGGTGTTCTTCTGTTCTGGACATCCCTCCCCTCCTCTCATGAAACTTGAACGTTGAAGGTCCCTATTGGCAAGAATGTTTGAAGCGGGTCAACCGGCCATCGTCCCGGAATGCCGGGTCCACGCCTCAAATGCGGCCCCCAGGAGGGGCGTCTCCTCATTGATCAGGACAGACACGGGAATCTTCCCAAGGAGTTCGGCATACCTCCCCTTTTCGGAGATCCGCTTCAGAAAAACCTCCGTTTGCAAAAATGTACGGATTTTCCCAGGAATCCCCCCTCCAATGTAAACCCCACCGGTTGCAAGGACCTTGAGTGCCATGTTCCCGACTTCCTGCGCAAGAATTTCCGCAAACAGCTCAAGGGTGTCGCACGCATACCGGTTATTCTCGACCAGGGCAGCATGCGTAATGAGCTCGGGAAGACTTTCATCGGGCATCGTCGGGGAAAACAGGGGATCCTCGGGAAGGTCTCGTATCAGAAATCGGTACAGGTGAAGGATTCCCGGACCGGACAGGAGCCTCTCGGAACTTACATGGGGGTAGATTGTCCACAGGTATTCGAGAAGCTGCAGCTGCAACCGGGTCACAGGAGCCCAGTCCGAATGGCCCCCTTCCGAAGGAATGGGGCGCAACACAGCCCCCCCGTTCAGGAGGAGGGCCTCCCCCAACCCCGTTCCTGGCGCGACGAGAACGGAATTCCCCGTCGGGTCCCGAATGCCCTTCCTCAGGGATAGGATTCCAGACTGCCCCACCAAGTTGATTCCCCAACCCATCGCCACCAGATCATTGACGAGATGGACCGATCCCTTTTCCCAGCCGAACGAAGATTCCATCTCTTGTGCATCAATGATCCAGGGAAGGTTCGTGGTTTCCGAACGATTTCCCAACACAGGGCCCGCTACACCGAAGGTCGCAGTGACCACTCCGTTGCCAACAAGACCACGGTGCTCAAGGAGAAAATCCCTGATGATTGGGACAAGTCCATCATAATCAATGCTTCTGTACCGCTTGTGGACAGCCGGTGACGGCGGATCACCAATACTCCCGTCCCTCCTGAGATCAACGGGCCGGTACAGGCCAACCGCCGTTTTGGTCCCCCCCACATCACCGGCCAGAATCCAGTGCTCCACACTGTCCTCCCGGCCGAAGCCCCCTGTAATTCATCTTGACAGTCATTCCCAAGCACCCCTAGTATTGAGGATAGAACTTTTGAAAAGAAATGTCATGTCTCCCAAAAACCATTCCGGCCCATCGCGGTTGATTCTTGATCGGTCCGGTCTGGAAATTCTCCCAATCCTCCAAGGATGGCAAAATGTCGATTTCCCTCCACCAGGCAGTGAAGGTCGGTTCATATATATTTCGTCAGAAGCTCAAGGGAAACAAACACTACCCGCTCGTCCTGATGCTCGAACCCTTATTCCGCTGCAACCTTGAATGTGCAGGGTGCGGAAAAATCCAGTATCCTGAAGAAATCCTGAACAAGAGACTCACCCCGGAAGAATGTTTCCGAGCTGTTGACGAGTGTGGAGCCCCCATCGTGACCGTCGCAGGGGGAGAACCCCTCATCCACAATGAAATCGAACAGATCATCGAAGGACTTGTCGCCAGGAAGAAGTTTGTCTATCTCTGCACAAACGCGATCCTCCTCGAGAAAAACCTTCCCCGGCTCAAGCCCTCTCCCTACCTCACCCTCTCCATCCACCTCGACGGACTCAAGGAGGAACATGACCAACTGGTCTGCCGTGATGGGATCTTTGATGTTGCGGTGCGGGCCATCCAGGCCGCCAAGGCCCGTGGATTCCGAATCACAACGAATACGACGGTGTTCGAAGGAGAGGATCCCGAACGGCTGCATAAATTCTTTGACTACGTCAGCAGCCTAAAGGTCGATGGAATGATGATCTCTCCCGGATATTCCTATGCATGGGCCCCGGAACAGAACCGTTTTCTAAAAAAGGAACGGACCCGCGACCTTTTTCGGAAAATTTTCGCTCCCATGCGGGACCGGAAAAATCCCCGGGCCTGGAATTTCAACCACAGCCCATTCTATTTGGAGTTTCTCGAAGGATCCCGAGATTATGACTGCACACCCTGGGGCAACCCGAACTACTCCGTTCTCGGGTGGCAAAAGCCATGCTACCTCCTCAACGATGGGTACGCCCAGTCTTTCCAGGAACTGATGAGCACGACCGAATGGGATAACTACGGCCACAAGAGCGGTAATCCCCGATGTCAGGACTGCATGGTTCATTGCGGCTTCGAGCCCACGGCCGTGACCGATGCGACCTCCAGCATCCGGAACACAATCCGGTCCGTCCAGAGCCTCCTGCCGGCAGGATGACAACGATCGCTCCTTCCGGGGCCAGCCGGGCTTTTCCATGAAAGCAGTTCTTCTAAGCCAGCCGGGAGGGCGAGAGTTTCTGGACTTTAAGGAGATCCCGAAGCCGGTCCTCCCCTCCACGCGCCACATGCTCGTCCGGCTTCACGCTGCTGGCATCAACCCTGTCGATTACAAGATGAGAATGAACGGGACATTGTTTCCGAAAGACCTCCCAGCGGTTTTGGGATGCGATGGAGCCGGAATCGTCTCGGAGGTCGGATCCAGCGTCACACAGTTCAAGCCAGGGGATCCCGTCTTCTTCATGCATGGGGGGGTGGGCCTTGCGCCAGGGACCTACGCGGAATGGACAACCGTCCCGGAATGGGTCGCGGCACACATTCCGCCATCCCTCACCATGGAAGAAGCGGCGGCCCTTCCGATCCCGCTGCTCACCGCATGGGAGTCCCTTACCCGTCCAGGGCCCCTTCCCGTGGGCTCTACTGTCCTGATTCATGCCGGGGCGGGTGGGGTCGGACATATCGCAATTCAGCTCGCACAGAATTTTGGAATGAGGGTGATCACAACGGTCAGGGGGCCTGAGAAAACCCATCAGGCAGAAAAAGACGGCGCCAGTCACATCATCGATCCCGAACGGACCGATTTCATCCAGGAAACCCTCCGGCTGACAGAAGGCAAAGGGGTTTCCCTCCTGCTGGATCCCTTGGGAGGAGATATCTTCTGCCGTTCCTTCGAAGCCATGGACCTTTATGGCCACGTCGTGACCCTACTGGAACCGACATGCCCCCTGACCTCCGTTCTGCACGCCAAGAAAAAAAACCTGTCCGTTCATTATGTTCTCGTCCTGTCTCCCATGCTGCTCGGGAGACAGGAGGAACAGGCGAGGCAAGCCCGGATCCTCGAATCGGGGGCCAAACTTTGTGCCAGAGGGGCCCTTAAAGTGCGCATTTCCCACATTTTCCCACTGGAACAGATCAGGGACGCCCACGAATTGATCGAGTCTGGGCATACGTCCGGAAAAATCGTTCTCTCAATCCCTTGAACCTTCTCGAATCGGACTTTTGATGGCATCCTATGTACTTGGAGATCTTCATGGACAGGCCAGGATTTTGGAGTCTCTGCTCAAAAGCGTCCGCTTTGATCCCAAAGTCGATATTCTTTATTCTGTGGGGGATGTTATTGACCGTGGGACAGAAACCGTGGAAGCCTTGGAGTTTTTATATGAGGGGGCCAGATCCGGATGGTTCTTCCCCCTATTGGGAAACCACGAAGAACTCCTTATTGCCTATCTGAAGGATCCCAAACGCCATGGGACGGGGTATCTCGATTCAGGATTTGGCGGAGGCGTGACGGTTGACGCTTTGGAGAAATCCCCAAAGTCCGACGAGCTTTTGAAATGGATTGCCTCCTGGCCGCTGGTGTTGCCGCTGGACTCGCTCATTCTGGTCCATGGAGCGCTCCCCCGCATCCGTCAGAGCATTTGGGGCGATCCCGACCTCTGCTCCAAACGGGTTGAAAGCTCCACAGGGTTCCATTCTTGTCTCTGGGCCAGACCTCCAGAGATCTATCCTTCATATGACCAAAGAACCGTCATTTCCGGACACAATATTGTTCCCGAAGGCCAGACCTACAGGCCCGGCATCATCCTGATCGACACAGGGTGTTATCGTACCGGCCGGCTGACCCTCTACAGGATGGAAGACCGTTCGTTTCACAGCGTTCAGGGAAAACCACGGTGTGGATAGGAAAGGCGCAACCCTCACTTAAGGTGTTCCTTTCCGGACCCCGGCGGTTAAGATGCGGGATCCCCTCACCGGGTGAACCCGTCCTTTTGATCAGAGGGACAGGATCTCTTCCGCCGCCCTGACTCCTGAGGCAAACGCCTTCGCAACTGAAACCCCCTCAAGATAATTGCCCGCGAGCCGAATGTGGGGAGGAAGGCCCGCCCGGATTCTCCGGACTCTGTCCTCATGACCGAGCACATACTGGGGAATGGCCCTTTCCCACCGATGAATCCTGAAAAAGTCGGGACGGCCAACGATCCCCAGCAGATCCTTCAGTTCTCCCAGAACAATCCGCTCCAGGTCTTCATCGAACGCATGCGCCAGTTTTTGTCCGGTCATCCCCCCCACAAAGACTGTCAGCAGAACCTTTCCTTCAGGGGCACGTCCCGGGAAAAGGGACGAAGAAAAAATAACACCCAGGATTTTCCGGCTTTCCGCCGTCGGACATAGGACTCCGAACCCATCAAGGGGATGGGTAACCTTTTCTCTGGAAAAGCCCACATAGCAGCTCGCCAGCGGCGCATATGGAATGGATTTGAGCAGTTCGGAAGTCCCTTCCAGGAAAGGCCCCAGAATTTCACCGGCATCGGGCGCCGAAGTCGCCAGCACCAGATTCCGTGAGGTGATGTAGTACTCCTGGTCGTCATATTGGAGACCGACCTGAAATCCCCCCTCCTCCATCATCGTCCACTTCGTGACTTCCGCGTGGACTCCAGCATCGTCACCCATGTAGGCTTCAAAGGCGGACACCATCTCTCCAACCCCCGCCGGAAAAGAAAAGAGCCCAGGGTAGGAATTGGTCGAACGGGATTTTTTCTTCCTGATCAACCGGGAGAGCATCCCGCGGAAAACCCCCCCGTGATGACGCTCCATGTCCCTGAGGATCGGAAACGCTGCCCCGACCGAAAGCAGATCGGGGTCCGACGCATAAATCCCCTTGACGAAGGGGTCCATCAGATAGCGGAGCGCTTCCTCCCCGAAGCGCCGACGGACAAAATGCCCCAGGGTTTCTTCCATTCCGTCTGTTTTTGGTGGAATCCCCCACTCTTTCAGGAGTCGGAGTTTTCCTTTCCATGAAAGAAGGGGTGAACGGATGAACGAAGCAACTGAAAGGGGGAGTGGAAGGAGGTTTCCCTCCCTCAGGACAAACCTGTTTTTTCCTGTACCGGACGTCGGAATGATGTGGCCTTCAATCCCGGTTTCCCGGATCCATTGCATCAGGGGCTCGTCCGGAGTCACCATCAGGCTGTTCGGACCAAATTCCAAAAGGTACCCCTGATCGGGGACGGTGAGCATCGCTCCACCCAGATACCCCCTTGATTCCAGCAGACGGACCGTCTGACCCCTTTTTTTGAGGGTCATTGCCGCCCCTAGTCCGGAAATGCCTCCACCCACAACAATGGTATCGCAATCGAAAACCGCCAAATTGCCCCCCTTTACCCCAGAAACCTGGTAAACACAATCCCCCTGAAGGGCGTTGGACGAAGCTGAACTCTCCGATATAATGAAATGGCTTCAGACCAATTTGCAATCATTGGAAGGCCCGTTGCCCGGACATCCAGTTCGAGTCACTATAGGAGTCGTTGTTGGGTTCAGGCATGACAATCCTCATATCCGGATTTTTCCTGTGGATCGCGCATGCTGTCTGGAAAGGGCGTTATGAGAACACTCCCGCCCAGGCCTCCCTCCGAATTCTCCTGTTCTTCCTGTCTGTTCTGGGACTGTTTTACACGGCAGGATTTGAATGGCGTCAGCAATGGCCAGAGGTTTCCCTGCGCCCACCCACATTCTTCCTGTCGATCCCCCATTCCTTACTGGACAACCTTCCCATTTCCCATTGGCAAACCTAGAGATCAGTCACCGGAAAATGCTCAAAGAATGTTTCGACCAGATTCTGCCTCTCCCCGAAGGGTGCACCGGCAAGGTGAAACTGAACGGCATGCCGTTTTTCCGATCATACATCCACCCCATGGTTTGGTGAAACTAAGGCTGTCCGGATTCGTCCCTACCCAAAACCTGTCACTCATTCCGGGAGGAGATCTTCCGGACCCCTTGACCAAAGGGCCTTTGGGCGGCTCATGATCCCTTCCCAACAGACTTGGACATGACCTGAAAACGGAACAGAAAATCGAACAGCTCCACATGCTTGAAGGCCTCCTCCGGGGTTCTCCCCCAGACGGTGAGACCATGAAGATGGATCAAGAACCCTGGCAACCGGAGACCTTCTTTTCGGCCAAGATATTCATCCACCTGCTGGGCGATCCGGGAAACATCGGGGTCATTTTCAAAAACCGGAAGGGGAGGAGGAAGACAGTTCCCGGAAATTCCGAGTCCTTTCAGCATTTCAAGGGGAGGAAGGTGAAGCTCTCCGTTTGTGGCCCACAATGAAACAAGATTGGATTCGACCGTATGGACATGGTAGACGGCTCCCACATCCCTTATTTGACGATAGATGGCCAGATGCAGGGCAATCTCCGCCGATGGCCTGGACAGGGTTTCTGGAAAGACCCGGCCCTCACTGTCCACACTCAACAAATCCCCAATCCCAAGCGCTCCCTTGTGGCGTCCACTGGCAGTAATCCGAATCCCCTCCCCCGGCGGACGGATGGACAAATTGCCCGACGTTCCGACAACCCAGCCATTCCGGTAGAAACGGGAGGCGTGATCAAGGAGCTGATGGTCCCATCGGTCTCCTTCGAATGGAGTCTTGGGGATCACCTGAGAATCTTTTCCTGAAAGATTTTTTGAATCTCCATAAAATCTTCGTAGTGGTAATACATCCTTCCCCTTTGGTCCAGATACCCTGCCAATCGATCCCGGGCAAAGACAACCGGACATGCCATCGACAACTCAAGGTCCGTCACAGAATCCCCGATGATGACCGGAAGATCGACCGGGAGGACTTTTCTGACCGTTTCCAAGACCAGGGGTTTGGATACAAGCTCCGTTCCTGCCTCCCAATCGGAGTGCAGCTTGAGGGTGGGTCCGCCCGTATCCAGATCCGCACCAAAAATCGCATGCACCCGCTTTTCAAGGGGACCCAATGTCGCACGGACAAATGCGGTAATCCCTCCGGTCACAATGATGAAAGGGATGCCACGGTCTTCCAGAAAAGACAGAAATTCTTCAAAGCCCGGACGAAGTGGCGTCCGGCTCACCGAATCCAGCATCTCGGGATAGTGCCGGCTTTCAATGGACTCTAGCAAAAGGCGAACCCCTTCACGCAGGGAAAGGCTGAGGTCGTACATCCTGGGGATCAATCGCCTGGACTCTTCCGGAGCGAAGATCTCGAGAACCCGCACAAAGGATTCCTGTGCAGTGATCGTTCCGTCAAAATCGGAGAAAACAGCCCGATTCACGCGCCCCACTTTCTGACAGCCTTCCTCAAAGGACCCTCCGGAAGATCCTCCAGGAAGAAGGACTGTTGATTCATGTGCCTGGCCAGTGCTTCGTAAAAAGCCTGAACCCCCTGGGCAACCCCTCCAGGGTGGTCCATGATCCCGGTTCCTGCATTCAAGATGGCTTGCTTGCCATAATCGCCCATCACTCGGGGAAGGACACCCGGATGCACTCCCGCAGACGGAACTGGGAAAACCCCTTTTTGCCACAGGATGTCCCGAACCTTTCCTTCCTCTTCCTGAGAAAAAGGCAGTGAACCATAATGGGTCGGGATCAAGACCGCATCTGCCCCTGCAGCCGATGCCAGCGTTCCCAGAGTGACCGAATGGTCCAGTCCCCAGTCCCGGGAACCGCTGATTGCACCGGAAAAAGCAGGATGGACAAAAAGAGGGACCTGGACTAGGGGATCCGAAGCCAGAGCCTCAAGAACCGGAAATCCATAGGGCAGGACATTGAGCAACAGGGCATTCGCCCCTTCCGCCACAAGACGGCGGGCAAGCTCCAGAAGGGTATCGGCCCGTCCTGACAGGTTGATGGCATACAACATCTCCCTGAGCCCGCGAGACTTCCGAAATTTCAGAATCTTCTCCAGAACGGGCCTGCAGGCCCGAAGACGCTCGAGGGCAGAACATTCCGGGAGATCCGGAAGAATCTCGTCATCCTTGATGATGTCAAGCCCAGCCATCCCCGCTTCCTCAAGGATCCTGGAATGATCGGAAGGGCTCAAGCCAAGAGAGGGCTTGAAGATTCCCATGAAAAGCGGACGGTCCTCCACTCCCGTCAATCGGCGTATTCCCTCAATGCCAAATCTGGAGGGGATCCCCCACCCACCGGGAAGAACCATTTTGACAATTCGGGCCGGCCCTGAGAGAGAATATTTTCCGTAGACCATTGTCAAAAGACTTCCGATTCCTTCCGGACAGTTCGAGAGCGGGAAACGGACAACCCCGAGAGATGTTCCGTCCGGTTGTCGCACCACATCCTGAACTTGGGCAAGGTGGCTTTTGATCTGTCCGGATCGATTCTCCCATTCGGGACCCCATGTCCCCGCTGTCTGCCCTACGGCAATGACATGGGCTTCATGCGAACCGTCCACTCCTGCTGGGAACCGGTAGGTAATGTCGATCCAGGGCATCAAGGATCAGGAAAAAGGATGGGTGAGCATAAGCCGGGTCTCCGTATAGACCGGGACCCAGCCTGCCGTTGAGGTGAAATACCGGACCGCCTTGATCCGGCGCTTGGCTGTCAGATGGAACCAGTGCTCAACATTCTTGGGAACATGAATAAAATCCCCCGGCTCAACCAGAAGGGCCACCTGCTCCCCCCCCGGCAGAACAAATCCGAATACCCCTTCCCCATCCAGAATATAGCGGACTTCGTCGTCTTCATGAAAATGGATCTGGTGAAACTTGGCCAGAAGGTCATCCAAGCCGGGGGTTTCAGGAAACAGAACCACAAGGTCCCGGCTCTGGTAGCCCAGTGATTCCCGTAGACGATTGAAATAAACATCGCATCCCGAAAGGACTGCCTCTTTTTCCGCATCCGTCAACCCCGGTGAGGACAGCAGGGTCTTGAGCTCACTCGTCCGAAGGACAGGCCATGACTCCAGAGAGACCCCGGCCGGCAGGAGAATGTCGGCAATATCGTCAATTTCGGTCAGAAGCTCGCCGTTCGCCTTTTCAAGAAGTGCCAACCGATTGCCCTTTCAACGGATGATTGATCCAGAGACACGTCCAATGCCATTATTTCTCTCGCCCCGGAACCAGCACCAATCAAAGACCGGTGCCGGAAGAAAGGGCTGAAGGCCCCTAAAGGGCCTTGGCGTGGCTTTTCAGATAACTCTTGATACCTTCTTCACTGGCCTTGATCGCGGTCTGTCCCTTGTTCCATCCCGCAGGACACACTTCTCCATTCTCTTCAAAGAACTGGAGGGCGTCCACCATTCGAAGGGCTTCATCCACATTTCGTCCCAGAGGAAGATCATTGATCACATAGTGGCGAATAACGCCTTTCCGATCAATCAGGAAGGTTCCCCGAAATGCCACGGATTCATTCAACAATACCCCGTAGGAACGGGAAACGGACTTCGAAAGGTCTGCCACGATCGGAAAGCGGACAGGCCCGATCCCGCCCTCTTCCACCGGAGTCTTCTTCCAGGCAATGTGGGTAAAGGCTGAATCAACGCTGACCCCGACAACCTTCACGCCTTTCTCTTCAAATGCCTTCATCCGATGATCAAAGGCCAGAATTTCCGTCGGACACACAAAAGTGAAATCAAGAGGCCAGAAAAACAGGAGCCCATAAGAACCTGACAGATATTCGTGAAACTGGAATTTATCGTTCATGGAATTGTCCGGCATCACGGCTGTCACAGTAAAATCAGGGGCCATCTGGCCAATCAGGGGAACCATATCATTAACTCCTTTCAAGGGTCACCAAAGCGGTCTCCAAGACGGGGACCGCATGTCAAACAACATAATTAAAATCCCCATCGGTCTCCCTAATGGAAACGGGAGGCATGATAGGACTTCTGCTTTTCCGTCTCCCCGGACAGGGAGTTCAGAAACGAAACCAGATCGGATTTCTCCTGTTTCGACAAGTGCAAAGGAGCGATGAGGACATCCTTGGCATAAGGAGTCTTTCCTCCACCAGCATCATAGAAGTCCACCACTTCGCCAAGTGTCCGGAAAGCACCATCATGCATATAGGGAGCCGTCAAGGCAACATTGCGGAGCGTCGGTGTCCTGAAGCGCCCTTTATCCGACATGTTATGGGTCACAGCATAGCGACCGACATCCACGCTGCTCGTCCCCACCTGGGGCACCCCAAGATTATGGAACGCCCCATCGCTCAGCAGAGCGCCATTATGACAGACAGCACACCTTCCCTTCCCCTCGAAAATGGCCAGCCCCCGTTTCTGGGCGGGAGACAGGGCATTTGTCTCCCCCATCATGAAACGGTCATAGGGACTGTTCGGAGTCACGAGCGTTCTCTCGAAAGACGCGATGGCCTGAGCGATATGGTCGATGGAAACACCCGACCCGAACACCTGATGAAACCTCACCCTATAGACATGAATCTTATTGAGGCGTGCCACGATCGATTGATAGTTGGGGTCGGCCATTTCGACCGGATTCGTCAGGGGACCGATGACCTGCTCCTCCAGGCTCCCGGCCCTACCATCCCAGAACTGGAGGGGAAAATAGGCCGCATTCAGGACCGATGGCGCATTTCTCCCCCCCCTTTTCCCACCCACGCCCAGGGAAACCGGCTTGGGGTCTCCGTATCCAGCCGTTGGCACATGGCAAAAAGCACAACTCACAGACCCATTGACTGACAGTCTCGGGTCAAAAAACAGGGTTTTTCCGAGGGCGACCTTGGCGGCGGTCTGGAGATTTCCTGAAGGCACTGGAGGTGCCGGTGGGAGGGCCGAAAGGGATTCTCCCCAAGACTGGGAGCATGGCAGAATCATCATGACCGAAACAAAAGAAAGGGAAATCAGCAAAGTCCAAAACTTATTCATGGCGACCTCTCCAAATGGCATTCCGTTTCCTCTCCAGATCCTTTATACAGGCTCAGCCCCATGAACCCGATCCCAACGACCCGCACTTCAAACATATTCCCTTGAATTCGACCTGGCATGTTCGCATCGTACCCAAAGCTGAAAGGTCTTCCGGCAGAGGGAACAGATCGAATGCCTCCCAGTCGATATCCCAAACACCGAAACAACGCTCGCATACAAAATGATGATGGTTGGACAGATTGGCATCATATCGCTGGACCCCGTCCATTGAGACAATCTTGCGGATCATGCCTGACTGCTCAAGAGTCCCCACGGTCCGGTACACCGTATCCATTGACAGGGAAGGCATTGAGGTCCGGAGCTTCCGAAACAGGTCTTCACAGGACGGATGGGACCCTGAGGATTCAAGGGCCTTGTAAATCGACAAGCGCTGCTGGGTCAGCCTGAACCCCCCGCCAGCAAGCGCTGTCCGCAATGCTTTCAGAACCCCTTCCTCCGAACCTTGTTCCATCTCCCCCCCCATTTGCAATCCAGCTTTCCACAATCAATCCCTTAATGTCAATCAATTCTTAGTTAAGATCTCGACACAATTAATATGGATCTGAAAACAGGCCTTGGGGAATCCCCTTTCATGGACCCATCCCACCCAACACACCCAGAAAAGTGGCCAACACCATTGACTTTCCTGGGGGAACACGCCCATTTTTCCAGTCCCTCCATCAAAGATGTCGGAGACAGTCAAGAAAAATGATTCCTTTTGGAGTTGTTTCTTTCTATACTTCAATCATGTCAAAAATATGGAGCAAAACCCGAACCCACTTGCGGAACCGATCAAACCCCCGCAAAAGGTGAACCATTGACGCAATCCCTTAAAAGACCCCTTTGGTATGTTTTCATTCTCATGGCGATCGGTCTCGGCTCGGAAGCGTGGGGATTCGTATTTATCAAGAAAGGTCTCCTGACAGCCGGCTCGGCTTCACCGTTTCTCACGGCATCCCATGTCACAGGGGTCTTTCTACAAATCGTCGGGACCCCTCTGGTCCTTTTGGGGACAGCCCTTGAAGCACTCCACTTTGGCATCCTGATGGAACTTCTTTCCTTTGGAGAGGTTTCCTTCATCATTCCACTGACCTCGGTCGGCTACATCCTGACCCCGGTCACCGCATTGTTTCTTCTTCATGAGACGATTCCCCCCATGCGATGGGCAGGCATTCTTCTGGTCTGTCTTGGGGTGGCCGTCATCCTCAAAAAGACAGACCCTTGAAAACACGCCCCAACATAATCCGCTACCTCTGGATCCGATTTCTTGACGAAACCCGAAGGCTGAACCGCTTCTGGCGCGTGCTCCTCCTCTCCCTCCTGATTGGGGTGATCACCGGGCTTCTTGTCTCCCTGCTAGAGTCTCTCGTCTACGAACTTTTATTCCTGACCCTTTACAACACTTACTTCAAGGATGGGATTGTTGTCATCTTCATTCCGATGATCGGGGTCCTGCTGACCCGGATCATCCTCATTTATGGGAAAACGGACGGGATTGGCGGGACGGAGGAAGTCGTCAAAAGTTACCACGAATATCGGGGTCGTCTGCCCCTTTCGAAGACCCCCTACAAGATTCCGGCCTATATCGCGACATTGGGTTTTGGGGGAAGTGCCGGTCTTGAAGGAGCTTCCACCTATCTCGGAGGAATGGTCAGTTCCATCGCCGAATTGATCATGGGGAAACTCAACATTCCTTTCGAAGACCAGCGGACGCTATTGCTTGCAGGGGCCGGCGCGGGGCTTTCCGCCATGTTCAAGGCCCCCCTGACCGGAACCATCTTCATCCTTCAGGTCCCCTACAAGAGCGATCTGGCTCCCAATGCCCTGATCCCAACTCTGGTCGCTTCGGTTTCCTCCTATATCGTCATGATCACCATGAAAGGCTCCCACCCCCTGTTCAGCATGGCCAGCAAAGTTCAGTTTCACACGAAAGACCTCATTCTGGTCATCGTCATCGGCCTTGTTTGCGGGTTTTTAAGCAAGTACTTCCTCCGGATCTATCGCCAGACCAAAACATGGTTCCTTGCCGGCCCCAACCAGCTGACACCCAGAAATTTCCTGGCCGCCCTGATTCTGGGCTCCACCGGATATCTTGCGACAGAGCATTTCGGAGAAGCCCTGCCGCTGGGACCAGGGTATATCTTCATTCAATACCTCCTGTCCGTTCCGGATACCATCATCAACCTGTTCATCCTGTTTTTCCTGAAAGTCACTGCGATCATCTTCACTTTTTCTGCCGGGGGAATGGGCGGCTCCTTCTTTCCACTCCTTTGCCTCGGAGCGGTCACAGGAGGCATCGTCTCCAACCTGGCACAGATCCAGCCATTTGATTTTGGCGTGGTCATGGGGATGGCCGGTTTTTTGGCTGCTGGGTACAAGACCCCGCTGGCTGCCGTGGTCTTCATTGCGGAAACCACTCACAGCTCCGGCTACCTGATTCCAGGGCTCATCTGCACTGTCTTCAGTTATATTGCCTCTGGCCCTTCCTCCATCTCCTCCCACCAGCGTGAACGGGAAGACATCCATCTGGCCAGAAGGTTTCACCTAAAAGTCACCCACGCCATGACCCGACAGATCATTTTTGTCCCCTCCAACATCACACTGGAGGAATTCAAACAGAATTACCTTCTGAAATATTTTCTTCGCACCTATCCCGTGCTCGATGAAAAAAAAGAACTGGTCGGAATGCTGTCCGTCCTGGATATCGACCGGATTCCCGAAGAAGAGTGGCCCCATTTGACTGTTTCAGAAATCATGGCCACCCCGGTGATTACCGTCACCAGCCATGACACAATCCAGGACGCAATCCAGAAAATGAACCAACACGATCTGGACTTGCTTCCGGTCGTCTCCGAACTTAATCCCCATGAGCTTGTGGGAGGTGTCACCCGGACAGCGCTCTTTCAGGGAGAATGGTCCGGAGCGGCTTAACCCGCTAGCCCTCTCATTTCTTGAAACCTGAGCCAAATTCGGATAGGATGCTTCAGACCAAAAGGATGCGCCTGTAGCTCAGTCCGGATAGAGCATCGGATTCCGGTTCCGAGTGCCGGGAGTTCAAATCTCTCCAGGCGCGCCATCAAAACGAAGCCTACAAGCCAAATTCAGCCATTATCTGAAAACTCAAAACTCCCAAAATCATTTTTCACAAATTTTGCGCCTACGACCAATGTCAAAAGTTATTTTTCGACAACCCGGGACCATCTCCACCAAACTTCCTTCTGTCCCCGCTCCGGGAACGGCTGCAGGACATTTGTCCTATTCTGAACCGGATTTCGGAGGAAATCTTCTGGAGGTGATCAATATCAATGAATAACCGATCAGGGCAATGGGGCGGGGCATATTTCTCAGGATAGGGAAGGTGACACTAAAGGAAGTCGTAGGAGGAAAACGCTTTTCTGTCAGGAAATAAGGTACCCATGAAAAGAACAGTAGCTTTAACCGGGAGCTCGATTTGCTTATCGCCAGAAACCTGCTTGCTCTGCTTATTCCCTATCATCGGAGCACCGGGATCATACGGATCCCAAGCGGGAGACTCATGAAGGGATGGGGCGGAAAAACATTGCGAGAACAAAAAACCCATTAATAAATAAAGGGAACTCTCGTCTTCCGGAAACACGTTTCCATCTTCCCCTAGACCGAACGGCATTCCAGCATGAAATCCGGCGGGCCAACATCCTCCCCACCGGACTAGGAAGCAACAATTTAGCTTTTTCAGGCCCGAATGATCAGAAAAAAAACAACAACTCCCAGCAACAACAATAATACGCCTTCAAGGGAACGCACCCTCCGGATATTGAAAAAGTCCGGGGCCGTGTCCGTTGAAACGATCTTCGTTGCAAATGACCTGTATCCAGCCCGCATATTGATCATCTTGTAATCCTCCTCGCTTGGCATCATGCGCTGGATTTGTTCCCATTGCAGTGAACCCCGTCACAGGACTGGATGACAGATGCCCCAGAAAGGACCAGAAATATACAAGGCCACTTCAGCCTTACCCAACTTGATCCGTTTATCCCCTGAAGGGGGGCATCCCCTATGGTAAACTTTATCGAAAACTTAAAGAGTGAAGATTTGAGGGGGAGGCGAACAGGATCTTGAACTTCATGGGTGCGTTTCAGATCAAGGATGTCTCTGTCAAGGGAGAGGGCTCATGGAAACGGGTGGGATTTTTCACAGAGTCGGGTATGTGGCCAGAAAGACCCTCATGTTCCAGGTCGAACTCCCTTCCGGAGTTCTTGGAACTTTTACCCCGGGGCAATATGCCTACCTGGAATGGAAAGATCCACCACTCACGGACGTAAAAGGAAACGGAAGGAACTTCTCCATCGTCTCTCCCCCCCGGGAACTCCCATTATTGTCATTTGCCACCAGACTGACCGGGTCCGCCTTCAAGAAATGTCTGGAGGAAATCCCGGACGGTGCTCCCATCCTCTTTTCCGGACCAATGGGTGAGTTTTGCCTCCCAGAATTTCCGGCGACCACACGCCAGCTTTCATGGAGGAAGCCCATCGTATTTGTGGCAGGAGGAATCGGCATCACCCCGTTCAGAAGCATGTTGCTCGAAGCATTGCCACAAAACGAGGCCATTTCATTCTTCCTGTTCACAACCAACCATGATCTGGAGGATTCAGCGTTTCGAAACGAGTTCGAGGAGCTTTCCCGGACCCACAAGAATTTCTTTTTCGACCAGCTTGTATCGCAGGCATCCACTCTGCTTCCAAGGGGAGTGGAAGTCGGCCACCTGACCCCAAGCCGACTTTTTGAAACCATCGGGGAGAAGGCCAAGGATGGACTTTTTTATATTGCGGGACCTCCTTCCATGGTGAGTTCTTTCAAGACAGCCCTCATGAGTGCCGGAGTTTTGGAGGAACGAATCAAAACCGACCCGTTTCTGGGATATTTCTGACCCCATGGACATGCTACCTGAGGGCCTCTCATTTCATTCTTTTTCGGACCGCCACTTTTGGATTGACCTGCCGGCAATGAAACACCCCAGCGATTGTTCCGGGCGACTTCATGGGGAATTTCCTTGGACTTGCCATCGCGGCCGGGATGCAGGAAAATCTGGATTCTCGTTCGACCAGGATCCAGGGTGGATCCGACCTCAACCCTATACCGGGAGCTTCAGCATGTCCTCCATGCCATCAAAGATAGAGCAATTTTCCGTTTCCGATGAAATCATGTCCAAAATGCTGTCCGAAAGCCGTTCTGTCGCTGTCGTTGGCATTTCAGACAAACTTGGCAGGCCGAGCCTCACTGTGTCGAGTTACCTCCAGGACCATGGATATCAAGTCTATCCCGTCAATCCGACACTGGAATCCGTCGGCCATGTCAAATGCCATCCATCACTGGAAAGCTTGCCCGTCACTCCCGACCTGTGCGTTGTTTTCAGAAAAGCCTCGGATATTCCGGACGTCATCAAAGAAGCCCATCGCAAAGGGATCAGCCGCATTTGGGTTCAGGAGGGCATCCAGAGCCCGGAAGGATACCGCATTGCAAAGGATATGGGACTCGAAATCGTCATGGATCGCTGCATCATGAAGGAATACATGCGGATTGGAAAATCCTCCATTTGATTCTGGGATGAATCCCGGGAGAATCGCATGATGGGTTTTACCAAAAGCGCGCAGCAAGAACCAATCAGGAGCTCTCCCCGCAACTGGTGCGGAGAGGTGTTCGATCTTGAACTGGGGTATTTCGGGGATTACCATAAATTCATACTCAGAGAAAATTCGGTTTCATATCAAGGGTCAATCCGGTTAAGTCATGGCATGGAAAGTTCCGAAGGGAATTCCCCGGGATGACCCGGACTGACTGACAGAAACGGCCCGGGGTTTCACAAGATGGGAGAGACAAATCCCTTCCCCGAAAGCCCTTATTTTGATGATTTTCCATTACCCCCCACCAAGGGAGAACCCATGAACCCGCCACCCCGAACCGGCTTCACCCGCTCCAATCGCCTTTCAATCATCGTTGCGGTCATTGGAATGGCATTTTTTCTGGGGGCGTTGTTCCACACCCGCCAAAGCCAGGCCCTGCCGGTCCCCGGACAGGGACAACCGGCTCCTGCCTTCCAGGGAACAGACCAGAACGGCACGACCCACACCCTCACCGACTACCATGGCCACTGGCTGGTCCTTTATTTCTTTCCCAAGGCCGACACGCCAGGCTGCACCAAGGAGGCCTGCGCGTTCCGTGACGGGATTCTCAAGCTCAAGGCACTGGGGGCGGATGTCGTGGGTGTCAGCATGGATACACAGAACCGCCAGGAACGGTTTGCCCGAAAGTATCATATACCCTTCCCTCTCCTGGCAGACCACACTGGAACCATTGCCCGGACATACGGGGCGGCAGGCGGATTCCTGAACCTGGATCACCGATACTCCTTTCTCATAAACCCACAAGGGATTCTGGTCAAGCGTTATCTGGACGTGGATCCCGACCGTCATGCCGGGGAAATTCTCAAGGATCTGAAAACGCTTGGAGCCCGGGAAACGGGCTCATGAATTCCGGAAAATCCCGCGACACCTCACTCCCGGAAGAACGTTTTGCCAAGGAATCCATCACTTGGGTGGGCACCGGGAACATGGGGTTCCCCATGGTCTCGAATCTCATCGCCTCCGGATGGCCCGTGACCGTCTACAACCGGACGCCGGAACGGGCCAGACCACTTTTGGAGGCTGGTGGACGGATGGCGGGAAGCCTATCCGAAGCGATTTCAAATCACAGGATTGTCGTGACCATGCTTCAGGATGACGAGGCCGTGCGTTCCGTCTGCGAATCCCCGTCGGGAATCCTGGATGGACTGCTCGAAGGTGGCATCCATGTTTCGATGGGAACCCTGAGTCCCACATTTGTGGAAAAACTGACTCAGCAACATGCTCAAAAAGGACAGACACTCGTTTCGGCCCCGGTGTTTGGAAGACCGGACCGGGCCCAATCCGCAACCCTGACTATCGTTACAGCGGGCCCCAAAAAGACTTTGGAATCACTTGATCCCCTTTTCCGCGCCCTCGGCTCAACCCTCTATCAGGTCGGAGAAAATCCTGCCCAGGCCAACTGGGTCAAGATTCTGGGAAACCTTACGCTCGGGGGACTGTTGGAAACACTGGCAGAAACCCTCTCCCTATCCCGGAAGGTGGGGATTCCACCCGAAACCCTGGTTGAAATTCTGAATACGGCTCTTTATCGCTCCCCCGTCTTCCAGAATTACGGAAACCTGATGGCCCGGGAATCCTACCAACCCGCCGGATTCAATTTGAAACTCGGACTCAAGGACATGAGACTTGTCTCCACGGAAGCGGACCGGCTGGAGGTTCCTCTTCCGCTCGCCGACCTTCTTCGGTCCGGACTTCTGGCGGGAATCAACAGGGGCTATGGAGAATGGGACTGGTCTGCGTTGAGTCGGGTGAGAGACGAGGATGCGGGAGCCATTCCGGATCATGACTCCGGTTATTGAACACAAGGTGCACCCGGGGAAGCTCCCGTAGAAACACCTGGCGACAGGACCATCCCGGAGATCTCTTGGGAAACCTCCGGGGAAGCTCCCTTTCCTAGCGGATGGAAGATGGGTTCAGTGACCCCACCGCCCTGATCAATGCTTCCCAGAATTGCCCTTCGATCGGACCGGCCTTTTTTTCGACAGCCCCCAGCGATTTCAGGTCCACGACCGGCCGGCTCAAGAGATCACCGGCTTTCTTATCCCAGGCTGTCTTTTCCATACCGAGGGCGAGAATGGCCTTTCGCCCATTTTCATATGACGCGAGGGCTTTGGTTTCGGCCGACCCGTCGCTTGCGGTAAATCCGCTCTGAAGACGATTCCATCGGATTGCAAGAATGCGGTCCGCAAAGAACACTGCACTCGATAAATCAACCGATAAGGGAGGGATCTCAGTATGTCCTTTGGCAACTGCGATCTTTCTCTGTCCGGGCAGCAGAACCTGTTGAAGCGCTTCCAGGGCCCCCATGAAGATGCCTCCTTCTTCCCCTTCGATCTCTCCTATCCGTTCATTCAGGCGTCCCAGGAGTGCGACATCCACCGACGGTGTCGCCACCGCCGCCTCAAAACGCTGGACCAGGAAAAGATCCTTCGCATCCAGTCTGACAAGCCGATTCCTGGTCCGGATGAGAACTTGGATGACCCTTTGTTTTTGACTGTCTGAAAGACCCAACCCGTTCTGTCGATCAAAATACCAATGGGCGTGGGATCCCAGGATTCGAAGAAACCGATTTCCTGGGGTGACCGTCATTGGTTTATCTCGTTCATGGCCCTGGACCCCGACCCACCCGCGGCTTTGCGACGGAATCACCCACTTGGACAAGGACTGGACCTCTTCCCATCCAGGAGGATGCCCGGATTCCGGCAACGAGTTCTCCGCATGGGTCCCTATCGGGAATCCAAAAAGCAGGAGCAATCCGACGAGAGCGCCACACACTTGGACACTCACACGTCCCTTAAACGTCTGGTTCTGGTCCTTTCTGTACATCGAGGCCTCCCAGAATATTGATCCGACTTTTCCCAATGCCCCAGGAATCGATCATCATCATTTCCCGAGCAATCACAGGAAGGTAAAGCCAACCACGATCGGAACGAAGCTGATGCCTCCCAGAGAGGTGGTGGGGGTGCTCAGGAGCGGTCCGGAAATCGTTTCATATCGAATCTCTCCATAGAAGATTCCAACATTCATGCCAATCCCGGCATCCCAGACAAAATTGTTTCCCTGTCCCCCATAGCTCGACGAATAGTTGTATCCGGCATCTCCCAGCACATACAGGGACACCACATCAAGAACATTGAGGAACGTGTACTGGAGACCAAGTGTCACCGGGACCAGGTTCATCGCCGGGGTTCCCGTCAGACGGATGAAGTTGCCCTGCGCCCGAACCGCCCAACTGTCAGTGACATGAAGGGTCGCCAGAATGCCCGCACCCCATCCTGCGCCACTATAATTGGTTTGCTGATCCAGGATTGTGCCGGCCCCCGACAATTCCCCGATACCCATTCCCTGGATAGACAGGGTCAACGGGAGTACGGCTGCATTCGAGGAACGGACCGCCCCCTGTCCCAATAGGATTACAAGAACACCGATGAGGAGGAGGATCCCCCGGAAAATTCCCTGAGCACCCCAAGGCACGCCATTTCTGCTGTTCATCGACAAGCTCCTTTCCTGAGCGACACGACATTCTTCCAAACACCCAGCGGACAGGTCACATCCCCTTGAGGATGCGAAGATGCGGACTGACCCGGGAGACGATCCATATGATTGTACGATGTTATCCCAGCATCCTTATGAAAACAAAGATTTTCCACAATTGTGACAATTCTGGCGCGCCCGAAGCGGACAATCCTTCATTCCAACAGGTGATCCCGGATATCCAGTGGCACAATCAACAGGGGAAACTCGGTCAGTCGCATGGCGATCCTTTCGGCCGTGGACTCAAACCCCGGCCGCCATGCCGACTGACCCAAAAGAACAAGCCTAGGATGGATTTCCCGACATCGACTGACAAAGCACTCGATCCAGCCGTCTTTTGAATTTTCCTCCAGGAAGGTTCCCCCCAAAGAGCGCGTCAGTTCCGCGAGCTTCCGGGAGTATTGTCCGTCCTGTGTCTCCTTCCTGACAAAAAGAACCTTGAGTTCAAGGCCAAGACGGTCGGCAAGGGAAGCTCCCCTTCGCACCAGGGCCCCATCTTCGGGTCGATCCGAAACACCGGACAGGAGGCATCCCCCCAGCCCCGTCTGGATGCCCCGGGAACGCGTTCCTTCCGAAACACATTTCATGGCAAGCTCCCTCAGCGCAGTCAGGTTGTTTTTGGTAAAGAAATTCCTGAGCGCCTCTTCGACCTTTTCGATCGGGTACACTTTGCCTTCAACCAGACGGGACTGAAGTGCTTCGGGAGCCAGATCCACAAGGACCAGCTCATCCGCCAGAAGGACGATGCTATCCGGCACCGTTTCATGGACGCGGATCCCCGTCTGGAACTCGATCAGGTCATTGAGGCTTTCGAGATGCTGGACATTGAGCGTGGAAAACACATCAATTCCGGCCTCCAGGAGATTCAGGACATCCTGGTAACGCTTTCCGTGGGCGTAGCCCGGGGGATTTGCGTGGGCCAGCTCATCCACCAGGACAAGATCCGGATGACAATTTAGAATCGCGTCCATATCCATTTCTCCCAGGACGAGACCCTGGTAAGAGAACACTTTTCTGGGAATCTGCCGAAGTCCATCGGCCATTTTTTCCGTTTCGGCCCGCCGATGGGTTTCCAGATAGCCGACGACAACATCGACGCCGGATTTTTTTCGTTCCTGAGCCACCTGCAACATCCTGTATGTCTTTCCGATCCCGGGCGCCGCCCCCAGGAACAAAGTAAAACGGCCTTTCATTGCTGTGAAAGACTCGACAGGAGGTTCGATGGGCAGGACTTCAATAGACTGGGCATCGCTGGAACTGACTTCCGTCAGCGCCGGAATGAGATGAATTTCAACATCAATCCGGGAAAAATTTCTCAGGACTGAGCGAACCATCGACTTTCGCCAGGTCCTCGCGGTTCCGGCATGCCCAAGAACCAGACGTGTCGTCCGGGTCCGTTGAATGAACCGCCAGAGCGTCCATCCCGGATGACGGGTCCAGAGGAGGGAAAACTTGCCGCCCGCTTCCCGCACCTTTTTTTGAGTCTCTTCCAGCGCCTCTTTTTTTAAAGGCAAACGGGTTCCAAAAAGGGAAATTCCCCTGAGGTGAAGAACGAGCAGCTCACCTCCCAACCTGCGGGCAAGATCGCTCCCATAATCCACCAGCCTTGAGAGGGCGGGGGGATGATCCGAGACCAGTACCGTCACCCGTTCGCAAACCCCTTTTTTGCCGCCTTGGCGGGTCAATTGGGTATCGAGGACCTTTGCCGAAAACTGCAGCGTCATTTCCCGCAGCTTGACCAGATTGGACTCCCGGAACGGGCCTTCCAAGGCACTTTGGGCCTGAAAATCCGGAAACACCTTTCCGTCACGAATCCTCTCGACGAGTTCAGAGGGGGGAACGTCCACAACCACAATTTCGTCCGCTTTTTTCAGGAAGGCCACCGGGATGGTTTCCCGGACGAGACTCCCGAGGATCTGGGAAACGGGACCGGCAAGGTCCTCGACATGCATCGAATTCAGGGTGGTGACGACGCTGATTCCGGATTCGAGGATTTCCTCAAGATCCTGCCATCTTTTCCGGTGTCGGGAATCTGGTGGATTTTCATGCGCCAGTTCATCGACAAACAAGGTGGCAGGACGTCTCTTCAGGATGCCCTCAAGGTCCATTTCCGGAAAAAGTTGACCTCCTTTTTCCCTCCACAGGGGGGGGACGGATTCAAAGAGTTCCAGAACGTCGCGGATTTCCGGCCGGGGTTTGTCCTCCATCCATCCGATCACAACATCCACGCCTCGGCTTCGCAGTGCATTGAGATCCAGAAGGGCTCTTCGGGTTTTCCCGACACCGGGTGCCCAACCGAGGTAGATTCTGATCCGGCCCCTGCCCATTTTAAGCAACGCTCCCAGAAAAGGGTCAAATCCCGAAAACCCTTCCTGGCTCCCATCCATTTCTGCATCCCTCCCCGACCCAGAGCAGGTCAACAAACCTCACAACCATTTGGGTCAAGACTCAACGGAAGGATCAAACCGGGTTCAAGACATCTCTTTCCGGACCCGGGTCAGAGTACAATCGAATCCGTCCACAGAATGGTTTTCCTCTTCCCCATGGTTGTAAACATTCATCTACCCCCGCAGGATATCATAATGGTTCTTCCGGATTACTCGGCCAAGTGGCCGATTGTTCCCCTTACCGGAACCATTTACCTTCGATTCCATAACTTGGCCTGAGACCTGTCCCGGAAACAAACTTCTTTGGCTCCCATACAAAACACAGGGGAAATGGGGTCATGACCTCATGTCATGTCTGCCTAAAAATGTTTACATAATTACAATTATGTTTGTCTTAACGGGAACACGGAGGATGAAAAAATTTATATTCATTGTTTATCAACGACTTGAAATAATTGGCACATATATTGCTTTTATTTATGCGTGACACCTCAGAAGAGGAGGAACCAACTATGAGACGCATGATGAAGATGATGAATAGCCTAAAATCAGTTGTACAGAAAAACATTGTCAGCCCTGCACTCCACCTTGGAATGGGGGTCTTCCTCGCCCTGACCGGTCTCCTGACCGCCCAAAGTTTCGCCGCAGGGATGGACGATGACAAATATGGCCTGTCCGGCAAAGCAGGCAAGGTTTTTGGGGGAGTGGTCGTTCATATCCAGAAACTGGCCTCTTCCAACCAAACAAAGCTTCTGTTGGATCTTGCCCCCATGGACATCCAGGGGAAACCCGTTTGCCAGAAACCCACCGGAAAGCTGGTGAGGGTTCTTGCTGGCCGTACAGTCCAGACACACAGGGAACATAGCGCATTTGTCGTGGTGGAGGATCCAAGCGATCCGCTTCCTTCCCATCTCACTGTGGGCGATTGCCTGACCATTGATGGAAACGATGTGGACCGTGTTTCCAGAAACACTACAGAAACAGAGGACAGCATCCAGATCCTGCCATCCTTGAAAAAGCACACCATCCAGATGATTCAGGCCCTCTCTGTCAAACTCTGGCCTGAAAATCCTCCTCAGGAGGCTCACACCCAACGCTACTTTCCCAAACTCCTGCCGTCTCATCCTCTCCTTCTCAAACAGCAGAAGGCCTGATCGCAATGGGTCGAAGGGGGTAACTTCCCCCTTCGATTTCCGGAGCTCTCCCGTAACCTCTGGGTTCCCAGTCTCCCCTCCGATTCCTTCCGGAAGTTCGCTTGCTCCCATCTCTGCCTGATAATCCATCGCTGGCCTTTTCTGTCAGGGCTTTTTCGTTTTCGGATCAGTCCATCCATCCCTGCCTCACGCATTCTCGACTTGGACACCCGCTCCCTTTCCGGAACGCGTACCTGTTTTCTACCGTCCTGTCAGGAACCTTTCATCGACAGCCGCCGCGCTCTACCCTCAATCCAACATCCATCACGACGATGGGGACTGACGGGATTTGGCCAGATGGCCAATTGTTCCCATCTTGTCCTCCAGTCTATATATGACCGCAGGTCATTATCGCATCCCCCATCCATCACGTCGTTGAGGAAACTGATGAAAAAAAAGGTCATTCTGGACAAACAAATGATGATAGAGGCCACTGTCCAGTCCATTGTCATGCTCAATCCCTTCAAACTCGCTAAAAACCCAGTCATGTTTGTCGTTGGAATCGGGAGCGTCCTCACCACATTGATGGCCATCTCTTCATTGATCCACCATTCGACAGAGCTTTTTTTTACAACAACCATTTCCGTATGGCTCTGGCTCACGATCGGATTCGCAAATTTTGCGGAAGCCCTGGCCGAACTCCAGGGCAAGGCTCAGGCCCTTTCCCTCCGGTCGACCCGAGCGGAGACAACCGCTTCCCTCGTCACGCCCCGTGGCACGGTAAAGATTCCTGGAAACCAACTGAAACGGGAGGATCAATTCATCGTTGAGGAAGGCAATGTTATCCCGACGGACGGAGAGATTCTCGAAGGGGTTGCCAGCATTGATGAGTCTGCCATCACGGGAGAATCCGCTCCGGTAATCCGGGAGGCCGGTGGAGACCGGTCGGGAGTCACTGGGGGAACAAGGGTCCTCGCCGGAAAAATTCGGGTCATGGTCACCAACAAGCCGGGAGAAACCTTTCTGGACCGGATGATCGACCTTGTGGAGGGGGCCACCCGGCAAAAGTCTCCCAACGAAATCGCCCTGACCATCCTTTTGATCGGCCTGACACTGATTTTCTTATTTGTCGTCGCATCCCTCCCCGCATTTTCCTCTTACTCAGGAATAAAGAGCTCCCCGACTATCCTGATTGCCCTCTTGGTCTGCCTGATCCCGACAACCATTGCCGGCCTTCTTCCCGCAATCGGAATTGCCGGCATTGACCGGGCATTCCGTGCCAACGTGATTGCCAAATCGGGAAAGGCCGTGGAAGTTGCAGGAGATATTGACATCCTGCTCCTGGACAAGACCGGGACGATCACGTTTGGAAACCGACAGGCTGTCCAGTTTCTCCCCGCCAAGGGAGTCTCCGAGGAAGACCTTATCCGGGCAAGCTGGCTCGCCTCACTACCGGATGGAACCCCAGAAGGGAAAAGCATCGTCCGGCTGGCCGAAACCCATATCCGTCTTTCCAATCCCCCTGCGGAGGCCATTCCCATCCCTTTTACGCCCGAGACAAGAATGAGCGGGGTCGATACTCCTGACGGAGAAATCAGAAAAGGCGCGGGAGACGCCATTCAAACCTATGTGGGGGGCCCCTTTTCCCCAGATCTCTCGGAAAGCATTTCCAGCGTTGCCCGGAGCGGAGGAACGCCCCTGGTGGTCGCCATGAACCGAAAGCCCCTGGGGGTCGTTCACCTGAAAGATGTGATCAAGCCTGGGCTCAAAGAGCGTTTTGAACGGCTTCGCAAGATGGGGGTGACAACCGTCATGGTCACCGGGGACAACCCGCTGACAGCCAGGGCCATCGCGGAAGAAGCCGGCCTGGATGATTATTTCGCCCAGGCCAAACCAGAAGACAAAATGGCCCTGATTAAAAAGGAACAGGAAAAAGGCCGTCTGGTCGCCATGACGGGGGATGGAACCAATGATGCCCCCTCACTGGCGCAGGCCGATGTCGCCCTTGCCATGAACTCCGGCACCCAGGCCGCCAAGGAAGCGGGGAACATGGTCGACCTCGACTCCGATCCCACCAAGATCATCGAAGTGGTGGAAATCGGAAAACAGCTTTTGATCACCCGGGGCGCTCTGACCACGTTTTCCATCGCCAATGATGTGGCGAAATATTTTGCCATTCTGCCGGCCATGTTCGTGACGGCTTATCCCCAGTTGAAAATCCTCAATATCATGAGCCTTGCGACCCCGGTTTCGGCAATCACATCGGCGATCATTTTCAACGCGCTCATCATTCCGGCCCTGATTCCCTTGGCCCTCAAGGGGGTTCGATATCGCCCGATCGGGGCTTCCGCCCTGCTCCGGGAAAATCTTCTGATCTATGGACTCGGAGGAATCATTGTTCCGTTCATCGGGATCAAACTGATCGACATTGCGCTGGTGCTGCTGCACTTCACCTAACACAAGGAACTGTCATGGGACATTATTTCCTGATGTTGGCCACTGGAATCGGGGTGTTCGGATTTCTGGGTATGATCCTCACCTTTCTTGAACGTATCTGATTTCCTTAATACGGTCTGGAGACTCTCAAATGATGATGTGGGGCATTCTGGGACCTGTAGTCCTTCTATTGTGCATTTACCTGTTCTATATGCTGTTGAACGCGGAGAAACTCTGACATGATCGCCAACGACTGGATCCAGATTCTTTTTTCCCTGGGAGTGACCGTCTTGCTGGCCCCCCTGGTAGGCCGTTATCTTGCCTGGATTTACAAAGGCCCCCACCTTTCCCTTGAACGGGGATTCTACCGCTTGGTAGGGATCAACCCGGACCATGAAATGACCTGGAAGGAATACGGGGCCGTTCTCCTGGTCTCCAATGCATTCTTCTTTGCGGCAGGATTTCTGGTCCTCTGGGCCCAACCCGTCCTTCCCCTGAACCCCCGAAACCTCCCACCGCTCTCACCGGAACTGACGTTCAACACCGCAGCGAGCTTCGTCACGAACACGAACTGGCAAGCCTATGCGGGAGAGGCCCAACTGTCGAATCTTTCCCAGATGCTGGCCATCACCTTCCTGATGTTCGTCGGGGCCAATACGGGAATGGCAAGCCTTGTTGCGATTTTCAAAGGATTCACCCGGTCCGGGAGCCAGACGATTGGAAACTTCTGGACGGATTTTGTTCGATTTTTCATTCGGGCATTTCTCCCGGCCTGTTTCCTGATGGCTCTGATCCACGTTTATCAGGGTTCCCCACAGACACTCCGGACCCAGATCACCGCCCATACCCTGGAAGGCCCCCCCCAGACACTGATCGTCGGTCCGGTGGCCTCCCTTGAATCCCTCAAACACCTGGGAACGAACGGAGGGGGGTTCTATAATGCCAACGGGGCCCATCCCTATGAAAACCCGACACCCCTGACCAACACTCTGGAATTTCTGGAAATGGGTCTATTCACCTTCTCTCTCCCGTTTTTTTTTGGAAGGATGATCGGACGTCCCCGCCAGGGCCAAGTGTTTTTCATCGCAATCCTTACCCTTTACCTCAGCGGATTCGCCCTCATCGAATATTCGGAAAGGATGCCCAACCCCCTTCTTGCCCACGCCTCCGTCGAACAACAGGTCGGCCCCCTCTCAGATGGCGGAAATACCGAAGGGAAAGAAACCCGGTTCGGAATCACCCAGACTAGCCTCTTTTCCAACACAACCATCGCCGCCACCACCGGGGCGGTCGACGGAGCGATGGACAGCATGAATCCCCTCTCAATTCTGGTCTATCTGGTCCACATGTTCCTCAATGAAGAACCGGGAGGAAAAGGGGTCGGGTTCGCAGGTCTTCTGAAAGAGGCGATCCTGGCGATCTTTCTTGCAGGGTTGATGGTCGGTCGATCTCCCGAGTTTCTCGGGAAAAGAATCGAATCGAGGGAGATCAAGCTGGCGTCACTTTCCCTCCTGGTAACCCCCTTGCTTGTGCTGTGGCTCACAGGCATTTCGCTCCTTCTCCCTTCCGGGAAATCCTCGATGGGCAATCCGGGGCCCCATGGTTTTATGGAGGTCCTCTACGCCTTTTCCTCCGGAAACGCCAATAACGGATCGGCCATGGCAGGACTGAATGTTTCCACACCGTATTATGCAATCCTGCTCGGCGTCGAAATGCTCCTGGGACGATTTCTACCCCTTCTCCCCCTTCTTGCCTTGGCAGGAGCCCTTGCCCGGAAGAAAACCCATCCGGAAACAGCCGGAACCTTCAAGACGGATCAACCTCTTTTCATCGTTCTCCTGTTGGGGTTCATGATTTTGTTCGCGGCACTGACATTTTTTCCACCCCTGATGCTGGGACCGCTATTGGAGCACCTGTCCCTTCTTCACGGAATATCCTTCTGAAAAAAACTGCAGCTGACCTGGATGCAACGATCCGTCTCCCAGAAAGGAAATGTTCATGAAAATCGTTTTTCAGTCATTTCGAATCACCATGCTCCTCATGCTCATCTGCGGAATTCTCTACCCGTTGGGCGTTACGGCCATTGCCAGAATCCTGTTCCCCCATCAGGCCTCGGGCAGCCTCGTCATGGGAGCCAGCGGTCAGGTCATCGGGTCCGAACTCATCGCCCAGGGATTCAAAAACCCACGATATTTCCATCCCCGACCCTCAGCCGCTCTGACCCCGGACGGTTCAGGACCCCAACCCTATGACGGGGCCTTCTCCTCTCCGTCCAACCTGGGCCCGGACAATGCGCTGGAGATCAAGGCGATCACGGATGCGGCAGTGGACTATCGCAAGGAGAACCATCTGGCCGTCAACGCCAGTGTTCCGATTGATGCCGTAACGGCATCTGGATCCGGACTGGATCCCGACATCAGCCTATCGAATGCCATGATTCAGGTCCCTCGGATTGCCAAAGCACGGCACCTGAGCCTTTTGGACGTCCAAACACTGATCGATCGGATCAAGAAGGGCCCCCAGTTCGGATTTCTAGGGACCCAAAGGGTCAACGTCTTAAAACTGAACATTGCGCTGGATCGCCAGAACCCCTGACCAGGGAAGAGCCGAACCCCATCCCGGAATTGTTACGTCTCACCACATGAGCAGTTCAGGGGGAAGATGGGGGTCGGATCGTTCCTGCGCGAAAGGAAGGTCAAACTTCATGAGCCATTCGACATTTGTCCTGACTGGAAAGTTCCTTGAAAAGGCTCTTGCATATTACCTTTCGACTCTTCCAGACAGGGTCTGGGCCGATTCCTTACCGCAACCCCCAGCCCCAATCACTGGAACCCCCAATGTACCAACAGCTGAAAACAATTTCGCCAGTCCCGGGGGAGTCACAAGCTCCCCTCCCACTTTTGCGGATTCCCCGACCCCGGCCCCAACACCGGCACCGCCCGCCTCGCCCACACCCCTGCCGGACCTGCTCATTCCCTCAGCCAACATTCATTTCAAGGGTTTCATTGATACCTATGCCCAGTACAACCCGACCGATGCCAGCTACTCGAACTTCCGGGCGTACGACTTCGGGGCCAATTCCTTCAATGTCAACATGGCCCAGCTGAAATTCTGGAGGCCGGACGACGACGGCATCGGGTTTGTGCTCCGCACCGACTTTGGTCCCGGCGCCATGGCCAGCGGACAGAACTTCACCCCCGGATTCTTTGGAGTGGAAGGGACGACCTCAGGGGGGACTGGCACCATGCCATGGTCCCTGTTCTGGCTGGAAGAGGCTTACGTCAACTTCTGGATTCCCGATACGAACAAGGAACTGGAGATGTACGCCGGACAGTTCCAGACGCTGGCAAACTTCGAAGTGATCCAGCCGACCGGAAACTGGATGGCCTCCCTGGGATACACCTTCTTTCTCGGGG
>JAJYGC010000015.1 GCA_021785195.1 Nitrospirota bacterium
CCGAACAACCTTGCCAGTCTATCTGCCTGGCCGGGCTTTGTCAACCCCCCGCCGCTTCCCCCCTTTCGGGTCTCCGCGTCGGGCTTTTACTTATAGGCTTTCTCGCCCAAGGTGTCAACACCTATTTTTCAAGTCCACCCAACCATTTTTCAAAAACACCCCGAGAAACGGTTTCCAGAGCGGGAGCATTTTTTTGGCCAGCTTCCCTTAAACCTCTTACATTTATTTCTTTTACTCCACTTATTTCTGCCGTATGACCAATATACCACCGTTCAAGATCATGCGCGGAAACCTCACAATGGAACTGTAGGCCCAGGACATGGTCACCATAAGAAAACGCCTGGTGGGGATAGATGCTGGAGGAGGCCAGCAATGTGGATCCTGAAGGAAGGTCGAAGGTATCCCCATGCCAGTGTAAAACCTGAATGCCCTCATCACCCAGCTTCGACAACGGCGACAACACTCCCTCCTGGGTCAAGGAAAGAGGCGACCATCCAATTTCTTTTCTCCCTCCCGGATACACCCTGGCTCCAAGCACATGGGCCAAGATCTGACTTCCCAGACAAATTCCCAGAAAAGCCCCCCCATTCTGAATGTGTTTTTCAATCAACCGCATTTCATCAGTCAAAAATGGGTAATCAGAGGTTTCATAGACACCAATCGGACCCCCAAGAATGATCAAGAGGTCTTCTGGGAGGCAAGACACCTTACGTTCCAGCAAAAAAGGGGCTTCCACGAAAGAAAGGCCATATCCCTTCCCGAGAAGGACGGACTCCAAAGTACCCAATCCCTCAAATGCCACATGCTGAATGACGAGAGCGGACTTCATCAGCAACCTCCAATTTAAGTGGTTGGGTTCATGCGTTTTCTCATCACAAGGAGATAGACTGACGGCAGGACGAGAAGGGTCATCATCGTCGAACTGAAAATCCCCCCCACAACGACTGCCGCCAATGGTCGTTGTACATTCGCCCCCGTTCCGTGTGAGATCAGAAGCGGAATGATTCCAAGGGTTCCGACCAAGGCGGTCATTATGACAGGACGAACGCGACGCGAGGCCGCACGAATGATGGCCTCTTCTGGAGAGAACCCCTGTCGTTCGGCTTCCTGGGCGAAGGACAGGAGAAGAACCCCATTCTGGACGGCAACCCCAAACAAAGCAATGAAACCGATGGAAGCGGGAACACTTAAATACTCCCCAAAGCCCCTTAACGCCAGAATCCCCCCGATCATCGAAAAAGGAATATTCAGGAGAATCAACAGGGAATAGTTTAGGGAACGGAAGTTCCAGAAAAGAAGCACAAAAACCAAAAGGATTGTGAAGGGGACCAAAATTTTCAATCGGGCCATTGTAATCTCTGTATTCTGAAACTCTCCTCCGTACTCAAGTCGCACACCGGTCGGAGGTGGCAAAAGGCTCTTGACCTTCTGTTGAATTTCAGACACCACATGACTTGTCGCACGGTCACGAATATTGAACTGCACCATCATCAGACGACTGCCATTTTCATGAAAAATCCTCGACAGCCCAATGACCCGATGGATGCTGGCGAGCTGCCCCAACGGCACAGTCACTCCTTTGGGTGTCGTAATCAAAAGCGCCCGAATGCGACTGACCGACGACCGGTCTTCTTTCCGAAAGCGGATGTGCAAATTGTATCGCCGCACCCCTTTGATCACCTCGGATGTCACACCGTCCGGACCGATTCCCATCCTGACAATCCGATTGACATCAGAAACATTCAGCCCGTAGTTCGAGATCGCTTCACGATCGACCACAATATTGATATATGGCTGTCCCGTAATACGCTGGACAGTCACCGAATAAACGCCTCTCACCTTTTTCAGGAGGGTAGAGAGCTTTTCCGAGTAACCGGAAATATCTCCCATCTGGTCGCCGTAAACCTTGATGGCCACCATGGCCTTGACGCCCGACACCATCTCATCAATCCGTTCCTGAATCGGTTGAGACAGCGCAAAAGACACTGAAGGAAGAGTCTTCTCCAGCTTTTGTTCCATTTCCGAAACAAGTTTTTCTTTTGTCAAATCCGGAGGCCATTGGGAATGGGGAAGAAGCTTGACATAGACCTCAGTATGAGAAGGCACGTCCGTATCCGTTCCGGACTGAGCCCTCCCGATCCGGGACTGGGTCAAATCTACCTCCGGAAAAGAATGCAGTATTTGATTGATGACCCGGCTGGCAGAAGTTGTCTGCTTCATGGACGCTGAGGGCCACAGGTCCGCGAGAACCAGGACGGAGCCTTCATCAAGGACGGGGATGAACTCACTTCCCGTTCGGACCAACACAAAGACGGCCAGAACGATGAAGGCTAGCCCGATCCCCACGATATAGAGACGAAATGGCAAGATACGGGTCAGGAGTCTTGAATACCCTCCCTGGATAAAATGAAATATCCGTTCTCCAAGCTTCCCTGAAAATCCTTGTGGTCCACCCCCTCCATAGCTCATGAGTACCGGAACAAACGTCAAGGCAAGAAATAGGGAGGAACCAAGGGCCATGAGAATGGAAAGAGCCATGGGAGAAAACATTTTCCCGGGGATCCCCGGGAGAAAAAGGATTGGGAGAAAGACGACCGAGATGATCGCTATGGAAAATAGAATGGGGCGAACGACTTCCTGAACCGACTGGACTATTTCCTGAAATCCCAGCGCATCGCCGCGCTCCCATTGATGGCGCTCAAGGTTTTCCACCATGACAATGGAGGCATCTACCATCATCCCTATCCCGATGACAATGCCTCCCAGAGACATCAGGTCGGCCGCCAGATGAAGACCATTCATGAACAGAAACGTCATGAGGATAGAAATGGGGAGTGTGATCGCCACCACAAACGATGCCCAAATACGACCCAGGAAAATGAGCAGAATCAAAATAACCAGAATGCTTCCCTCAACCAGGGCATGGACCACTGTCCTGACAGCACCCAGGATGAGCGGCGCGGATGAATAGAAGGGACGGATCTTGACTCCTGGGGGAAGAAGGTGGTGGTTGATTTCATGAACCTTTTGATCAATCCGCTGAAGGGTTTGAAGGGCATTTTCCCCC
This sequence comes from Nitrospirota bacterium, assembly GCA_021785195.1. Lineage (GTDB taxonomy): Bacteria > Nitrospirota > Leptospirillia > Leptospirillales > Leptospirillaceae > JAJYGC01. The sequence goes on from JAJYGC010000015.1 coordinate 3,068, forward strand.
CTCAGCATCAGGACCGTTCCCTTGACCACCTCCCGATCATCCAGTAGGGCGTTCCCCCTGCGGACTTCATGCAACACCCGAACGGTGCCAATATCCCGGATGAGGACCGGGACACCATTCCGGACGGCGACAACAATCGAGCCGATGTCGGTCCTGGATTTGATCCGGCCAATCCCGCGAACGATATAAGATTCCCCCCCAATGTCAATATATCCACCACCGACGTTCTCGTTATTCCGGGATAATGCTTGAACGACCTGATCAAGGGAAAGATGAAATCCGAGGAGACGATAAGGGTCAACATTAACGAAATAGGCCTTGACATACCCTCCATAAGACAGGACAGATGCCACTCCATGGACGGTTCGCAGCGCCCGTTTGACGATCCAGTCCTGGTAGGTGCGAAGGGCGAGCAGGTCAGCGTTCGGCCCCTCCAGGGTATATCGAAAAATATTGCCCGTTGGGGTCGATACCGCACCCAGGACGGAATAAACCCCCTGTGGCAAAGAGGTCCGGGATTCGGCAAGACGTTCCATGACCTGTGAACGGGCGCGGTAAATGTCCACACTATCCCGAAAAACTACCGTCACTGCCGATAGGCCAAAAAGGGTTTTCGAACGGATCAGGACAACACCGGGCAGGCCATTCAGGACCATTTCGATTGAATTGGTGATCTGCTTCTCAACCTCAACCGGGGCCATCCCCGGGGATTCGGTCAAAACAGTGACCGATACGGGAGAAACATCGGGGAGGGCATCAATCGTCAGGGACCGGAGGGATAAGGCCCCTGCCCCTGCAAGGATGGCAACCAGAATGACGATCAGAAAACGGTTTTCAAGAATTCTGTTAAAAATTGACCTATTCACTTCCACGAGCAGAACCATTCTTCATTTTTTCAAACTGGGCCTTGATCCAGAAACCATTGTGGTCCACGATCCGAACGCCTGGCGTCAGATGGTCCGAAACGGGAACCTTCCCCCCCTCGGAATGGCCAGCCTGCACAGGAACCATCTGGAACAATCCTGATTTTTTCTGGACAAAGATGACTGTCCTGTTGTCCTCCAGAAAAACGGATTCCCTGGGAACCCAAAGATGTTGTCCACGATAGGGAACGAGCAAATCCACTGAAACGAACATCCCGGGCCGAAGAATCAGGTTCTGGTTTGAAAAAATCCCGCGAACCAAGACTGTTCTGGTTCTCGGGTCGGTCGTGGGACTGATGTAAATCACACGTCCCGACAATTTCTTGACCGATTCGGGAACACGAATCTGCATCGCGTCCCCGAGTTTCACTCCCGACATGTCCTGCTGATATACTTGCCCGTTGACCCGAACCCAGTCCATGTTTCCGATCGTGAACAGACGTGCCCCCGAGTAGACCGTCTGGCCTGAGATCGCAATTTTTTCCAATACATACCCGTTGATATCCGAGCGGATCGCCAAGTATCGCCGAATCCGATGGGTCTTCCGGAGGGTTTTGATATCCCTTTCCAGTACACCCAGATTTCGGAGTTTCATGATCGCGGCTTCGGTAATCTTTTCAGAAAATCCTTGGCTTGAAGGATCTTTTTTGCTGATTTCGGCCAATTTAATGGCCTGAAGATACTCTTGCTGGGCTTCAATGTAGTCAGGACTGAACACCGTGACCAGTACCTGGCGCTTGGAAACATGGTCACCGGTGTCCGCGTACACTTTTCCGATCCTGCCAAAGATCTGGGTACTGACTCCCAGTGAACGAACAGTGATATAACTCACCCGATCGTCAATCAGGGCCACGACCCCCGAGATCCTTATGTGGCGGGCACCGTGACGGGGAGAATAGGCATGGGAGGCTATTCCAAGGGAGCGAACCGTATCTGGCGAAAGGGCGACAAGATCACTGGAATCATGAATCGGTGCCGCATGTGCCAGGGTTGTCAAAAAAACAAAGCTGATCGCAAGAACAGGCAACATTCTTACAAAAAGGGAAAAAATCTGTCTCAATTTGAAGGCCTTCTGGATAATGGGAGTTCTATTTACGAACGTGCGGAACAAGAAAAAGTTCAAGTTTCAGTAGGTACAACCCTGCAATAGAACCGTTTTCCTACCTTGAGAAGGTCTCCAGCCGGGAAAACCAGCAAGAACGGATCCATTACCGTCTCTCCGTTCCAGTCTACCGCCTTTTGCCTGATCAATTGCTTGGCAAGGCTTTCGCTTTTGGCGGCACCCGTACTCACCATGACTGAGGACAATTTGACAGGCCCCCTGGAAACTGAAAACACAGGCATTTCTTCCGGCATCTCACGCCGGGAAAAGACCTTCTCAAAAGTCTCTGTGGCCTTTTCTGATTCCGCGACTCCATGGAACTGGGAAACGATCGACTTGGCCACCAAAACCTTAGCTTCCTTCGGGTGCATCGAGGCAAGAGAGGAGGGCTCAAGATCGGTCAGGAGCGTTGCATAGGAGGGCATCAGGGCGTCCGGAATGGACATTAACCGACCAAACATCTGATCTGCAGCATCCTCCAACGCCACCGAATTCCGAAGACTCTTGCTCATTTTCTTTTCCCCGTCCAACCCCACAAGAAGCGGCATGGTCAGGACGACCTGCTGTTCCATCTGATGCTGACGCATCAGATCCCTCCCCACAAGAAGATTGAAGAGCTGATCGGATCCCCCCAGTTCAACATCACTGAGCAAGGCAACAGAGTCATACCCCTGAATCAGGGGATAAAGGAGTTCGTGCAAGTGGATTGGGAGTCGCTCCGACATCCTTTTCTGAAAGTCATCCCTCTCCAGAAAACGGGCAACCGTCTGAAGCGCCGCAAGGCGAATGAGTCCTTCCACCCCAAGAGGATTCATCCAAGAACTATTGAATACCACCTGGGTCTGATCCCGAAGCAAGATTCTGAATACCTGTTCCGCATATGTTCTGGCGTTCTCAGTGATTTGCTCGGGAGTCAGAGGCTTCCTAATCTCCGAACGACCGGTCGGATCCCCAATCAATGCGGTGAAATCGCCAATCACAAACTGGACAGTGTGGCCCATTTCCTGAAACTGCCTCAGTTTTTTTAAAAGAACAAAATGTCCTAGGTGGAGATCTGGTGAAGTGGGATCAAAACCGGCCTTGACCTTTAGGGGAACTTGGGTCCTGTAGGACTTTTCGAGCTTTTTTACAAACTCTTCCTGAACATGAAGATCCACCACCCCACGCAACAGGACGGGGAGGGCCTGTTCCGGAGAAACAATTCCTGCTGAACCTTTCAAAGCATTATCCCCTTGGCCACGATATGACCCAATCGACCGTTCCATTGGCTCGCAATCAGGAATTCACCCGTAACCCCAAACAATATCATATACCCCCCTATACTATAACGGTTCGGACACATATACAATCATCTGAATTTGAGAACGTAAAACAGCTGGCGAATCCAATCGTCCGACAGAAAAGGAAGCCTGGTCGGATCCATCAACCGTTGAATGGGCCCCATCGTCATCAGGTAAGGCTCTCTGATCCTCCACCCACTTTTAAGAACTTCCTTGGAATACTGAAGAATTGGGTCCGGCCTCTTCATTGCCTGGGGAAGTGGCGATGGTGGAAGCGCTTTTAACAAAAGCGGATCCAAAACCTGCAAGGGAGCCTGAAAGGAATTCCCTTCCCCAGTACTACGCACAGTGATCCTGTAAAGAATCTCCTTGTCTTCGGCCAAATTGCCCTGAAACAGGACAGATGGCATCCCTCCCCTTTCAGGGATCAAAAACTGCAAGGGCCAAACATCCGGAATGGATGATTCCGAAACGGTCCATTCCCAACGGTCCATTCCTGACGGAACCTCAAGCTCACTGGAAAGGTCAAGGAGAAGATCGAATCTTTCTCCTTTCCCCTGGGATTCAATAAAGATCCCCTTCCTGCGTCCTTCCATTCGGACTAAAAACGGAGAACCCTCCCAAACCCGAATGGCTTTTTTCAGATTTTTGGAGGCAACTTTATGAACCTCCCGGTAAAGAAGTGGGTTATTGGGGGCGCTTGTCCATCCATTCAAGAGCGCCACCAGGGAACGCACCGAATAAACACTGCTCCGAGAATCGGCGGAAAGCCCCAGGAAGGGCTTCAAGGCCTCCAGAAACAGAAGCCATTCCCTTAGAGAAGACGGGTGGGAGGACAAAAGCTTTTTCAGGCCCAGTTCGTGTCGTCGAAAGCGGTACCTGTGCCACCATGCAAACATCTTTGTTGTAAAACTCGGAGGAAATTGGAATCGGGCCATTTCCTGCTTCATACCGCTGAACAGCTCGGGAATCAGGGATTCCTGAAACGTCGGGAATCCCGGCATCCATCTGGTCCGTTCCAAGTCTGAAAACCCTGACCTAAGCTCGGGGACTCCCAGCAGTTGCCACTTTTCTCCCAAAAAAATCATTGATGGGGACAGGGAGTGGTAAAAACGAGGATCCTCAAGAGGAAACCCAACGTTATCAAGAAAATAGTTCAAGGGAAGCCCCGGAAGCCCTCCCAAGATCGATGAGCACATGACCGGAAGCTCTTCGTGAAGAACCACCGGTTCGTACCCTCTCTTTTCCGCCAGGAGGGCTGCCATCAAGGGCAGTACCCCCCGACCAACAATCAACAGTTTTGGCACATCAAACCCCAACCGTCAGAATATTTCAGATGCCGGAAAGAAATAAGCGATCTCAAAACGTGCCGTTTCTGGGGAATCGCTTCCATGAATGGCATTTTCCTCAATCGAGGCTCCATAGAGCTTCCTGAGAGAGTTGGGTTCAGCCTTTGCGGGGTCAGTCGCACCCATCAGCGTTCGATGGTCCGTGATCGCGTTCTTCTTTTCCAGAACAAGGGTCATGACCGGACCGGAAATCATGAACTGGGTCAGGCTTGCGAAAAAAGGTCGTTCCCGGTGAACATGATAGAAACCCTCCGCTTCACGCAAGGAGAGAAATTTGATTTTGCCGGCACAAATCCTGAATCCCTCATGTTCGTATCGAGCCAAAATGGCCCCCAGGTGATTTTTCCGAAAAGCATCCGGCTTGATGATGGCCAACGTTCGCTCTAGCATGAAATTCGTGCTCCTTGGTTGTATTGTTGCGATCCCTCAAACGAGATCAATCGAACCCGGCAATCGGGCCTACGTTACCCCAGCATCGAGTGATCCCTTGTCAAACAGGGACATATGCTGTCGATGGATAAAGATCCATCCCAGGGTCGTTGTAAAAACAAAGGGGATTAACTGATAGACAACCGACAGGGCGAGGGCCTGCTCGTCCTGCACGCCAAACAACTTCATCGAATACAGGGTTGCAAATTGAATAACCCCAATTCCCCCGGGCGATGACGGAAGCAGAAGGGCCAGATTGGTGAACAGGAGTAATGCCACCGACATCAAAACTGGATGGATGTCCAAGTCAAAAACCCTGAGATAAAAATAGCATCCGCAAAGGCCCATCAGCCAGACAAATGAACTGATCACAAAAAGAGCCAACAGATGTTTGGGGGACTCCAGGGAAGAGAGGCCCAAGAGGCCCCGCTCGACCGTCCCAGCAATTTTTCCCCGAAAGCCGCTGTTCCCATTGGAGTAGTCCTGAAAAAGAAGCCCCAGACGAACCCGAAACCGAACAAGCACCATCAACAAGAGGAACATCAGCAGAATGATTCCCCCAAGCATCATCCCTTTTCCTTCGTAACCATTTGTTCCGTAAAGGAGAAAGAAGAGGAACAAGATGATTGTCAGAAGAATGACATCAAAAAAACGTTCTAAAAAGATGGTGGAAAAGAGAACTGCAGAACTGATTTTTTCCAGCCGCTTCGTATAAAGCAACCGAACCATCTCCCCACCCCTGAATGGAAGAAGATTGTTTCCCATGTATCCAACCAGGATGGAACTATACAGGTGTCGGACCGAAACTTTTCTGGTGACCGACAGTGTTGTTTGCCAGAAAATAGCCCGAAAGAGGAAGGAGACATTCATCAGGAGCACCACTGGAAGAAGCCAACCGTAATGTCCTTTCCATAGAGCGTGAAACAACAAATGGAACCGAACGCCCCGAAAGGAATACCAAAGGGCCAGCAGACTGATCAGAATCCCACCGGCCAGATGAAAGTACTTACGATCAAGCGCCATGATTGGCCAGACGGGTCCGAAACTCCTGAATGGTTTTAAGTATGCCTTCCTGGACCGGGATGAGCGGTTCCCAGGACAAAAGACGCCTCGCCTTGGAAATATCAGGCTTTCTCCGAACAGGGTCATCCGAGGGGAGCGGCAGGAATCTGATCTCAAGGTTGGCGTCCAATACCTCCAGAACCATCTTGGCCAACTCCAGGACCGTGTACTCATCCGGATTTCCCAGATTGACCGGACTTTCGAAAACAGGAACCTCCATCGCCCTGATCAACCCTTCAACCATATCCGACACAAAACAGAACGAGCGGGTCTGCTCCCCTTTCCCGTACACAGTCAAGGGCTTTCCGATCAAACCCTGGTGACAGAAGTTGCTTACGACCCTTCCGTCATTGAAAAGCATCCTTGGACCATATGTATTGAATATTCGAACAATCCGGGCATCGACACCATGGACCCTCGCATAATCCATGGCCAATGTCTCCCCTCCCCGTTTTCCCTCATCATAACAGGAGCGCAGTCCAATGGGGTTGACGTTCCCGAAATACGCTTCGGTCTGTGGATGTTCATGGGGATTGCCATAGATCTCAGAAGTGGAGGCAATGACCACGCGAGCCCCGGACATCCTGGCGTTTTCAAGTACCTGATGGGTGCCCCATACCGCAGTCTGAAAGGTTTTGATCGGAGAGGCCTGATAATGGGCAGGCGAGGCCGGACATGCCAGATGGAAGATACCACGATACTTTCCTGAAAACGGCTCTGCCACATCCTGTTCAATCAGTCGACGTATTCCTCCAGGTCCGTTCGGAAGGTTCTTCCTGTTACCCGTCTGAAAACTGTCCAGAACATCGACATTGTGGCCGGCCGACAGCAGGCGATCCACCAGGTGCGACCCGATGAATCCAGCACCGCCTGTGACCAGATAAGACTCTTTTGTACTTTCAGGAATGATGACACCTCACTTCCAACGGGACCCCCGGAAACAATCCAGCCGAATCCGCCTTGATTTGCATCGCCAAAGGAAGGACGCCCCGATCGACAGCCCTTCTGAAAGACTCCCCGTATTCGGGATCGATCCGGTCCGCAGGTGCCACATAAGTCACATCTGCCCGCTGCACCACAAAGAAGATGACGGCACGGTCCCCTGCCCGAATACGGCTTTCAAGTTCCGCCAAATGCCGGACTGCCCTTGCAGAGACGGCATCCGGAAACAATCCCGCTTCTCCCACTCGATAGGTTACGCTTTTGACTTCAAAAAAAATTTTCTGGCCGTTTCTTTCCAGGAGGAAATCCACACGGCTTCCCTCCCCGTAAGGGACTTCACGCCCCAATATCTTGGCCCCGGCAAGCTCCGGGTGGAGAGTACCCTGCAAGATTTCTGCGGCCAGGGCGTTTGCCAGAATCGGATTAATCCCTACCCTGACTCCCGGATAGGGTTCCGACTGTTCGACCCGGAAACGATACTTCGGAGCATTTTTTGCCCGCTCAGGAACACTGGACAGGAATACCGGGGTTCCAGGCTCCTCAAGACAGGAAAGCAGTCGCCCGGGGTTTGGAGAATGGGCCCAGACTTCTTCTCCATTCGGCAAGCGGACCATTACCGAATAACGTTTTTCACGCCGGACAAAAATGCCCGGGGTCAAGGGGACGTCGTAAAACACCCGCGTCCAATCCCATGCCATTCCAGACCATGGCGACGAAGTTCCTGGGGCTCATACTGGTTGCGCCCGTCAAGGATCAGCTTCCCTTCCATCAGGGAACGAATCCGACTCCAGTCAGGATTCCGGAAGATCCTCCACTCAGTCAACAAAACCAATACGGAAGCGCCACTCAGGATGGAATAGGCGTTTTCACCAAAGGAGACCCTGTTTCCATAGAGTTCCTTGAGGGCCGGCATCGCAGCGGGATCATAGAGGAAAAGACGTGCTCCCCTTGCGAGCAGCATATCGATCACAGACAAGGACGGGGCTTCCCGGATATCATCTGTTTCGGGTTTGAAAGACCCGCCCCAGAGGGCAATCTTTTTCCCCGACACATCCCCAAGAACCGAAAGAAGCTTGCGGACCGGCCATTCCTTCTGTTCTTCATTAATCCGTTCGACCTGATCGAGCAATGACATATCGATGCCCAATTTTGATCCGGTGTGGATCAACGCTTTGACGTCCTTGGGAAAACAGGATCCGCCATAGCCAACTCCCGCATAGAGAAAGGGCATCCCGATCCGGCGATCCGATCCCATTCCCGAACGGATGCTCATCACATCTGCTCCCACTTCATCGCAAATCTGCGCAATCTTGTTCATAAAGGATACTTTCAGGGCCAGAAAAGCATTGGATGCATATTTCGTCATCTCGGAAGAACGGACATCCATGAAATAAACGGGATGGCCATTTCGGACAAAAGGAGCGTACAACTCCCGCATCAGTTCTTGCGGCTTAGAACTGGAGACACCTACAATCACGCGATCCGGTCGAAGAAAATCATCGACTGCGGCCCCTTCCTTCAGAAACTCAGGATTGGAGACTACGTCAAATTCGACCGCAGATGATTTTCCACACTCGGAAAGCTCTTTCCTGACCGCTTCAAAAACGAGGTCGCAGGTTCCGACAGGGACAGTGGACTTCACCACAATCACCCGATAGGAATCCATGCTTCGGGCCACAGACCTTGCCACTGACAAGACCGCATCAAGGTCTGCAGAACCATCCTCCCCCTTGGGGGTTCCCACTGCAATGAAACAGAACAATGAGTTTTGCACCGCATTGGACAGATCCGTCGAAAAGGAAAGTCGACCCCCTGCAAGGTTGCTCCTCAGGAGCTCTTCCAGTCCCGGCTCATAAAGGGGAGAAATTCCCCGGGACAGACGCTCCACCTTGGAAGCATCTATATCCACACCGATGACTTCATGCCCCATTTCCGAAAAACAGGTCGCGGTCACCAAGCCGACATACCCGGTTCCAATTACCGAAATCCTCAATAATTCCCCCCGACCCCAAAGCGGGATCTTACACCGAGATGGCTTGAATTCAAGAAATTCCTGTGGGATAGTAGCAAGGATCAGTTGTCGACTCAAGTTATTCTCACCAGAGCGCTCCAAAACGGAGCCAGAAGACAAAGACAGTGAACATTCCTGGGTCTCTGGCCCAGGGCGATTTTTTTCAAACTTTTCCCCCAGGCGCGATGGAATCCAAAAGCACAACATGGGATATCGTCATTGTAGGAGCAGGAATCATCGGTTGTTCCATCGCCTGGTTCCTGAGAAATACCCCCTACAAGGTCCTTCTTCTCGAACGGGCTGAACCGGGCGGGCTTGCCACCAACGCCGCCGCCGGGATCCTGGGCCCATTGAACGAAACTGAAGGTCCAGGCCCCCTTCTTGATTTGATGCAGGAAAGTCTCGCCCTGTACCCAGATTTCGTCAGGGATGTCCAGGCAACATCCGGTCTTTCCGCTGATTATGTTCCCAGTGGCATCGTTTCAGTGGCCACGACCGATTCAGAAATGGCCCAGCTTGAAAAGAGATGGCTCTGGCAAGAACAACGAGGGAAAGATCTTGCGTTCCTTACCGGAAAATCCCTCCATTCAACCTTTCCCGAACTGGCCCAAACCGTTCGGGCGGCCATCCATTACCCCCACGAATCGCACGTATTTGCACCACGTCTTCTGAGAGGACTCCTCAGCGCGCTGACCCGTCAGGGTGTCTCCCTCAGGCCCGGCACATCCGTCAGAAGGATTCGCCCCCTCGCAGGAAATCTCCTGAGTGCCGAAACATCTTCAGGGGACAGCATACAAGGGAGAAAATTCGTCCTGACACCAGGGGCATACCTCAATGAAATGGAGCTCCCGCATCCCGTACCTCCAGTCATTCCGGCAAACGGTCAAATCCTGTCCGTACGGGCACCTGATTTTCCAATGAGAACCGTCGTGTTCTACCCACCAAAAGGATATTTTGTCCCGAAACTTGATGGTACCGTTGTCATCGGGGCGACAGAGGAACTCGTGGGATACCAGACAAGGGTCACCCCGGGAGGGCTCATGGAATTTCTGGAGCCGTTACGTCGCGTCTGCCCAAGACTTCTGGACTCCCCACTCCAGCTGACTTGGTCGGGACTTCGTCCAAAAACTCCCGATGGATTGCCTATATTGGGAAGCCATCCCGAGCACCCCAATCTTCTATTTGCCACCGGGCACTACCGCAACGGAATCCTGCTGGCACCTGTGACCGGCAAAAAGATATCCGGATTGCTTACAAAACAGATTGATGCCCGCTCCCTCATGGATTTTCGCCCGGAACGCTTCAGCTGACAACCGTCCCGTTCACCGTTCCTCCCCCCTACACAAGTGAAAAGTAGACCAGCAGAAGTCCTCCGAAAGAAAGCCCCAACAGGGCCAGCACGGAAGACAATCCCTCTTTCAGGTTCCAGAAGGCAACAAGGTAGATCGCCTTGATGACATTGTTTGACGAAGCGGCCACCATCACACTCAAAACGATGACCTGGGGCGGTAAAACCGTTCCGACATGGGCAACGCTCAGGATAAATGGAACGATGTCCGTCACCCCCACCAACCCTGCCAGGACATAGAGGCCGGACGTCCCAAAGGAAACATTTACCCAATGGATCAAGAAGGAAATCACAAGGTAGGAAAATGCAAAAAAAAGAGCGGAGCTGAGTTCAAGAGGATTGGAGGAAAGCTTTTGTTCAGGCGTTGCCTCCACCTTTTCTCCGCCTCTCGGATACAAGAAAACAGCGACAAGAAGTCCTGAAAAAAGAAGGATCAGCAAAGCCTTTGCAAAATGGCTGGCAAACGATGGGTTCAGAAAGATCAGGACAAGACCGATTCTCAAATACATCAACGAATTTGTCAGAACTATGGCAGAATTGATTTCCCGGCTCGACCCCTTTTTGGAGTTTCCGCTCCTGGCCAGAAGGACGGTGGCAACCGTTGAAGAATAAAATCCTCCCAGAACGGCTTCCAGAAAAAAACTCCGTCGGGCAGACAGGAATTTTTGTGCCAGATAGCTTCCATATGAAAGGGATGAAACAATCACAACGGCTTCCCATACTTGATAGGGTGTCACCGGAATAAACGGGACCAATGGGTTCTTTGGGAGGAGCGGGAAAATGATCCCGGTCAGAATCAGAAACTTGCCTGCTGTCAGCAGTTCGGATATCGGAATGGTCTGGGCCAGGTGATGAAGCCTTTCCCTGGCTCCCAGAAACAAAACCGTTGCGACGGTCAGAGAGATCGGCACCCAGTGCGGTTGCCTCAGGACGACAGGCCCCAATAGATACACAAGGAGGGAACTCACGGAAAACAGGAGGGAGGGGGGTTCAGTTGGAGCAGGGTGCTTGACCGCAAAGCGATAGTAGATGAACAGCCATGCTCCCAGGACCAGAAGACCTACACTGAACACACTCAGGTACACCGGTTCCAGAATTGAGAATCCGGCCCCGGTCAACGCCAATATTGGAAAGGTTCTGACCCCTCCGGGACCCTGGACATGTTCCTGAAGGGCAACCTCTTCAACGGCAAGCCCAAGAAAAAAGGAAAGCCCCACCAACAAGAGCAAATTGGGAAGGGTGAATCCAACGGCGTCGATTGCCATCAAGCCCATGATATGAATTTCTTTGAGATCTTCATAACATTTTTCCCCCGGAACCTTCGCACCCATATGACATTTGAGAGAAACCAGGTGGAGTGGTCCCGAAAAGGATTTCTCCAATTTTTCTTAAAATAAAAAAACCCCTCTTTCACTTGATGATTTCCAAGGAAAGAGGGGCCTGCATCACTGCCACAAAAGATATTTGGAAGAGCCTACTTCAAACTGGACATGTAATCCGCCAGGGCATCCAGGTCCTTGCGACGAAGGTAGTTGAATGCCGGCATCATGGACTTGGGCTGGACCGCACGGGGATTGGCATGGTGAACAAGATGC
>JAJYGC010000003.1 GCA_021785195.1 Nitrospirota bacterium
TCTATAATTCCGTTCAGATCGCTCCGGCACCCGGGACTCTCTATGGACGGTTTCCTCAAGCCCGATGGTACAAGGTTCTCCATCTGGATGAAGGCAACAAGGTCGAGGTCGCAGCTGCGGTCCAGATGCCTCCGGCCTTCATTTCCGGCGTTCCGACCTTTGTCGAAGGGATCAAGTGGGCCAACTCCGACTGGACGGGTGAGGGAATGATCGGGGATACAGGGAAGGGACAGTTCCCTGTGGCACTTGGGTTTTCGGATATTCAGACCAATTTTCAGGGGTATACGGCAAGCTCGGTGGGAACACCCCACACCGGGAGTGCTACCACCTATGCTTATAGTGGTAATGGTGGGGGATTCAATCAATGGACTTCGGCCTATGCCTTGGACCTGTGGCTTCCTATAATCCCCATCCATGACGGAAAGCCGGGCAACAATCTGACCCTGACGGCCGAATATTCATACGGTTCCGGGGACGCCTGGCAGTTTCCCAACCTGAATTTTGGAACGGGAGGATGTGGAGCAGCTGCAGCGAATAACTCTTGTCTTGCCGGCGCCGCCGGGACATATCCGGGCGGGACATTCTTCATGAACGGCAATGCGTTTGTGCCGCTGGATGTCCAGACTTATAACATGAATCTTCAGTATTATTTCCCGGACGATGCCCATACATCGATTTCTTTGGGCATTGCGGTGGACAATTCGACCAATCTTCAAAGCATCGCCAATGCTGTTGGCGCGCAGAACACCGGTGGAGCCGGTTCCACAAACGGCCTTTTCAAGTATACGGCCGCCTGGACGCGCAACACCTTTGCCTTTGCCGATCTCTGGCACGACTTTACTCCGGCAGTTCGGGCGGGTCTTGAGTTCGGACAATATGACACGCTTTATACGACAGGTCTCTCGGCACTCGACAATCGGGTGATGATGTCCTGGTTCTACTTGTTCTGATCAGACAATCCGGATGGGGAGGAAAGCCTCCCCATCTTTACTTTGCCGTAAGACTGCAAAGGGCATAATGGGTCAGGGTGTTGTCCTTTCCTCACAGGTAGTTCGGTCATCCGTGTGGGTGGGGTATCCTTAGAAGGATCCCGATTATACGGATGGATGGAAGACAGGGAGCCATGGAAAAGGAGTCCGGGAAGCCGATTGTCCTGGTCATTGACGACGAAGAGGATCTGCTGGTCCTGTCGAGGGCACTGTTGTCCCGGGAGGGATATCAGGTGGTGACTGCCCGTGACGGGGAAGAAGCGGTCTGGGTGCTGAGGCGAATCCAGGGGCAGGGGAGCCTTGCGCTGGTGATTATCGATCTGATGCTTCCGCTTCGGGACGGGGTTGAGCTTTGCCGGTTTATCCGGAACCAAAAAGAGATCCGCAATGTTCCGGTCCTGGCGCTATCGGCCGTGGCGGATCCGGATCTGAAGGTTCGTGCGATCGAAGAGGGTGCGGACGATTTTCTGGGGAAGCCTTTTTCAAGCCGGGAGCTTGTAGCCCGTGTGCATGCGCTCGTCCGGAGGGCTTCAAAAACCCGGGATGATGGCCCGTTTCCCAAGACCCGTTTTGATATGGGCACGATCGTGGTGGACACCATCCGATACGAAACGTGGGTGGAAAACCGTGAAATTCGCCTGACCCCCATTGAATTCCGGATTCTGGTGTATCTGGTATCCCGAAAAGGGGTTGTGGTTGCCCGTGAGGAATTGATGAAGGTTCTCTGGGGGGAGGAATGGGATGTGGATGAACACAATCTGAATGTCCATATCTGGTCCCTTCGGAAGAAGCTGGGAGAAAAAACGGGAGGCCCGAGGTTTATCGAAACCCTTCGGGGAACCGGATACCGGTTCAGGGACCCTTCAATGGGATGGGCCGGTAATGAAAGTCGTGATTCCATACAGTAAGGAGGTCGGATGATGGTTTCTGAATCGGTTCTTTCAGTTTGGGGGCGCCACCCGGAAGACTGCCCCCATCTCAGGAGGGCTCTCCAGCCTCATAACGCATTCTGTCTCCTGGACAGCCAGGGTGGAAACATAAGTCCCGTCAGAAGGAAGACATACCGCGAACAGATCTGCCGGACATCCCAGCATATGGCTTGTCGCCTCTTTCTGGAGTGGGGGTCCCGTGGGTCCAGAAAACGGTTTTGGGAGACGATGGAAGAAGAACGAAAAGGAAAGGAAAACGGGTAAGGACATTGCGGTCGTAACAGTTTTGTCATTGCTTTGTCATTTTCCTGTTTTGTTTTTTTGATATTCAATCTAAATCCGATATTTCAAGGAGGAATGCATGTTCTTATCCAATTCTTCACGTTCTTCACGAAACAAGCGCGTTAAAACTCGCTTCGGCAGGATAATCCTGTTCCTGTTTGCGGCCTGTCTGGCCCCCTTCCTAGCCGCCGGTCCGGGTTGGGCCGCCGGCAGCATTACCATTTCGGGATCCTCCATGCTTTTCCCGCTCGAGCAGGTATGGGCCGTCGCTTATATGAAATCCCACCCTGGTGTCCATATCTCCGTGGCCTCCACCGGTTCGGGATTCGGAATCTCCAATGCCGCCAACGGAAATATTACGATCGGGGCATCGGATGCCTATCTGACCAAGGACCTGCGGAAAAGATATCCGAACCTTGTCAGTGTGCCAATCGCGTTCGACGACGCCCAGGTCATCTATAATGTTCCGGGACTTCCAAAGTCGGTGACGCTACGTTTTGATGGCAAGGTTCTGGCCCGCATCTTTCTGGGCAAGATCCGGTTCTGGAACGACCGGCAAATCCGGGCACTGAATCCGGGTGTCCATTTTCCCCATACCAGGATCCGGGTGGTTCACCGGGCCGATGCCTCCGGGACAACATTCGTGTTTACCGATTATCTGGCCCAGACTTCCTCCGAATGGTTCAATCAGGTGGGGAGAGACATGTCTCCGGCCTGGCCGGTCGGGTCCGGCTACAATGGAAGCGATGCGGTGGTCGCGGCAGTCATGTCTTCCCCCGGTTCCATCGGGTACGTTGGACTCGGATGGGTCAAGGAATATAAGTTGACAACCGCTGCCCTCAAGAACCTCGACGGCTATTTTGTGGAAGGATCGGTCGACACGATCCGGAAGGCGGGTCATGCGGCGCTCAAGGACCCCTCATTTCCCGACGATTTCAACCGTTCGATGGTCTGGAATATCCACGGGAAAGATGTCTATCCCGATGCCAACTTTGAGTTCTGGATGATCAATACCAATCTGGATGGGGAAACCATGAAGCATGTCCGCGACCTCATCATGTGGGCCTTGAGCGAGGGGCAAAACGCCAAGTATACCGTCGATAGCGGTTTCGCTCCACTCCCATTCCGTCCCCTGAAAGGTCGGCTGGACAAAATCATTCATCGTCTTCTGCCGGGCAATTCCTACAACGTGCGTTCTCCCGGATAACATTCCCTGGAAAAGTCTTCAATCAAGGACTGAAAACAGTTTGTGGAGCCGGGACCTCCCCCAGAGATGGGGGTTCCCGGCGTCCGTTTTTTGAGGGTTGGCCTTTCTGGCAAGGGAATATCCTAAAAAGGGGCAGGGGTGGATTCGGAGGAAGCGGTGTCGGTGGTGGAGACAGGAAAACAGGAAAAACTGTTGCAGAGGAAGGAGGCCCTTGAGAGAAGGGTGACGGGAAAGGAAACAATGGTCCAGTCCGACCGTATCTTTGGATGGGGCTTGAAAGCAGGCGGTCTTCTGATCATGGCCCTTTTTCTGGTGGTCCTTCTTGTGTGCATCGTGACGGCCTGGCCGTCGATCCGGAAGTTTGGCTTCTCCTTCCTGTGGTCTCAGGCCTGGAACCCTTCCCGGGGCATCTTTGGAGGACTGACCTATATCATTGGAACCTTCTGGGTTACCGGAATTGCATTGGTGATTTCGATTCCGGTCGCAATTTTTTCCGCTCTGTTCCTTTCTGACTATGCCCCGAAATGGATGTCCGGCATTGTCTCGACCCTGATGGAGATGCTGGCGGGGATCCCCTCAATTGTATTCGGGGCGTTTGGCATCACCTTCATGGTCCCGATTCTGCGTGATCACCTGGAACCATTCTTGGCAAACACCCTCGGAACCCGTTGGGATTTTTTCAATGGGGACGCTCTTGGGTACGGAGTTCTGGCGGCGGGTATCGTTGTCGGGTTCATGATCGTCCCTCTGGTGGCGACCGTGACCCGGGATTCTTTGCTGATGGTTCCTCAGGAAATGGTGGAGGCTTCCTATGCCCTGGGGGCGACAAAGGCCGAGACGCTGTTTTTTGTCAAGCTGAAGGCCGTCATTCCTGGAATCGTGGGATCGGTCATCCTTGGATTCGGCCGGGCAGTGGGGGAAACGATGGCGGTCCTGCTCCTGATCGGAAATCAGGCTTCCATTCCCGAAACCATCCAGGATGTCGGATATACCATCAGCTCTCTTCTGGCCAACACATTTACCTATGCCGTGATCGATCCACTTTATGCCGCGGCTGAAGTCGAGCTGGGATTGATCCTTCTCATGATGACGCTGGTCGTCAATACGCTGGGCCGGAAGCTCCTCATGCGTCTCATGGGGGGGCGGCTCGCCGGTTCCGTGGGAGGGGGGTAGACATGGACCGTTCCCGTTCTTCTCTTTCTTTTGCGCGCCAGTTTCGAAATACTGTTCTGGGGTCACTGACCTTTTTGTTTTTCGGGGTGGCGGTTGCTCCTCTTCTTTTGATCGTTTATGTCGCCTGGGACAGCGGGAAATCGGTTCTGGACTGGAGTTTCCTCACGACCCTTCCGACAGGATTCCCAGTGGGCAGCGAAGGAGGAATCTTAAACGGTATTGTCGGGAGCCTGATTCTGGTGTTTCTGGCGAGTGCCCTTTCCGTTCCGGTGGGTGTATGGGCGGGAATGTATCTCTGGCAGGAGGGAAAAAGCCCCGTCGCCCATTTAGTGAGACTCCTTTCGGACCTGTTGCTCGGGGTGCCTTCTGTCGTTTGGGGAATCGTTGGCTTCTATGTGTTCTCGACATCGACCGGATATGGCCTCCATTGGGGTTTTTCTGCTCTAGCCGGTGGTCTGACCCTGGGGTTCATCATGATCCCGATTGTGACCCGCGTGACAGAGCAGGCCCTTCGGGAAGTGCCTCTTTCCTATATTGAAGGGGCCTTTGCCCTTGGCGCTTCACGATGGCAGACGCTACGTGGGGTGGCACTGCCTGGGGCCATGGCCGGGATCGGTACCGGAATTCTGTTGGGGGTCCTGAATGTCCTGGGACAAACGGCACCCCTCGTATTCACAAACTACTATAATACGGGGATTCCAAACTCCCTGGTCGGAAGCCAGGGGGCGGTCGGAGATCTCGCCATGCAGATCTTCATTTATGTTCATGAGCCTTCCAAGGCAATGCATGTCAAGGCCATGGCCGCGGCATTGGTCCTTCTGATGATTGTGCTGGTGATCGATCTCGGGATCCGCTTGTTGACGTGGGGTTCCCGGAAAATTGCTTCTAGAGTCTGATTGGACCTACGATGAGGAAGAAAGATGAAACAATGGAGTTCCGTCTCCGTACGGAACGGGAGGGTCATTGATCAATGGCCCGTATGAGTGTGTCTCGCTTTTATGCTTATTATGGCGAAAATGCAGCGCTCAGGGATATCTCCCTCGAAATCCCGGACCGTCAGGTTTTGGCATTGATTGGACCTTCAGGGTGTGGCAAGACAACGTTTTTGAGATCCCTGAACCGGATGAATGATTTTGTGAAGGAGTTTTCCATTGAGGGTCATGTCACGCTTGACGGTGTCGACATCTATTCTTCCGAAATGCATCCTGTTATGTTGAGGCGCCGGGTGGGCATGGTGTTCCAGAAACCCAATCCGTTCCATAAGTCCATTTTTGAAAATGTCGCCTATGGTCTTCGGATCCAGGGGGTCCGTTCCCGAACGATTCTTTCGGATATGGTGGAGAAATCCCTGCGGGCGGCCGCGCTCTGGGATGAAGTCAAGGAGCGTCTGGACAGTTCGGCATTCTCCCTTTCCGGGGGGCAGCAACAACGGCTTTGCATTGCCCGTGCGCTTGCCGTGGAACCGGAAGTCATCCTGCTCGATGAGCCGGCTTCGGCGCTTGACCCGATCTCGACTTCCCGAATCGAAGAACTGATTCAGGACCTGAAAACCCAATATGCGATCGTCATTGTCACGCACAATATGCAGCAGGCCGCCCGGATTTCGGATCAGACGGCTTTTTTTCTCTCCGGAGAGCTGGTGGAAATGGGAGAAACATCCCGTATTTTCACCAACCCGTCGGATCCTAAAACCGAGGACTATATTACCGGGCGTTTTGGCTGACTTTTTCGCGCGAAAGGCAACGAATGGTGTACAGGCATTTTGATGTTGAGCTCGAACAGCTCAAAGAACGTGTGACTGCCATGGGAAATATGGTGGAAGCGCAGCTTGAGGGGGCAATGCAGGCCCTCTTGACCCGTGATGTGGACAAGGCAAATGTCATCATATCGAAAGATCATCAGGTCAACGCGATGGAAGTGGGCATCGACGAGGATTGTATCAGGATGATCGCTCTTCACCAGCCGGAAGCGAGAGATCTCCGCTTCATCATCACGGCCATGAAAATCATTACCGATCTTGAGCGGATGAGTGATCTTGCGGCAAATATCTGCGAACGGGTCGTCGAACTTAAGGACGAGCCACCGGTTCCAATCCCCCCGGCAATCAGTGCAATGGCGGAAATCAGTCGGGAGATGCTGCATGCGGCATTGGATGCCTTTGTCTCAAAAAATACCGCCGAGGCCCTCAGGGTTTGCCGGGAGGATGAGCGGGTCAATGTGATTTACCGGGAGCTTGTCCGTTCGATCGTTCAGGATTTATCGCGGGAACCGGAGCGGATCAGCCCGGTCATCCGCCTTCTGTTTGTGAGCCGGTCGCTGGAGCGATTCGCCGATCATGCGACCAATGTGGCCGAAATCATCGTCTATTTGGTCGAAGGAAAGGTCATCCGCCACCTTGTTTGATCAGCGGGCCGATAGGGAGTGATGGTCTGACCCACCCCAGTGGAGTTTTCGGTTTATGGGAGGCTCCTTCCGTCCTGAAGCTCACCCCTTTTCCTGTTCAATCTTTTCGAGGATTTCCTTCAGCAGGGGGAAAGCTTCTCCAAAAAGCGCGTAAGCCGCTACAGCATACTCCCGGATCTCGTATTGTGCCGTCTCTTTCATTCTGAGGTTGAAGAAGTTCATCAGGGACCGGAAGTTTACCGTCCAGTAGACATCGCTGTAATTCGCCACGGGTGTGACCGACCGAAGGAGTTCTCGTGCCCTTGCCCGAAACGGATCCCGGCCCCCCGATTTTTGGGGGAGCCTGCCGGAGGCCCTGTTTTCATCAATCCTGGTGCAAATCGATTCATATTCCACTTCATAGAACCGGTTGACAGTCTCAAGAAGGTCAGCGTACC
This sequence comes from Nitrospirota bacterium, assembly GCA_021785195.1. Classification (GTDB taxonomy): domain Bacteria; phylum Nitrospirota; class Leptospirillia; order Leptospirillales; family Leptospirillaceae; genus JAJYGC01. The sequence goes on from JAJYGC010000003.1 coordinate 7,421, forward strand.
GATCAACCTGTTCGTCTGTCATGATTTCGAATCCATTCACCGTCCGCGCTGTCTTGTCCGGAATGTAAAAGGCTGAAATGGGTTTTCGGTATCGCATGGAAAACTCATTCCAGGTCGAGATGCGATGTTTGACCCACTGTCTGAGGACAAAGATGGGCGCGATGAAGCGGTATCGAAAATAAACTGTCTCAAACGGAGTTCCGTGCTGCTCTCCCAGAAGATGCTCCAGAAGGGCGCGATCTTTTTCCGTGAGTTGGGAGACGCTGGAAAGACGCCGATTCGAGGTCGAGACCCGTGCCGTGTTCAGGATGGTGGTTTCGTCTCCCCATGTTTCTTCCAGCTCAATGAAGCCGAATGTTCCAATCTGTCTGGCACGGGAAGGGTTTTGGAGAAGACGGGTCCGGATTTCCTCGGCAATTTCTCGTGTTCCTTCATTGGCGTCAAGCATGTTGATCCAGTCCGTTTTGAGTGTGGGGTGGTCCGGTCGAAGGGCTCTGGACCATTTTAGGGAATGAAACGGGTTGCTGCAATATAATGGCTTTGGAACCCCATGTCTTGGTCTCACCAAAGAGTTCGTGTTACCCTTCAAAAAAATGAGTCGAATCCATGATGGAGAAGGAGGCTGTCTGATGACGGACACGAATCGTTTGACGTGGTTGGGTCATTCAACGTTTTTGATCGACACCCCCGACGGCAAGCGGATCATGATCGACCCCTGGCTTTCCGGAAACCCTTCCTGCCCTTCTTCTTTTCGAAAGATCGAAGGGGTGACGCATATTCTTTTGACCCATGCCCATTTCGATCATATCGGGGATGCCGTTCCCCTGGCCCTGGAGACCAGGGCGCAGGTTGTCGGTATTTTTGAGCTTTGCCATTGGATGGGGAGAAAAGGGATCCGCAACACGCTCCCCATGAACAAGGGCGGAACGCAGGAAGTCAACGGGATCACGATCACAATGGTTCATGCAGACCACAGTTGCGGGATCAGCGAAGGAGACGAGATCCTTTATGGGGGAGAGGCATGCGGGTATGTAATTACCCTGCCGGACGGGTTCAAGCTTTATCACTCAGGTGATACCAATGTGTTCTCCGACATGAAGCTGATCGGGTCGCTCTATCGGCCGGACCTGGTAATGCTACCCATAGGCAGTCTTTATACCATGGGTCCGGTTGAAGCCGCCCATGCGGTAAGGTTTCTGGGGGTCACGGAAGTCGTCCCGATGCATTACGGGACATTTCCCTCGCTGACCGGAACTCCGGAAGAATTCAGGCGCCAGCTGACGGGAGAGCCGTTCAAGGTTCGGGTATTGAAGCCGGGTGATTCGATCGAGATGGTGAGGAAGTCCTGAACAAGGAGAGCCTGTAAAGGTGTGTCCGGCCGAAAATGACCGCCCGGGTCGGGCTTGTTGCGAAGAATGAAGGGAAAGGTCGGGCTCCTGAAGGCAGGGGAATTTCCTGTCCTTTTTTCACGATCAGCTGCTCCAGGAATCCTTGTTTCAGGGGAGTGCCGCGCCTGATCAGGTTATCGAGATAAACCGGATTCAATGTGGAGAGTTGTGGTATTTCCGTTTTGTGCCGGGTCGTCAGCAAAACAAGTTTTGTTCCTGAAATCCCCGATGCAAGCGGAATATCGTTCGGGTCGATGATCAGGCAGGGATGAAGTGAGGGTCCACTCCTTCGAAACAGGATCCGGCATGCATGGGAGTGGGCATCCCTGAGGAGGATCGTCCTGTTTCCAAAGGCGAGTATTCCGAGGAGGCTGCCCATCTTCTGGGAAGAGTGGATGGGCAAATTCGGGATCTTTCCCTGTCCTTGGCCATCCTCGTTCTGAACCTTCCTGGGGACCAGCGTCAGGGTACAGGTGATGCATCGTTCTTCTGGCAGCAGGGGGGTCCGGATCAGGGGGAGTTCCGGTGGACCATTGCTGTGGGTGCCGGGAAGGGTCAGGTATCCTGCCGGGGAATCCAGAATCAGGTTCCGGGGAGTGATCAGGATATGGGGGCCGACCTCGACATTTCCATTGTCATAACCAATCCAGAGGACATGGGTTAAGGGATCGTACAGTAACTTTCGGATGGGGGACCCGCCGGATGGGGGATAGAAGTCCGTGTGGGAGGAAATGGTTTCTTCAAGGCCCCCGGATGAAAGGGATTGCTGGATGGGATATGCCCGTACAATGGGGGTGCCGTTTTCATCCCGGCCCGACAGGAAGAGGGTGTCCTGGGCATAGGCCATATCCCGGATGTGTCTCAGGGAACCCAGATCAGGGAGGGGGATCCTGCTCCACGACTCGCTCAGAAAATGTCTGGACCCCATCGGGCGAGTCACCCTGAGATGCCAGAGCCGGCGTGACCTCTTCGGATCGAAGAAGAAAAATTCGGACGTTCCCCGGGCGGCGAATAGATCTGCTTCCGACAGGATGGGTCCGGGGGGGATCGGCACGGTCTGCAAAGGGACTGTTCCGGATGGAGTTCTCACCATGAATCCGCAGAGAAGGGCCACCCCCACGACGGAGACAGTCAATGTGGAGCTCATTGTCCGGGCGCGCTGAAGCCAGTCGATCACATTTCCCTCCTTCCTGAACAGCCGGATCGGCGATTCGGCCAGTGTTGGAGAGAGTATGCCATCAGCCGTCGCCAAGGGCAATGATCTGTCAACAGGAATCAGAAAGCTTGGGAGGTATGCGTTGGAACGTTTATTGGAATTCCCCGGAAGCCCTGCCGGGTCACCCTTTCCCTTGCTGGTTTCGGGAAACTGGCGTAAAGGTTCCCATCGCCGTGGGTATGTTCCATATTCCGCGGTTCTGCCCGTACCGGGAGGTGCTGAGGGCTGGGAAGTCTGTACGGCAGGAAAACAGGAAGTTTCTGACGTTCTGGGAACTCTTGCCGGGGCGAAAAAGACAATGGCCGGCCTGTCCCGAGCCAGACGTTCCAGAATACTGGAAGAGGTGGCCCGTCTTTTGGAATTCCATCGGGAGAGTCTGGCCATCCTGATTGTCCAGGAGGTGGGAAAACCTTTGTCGGCGGCCAGATTTGAGGTGGAACGGGCGGCTGCGACATTCAGGATGGCGTCATATCAGGCCGCGGTTTTTGGGACGCAATGGATGCCGGGTGATTCGGTGCCACAGGGATTGGGCATGACCGGTCTAGTGGAAAGGGTTCCGAAAGGGGTGGTGCTGGCGATCACCCCCTACAATTTTCCGCTGAATCTTCTGGCGCACAAAGTGGCTCCGGCACTGGCAACTGGATGTCCATTGATTGTGAAGCCCGCGCCGTTCGGAGCTCTTACGGCACTGGTTCTGGGAAAACTTCTTCTGGAGTCGGGGTTTCCTCCGGAATGCCTTTCCATTTTGCCGGCGGACATTCCGGAGACCTTGTCGCTGGTGGACCATCCTGATGTCGACGTCATCTCGTTCACGGGTTCCGACCGGGTTGGATGGACCATCCGCGAGCGGGTGCCAAAAAAGACGGTTCTGCTCGAACTTGGAGGAAATGCCGGTGTTCTTGTCGCCGAAGATGCCAATCTCACCGGGCTTGCCGAACGGCTGGTATCCGGTTCCTTCGCCTATTCCGGACAAATCTGCATTTCGATTCAGAGGATCCTTGTCCACAGATCCCGTTTTCAGAGTGTTCTGGAAGGAATGGTGAACCGGGTCAGCCATCTCGAATCAATCGGTGCAGTGGGAGATCCGGGCCATCCGGGGGTGTTCATGGGGCCGTTGATTCATGGAGAACACGCGGGGAAAGTCTGGGAGATTGTTCAGGGGGCCGTCAAGAGGGGAGCGCGTTCCTTGACCCCTCTCCAAAGAGAGGGGAACCTGATTCATCCAGTCATCCTGGTGGATACGGATGAATCGGAACCGGTAGAACAGGACGAGGTTTTTGGTCCCGTTGTGACGGTTACGCCATTCGATGAGATTGATGAGGCGATCGAACGCATCAATCGATCCCGCTTTGGTCTCCAATCAGGCATTTTTACGGAGTCACTCGAAAAAGGTCTTTCCTGGGCTGCCCGTATCGAAAGTGGGGGGGTTTTCGTCAATGAGATTCCGACATTCCGTCTGGACCATTGGCCATATGGTGGGATCAAGGATTCTGGGACGGGATCGGAAGGAATTACTTTTGCGATGGAGGAGATGACACGGCCAAAACTGGTGGCATTCAGGATGAGTCCGGGGAAGGGATGATTCCTCCCCGGAGGGAGCGGGGTTAAATAGTCGCTCTCGTCCGGTTTTCCAGAATGGGGTTCTGGATGCTGAATTTCAGGTCTTTCCAGCAGTCCTGGCAAATAAAAAAACCCGTTCCTTCAGTCGAGTCAATCTCTTGGCATCGATCACAAAGGTCACATTCCACAATCGTTTTTTTCAACATGTTCAATCCTTTCATCATTTCCATTCTTATTTTCTCCTTGTTTGTCGATCCCCACACTAGTCGGCAAAGATGACGAAAAGATCAAGATCTGATGTCCGGTCGGTGACTTGCTCCTTACACACTTGCCAGTCACCGGGATTGGATTCGACAGGAAAACCTCAGGCGGAATGAAGGGTTGTTCGGGGAAGAGGGCTGGTTCGCAAGGCTGGCATGGAAGCCTAAGAGAATCCGTTCAGGGGGGAACCGGAATGGTCCTGAAACTCCCGGACAAGGTCCATGGGGCCGACGATCAGTGGAACCCGCTGATGGACGTTGTTCGGAACAATGGAAAGGATCGGAATGGTTCCGTCCGTAGCGATCCCTCCGGCATTCCGGGCTATGAACGCCATCGGATAGGCTTCGTAAAGGAGCCGCAGTTTCCCGGAGGACTTTTTTCCATTCTTGACATCCGCAGGGTAAAGGTAAATGCCTCCTTTGAGGAGGTTCCGGTGGAAATCGCCCACAAGAGCCCCGATATACCGGAGGATCATGGCCGGATTCCTGTCGGTCTTGATCCAGCCCATATATTGCTGGAGCGATTTTTCCCAGTAAGGAAGATATCCCTCGTTTGTACTGTAGATCTTCCCTCCCTCCGGAAATTTCAGGGCCACGCCAGATCCCAGATATTCTCCGGTGGAAGGATCCAGTGTAAAACTGTGGGTTTCTGTTCCGATCGCCAGAACGAGGGTGGTCGAGACGCTATAAAGAAGGTAGGCGGCCGCAATCAGGTTGCCAGAAGAATCGAGAAATAGGGATTCTCCCGATGGGGAGGTGTGCCCCGAAGGGCGAAAAAGCGCGAAGATCGAACCGACTGGGGCATTGACGGAAAGGTTGGACGATCCGTCAAGAGGATCCATGGCCACCAGACAGGGGGCGGAATGGGTGACGGGCAAAAGGTCAGGGTGTTCTGCCTCTTCTGAAAGGACTCCCAGGACGGATCCGGATTGCCGGAACAGGGTGAGGAAGGTCTCCTGCCCAATCTGATCCATGGCCTGAACCTCTTCTCCCTGAATATTCTGTGCATGGGTCGAACCAGTAATCCCGAGAAGGGGGCCTCGCTGGAGGAGAGCAGAAATTTTCCTCCCTCCCTGTTCGATGGCATGAAGGATGCTGATCAGCGTCTGGCGTTCGGGGTTCCCCGGGTCGGTCTGTTGCGTGATAAGGTCGAACGGGGTGAATGCATTCGGGGACTGTGACAATAATACCTCCTTGACCGTTGGGCTGGACGGGGTGTCAGGACGGAGCTTCCGTGGACCGGTGCACCATGGAGCGGTCAGTCGTCAAGATCCTGCTCGTCATCTTGGGACATCCGGGTCATTTCAACCAGAAGTGTCACCACATCTCCAGGAGGAAGAAGGGTGTGCACCTTCCTTCCTTTCTTGATGTGGTGTTCAATGAGCTTGACCCGATCCAGGGCCTCCCGGAATGATTCCGGGGTGTTCAGGAGGGAGGCCTGTCCCTGTCGCAGTTTTTCGAATTCGTTGCGAATGACCCGGATGTCCCTCTGGAAGTCCTTCTCCCGGGAACAATCTCCACAATACCATTGGGGACGAAGGTCTTCACCCACCGTAAGCCTGTCATACGGACGGTTGAAAAAGTCCTTGCCCAGACTGACCTTGAACAGATCCACGTCTGATTCACCACAGGCATTGCAGACTCCGACCGGGCGATGTTCTTTCACCGGGGGGGCCCTCCCACATCCCCGGCGGCAGGGAAATATTCGTCCTGCAATTTCCGGAAATGACGGATGGTCCGATCCATGGATTCGACGTAGTGGGCCCTTCCGATTTGACCTTCCGGGTCGTTCCGGCTTGAATAGCCGACAAAATGACGATTGCGCCTGTTCAGGTCCAGCTTGCTCCTGATGATCCTCATGATCTCCCGAATTTCGGCCTGTTTCAGAGACGGAATCCCGGAAAGGGACGGTTGGATGAAATCCTCAAGTCGGTCCCATTCCTCCTGGATGGCCAATAAAGCTTCCGATTCACGCGCATCCGGGGCGAAGCACCATTCTGAGGAGGCCCCCGGAAGGTCCTTCCGGACAAGGGGAACGGTCTGCATGATGTCGTGCCATCGTGAAAGGAGCTGATCCAGAATCGGAGCGGCATTGTTTGGGGGGAGACGGTCAGTCACGTTGGGGGTATCCCGGTTATATGGTTCATGGTCAAAAATGGGAAGACGAAACATCCGGTCCATTCAGACCCTGGAGATAGGCTTCTGTTGATCGGGAAAGCGCTGAGAGATTATAACCGCCTTCGAGAACAGAGGCAATAAATGGGCATTCGAGTGCCAGGAGCCGTCGGCCAATGTCGTGATAGGTTTCTTCGGTCAGAAGAAGGCCGCCGAGAGGGTCATCCCTGTGGGCATCGAATCCAGCGGAAACGATCAGGACCGAAGGCCGGAACTGTTCCAGTCTGGGAAAGACAAGTTCGTTGAGGACTGTACGGTATTGGAGGTCATCTGTCCCTTCAGCGAGGGGAATGTCCAGAATGCCCTCTCCTTTACTCCTGGTTGTGTTCTCCCTCCCGGATCCCGTTCCTGGATAGAAAGGGTACTGGTGGGTGCTGATGAAGAGCAACCGGTCCTGGTTCCGGAGAATCTCTTCTGTCCCATTGCCATGGTGAACGTCAAAATCCAGGACCGCAACCCGGCTTTCCGGGTTCATTCGAAGAATGTGCCATGAGAGGGTGGCAACATGATTGACGATACAGAACCCCATCGCACGGTCTGAAAGGGCATGGTGTCCCGGAGGCCGTTCGGCCAGGAAGAAATTTCCGCCCCCGCTCTGGTAAGAGGAAAGGAGTAGGTCGATCGTAGAGGCCGTCGAAAGGATGGCCGTCAGGGTTGCGATCGAGAATCCGGTATCCGGATCCAGTCTTCGGGGGGCCTCTGGTGGATTGTCAATCGATGCCAGCATGTCGAGGTAGGAGCGGAGATGCGGCCCATCATAAGGGGTCAGGTCCTTTCCCGCGGAAACCGAAGACATCCCAATCGTCCCATTGGAGTGAAGCCGGGAAAAGAGGTGGAAAAGTGACTGCAGTCTTTCCGGTGCTTCGGGATGGGACCGCCCATTGGAATGGGAGATCCCATCCGGGCAAAAAAGAACATGGGGCTTCATCCATTCTCCACAAGCAAAACGGCATCTATTCGGAGCCGGGGGCCAAATAATGGGACGGGGATCATCCCATTGGTCCCTTTCCATAGCATTATGTGGTTTGCTCCCGAAATCTTTCAAGGAGACCCAAGAGGAAATCACTGAGAATGTCTTGACAACAGTGAATCAGAATGATTGAATGGGTTCGGTTCCCGACAACTCCCTCTCCCTGCTTCAAGCGATCTGCCAGTATGGCAGCCACATTGTGGGGGGAAGAGGTCTTGTCTTCTTAAACTCATTACATTATATGGAGGGCGTATCTTATGAGGAAGTGGACAGTGGCTGTGATGGGTGCTGCTGTGTTGAGTTTTGCCACAGCGACAGCTTTTGCCGCTGAGCTGGACATTCTGAAGCCCCGCGTTCCTGCGGACCAGATTGCAGCCGCAAAGGCAATGAAACCACCCTTCCCCGTGACGGCAGATATGATTGCCAAGGGCAAGGATGTATTTAACGGAGCAGGAACCTGCTATACATGCCATGGACAAGCCGGTGATGGCAATGGTCCAGGTGCTGCCGGAATGGATCCCTCTCCCCGGAACTTCACCAATAAGCAGTTTGAGCAGGTCCGGACAATTGGGGAAATGTTTTGGGTCATTTCCAATGGATCCCCCCTTCAGCCCGCAATGGTTGGGTTCGTGAGCGCCGGCCAGATCACCGAGAAGCAGGCTTGGGAAGCTGCCCTCTACGAGCGGAGCCTTGGTTGTGGTGGTGATATGGATTGCGTTGCCGGTTCGGCCGACTGGGTCTCCAAGCAGCCCGTCCATGAAGAAGCTGCAGGAAATCTGAAGCCTGAATTCTTGAATACTGCAGCAAAATAATAGCGTTAAATATGGAATCATGAGGGGGGGTAGCATTTCTCCCCCCTCTGATTCTTGACAAAAGCCCCTCTATCCTATATTGATAGATCTGTAAATATTTGAGACCGTATTTGGGTACGCCTTCACGCCTTTGGGCCCTTAGCGAATTCCGCAGCGGCGGCTATACGCCGGTCATCCCCTATTGGGTTCGATCTTGAATTGCTCCCCTTGACGATACAATCAGCGATGGCGGGGTTCCGTCTATGGCCTTCTCCGGGGAATCATTCATTATCCTTCTGTAGGTCTTTCCTTGAGGGCGGATCTTGAGTTTTTGGGGATACCCCTGTCCGGGCACGTTGATTCCTCAGATGATCTTGAAGTTTTTCCTGGATAGCGAAGCCTTGTCAGTCTGCCTTTGTCCGGATGGAGCCAGATTGGCCGTGTTGTGTGGAGAGATTTCTCCTTGATCAACGGGAATCGGTTCATGTGTCCTGTTGGTGCCAAACGTCCCTGTTGTGGGGATGAAGACGAAGGGATCCGCTTTTCGGGTTCCAAAACTAAAACTGTATGGCCGTTTGTCCTGTCCCTTTTGGGGAAGAGTCCAAACGAGAGGGTTCTATGAATCTTGCGGAACTGAAAGAAAAAAGTATTGCTGAGTTGACCGAGGTGGCCAAGGAGCTTCATATCGAGGGGGCTGTCAACCTCCGGAAGCAGGATCTCATTTTTGCCCTTCTTCAGGCTCAAGCCGACAAAAATGGGACCATTTACGGAGAGGGCGTCCTGGAGATCCTTCAGGACGGCTTTGGGTTCCTTCGTTCTCCTCTCTACAATTACCTCCCGGGACCGGACGATATTTATGTTTCACCCTCCCAAATCCGGAGATTCAATCTTCGTACGGGGGATACTGTCTGGGGTCAGATCCGTCCGCCAAAGGAAGGCGAGCGGTATTTTGCGATGCTCAAGGTTGAAAAGGTCAACTTTGAAGACTCGGATTCTGGACGGGAAAAAATCCTGTTTGACAACCTGACCCCCCTTTACCCGATGGAGAGGATTCGTTTGGAGCATGCTCCCGAAGATCTTTCGATGCGGGTGATGGATCTGGTTGCCCCGATTGGGAAAGGTCAGCGCGGATTGATTGTCGCCCCCCCCAGAACCGGGAAAACCATGCTCCTTCAGGGTCTGGCAAAGGCCATTTCCAGAAACTACCCTGACATCGTGCTGATTGTCCTGTTGATTGATGAGCGGCCGGAAGAGGTGACGGACATGGTCCGCCAGGTCAAGGGCGAGGTCGTCAGTTCAACATTTGATGAGCCACCCCAGCGACATATCCAGGTTGCGGAAATGGTGCTGGAGAAAGCGAAACGGCTTGCGGAATCACAAAAGGACGTGGTGATCCTTCTCGATAGCATTACCCGTCTTGCCCGGGCGTACAATACGGTTGCGCCTCCTTCGGGAAAAGTCCTTTCCGGGGGTCTTGATTCCAATGCCCTTCAGCGTCCAAAAAGATTCTTTGGTTCCGCCCGGAATATTGAGGAAGGTGGCAGTCTCACGATTATAGCCACGGCCTTGATCGATACGGGTAGCCGGATGGATGATGTGATTTTCGAAGAATTCAAGGGGACCGGCAACATGGAACTTCATCTGGATCGTCATTTGTCGGACCGGAGAATTTTTCCTGCGATCAATGTCACCCTGTCCGGAACACGCAAGGAAGAGCTCTTGCTCGAGAAAGACGACCTCAACAAGATCTGGATCCTCAGGAAGGCGTTGAATTCCAACAATCCGCAGGACGATATGGAGTACCTCCTGAGCAATATGAAAGGTACCAAGGGGAACAAGGAGTTTCTTGAGCGGATGATGAAGGGGTAGAATGTAGGGACTTTCCCTTGGTGGAAAATCCATTGTGAACCAGTGCTCTGTTTCTTTCATGTGAGGAGATTCAAAGTGAAAAAGGAAATTCATCCAGACTACCACACGGCAACGGTGACGTGTGCTTGCGGCAATACGTTTGTGACCCGGACCACGATCGGAAACTTGAAGCTTGATATCTGTAACGAATGTCACCCGTTCTTTACCGGAACGCAGAAGATTATCGATACAGAGGGTCGGGTGGATCGGTTTATGAAAAAATATGGACAGCCCAAGAAGTAAGAGGAAACGTTGTCTGTTTCGGGAATTATCGAGAAGGTTCTGCCCAGACTGAAATCGATGCGTGAGCGTTACCACGAGATTTCCGGAAAGATGGCCGACCCGAATGTTTCTCGAAGTCCTTCTCTTTATATGAAGCTGGCTCGCGATCAGTCGGAGCTTTCCGGAATCGTTTCGCTGTATGAAGAGTACCTTCGGATCGTCCGGGAGCAGGATGATTTGGGGGAAATGAAAAACGATCCCCAGTTCATGGAGCTTGTTCCCCAGGAAGAGCGGCGTCTCGCGACTGTTTTGTCTGAGGTCGAACTCAAGCTGCTGGATTCCATCCTTCCCAAGGATGAACGGGACAGGAAGAATGTCTTCCTGGAAATCCGTGCTGGAGCGGGAGGGGAAGAGGCTGCCCTTTTTGCCCGGGAACTCGCGAGGATGTACCTTCGCTTCATCGAGCGAAAGGGGTTCCGCTTCGAGATTATGGAGACGAGTGACACAGAGATTGGGGGAGCCAGGGAAACGGTCATTTATGTCCAGGGTTCGGGTATTTACAGTCTCCTCAAGTTTGAAAGCGGTGTTCACCGGGTGCAGCGGGTTCCGGTGACTGAGGCGGGAGGACGGATTCACACCTCTACCGTTACGGTGGCAGTCATTCCAGAAGCCTCGGAGGTCGAGGTCCAGATTGAGGCAAAGGACCTGAGGATCGACACGTTCTGCGCTTCGAGTGCTGGGGGCCAGAGTGTCAATACGACCTATTCAGCCGTACGCATTACCCATATTCCTACGAATATAGTGGTTTCCTGCCAGGATGAACGTTCCCAGTTGAAAAACAAGGCCAAGGCAATGAAAGTGCTCCGGGCCCGTCTGTTGGAAAAGGAAGAAACCCTTCAGAATGCGAAAATCGCATCGGATCGCAAAAGCCAGGTGGGAACCGGGGACAGGTCAGAAAGAATCCGTACCTATAATTTTCCACAGAATCGTGTTACCGATCATCGGATAGGGATGACTCTCTACCAGCTCGATCATGTGATGGAAGGGGAAATTGACCCGTTTGTGGATGCCTTGAGGGCCCAGGAAAGAGCGCTGGAGGTTGAACATCTCGAATGATGGAAGAGGTGCAGAAGGGGCTTCCTGAGCCAGATGGAACCGTTTTGGAATGGATCTCCTGGGGGGAACGCATGCTCTGTGGGCTTCCGGAGGATGGAAGGCGGGAGGCCCGTTCCTTCCTGGCAGAGATTCTCTCGGACCCGGTCGCACCCTGGACACGTTGGGACATGCCCCTGACCCCCGAGCAGTCGGCATTATACAAAAGCTGGATTTACCGTCGTTCGGTCCGGGAGCCGTTTTACCGAGTTACGGGGTCGATTCCGTTCATGGGGAGGACGTTCCGAATCGGTCCGGGTGTCCTGGTTCCGAGGCCTGAGACAGAGGTTCTTCTGGCATCGATCCAGGATCTGTTCGGTTCCGGGAGGCCTTCTCGTATTCTTGATCTGGGATGCGGGAGCGGGGTTCTGATCGTCAGCCTGTTGGCAATGTTTCCGAAAGCATTGGGAATTGCGGTGGACCGTTGGCCATCGCCCCTTTCGTGGACGGTGAAGAATGCCCAACTTAACAATGTTCGGGACCGATTGCAGGGAATCTGTGGAGACTGGACGGAAATGCTGGGTGCCCGGGGCATGTTCGATCTGCTGGTTTCGAACCCTCCTTATATTCCGACGAACACGATTCCTTCCCTGTCACCGGAGGTGCGCTTGTTTGATCCCAGGGAAGCGCTGGATGGGGGAAAGGATGGACTGGACTTCTATCGGAGACTATTGCCGGTCTTGCCCGACCTGCTGAACCCTGGAGGGGTGGCTGCAGTTGAGATCGGGGGGGACCAGGGATATTTTTTCAGGGGTTCCTTCGGCCGTGTTTCAGGATGTGATGGTCCCTGGATCGTCAAGGATGTCGGAGGCCAGGATCGTGTGGTCATCTGGAAGAAAGGTTAAACCGGCTTGGACCGATTCCATATAGTAGGCGGTACTCCCCTCTCGGGTGAGGTCAGGGTGTCCGGAGCTAAGAACGCTGCGCTTCCAATCCTTTTTTCCACCTTGTTGGGGGGGAAGCTGGAGATCGGGAATGTGCCGGCGTTGAGGGATATCAGGACAGCGCTGTCCCTGCTGGGCCACCTTGGCATCCATGCGATTTCACTTCCGGGCGGGAATGCCCCTTCCGTGGCGCTGGACCCCGTCGTGGAATCTCCGGATGTCTGGACGGGTCATTTCCGTTTTTCGGAAGTGGATGAAAGCTCCTATGAGGCTCCTTATGATCTGGTCAGGACCATGCGGGCCTCAATCCTTTGTCTCGGGCCATTGCTGGCACGCCGGAAACGCGCCCGTGTTTCCCTTCCCGGAGGGTGTCTCATCGGTGCCCGCCCCGTGGACATGCATCTGAATGCTTTTGTCCGGATGGGAGCAAATATCTCCATCGATCACGGATATATTGATGCAAATACGAACGGGCTTGTCGGGTGTGATATCCATCTTCCGTATCCAACGGTGACCGGAACCGAAAACATTCTCATGGCGGCAGTCCTGGCCCAGGGGACAACCTGCATCTTCAATGCGGCCCAGGAACCGGAGGTAACAGATCTGGCATTGAGCCTGAAGGCTCGCGGGGCCCGAATCGATGGGATTGGAACATCATCAATTCGGATTGAAGGGGTTTCAGCGCTCTCTGCAGGAACCCACAAAGTAATGTGGGACCGGATTGAGGCAGGAACATTCCTTCTGGCGGGGGCTCTTCTCGGGGAACCACTGACTGTTCATGGATTTGACTCGGACCTTCTGGTGTCCCTGATGGTCGCCTTGTCGGAGATGGGGGCGTCCTTCGAGTCGCATGGACACTCGGTCACGGTTAGGCGAATCTCCAGTCCCAGGGGGACAACCATCCGGACAGAGCCCTACCCTGGCTTTCCCACGGACATGCAGGCCCAGATCCTTCCTCTTATGGCCATCGCCAACGGATCCTCGACAGTGGTCGAGACGGTTTTTGAAAATCGCTTTACCCATGTGATGGAGATGAACCGGATGGGAGCCCGTATCGATATTCATGGTTCCCGGGCATTTGTCCGGGGCGGATCAGTCTTGGAGGGAGCCAGTGTCATGGCGTCGGACCTCAGGGCGTCGGCGGGACTTGTCCTGGCCGGGTTGGTCGCCAACGGAGAGACGGTGATTCAGAGGGTTTACCACATCGATCGCGGGTATGAGAGGATCGAGCGAAAACTGGAATCCCTTGGAGCCCGGATCAAGCGCGTCCGGGAGGAGGCAGTGACATAGAAGCTCCTTTGGTCCTGGCACTGCCAAAAGGCAAGATGTTTGAAGACACCGTGGAAATTCTTTCGGCTTCGGGATACGACTTTCCCGGTCTATCTTCAAAATCACGTCGGCTGACCTTTGATTCTTCGAATCGGAAATTGAGGGTTCTCATGATCAGGGGAGCTGATGTTCTGCCTTATGTCGAGCATGGCGGCGCCGATATGGGCATTGTGGGTCTTGACCTGATTCTCGAACAATCCCGAAATGTCCTGGAACCGATGGACCTGAAGATCGGTCTTTGCCGTCTGGTTGTTGCCGGTCCCAAGGGGTGTCCCGATTTCCCGGCCGGACGTCCACTGAGAATTGCCACGAAGTATCCTCGATTGTCTGAACAGTTTTTCCTGGACCGTGGATTATCCGTGGAAATCCTGAAACTCTATGGCTCGCTGGAGCTGGCTCCCAAGGTAGGAATGGCGGACCAGATCGTGGATCTGGTCGCCACGGGTCGTACCCTTCGGGAAAATCAGATGGAGATCCAGGAAGAAATCCTGGTTTCAACGGCACGTCTTGTGGTTAATCGGGCCTCCTGGCCGATCAGGAACAAGGAGATCCGCCTTTTCATGGATCGCATCCTTCCCAATCTTCCCCGACAGCCAGTGATTTCCGGGGAGTGAACCCCTCAAACTCGCCACGCCCCCTGGAGGAGATTGGTGAAAAAAACCAGTGAGCGTCTTTTTGAAGCCAAGACTCTTGAAGAAGCCCGATCCATCCTGAAGCCTCTCCTATCCCGGGGGAGGGATCCCGAGGGGGCGGCGGTACGGGAACGGGTCCATGAAATCCTGGAAAATGTCCAGCGCGAGGGCGATGAAGCTGTCCTTCGGTATGCCCGTGACCTGGACGGGTTTTCTGGGACTATAAGTACCTGGAAGGTTGAGCCCTCCAAACTCCAGGAAGCTTATGAAAGTCTTTCCACCCCCGAAAGAGACGCCCTAATGTCGGCTTGTGACCGGATTCGGGAATTCCATGAACGCATTCTTGCCTCGACTGTTCGGTCTCTCGAAGCGGTGCCCGGTCGTGCGGGTGTACGCACCCTTCCCCTTTCGCGGGTGGGAGTCTACGTCCCTGGTGGAACTGCCGCCTATCCTTCGACTGTCCTGATGACAGCTGTGGTCGCCCGGGTTGCAGGTGTTACTGATATTATAGGAACCTCTCCCGCTGGAAAAACAGGAATTCCTGCTGCCATTCTGGCCGCTTTTTTTGTAGCCGGGGTCACCGATGTCTATCAGGTTGGAGGAGTCCATGCAATCGGGGCCATGGCGTTTGGAACGCAGACCATTCCTCCTGTGGACAAGATCGTAGGTCCCGGAAACCGGTATGTTGCAGAGGCCAAACGGCAGGTTTTCGGGACGGTTGACATCGATATGGTCGCCGGTCCTTCCGAAGTCCTTGTTTTGGCGGACAGTTCGGCCAATCCCGGAATTGTGGCTGCCGACCTTCTGGCCCAGGCTGAGCATGATACACAGGCTGCAGCCATCCTGATCACGACGGATCGAAATTTCGCCCTGAAGGTTGCCACCGAACTCGATCGCCAGCTTGGGGATCTTCCGCGTCAGAAAATCGCCAGGGAGTCTTTGGAACGATTTGGGTTTCTTCTAGTTGTTCCGGATGCGGAATTGGCGATTGGACTGTCTGATCTCATTGCCCCGGAACATCTGGAGATCCATGCGGAAAATCCCGACGGCTGGTTTTCCCGTGTGCGAAATGCCGGGGCTGTTTTTATCGGTTCCGACACGGCAGAGGCATTTGGGGATTATTGCTATGGGCCAAGTCATGTTCTCCCCACCAACGGGTCTGCCCGTTTTTCCTCGCCCGTCTCTGTGGAGACCTTTTTAAAACGGACGAGCATCCTGAAAGGATTTTCCTCGGAAGGTGAAAAACGGGCCATGATCCGGACAACGACCCTTCTGGCAAGACTAGAAGGGCTCGAAGGACATGCGCGTGCCGCCCTAATCCGTTCGCTCGGGAAAGATGAGGTTGGGTCATGAAGAAGGAATCGTTGGGCTGGGTTCGCCCAGAACTGTGTTCCATGTCAGGATACTCCGTCCTGGAGTCTCCGGAAGGGACCATCAAGCTTGATGCGATGGAGAACCCATTCGGCCTTCCGGAAGATGTGCGCTCCAGGTTGGCGCGGGAGGTTTCTTCCCTTTCGTTCAATCGATATCCTGATCCTCAGGCCCGGGAATTGAAAGAGGTGGTCTCAGGCGTTTTGGGAGTGCCCACCCCCCGGTTATTTTTTGGGAATGGTTCGGATGAAGTTCTTCTGAACCTGTTTCTGGCGACCTCCGGAGCGATTGTCAGCCCTGAACCGACATTCTCGATGTACCGGATTATCGCCAAATCCGTTGGAAGACCCTTCCGGGGATTTTCCCTCCTGTCCGATTTGTCATTGGACATGAAGGCTCTGGAAAGGGTGCTTCAGGAGGAAGAACCGGGGATTCTTGTTCTGGCAACTCCGAATAATCCCACAGGAACAGCGTATTCCATGGAACAGATCGCCCAGGCTGCAACCTTGGCGTCCCAAGCCGGATTTACGACACTTCTGGACGAGGCCTATTATCCCTTCCATGGAGAGTCAGTGCTGGATGGCTTGTCCGATTTGGAGAACCTTTTGGTTCTGAGGACTTTCTCCAAAATGGGACTTGCAGGACTCCGGCTCGGATTCCTGTCGGCTCCGGAAGAGATCGTGGGAATACTGGACAAAATCCGGCTTCCATATAATATGGACGCATTAACACAGAAGGCTGCGGTCTTTCTCCTGAAAGAAGTCCTTCCCCTATTGGAGGACCAGGTTCGGGAAATCCGTGTTCTCAGGGATGAACTTCAGGAGAAGATGTCCCGAATTTCGGGTGTTTCGCCCGTTCCTTCCCGGGCCAATTTCATTCTTTTTCGGGTCTTTGGAAAATCTCCGGAAGCACTTTTCCAGTTTATTTTGGGAAAAGGTATCCTAGTGAGGGATGTCAGCTCCCATCACCCTCTGTTAAGCGGGACGCTCAGGGTAACAGTCGGGACGAGGGAAGAAAACATGATTTTTCTCAATGCGTTGAAGGAGGGTATGAGATCGTGAACGGGAAAGGATCTCGGCAGTCTGTTTCACCTGAAAATGGAAAAAAAATGGGCAAACGACGCGCCTCCATTGAACGCTCTACACGGGAAACGGTGATTCGAGGGGAACTTGTCCTGGATGGGACCGGTCAGTCGAATGTCCAGACAGGAATCCCTTTTCTCGATCATATGCTGGATCAATTGTCGCGTCATGGCCTTTTCGACATCACCCTTGAAATCAAGGGGGACCTGGAGGTCGATCTCCACCATTCCGTGGAGGACGCCGGTCTGGTTTTGGGAGACCTTTTTGACCAGGCCTTGGGAGACCGTCATGGGATTACCCGTTTTGGACACTTTCTGGCCCCTCTTGATGAAACCCTTGCAGAAGTGGTCATAGACCTGTCGGGACGCCCCTATCTCGTGTATGACCTTTCTTTTGAGCGTGGTGAACGAATCGGTTCATTCGACCCGGATCTGATTCAGGATTTCCTTCAGTCATGGGTGGTTAGAAGCCGGACAACGCTGCATGCGAGAATCCTTTATGGCAGGAATCTTCATCACAAGGCCGAGTCCTTGTTCAAGGCACTGGCTCGGGCCTTGAGAGAAGCTGCCTCCATTGATCCCCGACAGGTGGGGATTCCCTCGACAAAGGGGAGTCTCCAGAAGTGACGCACAAAACGGCCGTGATTGATTACGGGATGGGCAACCTGTTCTCTGTCCTCAAGGCACTTGAAGCTGCAGGCCACGATGCCTTCCTGGCCAATGCACCTGAAAAGGTTTCGGGTGCATCCCATCTGGTTTTACCCGGAGTGGGTGCGTTCGGTGAGGGGATGGCCCATCTGGAAGAACGGGGATTTGTCTCGTTCTTGAGGGAATGGTCTTTGTCAGAAAGGCCACTTTTGGGAATCTGTCTGGGTCTTCAACTCCTTTTCGAGATTGGGGAGGAGTTTGGTGTTCACCGTGGACTCTCACTCCTGCCAGGGAGGGTTGTTCCGTTTTCTCCGTCGTTGGGGAAAGTGCCTCATGTCGGATGGAACCAGGTCACACGGAGTCAGGGACACTTTTTGTGGGAAGATCTTCCTGAGACACTTGAATTTTATTTTGTGCATTCGTATCACGCATCAGGTGTTCCGGAGGAATTTGTCTTGGGCAGGACGGAGTATCAGGTTTCCTTTCCGTCTGTTGCCGGTCGGGGCATGACTGTGGGGGTGCAGTTTCATCCAGAAAAGAGCCAGGACTTGGGCATTGCCATTCTTCGGAACTTCGGAAAGGTCGGAAATGCAGCTTTATCCCGCGATTGATCTCAGAAACGGAAAGGTTGTTCGGCTTACGCAGGGCCGGTTTGACCAGGAGACCATTTATGGAGAGGATCCGGCCAAAATGGCCCTCCACTTCCGTGAGCATGGGGCGCGTCATCTTCATGTGGTGGATCTCGATGGGGCAAGGGAGGGCGTCCCGGTCAATCAACCCCTTATCCGGGAGATTGTCCGGGCATTCGGGGGATTTGTCCAGGTGGGGGGGGGAGTCCGTTCCCGGGAGATTGCCCACTCCTACTTTGATGCGGGCGTGTCGCGATTGATTCTTGGGACTGCAGCAATTATGGATCCTGGGTTTCTGGGGGAGATGATCGAACGCCATCCCGACCGTTTTTATGTTGGGATCGATGTCAAGGATGATGGTCTGGCGGTAAGGGGGTGGCTGGATGTCGATTCCAGGGATCCTCTTGAGGTTATGGTCCGGATGTCGGAAATGGGGGTTCGGGGATTTGTTTATACGGATATCCAGCGGGATGGACTTTTGTCCGGTCCAAATTTTGACCGCTATGAGATCCTGAAGAGAACGGTGCATGCTCCTGTCATTGCCAGTGGAGGAATCCGTGATCTATCGGACCTGTCCCTTCTCCGTGAAATGGGGATTGATGGGGCGATTGTCGGAAAATCCCTTTACACCGGGGTGATGGACTTGACCACAGCCCTTTCATTCCTGGGCTATCCAACCGAAGGGTAGACAGGGTGCTCCTTAAAAGAATCATTCCCTGTCTCGACATGAAGGGGGGCAGGGTTGTCAAGGGTGTTCGTTTCGGAAATCTTGTAGATGCCGGGGATCCGGTGGAGGTTGCCCGTCTCTATAACCGGATGGAGGCAGACGAAATCTGCCTCCTGGACATTGGGGCGACTCTTGAAGAACGGGAAACCCTGCTCGATGTCGTTCGGCATACGGCGGAGGCTGTATTTTTACCTCTGACAGTGGGTGGTGGAATCCGTTCCATTGAAGATATGCGAAAAATGTTGTTGGCTGGGGCGGACAAGGTTTCCATCAACTCGGCAGCGATCCAGAATCCGTCTCTTTTAGAGGAAGGTGCTCGCCGGTTTGGGAGTCAGTGCATTGTTCTGGCCGTTGATGTCAAGAAGGAATCCGGAGGATATCACGTATACAGCCGGGGAGGGACCGTTCCGACCGGCCTTGACGCATTGGAATGGATCGAACGTGCCGTTGGTCTGGGTGCGGGTGAGATCCTGCTGACCTCCATAGACCGTGATGGGACGGGTCTGGGTTATGACACGGCGTTGATCGATGCCGTAACACGCCGGGTCCGTGTACCCGTCATTGCATCGGGCGGGGCGGGTTCGATGGAACATTTCAGGGAAGCATTCGAGGTGGGGGCGGATGCCGCATTGGCCGCGAGTCTCTTCCATTTTGGAGAACTTACGGTCCCCAGGCTCAAAGAGTATCTTTTGGAACGTGGGTCTCCGGTGCGCCCTCTCAGGGGTCGTTCGGTCATCGAATAAAACTCAGGGAGAGAATGTGGAGTCTTCAGATCGCCCTTTCCAAAAGGATGGGCTCGTTCCGGCGATTGTTCAGAACTGGAGCACGGGACGGGTACTGATGCTGGGGTACGTGAATCAGGAGTCCCTGGAGAAAACGCGGGCGACGGGGCGGGTCACCTTTTACAGTCGGAGCCGACGCCGTATCTGGGAAAAAGGTGAAACATCAGGAAATTACCTGCAGGTTGTCGAGATACGGGAAGATTGTGATCAGGATTCGCTCTTGATCCTCGCTCGTCCGATGGGCCCCACTTGCCATACAGGGGCTGTTTCCTGTTTTGATGACCCTCCCGGAGCTCCAACGGCTGACAGGGGACTTCCCCCATTCGAAACCTGGGCTGAACTGCTGGAGACCATTCGGGTTCGGAAAGAGGCGGACCCTTCCGTCTCCTATACTGCATCCCTGCTGAAGAAACCAGAAGGATCCGTCCTGAAAAAAATCCAGGAGGAGTCCACTGAAGTTCTGATTGCGGCTCTTTCGGAGTCCAGGGAAAGGCAGGCCAGTGAATGGGCTGACCTGTTGTTTCATATTGGGGTTGCGTTGGAGCGGTTTGGACTTTCTTGGGATGAGGTTATGTCTATTTTGGAAGCCCGTCGTGGGATCGGTGGGCTACGTGAAAAGCAGGGCAGGACAGAAAAAAAGGGGGGGTGATGGCAGTAAATGAGGCTTCCTGTGTGTTTTGCCGGATCCTGAAGGGAGAAATTCCTTCCCAGAAGATTTATGAAGACGAGTCATCCATTGTGGTTCGCGATGTGAATCCTCAGGCTCCTTTCCATCTTCTTGTAATTCCCAGGGAACATGTTCCGGACATCGCGGGAGCGCTCCGTCGGGAGAAAGGAGAGGAGCGTGTGGGAAAACTTTTCAACACTTCCGTCCGGATAGCAACCGAACAGGGGTTCGGTTCCAGCGGATTCCGGCTGGTCGTGAACTCCGGGACGGACGGGGGGCAGACTGTGGGGCACCTCCATCTTCACCTGATGGGTGGACGTCAAATGACTTGGCCCCCCGGGTAGCTGGTTCGAAACCTACTTCTTTTTGCCCACTGCGTCCTTGAATGCTTTTCCTGCAGAAAAACGAGGAGTGGTGGTTGCTGCGATCTTGATCGTTGCACCTGTAGCAGGATTCCTTCCCATCCGGGCGGCACGCTTTACGGCGTGAAATTTCCCGAAGCCAACGATATTGACGGAAGAGCCCTTGGAGACCTGTTCGGTGATCGTTGAAAACATCTGGTCAACCACTTCCGCAACGGCTTTCTTGGTCAAGGTGCCATTCTTGGAGTGGAGTGCATCAATCAGGTCCGACTTGGTCAGGGTTGCCTTTGTCGCTTTTGCCATGAAAGCCTCCTTGCAGGATTGATCTTCTAGAACGGCCGCACACGTGATTTCAAGGTGCGGACGGATGGAGTTTCCTCCATTCTCCGGAGGACTGTAGCAAAAATAATTGATTGCTGTAAAGCATTTGTTTGTATTCCTGATGTTGATTTTGAATGTTGTGATAAAATGAAAGGGAGGGAATGGAGGTTATTCCCAAGAGTTTTGACAGATGTATTTTGAAAGAAGTACACTGGAAAACTGTTTTTTTAAAAATGGTTTTTTTATTGGAAATTAAATAAGGGGGGAGCATGACAGGAGTCAGGATCAAGGAAAACGAATCATTTGAAAGTGCGTTGAAGCGTTTCAAAAAGCAGTGCGAAAAGGCCGGGATTCTTTCGGAGATCAAAAAGCGGGAGCACTATGAGAAACCGAGTGTTCGGAGAAAGAAGAAGGCTCTGGCTGCGCGGAAAAAGGCGCTCAAGCGCGCCAGATTGGCGACGCGGTGATGTCCGAGGTTCCGGGCATTCTGGAACGTCTCCGGACTGATCAGAAGGAGAGTCTTCGTTCTGGTCAGAAGGAGCGTCTCTCGATCATACGGATGGTGCTGGCTGCAATCCGGAATGCCGAAATCGAGAAGGGAAAAGGGGCATCCCTGACAGAAGCGGAACTGGTGGCCATTCTCTCAGGAATGCTCAGGAAGCTGGATGAGTCCATTGAGCAGTTTGAAAAGGCCGGAAGGACGGATCTCTCCGAAAAGGAAAAAAATGAGAAGGGCATTCTGAAGGCGTACTTGCCTGAGCCCTTGTCAGAAGGGGAGCTGGACGCCTTGCTGGAGCAGGCCTTGACTGAGACGAAGGCCGCTTCTCCGAAGGATATGGGCCTTGTCATGAAGTGGCTGTCTCCAAGGACGGCTGGACGTGTTGATAACCGTTTGGTGAGTCAGAAAGTCAAGACCCGACTGGGAGCCTAAGACGGCGGAGCTGGAGTCTAGGGAGTACAAGGACTGGCTGGAACAGGTTCGACGGACGAGTGATCTCGTTCGAGTCGTGGGTGATCGTGTGTCCATCAGGCGCCGTGGACGGGTTTTTGTCGGTCTCTGTCCTTTTCACGAGGAACGGACGCCTTCCTTTCATGTGGATCCTGAAAAACAGCTCTTTTACTGCTTCGGTTGCCAGGCTGGCGGTGATGTGTTCCGGTTCGTGGAACGGTTTGAGCGAAAGACTTTTCCTGAAGCGATTCGTTTTTTGGCGGATCAGGCGGGGATTCCTCCTCCACAGTTTCGGGGCGAGAAAAGTGATCGAAAGAAGCAGTGTTTTTCGATCTGTCGTGAGGCGGAGTCCATTTTTCGCCGGATGCTCCGTCAGTCTGAAGGAGAGAATGCCCGCAGATATCTTGTGGAAGTCAGGCGTCTTCATCAGGAGACCATCGATCGGTTTGGTCTTGGGTGGGCAGCGTCGGGAACCCTTTTAAATCGGATTCCTCCCTCAAGACGGGAGGAGTGGGAGGTTTTTGGCCTACTCAGGAAAGGACCAAGCGGCTACAGGGAGTTTTTCCGGGACAGGCTGATGATTCCAATCCGTCTGGAATACGGTCCGACTGTGGCTTTTGGGGGTAGAACGCTTTCAGTGGATGGGGCAGGTCCCAAATACCTGAACTCTCCCGAACACCCTTTTTTTCGCAAGAAAGAAGTCCTGTTTGGTCTTGATCAGGCAAGGGCCTTTCTTGAAAAGACCCGACGTGTTCTTGTGGTGGAAGGGTATTTTGATGCGATGGTTCTCTTTGAGTCCGGGATCGAAGGAGTTGTTGCGCCTTTGGGGACGGCATTCACGGAAGGCCACCTGATCCACCTTTCCCGTCTGGTGGATGAAATTGTGGTGGTGTTTGACGGGGACAAGGCAGGACGCAACGCGGTTGTCCGTCTTGCCGACCGGCTAGTCCTGGATTCCAGAATTCCTGTCAAAGCCGTTCAGACTCCGGAAGGGAAGGATCCTGACGAATGGGTGCGGCAGTCGGGTCCTGATGTCGTCATGAAGGCAGTTGAAACGGCAAAACCTGTTCTCGATTTTGTGATGGAGCTGTTTGAGGAGCGGGTAAGATCTGCATCTGGAGAGGACCGCAAGCTTTTACTGGAGACCTATTACGATCTTGCCAAGAAGATTCCGGACCCCCAACGCTTGGATCTGTTCCTTTCACGTGGGGCATCCCTTTTTCAGTTGAACAAGGATCTCCTGGCCCAAGGGCTGTTTCGGGAAGAGAGCATTGGGGATGAGCGCTCGTCGGCGCAGTCCCCGGGTCGTCCCGGCGGGCGTTTGTCGAATCGCGAGTTGATGGAACGCAATCTTGTTCTTGAGTTGGTCCGGCTTTGGCTGGACGGGTTGGATCCCCATCCAGCAACAATCATGAAGGGTACGGATTTCTTGTTCGTCAATACTGAAAACCTGGCCGGGTTTCTGAGTGCACTTTGGGAAGAACCAACCCGGAATATCCCATCCACAAAGGAACTTGTTCTCAATGAGCCAATGTTGGCGGAGTCCTGGATCCAGCTTCCTGAAGATCACGAGACCCGGTCCCAGCGATTGGCTGACCTTGTATCACGTGTCCGTCGTTTTTCTCGTAACGCAGACTCACCGTCTGATCGCTTGATGCTCCACAATAGCCAATGATTGACATGATAATCAGGAGAGCGAATGAGTAAAGGTGAAAAACTTAACGAAATGAAAGATCTGATCAGCCTCGGCAAGGAGCGTGGTTACCTCACCTATGATGAGTTGAACAACGTTCTTCCCCCCGAAGCGATCGGCTCTGACCAGCTCGACAGCCTGATGTCCTATTTTGGTGATATGAACATCGATATCGTGGATGAGGAATCACGTGAGGCCGGTTATACCGACCTTGACTCTGAGGATGAGGAGGGATTTGCTGAACTTGATACAGTTCGGGGAGGAGATGTCGAGGAAGAGGACGAAGGCATAGACATGACTCCTGGAGCCTTATCCCGAATTGATGACCCCGTCAGGTTGTACCTGAAGGAAATGGGGGCTGTTCCCCTGCTGACCCGTGAAGGGGAGATTGCGATCGCCCAACGAATAGAAGAAGGTCAAAAGGAAGTGTCGGGGATTCTTTTTGGGATGCCTTTGACGGTAAGAAGCATTCTCTCTCTTCGCGACAAGTTTCAGACCGGACAGATCGGGGTTCGGGAAATTGTCGATGTCTTCGAGGAAGAAGCGGATGAGGAAGCTGAAGAAGGAGATTCTGCCTCCTTGCGGGAAGCACGGGAACAGTTCATCCAGCATACGGAGGTTTTGTCTGAACTTTTCCTGAAACTCAATGCCATTTCCGAGAAATGGAAGGATGCCCAGAAGAATTCGTCCAAAAAACGTGAGCTTAGGGAGCAGGCCAAAAAAATCAAGAAAGAAATTGTCGAACTCATCATGGAGATGAAACTTCATCGTCGTCAGGTTGAATTGATGATCCGGCAATTGCACGAAGTTGTCCTGGTGATTGAGGAGTCTGAAAAAACGCTGGATCATGCTCGTAGACGGCTGGCGGCCGGGAAGGAAGAAATCCTGAAGGCCCTGAATCACCTGAAGGATGGTGAAGATCCCGGAGAACGCTTCCGGGATCCCGAAAAACTTGAGTTGCTTCAGTCTTTCCGCATGGCCCAGGATCGGATTCACGATGCCGAAGTTGCGGCCTTGCTTTCTTCGGCGGAGATCAGGGAAAGCCTCCGTCTTCTGGAGGAGGGGGAGCAGAAGGTCCGGGAAGCCAAGGCCGAATTGATCAAGGCGAACCTCCGGCTGGTGGTTTCCATTGCCAAGCGCTACACCAATCGTGGACTTCAGTTCCTGGACCTGATCCAGGAAGGAAATATCGGGTTGATGAAGGCGGTGGACAAATTCGAATACAAGAGGGGGTTCAAGTTCTCCACATATGCCACTTGGTGGATTCGGCAGGCCATTACGCGTGCGATTGCCGACCAGGCAAGGACCATCAGGATCCCGGTCCACATGATCGAAACAATCAACAAGCTCATCCGTACAACCCGCCATCTGGTTCAGGAACTGGGGCGGGAGCCACTTCCCGAAGAGTTGGCGAAGGATATGCAAATGCCGGTAGAGAAAGTCCGTCGGGTCCTAAAAATTGCCCGGGAACCGATTTCTCTTGAAACGCCGATCGGGGAAGAAGAAGATAGTCATCTTGGGGACTTTATTGAGGACAAGAAATCGATCTCCCCGATTGACTCGGCCGTCCGTTACGATCTAGTCAGGAAAATTGGAAAAGCCCTGTCATCCCTGACGGAACGGGAGGAGCGGGTGATCCGGTTGCGATTTGGGGTTGGTGAATCGACCGATCATACGCTGGAAGAGGTAGGTCAGGATTTTGATGTGACTCGTGAGCGCATTCGTCAGATAGAGGCGAAGGCACTGCGCAAACTTCGGCATCCAAGCCGAAGTAAGCACCTCAAGAGCTTTGTAGACTGGTAAATGGGCCTATAGCTCAACGGCAGAGCTACCGGCTCATAACCGGTTGGTTCCAGGTTCGAATCCTGGTGGGCCCACCAAATCTCCTGGGGTGGGATGGTGACGGAAAAGAGATAGGGAGGTTCGATTGGCAGATAGCCACTCGGTCCAGGGAACGCTTTCCCTGGTTTACCGTTTGCAGACAATGGATGTGGAAGTCTTACGGCTCACGTTAGAGATAGAGGAATCTTCCACCTTGATTGGGGTGGCTCGGTCGGAAGTTGAATCACTGGAGCGCCAGATTGAGTCGTCCCGGAAAGAACTTGAAGATTTGGAAACCCGACGTTCCCAGATCGATGTTGAACTCCGTGAGACGGAACGGTTGCTGGTCGAAGGGAAAAAGAGGCAGAAAGAACTGAAGCATCCAAGAGATATTCAGGCTTACCTTTCGGAAATGGAATTTCGTCGGGATGAGAAGGACCGTTTTGAGGAAGAGATCCTGCATATTCTTGAAAATCAGGATGCATTGCGCAAGAAAATAGCGGACTTTGATGCGGCTCTTGTTCGGGAAAAAGGAAGCTTTGAAATCCTTTCAGCAGAAAAAGGTGAGCAGATTCAAGAGCGTCATCGCCGGATCGGGGAACTGAACCAGGAACGAAGTGATGTCGAGAATGCATTTCCCGACGATCTCCTGAAAACGTACAATCGGCTCAGGATCTCCCATCGGAATGGGATGGTGGTGGCCCGTTTGCTGGAAGGTTCCTGTGAGGCATGCAGGATGAACCTGCCCCCAAGAACAGTGACCGAAGTCAAAAAACGGCAACGGATTGTCACATGTCTTTTTTGCCAGAGATGGCTCTATCTTCCCGATCGCGGTACAGAAGGAGAACCTGTTTCCCAGGGTTCCCTGTCGCAGGACATGAGACAGAGGTGATTCTTTACTGTGACGGGGCTTCCCGGGGCAATCCCGGGCCCTCGGCATTGGGCTTTGTTCTTCAGGAGGAAGATGGGACAATCTTCCTTGAAGAGGGTCGCGTTCTCCCTGTGGGAACGAATAACCAGGCTGAATATCTGGCCCTTGTGGCAGGTCTGGAAGCGGCGAGAAAGTCTGGAATAAAGGAGTTGCTGGTACGGGCTGATTCAGAGTTGATGGTCCGTCAGGTGACAGGCCGCTACAAAGTCAGGAATGCTGGCCTTATGCCTCATTACCAGAAAGTTCAGGATTTGCTGAAGTCTTTTTCCAGAATCCGTTTTGAGCATGTGCCCCGGTCGATGAATGCCAACGCCGACCGGTTGGCAAATGAAGCCCTTGACCGGAGGGGGAGTGGTACATAGTCTCTCCGGGTTTTGCGAGAGATGGGCAGGTGGCCGCCCGGTCAATCCGGGAGGAAAGTCCGAGCACCACAGGACAAGGCGCTGGGTAATCCCCAGTCTCGGCGACGAGAAGGAAAGTGCCACAGAAAATATACCGCCCGCGCAATCGGGTAAGGGTGAAATGGCGAGGTAAGAGCTCACCGCGTTTCTGGTGACAGAAACGGCATGGTAAACCCCGCCTGGTGCAAGACCAAATAGGGGGGCTTTTTCGCGAAAGCGGAATGGAACCGGTCCGGTTTGTGCCCTCGGGTAAGGTCGCTTGAGGTCTCAGGCAACTGAGATCCTAGAGTAATGGTCACCCTTGCTGGAAACGGCATGACAGAACTCGGCTTATGTCCTGTCTCTCGCAATCCCAGGGAGGAGATGTATCTTTGACGTCATCCATCCCCAATTCCCCGACAGCCTCGGACGATCCCTTCCGGGGCGTTTCTCTTTTTTCAGATCCCATTCACGGATATATCCGTTTCGTCTCCTCTCCTTCATTCCGGAATAATGCAGCAGAACGGGATTTGATCGATTCTCCCTGGGTCCAGAGACTTCGGTCCATTCTTCAGTTGCAAAGCGCCCGGCTTGTCTTTCCTTCGGCAGAACATTCTCGTTTTGTCCATTCCCTGGGGGCCATGCATGTTGCGGGACGATTTGCTTCCCACCTGTATCCCGCCTTTAACCGGTCCTATCCAGATGTGTTCTCTCCGTATATTTTTGAGGAACTCCTGCGTGTTTCAGCTTTGCTCCATGACATCGGCCATGGCCCGTTCTGTCATTTTTTTGATGAGCATGTCCTTCACCCGAAATTTGGTCTTTCCCATGAAAAACTGGGACAGGCCCTGATACGGGGACCCTTACGGCCTTTGATCGAATCACTTGACCGGTCTCCATCGGGAACATTCTCGTCCGGGGAACGGATTTCTGCGGACTGGGTTGCCTACCTGATTGGAAAAGGTTCAGGTCCGAATCCGGTTCCTGGGAACCTTCCCTATCTTTCTGCGTTGAAGCCCCTTTTTTCGGGCCTTTTTACAGTCGATAACCTTGATTATGTTCTCAGGGATTCCTATATGTGTGGGGTGGCGATCGGACCGGTGGATCTTGACCGCCTCCTGTATTACACCCATATTCGGGAAGGAAAGCTTGCTCTTCATCGGGCCGGCCTAGGCGCGTTTGAGGTATTTGTGACCACCCGGGCTTTTATGTATCACCAGATCTACTTTCATCGGACCACCCGGGTTTTTGACATGACCCTCAAGGACCTGATTGGTGAAACAATGGATGAGCTGGGCTTTGATCACCCGATTGATCATATGGATTCCTATCTGGGATTAACGGACCACTCCCTCTTGGAAACGGTCCGGTCCTGGAAATCATCCACGGATCGGTACCGGGCCAATCTGGGGAATCGATGGGGCAGTTTTCTGGATCGAAAGAAGGAATGGAGCATGGTTTTTGAAGAGGAGGATGTTCAGAGGACAGAATTTGGAACTCCCACCGAAATCGGTGACCAATTGGAGGTTCTGTTGGGAACCCGAAAGGTGGGAAGTCCCTTCAGGGTGGATGTGGCCTTTCGGGATACAAGGCCAGAAAACCCTTGGCAAATGGGGGAACGGCAGATCTGGATCTATGAGCCATTGACAGGAGGACTCAGCCCAGAACCATTGGCAGAAATGCTGGAAAGGATGCCTGTTCGTCAGTTGTCGGTTCGGGTCTTTGCCAGACCCGGGCACGGGGACCTTTCTCCAATCGAAAAGGTCAGGGCCTTTTTTTCGAAAAGAAGGGGAAGAGCCGCTAAGAAGGCTTAGAAGTCCGAAAGGTCCCCTGCAGTCTTCAACGAAAAGAGGATTTTTATTTCAGATTGGCTGAATCGGCTTGAATCGGAAGAAGGGTCAGGATAAAGTCTTGCTGACCCTTTGGAAAACCGGGGTTCAGAAAGTTATCGCTTCACCGTCGAGTTAGAGTGGGAGAACAGTTATGACTATGCTTGTCCTTTCGATCCTGTGCCTTTTGGTGATAGGCCTTGGAATTGTTGCCATTGCCCTTGGTCTTGGTATCCGACATCCCATCCGTTCTGCAATTTCTCTGACACTGGGGGGATTGGTCGTGCTGGGGGGCGCCATGTTGTTTTATGAATCCCTTGAACATCGCGCCCAGGAAGCACGGATCGACCAAACAGTTGAAAGCCTGTCCAAGTACATCGACCTTCGGGCAAAAAGGTTAAAAGCCCATCTCCATCCGGTTAAAAAGTCCGGAAGTGGGAAGCCCGAGCTCGGCCAGTCGCCAGGAAGAACGTCCGGAGGAGGTTAACCCGTTCCCTTCCGAAAAACGGGTGATCCCCCGGACCTGTTCAGACATGGCCGCCAACACGAGGGTCTTGGAATTCTTGAGAATTGCCTTGACATAATGATCCACGCAAAATGACCCTCGTGAGGTGATGTAACGCCCGTGCCACTTTCGAGGCCTGCCGTCGTTATAGGCGGCGAGTGCATCGGGCGCGTTCGGATAGCGTTTCAGGAGATAGGCCAGATACCGGGTGCCATACTGAATGTTGATCCATGGGACATTCAATGATTCCGGTTTCCCTTTGAATCCCATCCAGCGGGCCGTCCTCAACGTGACCTGCATCAGTCCCCTGGAAATATCATGGATGCGTTGTTCTCTCCTGATCTTGCGGGGATTGAACTGCGACTCCCGTTCAATCACAGCCGCCACCAGGACGGGATTGACATGGTACGCACAGGCAATACGGGTGATCGTGGTGTGATAAGGGACCGTGCTGCTAAGAAGATGTGCACCAAGACACCATGATACTGACTGACTGATTACCCAATTCACTCTACCCTCTCTGACAGGAGCCCAAAACGAGCTCCCTTAGTTTCGTATGCGTGGTCTGTATATATTCATTTTATTTTAAAGAAGGAGCTTGGTCAAGAAAAAACAAGCTTGATTGACCTTGAGTGAAATAAATCTATGATTAAACCTGAAGTCACCTGAAATCACGGTATTTTGGACATAAATGACGAATCCGAGACTTTTTCCAAAAAAGAAACATTCTGAGAAATCCAGACCAGCAGACGAAGGTCACACGGTCGAGCGATGGATTTCCAAACTTGGTTTGGGATCGAGGGGGATGGCCAGGGAATGGATCCAGGAGGGTCGCCTTTCCCTGAAAGGGGGAAAGCCCATTGGGAACTGCGATCAATTTATTCCTGGAGGGGATGGCGATCTGCCAATCTTTCTTCTGGATGGTCAACCTCTATTGAAAGATGTACCGATTGTGCTTGGATTCAACAAGCCACGCGGAGTCGTTTCGACCCGGTCAGACCCCAAGGGGAGAAAAACGCCTGGGGAATACCTTACCCTCCCTGAACCGGTTTTACGGGGGGTGGATGTCTCGCGCATCATGCCCATCGGACGCCTTGACCAGGCTTCTGCGGGTCTCCTGCTTCTTTCAAACCGACCGGCTCTTCTGGCGCCTCTTCTGGATCCTGATAGGAAGATTCCAAGACGTTACCGCGTTCAGATTCGCCCTTCTCTTTCCCGGACGGATTTTGAGACCTTGTCCTCAGGCTCCTGGGCAAGGGATTTGGGCTTCTTTCCCCCTGAAGTTGTTGTGGAGCGTGAAAACAGTCGGACAACATGGGTCCAGATGACCTTGTTCGAAGGGCGAAACCGAGAGATCCGACGAATGTTTGAGGGAAATGGTTATACGGTCCTTCACCTGATTCGTTTCCAGTTTGGGCCATTTTGTCTTGGAGGTTTAACGCCGGGAAAATATACGGATCTGACTGGATGGTTCTTTCGGAATGGGGTTTTTGTACTTGACATAATACTTGACTCCATCCAAAACAGGGATATAATTGAACTGAAAGAAGGGGGTTCGGGAATGGAAGGATCTCTCCCGGCCTCCAAGGGTGAGGACCCGGAGGGGTCATCAACGATTCGGTAACCTATTTGGGAAAGGGAATGGCCATGACAAGTGTATTGAGGTGGGATCCTGTCCGCGAGCTTGAAAGCTTGGGACGCAGGCTTTACCCGGTGTTCAACCGCTTGCCTCAGGATGTTCGGGCAGAAGACCGGCAGGCGATGACTGCCGTTGATTGGGCTCCTGTAGTCGATATTTCCGAGGATGGTGAGTCTTACCACGTGACATTGGAGCTTCCGGAAGTTAAAAAGGAAGAGATCAAGGTTTCCATTGAAAACGGGGTGTTGACGATCTCGGGGGAGCGCAAAAAAGTTTCGGAGGAGGGAAACGGGAAGAAATATCACCGTATCGAACGTCTGTACGGGACCTTCCTAAGGAGTTTTTCTCTTCCGGACGACGCCGATCCGGCGAAAGTTGCGGCGACAATGAAGGACGGCGTATTGAACGTGAGGATCGAAAAACTGGCCATCACAAAGCCAAGGTCAGTCGAGATCGAAGTCGGTTAAGACTTCGGGTCCTGTGAGGACCAAAACGAGAGAAGGGGGCCTTCGCGCCCCCTTTTTTTTGTTCCATGAATCCTCTAATGGACGTTTGGGCTTCAGGATCCGCTAGAGAATTCGATGGATGATCTCCGGGACGATGAAACCGGCTGCCCGGGGATGCCCTCCTCCCCCAAACTGTTCGGCGATTTGGGTGACATCCGGGCCATCCGGTGTAGAGCGCAGACTGTAGGTGACCCGGCCATCGTGCCTATGGGACCAGATGACCACAAGCGGGGATTCTTTCCTCAAGTATCCCCCAATTTCAGAGTTCAGGATTGGGCTATTGATGAAGATAGCCTCCTCTCCCTTGGGAAAAACCCCTTTCTGGCAAGTTTCCCGGATTGCGGTCTTGATAAGCAGCTGCTGATACCGGAGGATGTTTTTCCCTTCCTGGACGAGAGGGGTTTTTTCAGTCAGCGGGCCTGTTCCCATCTGTTCCATGAACCCATTCCAGAGCTCCAGGTCAAACGGATAGGAAGAAAGGGCAGTATTGATCTCAAGACTATAAGGAATGGCCCATTTCCATAAATCCTTGTCCTCGATCAGGTGAATCAGATTGGGTGGAGGCGTGTCAGGATGAAAATGCAACCAGCTGATCGCGGCTCCGGAGTGTTCCATATCGAAATAGATGTCCGGATCGTTGGAAAATTGGGGTGCCATCCGTTCAAACGCCGTTTTATGGTGATCTAAAACAATGACTTTCTTGTTCTGTTTCCTAAGTTCGATGACATTTTCAGGTCCGAATGAAAAATCCACGACATAGACGATCTCATTGCGAGGGAATGCCGGAAGGGGATCTCCATATGAGACGGGAACCAGATTGAGCGAAGTTTTTCCTGAAAGGGCCTTCCAGGCAGAAAACGCTGCACCAAAACCATCCGAACAATTTTTGTGATAAAAAACCGTGACCGGTGTCCCATCAACGTCCAGTCTGGGTAGAGCCTTTTTCATGACTTCTCCTGCATGTCTTTGATGAGAAAGCCCTGTTTCAGGCAGGGAGCCGGCCGGCTTCCTTTTCCCATTCTTTGGTCAATGAGTCACGGCGTCGCCTGGTTTCTTCCATTTTCTGCTCAAGCTTCTTTTTTTCACTCTTCACCTTGTAATCGGAACTGTCCAGAAAACGGGGACCAGCGAGTTCAAGAGATAAAGTTTCAAGGGTCTTTTCAATGATTTCGATCTCGGACTCTATCCGATCCATTTTTTTCTTGATCAGGGCGGCGTCTTGCATTGATTGGCCGGTGTGATCAGGCTTCAGTGGAGCTCCTGGGTTCCCTTTCCCGCTGGATGAAGCCATATCCGGGGATTGAGCGGGATTGGCCATTTTCCTTTTTTCAAGATAAATGGCATAGGGGGTATTCAGATAAGGAATAATTCGTCCAGGGGTGACTTCAAGAATATCCGTGGCGATTGTTTCGATCAGGTGACGGTCGTGGGTAATAAATGCGAGCGTTCCCGTATAGGCGGACAGGGCAGTTTCAAGACATTCTCTCGAAGAAATGTCCAGATGGTTGGTCGGCTCATCCAGCAGAATGAAATTGGAGGGGACCAACAGCATCCTGGCAAGGGCGAGTCGGCTTTTTTCACCTCCTGACAGAACGGAAACCTTCTTGTAGGCTTCATCCTGACGAAACAGGAACGCTCCCAGCAAACTCCGGATTCGTGTCTGTGATTCGGTGTCAGGGGCTGCATCCTCCATGGCCTCAAGGACGGTATGGTGGGGATCCAGGGTTTCAAGCTGGTGCTGGGCAAAATAGGTCAGGGTCACATTTGTGCCAAGGGAGCAGGTTCCCTTGTCAGGTTTCAGGACGCCGGCCATGATTCTGAGCAGTGTCGACTTTCCGGCCCCGTTCGGTCCCACAAGGGCAATCTTTGAACCACGGTGCAAAACGAAGTCCAAGGGAGGAATGATCAGTCGTTCTCCAAAGCTTTTGGTGATTCCGGTCAGGGAAATGACGATGTTTCCGGATCTCGGAGGCTGAGGAAACTTGAACTTGACCTTTCGCTCATCGGAGTCGAGTTCAATTCGCTCGATCTTGTCCAATGCCTTCAGTCGGCTCTGTGCCTGGGTGGCCTTGCTGGCCTTTGCACGGAAACGATCAACAAATGACTGGATGCGGGCAATTTCCTGCTGTTGCCTTTCATAGGCAGTTTCTTGGGCTTCCCTCTGGGCTTCCCTTTGTGTCAGATAGGTGTCGTAGTTTCCGTGGAACACCGTCGCCCTTCCATGGAGAAGCTCAATGACACCATTGATGACGTGGTTCATGAATGTCCGGTCATGGGAGATCAACAGGACTGATCCGGAAAACTGGACGAGAAACTCTTCCAGCCATTCGATGGAGGGAATGTCCAGATGGTTGGTCGGCTCGTCGAGCAGAAGGATTTCCGGTTGGGTAATGAGTGTGCGGGCAAGTGCGACACGCATGCGCCAACCTCCCGAAAGCTGGGACACTTTTGTATCCATCTGGGCAGGGGAGAAGTTGAGCCCTGCCAGGATTCTCCGGGCGTTCGCCTCCTGCTCGAATCCTCCCGAAGAGGAGAAGCGGGTCTGGAGATCCCCGTACCGGGTCAGGAGCCGTTCCATCTCGACGTCTGAAAGGGAATCGGGACGGGACATCTTCCCTTCAAGTTCCTGCATTTCATCTTCGAGTCGCTGGAGGGCAACGTCCCCCCCCACAACCTCATGGACAGCGGTCCGATCCGAGACGATTTCAAGATCCTGGGGCAGATAGCCGATTCGGGCGCCGACCGGAAGGACAACCTGTCCGGAATCCGGTTCAAGAAGACCGGCAATCATCTTCAGCAAAGAGGATTTCCCGGCTCCGTTGGGACCAACGATCGCCATTCTCTCTTTGAGGCTGATCTTCAGTGACAGGTTGTCGAACAGGGTCTTTGATGGGTAATGTTTTGAAAGATTGACGAGGCTGATCATGACAGATAAACAGGACATCCCCTATAACAGGACCGGGTCTGACCCACTAGATGTACCTCCATTGTTGGTATCATTGGCGCTCATGGTCGGAGCGTTCCCTTCGATCAAGGCAATCCGTTTGTTCAAGGATGCGCAAATTTCTTCTCTCTCAACATTCTATTGGATCTGAAATGTGTTGTATAGGGAGCCCACATCGTCGAATCGTCCTGGTATTCGCTACGGATCTGATGTTTCCGGGAAACGGATTTATTTTTTGAGGAGTGGGGTTGCCCACAGACTGATGAAAAGTGCGGAGTGTGCGGCCCATAATTTTCATCGGGAAGGTTCCGGTGTAGAATGGTAACCATTATCAAGGTTGAGTCTGGATGGCAGTTGAATCTTCCTGTGGATTCCCCAATGAGTGGATCCTGAATCCGATGGATTAAGGGGTAGGCCCATGCCATTTCATTCATCTTGGTTCAAACCCTGCCCGTTCGGAAGGGACCTTCCCTCCGTAAGAGCTGTTTTCCGCCAGAAATGGTTGGAGTTTTTATCAGGGATCGTTATTCTACTGTCGAAGGAAACGAAACCAGCGGAACCCTGAAATGAATGATGGGGTTTAGTGACCGGTCTGGAGCTGGGGAACACCACTCAAATCAATGAATTCAATGAAAGAAGGATGAATGACCAGACCTGATGGACGGACTGCCGATTGCCTGCGACCACTGAATATGTTGCCCCGTGTCAACTTGTATGCGGAAGGAAGCGTGCTGGTTGAAATGGGAAATACAAAGGTTCTCTGTACCGTGAGTGTAGAGGAGCGGGTTCCTCCTTTTCTGAAGGACTTGGGGAAGGGATGGGTGACTGCCGAATACGGGATGTTGCCCAGGGCCACACATGAGCGGAACCAGCGGGAGGCCGCCAAAGGAAAGCAGACAGGGAGGACCCAGGAAATCCAGAGGCTGATCGGACGAAGCCTCCGTTCTGTGGTGGATCCGCGACGGATGGGAGCCCGAACGTTGACGGTGGACTGTGACGTTCTCCAGGCGGATGGGGGGACGCGTACGGCTTCCATCAGCGGGGGATTTGTTGCAATGTGTCTTGCCTTTCGGGAGTTGTATGACCGGGGAATTTTAACTGAATGGCCGGTCCGTGAGTATCTGGGCGCAGTCTCGGTTGGGGTGGTCGAAGGAGGCGCTGTTCTGGACCTTTGTTACACTGAGGACAGTGCTGCTGAAACAGACATGAACCTTGTCATGACGGAATCCGGTGCTTTTGTCGAAATCCAGGGAACCGCGGAGGAATCACCCTTTTCGAGAGAAACCTTGAATCAACTTCTGTCACTGGGGGAAAAGGGAATTCGTGAAATTATCGCCTTCCAGCACTCCCTTGTTTCCTTTCCGGGTGGCTCCCGTTCTTGAAACCTTTCCTGCTGGCAACGGGGAATGCCCATAAACTGGGAGAGTTTCAGTCCCTCCTCCCCCAAAATGTGTCGATCGGACTTCCACCGGAGGGAACCCAGTTCCCTCCGGAAACGGGAGAGACCTATTTCCAGAATGCGTACCTCAAGGCGGCATCCTGCCTCCCGGCTCCCGGGCACTGGATTGTTGCGGATGATTCGGGTCTGGAGGTAGATGCCCTGGATGGGAGACCGGGACTCCTATCTGCACGATATGCCGGAATGGGGGCCAGTGGACTGATGAACTGCCAGGCCCTGGTCAGGGAAATGAAAGAGGTTCCGCCGGAAAGGCGGGCGGCCCGTTTTCGATGTGTTCTTGTGGTTCTGGATGGAGACAAAGGCTCACTGTTGGCCTCTGCGCAGGGGATTGTGGAAGGTCGTTTGACACGAGGGATCCTGGGGGAGGGCGGATTTGGATACGACCCCCTATTTATTCCGGAGGGTTATCAGGTGACATTCGGAATCCTTCCGGAAACGGTTAAAAACAGGGTTTCCCACCGTGCACGTGCGGTTCATCATCTCCTGGCCGTTCTTGGGATTCCCGGGGCGGCCCCATGAAGAACTCACGATCGTCACCGTTCCTTCCCTGGGGGCAATGGCTCTGGGTCAGCCTTCCTTCCGAAACACTGACAGAAGAGGATTGCCGATGGCTTCGTGAAATCCGTCCAGCGGGAGTTGTCCTGTTTTCCGAAAATGGTCGGGATGCGGATCGTGTTCGTCACCTGATTTCTGAGATCCGTGAAGTCCTGTCCCCGAATGATGTCTGGATCGCCATTGATCAGGAGGGGGGGCGGGTTGAACGGCTGAAGAAGGGGGTTCCCCTTCTTCAGCCGATGCGTCATCTCGGGGCAACGGGTGATCCCGTTCCGGTTTTTGATGCCGCGTTTCACCTGGGGAAAAAACTGCGTCAGATCGGAGTCGATGTGGATTTTGCCCCCGTTCTGGATGTGGACTCCAATCCCGCTAACCCGGTCATTGGAGACCGGGCTTTTTCCAATGACGCATGGAAGGTGCAAAAGCTTGGAATGGCGTTCGCGAACGGCTTGACGGCCGCCGGAATCGTTCCCTGCGGAAAGCATTTCCCGGGACATGGAGATACTGTGCTTGATTCCCACTTTGATCTTCCGACCGTTGATGCTCCGGAAACCGTTTTGGTGGGCAGGGAATGGCTTCCTTTCGAACATGCGGTGTTTCAGGGAATTCCTCTGATCATGACGGCCCATGTTCGCTATCCTGCCATTGATCCGCGCTGGCCAGCAACCATGTCTTCCCGAATCCTGAAAGGCATTCTCCGAAAGCGGTTCGGATTTTCCGGGGTTCTGTTGTCGGATGACCTTTCCATGGCAGGGGTCGGGGCCCACTTCCCATTGCCCATGATTGTGGAGCGTTCGCTCCGGGCCACCTGCGATGGCCTTTTGGTCCTGAAAAACCGGGAAAGGGCCACCGAAACCCTGGAAATCATCCGCAGGCTCGCGAATGGGGATCCCCCATTTTGGGAACGTCAATTGAAAAGGTCATTGGACCGATTGGGCCGGCTTCGCACGATCATCAGCCAGGAAAGGATTCATGTCGATGGATAACCGGTCCGGAGATCCCGGTGAAAGAAGTGACCTCCCGTTGCTGAGCGGAGGAGTGGCCCTTTTTGATTCCGGGATCGGGGGATTGACCGTACTCCGTCACTTTCTGGACCGTTTTCCCGGAATTCCCTATGCGTACCTGGGAGATACGGCAAGATTTCCTTACGGGACCAAATCTCGGGAGACGATTCTCCGTTTTGCCCGGGAAGATGTTCTGTTCTTGAAAGATTTGGAACCTGCCCTGATTGTTGCGGCCTGCTTTACGGTTTCAAGCCAAGTATTTCCGGATCTTGGAGAGGAATGCAATCCTCTTCCGGTCGTGGGTGTTCTCGATGCGGGAGCCCGTGCGGCCTGCAGGGTAACAAAGACAGGTTCCATCGGAGTCCTCGCGACGGAGGGAACCATCAGAAGCGGGGCCTACCCTGCCGTGATCAAAGGGATCAAGGGGGAGGGCATCAGGGTTTTCGGACAGCCCTGTCCCCTGTTTGCCCCACTTGTTGAGGAAGGGATTATCGATGATCCCATCGCCAAACTGGTGGCTTTCCGCTATCTCGAACCATTTTTAACCCGTCACAAGGATGTGGATACGATTATTCTGGGATGTACCCACTATCCTCCGCTGAAGGCTGTTCTGGAATCGATCCTACCGGGAATGCATTTTGTGGATCCCGGTTTCGAACTGGCTCTGGAACTGGAGGAATCGGGAAGACTCAGAAATCTGGAAGGGAAAGAGGATCCGGTCCGAAGGTTCTATGTGACGGACAGCCCGGAGCGGTTTGTCAGGATTGGCCAGAAACTGTTGGGTCATCGGATCGGGGAGATGCCTCAGGTGCTGACTCTTCCTGATCCCCCAGATCCCGCGCGGTTCCCAGAAATCGGGCCATCAACAACCGGGAAAGGGGATGTTCGGTTTGGCGTTCAGGATGCCACTGAATCCCCAGAAAAAATGGGTGTGATGGGTCGCTAAACCCTTCCAGAAGCCCATCGGGGCATCTGGCGAACGGAACCAGATTTTTGCCAAGATGCTCCACGCCCTGATGATGGAATGTGTTGACCGGAGGGGCTTCCCGGGGAATCCAGTCGAAGGACTGTTCAAGAAGGATCGGATGCTCTCCTGAAGTGTGCTCCAGAGGGGTTGGGTTTTCGGTCGCCAGGTCCTGAAAGAGTGTTCCCCCACGATAAATGTTCATGGTCTGAAATCCCCCGCAAATTCCGAGGACCGGTTTCTGAAGACGCTCAAACAGACTGAGGAGACCGGTTTCGAGAGTGAAGCGTTCATCTGAGATCAGGGTATTTTTCCAGAAGGTTCTTTCCCGTCCGTATCGTCTGGGATCAATGTCGGGTCCGGATCCTGACAGGACCAGTCCGTCAAGGAAGCTCCAGGAAGAAATTTTGACATGGCTGGAAAAGGGGATGATGACAGGGATTGCTCCGGCAGATGCCAGGTAGTTGACGTAGGCTTCCTTGAGGAAGTACCGGGCATGACGCCCGGTCTCCGCAGGTTCAAAATCAGATGTGATGCCGA
Source organism: Nitrospirota bacterium (assembly GCA_021785195.1). Taxonomy (GTDB): domain Bacteria; phylum Nitrospirota; class Leptospirillia; order Leptospirillales; family Leptospirillaceae; genus JAJYGC01. The sequence continues at coordinate 46,215 of JAJYGC010000003.1, forward strand.
TCAGAAGCTTCTTTTTATCGCTCTTCATTGGAGTGGCTGCTGGTGGTCCTTGAGCTTGAAGAAGGACCCCTTCTCGATGAGAAGGATGAACGATTTCCCCCATGGGAACTTCTGTTCTGTCCAGGACGATCCGAACGAAAACGTCCATCTCCCCGTGACCCGCGGTCTCCGGCATATCCTGTCGAAGGTTTGCGATCCGAGCGAATGGGCCGTCTGAAATTCTGTTCGGTGATCGGAATCGACAACGGCGAATGGGGAATGGTTTTTCCGGTCAGTGTCTCGATCAACCGGACCACGTCCCTGTCGGCAGGGTGGAAGAAAGAAAGGGCACGACCGGTTCTTCCGGCACGACCTGTCCGGCCGATCCGGTGGACGTAATCTTCCGCTGTTTGGGGAAGATCGTAGTTGATGACGTGTGTGATTCCGTCAATGTCGAGTCCCCGGGCGGCCACATCCGTTGCAACGAGAACCTTCAGGTCTCCTTTTCTGAAGCGGCTCAGCACACGGTTCCTGACTGGCTGTGACTTGTCACCATGCAGGGCGTCGGAAGGGAATCCGGCTTCATTGAGGGCAATGGAGAGATCTTCCGCTCCTCTTTTGGTCCGTGTAAAAATGATGACCTGACCCGATTCGTCTTCACGGGTGTCCAGAACCTTTTTCAGAAGCCCCAATTTCTGGGAGCCGTGGGATACGGTAATCCATTCCTGATGGATTTGTTCTGCGGAGGTTCGTTCCGGTTCGACCCGAACAACGACGGCATCGTTCTGGAATGTGCCGGCAAGTTGCTGGATTCGGGGAGGACAGGTGGCCGAAAAGAGCAGTGACTGACGGCCTTTCGGGAGATGATTGACGATTGTCTGGATGTCCGGGAGAAATCCCATGTCCAGCATCCTGTCCGCTTCGTCAATAATGACGAGGGAAGCCTGCGAGAGGGAAAGGTTGTTTCTCCTCAGATGATCCAGGAGCCGTCCGGGTGTGGCCACGACAAGATCCCAGCTTCTTTTGAGGTTGCGTTCCTGCCGGATGAAATCCACGCCCCCGACGAGAAGCACGGCGTTGGTGTGAAGGTACTTCCCGTAATCCCTGGCAGCCTGGTGAATCTGGTTGGCAAGTTCCCGCGTAGGAGAAAGGATCAGGGCACGTGTCCGAAGACCGTGGCGACGTCCTTCCGAAATCTTGTGCAGCACTGGCAGAAGGAATCCGCCGGTTTTTCCGGTTCCCGTCTGTGCAATGCCCAAAAGGTCGCGTCCATCGAGCACATGGGGGATGGACTGGCTCTGGATCGGGGTTGGAATCTCGTGTCCAAGGTCACTGAGGGCGCGGAGGATCTCTGAAGATAGACCAAGTGTTTCAAAAGTCATGATATTTCCTTGTATTTGAGTGAAGTGAGAGAATTCGTTCTTTCCGCCTTTGCGTCTCTGATCACGAGCGTCAAGCTCATGCGAGAGGTGACCGGCCAAGGCGTGCAAGTAACGATCGCACTTCCCTCTCATGCGTCACATTCGACGGGAGGTATTTCAGGCAGGTCAGGAACGGTGTTCGGCGTGGTGAACGACAGCAAAAAGGTTTACCATGTGGCATCCCTTGGGAGATTATATGTGCAACGGTCCCGGGATTTCAAGGGGGAGCGACAGGGGAAAGGAAGAAAAATGCCCACCAGTCCTTGTGCTTCAAGGGATTTCTGCAGGATCGGGGATGGATGGAAAAGAGTTGGGCATGTTTTTGATTGGTCATCAGAGATTAGGATATATTGCCTGAACTGGAGTCTGCTTGAGGGGGCACCGCAATTCGAATACAATGAGTGGGTTGTACCCGAATCTGGACTTTCATAAGGACCATGATAAGGACCATGATGCCCAATCTTCCTGCCGGTTTTCCTCCATGGTTGATCCGAGGGGGTTCCCGCTGGAAAGAACTATTGCGTGAAAGGAGACATAGATTGAAGAATCCGCTTGATTCCCTCTGGGGAACAGTAATTTCCGGGTTCGTGCTGACCGGCATCCTGTTTTTTGTAGTGCGTGCCCTCGTGAATGCGTAAGGGTCTAGTCTTGATCAGAAGTCACAGAGTTAATGGGCTTCCCTAAGCCAACCATAGAACAAGGAGTTTATTCAGATGGAAAAAGAAGCCGCAGAATTGATCATCCGATGGGGGCATTTCCTTGCGGGGATCATGTGGATCGGTATTTTGTACTACTTCAACTTTATTCAGGTGCCGTTCCTGAAGGCCGTTTCCCCGGAAGGAAAGGCTGAGGCATTCAAGCATCTGGTGCCCCGGGCGCTTTTCTTCTTTCGTTGGGCGGCACTTCTGACAGTCCTGTTTGGACTGTCCATCCTGGGACAGAGGGGTATTCTCCTGGATGCCTACGCCCTCCATAAAGGTGCTGCAGTCATCGGTATGGGAGCATGGCTGGGCACGATCATGCTGCTGAACGTTTGGGGGTTGATCTGGCCAAATCAGAAGCGTGTCCTTGGAATCGTCCAGGCGACTCCAGAGGAAAAGGCAAAGGCTGCCCGGATCGCTTTTCTGGCTTCCCGGACCAATACGATGCTTTCCATCCCCATGCTCTTTTTCATGGGTGCGTCAAGTCATGGAGCTGTCCTTTTTCACTAAGGATTGCTTTTCTGCCGTTTGGAGACGCCGGTGGCCTTTCGATGGGCCTGCCGGCGTTTTTTTTGTTTGCAAGATTATGGAAGTATTGCGGGTGCCCTATCATCAAGGGTAGGGGGAAAGAGCGGTCAGACGTGGGAAATCGTGTACTGGAGGGCGTATCCGAAGGCGAGTAGGCCGATGATGGCTTTGGCGACCATGACAAGAATTTTCGAGGCGTGATGCCAGTTCCCATGAGGGTCCGGTAAGGGAGGTTCACCGGACCCAGGGGATGACTCGGAAGGGGTCTGGTCCGGTTTCACTGGAGGACTTTCTTCAACCGGATCGACAAGGGAAAGGCTCCCGGAGCACTCGGTCTCACGTCCGGGACAAATTCGTAGTAAAGCGGCACTGCGGTGGGAATGTTGACCTCCAGAATTTCTTTGGGAGTCAGTTGTTCAAGGACCATGACAATGGCCCTCAAGCTGTTCCCGTGGGCCACCACGAGGCAGTTTTCTCCCTTGAGGAGGGCAGGAAGGATTTCGCCCTCAAAATAGGGAAGGACCCGCTCGGCTGTCGTCTTGAGGCTTTCTCCGCCCGGCGGGCTGATATCGTAGCTGCGTCTCCAGATGTGAACCTGTTCGGCACCGAACTTCTTGGCCGTTTCATCCTTGTCCAACCCTTGAAGGTCACCGTAATGGCGTTCATTCAGTGCCGTTGTTTTCATGACCGGGAGATCATGCAGGCTCGCCGCTTCCTGAATGATTCGAAGGGTTTCCTGGGCCCTCTTGAGCATGGACGTGAATGCCCGATAAAAGGGGATTCCGGAGAGATTCATTCCCGCCCGTCGGGCTTCTTCCCTTCCCAGGTCGGTCAGGTCGACATCGACCCATCCGGTGAAACGATTTTCAAGGTTCCATTGGCTTTGTCCATGGCGGACGAGTACCAGTTTGCCCAGTTCATGGGCGGGAAGGGGCTTGTGGGGTTCGATCACCGTATCCTCGTTGAAAGCGGCAGCATGACAGTTTCCAGGAGGTGTTTCCCGGGAGGTCCGGTGGATTTCCTGGTGTCCCGTCAGGGAGCCGGGACAGTTGAATGATGTTGGAATAATGTCGAAAGAGGGTCCATTTTTTCAAGGGGACCTGTGACCGATTCCAGTTTTTGCGGGATCCGGTCGATTATTTTTCCAGACAGGGAGAGGTCTCTTCCGCATGGTAGGAGGAGCGGACCAGTGGTCCGGACGCAACCGAGTCGAAGCCCAGCGTTCGGCCAACCTGTTCCCATTCCATGAACTCTTTGGGAGACACATATCTCCTGAGCGGGAGATGATCCCTTGAGGGAGGGAGATATTGTCCAATGGTCACCATCGAGCAACCTGATTCGCGCAAATCCTTCAGGACGGTCAGGACCTCCTCCTTCTCCTCTCCCAATCCCAACATGATGCCGGATTTCAGTGGAACCCCGGGATGCTTTTTGTGGTAGGAAGACAGGAGGTTCAGTGAGTGCCGGTAATCCGCTCCTGGGCGAACGGGTCGATAAAGTCTCGGGACGGTCTCGATGTTGTGATTGAAAAGGTCCGGCGGGGTTTGTCCGAGGATTTCGAGCGCCATTTCCGGACACCCCCTGAAATCGGGCACGAGAATCTCGATCCGGACGTCGGGACATTTTGCCCTGAGGGACTGGATCACTTTGGCAAATTGTGTGGCGCCCCCGTCGGGAAGGTCATCCCGGTCAACCGAGGTGACGACCACATAGGAAAGCTTCATCAACGAGACAGTCATGGCGAGGTTCGAGGGCTCATCCGGGTCGGGGGGAAGAGGTTTGCCGTGTTCGACATCACAGAAGGGGCAGGCCCTTGTGCAGAGATTGCCCAGAATCATGAACGTTGCGGTCCCTTTCCCGAAGCACTCCCCGATGTTGGGACAATGGGCTTCTTCGCAAACCGTATGCAGCCCTGCCTGTCGGAAGAGGGTACGAAGCTTTACCACCTCCATGCTGGCCGGGGAAGGAACACGAAGCCAGGACGGTTTTGGACCTGCGGGCAAAGTTGGAATGGGGGGCCCTGAGGTTCTGGGGTCAAGAAGTTTCAAGGGGCGCTCTGTCTTTCATTCTTCAGGGGGAAATCCTTCATTGGTCAGCCAAAATCTCCTTTGAACAGACTAGCATTGTCTCAGGGAAGCCATCAAGGAGATCTGAAGATCACATCCAGTATCTGGCATGAGTCCGGATAATGTCCCAATCGATCATGAAATCGGAGTGGTTGTAGGTTTTTTCCACGGGGGGGGGGATCGAGGGAGACCATGTTATCTTTCGGGTGAATGGGCGAATCACGGGGTATCCATCGTGCGTTTTCAGGATCAGGACCGAGAACTGCTGTTCGGTTTTATTGCTCTCATTCGGAGAATCATGGCGGGAGTGATATTTCGTGACAACTCCGATTTCCCCTCCTTTCAGTCCCAGAACGGTGCCAACAGGATAGACTCCCATGCTGAGGAAGAACTGTGTGGCCCAATCGGAATCGAGGGAATCCCTGGAGGCATCGATGATTGTCCGAAGTGCCTTGGAGGGTGAAATTCCCGGACGGTAGCAACGGTCGGATGTCAGGGCATCGAATGTGTCGAAGATCATGATGGCGCGGGTCACGGCATCGGTGGCCTCGAACAATATCGAATCGGGATATCCCCCATTTCGCCTGAGATGGTGGTCCCCTGCCACTTTGGCAACAATGGGCGGGAGGCTGGTGTGCTTCGAGATGAGTCTCTCTCCGTCTGTCGGATGCTCCCGGATGATTTTCCATTCTTCTGTAGTGAGGGGCTCTTTTTTATGGAGGATCTCGAGGGGGATCAAGGCCTTCCCCATATCATGGAAAAGACCTGAGAGTCCCCACAGTACGGCTTCTTCGTGGTTGGATTTTCGAAAGTGCGCCAGATAGAGGGCAAGGAACATCGTATTGACAGAATGGATGAATGTTTCATCGTCCGTCGACTGGAGGTGGGCCAGGAAAAGATAGGCATCCGGATATTCCCTTCCCAGCTTTTCCACTTCTGCCAGGGCGTTCACGAAGGGCTGCACATCGATCTTCTGATCGGGATTCACCTGATTCCTGATTTCATCGAATAAGGTTTTATATTTGAAGACGAGATACTTGTGAAGGCTTGTCAGCATTTCTGCAACTTTGTAGGAAGGAATGCTGACTTCCTTGATCGGAGACCCAGGTGTCGGAGCAGAAGGTTCCCGTGTGGGGGAAGAGGGGGCGGTGCTGGATTTTTCCGGATCAATGATCACCATCCGGACCCCATGGGCGCGGAGTCGCTCGATTTCCTGATGGGAATTGATGAGAAAACGGTGTGACAGAAAAGGGGTATCCAGCCAGCTTTTATCAATGCCTACGACAAAATGTCCCACCAACAGGTCCTGGATGGGAATCGTCCGGTATTGGTTCAAGACAGGCTCACAGCATGGTGTTCATTGAGTCGTTCGGATCGATCTTTTCCAGAACAAGGGACGTCATGAGCCGGATCAACCGGATTCTGGAAAATGAAAAATTCAGAAAGAGGATTTTCTGGACCATATGCCGGGTCAAGAGGGAAGATCTTTTGGGACAGGATGTTCGTGAAAAATCTTCCAGAGAGCCCGGAGAAGGAAAAATGTGGGACAGGTGGCCGGTCGGGACAAAATCCCTGCTCAGGAGACCGTGACAATTTTACGGGGTGGACAGAGAGAATGATGCCAGACTCCTCTCGGCGCACGGGTCAGGAAACCCTTAGGGTTAGAGTGCTTCTCCCTTCTTGGAGCTTTTACGCCCTGATTCTGCCAGAGTTTTTTAAATGACACAATGGCCTATTTAAAGACGAGTGCTGGATTTTTTATGGAAGAATGAGTGGAGAGGCTGGTATTGTTGAATAAAATCAATAAATAGCTGTTTTTGTAAGGAATGATCAAAATGGGGGAAATCCCTGATGCACTGTAAGCCCCATGGTATCCTTAACCGAAAGGGAAAAAACGGGACCCTTTGATTGTATCTCCGACCCGGGATCCGCACCTTTAGGTGTCTGATGAGTCCAGGGGGGACTTGGGACCTTTCAGGAACACCAGGGAGGACTGATGAGAACGATGCCGGGAAAGCCCTATCCTCTTGGAGCGACATGGGATGGAAAAGGGGTCAATTTTTCAATTTTTTCTGAAAACGGGGAAGAGGTGGAGCTTTGCCTTTTCATCTCGGTGGATGACAAGCAGGAGTTTGAACGCATCCGGTTGACGGAGAAAACCAATTACATCTGGCACGTCTATCTCCCGGAAGCCCGTCCTGGATGGCTGTACGGATATCGCGTCCATGGACTTTATGAACCTTCTTCAGGGCATCGTTTCAATCCCCAGAAGCTTTTGATTGACCCCTATGCGAAAGAGGTGGCCAGACGCCGGGTGAATTGGAACGAATCTATGTTCGGGTACAAGCTGGGGGATCCCGAAGAGGATTTGGCCCGCGATGACCGGGACAGTGCCCCGTTTGCTCCATTGGGGGTGGTCATTGATTCTTCCTACCAGTGGGGAGGGGAGTATGCCCCCCGGACCTCCTGGGCGGATACCGTCATTTATGAGACACATGTTCGGGGAATCACCATGAGGCATCCGGATGTTTCCCCCGAGCTCAGGGGGACCTATGCCGGTCTGACCTGTGAGCCGATCCTCAATTATCTGCTTGGATTGGGAGTGACGGCCGTCGAATTGATGCCGGTTCACCATCATGAGAGCGAGCCAGCATTGCTTGAGAAGGGACTGACAAACTACTGGGGTTACAACACCCTGTCCTTTTTTGCCCCGGACAACCGGTACGCCTCCTATACGATGTCTCCTGTCGACGAGTTCAAGATGATGGTCCGGACGTTTCACGATGTGGGGATCGAAGTGATTCTGGATGTGGTTTACAACCATACGGCGGAGGGAAACCATCTGGGGCCGACGGTCTCCTTGAGGGGGATCGACAATAGCGTCTATTATCGGCTGCAGGGGGATAATTCCCGTTATTACATGGACTACACGGGGTGCGGAAATACCCTCAACATGCGGAATCCCCAAGTCCTTCAGCTCATTATGGACAGTCTTCGTTACTGGGCGACCGAAATGCATGTGGATGGGTTCCGGTTTGATCTGGCCAGTGCCCTGGCCAGAGAGCTCCATGAAGTGGACAAGCTGAGCGCATTCTTCGATGTGATCCAGCAGGATCCGGTCATTTCACAGCTCAAACTCATCGCTGAGCCATGGGATATTGGGGAAAGTGGTTACCAGGTCGGGAACTTTCCACCCTTGTGGACAGAGTGGAATGGTCGATACCGAGATTGTATCCGGCGGTTCTGGAAGGGGGAAGGTCGCCAGGCGGCGGAACTGGCGACCCGTCTGTCCGGGAGCAGTGACCTTTATGAGCATGGAGGAAGGCGGCCACATGCCAGCATCAACTTTGTGACGGCCCATGATGGATTCACGCTCAGGGATCTTGTCAGCTACGACAACAAGCACAATGAGGCCAACGGCGAGGAAAATCGGGACGGGAACGACGACAATATCAGTTGGAACTGTGGGGAGGAGGGTCCAACCAACAAGATGGAGATCCGTGCCCTGCGGGAACGGCAGATGCGAAACTTCATGACGACGCTTTTGATTTCCCAGGGGGTTCCGATGATTTCAGGGGGGGATGAATTCGGACGAACCCAGTCAGGGAATAACAATGCCTATTGCCAGGACAATGAAATCAGCTGGTACGACTGGAATTTTTCACCAGAGCAGAAGGAATTTCTTGATTTTTTCCGGAAGGTGGTTGAAATCCGGAAAACACATGTCGTCCTGAGAAGAAGAAAGTTTTTTCATGGGCGGAAAATTCGTGGTTCCGAAATCAAGGATATCTCATGGTTTTCTCCCAATGGCCATGAAATGACGGATGAGGAATGGGATTCGGATTTTGTCCGGAGTCTTGGTGTTCGTCTTTCGGGAGATGCGATCAGTGAGGTCGATTCAAAAGGCAATCCGATTGTCGGGGAGACTCTTCTCATCCTCCTGAATGCCCATTTTGAACCGGTTCCCTTTGTGCTCCCGGCCCACCGGAAAGAGACGCAATGGCAGTTGCTGCTGGACACGGCGGAGAACGGAGACCTTCGACAGAGATCATCCCGGGGAGGCAGGACGTACAGTCTCCAGGAGCGTTCGATCGCAATCTTCTCTTTGATTCTCAGGCCAGTCAGGGGGTATCAAGCCTTAACGGATTGATAAGCCAGAAGAAAAACGGACTTTTTCAGGAAATCGCCTGGGGCAAAAGGTATGTCACCTGCGTGGGGCCGGAAATCAGGACGGGTAAAGATTCAGCCCGCCACAATGAAAACAGATCGCAATCTTGAAGCGTTCCCTGTTCCGGAATCCGTGAGCCCGTTTCTTGATCGTTTGGGGGCTTGGAGTTCAACCCTTCGCCCGTGTCGGTGACCTGACCGGATGCGTGATGTAGGTCTGGACATTGGAGAGATGCCGCTTGATCAGGTGGGCGACCTCTCTCATGGGTTTTAGTCGGCTCTGTGGGTGGCCACCAGTACCAGCGCTTCCAGAAGGTCCGGGGTTCCTCCTTCATGGCCCAGTCCCGTTCGACCTTCATGTTCAGTTGGTGTTTGAACAGGCCGAATTTTTCTCCCCGACGCAGTCCGTCTTCTGGAAGCCCTGAAACATGCCACTTGATATCCGTCCAGACCACCTGAAGATCGTTCTGGAGATCCTGACCCGGTTCATTCCTGCCCGGGAGGTATGGGTGTTTGGATCAAGGGTTAAAGGAACGGCGAAAGACACGTCGGACCTCGATCTAGCCGTTATTGGAGAGACTCCTCTTGACTCCAAGACGCTCGCCGCATTGAGGGACGCCTTTAGCGAATCCAATATTCCCTGCAAAGTGGACGTGGGGGATTGGTCGACAATCAGTGAGACGTTCAGGGAGATTATTAAAAAGATAGGGTTGTGATTCAGAAAGGTATCGATAATGGACTTGGGCCCAAAGGATTGGTCTTCAGTTGACGACGCGACCAATTCTTAAGCAAAGGTAAGTTTCCTTAAAATGGCTTATTTGTTGGTGCCGGAGACCGGGATCGAACCGGTATGACCTTTCGGTCGAGGAGTTTTAAGTTCGATTTATCGCCATATTTACCACAGAGCATTTCATGGCAATTCATAAATATCAACATTTTGTGATGCATAGCGATTTTCTGTTCACACAGGATTTTTCATCCTGAATGTCCCAAAATTGTCCCAATGTGTCCCATGATTTATCAGTCTAGAACTTACCTGAAAAATCTTCATGAACATTTCGATTGACCCATTGATTTAGATATTAATTTTGATATAATTTCTCTATGAAGCGAGTGATTTGGATCGGGAGTGCGAAAAAAGATCTTCAGCAACATTTTTCCAGAATGGCTCAAAGAGAAGCCGGACACCAGATCCATCGCCTTCAGGAAGGGTTCGATCCGAAGGACTGGAAGCCCTTGCATGGAGTTGGTCCCGGTATCCGTGAAATTCGCATCCATGCGGAGAACGAATATCGGATCATCATATGTCGCACAGTTCGAGGAGGCTTTGTATATCCTTCACTCGTTCGTGAAGAAAACTCAAAAGACTTCCCAGCGTGATCTTGAGTTAGCTCGGGAAAGATTGAACGAGGTTTTAAAGGGGAGACGGATATGAATCCAGAATGGGAAGAAGGGTCGGAGAATGTTTTCAAAGATCTGGGATTTGCGGAGACTGAGTCGGAACATCTACTGATTCGGTCTCGATTGATGATCGAAGTTGAACGGTTTGTTGAGAGATCGAAGTTGAGCCAAAGAGAAGCGGCGAAAAAACTTGGAGTCACACAGCCTCGACTGAATGATCTGCTTCAGGGGAAAATTCAGAAGTTCAGTATTGATGCTCTAGTGAAGATGCTTTCGAAGGTCGGAATCCATGTGGATGTGCATGTGAGTGCGGCTTGAGAGATGATTTGATCTTGTCTTAGAGAAAAATTCCGAATCGCTCCGATGATATTGCTTCACTATCCAGTCAGCAAATGCTTGACTGTAGTGAGCGGGTGAGCCCTTGGGGCAAGTCCTAAAAGTGCGATAAGATCAGGTTGACCTAAATGATTATTGGTTCATCCGACTTTTCCGTGGGGCAAAAGATATGCCATGATTTCTCTCATTGACGAACCCCTACAACCCGGGAGGCCCAATGAGAGACACGGAACTGTATCAGAATCTTCTGGGGATTGTGTCCCCGTGGAGCGTTGAATCGGTGACGATGGACGTGGAGAAGCAACGGGTGGATGTGACGGTCATGCATCCTCCGAAAATCCTGTTTGCCTGTCCGGAATGCGGCATTGAGTCTCCGGTCTTTGACCATGCCGAAGAGCGGGTCTGGAGACATCTGGACAGCTGCCAGTTCTTCACCTACCTCCATGCCCGGGTTCCCCGGATCTCCTGTGCGACCCATGGAGTCCGGCAGGTGTCGGTGCCCTGGGCCGAAGCCCGGGGACGCTTCACAAAGCTGTTCGAGCGTCTGGCGATCGATGTTCTGAGGGCCTGCGACCTGACCAATGCGGGAGCCCTTCTTCGCATCACCTGGGACGAGGCCCGGGGGATCCAGGAGCGGGCGGTGGAACGGGGACTGG
>JAJYGC010000001.1 GCA_021785195.1 Nitrospirota bacterium
AAGTGCTTGATAATAAATGGCGTCCCCAACCGGATTTGAACCGGTGTTACCGCCGTGAAAGGGCGATGTCCTAGGCCTAACTAGACGATGGGGACGTTCAGGATGGAAAGAAACGAACCGAGATTCTATTGGGATAACGCGTTTTTGTCAATGCTAAATCTTTGTCCATGACTTCAATGCTTGGGTGTTTTCCAGAATGGACATGCTTCATGGAAGGGAATAAAGTATCTACTCAGGTGCCTGGGTCGTCCATTTGTGACTTTCTGTTAAAAATCTCTTGACTTTCAGGATCTTGAGGATCATTTTTGGTCCATGGACGATCTTTCTTTCCAGCGAGACAGCCTTGTTCAGCTTGCCCGAACCGACCCCGAACGGGTCGTCGACCTCTTCCTGGCCCGTCTTTCCGCATTGGAAGAAGCGGTGCGACTCCTCAAGGCCGAGAACCAGGAACTGAAGGCCCGTCTGAACAAGGACAGTAATAACAGCCACAAGCCGCCTTCCAGCGACGGATACCGGAAACCCTCTCCCAGGAGTTTGCGCACCCCCTCGGGAAAGAAGTCCGGAGGACAGCCGGGACATTCCGGCGACACCCTGCTTCAGACGGACTCACCGGACCACGTGGTCGATCTGACGGTGGGGTCCTGTCCCTGCGGGGAGGACCTGTCCGGCGCGGTCTCCCACACCTACGAGTCGCGCCAGGTCTTCGACTTGCCCGAACCCCGCCTGGAAGTCACGGAATACCGGCTGCACAAGCTCTCCTGTCCCCGGTGCGGGAAGACGGTGACCCCATCCGCCCCGGAAGGAGTCACCGCTCCGACCCAGTACGGCCTCCGGTTCAAGGCCGCCCTGACCTACCTTCACCAGGAGCAGTCTATCCCGCTCAACCGGGTCCGGCAACTCTGCTCCGACCTCTTTGGCGCCGTGGCGAGCGAAGCCACCACGCTGGAAGCCTGCCAGACGCTCGCAGGACATCTTTCCCCCTTCCGGAACCATGTGGTCCATCTCCTGATCCGGTCTCCGTTCCCTCATGCCGACGAGACAGGACTCCGGGTGGACACGAGCCTCTACTGGGTCCATGTGGCCTCCACCGGCAAGGTCACCCTCTACGGCCTCCACCCCAAACGGGGCAAGGAAGGGATCGAGTCCCTGGGCGTGGTGAACCGGGCACAGGGAACCGTGGTCCACGACTTCTGGGGTCCCTACCTCGGCTATCCGGGAGAACACGCTTTCTGCAACGCCCATCTTCTGAGAGAATTGACTGCCATCGAAGAGAACGACCATCATGCCTGGGCTCCGGCCATCAGAGCGTTCCTGCTGGAGAGCAAGGCCCTCGTGGAAGACGAAACCTTCCGCTCCACCGAGTCCCTGAACACCGCCCGACTGGATCTCTTCCACGATCTCCTCGATCGGGGATGGGAGGAAGCGGGGCGCCCACCCCTGAAACCCAACGGGAAACGGGCCAAGGCCACTCCCGCCCAGAACCTCCTCCGGCGGCTGGAGGAGTACAGCCGGGAGGTTCTGGCGTTCTTCCTCCATCCGGGGACTCCTTTTACCAACAATCAGGCCGAACAGGACCTCCGGATGGTCAAGGTCCGCCAAAAAGTCTCCGGATGCTTCCGGACCCCGGAAGGAGCCCAGGTCTTTCTGGCGATCCGGAGCTACACCTCCACGCTCCGGAAACAGGGTCGCGATGTCTGGGCCGGCTTGACCCAGGCCATGCAGGGACGTCCCTTCCTTCCCTCCGACGCCTGACCCCCTGGTTCATCTCTCTCCACCGATCATTGATCATTGTTTCCGACCATCTGACAGGGAAGGTATACCCTGCTGAGTAGTTACGGAATAAAATACGGATTGACTTCCCCTGAAATTAAAGGGTATTCTGGCTCAATTTTGACATTTCGATGATCTCGATATGTTCCCTGGTTTTTCGGGTTTCTCCCGACAAATCCCATAATTGTACAACAAAAGAGTTTTGCTAAGGAGTGAGGGTGGATGAAACTTTACGAACATGAGGCACTCGAATCGATTTATCGGAAATTCAAGATAGCTGCCCCGAAGTTTGTCTTTGCGACAGAGCCCAATGACAAGGTTCGGGAATTTATTGAAAAAGAACCCGCTGTGGTCATCAAGTCCATGGTATTGGTGGGAAAACGCGGAAAGGCTGGGGCGGTCAAGGTTGTTTCGGACAAGGCGCAGGCCATTGAGGTCTTCAAGGATCTGGCAACTCGGGAAGTTTATGGGGAGAAGTCGATCGGTGCCTTGGTCGAAGAGAAGCTGGACATCAAGAAAGAGTTCTACCTGAGCGTGACCTATTCGACGAAGGACCGTGCTCCGGCAATCATTTTCAGCGAACATGGCGGGATGGATGTTGAGGAGATCAATCCTTCACTAATCCACACGCATGTCGTAACGGATGTGCGCAGTGTCTATCCTTACCAAATCCGGAAGTTTCTGGTCGGGATCGGGTTCTCGGACCCTGAGCTTCTTCGACCTCTCTCGGAGATGATTGTGAACGTGTATCGGGCATTCTGGGAAACAGAAGCTCGTCTTCTGGAAATCAATCCATTGGTTGTTGCCCAGGTTGGGGACAAGCAGAAACTTGTTGCCGCAGATGCGGTTGTCCTCCTCGACGATGATGCCTCTATTTCTCCTGCTGTCCGATACGGCGCCCGTGGTGGTATGGGCCGTCCTCTTACCCAGCGGGAGCAGGACGCTATTCTGATCGACCAGGGGGACCACCGCGGAAAAGCCGGGTCTTATGTGGAGCTAGATGGGGATGTCGCGCTGATGACCTTTGGTGGGGGAGGCAGCACCGTGACCGCCGAAACGGCGATTGAGGCGGGACTCAGAATTGCCAATCTGACCGATATCGGGGGCAATCCACCAGCGGAAAAAATGTACAAGATCGCCAGGATTATTCTTTCCAAGCCGGGCTTGAAGGGTGTGCTAGTTTGCGGAGGAACTGCAAGCAATACCCGGATCGATGTGACCCTCGGGGAAGGCCTGGCCAAGGCGCTTGATGATATGAAGGCGGAGGGAGTCCTCAATCCCGATCTGGTTTGGGCTGTCAGGCGAAGTGGTCCCGAATATGTGAAGGGTCTCAAGATGCTTCATGAATGTTTTGTTCGAAATGGGATCAAGGGAGAGATTTACGACTCCCAGCTTCCAATCACGGAAGCCCCGCTACGGCTGAGGGAACTTATGGTGAAGTTAATCGGTTACAAGCCAGAAGAGGTCGTCTGATCTTCAGATGGGGCGGCGACCCCTTGATGGGTATTGTTTAATGAATGCTGAAATATAAGGAGGCGAAAGGTTGAAGGGTCCTGTATACCTTAACGATAAAACCGGTGTGGTTGTCATTGGAGCAACGGGCCGGGAGGCTTCTCAGGTTATTCGAGAGTCGGAAGCTCTTTTCCCGGGGATTGTCAAGGCGGGTGTAACGCCAGGCAAAGGTGGAAGTACGGAGCTTCCGGTTCCGGTATTTGATACCCTTTTCCAGGCGGTGTCTGACCCGAAAGTGGGTGCCCTGATCAATACCGCCCTGATCTACGTTCCTCCAGTCTCGGTGCTGGATGCCGTGATGGAATGTCTGGACAGCGGAATCAAGGTCATTTACATCATTACGGAGCATGTTCCGATCCGCGATTCCGAGATCATTTATCAGGAAAAGGTTCGTCGTGGAGCCGTGATTGTTGGCGGGACAAGTCTGGGGTGTTTCGTTCCTTCCGTGGGACGGATCGGGGCCATTGGCGGAAAGGATCCCTCCATCGCTTTCCGTGCGGGCGGAATTGTGGTCATCTCCAAGAGTGGCGGCCTTACGGTCACCACCGCAGAAATGTTCAAGCGCCGGGGTTGGGGCACGTATTGTGCTTTGGCTATCGGAGGGGATATCATATCCAACACGACCTACGCAGATGTCCTGATGGAGCTCAAGGACGATCCGAATGTCAAGGGGGTTGTCATGCTGGGGGAACCGGGCGGTTCCTATGAGGAGCAGGCTGCAGAACTGATCCAGTCCGGTGTGTTCAAGAAGCCTGTGGCCGCGTTCATTTCAGGTCGTTTTCAGGAACGGATGCCCGAAGGCGTCGCCTTCGGACATGCGGGTGCCATTGTGGAACGTGGCATGGGGAAGGCGTCGGATAAGATTTCCCGGCTGGAAGCGGCAGGGAAGAATCATCCGGTGAAAGTTGCTTTCTACTATCATGAACTGGTGTCGGCGATCGAGTCACTGGGGGTCCCCAGGGATTTCGAGGACAGTACGGCGGCCCACGTAAAGCCACTTTACTCCACAGTTGGCTAGGCAAGTTTAAACTCAGGAGGGGGGTGAGGAGAAATGGCGGAAGAGAGAACCCAGCAATCTTTGGGGAAAAGTTTGGTCCTGGCATTGCTAGTTATTGGTGGTACATTGATGTTTCTTCTTTTTATGGGTAAGGCAGTGGAAACAAATGCCAATCCCTCGCATCATTTGACTTGGCCCTGGCCCTAATTCATTTATGTTATTATCTTAAAAGTCTTTGCGGGGTCCGGTGGGGGATGATCTCCCTTGCCGGTGCCCCGAAAGGCCCGGAATTCCGGCGTTTGCTCTCTCCAGCTAAAATGATGAATTTGGCTGATCCAATCGGACATAATCTGTCTTGAACTCCGGAGAGGGTCGTCGGCCGGTGCAATGTCGCCCGGATCGACCTGTCTTTCCGCCGGCACCTCGCCTTATCGTCTTAAGGAAGAGGGCGTTTATCTGAACGATCACCCAAACAATTGACTGGCACCCACCACTACTATTTGAGGAGATTAAGCAATGGGGCTTAACCTGACACAGAAAATCCTGAAAGAACACCTTGTTTCCGGTGAAATGATTCCCGGAAAAGAGATTGCCATCAAAATCGACCAGACGCTGACTCAGGATGCGACCGGAACAATGGCATACCTTCAGTTTGAGGCGCTGGGACTTGATCGCGTCCGGACCGAACTCTCGGTTTCCTATGTCGATCACAATATGTTGCAGACCGGCTTTGAAAATGCTGATGACCATCGCTACTTGCAGTCTGTGGCCGCTCGTTACGGCATCATCTTTTCCCGTCCTGGAAACGGGATCTGCCATCAGGTGCACCTTGAGCGGTTTGGCAAGCCAGGAAAAATCATGCTTGGTTCGGATAGCCATACCCCGACAAACGGTGGACTCGGAATGCTCGCCATTGGTGCCGGCGGACTTGACGTGGCCCTGGCCATGGGTGGAGAACCCTTTCACCTTTCGATGCCCAAGGTTGTCCTCGTCAAGCTGACAGGCAAGCTGCAGCCTTTTGTGTCAGCCAAGGACATCATCCTGGAACTTCTTCGCCGCTTGACTGTGAAGGGGGGCGTAAACCGGATTTTTGAGTATGGTGGGGAAGGGGTACAGTCACTGTCCGTTCCCGAACGCTCGACCATTACAAACATGGGCGCGGAATTGGGTGCGACCACTTCTGTCTTCCCGAGTGACGAGAAGACCAGGCAGTATCTGAAGGCTCAGGGTCGTGAGCAGGACTATCGGCCCTTTACTGCCGAGGAGGGTGCGACATACGACGAGGTCGTCGAAATTGATCTGAATACCCTTGAGCCCCTCATTGCGCAGCCCCATTCTCCGGATAATGTTGTCAAGGTCCGGGAAATCCAGGGGATTCCTGTGAGTCAGGTGGCAATCGGATCCTGCACCAATTCTTCCTACAAGGACCTGATGTCGATCTCTTCCGTCATGACCGGAAAGATGGTTCATCAGAATGTCAGCCTTGGGTTTTCTCCAGGGTCCCGCCAGACGCTTGAAATGATTTCCCAGAACGGTGTCCTGGCTAATCTGATCACTTCCGGTGCCCGTCTTTTGGAAAGTGCCTGCGGGCCTTGTATCGGAATGGGGTTTGCCCCTCCTTCCGGCGGTGTGTCAGTGCGGACCTTCAATCGAAATTTTGAGGGCAGGAGTGGGACCAAGGATGCCAAGGTGTATCTGGCCAGCCCCGAAGTCGCTGCCGCCTGTGCCATTACGGGCGTCATCACTGATCCCAGGGATATTGGCGCCACCTATCAGTCGGTCGACATTCCGGAGAAGTATGTTCTGGACGACCGCATGTTTGTTTTTCCGCCCGCTGATGGTGCCAAGGTTGAAATCGTGCGTGGTCCAAACATCAAGCCTCTTCCAACCCGCGACCGGATTGCCGCAAAGGTTTCCGGAAAGGTGTTGCTGAAGGTTGGGGACAATATTACGACGGACCACATTATGCCTGCGGGAGCCAAGGTCCTTCCCTTGCGTTCGAACGTTCCCGCCATTTCTCAATATGTTTTTGAAGCCATTGACCCAACCTTCCACAAAAGAGCCAAGGAAGAGGGCGGTGGGTTCATTGTTGGGGGAACAAACTACGGTCAGGGATCCAGCCGTGAGCATGCAGCGCTGGCACCAATGTACCTGGGAGTCAAGGGTGTCATCACAAAGGCGTTTGCCCGGATTCATCTGGCAAACCTGATCAACTTTGGAATCCTCCCACTGACCTTTGTCAATGAAGGTGATTACGACAAGGTTGATGCAAATGATTCATTGGAACTTGATACGACCCATCTGGAAAGCAAGCCTTTGACGCTCAGGAATGTCACGAAAGGGATCGACATCCCGGTGACACACGCCTTGACGGCGCGTGACCTTGAGATCGTGAAGGCAGGTGGAACACTGGCATACGTCAAGAGCCGCTCAAAGTAATTGTGACAGATCACGCTGGAGCCGGCGGGGGGATCTCCTGCCGGCTCTTTTTGTGTTTGGGGCAGAGCTGGTTTTTGGTTTGAACGAGATGAAATTCTTAGGGAGGATTTATGTCTGATGTGAAGGAAGGGTCGTCTACCAAAAATTGGCGGACCTCGGTTGGTGGACATTCGGATGGGAAGGCCCTGGTCAGGGGATATCCGCTGGATGACCTGGTTGGGAATGTCAGTTTCGCGGAAGCAATTTATCTGGTGCTCAAGGGAGATCTTCCTTCGGAACGGGAACGGAAGATGATGGAAGCTATGCTGGTTGCCTGTATTGATCATGGTATCGGGCCACCATCGGTGGTTGCGGCCAGAACGGTTTTTTCGGGTGGAAATCCCCTCAATGCAGCGGTCGCTGCCGGTGTCCTGACGCTGGGCGATCACCATGGAGGCGCGATTGAACAATGTGCCAAAGTTTATCAGGAACAGTTGACCGCTGATGTCGCGGATGTCACTGCCCATGCACGGAAGGTGGTCACCGAATTTGCCCAGAAGAAGAAGCGGTTCCCTGGATATGGTCACAAGCTTTATAAACGGGATCCCAGGACGCTGCGCCTGATTGACTTGGCAAAAGAATATGGATTTTCCAACAGGTTTGTCGAGTTTGCCATTGCGATCCAGGACTGCCTCGAAGCGGATTCTGGTCGTCCTTTGCCATTGAATGTGGATGGAATGATCGCCGCTGTGATTTCCGAAATGGGGATTTCCTGGAAAAACGGAAAAGGGATCTTCATTATCGGCCGTATCCCTGGACTGGTTGCCCATGTCGTGGAAGAGTGGAACCGGGAAAAGCCGTTCCGGCGACTGGAAGAGGGGTCCTATGAATACGATGGACCAGCTCCCCGTCCCGTTCCGACCAAAAAGTAGGTTTAGGGGGCCGGCCGAGATTGGCCGGCCCTTATTTCTCCCTTTCTCCATCTCCCCGGACCCGCTGTCCTTATATCAAAGACAATCAGGCATTTACCTGGAGAACCTTGGCCATGCATAGCAATGAACAGGCCCGGGAAAAAAATCCCGATTCGAGTCAGGAACCGGAACATTCTGCCGAGGGTTCCCTGCCAGTCAGGGTATCCGCACCTTCCTGGTACCTAATGGCAGTCAAGGGTGTTCTGATCGGCCTATTGCTCATCCAGGTCTGTGCCATGATCTGGGGCACTGTTGAGACGGCCCGCCTTGCCATTCGTGCCGTTCCCTATGGATTTCTGGATGTCTTGAAAAGCCTGATCGTCAATAGCCTTCTTGTTCTTGCACTTCTTGAGATCTCCCGGACCGTAGTCGCCTACTTCACTCTTGGCCGAGTCAAGGTGACGTTCATTGTGGATACGGTGCTGGCCGTTTTTCTTTCTGAGGCTGTTGTCACATGGTTCTCCGGAGAATCCATCCTGAGGGCGGTCGAACTTCTCTTGATCCTTCTGGTGCTGATGATCCTTAGAATTGTGGCAATCCAGTACCAGCCGTCAAAAAGGGACACACTTCCGGAGCCAGTTTCCAGTAGTCCCGCGCTGGATAGGCTCCTGGCCCGGATCAGGAAAAAAGCATCTGACCCTCCCAGGCGCTCGGAAGAGGTAGACTGATTGAAGAATGTGCGTGTTCTCTGCTAGAATTTTCAGACCTTTTGAGAGTTGAATGAACCAGTCTTCAGTGCTTTGTGGGCTGAAGGCGCAAATCAGGTTGCCGAGGTGTGCAGTGTTCCAATATGAAGCCCCCGAAGGGGCACGGTTGATTCAGGTATGGATAAATGGCAAGGAATGGACTGTTCCAGAGGGCCTGACCCTGATTCAGGCGATGTGGCACACAGGACATGAGGTGATTCATGGGATTGGCTGTCTGGGAGGAGTTTGCGGAGCCTGTGCGGCCGTATACCGCATGCCTGGCAACTTTCGTCTCTTCAATGCCCTGGCATGCCAGACCCTGGTCAAGGAAGGGATGGCCTTCAGCCTCATTGCCTCCTACCCGACACAACGGGCTCATTATGATATCGAAACGCTGGCCGACCCGAAAGAAGGACTCTTCGAGCTGTATCCCGAATCGGCGACTTGCCGGAACTGCAACGCCTGCACAGAAGTCTGTCCCCAGGGAATAGATGTGCGGACCAGCGTATGGCAGGCTGCATTCGGGGATTTCAAGGGAGTGGCCGAATCGACGATGAGCTGTGTCATGTGTGGCCTGTGCGTCTCCCGTTGCATCGCTGAAATGGCGCCCCATGAAATCGCCCTTTATGCCCGCCGTGCCTATGGAAGCCGGGAGCTTCCATTTCCGGACAACCTTCGTCACCGTATCGATGCGGTACAGAATGGATCATTTGATCAGGATCTGGAACGTCTCACTCACCTCACTTCAGAGGAGCTGAAGCTGGAATGTGGGGTGAAATGACCGCCCCCACTCCCTACGACCATTTACCGGAGTTTGACCCTTCTGAACCGGTCAAAATGGAGGCTTCAGAACGGAAAAAGCTTCTGGATCGGTATTATCCGGATTATCGCACAGAACATAAGTCGACCCTGAGGGTGGGACAAAACGGCGGAGACATCGTCCCTGACGAAATCGCTGAAATCCTGCAGTCGAGAAGCCTTCTTGGAACGAATCATCCCAAGGATCTTCCGAGCCAGCCCGATATTGAGGTTGATCTCCTGATCATCGGTGGTGGGGGAGCAGGAATGACTGCAGCCATCTTCGCCCAGGAGGCCGGCGCCAGTGTCCTGCTGGCCACCAAGCTCCGGGTGGGTGACTCCAACACCGTCATGGCTGAAGGGGGGATCCAGGTTGCCTTGGGCGAGGATGACAGTCCCGTCCATCACTTCAAGGATGCCTATCGGGGAGGCCACTTCACGGGAGATCCGGAGCTTCTTTCGACCTTGGTCAAGGAAGGCCCCGACATCATTGGCTGGCTGATCCGGAAAGGGGTCCTTTTCGATAGGGACCCTTCCGGGAACCTTTCCCTCAGAAAAGGGGGCGGGACGACCCGTCATCGCCTGATTTCGGCCAAGGATTATACCGGTCTTGAAATCATCCGTGTCCTTAAAGAGGATCTGATGAATTCCGGCGTGGCGATCTGGGAGTTTTCCCCGGCTGTCGAACTTCTGCAGGGACCTGAAGGGTCATGTGCCGGGGCCGTGATCCGAGACGTGGACAACGGATCCCTCAAATGGGTGAAGGCCAAATCCGTATTGTTGGCCACGGGGGGAACCGGCCGTCTCCATATCGGAAGCTTTGCCACTTCGAATCACTTCGGAGCGACCGGGGATGGGCTTGTCATGGCCTACCGCCTTGGAGCCAGGCTTGTGAATATGGAGAGTTTCCAGTACCACCCGACCGGTGTCATTTATCCCTCAGAAATGGCGGGAATGCTGATTACCGAAGCGGTTCGGGGAGCCGGAGCCCGAATGTTCAACGTCCACGGGAAGCGCTTCATTCCCGAGCTCGAGACAAGGGACGTGGTTGCTGCGGCGATTATTCGCGAATGCGAGGAAGGTAGGGGCGTCAGAACGCCATCCGGCCATTATGGGGTGTATCTTGATCTCACCACAATTGACCGGGAAATGGGAGAAGGGACTGTTGCCAGACGCTTTCCCAACATTGTGAAGCTGATGGGCAAGCACCAGGTGGACTGTACCGTGCAGCCCATCCTCGTCTATCCCACCCTGCATTACCAGAACGGTGGAGTTTCGGTGGATGTCTCAGGTCATACCACGATCCCGGGCCTTTATGTGGCGGGTGAGGTCTCCGGAGGAGTACACGGAAAGAACAGGCTGATGGGAAATTCCCTCCTTGAGGTCTTTGTCTACGGCCGTCGTGTCGGATTGGCCGCAATCAGGGAGTCTGCAGACCGGAAGCCCTTCTCTTGGCACGAAGTCAGCCTTGGGCATGTATTTCGCTTCGAGGGGGAACTTGAGAAAGAGTTTCCGGGGACCCCCCTTTCCGAAGCTCCGGTCCTGTTTCCTGATTATCGAAAGCATCCGGACGGTTCTAAGGTTTGATCGGTTGGCTTGATTGATCTTGAGGTCAATGCCAAGGGATTTTTCAACAATCTTCGATAAGGGAGAGAATGATTGAATATTCATGAATACCAGGCCAAGGAGCTCTTCAAGGAGTTTGGCATCCCCGTTCCGAATGGGGTTCTGGTGGAAACGGTAGAACAGGCGCGGCAGTTGGTCGGGACGTCCCCATTGTTCAAGGGGGATTCAAAGCCTGCCGTGTGGGCTGTTAAGGCCCAGATCCACGCCGGCGGAAGGGGAAAGGCCGGAGGGGTCAAGATTGCCAAAACCGTCGAAGAGATTCCGGGTTTTGTCGAACAGATTCTGGGAAAGATTCTGGTGACCCACCAGACGGGTCCAGAGGGCCGAAAGGTCCAGAAAGTCTGGATTGAGGAAGGCTCCAGAATTGCCCGGGAGTATTATCTCAGTGCCGTAGTCGACAGGACCAGCCGACGGATCACCTTGATCGCAAGTACTGAAGGCGGTATGGAGATTGAAGAGGTCGCTCATTCCCACCCTGAAAAAATCCTTCATATTTCGATTGACCCTGCAGAAGGGTACTCTCCCTACATAGGTCGCAGGCTTTTTTCTTTCCTTGGGCTCCCATTCCAGACCCAGGTCCAGTTTGTGAATCTGGTTCGAGACTTGTTGTCTTTCTTTCAGCAGCGGGATGCCAGCATGGTGGAGATCAATCCCCTGGTCCTGACCCAGGATGACAAATTGATCGCCCTCGATGCGAAGGTCGGTTTTGACGACAATGCGGTGGGTCGTCATCCTTCAATCAAGGGATTGCGGGATCTTTTGGAAGAAAATGAACTTGAGATTGAGGCTTCAAAATATAACCTGAATTACGTCAAGCTGGATGGAAACATCGCCTGTATGGTCAATGGGGCGGGTCTGGCCATGGCAACGATGGATGTGATTGCGCTTGCCGGGGGCTCACCCTCGAATTTTCTCGATGTGGGTGGGGGGGCCAGCAAGGAAACTGTTGAGCAGGCTTTCAGAATTATTTTGAGTGATCCTCATGTCAAGGGAATCTTTGTCAATATTTTTGGAGGCATTGTCCGTTGCGAACGGATTGCCGGAGGGATCATCGCTGCAGCCCAGGATGTAAAAATCACTGTTCCCCTTGTGGTCCGTCTACAGGGAACCAATGCCAAGGAAGGCCGGGAAATGCTGAAGAACTCCGGTCTTGCCATTCAGGTTGCGGAAGAACTGTTTGAAGGGGCCGAAAAGATTGTACTTGCCGTAAAGGGGGGAGCATGAGCATATTGGTTGATCGATCGACCCGGGTGATCGTTCAGGGAATTACGGGGAAAGAGGGAAGCTACCACGCCATGGCGTGCCGGGAGTACGGAACGAAAGTGGTGGGGGGGGTGACTCCCGGGAAGGGCGGCGGCACCCATGAAAATTTTCCTGTCTGGAATTCAGTGTTTGACGCCAAGGATGCAGAAAATCCGGATGTCTCCCTGATCTTTGTTCCCCCGGCTTTTGCCGCGGATGCCATCCTGGAGTCCATTGCGGCGGAAATTCCACTGATTGTCTGCATTACGGAAGGCATTCCTGTTCTGGACATGGTGAAGGTTCGCCGCGTGCTGGATGCTCGAAATGCGGAAGGTTCTGCCATCCGGCTGATCGGTCCGAATTGTCCCGGAATCATTACTCCCGATGGGGCCAAGATCGGGATCATGCCCGGATATATCCACAATCGGGGAAGGGTAGGCGTCGTATCCAGAAGTGGGACGCTCACGTATGAGGCCGTCTGGCAGTTGACTCAGCTGGGTCTTGGCGAGTCGACCTGTGTCGGGATTGGGGGGGACCCTGTCCGGGGATTGAACTTCATTGATGTTCTGGAACTATTCGAAAAGGATCCGGAAACTGAAGCGGTCGTCATGATTGGAGAGATTGGCGGTGAGGACGAGGAAGCTGCCGCCGTCTTTGCACAAACACGGATGTCCAAGCCAGTGGTTGGATTCATTGCCGGCCTTACAGCTCCCCCCGGGCGCCGAATGGGCCATGCGGGAGCGATCGTCTCTGGTGGAAAAGGAACCGCCAAGGAGAAAATGGCCTTTCTGGAGAGTCACGGTGTGGCCGTGGTGGACAATCCTTCCCTGATCGGGAAGACCGTTGCTGATGTATTGGCCTCCGGAAAGGCCCGCAGGCCGCTTCTTCCTGTATGATGCAGGAAGAAAACGCCGGTATTCCGCAGGTTGCGGAAGGACTGAAGTGGTAACAAAAACTGATTGAAACAGGAGGACACTATTTATGGCAGCCGAGATAAAAGTGGGAGATGTTGCTCCCGATTTTACACTTGAAGATCAAGACAAGAACCAGGTTACACTGTCTTCATTCAAGGGAAAGAAGAATGTTGTTCTGGCATTTTATCCGCTGGACTGGAGCCCGGTATGTACCAATGAAAATACCTGCTTCTCCAACGACCTTCCGAAGTTCGACCATGCCAATGCGGTCGTGTTCGGAATCAGCACGGACAGCGTCTGGAGCCACAAGGCCTGGAAGGAACATCTGAAGCTCAAGCACACCCTCTTGTCGGATCTGAAGAGGAAAGTGTGCCAGGACTACGGCCTGTTCATTGCAGATGCCAACATCAACAAGCGTGCCACCGTCATTGTGGACAAGTCCGGTATCGTCCGTTACGTCAAGGTTCAGGAAATCCTGACCGCTCGTGAGGATGCGGAAATCCTGAAGGCCCTCGAACAGCTGAAATAGTCTTTTTTGGGCAGGGTTTAAAGGGGGAAAGGCCAATGGGTCTTTCCCCCTTTTTTTTGTGGTCAGAATGGGGGGGTTAGAAAAACTGCAATGTCTTTGCCTTCGATCAATCTCCCGTCATCCGTTCCGCCCTTCTTGGAAACTGAAGATTCGGATCGATCTTGACCCTCTCCACCAAGTCAGGCCTTGTAATGTCGATTGAAGTGTCACTTTGTCTGGAATCCGATTCCCCTGAACGACCGGGAGGGGAGCGGACGTTAGGGTTGGGTCAGTTGGGGGAGGGACCTGTCGGAACGTCAATGAGCAGTTCGTCGTTTGTGGCTGTTTGGGGGTAGGAGTAAACCAGGTGTATTGTCATGTGTTTTGCCGAGGACAGAAGTCCGCGATAGATGAAGAGCAGTGGAAAGGTTACGCGATGTTCGGCAGGTATGACGACATCTTTATGCGAGAGGGAATGATCGACCCAGTGGGATGGCCAACCCGCTGGATAGGTTGCAGCATAAGGTTTGTCCGCATGGTGCAGGATATAGTCGTAGGTTTTTTTCCCCCGGAGCCTAAAGTTCATTTCATCCACAGTGGTCATGTCAAGCAATGTGTGCCGCAAATGGACCCTGAGTGTCCGTGAGCCCCGGTCAGTGACATCCAGTGGAATCATCAGGAATGTCATGTCGTGAGACTGAAGAAACTGTGGGGTCCCTGCATGAATCTCCAGGGGGGATGAGGTCTGAAGATGGCAACCTGTGAGGAAGGTGGAAAAGGCCAGCAGAAGTCCGCAAAAGCCGAGAGCTGGAGAAGAATGCGAACTTCTGCCCGAAGTTTGTATTCGGAAAGATCTGGAAAGACGAATTGTCATACAGACAAAGGATGCCGTTGATGTAGGAGGAGTGCTGTCATCACATCCCGCAACAACCACCGCCGCAGCAACTCCCCCCCGAAGACTGTGCCGATGAGGTGGCGGCATCGGCGGGACCACCGCTCCAGGGATCTCCCACCGAAGAACTGCTGAAGGAGGACGGAATCTTTCTGAGGTCCAGACTCAGGCATTCAGGGCAACTCGTTTCTCCCGGGCCGACATGGATGGACTGAAGCAGGGAAAAATGCTTTCCGCACCCACGGCAGGAATATTCATAGATTGGCATTGTAACCCTCCCCAAGGTTTTATCAGGATGAAACTCTTCTTTCCCCACTCTATCAGACCTTTTCACAGGGATTCAAGGGGGGAGCCTTGTCTTGAAACAAGGGAGTTCGGGGTCCCTGCAGAATTGTTCGGAAGGAGCTCTTGTGGCTGGGAGTATGCAGAAAAAACGGGGAGACGCACTTTAAGTTTTGGTGGAAAAGATCAGGAAGAAATTCCAGGGACCCCACCCTATCTGTCTGGAGCAGAAACGCCAAACGGCCTCGATTGTATGTTTCAAGGGTTACGGAAGGGTCAAGGATTGGTGACAGACCGGTAATACAGGATGAAGTGGGTAGTCGTTTTGAGAAGAGTGGAAAAAATGGTGTTGACAATGCCGTAATGGTTCATATAATGGGGTCATGTGGTAGAAAGTGGGGAAATGTGGAGAAAGTCTTTCGAGGTCGATACCAGCATTCTTTGGATGATAAGGGAAGGGTTGCGATCCCGCAGCGGTTCCGGGAAATCCTTGATTCTCCGGAGGGCTCGACTCCCCTCATCGTCACTGTGGAGACGGATGAGTGCCTTGTCGTCTATACGGAATCTGCGTGGAAAGAGCTGGAAGCAAAGATTGCGTCCCTTCCCCAGATGAACGAGGACTTGAAGACCTACCTCCGGTTCACGGTCGGATGGGCTACGGACTGCCAGCCCGATCGGCAGGGGCGGATTTTGATTCCCCAACCCCTCAGGGAGTATGCCCATCTGGAACGGGATGTCTGGTTTGTCGGACTTTTGAACAAGTTTGAAGTCTGGAACGGGGACCGTCTTTCCGAGATGACGCGGAAAGATCGTATCCGGGACGTTTCCCTTTCCCTTTCGGGATTGTTTTGACGGGAGGAGCCAGTTTGGATGAGTCAGTCCAACCATCCGACCGGCCCCTCGACCGGATGGCTCACCGTCCCGTCATGACTTCAGAGGTTCTTGAGGCATTGTCCATTTGTCAGGGATCCTGGTATGTGGACGCAACATTGGGACAGGGAGGGCACACGGAAGCCATGCTGTCCCAGGGAGCCCAAGTGGTGGCCTTCGATATGGACCCTCTGGCCATCATGAAGGCCCGGGAAAATCTTTCTCCACGCTTTGGCGACCGGCTTCGGTTGGTGTCCGGAAACCACCGGAACATGGGGCAGGTCCTCATGGACATGGGAATCCATCCCAGGGGGGTCCTCCTCGACTCCGGATGGTCAATGCCCCAGTCTGAAAGTGATTCTTCCGGATTGTCTTTTGAATCAACCGGGCCACTCGACATGCGAATGGATCCGTCGGTTGAAAAAACCGCTCTTTCGGTTTTGGAGGAAAGTTCCATCGAAGAATTGGCGTCAATCCTTTCCAATTATGGAGATGAGCCACTGGCGATGGGAATTGCCCGGGCGTTGGCCGAAGCCCGATCCCGGGGACGTCTTCCGGGAACCCCCAAGGAATTGGCTGCGTTCGTCAGCGGGGTTTATTACCGGAAAGGATATCGTCGGAGTCGAAGGCATCCCGCGACCCGGACGTTCATGGCCCTTCGAATCGTCGTCAACGGGGAAATTGATTCCCTGATCCTGGGGCTTGCAGGTGTCCGGCCGTTGCTGGAATCGGGGGGAAAGCTTGTGGTGCTGAGTTTCCATTCACGTGAAGATCGGGAAATCAAACATCTGTTTCGCAATTGGGTTCGGGAAGGGTTGGGGAGTCTTCCCTTTTCCAAGCCAAGGACGGCAGACAAAGAGGAGCTTCGCCGGAATCCCAGGGCCCGAAGCGCCAAGATGAGGGTGTTCATTGAGAATTGAGCGAATACTTGACCCCAGGTTTGCCTGGATCTTTTTCTTCTGCGCCCTGCTGTACTTCATGGGGGCGATGGGTGTTTCGATCCTGTCTGTCCGGGCCGACCATGAAATGGCTCGGAACCGGGACGATATCCGGAACCAGCAGAAACTTCTGAAGTCACTCCAGATGGATGAGGCGATGCTGACGCGTGAGGCACGTATCAGGAGCTTTTCCCGGGACAACGATTTGAAAAGGGTCGCTCCCGCTTCCGTCATCTATCTGCCCTAATGGACCTGACGAATATGGACCGGAGCTTGGACCCATGATCTAGGCAATGCGCGCTATTGAATTTCAGGGAATCGGGTTGGAAAGTCTGGAGGAGTGCCGTGAAAATCCGGACAACTTGGGTCGTCATCAGCGTTTTGAGCGCATTTTTTGCGGTTGCAATCCGGCTGGTGGATGTCCAGTTTCTCGACCGTTCCAAGTACAGGACTGCATCGCTCAGGGAACACCAGCGCTTTCTCAGGGTTCAGGGGGAACGAGGGATCCTTCTCGATCGAAATGGCCATGTCCTGGCTGAGAATCGTGACGTCCCATCGCTTGTGGCCGACCCGGAGCTTCTTCGTTCCAGACTGTCGCCAGGCGTGGTTTCCGTTCGTCTTGCCCCTGTCCTTTCCCTGTCACCTGCCCGTATCAGATTGATCCTGAAGAAAAAGACCCATTTCATCTGGGTCCGTCATGGTCTTTCCGATCAGCAGGTCCGATACTTCCGCACACATCGTCTGCCAGGACTATTTATTGTTGAGGAAGAGAAGCGCTTCTACCCTGAAGGGGTTTCATCCCATGCCGTGCTGGGCTCAACCGGACTTGAGAATTCCGGGTTGTCAGGGCTCGAGAAGACCTATGACAATTATCTGAGTGGCAGAAAGGGCGGGAGAATCCTTGAGATTTCCGCCCGGGGCAAATCGTATTTTTCCCTGGATCAGAAACCTCCCCAGGGTCTGATGGGGGACTCGGTCTATACGACAATTGACGGGCGACTCCAAAAATATGCTCAGGACACCCTCGATGAGCAGGTCGCAAATTTTGGGGCCGAAGGGGGGGTGGTACTGGTGATGGACCCCCGAACGGGTGGAATCCTGGCAATGGCGGCCAATAGTTCTGGAAAAGGACTTGAAATGAACCCGGCCATCTCGATGGTCTACGAACCGGGATCGATCTTTAAGCTTGTCACGGCCAGTGCCGCATTAAATGAACATCGGGTGAGCCTGACGGACCATTTCGACGGGCACAATGGAGTGTTTTATATCCCGGGCGGTGCACTGCATGATGACGAGCCCTCGAAAAGCCTGACGCTCGGGGAGATTTTGGTGAAATCAAGCAATATCGGGATTTCCCAGGTGGGGCTCCGGCTTGGTCCTGATCTTTTTTACCGGTATATCAAAGGGTTCGGGTTTGGCCAGAAAACCGGGATTGATTTTCCGGGAGAGTCGGTCGGGATCGTTCATTCTCCCGCCCACTGGTCCCATCGTTCCATCTACAGCATGTCCATGGGACAGGAAGTCGGTGTCACCCCCATCCAGATTGTGACGGCGGTCAGTGCAATCGCCAACGGTGGTCATCTCCTGAAACCGTATCTTGTCCGTAAAATCGTCGACCACTCGGGTCGGACCGTCTATCGGAGGGATCCGGAAAGGGGCCGCCGGGTGATCTCCCCTGAAACCAGCAAAACCCTTCTGGAGCTACTGCGTAACGTCGTGGCTCCAGGGGGGACAGGGGTCAATGCCGTCATCCAGGGCTATGAGGTGGCAGGAAAGACTGGAACCGCACAGGTATACGATCCGTTGAAACATGCCTATACCCGGAGGAGGACAATCGATTCTTTTGTCGGGGTTCTTCCCGTTTCGAACCCGTCTCTGGTCATTCTGGCCGTGGTTGTAAAACCAAAGAAGTTGTCCTGGGGAGGGACGGTGGCCGCTCCCCTTTTCCGAAAAGTGGCTGAGATGGCCCTTGTCCGTTTCCGAATCCCGTCGGATGAGCAGGTCAAGGATCCTTCTCGTCCCCTGGTTGCGAAGGTCGTCGCAGAGAGAAGTGGCACAACCGTGTCAGAAAAGATAAAATGAAACTGTTCCCGAAAAGGGGGAGTCTGATGCGCAACGGAACTGATTCATGTCCAACCTGAAAATCCAACATGACGTCCAGTGGCTGGCGGACCGGATCCCGGCTCCGTCCTGGGGGATTTTTCCCAAGACCGTCAACCATCTTTCCGATCATTCCCGTTCTGTCCTTCCGGAAACGCTATTCCTCGTTCGTCCCGGTCCTTCCTTTCGATGGGAGTTTGTTCAGGATGCATTGGATCGGGGTGCGATCTTTCTGGTGTCCGACCGGTCCCTTCTCCCTGACTGGGAGCGTCGACCAGAACTGAAAAAACGCATCGAAGCGGGTGCTGGCCTGTCCTTTGTTGAGGAGATCCAATCCTGGAGCGGGCGTTTTGCCTCCGAGTGGTGGGGAAATCCTTCCTCTTTCCTCAAGGTTGTCGGCGTGACCGGAACCAATGGCAAGACAACCTCGAGTTTCCTGACCCGATCAATCTGTTCTTCCAGCAGTTTACCGTGCGGCCTCCTTGGAACGGTTGTTTTCCACATGGGAAGGGAAGAAGAAGAGGCTCCCCAAACCACCCCGGGAGCCCTCCAGATCCAATCCCTGTTCGCGCAGGCCCGTTCGTCCGGTCTCAAGGCCGTCTCAATGGAGGTCTCGTCCCATGCCCTTGAGCAGGACCGGGTTTCGGGAACACGTTTCTCGGTCGTACATTTCACGAATCTGACCAGGGACCACCTGGACTACCATCAGGATATGGAGAAGTATTTCGAGGCCAAGCGCCGACTGATGGTCTGGACGAACCCGGACGGTACCCATCCTGTGGCGGTTGTGCATGCCGGAGATCCGAAAGGGAAGATCCTCGTGGAGGACTTACGGAAAATGGGGCGGTCTGTCCTGTCTTACGGAGAATCGCCTGAAGCGGATATCTGGCCCAAGGATGTCGAAGTGGGGCTCTCTGGAATCCGGGGGGGCCTGATGACGCCCAGCGGGGTCCTCGTGATCGAGTCACCCCTTTCCGGGCACTACAATCTGCAGAACATCATGGGCGCCGTCGGAACTGGGCTGGCTCTGGGACTTCCCCTGAGCGGAATCATGGCCGGTGTCCGGGCCCTTTCCGGCGTTCCCGGACGGTTCGAACGGATCGATTCGGGGAAAGGGTTCTCCGTCATTGTCGATTATGCCCACACGGACGATGCCCTGGCCAACCTTCTGGATGCGGTCCGTCCGATCACCGCTGGACAGGTAATTACCGTTTTTGGATGTGGCGGGGATCGCGATCGGGGTAAACGACCCAGAATGGGACGGGTGGCGGGGGAGAGATCCGACTTCGTCCTCCTGACCTCCGATAATCCCAGGACGGAGTCTGCCGAAGCGATTCTGGACGAGGTTGAACCCGGGATCCTGGAGACTCAAACCCCCTATCTTCGGATGGCTGACCGGAAAGAAGCCATTTTTGAGGCGATCAGACGGGCTCGCCCTGGCGATTCCGTGGTGATTGCCGGAAAAGGTCATGAAAACTACCAGATTCTGGGTCGGGAAAAGATCCATTTTGATGACCGGGAAATGGCTCGGGAAGCACTTGGAGGCAGTTTGTGAGCCTTGATGGGAACGGATGGCTCACGATCGGAGAGGTCCAGGAAATGACTCAGGCTTATTGGGCCGGTCATTCCCTTCCTTCTGAAACCCCTTTGACCGGTGCGGTGACGGATACCCGATCCATGGTGCCCGGATGCATTTTCATCGCACTTGAGGGAGAGCGCTTCGACGGGCACTCTTTTCTTTCGGAGGCCTTTTCCAGGGGTGCTGTCGTGGCGATGGTCTCCCGAGAGATTCCCGGGGCGGGACCCCAGCTGGTGGTCCCTGACACCTTGAGGGGGTTACAGGGAATTGCCCGGGCAGTTCTCTCCCGGCGGTTCGGAGAAGGAAAGAAACTGGTCACCCTTACGGGAACGGCTGGAAAAACAACGACCCGGGAGCTCCTGCGTCTGGTCCTCGGCGGAGTGGACGGTCAGGTTCATTCCAACCGGTTGAACTGGAATAATGAGATCGGTGTTCCAAGGACTCTCTGGGAATGGCCATCCTCCTCTCCGGAAGCCATCCTGGAAGTGGGGATCCGAAAGCCGGGGGATATGGAATTTCTCTCTCCTGTCCTTGTTGCGGATGTGGCAATCGTAACCTCGATCGGTCAGGGTCATCTCGAGACGCTGGGGTCGGTCTACGGGGTCTGGCAGGAAAAGTCCAGGTTGTTGGGATATGTCCGGCCCGGGGGGACGGTTGTTCTTCCTCTTGAGATCTTTGAGCGGTTTTCCCAGGATCCTTTTTTCCAGAAACAGGACCTGAATCTTCTTCTTGTCGCGATGGCCTTGCCTGAAACGAATCCCGATACAGTGTTCCTCTCTCCGCTGCCTTCCGGAGCCCTTGTCCTGGACGGTCGGGTCAGCGTGGACGCGATGGGAGGGTGGCATTTGTCCGGCCGGCTGGGAACGGAGAATTTCGAATGCCTTCTTCCTTCCCCCTCATCCACATTGGCGATGGATGCGCTTCTCGCTCTTGCGGCCGGCCGGGCACTTGGAGTCCCCCTTTCGGAAGGTGCCACCCGGGTCCAATCGTTTCGCCCCCTGCCGGGACGAATGCAGGTTTCCAGAACGACGGAAGGTGCCATGATCCTTCTTGACCATTACAATGCCAATCCGCTCTCGATGGCAGGAGCTTTTGACTGGGCGTTCCAGATCTGGCGAAAGGAAGGCGAGAGAATCGGGAACAATGGACCGGGGAAGTTCCTTGCGGTCCTGGGGGACATGCTGGAACTTGGGGAGGAGTCCCCTTCCCTCCATCGGGAGATCGGAGTTGAAGCCTCCTGCTTCCCGTTTTCGGGAATCTATTACAAGGGACGATTTTCCGGGCCTTTCCGCGAAGGCTTTGAGCGCGGGGGCGGGGCGCCCTCCATTGTTCAGGACATACCGCTGGAAGGAGACCTTCCGGAAGGGTTCTTTCCTCCCCTCGTGGCAGGAGACGTTGTTCTTGTCAAGGGATCCCGGGGAATGCACCTCGAACGTGAGGCCAGCTATCTCGGTGAGGGCTCCTGATGTTGTACCAGCTTTTTTACTTGCACCAGGAAATTCCCTTTTTCAATATTTTCCGGTATATCACTTTTCGGGCGATCTATGCCACGGTCACATCCATGGTGCTGCTCCTGATCGTCGGTCCATGGCTGATCCGTTGGCTGAGGCGGGTTCAGGTCGGACAGGAAGTTCGGGACGATGGTCCCAAATCCCACCTTTCCAAGCAGGGGACACCGACCATGGGCGGTGTGTTGATCCTGATCGGAATCTTTGTCTCGACCCTGCTCTGGGCGGATCTGTCGGACCGGTATGTCTGGATGGTTTTGCTCAGTCTGGGGGTGAACGGAGCCATCGGTTTCCTGGATGATTACCTAAAGGTCGTCCGGAAGAAATCCAAAGGGCTTTTGGCGTGGCAAAAATTCAGTCTCCAGATTGTCACGGGGGTGGCCCTGGTCCTATGGTACATGTCCGTTTCGAATGGTGACACCCGGATTGTCGTACCGTTTCTGAAAGTCCTGAATCCAGTCCTTGGGATCTTCTTTCTTCCATTTGCGGTGGGTGTGCTGGCCGGGACGGCCAATGCCGTCAACCTGACGGATGGTCTCGACGGTCTCGCGATCGGACCGGTCATGGTGGTCGCGCTTTCCTTCATGGGAATCACCTATGTGACGGGGCACCATCTCTTCGCGCAGTATCTCGAAATCCTTCATGTTCCCGGGGCGGGGGAGCTTGCCATTGTGTGCGGGGCCATGGTGGGCTCATCCCTCGGGTTCTTGTGGTTCAATTCCTATCCGGCCTCCATCTTCATGGGGGATGTCGGTTCCCTGGCCTTGGGAGGCGGGATCGGCATGATGGCGATCATCACCCGCCAGGAGCTTCTCCTGGTTGTTCTCGGTGGCATCTTTGTGGCCGAGGCCGTTTCGGTCATTGCCCAGGTCCTGTCATTTAAAATCCGGAAGAAGCGGGTGTTGCGAATGGCCCCGTTGCACCATCATTATGAGCTTGGGGGGCTGGAAGAACCCAAGGTCATCGTCAGGTTCTGGATCGTTTCGATCATTCTGGCGCTCATCAGCCTCAGCACCTTCAAACTCCGTTGATCCAGGGAGATACGATGTCCGAGCTGTCCCGTTTTCGGATGAACCCGGGAGATCCGCTGACCATTCTGGGGGCAGGGAGATCCGGGATCGCCGCCGCCCGTCTGGCCCGTTTTCTGGGACATCCGGTCAGACTGGTGGACGAAGGACACGAATTGTCCGGTGAACTGAGGGACAGCCTCAATCGGTTGGGGGTGGCGATCGAGCTGGACTTCCCCATTACTCCCGAATGGGTTGGGTCGCTTCCGTTTGTCATTGTGAGCCCTGGGCTTCCTCCCATGAGGTGGGCAGGGGAAGAAGCGCCGCTGTTCCGGAAGAATGTCATCGGTGAACTGGAATGGGCGGCAATGCAGACGGGACTCCCCATGATCGTCGTGGGAGGGACAAACGGGAAGTCAACCACTTCGGCCCTGTTGGCCCATCTTCTTGAATCTGTGGGGGAACGACCCTTCCTGGGAGGGAATTTCGGGATCCCCCTGTCAGAAATGGTCCTCGAATCGATGGAGTCCGGGGCGTCGCGTTATACCTCTTGCGTCATCGAAATTTCCAGCTTCCAGGCCGAAACCCTCGGGTTCCTCTTTCCCAGGGTCAACCTCCTCCTGAATGTGACCCCGGATCATCTGGATCGATATCCCTCTTTTGAAGCCTACCGTGCGGCCAAATGGAATGCCTTCAGAACACAATCTCCCGAAACGTGGGCCATTTTGAACGGGGATCCCGGCTCCGGCATCCTTCCGGTCCCGGATCTGTCCTGTCGGGTTGCCTTCTTTCGGCTCGACCCGGAGCGTTCCTCCGGATCCGGCCCCGGCCTCGTCATGAGTCGCAATGGATCGCTGGCCACCCTTGAGGGAGTCCCGGGTTGTCCCCAGGTCTCCTGGTATACGGGAGATTTCGCTTTGGAAGGACATGGCAACCGTCAGAATCTGGCTGCAGCCCTTCTGGGAGCGGCCTTATTCATTCTGGATCGGGGAAGGGCCCTGTCCGGGACGGAATCTGCATTTGAAAAGGCACTGGCCTCCTTTCGGGGTCTTCCCCACAGAATGGAACGGGTGGGGGAATGGAAGGGGGTCCGCTTCATCAATGATTCAAAGGCGACCAACGTGGATTCAACAAGATTGGCGCTCAGGGGATTTCGGGAAGGACCCCCTTCGGTTCACCTCATATTGGGGGGAAGGGACAAGGGAGCCCCCTATCACCCGCTTCGGGAAGAGATCGTCCGGTCGGTCAAGTCGATCGTCGCCCTGGGAGAGGCAAAGGATCGGATCCAGGGGGAGTTGGGGGACCTGGTTCCGTTCCAGTGTGTCCAATCGTTGGAGGAAGGAGTGGAACGGGCTTTGAACCTGGCCGTTCCAGGGGATTGCATCCTGCTTTCTCCGGCCTGTTCGAGCTACGACATGTTCCACGGTTACGAAGAACGTGGATCGGTCTTCAGAAAAATTGTGGAGAGAGTCATCGCCAACAGAACGGAAATGTAGACGGAGGGCATCTGTGACAGTCGTCATCCATTCGGAACAGAAAACGTCTTCTTCACCCGACATCCCTCCCGTTCAACCCCGCCCTTCCCAGAAAGTGGACATGATCCTCCTTTTTTCGGTGATTCTTCTCCTGGTGATCGGCATGGTGATGGTGATGTCTGCCGCATTGGCGACAAGCCAGCCCTTTCATCTGTTCAGCCGCCAGCTGATTTCCGTCGTCCTTGCGATGACCGTCATCCTGGGGATTGCCAGCATGGACTACCACCGCTGGGTCAAATGGAGATTGCCTATCTATGCCGGTGGGGTGGGTGTGTTGCTGGCCCTGTATGTTCCCCACGTGGGAATGGTCATGAATGGGGCGAGACGCTGGATTCATCTGGGGTTCCTGACGCTTCAGCCTTCTGAAATGGCCCGGGATGCCATGGTGATCCTTGCGGCGGCCCTCCTGGACAAGTCGAGGAGGCTGGGGCAGGAAGGGGGACCCCTTCTCATTCCCCGACCCAACCTGATTTTTTTTGGAATGCTTTTGGGCGTTTATGTAATCCTGATCCTGCGGGAGCCGGATTTTGGCTCATGTCTGTTCATGGTCATGGTCCTCGGCCTCATGTTCCTGCTTGCCGGCATTCCGATGAAACTCGTCTTGAAATTGGGGGTAGGTGTCCTTCCGGTCATTGCCTGGTTTCTCCTGCATCATCGATACACACTCGAACGGTTCCAGAATTTCAAGATGGCCAGCCACGCCTCTTCAGCGGCGGCAACACAGCTTGGGCAATCCCTCGTGGCCCTGGGATCCGGTGGCCTCACGGGAGCCGGTCTTGGTCACGACTGGGTGGGGGGAGGCATTTTGCCCGAACCGGGGACCGACTTCATTTTCGCACTGGTCGGCGAAGAGTTGGGGCTTTTCGGAACCCTGGTCGTGCTCGGGATTTTTGCGACGATTTTCTACCGGGGAATGAAGATCGCCTCCAAAGCCCCAGATTTCCTGGGCCGGATTCTGGCCCAGGGATTTACGCTGTCCATTGCAGTGGAGGCGATTATCAACATGGGGGTGGTGACAGGGCTGTTCCCGACAAAGGGGATCCCTTTGCCTTTCATGAGTTTCGGGGGTTCATCCCTTCTGGCCAACGCCTGGGGGATCGGGGTGATCCTTTCGGTTTCTAGGTTCCGGAAGACCGGGACAGAGGCCCCTTCCGCCCTGGAGCCCGAGATTCGCCATGCCGCATGACTGGAAGCTGTCCCGGATGACTCGACTAGCCGTAACGGGTGGCGGAACAGGAGGGCATGTCATTCCCGCGCTCAACTTGCTCCGGTCGGCCCGGGATGATTTTCGGGCCGAGGTCCTGTATGTCGGTACCCCAGGAAATCTGGAGGAACGTCTTGCCCGGGGACAGTCCTTTCCGTTTGAGGGAATCCGGACGTCAGGGTTCATGGGAAAGGGCGTGGCCAGAAAGCTGAAGGCCCTTTGGCAGGTCCTTCCCGGGACCCTGGAAGCCCGAAAGATCCTGTCCCGCTTTTCCCCGGACCTTCTGGTGGGAACGGGAGGGTATGTTCAGATTCCCGCGGTGCTGGCTGCCCGGACCCTGGGAGTTCCGACCCTTCTTTTGGAAACGAATGTCGTGACCGGTTGGGCGAACAAGTTGCTTGAGCCGTTCTCGAGCGGGGTGGTCTACCCGTATGGACCCGGACGAATGGCCGGGGTTCCCCTGTCGATGGAGCCGCGTCCCCCCGTTCCGGAAGGAGGACGTTTTCGGTTCCCGCTCAGGATTCTGGTGGCGGGAGGAAGCCAGGGCTCCTCCCGGATCAATCGGACGCTCCCCCGGATTGTGCTGGCGATGGGGCGCCATGGAGTCCCCCTGGATCAGATCGAGATTTTCCATCAGGCCGGGGAAAAGGGAAAGGAAGAGACGGAACTCCTTTACCGGTCCCTGGGGATCCCCGCGCGGGTGGTCGGGTTCCTTCCGGACCTCGCCTCGAATTATGCGAAAAGCTCGGTTGTTGTTGCCCGTTCAGGGGCCATGACCGTAGCGGAAATCACGTTTTCGGGCGCGCCGGCCTTTTATGTTCCCTATCCGCTTGCGATTCGGGACCACCAGAGGAGGAATGCGGAAACGATCCGGGATGCGGGAGGTGGATGGATATGGGAAGATTCTTCACTCGAAGAAATCGATGAACGGGCCAAAGAGATGGCGGGGGTCCTTCTGGATTCCGACAGGCTGCATGGGGCCGCCCGTCGCGCCTGGGACGCTTCACCGGGCCGCCTGTCCCGATTCTGGCTGTCTGGACTGCTTGACCCGGTTCAGGAATCAGGCCCGGTCACGGCCTGAGTTTTCAAATGGTTCGGATTTGTCCATAATCACAGGAGCGGTCGGGTGGTTCGTATATAATCCCGCGAAGTGTTGCCGGTGGATGGCAGGCTGAACCAGGAACCGTCATCTTCCGAAGAGTGGGTGAGGCACCGTCGTGGAATGGAAACAGGGGCGCGGAGCAGAGACGAGGGAAAAACATGTGGAATGAAAAGATGAGGTCCCTCCATTTTGTGGGGATTGGCGGGAACGGGATGGCGCCGATCGCAGAAATCCTCCTCGCGAAGGGTGTGGTGGTGACTGGGTCGGACCAGAGCCAGACCGAGTTGACGCGGCGCTTGTCTGAACTGGGTGCCCGCATTTTTGTCGGCCACCGGGCCGAGCAGGTCGGGGAGGTGGATGCGGTTGTCGTTTCCACGGCAATCCGGCAGGACAATCCAGAACTGCTTGAAGCCCGGAGAAGGGGACTTCCGGTCGTTCCCAGGGGGGAAGCGCTTGCCGGGATCATGAAAGGTTCCCTTGGGATCGCCGTTGCGGGTTCCCATGGCAAGACCACGACCACATCGATGATCGGATCCGTTCTGATTGCGGGGGGCCAGGACCCGACCTGCGTGGTGGGTGGCAGGGTTCCAGGCTTCGGAGGGAATGCCCGCATCGGGGCTCTTTCCTGTTTTGTGGCGGAAGCCGACGAAAGCGATGGCTCATTTCTCCGGATGTCTCCGACCATTGCCGTGGTGACCAACATTGACCAGGAGCACCTCGACCACTATCAGTCCTTCGGGAAGCTGAAGGAGGCGTTCCACACTTTTCTGTCCCATGTTCCCGGGAACGGTACAGCCATCCTGTGTCTGGACGATCCGGAACTTTCCGGTATGGTCGGGTCTCTTTCCGTTCCGGTGCTGACCTACGGGTTTTCACCGCAGGCGGACATTGGCGCGGACGGAATCCGCCAGAAAGGCCTCATGACCTCATTTTCGGTACGGGTGAAGGGAGATTCCTGGGGTGTTTTTACGCTCAATGTTCCGGGAGAGCACAATGTCCGCAATGCGTTGGCCTCAATCGCCGTGGCCGTCCATCTTGGGATCCATCCCGATGTGGTCCGGGAGGCGCTGTTCCGCTTCAGGGGGGTCGGTCGCCGATTTACGCTGGTGGGAGAGGAAGGCGGTATCCTGATCGTCGACGACTACGGCCATCACCCCACTGAGATTGCCGCCACCTTGAAGGCCGCACGTCAGGCCTACCCGGACCGGAGGCTCGTCGTGGCTTTCCAGCCCCACCGCTATTCCCGGACGAGGGATCTCCTGTGCCAGTTTGCCCAGGCGTTTCGGGGGGCCGACCTTCTGGTCCTGGGAGAGATCTACGGAGCGGGTGAAGTTCCGATCGAGGGGATTACGGGAGAGCTTCTGTTCCAGAAGATACGTGACGTCATGGGAAATGGGGTTTCTTTTATCCAGGACCGCAAGATGCTGGCCCCCCATCTGCTGGAATGCCTGAAGCCGGGAGACCTGCTTCTGACGCTGGGGGCCGGGGACATTACCCTGCTTGGCCAGGAAATCTTCGCGGTGATGGGCCACCCCATCCAGGTGGACGGGTGATCATTCCGGGCGAACTGCTTTCCCGCCATTCCCCAATACGGATTGGTGGTCCCGCACAATACCTTGCCCTGCCGGACTCCATCAACTCCCTGCTGGAGGTTCTCGAGGCCATCTCCTGCGGACGGCTTCCCGGTCCGGTTCGTTTCATCGGAAATGCCAGTAACCTTCTTTTTCCGGACACGGGAATGGCCGGGACGGTCATTTCGCTCAAAAGAATGTCTGGGTTCCGCATCCTGGAGGACGGAGTGGTCGAGGCCGAGGCGGGTGCGTATCTCCCGAGGCTGGCCTTCCATGCCGCAAGGAAAGGTCTGGACGGATTCGGTTTCATGTCCGGGATTCCCGGCACGGTCGGCGGCGGGGTTGTCATGAATGCCGGGACCCGCACCTCAGAAATGGCGGAGGTCCTGCTTGAGGTCAAGGTGGTCGACCGTTCGGGATGCCTCCATTCCTTTTCCAGGAAAGAGCTCTCATTCGGGTACAGGTCTTCTCCCTTCCAGTGTGACCATTCCCCCATGGGGAAGGGCCTTCGTGAGGAGTACGCCATCGTTGGGGCAACGTTTGCGGGGTTTCAGGGAGACTCCAGCAGGCTGATGGATGAATGGGTGGAGCTTCGGTCGGAACGGAGCCGAACCCAGCCTTTGTCCATGCCCAGCCTCGGCTCGGTTTTTCGCAATCCGTCGGGCCATTATTCGGGACGGCTGATCGAACAGGCTGGCTGGAAAGGAAAGTTCTCGGGAGGAATCCAGGTATCATCCCTCCACGCCAACTTTTTCGTCAATGCCGGAAACGGTCTCTCCAGGGATTTTCGGGGTCTGATGGATTCGGTCCGGGACTCCGTGCATCGCAATTCCGGGGTTCTCCTGGAGGCCGAGGTGGAACTTTTGCCGGATTTAAGTCCGGCGTCTGTCTGAAAGGAATTGGTCCAGGTGAGGGAAAAACGGTTTCGGAAAGTGGCTGTGCTGATGGGGGGGGATTCACCGGAGGCCGAAGTGTCCCGGATGAGCGGAAAGGCGGTGGTCAGTGCGCTGCTCTCCCTCGGCTATGATGCTGTTCCTGTTGAGGTCGGGGCCGATTTGCCCGCACGCCTTTCATCCATTGGTCCGGATGCATGCTTTCTGGCCACCCATGGTGGAAATGGCGAGAATGGGGCTCTCCAGGGATTCCTGGAGATCCTGGGGATCCCCTACACCGGCTCCGGTGTGCTGGGCAGTGCCCTTGGAATGAGCAAGATCAGGTCACGGGCCCTTTTTGCCCAGGGAGGACTGGACGTTCCGAAAACCGTAACCATCCATGATCCGGACAAGTCCCTTCCGGAGATTCCCTTCGCGCCTCCCTTCATGGTGAAGCCGGAGTCGGCCGGATCGTCCATCGGCGTATTCCGTGTGGAACGGATCTCCGATCTCCCCCCGGCAGTCCGGGAAGCCCGGCGACACTCTTCAAGTGTTTTGATCGAACCATTCCTGAAAGGGCGGGAAATCCAGGCGGGGATCCTCGATGGAACCTATCTGGGGGCCATTGAAATCCTTCCGGATCCGAAAGAGCCTTTTTATACCTATGAGTCCAAATATCAAAAAGGAAAGTCTTCCCACCTTTTTCCGGCTCCCCTTGATCCATCCGTTGCGGAAAAGCTGGAACATGCGACGGTGAAGTCCTTTTCCCTTCTCGACCTTCGGGGTGTGGCCCGTCTGGATACGCTCGTGCTTCCCGATGGAAGGGTGGTTGTCCTGGAGATGAATACCCTCCCGGGCCTGACGGAAACCTCTTTGATCCCCGAGATA
Source organism: Nitrospirota bacterium (assembly GCA_021785195.1). GTDB lineage: Bacteria > Nitrospirota > Leptospirillia > Leptospirillales > Leptospirillaceae > JAJYGC01. The sequence goes on from JAJYGC010000001.1 coordinate 29,791, forward strand.
GCGCAGAGCAGGGGGCTTTCCTTCCCGGATCTGGTGGAAACGATCCTGTCCCTTTCCCGGCTTGATTCTGAGCCGGTGATTCCTGTTTCCTGAGCAGCGATGGACAAGGCTCTCCCCGGACCACCTCCCGGAACCGAGCCTGCTTCCAGAAACTGGAAAGGCAAGGGTCGACTGATCCTGACGGTTGTCTTTTTCTTTGGATTGGCGATGCTGTCTCTCCACCCGGGAAAATCCGTCCTTTCAAAACATTCCCCCCTGATCATGAGCGGTCCGGGCGTTGTCACGGAAAGCGCGGTCCGTTCATGGCTTGGGGGGGATCCCGACAATGACGTCTTCAATCCCGAAGGGGCGAAAATCTGGCTTGGGCACCACCCTTGGGTGGAGCAGATCGCCTTCAAGCGATATCTGTGGGGCGGGGGGGCGATCCTTCTCAAGATCAAATCCCCTGTGGCGTTTCTCCGGTCTTCTTCCTCCGAAACCCCTGGCAATCCGATTTCTCCCTGGGGAAAGTCATCCTATCTTCCCTACCTCCTTCCGGATGGAAGGGTCCTTGACGGACTGATCTACCCTGGGACCGATCTCCTCCCCCAGATCATTGTCCGTGCCCCGCTCGATACAAAAAAAGGGTTGTCCCTGGTTTCGGCCATCCGCCTGGTCAGGGGCTGCAGGGGGCACGGGGCTCCGGTCGGGAATCTTTTTGTATTCCGGGGCCACCACGATATCCGTTTCTTTCCCGATCGAACCACTTCCTATCTCATCCTGCCCGAAGAGGGGCACTGTGGGGCATTTCGGCTTTATGAACGGATCCTGGCCCATCCGGAACGACTTCCGAAGGGAGTCTTGCCCCAGGGGTACGACCTCAGATTCCGGGGAATGCTTCTGATCCGACCGGAAGAGGGTGAGGAGCCGGACTCGGTCCGAAACGGGAAATACTCCCTCCCGCACTGACGCGGCACCGGTTCCTGTTGTCCTGATTTCCCAAGATGTGCGACAATCGGAGCGTGTTTTTTCCCGGGATTGTCATCCTACTGACTGAAACGAATGTATCCATCATGGTAAGCAAAGGAAGAGAGACTCGTGTCCAGCAATCCCCTTTATGCGGCGCTTGACCTGGGGTCGACGAAGATCGTGGCCGTCGTCGGACATGCCCTGGAAGACAATCTGTTTGAAATTGTTGGACTCGGTGTCGCTCCCACTGGAGCGGCCCTCAGAAACGGTACCATCATCGGTGTTCCGCAGGCAGTGACAGCGATCAACCGGGCGATCGACCAGGTCCAGCGGGTCGCTGGGCGCCCTGTCAAGAATGTGGTGGTAGGGTTTTCCGGTGGTGAGGTGATCGGTCTGGACCAGCGGGTGACGATCGCGCTCCGGGATCGGGAAGTCCAGCCGTCGGATATCGAGAAGGTCCTCCAGGAAGCACGTTCAATGGTGAATCGCCCTTCCTCGGAAATCCTTCATGTGATTCCGAAGACCTACACGATTGATGACCTGCCCAACATCCCGAATCCGGTGGGAATGGTGGGGGCCCGTCTGGAAGCCCATGTCCATGTCATCCGCGGTTCGGAAATGGTGATTGCGAACCTGAAAAGGACCGTCGAGCGCTCCGGTCTCATCCTCAGGGAGGGTGACCTGATCCTCCAGCCATTGGGTGCGGCACGGGCCCTGTTGACCGACGATGACAAGGAATTGGGCGTGGCGGTGGTGGATATCGGCGGTGGCACGACCAACATGGCCGTCTACGTGAACGGTTCGATCGCGGCCATCCGGGTCTTTCCTTATGGCGGGATCAATATGACAAAGGACCTGGCCATTGTGCTGCAGGTGTCCCAAGAAGAAGCGGAGCGGATCAAGATCGAGGCACTGACGAATCTTGTGTCTCCCCCGGATGCCGAGGTTGAGGGAGGCGCGGGAGGCGATGCCTCGCGAACACCTTCTGTCGAACAGACCTCCCGAGTCAAGGAGGTTGTGGAGGCCAGGCTTGCGGAAATTTTGGGAATCGTGGCTCGTGATATCCGTGAAATGAAACTGGAGAACCGTTTGCAGCGCGGTGTCGTTCTGACGGGCGGGGTGGTCTCCATGCCGCAGATCATTCCATTTGCGCAGAAGATCCTGAATCCGTTGCATGTCACGATCGGCAATGTGCGACCAAGAATCCAGGGTCTTGTGGAACGCGCGGTTTCTCCTGAGTTTTCGGCGGCGATTGGTCTTCTTTACTATGCCCGGGATCATTGGGGGGAAGAAGCTCAGGAGGAGTCCGAGACGGCCACCCAGATGGCCCCTGAGCTGAAAAAGCAGACAGGCGGGTCGTCCCGCCTCTGGAACTGGATTCGGGAAATCATTTGAATTTTTCTTCCGATTTGGGGAACTGTCCCTGGAATGGATGGGGTCAATCTGATGGACGATAGGGAACCTTTGATCGATTATAACCAGTCGGGACTTCTGGAAGCGCGCATCCTGGTGGTTGGGGTGGGAGGGGGCGGTTGCAACGCCGTCAATACGATGGTTCGCGAGAAGGTGACAGGGGTCGAATTTGTGGCGGTCAATACTGATCTCCAGGCACTGAACAGGATCTCCGCCCACCGGATCCAGATCGGGGGACAGCTTTCCCGGGGTCTGGGGGCGGGTGCCAATCCCGAAGTCGGCCGCCGGGCCGCATTGGAGGACGTGGAAAAAATCCGTGGGGTCATGAAAGGTGCGGACATGGTATTCGTCACCGCGGGAATGGGGGGCGGAACCGGAACCGGTGCGGCTCCCATCCTTTCCCAGATCGCGATGGAACTGGGAGCGCTGACCGTCGCTGTGGTGACGAAACCCTTCGGGTTTGAGGGTCCAAAGCGGGCAAAGAACGCCGATGAAGGGCTTCAGGAATTGCGGCGGTATTCAGATACGCTGATTGTGATCCCCAATGACCGCCTGATGTCTGTCGTGGACCGCAATGTTCCGATCACGGATGCGTTCAAGCTGGCCGACGACATTCTCCGGCAGGGCGTCCAGGGCATCTCTGACATCATCACTCGCCCTGGTCTGATCAACCTGGACTTTGCGGATGTGAAGACCACAATGTCCCGAATGGGAAGGGCCGTGATGGGCATTGGGACCGGAAGGGGGGAAGGGCGCGCGACAGAAGCCGCCCGTCACGCCATCAACAGCCCGTTGCTGGAAGATGCCTCGATCAAGGGTGCAAAGGGAGTCCTGGTGAACTTTCACGGTGGGTCGGACATGACCCTCCATGAGGTATTCGAGGCCTCCAGACTGATCCAGGAGGAAGGGGAAAAGGGGATCAACATGATCTTCGGAACTGTCGTGGAAGACGAGCCCCGGGAAGAGATACGGATTACGGTCATCGCGGCCGGGTTCGAGCAGGATGCGCTGGTGGCCGAACCCCCGGCAGAGGAATCTCCGCTGGACCCCGAGCAACTCCAGGAAATTCCGGCGTTCCTGAGAAAAACCATGACGGGACTCCATCGGGGAGGGCTTCCGCCCCTTGATCCCCCCCCGTCTGGTTCCGAGGAAGAACTGGATCGTCCTGCCATCTGGCGAAAAAGGGGGGACTCCTGAGTGTTTCTCCGCCACACCCTTCTGACCCGTCTGGGAGTGGATCATGGATTTGGCTCCAGGGCCTTAATACAGGAACCGGAAGGGGCCCGGACGTTCCGGCAAGTGCATGGGATAGGGGTTCTTGAAGTCAGTGGCCCAAAAGAGGACCCTCCCCGGGAAGCGGACGGAGGGTGGTCATCGGACCCTTCCGTGGCGATTTCCGTGTTCACCGCCGACTGCCTCCCTGTCCTGGTCTGCTCGGCCGGTGGCCGCTTTGTTTCGGCGCTCCATGCCGGATGGAGGGGGGCCGTGAGGGGAATCGTTCCGGAAGGAATCCGGCGTCTGCTGGAAGCTTCGGGGAACGCCCCGGGAGATTTGGTGGCGGTCATCGGTCCATCGATCCGGTCCTGCTGCTATCCTGTCGGCCCCGAGGTCTGGGAGGAGATTGCAAGCCTTCATCCCGAATTTTACAAGGATCATGGGGAGGATGACCGTCTGAGCCTGCCTTCCCTCGTTCGCCTTCAACTGGAGTCACTGGGGGTTCTTCCGGCCAGGATTGGTGAGGTCGACCTCTGCACGGTATGTCATCCGGAACTCTTTTACTCCCATCGTGGAATGGGGAGTTCCCGAAATGGCCGAAGCATGCTGAACTATATCCGTTCCTCGAACTGAGGGCAGGATGAAAACGGAAAACGGGCCAATGCGAAGCCGTGTGGAACGCCTTCAGGAAGAAGTTTCCCGGCTTGCGAAGGATGCTGGAATGGGCCTCCCCCCCCGGATTGTGGGGGTCACGAAGGGGCGTTCCCCGGAGTTGTCACGGGATCTATTTGATGCCGGTGTCCCGGATCTCGCGGAAAACCGCTGGGAACAGTTGGAGGAGAAGGAGCAGTATTTTCGCCTTCAGGGGCGGTTGCCCCAATTCCATTTTATCGGTGCCCTCCAGCGTCGTTCCCTGCGCCACCTGTACCGTCCCGTGTTCCGGGTTGAAACGGTCGACCGGCATTCGATCATTCCCGTCCTTTCCGAGCGGATCCATGCATTTGGTGGGATCCAGGAAATCCTGATCGAAGTGGACCTGACCGGCATTCCAGGCCGCTCCGGCGTTTCTGGGGAGATGCTGGAGCCTCTTCTGGAGGAGGTTGGCAAATGGCCCAACCTCATTGTCTCTGGTCTCATGGTCATGGGGCCCCCTCCGGGAGACCGGACGGCATCGCGCAAAGTCTTTGGCAGGGCACGGGAACTGTTCGACCGGTTCTTTCCGGGAGGAAAGGCGACATTGTCGATGGGAATGACCGATGATTATCGGGAGGCCGTTGTCTGTGGTTCAACCGAGATTCGTGTGGGCCGGTATTTTTTTGAAGAGTCGGGAAAGGAAAGAGCGTGAGCGGAAACCCTATGCGTGAAGAGTGCTGGATCCTGGGAGGGGGGAGAATGGGGCAGGCCTTTCTCTCCGGGTTTCAGAAGCAGGCGGGATGTCCCGGTGGAACCCGGATTGTCGTTGTCGATCCGGATCCAGGGGTGAGAACCCGCCTGGAAACAAATTATGGATGTGAAACCGTTCGGGACATCGCTGACCTGCCTGTCCGTTCCGGGGCCCCGGGGCCTTCCCTGGTGTTCTGGTCGGTCAAACCCACCCTTTTTCCTGATCTGGCTCCACTTCTGAGAGACCTTCCGATTGCCCCCCTTGGGGTATCCGTGATGGCAGGGACGCCGCTTTCTCGACTGGAAACGGCCCTCCCGCACTGGAGATGGATTCGTACCATGTCGAACCTTGCCCTGACCCGTGGAGAGGGGATGACGGTGCTCGCTTCGGGGAGCAAGGCGGACTCCGCTGACCTGTCAAGGGTTTCCAGGATTTTCCTTGAAATGGGTCGAGTCATGATGCTTTCAGAGGCGGACTTCGATGTGGCGACAGCCCTGGCGGGATCCGGCCCCGGATTGATGGCGCTTGTGGTCGAAGCGTTTGCAGATGCCGGTGTGCGCCATGGTCTCAAAAGGGAGAATGCGGTTTTCCTGGTCGCCCAGATGTTGCGGGGGACGGCGGCCCTCATTCTGGATGAGGGCATCGATCCCGGGGATTTGAAAGGAAGGGTCTCTTCTCCGTCTGGAACCACGATCGAAGGGATTTGTGCCCTTGAAAAGCATGCGGTCCGGGCGGCCTTCATCGACGCTGTGGCACTCATGGTGGCGCGTTCCCGCGCCCTGTCCGATAACGATACCAAGGGAGGTTGACATTCTGCTTGTTGATCGTCTGCTGACGCTGTATTCCTGGATCATCATCATTCGGGCGTTGATTTCCTGGGTTTCTCCGGATCCTGGAAATCCGCTGATGCGCGTTCTTTATGGGATCACGGAACCTGTCCTGGCCCCCCTGAGGAGGCTCGTTCCCCCCGAAAAATTGGCCGGAATGGACGTTTCCCCGTTGATTGCCATTTTTTTGATCCAGGTCATCCAGCACTTTCTCTATTAGGTTCTGCCGGGGAGGGTATCCATATGAGGAGGAATGCATGATTGATCAGGGACGCATTGAGGAACTGAGACAGCTTGAGTTTTCCCGGGTATTTCGTGGATATGATCCCAGGGAAGTGGAAGATCTGGTCTCCAAGGTGGTGGCTGAAATGTCGGACCTTTTGCAGGCTTATCGTGCGCAGGGTGAACGACTGTCGGAGCTGGAGTCCAGTTACGAATCCCTGAAGGGGAAAGAGGCCCTGCTGTCGGATGCGCTTCTGGAGGCCCACAAGGCGGCGGAGACCATCAGGTCATCCTCAAGGAAAGAGGCGGACCAGATCATTCGCGAAGCCGAATTGTCGGCTCGGGAGATTGTGGCGAAAGGGGAGGAGCGCCGGCTGCGTGTTCAGGAATGGCTTTCCCGGACTCGGGAGGAGTGGCTTCTGGAGCTGTCCCGGATTCGTGGTGAAGTCCAGGCGTTGTTTGAATCCCTGGAACGGTTCGACAACCGCTGGCAATCGATGGATTGGTCGCCCGCACCCCCCGCCTCTTCTTCGGAGCCGTTCCCCGGGACGGGAGAATAACGTGCTTCCCCCGGAGCGCGGGGAAGGATTCCCGGGTCTCAAGAACGGATTTTTTCGGGTCCATACCCGTCCCGGTCGAAAGAAAGAAGGAATATTCATTCGGGAAGCCGGTCTCGAAGTGGACCTTTCGGAGGTCGCCCGTGAAGGAAAGGCCAACGACAGGCTCCTGCGGAAGCTTGCCGACTGGCTGGATCTCCCGCTATCAAGTCTATGCATCAAAAAAGGCCATCAATCCCGATTCAAGACCGTATTCCTCTCGGGCCTCCCTGACGCAGAAATTGATGCACGCCTGAGGAGGGCGATCAGCCGTTTTTCGTGAGCGGTGAACGGTCCTCTAGTCGAAGGTCAGGGTATCGTTGCGCAGGCCATGCCCGTCGTCGATCCGAATCTGAAGGGTGATCGAATCAACGGGGGATCCGCCAAGCCAGAGAGTCCGTTCGGTTGTTTCGCCGGGTGCCATCGGCTCAAACATCAGGTAGGCGGGGGGAAGCTTCAGGGGGATGACCGAGCCGTTTCCGATCTTGTACCGGACCCCGATCAGCTGGTATTTGACCGGAGTTTTTCCCGTCAGGTGAACCTTGAAGTAGGCGACGGACGGACTGAGCATCATCTGGAAGGTCAACGCCCATCCGTTTCCCTGAATTTCCTTGAACGTTGTCCGGGTACTGATGCTTCTCTGGGAAACCGGTTTATGGGAGATCCAGAGGGGGGTGGTCCTGAGTCCGACGATGGATCCCCCGATTCCTGCGACAAGCAGGAGGCCGACTACGATATAGATCGCAATGGAAACAGGGCTGAATCCAGGCTCTTCCTTGGGGCGGGAAGGGCTGAAAAAAGCATCGTCGGGCAACTCCTGGTAAGGGGTTTCAGCTTTGGGGGGAGCCGTGGCGGGTTTTCGCTCCGGTTGCTCCTTCTGGGATTTCGATGATGTCATGATGCTCCGGTTTCGGGAATGAATACGCTTGGGGAACAGGCATCCGCTGGTTCAGTCAGTCATTTGAGAAGCTCCAATCCCTTTCCGCAGGATTGGAAACCAATCCATTCTAGCGGATCAGGTAAAAAAAGGGCAAGAAAGCTTTCAGACTGGATCGGCTCAGGGATGACTGATTGAGTGCAGGGGATTGGCGGGGACCGAAGAGCCTGACCATGGGCCGTGATCTCGGTCACTTGTGGTCGGGGATGCCTGTTTATGGAACGCAATTGTCTTTCGCAAAGGGAGTGGGAACGGGGTGGTGTCGACGGAAGTCCTTGACCGGAAAGGGTTGGCCCCCTAAAATTATTGGTTGCCCGCTCAGAATGAGCCTTTCAGGATGGATGCTGGGTTGGTCGGGCATTTTTCCTCAAAGGTTTTTCAGGGTTTTTTCAGGGGGTGGGGGGATCCCCGGGAGGAACTTGTCGGGGCCCTGTGTGAAGGGTTGTTGTCCCTCATTGGCCCGAAGTGGCGTGGAGATGGGGATCGGGTGATGGTTTCTGGCGGAAGTCCGTTTTTGGGAGGTCTTTTCCGGGTCCAGGGTTCCTTCTGGACAGTGCGGATCGACGGGAAAGGAACGTAAGGACGATGGAGAAAAGGATTCAGGAATGTTTCCCGGACTCCGGAAGGAGTCAGGAAGAAGGGGATCCCAGCGGTATGCCGGACGTTCATTCCGTTCTTCCGGAACCGGAGGCCCTTGAGCCCGGAATCGGTCGGGCCATCGACTCACTTCTGTCGAGGCAGGAGAGGGAAGGGTGCTGGGTCGAACCGCTTGAGGCGGATGTCACGATCACTTCTGAGTACATCCTCCTGCAATTTCTCCTGAAAAGAGCGCCCGGGGATTTTTTTCAGCGCGCCGCCCCCTTTATTCTGGCGTCACAGGGGGAAGATGGGGGATGGCCCCTCTATCATGGGGGGCCGGCGGATATCAGCGCTACGGTCAAGGCCTATTTCGCCCTGAAACTTCTGGGCTATTCCGCGGACCATCCCGCACTGGTCCGTGCACGGGCCCTCGTCCACGAACGGGGAGGGGCGATCAACGTCAATGTGTTCACGCGGATAGCCCTCGCACTTTTTGGCCAGTATGACTGGAAGGGAATCCCGGCGCTTCCCCCCGAGATGATTCTTCTTCCGAAATGGTTTCCCCTCTCGATTTATACCGTGTCCTACTGGTCTCGGACAGTCATTGTTCCCCTCCTTTTCATCTATCACCACAAACCCATGGTGGCGGTTGAGCCGGAAGTCGGAATTTCGGAACTGTTCGTTACGCCGATGAGCGAGGTGAAGGTTCACTATTCCTGGAGCAGCCAGTTCCTGTCCTGGAAAAATCTCTTCTTTGCCCTGGATATTCTTCTCCAGTTCTGGAATCGGCATCCGATTCCCTTCCTTCGAAGGATGGCGCTCAAAAAAGGACTTGAATGGCTGGTGCCCCGGATGAAAGGGGAGGGAGGCCTTGGTGCGATCTATCCGGCCATGGCGAACAGCGTCCTGGCCCTCAGGCTGGCCGGATACCATGAGGATCACCCATTGGTTCAGCGGGCAATCCAGTCGATTGATGACCTGGTGTTTGAGGTCGACGACAAGAAATCTGTCCAGCCCTGTTTTTCGCCGATCTGGGATACGGCACTGGCGCTTGGGGCCCTCTATGAATCAGGCGTTTCCCGGGAGGCCCCCCAGGTGGCCCGGGCGTTTGAATGGTTCCGGCGTCGGGAAGTCCGGCTTGTCGGAGACTGGTCTGTCCGGGTACGGGGTGTGGGTGCGGGTGGATGGGCGTTCCAGTACGAGAACGATTATTATCCTGACATTGATGATACGTCCGTGGTGCTGATGGATTTTGCCAAGTGGTATCCCGGGATGGAGGGATATGAAGAGGTCTTCAGGCGCGCCCTGGAATGGGTCCTCTCCATGCAGGGCACAGACGGCGGATGGGCCGCCTTTGATAAGGACAATGACTTTCTGTTCCTGAACAATATTCCTTTTGCGGATCACGGGGCCCTTCTGGATCCGAGCACATCGGACGTGACCGGCAGGGTTGTTGAACTGCTCGGAATCCTTGGGTACGGTCCGGAGGTCCCACCCGTGCGGAGGGCCCTGCGCTTTCTCAGGAAGGAGCAGGAAGAGGACGGCTCCTGGTATGGCCGGTGGGGAGTGAACTACATCTACGGGATCTGGTCGGTTGTGTCCGCGCTGAAGGCGATCGGGGAAGACATGTCGTCCAGTTATATCCAGCGGGCCATGAATTTCCTCTTGGCCCACCAGAACCCGGACGGAGGATGGGGAGAAAGCTGTTACACCTATTTCCGGAAGGAGACTGCGGGAGTGGGGGGGTCGACCCCTTCCCAGACAGCATGGGCGCTGATTTCATTGATTCACGGAGGTCTTGTGGCCCATCCGGCGGTATCAGGCGGAATCCGGTTCCTGCTTTCCCGCCAAAGAATGAATGGAAAATGGGAGGAAAAGGACTATACCGGAACGGGATTTCCGAAGGTATTCTACCTCCGTTACAACATGTATCGGGATTATTTTCCCCTCTGGGCGCTATCGCTCTACCGAAATGTTCTGAGACAGGGCCGTTCCAGGGTCGAGGAACGGATCGTCTCCTGGAGACAAAACCCCTATCCGATCGCCCCCCGTTTCCTGATATGAGCGGGTCCTCCCGATCCAATCCATGAACACCGAGGAAGGTCGGATTCTTCTTCCTCTCCTGATCGTGACGCCGATTGAGTCGGAGAAGACTGCCCTGGCCCAGGGATTGTCCGCAGGGTTGGGGGTTCCCTTCCGGACCCTGTCCCCCCGGGAAATTTCATGGCTTGAGGGACAGGTGACGCTCCGTTATCTTGGGATGGGGGAACATCCTTCCAGGGCATTGTCCGATTGGCTCTCTTCACACCCTTTTGCGACGGTGATCCTGGCGGGATTTGCGGGGGGGATTTCTCCGGGAGCGCAAAGTGGAAAGGTTCATGTGCTTTCACGAATCGACCGGACGGGAAAAGAGCCCATGGAGTTTCCGGATGCCATGTGGTGGGCGGGACTGCTTGGACTGTCTCTGGGAAGAGGTTTCCAGACAGACCGGATCGTTTCCCTGCAAAAGGACAAGTCAGCCCTGTTTGTTCAATCCCGTGCGGATATTGTGGATATGGAAAGCCATTCATGGATGGAAGCGTTCAAGGGGACAGGCATGAAAGCCATTGCAATCCGGGTCGTTTCGGATGGACCCGAAGACCTCCTTCCGCCGGAGGTCGGGGCATTCTCCGGAGAGGACGGAAGTGAGCAGTTGCTCAGGGGGATTGGGGTTTTGTTCAAAACTCCCGGAGCGCTTTTTCGGTTTCTGAGGGTTCTTCCTTCCCTCCTGCGTGCGAGGAAAGAGCTTGTGGCATTGGGCAATCGTCTTGGAACGCTGATTCGGGAAGGGGACTCAGGCCGTTGAAGGGTGTTGGGGGCTTTGGCCATTCCCTTCTGGCGGGAGTGTTGGTTCTTTTCTTGACGGGGGTTGACGCCCAGGCTCAAGGGGCACTTCCTCCCCTTCCAGCTCCCATGGTGTCTGGGAACCCTTCGGCCGTCCAGACGTTTCCAACCCTCCCGATCGGGGTTCCCCCCCCGTTTGCCTACAGTACGCCCACCCAGAACACGGTCGTCGTCCCGGTTCCGGCGATTGGCGAATCCTACAATTCGGGATTCACGGTCGGCACCCTTGTTCCGATCCTGTATGCCAAGCCCAGCGGACGGATCACGTCCATCCTGGCACCTTCTGTCATGTACAACCCCTACATGGGAACGGAAGTCGGTGTCCGGTATTACCGTTACTACAAGGGCAACTTGAGGCGCTGGCATGCCATGGCGATCCAGTCCAACTCCCTGATGAACTTTTATGAGGTCCATTATCGGGACCTCGCTGCGGGAGGAGGTCGGTACATCCTTGATGTTCGTACCAAGAACTTCAAGAATCCGATGGCGCGTTTCTATGGATTGGGGCCCAATTCCCTTTTTGCAAACCAGAGCAACTATACCCTTTCTGAAACCTCGGCCCATATTGCGGCAGGTGTCAATGCCGATGAAATGAAAATCCGGATGTGGGTGATGGAGCGCTTTCGGTCCTATGGGGCCTCTCCGGGCCAGTTTCCGGGACTTCCCTACTCTGGGACACTTTTTCCAAATGTGAACGGATTCTCCCAGGGTGCGGTCATCTATACCCATCGGGCCAATGTGACCTACGACACCCGGGACAATCACCTCATTCCGACGGAAGGAACCTATGCCCGGGCTTTTGCGGAACTGGACCAGAACATGACACCGGGTCAGGAAAATGTCTTTGACCGGTTCAATGTCGAGTACAAAACATGGATTACCCATGGGGAGAACGACCAGAATGTCGTGGCCATCAGGGGAATGCTGAATTTCATGAATGGGCCAGACATTCCGTTTTTTGCCCAGAGCATGCTGGGGGGTCCGTTTACGCTGGAAGGATTCGGGAACGGCCGATTTTATGGGTATGACGCGGCAATCTTCAATCTGGAAGACCGTCTCAAGGTTTTTGACATGCACCTCATGGGAGTCAACAGCGAATGGCAAATCGCCCCCTTCCTAGGGGTGGGGGAGGTGTTCCAGACGGAGGCCCAGGCACTGAATCCGGGAAATTATGCCATCAATCCGGGAGTCGGTTTCAGGGCCCTGGTAAAACCGGACGTGGTCGGACGATTGGACCTGGGGTACTCGACTGAAGCCGGTGTCGTCACCTTTGTCGGAATCGGGTTTCCATTCTGAGAAAACGGGACGGGTCCCGTCTTTCCCTTATTTATTGAGGTTGTTCAGCAATCGGGTCAGGTGTTCGTCTGGCGTGACGGTCATGGATTGATATTTCAGTGGCAGTCGGTCAATGGTTTCGCACCAGGAGACGAGAACCGGAAAAAGAAAGGTGTTGATGGCTCCGGCAAAGAGTCCGTCTGCCAAAACGGTTGGGAACGAGACCTTCCGGTATGATCCGAATGTGGTTCCCGGACGATTGTAGACGCAGCCCAAGAGTCCCTTTGCCACGGTGGTTCCCTTCTGCAGGAGATCTCCTGATTGGGTAGGCTGATAGCGGTTGATGAGAAAACCGCTGTCCCGGAACTTGGCGATGTACCGGAGGACGGTGATCTTTCCATCGTCCGAAACAACAACCAGCCGGTTTCCTGAAATCAGGTGATGGCCCATTGAATATCTGGGGTCGTTCCAGTGGAACCCTTGTTGCTGGAGGATGGGAAGGACTGCCTGTTCCATTCCGGTGGACGGGAAATGGGTGTCCGGCAGGATCAGTCCCGTATTGTCAAGGGCCCGCTGGTTGTCCAGTGGAACGCGGACGGTATAGCATCCGGCCAGAAAGAAAAATGGCAGAAACAGCAAGATTGCGAAGCGTTGGACCATCGTATTGAAAAACCTTTCAGGTAAGGGGTTCAAGCTACTCGTCCCATCATAGCCAATCTTGGGGAATTAGGAAAACGGAAGGGGTGTCCGCAATATGGAGATGTCGCTGTCAAAACCCACAGCCCTCGTAACGGGGGCGACCGGATTCGTGGGATCCTGGGTCGCCTCAGAACTTTTGTCCGAGGGGTATCGGGTCCGATGCCTGATCCGTCCCGGAAGCGACCGGAGGAATCTCCCTCCCGTTTCCCCGGATGTGGAATGGGTTCAAGGTGATCTTCGGGAACCGGTTTCTTTGAAAAAAGGGCTGGCAGGGGTGAGTCACCTGTTTCATGTGGCGGCCGATTATCGACTCTGGTCCCGTGTCCCGGGGGAGATGATCCGGACAAATGTTGAGGGAACGCGGGCACTGCTTGAGGCCTGCCTTGGTCTTACGCTGGAAAAGATCGTATACTGCAGCAGTGTGGCGGCATTGGGGGCTGGGGAGGATTCGGTTCCGATCACGGAAGAAATGACTGTTGACACAAAAACCTTGATCGGGGAATATAAACTGTCCAAGTATTTGTCCGAGCAATTGGTACTCGAGTACTCGGACAGGCTTCCGATCGTCATCGTCAATCCGAGTGCCCCCATCGGGGCGCGGGACATCAAGCCCACCCCCACGGGTCGGATCGTTCTGGATTACATGAGGGGCATGATGAAGGCCTATGTCCATACCGGGCTGAATGTCATCCATGTCCGGGATGTTGCAAGGGGCCACATCCTGGCTGCCCGCAAGGGCCGCCCGGGCGAGAAATACATCCTTGCGAACAGGAATCTGCTTCTTCGGGACGTTTTTGGTATTCTGGAAAAGATTACCGGGATTCCGGCTCCGAATGTCAGAATCCCAAGGTCGGTTCTCCTTCCGCTGGCCTATCTCTCCGAGGGGGTCTCCCGTGTGACCGGGCGAGAGCCGCTGGTACCCCTCGACGGGATCAGGATGGCGCACAAGATGATGTTTTACTCCGGGGAAAAGGCTGTCCGTGAACTTGGACTTGTCCTGACCCCGGTGGAAGAGGCTTTCCGGGATGCGGTGGAGTACTTTTCGACCCCCGAATATCTGGGTAGGGCCGCCAGGCCATTGCCAGGTTCGGAGCGCTAGCAACTCGTAAAAAATGCTGGATCGGTGATGTTGCTGTCCTGTGTTCACAAATATTGAGAGGAGTCGGAATCATATGGATATTTTTCTTCCAGAATACGCGGGTGTCTGTGTGGGCGTTAAACGCGCGATCAACTTGGCCCATAAGACCGCTGAGGCAGCGACAGGGCCTGTTTTCATCCTGCACGAAATTGTCCATAACACCCATGTGGTGAAGGATCTCTCCGATCGGGGAGTCCTGTCGGTGGATGAAGTCCGGGAAGTGGACAGCGGAACGCTTCTGATCAGCGCCCACGGGGTTTCTCCTGCCGTGATCGCGGATGCGCGCGCCAGAAATCTCGAAGTGGTCGATACGACCTGTCCCCTGGTGTCGAAGATCCATCGGATTGTGAAGACCCTCGCTGCCAAGGACTACATGATCTTCCTGCTGGGTGAAAAAAATCACGATGAGGTGATGGGGGTTCAGGGAGTTGCCGAGGAAAACATTCATATTTTCCACAGGAAAGAAGAGATCGAATCCCTTCCCCTGACCGATGGTCCGGTCGCGCTGGTTTCCCAGACCACCCAGAGCATCAAGTACTTCGACGAGATTTTGTGTCTCCTGCAAGAGAGGTACCCCCAGCTGGAGATTCACAACACGATCTGTGATGCGACGGAAAAAAGGCAGACATCCGCCCTGGCGATTGCCGGAGACATGGATGTCATGATCACGGTCGGCTCGATGAGCAGCGCCAACTCCCGACGTTTGCAGGAGGTTTCCGCCGGCCTGTGTCCCGCGTCCTATCTGGTCGACAGTGCCAGCGAGGTGGAAGTCGGATGGTTTTCCGGAGGGGAGCGGGTTGGTGTGACCGCCGGTGCGTCTACCCCTGAGTGGTTGATCGAAGGGGTGATCCTGAAGTTGATGGAAATTTCCCGTGCCAAGGGTTTTGAGCCTACTGTGACCCGAAACGAGTCTGCAGAGGAAGAATTCATCGAAACCCACTGAACGGTCGGATAACCTTCATCACCATTGGAGAGCCCATGTCACTTAGAACACTTTTTTTGAACCCGCCGTCCTTCGATGATTTCGAT
Source organism: Nitrospirota bacterium (assembly GCA_021785195.1). Taxonomy (GTDB): domain Bacteria; phylum Nitrospirota; class Leptospirillia; order Leptospirillales; family Leptospirillaceae; genus JAJYGC01. The sequence continues at coordinate 44,936 of JAJYGC010000001.1, forward strand.
GGGGGTGCGGGAGCCCGGTACCAGGCCACTCGGGAAGTGCGCTCCTTCTGGTATCCCACCTGGCTGACCTATCCCGCAGGAATGTTGCCGAATTCCCGCGTGGTGGACGCTCCCGTCCTGGGATGGGATAGTAACAAGACCCTTTCCCTGGCGCCTGATTTCGATATGGTCATCCTGTACACCAGCACTCCTTCTCTCCAGAACGACATTCTGACCGCAAAGGGATTCAAGGAAGGAAACCCCTCGATCCTTGTCGGTTTTGTGGGCCCGCATCCCAGCGTCCTTCCGGAGCTGACGCTGAAGGCCGATCCGGTCATCGACTTTGTCGTCCGGGAGGAGTTTGACTACGCCGTTCCTGAAATTGCCAATGGAAAGCCCTGGGATGAGGTGCTTGGCATCCATTACCGCAAGGATGGACAGATCTATTCCACCCCTGACCGTCCGGTCCTCGAAAATCTGGATGACCTCCCTTTTGCATCAGAGGTTTACAAAAGGGACCTCAATATCAGGGATTACGAGATCCCCTGGATGAAATACCCGTACGTTTCGATCTACACGGGAAGGGGATGCGGAAGCAAATGTACCTTTTGCCTTTGGCCGCAGACATTTTCTGGAAACGTCTATCGGACGAGAAGTGTTGAAAATGTTCTCAAGGAAGTGGCGTACATCAAGAAGACCTATCCCGAAATCAAGGAGCTCTTCTTTGATGACGACACGCTGACCGAATACCGTGAGCGGACCCGGGAGCTTTCCCGCGGGCTGAAGCAGTTCAATCTGTCCTGGGGATGCAACTCCAAGGCCAATGTTGATTTCGAGACCTTGAAGCTCATGAAGGAATCGGGCTGTCGGGTCATGGTGGTCGGATACGAGTCCGGAAACCAGAAGATCCTGAACAACGTCAAGAAGGGGATCCGCGTGGATCAGGCGCGGGAGTTCACCCGCAATGCCCATCAGCTGGGGATGAAGATTCACGGGACCTTTATTGTCGGACTGCCCGGGGAAAATAAGGAAACGATCGAGGAAACGATTCAGTTTGCCTGTGAAATGGATATCGAAACACTCCAGGTTTCGTTGGCCTCCCCCTATCCGGGAACCCACTTCTATAACTATGCGAAGGACAATGGCTATCTGATGGAGTCCAGCATGGTTTCCGAAGAGGGGTACCAGACCTGTAACGTGAGCTACCCAGAGATCGGGTCCCGGGAAATTTTCATGGCTGTCCCCAAATTTTATCGGAAGTTCTATTACCGCCCCCGATACATCGCCCGCGTGCTGAAAAAAGCCCTTTTAAGCAGCACTGAACGGAAAAAGATCATTCGTGAGGCAGGAGAGTATTTCCGTTTCATGGCCCGTCGAAAGGAGGCGCTGAAGTCTCCGGTCGGGCAATGAGCGTCCCTTGTTTTTCTCCCTTATGACTTCCGATCCCGTTCTAGGCCAGGTGACCGTTTTGTTGGCGGCACTCCTTCTGACTTTGGGCGGGATCGGAGTTTTTTTTGACCTTCTCTCCGTCTTGGGTTCCAGAAAGCTCCTCAGACAATCGGTTGTGCCTTCCACTGCCCCGTTTCCTTGGCCCTCCCTCCTGATGATCAAACCGGTCAAGGGGATCGATGAAGGCGCCGAGGAAAACTTTTTGTCGTTCATTCGACAGGATTATCCGGATTTCAGAATCCTGTTTGTGGTGGGGGACCCGGGGGATCCTGTCGTTCCCCTCATTGAGGGTCTTGTCCGGCAATATCCCGATAGGGTGTCACTGAAGATTGTCACCGAACACTCCGGATCAAACCGGAAAATGAACAATGTCAGCCGGGCCTTTCAGGGAGAGACGGCAGGGCTCGTCCTGCTCAACGACAGTGACATCAGGGTCTCCCCGTCCTACCTGAAAACGATTGTCGCACCTCTTCTCGGGGACCCTGCTATCGGGATGGTGACCTGCTTCCAGAGGGGAACCCCGAAGGGGGGGTGGTCCTCCAGACTGGCTTCCATGATGCTGAATACCGAAGCAATCCCCCAGGCACTTGTCGCCTACCTGCTCTTTCCCCTCGATTTTGCATTTGGGCCGACAATGCTGCTCCGTCGTGAGGCCCTGGAAGCGGCTGGCGGGTTTTCCTCCCTGACGGAGGTATTGGCAGATGACTACCATCTGGGTCAGAAGATTGTCCAGGCCGGCTACCGGATATTTCTTTCTCCCTATATCGTGGATGCCCAGATTGCGGATGAGTCCTTGGGTTCCTTGTGGCAGCACGAAATGCGGTGGGTCAGGACCTACCGGAATTGCCGTCCGGTCGGATATGCATTCTCGATCCTGACCCGGCCGTTCATATTCCTGCTGACGGGGGGGGGGTTGGGAGGACTCCTGGAACGGTCCTTGTTTTGGAAATTGGCGGCTGTGCTATATCTAATCCACTTTGCCTCCATTGCGGTAATCGCCGGATCCCACATTCGAAGACCCCTCCGAGCAAAGGATCTCCTCCTTTTTCCTGTCAGGGAAGTTTTCTCCTTCGTCCTGTATCTTGGAAGTTTTGGATCGCGGATTGTCTGGAGGGGGCACCCTTACAGGATCCGTCGGGATGGAACCCTGATCGCGCTGGACCCCCCTTCCCACAGAATTCCTCCGTCGATTGCCCAGGGAGGAAAGCCCTGAAGTTCGGTTCCCTGTCCTCCGCGACCTTTTTTGGGGTGTTTCTGGTGGCGCTTCTTCTTGAGGACATCGGATTCATCCTGCTGGCCCGGGGAATGAGGGAGGCGTCTTCCCCCCTCGTTCAGGAGGGGAGACCCCGGATTTGGAGAATCCTGACCAATCCGAGGGTTGGGGCAGGGGTATTTCTCCAGGCCATCTACTACGTCCTTCTTCTGGCACTGATTCAGCGGGTTCCGGTCAGTCTCGTCGTGCCGATGACTGGATTCGGTTACGTGTTGACGGCATTCCTCGCCAGGATTTTCTTGAAGGAGCCAGTCTCTGTCCGCCGTTGGGCCGGCATTCTGCTGATCACGATCGGGGTGGCCCTGATTTCCAGTGCCGGCGATTAGCTCGGGGGTTGCCGGATGCATCTGTTCCTTCATACGATCCTTTTTCGCTGGTACGTTTTCCTTTTCTGGTTCGCAGGACTTTTTTTCCTGGCAAGGTCTTGCGGGTGGAGGGGGGCGACTCTTCGATTCCTCTCAGCCTACCTGATCGCCTATGGGTGCGAATATGCCTCTTCCCGTCCCTCGGGATGGTTTCCCTTCGGCCCATACACCTACCTGCCGACGACGGTTCAGCAGGAGATCTGGATCGGTTCGCTTCCGCTGATGGACTCCATGTCTTTTGCGTTCCTGATGGTTGCCAGCCTGGGGGCTGTGGGATGGTTTGAGGGCCGGCTCCTGTCGGGGCTTCTTGGCAGCCCCTCCCGGTTCCGATTGAGTCGATGGGCGATGGCAATCCTTTTTTTTGTCCTGGTTGATGTGGTGATCGATCCGGTTTCCCTGCGCGGAAACAGGTGGTTCCTTGGGCAGATTTATTACTATCCCCGCGGCGGAAGGTATTTTGGGGTGCCCTTCTCGAATTTTATCGGCTGGGGGGTTGTTGGGGCAATGATCCTTGTGTCATGGAACCTCCCGTATCTCCGGGGGGCCCATGACATTGCGCGCAACCGGACGTCTTCCCGGGATTCTCCCCTTGATCGCTGGGGTCCTCCTTTCCTCTATCTGTGCGTCTTTGCTTTCAACACTGTAATCGCTTTCTTGATCCGGGAATGGTTTTTGGGGCTTGCAGACCTTCTGGTGGGAGGAATCCTGTTTGTTCTGGGGAAAATCGTCCTGACCCCGAAAAGAATTTCCTGACATCCCTTTCTCACGGGTTGTTCGTTGACCTCCTGCGGGATGGCCCGTATAATCCCCCCTATGCAGAATTCCAGATCATCCGAGTCCCGGGAAGGGGAATCCGCCATTGGACAGAAAAAGAGGTGGGGGGTTCTCCTCATTGTGCATGGAAGTCCTGATGAAAAAGGAAACGTCCACGCACTGAAGACGTTTGAACGTCTTCGAAACCTTTTCGATGAGTCTTTTCCGATCGAAATCGGTTTCATCGAACATGCGCTGCCGGAGGTTAACGTCTCCCTGGCCCGGCTTGTTTCCCATGCAGAGGGGGTTGCCCTGGTCCCGCTCCTGCTGTTTGATGCCGGGCATTCCAAGAGCGACATGGCGGAATATGCGGAACAGGCCCAAAGGGATCATCCCGGCCTGCACCTGATCCGGGACTGGGCGTTCGGGACAGACCAGACGGTTGTTTCCATTCTTCTCGACCTTCTCCCTCCGAGAGATCCCCAGATTCGGGAAACGCTCATCCTGATCGGCAGGGGAAGCCTGGATCCCAATGCCAATGCGTCGCTGTTCTATCAGGGAAGACGCCTGTGGGAGCGACGCAAGGGGAACCTTCCCCACTTTTCCTTTATCAGTGTGACGGAACCCAGACTTTCCGATGTTCTTGAAACGCTGGATCCAAAGGCACAGGACCGGATTGTGCTTTTGCCGTACTTTCTGTTTGAAGGGGTCCTGATGGATCGGATTCGTGCGCTGGGAGAGTCCTTCAGGTTGAGGACAGGGTTCAAGGGAGAGGTCGTTGTGACCCCTCCCTTCGGAGACCATCCCCTTCTTCTCGACCACCTTGCCAGGCGAATTCGACGTCTTCTGAAACTGGGACGGACGCCACTTCCGAAGTGGCCGGTCCTTAATCTTGAGGGAGAGTCCGTTTCTGACGCGATTCCCGGAAAAGAAAGGTCAACTGATGACAACGCCGATTAAGAACGACCTTTTTCTGAGAGCCTGCCGGGGAGAAAAAACCGAGCGGCCCCCTGTCTGGATCATGCGGCAAGCCGGGCGTTACATGCCGGAGTATCAGGAGATCCGTAAAGAGACCTCCTTCCTGGGGCTCTGCAAGACTCCGGATCTGGCCGCGCGTGCGACCATGCTCCCCATCGACATGCTGGGGGTCGATGCGGCGATCCTGTTTTCCGATATTCTGATTCCGGTTGAAGCCATGGGGCTTGAGCTTCGGTTTTCCGAACACAAGGGCCCATCGTTTCCCAATCCCGTCAGGACACGGGAAGATCTCGGAAGGCTCCTTGTGCCGGATCCGGTCGCATCGACGGGTTTTGTGGCCGAGGCCATCCGTGGGATCAACCGGAGGCTGGACGGCCGAGTTCCCCTGATCGGTTTTTCCGGAGCGCCTTTTACGCTGGCGACTTATATGGTGGAGGGGGAAATCTCCAAGGACTTTTCCCGGGTCAAGCGGATGATGTTTTCCGACCCGGAGTTGCTCCACGACCTGCTGGACCGGATCACCGACACCGTGATCCGCTATCTTTCGATGCAGCTGGAAACAGGAATTCATGCCTATCAGATTTTTGATACGTGGGCTGGGTCTCTGGCGCCTTCCCACTATCGAACCTTCGCCCTGCCCTATGTGCGCCGAATCGTGGATGCCCTCAGGAAGTACGGGGTTCCATCGATTCTCTATGTGAACGGAAGCTGTTCCCTTCTGGAGGAGATGGTTTCGGCGGGTACGGATGTCATTTCGGTGGATTGGCGTCTGTCCCTGTCCAAGGTCCGGGAGAGGGTTCCAGAATCCAGGGCGATTCAGGGAAATTTGGATCCTGTTTCCCTGTTGGGACGTCCGGAAATCTTGCGTGAGGAAGTCCGGTTGATCCTGGATGAAATGAAAGATAGGCCGGGGTACATTTTTAACCTCGGACACGGGATTCTCCCGGAAACGCCCGTTCCGATGGCAAAGTACCTAGTCCAGCTCATCCAGTCCGGTTTGTCCGCACCGATGCCCAAAGGTTAGACTCCGACGACGGGGCCTCATGATATTTTACGGCAATTGAGTGGATCGAGGTTATCAGATGCATCTATCCCAGGAAATTTCACAGGACCTTCTTCAAAAATATGACCGGCCGGGGCCTCGGTACACGAGTTATCCGACTGCTCCGGTCTGGAAGACGGACTTTACCGCGGAAGATTACAAAAGCGCATTGGAGCGCTCCAACCTGACAGTGCCGGTCAAGCCTTTGTCCCTGTACTTTCACCTGCCTTTCTGCGACACGCTCTGCTATTTCTGCGGATGCAGCACAATCATCTCCCGGGATAAGGGAAAGACTGCCGATTATATCGATGTTCTGGGGGAGGAGATCGCCTCCCTGGGAAGACGGATTCCCAGAAGCCGGAAGGTGGTCCAGCTCCATTTTGGGGGAGGGACTCCCTCCAATCTGACCCCGGCGCAGAACAAGCTGCTATTTTCCCGGATCAACAGGTGGTTTGACGTGGACTATGCCAATGGGGAAATTTCAATTGAGATCGATCCCCGGCACGCATCGGATGAGTACCTTGAAACCATCCGGGAGATTGGGGTCAACAGAATCAGCATGGGGGTTCAGGATTTCGATCCCCTTGTCCAGAAGGCCGTCAACCGGATCCAGCCCATTGACCTCACTGAACGGGTCTACAGAAAATGTCGCGACCTGGGATTTCATAGCATCAATATCGACCTGATTTATGGCCTTCCCCTCCAGACGGTCAAGGGGTTCGAACATACGCTCGATGAGATTGTCCGGCTGTCTCCCGACCGATTGGCCATCTTCAACTATGCCCATGTTCCCTGGTTGAAGAAGCACATGGTCCTGATCAAGGAGGCGGACCTCCCCCGTCCGGAAGTGAAGTTCGAGTTGATGGCGCTGATCGGGGAAAAGCTGACCGGAGCGGGTTATGTCTATATCGGAATGGACCATTTTGCCAAGCCGGACGATGAGTTGACACTTGCCCAAAAGGCCAAGACCCTTTATCGAAACTTTCAGGGATATACCACGAAGGCAGAAGCGGATTTGATCGGGATGGGAGTTACCTCGATCAGCATGGTCGGCGATGTTTATGCCCAAAACCTGAAGTCCCTTCCCGATTACCAGAACCAGGTGCAAAATGGGAAACTCCCGATCCATCGGGGATATCGCCTCTCCAAGGATGACCTGATCCGACGCTCGGTGATCACCCGCATCATGTGCGACCTGGAACTGGACCGAAATGGAGTCCTCAATCCATACGGAGAGGTCTTCGACAGGTACTTTTCCGAAGAACTGAAAGAACTCGAGGAATTCGCCGCAGACGGGCTTCTTGAAATCAGCCCGGGACGCATTGTCCTGACACCACTGGGACGGGTCTTCATGCGGAATATCGCAATGGTCTTTGATACATACCTTCGATCCGCCCCCAAAGGCCCCCTGTTCTCCAGGACCCTCTGAACGCGAAGCAAGGCAAGGGGGGGCCACCAGTAAAGTGGTCCCCCTTGTGAGGACTCCCGGTCCAGGTTAAGAACCGGGGAAGGAGGAGGGTCAGTGCATGTGGCGGAAAACTTCCTTGAGTAAATGGACAGCCGTTTCCGTGGGAACATCCATGACGGGTTGTTTTCGAATGGTTGTTTCAAAACCCCGTTCGAGGGCCGCAAGAATTTCTCCCCGAATCTCCTCCGCATGATACTCGGCAACGAGGTCGTCACAAATGCCATTGAAGTAATCCCGGATATTTCCCTGCCAGACTGACATCCCTTCTTCCGTGGGATCCGGCACCGGATCTACCAAAGCCATCCGACCCTTCTTTTCTGCCTTCTGAAGAATTTCATCCCGTTTCAGTGTGACTGCCGACATGGTCATTCCCTCCGGTTGCAAGCGTGTTTTGCGTGGTTTATAGACGGGCTTTCCCGGGAAACGATCTTCCCGACTGACTCCCTTCTTTGTGGGAAACAGTGCAATACAGTGGCAACGCACACATCCCGGGACGGACGGAGGATCCAATAGGAGAAGGAGTGTGTCCGGGTTCACGCCACCGGTCCAAACTTTCCCGTGAGAAGGGAAACCTCACTGACTGTTTTAGGTATGCCCCAATATATCCCCACTTTCCCTTTTGTCAATGGATGATGAATATGGATGGTCAATGGGGTGTCCGGATCCTCCGGAGGGCTGAGGAAGGATGGTTTCCCCTCTGGGTGTTAGGGTTTCTCAGGGGCGTTCAGGTTGGACAAGGGCTGAAAACGGAGTCTTGATAACACCCCACTCTTGAATTCCGGAAAATGTCGTGATTTGTCCCATCGAATCTTGGGAAGAAATGGACAGCCGTTTGGGAATGAATGAGGAATGGTGTTCTAAATGACTGGGTTTTGAGATGGTGCCTCCATTGAGAAGATGAACCCCAGGTGTGTCCAAGCGTAGGTTTTTAGCTGATGGGGCTTGCTTGAATGGGATCAAGACAGGTTCACGTCTTGGTTCCCGTTGATTTTGAGGACACTTTTCATTAGAATGCCCCGAAGACGATGATCTTGTCGGTTCTTCAGAATCGGGGCTGTGGCGCAGTTGGGAGCGCGCAAGACTGGCAGTCTTGAGGTCAGGGGTTCGATCCCCCTCAGCTCCACCATATTTCACAAGTACTTACGAACTTCCAATCCTACCCAATAAAAATTCAGTTCCATGCATGTTCCATATTCGGCTGATATTCCTGTCCTTTGACCGGATTCCCCTCCTGTGACTAGTCACTTGACGACCTGACCTCTATCGATCTACCTTGATATGTGACTAGTGTCTCGATTCATAAGTTAAGCGATTAAACGGTCAACGGCTTTCCGGTGTACGTCCACTTGAAAGGACGGGCCCGCTCCTTGTTGCATTTCCGGATAGTGAGCAGGATCTGGTCGACCAGTTCCTTTTTGGACTTCCAGACCCCTCCTTTCAACACATCCCGGCTGAAGATGTTGAACCAGATCTCGATCTGGTTCAGCCAGGAGGCATAGGT
>JAJYGC010000002.1 GCA_021785195.1 Nitrospirota bacterium
GCGATAATGTGCGGATTAAGGTCACATTGATCACCCCAATCGCGATGGAAGACGGGTTGAGATTCGCGATTCGGGAAGGCGGAAGGACTGTTGGCGCTGGCGTTATTACTAAGGTTATTCAGTAACTTTCAGACTGATTTAATTAAAGAGGGGATCCCTTGGATCAAAAAATCCGAATTAGGTTAAAAGGTTATGACTATCGCTTGCTAGACCAATCATTGGTTGAGATTGTTTCTACTGCGAAGCGCACTGGAGCAACAGTAAAGGGTCCAATCCCTTTGCCAACCAAAATTGAGAAATATACAGTTCTTCGTTCTCCACATGTGGACAAGAAATCAAGAGAGCAGTTTGAACGAAGAACCCATAAAAGACTATTGGATATTCTGGATCCAACTCCAGAAACAGTGGATGCTCTGATGAAGCTGGAGCTTCCTTCTGGTGTTGATGTTGAAATTAAGTTGTAGGAGTTCATCTTGAAAACTCTTCTTGGTCGAAAACTGGGTATGACTCAGGTTTATTTAAGTTCAGGACATGCTATTCCAGTCACTGTTGTTGAGGCTGGACCATGTGAAGTTTTACAAGTTAAAACCCTTGAAAAAGATGGGTACGTTGCTGCTCAATTGGGTTATGTGGCCTCAACACCAAAGCATTTAACGAAACCGGAGCGGGGCCACCAACAGAAATACGGTAAATCTTTATATCGTTTTATTAGGGAAGTCGACCTTTTTGAAGACAAACCAGAACCAGGATCCCTATTTACTGTGGACATTTTTAAAGAGGGTGACTCACTCTGTGTTACTGGCCAGTCTAAAGGAAAGGGATTTGCTGGAGTTATGAAAAGACATCACTTTCGTGGTGGAGATGCAACCCATGGATCTATGTTTCACCGTGAGCCTGGTTCCATCGGCTCTTCAGCATACCCTTCGAGAGTTCTGAAGAATAAAAAACTACCCGGTCATATGGGAAGCAAAAGAATTACTGTCAAAAACCTAAAGGTTGTTGCAGTTAAGCCTGAGGCAAATCTTCTTTTTATTAAGGGGGCATTACCTGGTCCCAATGGATCTCTCCTTATTGTAAATAAAGTGTAACTGGTTTTAATCGGAAGGAAATCATGGACATTCAAGTGCTGAGCCAGAACGGTTCAAAGGTTAATTCGGTAGAGTTTCCTATTTCGCAGGAAGATCTCGATTCGATCAATATTCCCCTTCTTCATGAAATAGTTCAGATGCAGAGGGCTGGAATCCGTTCCGGTACGGCATCTACGAAAACGCGGGGTGAGGTCTCGGGCGGCGGTCGTAAACCCTATCGTCAAAAAGGAACTGGAAGAGCCCGACAGGGTTCTACAAGGGCTCCTCAATGGCGTGGAGGCGCGATCATTTTTGGCCCTAGGCCCAGAGATTACTTTTACAGGCAGCCTTCTAAAAAGGTCGTTCTTGCAATTAAGAGTGCTTTGCTTGGACATTTAAAGGAAAACTCCCTACAAATTGTAGAGAATCTTGATGTTCCCTCCAGGAAAACTAAAGAAGCAATCTTTCAGTTTAAAAAATGGAATCTTTTCGCAGGTCAGGAACGTCTTCTTTTGATTGACCTCTTACTTTCGGAAGAGATGTACTATGCATGTCGAAATATTCCAGGCCTTGAGATATTAATGCCTCATCAGCTAAATCCCTATGACCTTTTGATTGCTGATAAAGTGGTTATCTCTCAATCAGCTTATCCTCAGGTTGTAAAAATTCTCGAAGGGGATAACCATGGATCTCTCTGATATCATTATTCGACCTATTCAATCTGAAAAAGCTGATATCCTTCGTGAAAAGAACAGAACATATGAGTTTCACGTGAGAAAGGATTCCAATAAAATAGATATTTCGAAAGCTATTGAAGCTATTTTCAACGTTAAAGTAGAAACTGTTAGGACCTATATTCGAAAAGGGAAAACTAAAAGGCTTGGTCGTTTTGAAAGCCAATACCCAGACCGGAAACGAGCTATGGTTACTCTAGAAGCCGGCCATAAGCTAGATATTTTTGAAGGAGCTTGAGAATGGCAGTTAAGAAGTATAATCCGACATCTCCAGCTTCAAGGTATAAAACAGGGTATTCGTTTGACGAAATTACCAGTGATAAACCCTTTAAGCCCCTTACTCAAGGAAAAATATCTTCTGGAGGAAGAAATAATAAGGGGAAGCTTACCTCTCGTCATCGTGGTGGGGGGCACAAGCGTGCTTATAGGGTGATTGATTTCAAGCGGGTTAAGGATGGAATCCCAGCCAAAGTCGAGTCTATTGAATATGATCCAAATAGATCCGCCAGAATTGCATTAATCTGTTATTTGGATGGATCAAGATCCTACATTCTAGCTCCTGTTGGTCTCGCAGTGAATGATATTGTTCAATCTGGCCCTGGGTCTGATATTAAACCAGGAAATACCTTAGAAATTGGACAGATTCCATTAGGTACGATTGTTCACAATATTGAATATAAAATTGCGGGTGGTGGGAAGATTGCCAGAACCGCTGGATCATATGCGCAGATTTTAGGTAGGGAATCAGATTATGTCATCGTAAAAATGCCTTCCGGTGAAATGCGTAAAGTACATGGAAGATGTCGCGCCTCAGTTGGTCAAGTCGGGAACCTTGAGCATGAAAACATTTCGATTGGTAAAGCTGGTAGGTCCCGTTGGCTTGGAAAAAGGCCGCATGTTCGAGGTGTTGCAATGAATCCAGTTGATCACCCTTTAGGTGGTGGAGAAGGAAAATCGTCGGGGGGAAGACATCCGTGTTCGCCTTGGGGACAACCCTCAAAGGGCTTTAAAACCCGTTCGAACTCTAGAACTGACTCTTTTATAGTCAGACGACGTAACAAGTAGACGAGTGAGGAAAGATTATGCCACGTTCTATTAAAAAGGGTCCTTTTATCGATCAACACCTTTTTGATAAGGTCCAGAAAGCTCTTAATACCAATGATAAAAAGATTATTAAGACTTGGTCGCGCAGGTCAATGATTATTCCTGACATGATCGGTCATACATTCTCTGTTCATAACGGAAAAAAATTTATTCCTGTTTATGTCACTGAAAACATGGTGGGTCACAAACTTGGTGAGTTTTCTCCGACCAGGATGTTTAAGGCACATGGCGGCTCAAAGGTGGAAAAATCCACCCGTAGATAAGCTTGACAATAATTAAGGAGTAGATCAGTGGCAACTGCGATCGCAAAAAACCGATACATAAGGATATCTCCTCGAAAGGTTCGTTTTGTTGCTAACGCTATCAGGGGAAAGTCTGTTACTGAAGCGATGGCCATATTAAATGTAACTACTCGAGGTCCTGTTCGTATCGTAGAAAAAACACTTAAATCAGCCGTTAGCAATGCGGTTGAAAAAAATATTGGATCACCTTCTGATTTGTTGGTAGCAGAGATATTTGTTGATGTTGGCCCAATAGCCAAACGAATTCAACCTAGAGCAATGGGAAGGGCTTATTCGATAAAAAAAAGGACCTCCCATCTTACGATTGTTGTTTCTAACTAATTTAGAACGCTTAGGAGAGACCATTGGGACAGAAAGTTCACCCGTTAGGATTCCGGTTAGGTTATATCAAAACTTGGAGTTCTCGCTGGTATGCGCAAAAAGGTTTTGCTGACCTCCTTCATGAAGATCTTAGCATTCGAAAGATGGTTAAGAAAAAGCTATATCATGCTGGAATTTCAAAAATTGAAATAGAGCGGACTGGAAAGGATGCACTGGCCCGTATTTCCATTCATACAGCAAGGCCTGGTCTTATTATTGGAAAAAAAGGCCTTGAGATTGAAAAATTAAAAGCCGAATTGGAAGCAACCACAAAATCCCAAGTTTCTATTAATATCAAAGAGATAAAGAAGCCAGAGTTAGAAGCCCAATTAATTGCAGAGTCTATAGCATCCCAACTTGAAAAGCGTATTTCCTATAGACGAGCAATGAAAAAAAGTGTATCCTCTGCACTTCGCTTTGGGGCCTTAGGAGTCAAGATATGCTGCGCTGGAAGGCTAGGCGGGGCGGAAATTGCCCGGACGGAATGGTATCGGGAAGGAAGAGTCCCCCTCCATACCATTCGTGCAGATATCGATTACGGATTTGCTGAGGCATCTACAACGTTTGGAAAGATTGGTATTAAGGTTTGGGTTTATCGAGGGGATATTCTCCCAGGTCAAGATGAGGCAACCCCCAAACTGAAAGAAAGACGGGGCCGCGCTTAGATGTTAAGTCCAAAAAAAGTAAAACATAGAAAAATGATGAAAGGGAACCTCAAAGGTAAGGCCTATAGAGGTTCCGAATTAGCATTTGGCGACTATGGATTAAAATCCTTGGAGCCCGTTTGGTTAACCTCTCGACAAATAGAGGCCGGCCGTATCGCTATTACAAGATATGTCAAACGTGGTGGGAAGGTTTGGATTCGGGTTTTTCCAGATAAACCAATCACAAAAAAACCTGCGGAAACTCGTATGGGTTCTGGTAAAGGGAACCCTGAGTACTGGGTAGCAGTTATTAAACCCGGCAGAATAATTTTTGAGATGGAAGGCGTCTCCCCTGAGATTGCTCAAGAAGCGTTACGCCTAGCCTCTTATAAAATGCCAATGGCCACTAAGATTGTAACAAGGGGTGACGAGTCGTGACACCGAAGGATATCAGGGGAATGTCTGAAGCTGAAATCCAGGACAAGATCCGGGAACTAAAACGTGAACTCCTTATGCTTCGTATTCAAAGAGTTAATGGACGGTTGGATAAGCCCCATCTTTTAAAAGAATATAAGCAGGATGTTTCGCGTATGTTGACCATCTTGACAGAGAGGAAATCAGTATAAAATGTCTGACCATCTCGAACCAGTAGAAGGTTCTCATAAGAAAATTGCCCAACTGCAAGGAATTGTCGTGAGCAATAAAATGGACAAGACGGTTGTTGTTGAGGTTCGTCGCCGTGTTTTGCACCCTTTGTACCATAAGGTTGTGTCCAAACGTACTAGAATAAAAGCTCATACAACTGAATCCATTGAACTTGGTTCGGTTGTAGAGATCATTTCCACTCGACCAATTAGTAAAGACAAGAACCATCGTGTCTTACGGGTTGTTTCACGTCCGAAAATTGTAGATTAATTCGAACCTTAAGGGTGCCTTCATGATTCAGTTAAGATCTATGCTCGAAGTAGCAGATAATTCTGGGGCTAAAAAAGTAATGTGCTTCCATATTATGGGAGGAGCTAGGCGCCGTTACGCCTCTTTAGGAGATACTATCGTCGTCTCAGTGAAGGAAGCCTCCCCGAATGCTTCTGTTAAAAAAGGTGATGTTGCAAAGGCTGTAGTGGTTCGAACTGTTAAAGAAGTCCGCAGAGAAGATGGTTCTTATATTCGCTTTGATCAAAATGCTGCTGTTTTGATAAATGCTCAGGGTGAACCAATTGGGACTCGTATTTTTGGTCCGGTTGCCCGTGAATTGCGACGTAGAAAATTTATGAAAATTCTTTCTCTCGCCCCAGAGGTAATTTAAGAGGTCATTATGAAGATTAAATCAATGGTTACGAGGTCCCAGTCTTTTCCTTCCCTTCGCAAGAATGACAAGGTGCGGGTGTTATCTGGGAAAGACCGAGGAAAAGAAGGGCTAATACTTAAGATTGACCGTTCCAATAATCGGATTATTGTAGAAGACGTAAATAAAATAACCAAAACAGTGAAACCAAATCAGACTAATCCACAGGGTGGTTTCATTACTCGTGAAAATTTTTTAGGTGTCAGCCGTGTAATGTTAATTTGTCCCCTATGTCATAAACCAACTCGAGTTGGTCATGCGATCCTTTCAGATGGGAAAAAGGTTCGGACTTGTCGACACTGTCAGGAACACATAGATAAGTGAATTGTCTTATTGTTGTAAAGGGCGAAAATGGAACAGTCTAAGAAACCAAATGCTCCAGGCAAGCAACAAAAAAAATCTGAGAAGGTCCCAGGAAATAAGAAGAAAAATGAATCAAGTGAAAAGGTTCAACCTTCTGAACAAGCTTCTTTAGGCTCCTCAGAAAAAGCTCCCGAACCACGTCTTAAAAGGAAGTATTTAGAAACGGTTCGTAAAGAGCTTATTGCCTTGTTGTCCCTAAAAAATGTGATGGAAGCGCCTAAGTTATCTAAAATCACCCTTAATGTAGGTCTTGGCGAAGCAGTAGCGAATCCTAAATTGCTTGACTCTGCGATTAAAGAGCTAGAGCTTATCTCCGGTCAAAAGGCTGTTAAGACTAAAGCAAGAAAGTCCATTGCTGGTTTTAAGCTTCGTGCAGGTATGCCTATTGGAGCTATGGTTACCCTTCGTGGTGATCACATGTGGGAGTTTTTGGATAGGTTTATCTCTGTCGCCCTTCCTCGGATTAGAGACTTTAAAGGTTTAAATGAAAAGGCATTTGACGGAAGAGGTAATTTTACTGCTGGGTTAAAGGAACAGATTATTTTCCCGGAAATCAAATATGATGAAGTGACCTTATTTCATGGAATGGACATAACTTTTGCTACTACAGCGCGTAACGATGAAGAGGGTAGGGCTCTACTGAAACTTTTGGGAATTCCTTTTCGTAAGTAACCTCAGGAGGGTTTAACTTGTCACGTAAGTCATTAATGGTGAAATGGCATAGGACTCCGAAATTTAGCGTCAGGCAATATAGCCGTTGTAATTTATGCGGTCGTCCTAGAGGCTATATTAGAGAGTTTAAGTTATGCCGTATTTGTTTTCGAAACTTGGCATTGCAAGGAGAAATTCCTGGGGTTACGAAATCTTCTTGGTAGTTTTTTATAAATCTTAGGAGGTTTTATCGCATGTCTATGACAGACCCAATTGCGGATATGTTGACTCGCATTCGTAATGCCAATCAACGGCTTTATGATCGAGTTCAATGTCAGCATTCGAATATTAAAGAAGAAGTCTTAAAGGTTTTGCTTGAGGAAGGTTTTATTTCCTCCTACGAAAAAATTGAATCTGAAGGAAAAAAAGACCTTCATATCAAATTAAGATTTGTTAGAGATAGAGAACGAATTTTGAGAGGCATTAAAAGAATTTCTACGCCAGGTCTTCGTGTTTACCAAAAAGTAGAAGACTTCAAATCCCTGATGGGAGGTGTGGGTATTACAATTCTTTCAACATCAAAAGGTGTCATGACTGACTCAAAAGCCAAAACGCTTAGAATTGGCGGAGAGGTTATTTGTCAGGTCTGGTAAAAATTATTGAGGATGGTGCTAAAAATGTCCCGAATTGGAAAAATGCCAATACCAGTTCCCAAGGATGTTCAAGTTTCAGAGAAAGACGGTACCTATTTATTTAAAGGTCCACATGGGCAATTAACACATACATTGCCTTTGGGGTTCGTTTTAACTCGGTCTGGAGATCAACTAACTTTAACACGGCCTTCGGATGAACCTAGGGATAAGGCTTTTCATGGTCTCCATCGAACCTTATTATTCAATAAAATCCAGGGCGTAAGCGTTCCATTTAGAAAAACGTTGGAATTAAATGGTGTTGGTTACCGTGGACAGCTTAATTCAAATGTTTTAACCCTTAGTGTAGGGTTTACGCATCCTGTAGAATTTACTCTTCCGCAAGGGATTAAGGCCTCAGTCGAAAAACAGACCGTAATCACCTTGACTTCAGCAGATAAAGAATTGCTTGGGCAATTTGCTGCTGACGTTCGAAGTGTTAGGCCTCCCGAGCCTTATAAGGGCAAGGGTATTAAATATAGTGGTGAAAAGATTCTTCGAAAAGAAGGAAAGACCGGGAAGAAGTAGATTCTCGTCAAGAAACTCAAGATAGAGGGGTGATGGAGTGCCTAAAAATTCAAGGCTTCTTAATAGGAAAGCCAAGCATGAGCGGGTTCGAAAAAAAATCAAGGGCACCGCAGAGCGCCCAAGACTTACAATTTTTCGCAGCCTTAAGTGCATTTATGCTCAAATTATTGATGACTCCCAAGGAAACACGATCGTTTCGGCTTCCTCTTTAAAAGGATTTTCTGGCTCTAGGGATTCCTTGCTAGTTGCCCGTGAAGTTGGAAAGCTGGTAGCCCAACTCGCTGCACAAAAAGATATCCGGAAAGTAGTATTCGATCGAAGTGGTTATTTGTACCATGGACGAGTTAAGGCGTTAGCAGATGGAGCAAGAGAGGCCGGCTTAGAATTTTAATGAAATTGATTTTCTTATGGTTTTTTAGGGAGTAGCGAGTGAGCAATCAAAAAGTTGATCAGAATTCTCTGAAAGATAAAGTCGTATTTATTAATAGGGTCTCAAAGGTTGTTAAAGGCGGTAAACGATTTTCATTCTCCGCTTTGGTCGTTGTTGGTAATGGAAATGGTGTTGTTGGATTTGGCAAAGGAAAAGCAGGAGAGGTTCCTGATGCCATAAAAAAAGCTGTAGAAAACGCTAAGAAAAATCTTGTCACAATACCTTTAAGACAAAATACTGTTCCCCATGAGGTAACCGGCCATTTTGGGGCTGAGGATGTAATGATTAAGCCCGCATCTGAAGGAACTGGAATGATCGCTGGCGGTGCTGTCCGGGCGGTCATGGAGGTTTTAGGGGTTTCTAATATCTTATGTAAGTCATTAGGGTCAGGGAATCCCTATAATGTTGTCAGGGCCACGATCGAAGGGCTTAAACAACTTAGAAATTATCACGATGTTATGACCGAAAGAAAAACCACAGCTTGAATTCTCTTACTTGATGAGGGTATCGAATGGTCGATTCTAGTAGGATTGAGATTACTCTTAGAAGAAGTCTCATTGGAACTCCTTTAAAAATAAAAAAAGTTGTTCTCGCTTTGGGCTTAAAGCATATTAACCAAACTGTATCAAGAGTTTCTTCTCCAACGATTCTAGGTATGGTTCGTAAGGTACAACATATGGTTTCAGTAGAAAATAGTTAGTAATGAATGGGAGTACAATGAAAATACATGATCTTTATCCAGCACCTGGATCGACCAAAAAGAAAAAAAGAGTAGGGAGGGGTCCTGGTTCAGGACACGGTAAGACTTCCACCAAAGGACATAAGGGACAACACGCACGGTCAGGTGGTGTCAAACCTCCAGGTTTTGAAGGTGGCCAAATGCCTTTGGTATTGAGAATGCCTAAAAGAGGTTTTAGGAATCCAACCCAGCTCAATATAGCAGTTTTCAATATTGGTAGGTTAGAAGAGTATTCTTTCCCTGATGGTGTTGTCTCTAGGGATACCCTTCTTTCTATGGGGCTTATCAAGGGAAACGTTCAGATTGTGAAAATATTGGGTGATGGAGAGCCCTCAAAAGCTTACATCCTTAAAGATGTTAAGACTAGCAGATCTGCCCAAGATAAGATTGAAAAATTGGGTGGTCGTATCCTTTTATCAAACTGATCTGTTACCCTTAGGACCCTCTCTTGCTTGCCCGAATCCTTCTGACATTTGAGAATATTGGAAAAATACCTGAACTCCGTCAAAGAATCCTCTTTACTGTGGGAATGCTTGCCGTTTATAGGATTGGTGCCTATATTCCAACCCCGGGTGTGAATGGCACTGCATTGTCTCAGTTTTTACACCAGAATGGCGGAGCCCTAATTGGATTCTTTGATATGTTTTCCGGGGGGGCGCTCTCAAGGCTTACAATATTTGCATTAGGAATAATGCCTTATATTTCAGCCTCGATTATTCTCCAGTTGCTAACTGTTGTTCATCCGACTTTGCAGGCTTTGGCAAAAGAAGGAGAAAGAGGTCGAAAGCTTATCACACGGTATACCCGATATTTAACTGTTTTTATTGCATTGGTACAAGCTTTCGGTATTGCGTTGGGTTTAGAGGGTATGAATCACGGGCAATTTGTTCCTCATCCTGGATGGTCTTTTCGATTCATTGTTGTTGTGACCTTAACAGCCGCAACAACCTTTGTTATGTGGATCGGAGAGCAAATTACTGAACGTGGGGTAGGTAATGGCATAAGTCTTATTATTTTTTCGGGAATTATTGCACGATTGCCCGCTGCAATTATCAATACCTATAAGCTCTATAACCAAGGTGAGATATCAGGGTTCTTGATTATTTCTTTGGTTTTGATGGTGTTCTTCATCGTTACATCCATTGTTTTTATAGAAACAGCTAGAAGAAAAATTCCAATTCAGTATGCAAAGCGATTGGTTGGTAATAAAATGATGGGGGGCCAATCCACACATATTCCTTTTAAAATAAATACTGCTGGGGTTATTCCCCCCATTTTTGCGAGTTCACTGATTTCTTTTCCTGCAATTATAGCCGGTTTTGTATCCATTCCTTGGATACAAGCAATTGGAAAATCTTTATCTCCTGGTAGTGTTTCTTATACTGGACTATATGTATTGTTGATAGTATTTTTTAGCTTTTTTTACACCGCTGTTGTTCTAAATCCTTCGGATGTTGCCGAAAATATGCAGAAGTACGGTGGCTATATCCCTGGTATTAGACCTGGGGCAAAAACCATTGAATACCTTTATAGGGTAATGAATAGAATAACTTTTGTTGGTGCGCTTTATCTTTCTGTTGTGTGTGTCATCCCGGAATTACTTATATATCAATTGCATGTCCCTTTTTACTTTGGAGGGACATCTCTGTTGATTGTCATTGGGGTCTCTCTCGATACAGCTCAACAGATTGAGTCTTATATGATGTCCCGTAACTATGAAGGGATATTAAAGAAGACAAAGATTAGAGGGAGGACCGCATAATTATGTTTCCATTTGTTGTGGTTTTCATCGGACCTCCTGGTGTCGGTAAAGGTACGCAAGCCGCTATCTTGTCTGAAGATTATGTTATTCCAAAATTTGCCACAGGGGACCTTCTTCGAGAATCCCTAAGGAATAAAACTCCTCTTGGCCTTGAGGCAAAGAAATACATGGATTCCGGCCAGCTAGTTCCTGACCAATTAGTCTTAGATCTCATAAAGGATCGAATTGTTGGTCTCCCTAAAGAAACTGGATTTATTCTTGATGGATTTCCTCGGACTATTAGTCAGGCAATAGCATTAGATGATATTTTGAAGGGTTTATGTCATACTGTTAATTTGGCGGTTGAATTTAAGATGGATGAGGAAGCGCGTATCTTAAGGTTGACAGGACGTCGTCTGTGTCCCCAATGTCAAAAAACTTATCACATAGTATTTGCGCCACCTAAAACAGACCTATTGTGCGATGTTTGTGCAATTTCCTTGATTCAAAGGACAGATGATAATGAAGATGTGATTCGACAACGCTCAGCTGTTTATTGGGAAGCGACGAATCCATTACTTGGTTACTACCGTAATAATCACGTTCTAAAAACTGTGGACGCAAGCTCTTCTATAGATAGCGTCCTGCTCCAGATTAAAAATATTTTCGCCTCTCTAAAATAATATGGTCTACTTAAAATCTTCTGAAGAGATAAAGAAAATAAAGGCAGCCTCACTTGCAGTCGCGAATGGTTTAAAAAAGATCCGCAATGCAATTTCCATAGGGGTCTCGCTCAAGGAGCTGGATAATATTGCTGAGCAACATGCAATTCAATCAGGAGGGAAACCGGCATTTAAGGGTTACCGGTCTTATCCTGCTTCTCTTTGCGTATCTGTGAACCACGTGGTGGTACATGGTATCCCTGATGATTACAAGCTTAAGGATGGTGATATTGTAGGAATTGATTATGGAATTGTTTTAGATGGGTTTTACGGGGATTCCGCCATTACTGTTCCGGTAGGTAATGTTTCCTCTACGGCCCTGAAACTAATTAAGATCACTGAAGAGTCCCTCCTTAAAGGAATTGATCAAGCAATTCCGGGAAACCGAATTGGTGATATAGCCCATGCAGTTCAAACCCATGCTGAATCGGCTGGTTTCTCTGTAGTCCGAAATTTTGTAGGACATGGCATCGGTCGTCGGCTTCATGAAGAACCCCAGGTTCCTAATTTTGGCCCTAAAGGTAAAGGGCTAAAATTAGAAACCGGAATGGTTCTTGCCATTGAGCCTATGGTTAACGAGGGCACCTATGAGACAGTGATCCTTGAAGATGGCTGGACTGCGGTTACCAAAGATCGGAAATTATCGGCTCATTTTGAGCATACTATTGCTATTTTAAAAGATGGCCCAGTCATTTTATCATTTCCTGAATAAAAGTGGGCCCCTTAGGAGGACTTTTTGCCAAAGGAAGATATTATTGAAGTCCAAGGAACCGTTCTTGAGACTCTTCCGAATGCGATGTTTCGAGTGGAATTAGACAACGGTCATAAAGTGCTTGCTCATATTTCCGGCAAGATGAGGATGCATTATATTAAAATCCTACCGGGGGATAAAGTCACATTGGAATTGTCACCATACGACCTCACCCGGGGTCGTATCACTTATAGGTTTAAATAGGGGGCTAGAAATGAAGGTTCGTGCTTCGGTTAAGCCGATTTGTTCCAAGTGTAAAGTTATTCGGCGCAAAGGAATTCTTCGCGTAAAATGTGAAAACCCTCGTCACAAACAAAGACAAGGATAAAGGAGAAAAAATTTGGCCCGCATTGTTGGAATTGACTTGCCTCGGAATAAGCGCGTCGAAATAGCTCTAACATATATTTTTGGTATTGGCCGTTCGACCTCGATTGATATTCTTGAACGAACTGAGATAGATCTGGACCGTAGGGTAAAAGATCTTACAGACGATGAAGTGGCTCGCTTGAGAGAAATAATTGAAAAAAATTTCCTTGTTGAAGGTGATTTACGTAGACAAGTAACACAGAATATTAAAAGAAAGATGGATATTGGATGTTATGAGGGTCTTCGCCATAGAAGAGGTCTTCCGGTTCGTGGACAAAGAACTAAGACGAATGCAAGAACTCGTAAGGGTCCGAAAAAAGGTATTGGCGGCAAGAAAAAAACAGGTTGATGTTGCTAATTAATCGGTTGTGTTGAGCGGATAGGTTTGGGGGCGCAATGGGAACAAAAAAGGTTGCTAAGAAAAAAGAAAAAAAGAACGTGCCAGTAGGGGTTGTCCACATTCACGCCTCTTTTAATAACACAATCATTTCCTTTGCAGATCCTAACGGCGATGTTGTTGCCTGGTCAAGCGCTGGTGCTCAGGGATTTAAGGGGTCCAGAAAGAGTACTCCTTTTGCCGCACAGAAAGCCGCTGAAGTTGCTGCTAAAAAGGCTGTAGATTCAGGAATGAAAACCTGTGATGTCTTTGTTAAAGGTCCAGGGGCCGGTCGTGAATCAGCGATTCGAGCATTACAGGCTTTTGGTCTTAAAATTAATCTCATTAAGGACGTTACCCCAATTCCACATAATGGGTGCCGTCCTCCAAAGCGCAGACGGGTATAATAATACCTATTGCGGTTTTGTATAGACGTTAAAAAAGGAGAGTGGCTTGGCTCGATATAGGGGTTCTGTTTGTCGATTTTGTCGGCGAGAAGGTGTCAAACTGTTTTTGAAAGGAGTTCGCTGCCTTTCTACAAAATGTGCAATTGACCGGCGTTCATATCCCCCTGGCCAACATGGACAGAACCGAGCAAAAATTTCAGACTACGGACTTCAACTTCGAGAAAAGCAGAAAGTCAAGCGGATCTTCGGTGTTCTTGAGAAGCAGTTTAGAAATGCATTCGAAAGGGCATCTCGTAAGAAAGGCATTACTGGTGAGTCATTGTTGACCGGCCTTGAGCTTCGTCTTGATAGTGTAGTTTATAGGATGGGGCTTGGAACCTCTCGGAATGAAGCCCGAATGTTGGTAACCCATGGTCATCTTGAGGTTAATGGAAGAAAAGTTGATATTCCTTCATTTCAATGTAAGGTCTCAGATGTGGTCATGTTGCGTTTAAAGTCTCAAGCGAATGATCGCTTTAAGGAAAATCTCAGAGATGCCGAGAACCGGGGTGTCGTTCCTTCCTGGCTTGATATTCAGCGAGATCAGTTTAAGGCAATTATTCGAGAGCAGCCTAAGAGGGAAGAGATTCATATTCTTATTTCTGAGAATTTGATTGTCGAGCTTTACTCTAGGTAGCCATTTGGGATTTTCGCTCTATGACAATTTGAAGAGGAGACATGGATGAGCATAATGAGGGACTTTCAGATGCCGAAGTCCTTGGTTTTCGATCGTGATACCCAGACAGACAGGTTTTTGCGTGTTATTGTTGAGCCTTTTGAAAGAGGTTATGGGACAACTCTTGGAAATTCCCTTCGTCGAGTCTTATTGTCGTCGATTAAGGGCGCTGCAATCACTGCAGTGAGATTTAGGGGTGTTTTTCATGAGTTTTCAAATATCCCAGGGGTTCTAGAGGATGTATCGGATATAATTCTGAATCTTAAAGAAGTAAGGGTTAAATCATACCAATCAGAGCCTCATTGGGTTCACCTCAAAGTTTATGGACCAAAGAACGTCACCGCGGGCGATATCGAAACTGGTGGAATGATTGATGTATTGGATCCCGGACACCATATTGCCACCTTGGACAAAGGTGCTGTGATTGACATGGATTTATGCATTGAGACGGGCAGGGGATATGTTCCTGCCGACCGATCCAAGTCAGAATCCTTGGAGGTTGGTGTTATCCCCATTGATGCAGTATTTACACCACTTAAGAAAGTCAACTTTGTCGTAGATAGCACTCGCGTCGGCCGAATGACGGATTACGACCGATTGACACTTGACATTGAAACTGACGGAAGTTTAACTCCCGAAGAAGCTTTGTCACAAGCTGCCCAGGTTTTGAAGGATCATCTGGATTTGTTTGTTGTCGAGGAAGTTGAACATGTGATGATTGATCCCCCGAAGCCTGCAATGAAAATTGAGGAATTGAGCCAAGACCTCCTTACTCGAAATGTCATGGACCTTGAGCTTTCGGTGAGAGCATCGAATTGTCTCAAGAATGCGGATATCCGGACCGTTGGGGATCTTATTCAAAAAACTGAGGTTGAACTTCTAAAGACCAAAAATTTTGGACGTAAGTCTTTGAATGAAATTAAAACCGTGTTGGCTAATATGGGGCTATCCCTAGGGATGGAATTGACCCGTACTGAATAAGCCCCAAACCCCCGACGACGGGGAATGAAGGAAGAGGACCGATGAGACATAGGATGCAGGGACGTCAATTTGGAAGAGATTCGAGACACCGTCAGGCAATGTTTCGTTCCATGATCACTTCTTTTTTTGAACACGAAAAGATGGAAACAACCACAATGAAAGCTAAAGAGCTTCGTCCCATGATTGAGAAGTTAATTACGAAAGCGCGAACAAAAAATATCAACACCCTTCGGGACCTGCTTAAAGTCATAAGAGACAAAGACGTTGCATTTCATCTCTTGGATGAGGTTGCTCCCCGTTTTTCAACCCGCCCTGGTGGTTATACCCGTATCATTAAAACCAGAAGAAGGATTGGTGATGGGGCTGAAATGGCGATTCTTGAATTAGTTGAATCCGGGCGCTCTCTTTCTGATAAAAGAAAGGGTGATCAACAGTCTAAAACCAAAAAAAACAGCGACAAGGACTCCCACGCTCACGCACATTAGTTGTTGAACGAGGGAACTTGTGGACAAAAATATTGGGAAGCAACTTTACACTATTTGGATTTTACTCGGACTGACCCTTTTGGGTGTGATAGTTGCTCTCTTAATTGTCCGCAGTTCATTGAAGTCTCAGACTCTTCTGTTCAGCCGTGAAGCCTATATTTTGAATGCTAAAGGTCTGACTTCCTCTCAGGTAAAGGAAAAATCCGTTGAAGAGGAGTATCGTTTGCGTAATAGCGAGCTCCTTTATATGGGAAAAGGGGAATTCGAGTTACATTCTCCCCCGACCATTCGTCTTATTCTCATCAAAAATTCTGCCCATGAAAACCAAGGGAAGATGGATTCTGTAAAAGTCCTTCCTCATTACGTACGGTATCGTTTTCACCTAAGAAATACTCCTCCCATTACAGTGGTGACAAATGGGGGAACATTTGTATTTAAGGCCCTACCATCCAATCATTAACTCCTTCTTCCTATCCTAGTAAATTGTTATAGTTTGTATTGGCCAGTTAACTTGTCTAGGATCCTTTTTTCTTGTAAACTCCCGCGATAAATGTGGTCCCATAATATTCGAATGTGTACTCTTTTATCGGAAAAAAATCTTGCTTGAGTGTAATATCTGATTCTCTATCCAGATGACATCCGTCTGCTAAATGACTCCAAATAGGGGTAAGGGTGCTTTCTATCCAACGTTTCCATTTTTTATGAGAAGCTACGTGCTCTATCAGGAATAGAAATCCATCAGGTTGAATCACTCGTTTTATTTCCAAAAGGCTATCCCCTGGCGATCTGATAGAACATAGAGCAAGGGTTATCACCACTGCAGAGAATGACTCATTTCTGAAGGGTAGTTTCTCTGCCTGACCTAGGATCGGGACCCCAATTTTTTTGATGTCCTTCTGAATGAGTTTTCTTAACATCCAAGGGGAATAATCAAGAAAAACACGTTTTCTTTCAGTTTCTATTGAGTAGAAAGGTAGATTAGCACCTGTTCCTGCTCCAATTTCGAGGGAAGGGAATGAGACATTCTTTAGGATCTCAGTCCTATGGGGAGACAGGATTTGTTCTTCAATATTTTTTAAGAGATAGTCATAAGCGTTGGCAAATAAATATTTATATATCGACATATTATGTTCCGTCCTAAAAGGAGGATTATATGTGAATATTCAGGATGTCCAAACGGATATCAGTCTCACGTTCTTGTTTAAAGCTTGTAAATCTGGACCGAAGAGAGATTGATATTGTCGCGTTGTATGAGTCTCTTGGAGTATGGCTTTCCGTTCCAATCATAAGACCAAAGGTATCCCGGATTAAATCGGGTTTAAGTCGTTCCAGCCTTCTTCTGGTGACTCCGGAGAAATTGTTTGGGAAGTTTTCTCGGCCTTTTCGAATTCATGTAAGATCAAAGGGTTCTCTTTACATGAGTCTTATTATTTTCTGAGGATTTAGTCTGTATTTATCGTTGCGATTAAAATAACAGGGGGTATTGATATGATCAATCGCTTTATTCCGCTTGGGCACTTGGTGTTTATTCTTTTCATAGGAGTTGCTTTTTTTCCTTCAAGGTCCTTTGCAGCGAATCCATCCTCTCCTCCTCCCGGCATGGAGAAACTCTTTAAGGAAATGAAAAAAGACTTCTTAGTTCCAAAAGTTTTTCATGTCTATCCTGGACCTATGTTTTATATGAAGAATGCCAAAGAGCTTCAACTTTCCCAAACACAAATCAAAAAGATACAAAAAATTGCGCATCATATCATTCCAATCACAATGAGGCAGACTAAAAATATTGATCAATTGAAAGAAAGTTATCTGTCATATATGAGCCAGGAGACTCCCTCTCTTAAAAAAGGTAGGAAGATGCTCGTTAGAATTGCTGTTTTGGAAGCACGTGCGACGTCAGATCATTTGAAGGCTCATCTGGACTGTTATCACCTTTTGACGCCTGCCCAAAAGAAAGATGTTCAGGCATTGATAAAGAAGTCATAGGGATTGGGGGGGGCGCGCTTGTTCTAAATGTCGCGCTGGGGGAGGGTGGATGCGTATCGGTATAATCGGGAGCGGAGGACAATTGGGGTCAGATTTAGTGGCCGTTTATGGTGAGGAATCTGTCCTACGTTTTGACCGCCCGGGATTTGATGTCACCAATCCAACACAATTCGATTTCCTGACGATGGGTCAATTGGATTACCTGATCAATACCAGTGCCTATAATGAGGTAGATAAAGCTGAAGAAGATTTGGAGGGTGCATTTCAACTGAATGCGTTTGCTCCTGCTCGTCTCGCTGAGTTCTGTATGAAAGAAGGGATTCGGTTTGTGACATTCTCGACGGACTATGTTTTTGGTGATCCCGTTGGTGTGCAAAGGGACCTCCCATGGAATGAAATGGATGAATCGATCCCTTTATCGATTTATGGAATCTCCAAGTATTCCGGTGAAAGAATGGTGCTGAATCGGAATCCGGACGCGATTGTTATCCGGACATGTGGTCTCTATGGGAGGGCGCGCAATGTGTCTCGTCGAAAGAATTTTGTCGATCTCATGCTTCAATTGGCAAAAGACAAGAGGACGATCCGAGTCGTTTCCGATCAAATTGTGACGCCGACCTCTACATGGTCATTGGCTGGATCTGTGCAAGAGCTTTTGAAGAGACATCCTGAGGGAGGGATATACCATATGAGTAATATGGGTGAATGCTCCTGGTATCAATTTGCCCAAACCATCTTCCAGATGGCAGGATATGCACCCGAGGTTATTCCTGTCACCCAAAAAGAATACGGGGCAAAAGCAAGAAGACCCAAGTATTCAGTTCTGTCAAAGGAGAAAATCGGATTGTTTGGAGTGGCCTTGCCTTCGTGGCAAAGTGCCCTTTCTCGGTATCTCGACCAATTAATTTCTGATTAACAACCCTATATCGAAAGTGTCCTGGTCATTTCTGAAAAAACTCTAACCATTTCCATACATCTTCTGGCGAGCTTAGGTGAAGGGGATGGGGAGGTCTTGTATCCGGTAGGTCTCCCCCAACCCAGATTCCGGTTCCGCCCAGCCCTATCGCCGTTTTGATTGACATCCAGTCTGTGGTGTCATCTCCAATCATAATGGGTTGCCCAGGCCATCGGAGTTGCCCCCTTTCTTCAGCGAGCTTTTGAAGATACCAAAGGAGAGCGGTTTCTTTATTGATCATGGGATGCCGAAACTCCCAAACACATTTTCCGGGCAAGATCTTTAAGGATTCAAAGTATGATGAGGAACCGACTTTTTCAATGCTTTCATAAAAGGCAGCCCATTGGGCAATCGGGAGGTGGCGATAGTGTACGGAGATACTGTATTCCTTTTCTTCGACGTGAACTCCGGACCATGAGTGAATATGTTGTTGAAGAAGGCTTGAAAGTTCGGGGATGAGAGATCTTACCTCCTTGGCTTTATCCTGCACATAGGATTTTCCCCGAAAAATACGGGATGCTCCATGATCTCCCGCAACTCCAGCCAGAAAATCACCGGGAATTCTCTTTAGTAGGTCTGGCAAGGCTCGACCAGAAAGGATGACAGTGGGTATGCGTTTTGTGGTGGCCCTTAGCAGATCCGACTGTTTGTCGGAGAGCCAAACCGAATCGGGATGGCTTTGCAGTGGGGCCAATGTCCCGTCGAAATCGAGAAACAAGACGGGGTCATTCATTTTGATAGGGTCCTTTCTACAACTCTAAAACTCGCATGCTTCTCCCCACCACAGACAACTAAACCATATCCAAAAGGCGAGTTATCCAACCATATAGATTACTTGTTTCCATCTTTTGGTTAAGGGCAATGTTTCGGGTTATTTTACGGGAGGTTTTTTCCAGGAGGCCAGTGTGGATTTGTCGTGCGGCGAAGGTTGGGTGAAACGGATCAATCAAAAGGGATCCTTTTAGAACATGGGCGGAACCTGTGTGGCGACTCAAAAACAACACTCCGTCACCATTTCCCTGACACGCAAGGAATTCCTGGGCGACAAGATTCATTCCATCATTGGTGGATGTGACCAGTGCACCCGTAGCCATTTTATAGAGGGAAGCGAGATGGGGTTGAGAAAGAGTGGTCTCGATTGAACGAAGCGGGATCCAATCATTTAGCCTCCACTTATCATTTAGCTCCTGAATGCGGATCCTAAGCCTCTCCTGATAGGCTTTATAGGTCTTTTGTCCCGAACGGGTAGGAACTGCGATCTGCAGGAAAGAAATCTGCCCCCTCCATTGAGGAAAAAACGTAAAGAAAGAGTCCAGAATGGAAATTCGCTCAAATAATCCCTTGGTGTAGTCCATTCGATCCACGGAAATAATAAAAGGCGTGTTATCTGGAATTCCTGATTCTTTCAGGAATTTTTTAGCAAAAAATTCATTTTCAGGTCGCTGGGACAATTTTTTGAAGTGGAGTGGATCGATGCCAACCGGCATAACGATTACCCGAATCTGACGATTATTCCAAGTGATGATACCATTTGCCGCGACGTGGGCTTCTGGCAGGAAGGCGGCGACTGTATCCAAGAATAGTTTAAAATGTTTTGGGGTCTGGAATCCGACAATGTCATACGAAAGCATACCCTCGAGCAACGATTGCCACTCGGGAATTCTGGCAAAGTCAGAGGGGGTTGGCCAGGGGATGTGGCAAAAAAAGGCCAATGGAGGAAGTGGAAGTGGCCCCTCCCTCCTGATCCAATGAGCAACTCTTATTAGTTGGTAATCGTGGATCCATACCAGTCCCGGTCGTTCCCTATTTAATGTATCCAGAACCTTACGGGCAAACATCTGGTTAACTCGGTCATATTGGATGAATTCACTGGGATCATGGGAAACACATTCCCTGTTTCCATGAAAGAGTGGCCAAAGTGTTCCATTGGAGTAACCATTATAGAATGGTTTCTGAAGAGTGCTAGGTATCTCAAGCCTTTGTAGAAGGTATCCCGGACCCCGGTCAGAAGGGACTAGAAGTGCGTCTGGACCCGCAGAATCCCTTGCCGCAATCCAAACACCGCCAAGACGTTCGAGCAGTGCATGCAAAACTTGGCTGACACCCCCCGCGGGGTGCCTCAGTTTTTGATCTTGAATAAAAACAATGGGTTCCCGATTGGTAACAATGCATAAAGGGGCATTTCCAAGGAGGGATTTAATTTTTTCTCGGATGGATTCAAAAGACCGGGGTAAATTTGTTCTGATCCCCGCCGGGTAGGTCCCATGGGGATAATAATAAGCTGAAACGCTGTTCATAACCTACTCCTTTCTGATTTTGGAAGTACCTTCTTCCAGAAAGGGTTCATATCAAGCTTGGTAACGAAACTTCTTCCAGGATGCGGTCCTGAACAGGGGGAAATGAGCGTTCCCTCCAACTTTTCAGAACGTCCTGAAATAACATTTCGTAATGGTCCACCATGATGGATGTGGAGAATCTTCGGATTGCCTGGGTCCGGCATGCCTCTCGATTGATTGAGGGTATTTTTGTATTGATGACTTCAGCCATTTCTTCTTCTGTATCCACGAGAAACCCGGTAATGCCTTCATCGATCAACTCAGGAGCCGATCCTCGACGGAATGCAATGACTGGTGTTCCACAAAGCATGGCTTCAATCATGACAAGGCCGAAGGGCTCTTCCCAGCGGATGGGAAATAAAAGAGCCTTTGCTCCCTGAAGCAAGGAAACCTTCCGGATGTGGTCGGCTTCCCCTATCCATTTGACATGGGGCAAGGCCAAAAGGGGTCTAAGTTGACGGGTGTAGAAGGATGTATCAATCCAGTGCACGGCTCCTGCCATTTGAATCGGGACACCTGCCAGCTGCGCGACACGGATGGCAGAATCCGGACCCTTCTCGGGGGCCAGGCGACCCAGGAACGCCACGTAGTTTTCCGGAGAGTAGGAAGGTGGATAGCTATTGGGATCCAGACCATGATGAATCACCGAAAAATTGGGCAGAGGAATTTCCTGGTTTTTTTGGGACTGGCTGATTGAAACATAATGGAAAGCGGGGTACTGCTGGTAGGTCAGAGAAAAATCGGGTGTGCGAGTGTGGTGAAGCGTGACGACTGCCGGAAGATCCATTGTGTCTGCAAAGGGCAGTGCGTAAGGGGAATTTAGGTGGACAAGGTCAATATCATTTCGTTCCCTGATTCTTTTGATCGCAAAGGAAAGATGGGTCAATTCATCCATTGGATTGATTGGCCAACGCCCCTGTGTATAAAGGAATTCAAGTTCTGCCCGTGTTTTGGAGTCACCGGTGGCAAAGAGGGTAACAGAATGTCCCCGATCCACCAGTTTTTCCGAAAGATGGTAAAGGAATAACTCTGTTCCGCCATATTTTTTGGGGGGAACTGAAACGAACGGTGTCGAAACAATGGCTATTTTCATCGGCTATTCCTCGCGAAGTTCAACTGGAGCAAGCTGTTGGACCCCATTGTGATGGATGGGTTCTCCGGAGGGTCCCCTCTCTGAAAGCGTCTGAGGTTTCATGAGAGGTGCAGAAACAACCAATGCTCCAACGAATAGCACTGCTCCCATCAATAAGAGTGTCTTCGAAGCCCCCAGCAGAGCGAGTAGGGAAGGTAAGGCGGCCATTCCGACAATCAGTCCCACCAGAAATCCTATGCTGATTGTGGAGAAGGTCCTGGCAAGAAGCTCAGGGGATGTGTTCTTCTGAACAATTGTGTGGATTAAGGGGTTAACGATGGACAGGGCGGTTCCTGCAGCAATAAGGACTCCAATCGACCATGACAATGTATGGACGATGGAAAGGGCTCCAAGAAGAACACCAGCGGACATAAAGGCATTTCGAATCCAGACTCCCATTGAACGTGGCGCTGAGAAAGAGAGGAAGAGGGAGGAGAGTACCATCCCGATTCCAAGTGCGGAAATCAGTAGTCCAAACGCTTTGGAGCCTTCATGGAGGGTGCTTTTGGCAAAAATGGGCAACAGAATGTTAAGAGGACCTGTAATCAGGCCATAGAGGGTCATAACAGCAAAAAGGGGCAAATAGTTATGTTTCTTGCCGAAGACGACCTGAAATCCGCCAGCTGTTTCCTTGAAAAAGGATTTGATGGAAAGTGATGTGGTTGGAGGGGTCCATGGGATCCGAATGAACACAAGGAAAAGCGCAGAGATCAGAAAGGTGATGCCGTTGATGGCCATGACAGCCGGAGGACTCCAGAACGCAACGAGAATTCCTCCAAGAATTGGGCCAAGGAGCATTCCGATCTGACCTGTTGTCTGCATTAGGGCATTTGCTGCAACCGTTTTGTTCTGGGGAATGATTTCTGGAATGCTGGAATAGAGTGCCGGGCCAAAGATCCCGGATGTTACAGCGATCAGGAAGACCACCGTATAAAGGATGGGAAGGGTCAATATATGGAAGAAGTAAAGAACAGGAATCAATAAAACAAGCAGCCCTCGGGTTGTGTCGAGACCCAGCATCACCATCTTTTTTGACGTTCGGTCAAGGGCAACGCCTGTTAGCCACCCGAAGAGGAGTGGGGGGAGGGTTTGGAGAATACCAATAATCGCGACTGTTCCTGGACTGTGGGTCAGTTGGTAAACAAACCATAGGAGCGCAACGCGATTCAGGTTCTCGCCCAGTTGGGAGATGAGTTGACCGCCCAGTAGAAGTCCGAAATCCCGTTCTTTCAGAAGTGCCAACGAATTATTCACAGTTGAATTCCCCTCAGAGAAATCTGGATAAACACATCTGCTACTTTTAAAGCAACTTTTGTGCGAGATTTTTTGTATCGGGACCATTGACTGTGGGGGCTGAGAAGCGGTTTTTCTGGTTCAATCAGAGTAGGGTCATGTGTTACGTTTGGATACACCTCTTAATAAATGTGTGGCAATGAGTAACAATATGGAGAGCGCTGCAAAAATAATTCCTACCCACTGCAAGAAAAGGTGTACCCCCCATTTATGGGCCAACCAGCCTGTTCCCTTGATCCCAATCAAGCAACTGACCAGAAAGATCATTCCTGCAACTGAGAAGGTTTTTCCAAGTAATGATTTTGGGATTTCTTTCTGAATCCATTCATTGACAAGGGGTTGTGACATTGAAAGCCCTGCCCCGGCGATGGCCAGAATGACAGGGCCAAGCCATGCCGATCCATCCATGGATAGGAGGAAGATTGATATCCCTGAGAAGAGGAATCCGCCAGGGATCAGGGTCATAGCGTGCAGTCTTGTTGTCCTGATAATAATGACACCGGCAAGAAATGATCCTGAGAAATACATGCCCGATAAAACGGAATAGAAGCCTTTCTCCATCCCGAACAGTTGTGTGGACATGAGGGGGAAGAGAATCGGTAGGGACACATTGATCAAGCCAAAGAGGGCGAGGTAGAAAATCCCAAGGATGATTTGTGGATGGTCCTTGAGGTAGTGCCCAATCTGTTGGATGTCTCTTTGAATGTGAGAAAGCTGGAATCCTTCGGGATGTAGGTCATGCGTTGCGGAGGAGGTCGATCTCATCGGTGGTATGAGGACCAAAATGATGGCTGAAACCACAAATCCCGTCCCTGAGATAAGGATGATCCATGGGGCTTTAACATGGAGGAGCAGTTCTCCTGCAGTTAAGGGGCCAAGAAGGTAGCCGCCCTGGCCAAAGATGAGGATCCACGCGTTGGCCTTTTTGATCACATCCTTGGGAACAAAGGATGGGAGTGCAGCATTGAAGGCCGGATTGAAGAATGCAGAAAAAATTGCGGTCATGATGACTACCGCCTGGATTTTTGTGGCAGTCAGGGGGCCCAGCAATGCGAATAACGGGAGAAGAGAATAGGTTGCTCCCTTGAAAAGATTGGCGGCAGCGAGTAAAGGGGGGGCAGGAATTCGATCTGCTAGTAAACCCGCAGGGAAAATGATAAAGAAAGGGACAAGTGTCTGGAGAAAGACTATTGTAGCCACAAGGGTGATATGGTTATGAGAGAGCCTGAATGCAATCCATGTCAGGGCAGTCTGGGTCATCCCTTCGCTAAGCTGTGAAATGGTAAATGCGACCAGGAGTGTCTTGAATCGATTGTTTTGGAGGATCCGCTCCCACTTCAATCTTGGCAAAAAGGATACGGGGGTCTGTCCATCGGACAAGGGCAACGGGCCTCCCAGCATTAATGGGGGTGCGTTCTGGTCTGGGATCATTGTTTTGGTTATAGTCTTTGGATGGTCATCGAGACTCACGAAAGCATCCTACCATGAAGAAGGGTGTTTTGATTCAAATGGGGATTGGTTAAAATGGTGCATTCCATGCAGGATGGAGTCACTGTGAATAATAAGGAGAGTGTATGAGGTATTTGGTAACGGGTGGGGCAGGTTTTGTTGGTTCCAATATCGTTTTAAGACTCGAAAAGGATCGTCACGATGTCGTCGTACTAGATGATATGTCTTCGGGAACATTCAAAAATCTTGAAAATTTTCGCGGAGAGTTCTTCTGTGTAGACTTGGCCAATGTTGACCTTGTGGACCTGTTTAAGAATCGTCCCCCGTTTGATGCCATCATTCATGAAGCCTCGATTACGGATACAACAGTCACGGATCAAAACCTGATGATCAGAAAAAATGTGGATGGTTTTCGCCACATTCTGGATTATGCCGCCTTTCATCCATGTCGGGTAGTTTATGCGTCCTCTGCTGCCGTATATGGGAATAATCCAAGTCCACAGAGTGAAGATCAGGCTCCGCATCCGCTCAATGTTTATGGTTTCTCCAAGATGATCCTGGACAATATGGCCAAAAAGGCGGCCCGAGAGCATTCCCGACCAATCATCGGATTGAGATATTTCAATGTCTTTGGCCCGGGGGAGGGCCATAAGGGTAAGTTTTCCAGCATGATCTACCAACTCTACCTTCAGATGCGGGAAGGAAAAAATCCCCGTGTTTTCAAATGGGGGGAACAGGGAAGGGATCATGTTTATGTTAAGGATGTCGTGGAAGCCAATATTCTGGCACTTTCCGCGGAGAATTCGGGTACTGTCAATGTTGGTACAGGAGTGGAAACTTCGTTCAACGATATTATTGAAACATTGAACAAGGCGCTACATCTCCAGATGACTACAGATTACTTTGACAATCCTTATGATTTCTACCAGAACCACACCAGAGCCTCCATTGAGGCAACAAGGCTTCTTTTGGGGTATGTCCCCCGATTTTCGGTGTCTGAAGGGATCATGGATTATGTACAGTATCTGGAGCATTGATAAAATTTCAAAATCCATGTTTGCCGTTCTGATTGTATTGATTGCGGGCCTTTTCTTGCCATTTTCCACTCCCCTTGCCTTGGGAGAAGGAATCGAGATTCCGGGAGAGTCGTCTGGGGGCAACATTGTCAGTGATGTCCGGAACAAGAAGACCCGTAATCAGGAAGACCTGAACAAATTAATTCTGAAATACGGACTTGTTCACAACCGTTCGGTCAATGCTTCCCTCAAGGATATAAGTCTTCGGCTGGGTCCTTATTTTGACCACCCTGAATTCCGGTTGAAAATCGTCATTTTGGATCGAGAGAAAATAATGGCCTACCTTCTGAATGGTCAGACACTTGTCCTGACCCGAGGGATGGTCTATTCCGGATTGCTTGAAAGCACGGATCAGATTGCTGGAGTCTTGTCCTTCCTTTTGGCTGAGCAGGAGTTTACCCACCTTGAAATGGAAGAGAAAAAAATTACCACTCACACGGGGGAAGTCCTTTCCGATCAGTTTGGAATTAAGCCTACCCTTAGACCGGTGTTATATGCCGCATTGGCAATGGTTCTGGCAGGTTATCATTATCAGGGAATCATTGATGCGGTGCATCTTTTGGGTAAGTCAAGGAAAGACACAACCCTTTTTACAACAGGGAAATTCCTGCTCGATCGGAAGACAAGGGTTCTTAAGGCAGCCGGATTTTTCTTTGAAGGACAGACGGCGGTCCTTGTTCATCACAATATGACTGCGATCTACGATCTCTCACGCTTCCTCTCGCTCTTTCCACTTTCGGTGGGGGGACATTTTCTTTTAGGCCTCGCCTATTATCAGTCTTTTTCCGAGACAAGGCCCTATTCCTTGCATCGATTCCTTTTTTTGGCCGACCCGGTTCCCATTCTCCGGACCCAGGAAACACCCCTAGACATAGGGGCTCTGGATGCAGCAGAGTCCGAATGGGATTTGGCCCTTAAGCTGAACCCTGCCTACTCCCCTTCCTTGAATGGGAAGGGACGGATCCTGTTGTTGAAAGGACACAAAAAAGAGGCGAGGACATTTTTCCGAAGGGCGTTCAACCTGATAGACAATTCTCCATGGTATCAGGCTGATTATGCTTTTTCTCTCCTGATGCACCAGCACTCTATCAAGGGGATGCGTCTGTTTAATGAAGCCCTCCACAAAGCGACTTACGATCCGAAGTTAATGTATGATCTTGCAGTGTGGAATACGATGAACAACCATTCCAGACAATCTGCGGTGATCTTTCAAAAACTTTCAGCTTTGCCGGGTTGGAGATATCTCATTCGGGGAACACATCCGCATCTTTCCTTTCCTCAACCTCCTCCAGATGAAAAGGTGGAAAAAGACTCTTTCTTCCTCAACCCAGGGGAAACGATGGTGGCTGTCCAGAAAAAGATTGGACTGCCAAAGACTCCCCCAATAGAATTGTATGGTCGAACGATTTGGTATTATTCTGGGCGCGGGATTCGACTGATTTTTCATGGGCAGAATCTTTACTATGCGATTTTTGAAAAAAAATGGGGTTCCCAAGAATTGGGTGGATTCTATGTGGGGGAAAAATACTCGCCCACTGATCCTGGAGCCTTGCGTCCCAGTTGGGTCGTTCCTTATGGAAGGGACCCTTACCTGATCTTTAAGAAGCAGTTCGGATATGTGGCTGTTTCAGAGAAAAACGGATACATAACACAAATTTCAGTGAGCATTGTCCCGCCAAACAGCACGGTCAATAAGGACCTTCTCGAATCAGGTCCTCCTGGTCATTAGCTCCTATTCCATTTCATCCAAAGGGAAGAGAAGGGGCTGCAAAGGTGGGACCGTGTCAAATAAGCCGTGTTGCAGGCGTTCTTCCTGTGTAAAGGGGATAGGGTATTGACCTGTAAAGCACGCATTGCAAAAATTGCCATTTGCTCCTGAAAATCCGTTTTGGGAGTCAGAACGACATTCCCTCATGACATCTTCCATCTCCTCAACGGTCAGATAACCAAGTGAGTCAGCTTTCAGATATCGGCGGATCTCTTCGTTATTGTGGGTGGAAGCGATGAGCTCCCCACGGGTCGGGGTATCGATCCCATAAAAACAGGGGGAAACAATCGGAGCTGAAGCAATCCGCATATGAATTTCTTTGGCCCCTGCCGCCCGTAACATGGAGACAATTTTACGACTGGTTGTTCCTCTCACGATGGAGTCATCTATCACCACCACTCTTTTTCCTCTCAGGACCTGAGGAACAGCGTTCAGTTTGATTTTGACTCCAAAATGACGGATGGACTGTTTGGGTTCGATGAATGTTCTACCAACATAATGGTTTCGAACAAGGCCCATATCCAGTGGAATGCCAGAGGCTTCAGAGTACCCGAGGGCAGGAGCGACTCCCGAATCGGGAACAGGGATCACAAGATCTGCATCTACCGGGTGCAATAGGGCCAACCGGTTTCCCAGACGCTTTCGGGAAACGTAAACAGGGATTCCAAAAACCTGACTGTCTGGACGGGCAAAATAGACCAGTTCAAAAATGCATGGGGCATCTTCCCTTCTGGGGAAAAGCCTGTGGGATTCAAGTCCCTCATTCGAGATGATCACCATTTCCCCTGGCTCGACATCGCGGATAAATGTGGCCCCGATCAGGTCAAAGGCGCATGTTTCCGATGCGAGGACATAGGCGTCCCCAAGTTGTCCGATTGATAATGGGCGCAGTCCCAGAGGATCCCGGATACCCAGAATTTTGTCAGGAAGAAGGGCCAATAATGAGTAGGATCCCTTGACTGATCCCAACGCGTAGGCGACGCGATCAACCAATCCGGAACCCCTGGATCGTGCGATCAAATGAACGAGGACTTCCGAGTCGACATCGGTTGTAAAGAGTGCCCCTTCTTGTTCAAGGTCTTTCCTGATTTCCATCGCATTTGTCAAATTCCCGTTATGTACCAGTGCCATGGAACCATCACTAAAGTAGGCAGTCAATGGTTGGAGTTCTCTCTCGGAGTCGCCTCCTGCCGTGGCATAGCGGTTGTGTCCAATAGCCGACAGTCCCTGAAGATCGTTCAGGGTTGCTTCCGTGTAAAACTCTGAAACAAGTGCCTGGGCCTTTCTGAGAATGAGGCGTCCTTTATCCATTGTGGCGATTCCAGTTCCTTCCTGACCCCGGTGTTGAAGGGCGTACAGACCGAGGTAGGTCATTCTGGAGGCTTCTGGATGACCAAAAATCCCGAAAACGGCACATTCCTCATGAAAATGATCGTCATCCATTGTAGAAGGTTTATCCATCGGGTTGATCAAGGAAGTTCCTCCATGAATTGTGACAGGGACGTATCAAATCTGTGCTTGAGTCCAGAGAGGGATTCTGTCCATTCTTTTTGGATTCCGTCCATGTCCCGATAACGGATGAACCAGCTGTTTCGGGCTGTATATCCAATCATCTGGAAGGGGACTCCCCATTCCGAAGCTGTTTCAAGAAGGCATTGTTCCGCATCCGGTGCAAAGGCTAGGAGAATCCGCCCAGGGGACTCTGAAAAGAAAAAAGGAAGTGGATCGATCGAGTGGGATAAATCCAGAAATGCCCCAAGCCAAGGATCGTGGGAGACCATCATGAGCAGGCTCCGTAAGATCCCCCCACGACCAACAGCTCTGGCACTGGCGATTCTCTGTGTGTGGGCAATGGTCATCATGAAGGATGCCAGTTTTTTGAGATCATCATAACTTGGTGAAGGGACAGCGTCCCGAATTGCATCTTCCAAGATCCAGTCAAGATAGGATCCTCCCAATGACAGGTCCTGTATCTGGCCCACAATCGCAATTCGAAGACCAGATATGGGAATCTGTCCGGAAATTCTTTTCTGAATGGAAGGAAGAAGCCCGGTGATGCCAATCATCGGGCTGGGAGGGATACTATTCCCGTTCGTTTCGTTATAAAGGCTGACGTTTCCTGAAACTACCGGGATATTCAGGGCAATTCCAGCTTCTGCAATACCCCTGACTGCACTCTGAAAGCTTCCCATGATGATCGGATTTTCCGGATTTCCAAAATTCAGGCAGTCTGTGATGGCCAACGGGAATGCTCCTACTGCGGCCAATTCCGTCACAGCTTTTGTGACAAGAAGAGAACCTCCCCGATAAGGATCTTTTGAGCATGCATGCGGCAATGAAACAACAGAAATGGCTATCCCGGTCTGTTTTGGATCTTTCATGCTCAGCACGGCAGAGTCATGTCCTGGTCCCAGAATAGTCCGCGTCTGGACCTCAAAATCAAAATGTCGGTAGATCCACCGGGGATTTCCTCCATTGGGGTGATCAAGCATCTGTTGAAAAATATTCGCAAGGCTATGTCGCCCTGAGAGGGAAGGGGCTGTCAATGCCACTCTGTCTGTCGGGGAGGTTTCAATGGGCCGGTTGTAGAGGGGGGCATTTTCTGTCAGATAGGAAATGGGCAAATCGGCGAGGATTTGTAATCCTTTGCGGACAATGAAGTTTGGCCTCGAAATTGTTTGCCCGACCACATCTGAGGACAGGTGCCATTTTGTGGCAATTTCACGAATCTTTTCCACATTCTCCGGAATAGCGAGGACTAGCATCCGTTCCTGGGATTCTGAAAGAAGAATTTCCCATGGCTCCATCGTAAAGTCTCGGAGAGGGACTTTGGAAACATCCAGCTCCATTCCAAGACCAGAACGTCCCGCCATCTCGGTTGAGGAACTGGTCAAGCCCGCGGCTCCCATATCCTGGATGGAGTCAGCGAGGTGAAGTCGTGCAATTTCTAACGTGGCCTCCATCAGGTTCTTGCCGGCATAGGGGTCTGCAATCTGGACCTGTGGGCGAAGATCTCCCCCATCGCTGGAAAACCCTCGGGAAGCCATGGCAGCTCCGGATACGCCATCACGTCCGGTCCGATTCCCAATATAAACTGCCTGAAGCCCTTCACGGGATGCTTTTGCCGACATGATGGAATGGTCCATGACCACTCCTACGGCCATGACGTTGACCAGAATGTTGTCCTTGTAACGATCGTCAAACCAGACTTCCCCCCCCACGGTTGGCACGCCGATGGGATTCCCGTACCCTGCGATTCCTTCTACAACCCTTCGAAAAAGGGTCCGATGACGAGGGTGTCGCAGGGAACCAAATACAAGACTGTTTGATAGGGCAATCGGCTTGGCACCCATCGCTATGACATCCCGCAGGATTCCTCCGACCCCGGTTGCTGCACCCTGAAAAGGCTCGAGGAAGCTGGGGTGATTATGGCTTTCCATCTTGAACGCCAGGCAAATCCCATCCCGAACATGGACGATTCCAGCATTTTCCCCGGGTCCTGCCTGAACCCGGGGATGTTTTGACGAAAAGGAGCGAAGATGGGTCCTGGACGATTTATAGCTGCAATGTTCGCTCCACATGGCGGAGAACACAGCCTCCTCTGTCAGTGTTGGTTCCCTGCCTATGAGGGCTTGGATCATCTCCATTTCTGAGGCGGGAATTCGAAAGCGAGAGGCGGCAGTTGTCATGGGAATTCCATTTCTGGTCTGATGGGTTTAGGGAACGACAATAGAGCACTCACATCCTTATGATCCTTACGGGTCGACTGTTGCAGGGTCAGCCCCGGGAAATCGCCCATGACAGCTCAGTGGGCTTTGCGTTGTCGGAAACGGGATTGAGTTGAAGAAGGGAGGTCAGCAGGGATTCAAAGATGAGAAGTCCGTCCGAACCTGTTGTGCTGGAGTGCATTCTCCGTTCGGGGTGGGGCATGAGTCCAACTACGTTTCCTGAACGGTTGGATACTCCCGCGATATCATGGGCTGATCCGTTCGGATTGGAGAGATATCGAAAGATGACTTGCCGATTCTGTTCAAGTTCGCGGAGTGCGCTTTCCGGCAGAAAATAGCGTCCTTCCTGATGTGCGATGGGCAATGAGATCCTTGAGCCTTCTTTCAGTAACCGCGAAAACGGAGTTTCCGAACTCTGGACGAGCAAAGGAGTTTCTTCGCAGATAAAGCTCCGTGAAGAGTTCACCAAGAGGGCTCCCGGGAGCAGCTTTGCCTCAACAAGGATCTGAAATCCATTGCATATTCCCAAGACCGGCTTTCCTTCTTCGGCGAACTTCCGGATGGCTTTGATGACAGGGGCTTGGGCAGAGATGGCTCCAGTTCTCAGATAGTCCCCGTAAGAAAAGCCCCCCGGCAGAATGACAGCATCAAGACGCGGAAGCGAAGCAGATTCGTAAGAAACCCAGACCGGTTCAAATCTGGAAATGACTTGAATGGCTTCAAAAGTATCTTGGTCACAGTTGGTGCCGGGGAAACGCACAACTCCGATTCGGAATGTGTTTCTGTGAATTGGAACAGGGGAGGGTGATATTTTCATCCTCTCATTCTATAAGGCAAAGAGACTGTCAGTCAATGATTGTCGGGTTGGTGAAGTCATTCCAATGGGGTGAAAACGGTAAGAATTGACGTTAGAAAATGCTTCCGGGTATTCTTGACTGACTGGTCAGTTTTTAAATGGCTTGACCCGGGAAATAATCCAATCAGTCATGTTTCAGAGTCTGGAGGGGCTATGTCCCGACCTATTCTTTCTTGTATTTTACCCTTTTTCGTTGTGGCGTTGATTTTATTGGTGGGTGCAGGGAATTCTTTTGCCATTCCCCCTTCAGGATCCGCTCCAGCGGCTGCCTCGAATGTTTTACCCGATAGTGGTTCGGCTTCGGACCAAACTGTTTCCACTTCTTCAGAAGAAGGAAAGTTTGACGAAACATTCGGAAAGTTTGGTCTGTCAATCGGCTTCCTGTATGTATTTTCTCAAACCCCTCAACCAGAAAACTACTTTGCGAACTCGCTTGGGGGGATTGGCGAAATTTCTTACGGAGTTCGTACAGGAGTCAGAATTATGGTGGGGGGAGGGTTTGCCATGGACTCCCCTCATGTTTCCCCACCCCTCAAGTCATCCGGAAACGGAATGTCATCGGATTTTTCTGAGGGGTACTTGGGAAGTCGCCTTGCGATGAATCCATTCTTCCCCCAGTTTTTTAAAAGGCAACCCTGGATCCCGTATATTCGTGCCGACCTTGGTGGTGTGACCTCAAGTGTCTCAAACTCGGTGTTGGAAAATGGAAGAAGCAGCGGTTTGATGGCTGATGTCGGCCTGGGAGTTGAGGGGAGGGCGCCTGAGTTTCCTGTGGGCTTCTTTGCGGAAGTCCGCTCCCAGTGGTTTCTTTTGGGACCGCAGACAGTCACAATCCTTCCGGTTATTGTGGGTTCAACATTTTATTTTTGAGACGGATGGTATGGATAAGGTAGGGAAGTCGTTTCTGGTCCCATCGTCTTTTTCAAAGCGTCATTTGTCTTTCGATGAGGCCAGACACCATATTATAGAACGTGCCGCCAACCTTTTTGCCGAAAGGCGATATGATCAGGTTACGCTTGACGGCCTGATCCGGATCCTCGGGATCGGAAAGGGCACACTTTATCGCTATTTTACGAATAAGGAAGAGCTTTATTCCCAGATTCTTGATTTGGGACATGAACAACTCCTCAGTCTTCTCAGGGATGTTTGTGACAGGACGGATATCGGTCCTGTCGAAAAACTCTGCGAAATGGCTTTTTCCATGGCTCATTTCATTCGGTTGCATTTGGACATCTTTACGGTGATGGCGATCGAAGAGCCGAAAGATAAGTGTACTTCAGAAAAGATGATTCGCTACAGGAAGGAGCGAATCGGAATGGTTGTTAATGTGGTGGAGCAAGGGCGAAAGATGGGGATCTTTCGCCCGAATACGGACGTCTGGCTTTTTTCCCAATCCCTGATGGGTGCGTTGTGGGCAGAGGCACTCTTCCCCTCCCCGTCGGAAGAGCCTGACGGAAGGCCCATTTTGCGGACCCAGGAGATTGTCTCTTTGTTTCTGGAAGGAATCCTTGTCCCTACTGTTGTGGTGCTAGGGGAAAAGAGGAAGCAGAAATGATGGATTTCCTGGTTAGGCGTTGTTTGCGCCTTTATTTTCCTGCATTGTTGCTGTTTTGCGTCCCTTTTGCGGGCAATGCTTTAGCCGGATCCCAAGATCCAAACCCTGAACCACCATCAATCCCTTCAAAGCCACTATCTCTCCCAATACCCAGGACTCTTTCCCTGGACATGGCGATGGAAATTGCCATAAAGGCCCACCCACAGTACCGGCAAGCGATACATACATATCAGGCCAATAAGGAAATTGTTGGTCAGGCCCTTTCGAATTATTACCCGCATCTTTCCGTTGGGGCAGGGTACACATATGAAACCGGCAACTTTGTTATATCTCCAGGATTTCCCCCTTCACTCTACAATGTGATTCTGCCGCCGAACAACACCGGATTTGACTATTACCAGGCCCAGGCCAATATTTCAGAGA
This sequence comes from Nitrospirota bacterium, assembly GCA_021785195.1. Taxonomy (GTDB): domain Bacteria; phylum Nitrospirota; class Leptospirillia; order Leptospirillales; family Leptospirillaceae; genus JAJYGC01. Next base: position 34,055 of record JAJYGC010000002.1, read on the forward strand.
CCCTCTTTACCTTTGGCCAGCGCATTACCCAGGTCCGTCAAGCCAGGCATAATGCGAATTCTTTGGGACAGCAGGCGTTATGGACTCTATGGTCTTTGTTGGCCAATGTGGAAATTGCATACGATACCCTGGCCCAGGATGTCCTTTTAGTGGATGCCGCCCAGAAAACGCTCAAGGATTATGAAGATCAGTTGCATGTCGCCAATGGAGAGTACCAGGTCGGGACGGCTTCGAAATTCGACGTCCTGAATGCGGAAGTGAACAGTTCCAACGCAAAGCTGAATCTCATTACGGCGCGGAACAATGTGAAGGTTGCTCGGGTCGGTCTTTTGAATGCGATGGGGGTTGTGTATGGGGGCAAGTTTAATGTATTGACGTCATTGAATTATGTTCCGATGGATCAAGGGCTTGAGTCTCTTCTCCACTATGCCATGGACCGTCGTCCTGACCTTCTCTCGATGAAAGAGCAGGAAAAGGCCGATCGACAAAATGAACTTTATTACAAAAGTACATACTTGCCTTCTGTTGGCGCGACTGCTGGTTATTCCTATGCCAGCATCTTCTTTCCCCTGACGTATAACTGGTTTCTGGGTGCAACAATCTCGGTCCCGATTTTTTCCGGGTTTCTTACAGTACATCAGGTCGCCCAGGCGCAAAAAACCTTGGCTGCAGCAAGAGATGCGGAGGAAAGTCTACGCCAGAACCTCATGATGCAAGTGAAACAGGATTATTACAACATGGAAACAGCATCGGAGCGGATCAATACAACGAGGGCACTTCTGTCACAAGCTCGTGAGAGTCTTCGGCTGGCAGAGGGACAGTATCGAGTTGGCGTGGGTTCGGCAGTCGCCGTAACCCAAGCCGAAGCCGATCTGGCGGCAGCCCGTGCCCAATATGTCCAGGCTGTTTACGGGTACAAGATTGCAAGGGCGAATCTGATCCGGGATACGGGAATGAACCCACTGGGTCAAATTCAAAAACGGAACAATAAAGGGGTTGTGGCACATGAATAAGGCCGGAAAACTGGGACTTCTGGTTCTCATTTTAGGAACGGTAGTTCTCATCGGTTACCGATTTTCCCATCATTCGTCCGTCCGGGAAAAACAGGTTTCAGAAATGAAAGCGCCAGTTGCAGTCTTTGTCACCCGACCCATTGTGCAGCCGATTTCACAGACCATCACCCTGACGGCCGATATCCAGCCGATCAACCAGGCGGCGATCTATTCCCAGGTGAGTGGATACCTTGATTCGATTTCCGTCCGAAGGGGGTTTCATGTCAAGAAAGGGCAAACCCTGGCCAGAATCAATGATACGACCTACAGGGCACAACTCCAGCAGGCTCAAGCCACTCGTGACTACACCTGCCTGAATGCCGACAGGTACAAAAAACTTCTGGCAAAAAACCTTGTTTCCCACGATTCTTATGATCTTGCGAAGGAGCAGTGCCAGCAGGCCCAGGCGTCTGTCGACTATGCCACAAAAGAGTTGGAGTATACCAAGATCAAAGCACCCTTTGATGGATATATTTTCAATCGAATGGTTGACCCCGGTGCGACAATTCCGGCATCAACCGCTGCGGTGGCATCCAACCAGAGCCCCCTTTTTACAGTGGTTGACATTCATTTGGTCAAAGTTGTCATTAGCGTACCGGAGAGTGATGTAAGGTATCTTAGGGTTGGCCTGCCGGTCCGTGTGCATGCGGACGCCTATCCCGGCCGGGTTTTTCCGGGTGTGATTACCCGGATGAATCCGGCACTGGATGTTCAGACTAGAACATTGGCCGTGGAGATTGACATGCACAATCCGGATGGTGTCCTGAAACCGGGCATGTATGCAAGGGCCATTCTCCATCTTCGTACGATCAGTGATGCGGTGGTGATCCCTAGCGATGCCGTGGTCAGGAGGAAGGAAAGGACGTTCGTTTATCGTGTCGATCAAGGAATGGTTCTCCATCGCGTTCCGGTGGTTCTTGGAATCCAGGGAGGTGCATTGCTCCAGGTGACGGAAGGAGTCACTCCTTCCGATCAGATTGTTGTTCCTGGCCAGCAACATTTAAATGATGGGGAAACCGTTTTACCAAAACCATATACGCCTGTATTTTCCCCTGGCCTTTCCCAGAAGTCCTGACCACTTCCCGATATGTGGCTGACGCGGCTGGCTCTTAAAAATGCAATAGGGGTCTTGATGGCTTCCCTGGCGCTCATTCTTATTGGGGCCCAGTCCATTTCGCGTTTGCCGATCGATCTGTTTCCCAACCTGTCGGTTCCTGTCCTGATTATCGGTACGATCTACCCTGGGGCGTCTCCTCTGGATGTCGAGAGGAGTGTGAGCTATCCCCTCGAAAAGACTCTTTCTAGTATTGATAATGTTTCCCATATCCAGTCGCAATCAAGGGAAGGGGTTTCGGCCATTCAGGTCTGGTTCAACTGGGGGGAAGACCTCAATGCCGGCATGGTTCAGGCGGTCCAGAAGATCAGCCAGATCCTGAATCAGCTTCCCCCTGGAATCCAGCAGCCATTTATCCTGAAGTTTGACATTGCGAACATCCCAGTGGTATCGGTGACAGTCTCCGATCCCAATCTCAATCAGATCCAGCTTTATGATCTGGCCTATAACACGATTGAGCCCCAGCTCGAACAGCTTCCCAATGTCTCCCAGGCGACGGTCAATGGAGGCAAGGTCCGGCAAATCAATATCAATTTGAATCCTCATGAATTGTTTGCCCGAAATCTCTCGATCATGCAGGTCGTGAATGCAATCAACCAGGCCAACCTCATTCTTCCGTCCGGGGACATCAAGGCTGGATCGAAGGATTACAACCTTTTTACAAATAACCAGATCACTCGAAATCTGGTGGACACGCTTCAGCATGTGGCCGTTTCAACCCAAAAGTCCCCGGATGGGCGAACTGTTCCGATCTATGTGAAAGATTTTGCAAGGGTCAGTGACTCTGCTGAAACGCAGACCAATATCGTTCGGGTCAATGGGGAAAACGCGGTCTACCTTGCGGTCAACAAACAGCCCGGATCCAACACTGTAAAAGTTGTCGATTCTGTGAGGGCTGCCCTTCCAAAACTGCGTGGACTTCCAGCTGGCGTTCATCTGGATACATCCTTTGATCAGTCAATGTATATTCGTCAATCAATCAAAAGTCTCTATCATGAGATCTTTCAAGGGGCTTTTCTGGCGATTCTTGTCATCCTCCTCTTTTTTGGAAATATTTCCGCAACGCTCATCATTGCAACGGCCATCCCCCTTTCGGCACTGGCAGCACTTACCTTTCTATACTTTTCGCATCAGACACTGAACATCTTCACCTTTGGAGGGCTAGCGCTCGGAATCGGCCGACTCGTGGATGATTCGATCGTCGAGCTCGAAAATATCTATCGTCATTTTTCCCAGGACCAGGTTCCCCGCCCTCAGGCTCTTCTGGCTGCCGCACGGGAGGTTGCCATGCCGATCCTGGCTTCCACCATTACGACAGTGGTTGTATTTTTTCCCATCCTTTTCATGAAAGGGATTGGCCGACTTCTTTTTACCCCCATGGCTTTGACAATAACCTTTGCCCTATTTGCATCATTCTTCGTTTCCAGGATGGTGACTCCCCTTTTATGTTACCGCTTCCTCCGACCGGACCGGACAATTCTTATGGAGAGAAAAGGACCTTTTGTCTGGTTTCAGAAAGTTTTTCACCAAATAGAAGAAAAATACGGACTGCTCTTGTCCTATGCGATCCACCATCGCCGGAAGGTCTTTTTGGGAGTTCTGGCTTCCTTTCTCCTTTCCTTGCCACTCATTCACTTTATCGGGACGGAATTTTTCCCGGCACCGGATGAAAGCCAGTTTACCATCAACATCCAGACACCTCCGGGATCCCGGATAGAGCTGACGGCACAGGTGGCTCGCTCGGTTGAGGAAGTGGTCCAAAAGTCATTGCCTTCCAAATACATCCGCGTGATTGCTTCCAATATTGGTCTACGAAGTACGGCAGGACGGGGAACGAATGGGGCAGCTTCCGTCTTTACGGCCAATACTGGCCCAGATACGGCTTTTGTCCAGGTCAATCTCGTAAGTCCTGACAAGCGGAAAGAAACCTCTGAGCAGTTAATGGACCGGGTCCGGACGGCGATGAGGGGCATGTTTCCAGGGGTGGGAATTTATTTTATGCCGGGGGGGCTGATCGAGCGAATCCTGAACTTTGGCTACCAGGGGATCATCGATGTGGAAATCTATGGATATGATCTGGCCACTGGGGAACAGTTGGCAGAAAATGTTGCGAATTCGATGAGAAAAATTCGGGGAATGGGAGATGTTCAGGTCCTTCCGAATGATTTTCACTTTCCAGAGCTTGATGTTCACGTGGATCGTGTCAAGGCTGCAATGGTTGGTCTTTCGGTCCAGCAGGTTGCCTCCACCGTGTTATGGAGTTTTGTCGGGAACGAAAATAATCCGTCGATCTATACGGACCCTTCCACCGGCAATGAATACAATATTGTCGTGCAACTTGATCGTCCATACCGGGAATCTCTCGAAAGTCTCAAGAATGTTTTCCTGACCAATGCGAATGGCCAGCCGATCCTCCTGAGGGATATTGCATCGATCAAGGAATCGTCCGGTCCGAACGAGATTGACCGAAAGCGTATGACCCGCCTCATCACCATTTCTGCAAACCCGGTCGGCAGGCCTCTGGGGGAAATTGCCAAGGACCTTCGGGCATTTCTGTCCCATGCTCCGGTTCCCGAAGGCTTTTCAATCGTTTTGTCTGGCCAGATCGCCCAGCAGAAGGGGGCATTTTTGTCCCTCGCGCTTGCCGGAGTGGCTGCAATCCTGCTTGTTTATATGGTTCTTGCGACTCAGTTTCGCTCATTGCTGGACCCTTTTGTCATCATGTTCTCGGTCCCGATGAGTTTTATCGGGGTAATCTGGATCTTCTTCCTGACGGGGACCCCGTTCTCGACGATCGCTTTTATGGGGGTGATCATGACGGTGGGGATTGCGGCCAGCAACGGGGTGCTGTTGGTGGATTATTCAAACCGGCTCCAGAGGGACGAAGGGCTGGGATTGGAGGAAGCGGTCGTCCGTGCCGGAAGGACCCGGCTCAGACCTGTCGTAATGACCAGTCTGGCCACGGTTGTTGGTCTGATCCCAATGGCATTGGGTTTCGATATTGGAAGTTCGAACAGCCTTCCCCTGGCACGTGCGGTGATTGGCGGATTGACACTGGCAACGGTTTTTACTCTGATCCTGGTCCCGACAACCTATTTATCGTTTCATAGACGATTTCCCGTCCAGGGGAAGTCTCAGGTCGACAAGGTTTGGGAAGAGTCCACGGGAACCCCAGTTTAATGGCAAATGTTGGGGATGAACCCTTGTTTATGGTGTCAGGGAAATCCATCCAGAGGTCAGAATCTTGACCCCGAGATGAAGGGGGGATGGGATTTGTGCGGCTTCACCCTTTCGTGTCAGAACCCCGAGGACTGAAGTGCTGGAGAGTGCTGGAACCGAGAGCCCGGTCAGGGCTCCGTTATCCAGTTCCTTTTTGATATTGATGGCTGGCAGCACTCCGATTCCAATTCCCGACAACAGTACCTTTCTCACGAGCTCGGTATCGGATGTCTCAAGAGTGACATTTGTTTTTAGGGAAAGGTTTGAAAAAATGCTCTCAATGTAGTCCCTGAAAAATGTGTGTCGAGAAGGTAGAATGAGCGGATATTCCTCCAGGATTTTGGGATCCCGTCTCCACTTTCCCGATGCCATGTGTGGAGCGGCCACCACGAGGATATTTGTTTTCTGGATCGGGTTCAGATCGAATCTTTTGATAAGATCTTCATAGCAGGGGGTCTCCTCGGGAATCTGTGTCAGGACCATATCCGCCGCGTGACTATCGAGTTCCTGAACCAGTTCGTCGTCCAGGGCCTGATGGGTCTGGATGGTTTGTGTCTTGTATGTCCCTCGAAGGTAGTTAAGGAACGGTGTATCATCTCCAAACCCGGTTCCGAAACCGATCCCGAGCTGAATGGGTTCTACTTTGGAAGCGGGTTTGAATCGTTGCATCGCATCGGTACTTTGCGAGACCTGTTCCAGAATCAATCGGGCTTGTTCCAGAAACAGAAGTCCGGTTTGGCTTAGGTAGACCCGCCGCCCGACCCGGTTAAAGAGTTTTGTCTGGAACTCATCTTCAAGCAGCTGGATCTGTGTGCTGATCGCTGGTTGTGTTACTCCCAGTTCTCTTGCCGCCTGGGTGAAATTCAGCGTTTGACTCACAACGATGAATGTATGAATTTGTGATAGGGTCATTTGATGCTCCTCGGAACTTTTTAAAAAAAATATTGTTTAACAAGGCATTATTTGTTTTTCCGGAAGCTGTTTTTCATAATCCATTATGCAATAATTTTTTAATATGTGTAAAGGCTATTGCGATCGGCAAATGCTGAAAGCGGACAAACCAAGGGAAGTGGTGTTTGTTGATTTGAGCCACAAACAGGGGACCCACAAGGGGATCATAGTGTTTAGGGACTCTTTGCTTATCAGATTGCTTTTTTCCCTTTGCTTGATCCTGTCGGCCATGAATCCAGTTTTGCCTTTCCGTGCCGATGCGGCCCCTGGTCAGGGCAGCCCTTTGTTTAACCATGGGGCCGGGAACCGTTCAAAGGTATTTGTCCTTACCCTTCCGGACGCCCTGGCCCTGGCATTGAGAAGCCATCCCCAGTTGGGGGCGGCCAATGCTGGCGTTTCGAGTGCCCAGGCGGGAATAGGCATCGCAAGAAGCCAGTATTATCCCACGCTGAACGGTGGTTCCACGTATACCCGGGAAACAGGAAACTTTGGTCCACAACCAGGTTTCCCATTCACGATTCCTGAGTCTCCGGTTTCCTTTGACTTCTATCAAGCCCAGCTGACGCTGACACAAACCCTGTTTGCCTTTGGCAGGCGCCGATCACAGGTTGCGCAGAACGAAGCGTTGTACCGGGCCTCGCACCAAAGTGCAGCCAAGACTGTGACCGATATTGTATTTGGTGTGGAAAAAGCCTATTTCAGCGTTTTGAAGGATCAAGAACTTCTGAATGTGGACAAATTGACTCTTGCGGACTACAGGCTTCAACTGGAAGTCGCCAAGGCCAGATTCCACGATGGAGTGGCTAATGCGTACGATGTCTTGAATGCCCGAGTCAATCTGTCCAACGCGTTGCTGACCCAGGTGCAGGATCGCAACCAGTTCCATGTGGATCAGTTGGCACTCAATCGGGCGATGGGTGTGATCGGTCACAGTCCCTATCGGGTCGCATCGCTTCATCCCTCGGGAAAAATCCGATTTACGCCGGAAGAGGTTGTCTCCATCGCAATTGACAATCGACCGGACCTGAAGCAGATTGATCAGCAAGAATCTGCCCAGCGCCAAGCGGTGAAGTTCAATCAGGCGCAGTTTTTGCCAACTGTGCAGTCGACGGGGGCCTACAGTCTTGACAGCGAGTTTTTCCCCCTAGTTTACAATTGGTCTATTGCAACGACTTTGACAGTTCCCATTTTCAATGGATTCCTGAATGTGCAACAGGTGCGCCAGGCCCGGGCACAACTTCGACAGATCCGATTCCAGAAGGAAGATCTCCGACAGGAAGTCATCCAGAATGTTCTTTCTGATCTCTTCACCTTAAAGACAGCGCGAGAGAAAATCCGGGATGAAAAAGCACTGACGAACCAAGCAGAACGGAATGTTGATCTTGCTGAAACCCAGTTCAAGGTCGGGACGGGAACGACGGTTGCGGTGACCCAGACCGAACGTGATTTGGCCAAAGCACGTGCCGACCTTGTTCAGGCCCAGGCGGATTATGCCATTAGTCTGGCCCGTCTGAAGAAGGATATGGGGACCAATTATGATTTCAAGCATGGGCATCTTCCTCTCGGGGCGCTACCGTGAGGCTTGCTGGAGTTCTCTTTGTCATGATTTCCCTGATTGTGTCCGATCTCTGGATGGGCATTCCCATTTGGGCGGCCGATACCCCCGACCTACCTGGCCCGACGGCTCCTCCTGCTGTGGACATGGAGCGGCAACCTCTTCCTGACCAGTGGACAATTGCTCCGATGGTGGGGTATTTCATTCCGACTGGGGGTGGCAACTCTGCCTACTTTAACAGTGCTCTTTCAGTGGGGGCCGAGCTTTCCTATCGCCCTGGACGGCACCCCGGCAATTTTCGTTGGATCGCCTCTTTCTCCTACCTGCAAATGACCCCGGGACCCACATTGTCTTCTCCCATTTCATCGGGAAATCTGTTTTCATCCACTTCCGGAACTGCTCCCGCTGCAGGCCCCATTCCGGGATCAGCCAGCATCACAGGGTTCCTTTTCAAGGGAGGGGGCGCCTGGTCGTTTGGAAATATTCTTCCGGGGAGCTGGACGGCATGGGGAACTCTTTCTCCTTATTTTCGCGGGGATATTGGCATGGCTTCATTGTCTGCTTCGGGAACAACCGGTTTTGACGGGCATCCTTATGGACTGCTTTTCGATATGGGGGGTGGCATGGAATGGCATGTTCCAGAATATCCGATGGGTGTCTTTGTAGAGATGGACCCAACCGGACTCATCATGAATGGGACAGTCCTTTTCCTGACGCCGCTGGTTTCGGGTATTTCGATCTGGTTCTGAATCTGGAGGCCTCTGAAGGCCGATTGGAGAGCTCGTTATGGATGATGATCGCACACGATTCGAATCTCTTGGCGTTTCCCATCGGGATCCGAGTAAAAGGTCGCGCCGCTTGTTCTGGTTGATGGGGGGATTGGCCACGACACTCTTTTTGTCGGGGGTGTTCTATACGATCTTTTTCTACATGACACTTCCGAACAGGCATTCCCTTTCAAAGCCTGGTGAAGGGGGTGTGGATCAGGTCCCGCTCCCCGTTCCCCCTACATCCCTGTTTCCAAGGTCCGCCGGGTCGGGACCCACCGTTGCTTTTATTCGGACAAGGGTATTTGATGCGGCAATCTCTTCAATCCATGTGTCTCAAAAAGGTTTGGATTTGCTCCTTTCCCTTCATTTTTTGGGTGGGGCGGGGAATGGGCAACGTTTTTCCTATGTTTTGTCCACTCCTCCTCGTTGGGTTGACGGGAAACAGGGCGCCTCACAGGGAGAAATGGTCTGGGATCGGGATCATGTTTTTTCCCCAGGAGAAACGGTTCAGTCTCCCATTCATTTTTCAATCCTTCCCAGAACGCCATCCTTTGATCTGTTTGTATCCTTTACAGGGTTGGAGGGGAACATTGGAAAACGGTACCGGCTCCATTTTACAAACCTGAAAGCGGGACCGTCCGGTGAATGAAGGGGATGGACTTGTTGCAAGAAATCTTGTCAAACGTTTTTCCAAGGACCGTCCGTCTGCGGTGGACAACATTTCCCTTTCGGTTTCCAGGGGCGAGGTCCTGTCCATTGTTGGCCCGAATGGTGCTGGAAAATCCACACTGATCCAGATGCTTCTGGGATTGCTTGTTCCTGATTCCGGAACGATCCATTTGTTTGGGGAGGATGTGACCCGTCACCGCAGAAGGATTGCTCACCGCATCAACTATGCCTCCACGGATCTTTCTCTGCCTTATTCTTTGACTGTTCGGGAAAATCTTGACGTATTCGCCCTTGTTTATGACCTCCCCAATCCCCGAAGGGCCGTGACCAGGATTCTCGAGACGTTTTCCTTGGGTGACCTGGCAAGAATCCGGGTGGGCAAACTGTCAACCGGGCAAATTGCTCGCCTCGGAATTGCCAAGGCGCTTCTTTCTTCCCCGGAAGTCCTGTTCCTTGACGAACCGACTGCAACCCTGGATCCTGAAGCGGCACAGGAGATCCGTGTCCTGCTCCAGGGCCATGTCCGGAATTCCGGTCTGGGGCTTGTCTATACCTCACACAATATGCGAGAAGTGGAACGTCTTTCGGACCGGATATTGCTGATTGAATCAGGAAGAATGGTGGCCGAAGGGACTGCGGATGAGTTGTGCCGGAAATTTGAGTCGTCAGACCTTGAGTCCGTTTTTCTGAAATCCATGTCAGAAGCCCGAGAGAGTCAGGGCATCACGGCATCCGACCAGAAAGGAAGTGTGTGTGGTTGATCCCATTGATTCCCGGAGGTTGGCCCCCAGGAAACCGGTTCCCTGGTTTGCCATTCGGCCGATGCTTGGGATCCTTCTGAGGCAACTGTACCTTTACCGGAGAAGTTTACCCCGTTGGATGGAGATTTTTTATTGGCCCCTTCTGGACCTTCTGGTCTGGGGGTTCCTGACGCTTTATCTGAAACAGGGAACAATCCATATGGCGGGAACCGCAAAGGCCCTTTTGGGCGGTTTGCTGCTCTGGGATATGCTATATCGCTCCCAGCAGGGGATTTCTGTCGTTTTTCTGGAAGAAATATGGTCCCGTAACCTTTACAACATGATGGTGGCGCCCGTTACCCCGTTTCACGTTGTTTTTGGGGCCATGCTCACAGGCCTTGTGAAGGTTTCACTTTCTTCAAGCGTGGCGATCGTTTTGGCATGGTTTTTATTTTCCTATTCCATTTTCAATTTGGGGCTTTCACTCATCCCGTTTATCTTGGCCCTGGTCCTCATGGGATGGTCCCTCGGAATCATGACGACAGCCCTGATTCTTCGGTTTGGTCAGGAGGCAGAAGTCTTGGCCTGGGGCGTGATTTTTCTGTTTCAGCCGGTCAGTGCGGTGTTCAATCCAGTATCGGTCCTCCCTGGAGGATTTCGTCAGGTTGCATTCTTGGTACCGGCTTCCCATGTATTCGAAGGAATGCGAGGCGTCCTTTCCGGGAAGGGGTTTCCGTGGCATGATCTGATCTGGGCGTTTTTGATCGATATAATCTATTTTTTGGGGGCACTGCTTCTCTTCCACCGAGTGTTGGAGAGGGCTCGAAAAACGGGCTTTTCATTGAAGCTGGGGAGTTGAGAGAGGCATCAATAAGCGGGTCATTCATTTCGCCATATCCGTTTGACACCTACCAAAAATGGGGGGGATAATTAAACATGGCTGGCCGTGAGGTTTTTAAGACAACACTGACTGAGATCATTCAGGAAACTCCCAGGGTCCGGACCTTTCGTCTCGCGCTACCTTCGGGCTCCCCTTTTTCCTTCAAGGCCGGACAGTTCGTCATGGCCTCAATTCCCGACTTCCTGAACCAGAAAGGCCGTCCAGTCCGCCGCGCTTATTCAGTGGCATCCTCTCCCAAGGATCTTGAAAAAGGATATCTTGAACTGACGATCACCCGAGTCGGGGAAGGGGGGTTCTTTTCCAACAAAATTCATGAGGCCCGACCGGGTGATACGATCCTGATTGATGGACCCTACGGGGCCTTCGTGTTGCAAGGCCAGAACGAACCCCAACCCTCCCGGTACGTATTTGTTGCAAGCGGTTCCGGCATCGCTCCCTTGAGAGGGATGATCCGCACAATTCTGCTGGAAGGCAGAAATGTCCCGATAGAACTCTTGTATGGGTTCCGGCATCGCTCAGATTATATCTATGAACGGGAGCTCTCCGGTTATGTTGGAACCGTTCCGGACTTTACCCTTGTAACATCGTTGTCCCAGGGGACTTTTTCCACATTGGATGATGGGGCTTCGGGAAAAGATGGAAGTTTCGGCCGATGGAAAAGGTTGGTTGGCAGGATCACCACACTCCTTCCCGACCTTGTCCATGAAGTTTCGGATGCCAAGGTCTACATCTGCGGTCCACCGGAAATGGTGGCCCAAACGGATTCTTTTTTTCGTGAAACGGGATTTCCTGAGGGATCGGTCCACAAGGAACAATGGTAGGTAAAGGAGATTAATCCCAAACTCGCAGGTCTTTCTCAGCGGGAAGGAGTTTTGGTGACGGATCATCTTTCAGAGGTACAGGCATCCCACGTTAAATCGGCCGGCGGGTCTCCCGAGGAGTCCGCCCCACGCCAAGGCTCCACCATTTGGAGGTGGAACGTAGGGCTTGTCATTTTCCTGATGATGATCATCCCGAGTTCAGTCATGGTTGTCCTTTATTACCGGGAGGTCATGGCAACGTACTATGTTTCTCGCAATCCCTTGCCAAAATCGGCCAGGGACATGTCCGTTGAAATCAGCAGAATTATGGTTGAGGATATCAGGGATGTGATGTTATTGGGAAAAAACCTGTCTGATCCATCCGTGCTGGGGTCCGGGAAACAAATCCGCAATGAGCTTGGAAAGTATGTCGTATCTGGGCAATTGGAACATTTTGCCGGATGGGGCGTCTATGATCTTCATGGCCAACTGATCGGGAGCTATGATTTCAGAAGTTTGGCACCCTTTGAGCGTGAGACCCAAACACTCCTTTCCCGGTTTCAGAAAAACCGGGGTCCAGCTCTCCTCTCAGCTCCCATCTACAATCTCCAGAACCGCATGGCGATCCTCCTGTTGGCCGTTCCGATCCTGAATCCCAAGGAGAACTCCGAGGACTCCCCCAAAGGATATCTGGTGGGAGTTGAAAACTTCTCCGGCACGATGCGTCCATTTCTCTTTCGTCCCAGAAAACGGGGCGCTCCTGGGCTTTCCTACATTGCCTCCTCCGGAGGACAGATCCTTGCCAGTTCCAATGATCTCCTGATTGGTCAGGACATGGAAAAAATCGGATTGGGTGGGGTTCTTCACCATTTCCAGTCCGGTCAATCCGGCGGGTTCAAGGAATCCGTCAAAGGAGGGCGATATCTTTTTGGATCGGCACTCATGTCGGACCTGCAGGGGTTGAGCGACCACTCGTGGTTTGTGGTCCTCCAGGCACCGGAAGATGCAGTCATGGCCAAGGCCAGACGAATGAGATTCATCATGGATCTAGTGGCATTTGTCGTTGCGCCGACCCTTTTTGCCGTCGACTGCTTTTTTCTGTTCCGGAGTCTAAGGTCCTCGTCGTGAAGGTTCAATGAAATCTCCCGTTCATAGGATTGGAATTGTGGGAGCCAACAGGTACAGCCTCCCCCTTGTCCGGTGGGTGCTGATGAAAGGCTACCCGGTTGTCTGGCTGGAGCGCGATTTTACGTTACTTGAAGCGTATCTTGCAGACTTTCGCAGTGTCATCGAATCGTCCTCCCAATCCGGGAAAATCACCCACTTAATGAAAAGTGCGGTCTTGGACCTCTTGTCCGGAACGACGCAATTCGCGGATCTTACAGGCTGTAATCTGGTCATGGAGATGACGCCGGATGACCTGGAAGAGAAACGGGATGTTGCCCGGCAACTGGAATCGGTTCTATCACCTGATGCATGGGTTGGCGTTTCTTTGGAAACGCTGACAGTTTCTCAATTGGCCTCATCGCTGAAGACTCCCGGCAGGTTTTTCGGCATTCGCCCCATTGGCCTCCCCCCGCGTACCCTTGAGGGACTGGAGATTCTTTCCGGATTGAAAACGGACATTGCGGCGGTTCAGGCGGCGTCCGATTTTGCCAGGATGCTGGAACTTTTTCCGGCGGTGGTCAAGGAGGGGCCGGGCGGGGTGGTCAACAGACTTCTGGCAAGGGGATTCTCGGAAGCCATTGAGCTTTCAGGAGGGGATGTCCTGTCCTTGTCCAAGCTGGACGCCGAGCTTCACCGCCGGGGATGGGAGACGTTGCCTGGTGCAACGATGGAAAAGATCGGGACCCATGATGTTCATCGTCTGCTTTCGTTTTTTCACCGGTTTCATGGGACGACGTTTCCTGGTGAAAAAGAGGACGACTATCGGTTGCGGACTATGTTTCCAGAAAGAAAAGGGGTCGGTTCCAAATCGGGACACAATGTTTCGGACCTGGCAGATCTGTGGATCCTGGCCCTTACGAATGAATGTGTCCAAATTGTTTCAGAGGGGATTGCCTCCTGGGAAACGATCGACGCGCTTTCCCGAATGACCTTTAAGCTCCGATGGGAAAATGGTGGCCTTTTGGAATGGGGAAACGGAAGGGGTTGGTCGATTGTCCTGACCGGGGTTTGGTCCCTTTCTGCCCAGACCGAAGGGAGAATATGGCCTTCCCCATTGCTCCAGCTCAAGGGAATATCGGAAAGGAATGCTCCGGGAGAAGCCCCGTTCCTAACAATGGAAAGGGGAGGATGATGACGGGTTCCCCTTCCATTGGACCAAAAATCGTTTCAGTTTCCCGACGTACAGATATTCCCGCCTATTTTGGAAAATGGTTTCTTCAGCGAATTAGGGATGGGTATGTGGATGTTCCCAATCCGTTCAACCGGAGACTTGCGAAAGTCTCCTTGTCGCCGGAGGCGGTGAAAGGTTTTGTTTTCTGGACCAGAAATCCCCATCCGTTTCTTCCTCATGTGATGCCACTGATTTCCGAGGGCTACCCAATGATCTGGCATGTGACCGTCACAGGGCTTCCGCGCTCTTTGGAGAAAAACATTCCCGATTCCGGGTTCGTGATCGATTCCCTGAAAACGCTCAGGAACTGGATTCCCCAGTCCGCTCTGGTCTGGCGTTTCGATCCGGTGATTCCTGAGGATGGGTTTTCCGGGGATGGGATCAGGAAGAGATTTCTGTCCCTTGCCGAGCCTTTATCCAATTTGACCGATCGTGTCATGATGAGTTTTGTGGACGGATACAGGAAGACCCTTCGAAACTATCCGGAAGCCCGGGCTCTCCCGGACTTCCGTTCTGAAGAGGCACGGAATTTTCTGGACTGGGTCGATCGAGAGACCCCCTTTGCCGGTAGGGTTTCCCTGTGTACGGAGCCTGAGTTGGAAAGCTGGGGGTACCGTGGCGCCTGCATCCGCTGGGAAGACTTCGGACGGGCTTGGCCTAACCGCCAGGTTGCCCAAACCCGGACTGGACCGACTCGTATGGGTTGCGGGTGTTCCGAATCTGTCGATATTGGAGTTTATGACACATGTTTGGGCGGGTGTCGGTATTGCTATGCTGTTTTGGATCACCAAAAGGTTCGACAAAAGATTAGAAATGAAGGGTCTTCGGTGCTGTCTGGACCATTTCCTGATCGGGAGGGTGACTGATGGAGGATATCAAGGATCTCTTGCGTTCGCCACGAGAAACACTGGGGGGATATGTCTTTCTCCCCAGATTGATTGACAAGGTCAGGCTTCATGCGAAAAAGCAGTTGCCCGAAGCCTATTGTGGCAATCTTCTGAAACCTCCTCCGGCAATTGATGGCCGGTTTTTGGAGTTTAAGAAAATAGATCCTGAGGAGATGAGAAGAGCGATTCTGGAGAGTCCCGATGACAGGGCAATTCTTCTTTGGGTCGAGCAAAATGGTGTTCCCCGTTCGGAGACCGAGAAAAAAGACTGGATCCAAACTCTTGAACAGGACATTCCCAGTGCAGCGCGTATCGAAGCCCGGGCCAAGTTTTATTCCGGGGTGGCCTCCCGCTTCGATTTGTCCCGAATAAACGTATTTGATTTGATTGACCTCGATGAAGAGAGGATTCAGAAGCCTTTTATTTTAATGGGAGAAAAAGCTGAATCATAGGTCATCAAGGTGCATCATTGTTTTATGCCCTGACTCCCGTTTGAATTCCCTCGGCGGGTTGTTTACACTGAAAAGATCAGAAGTCGTATGGATTGGACGGGGGGTGCGGTGAGTTCCTTTGTGGAATCGGTGTACGATCCCAATTCCTTTCTCATCCTTTACCTGTTGCCGTCAACGGCACTGCCTTTTCTTTGTGCTTCCAGTCCGCTCCACCCAGTACCCTTTTTCCCCGGAAAAACTCTGGGCGGATTTCACATTTCCTTGACTGAAAGCCATCGGGCTGTACTGTCGCCCTTGTCAGGGTATTTTGATTGTGACGGGCGTAGGGGATTCCTCTGGCCCAATGCCGACTCCCAGGAGATTTTGCGGTATCGGGCCTTGGTAGGTGAAAAAGGGAAGAAGAGTTTCATTTTCGAGTTCAGTGGGTTCCCGTTTGACCGGAACAACCGGCTGAGTCTTGAGTTGGGATCTCCTGCCCCTTTCCGGAAGGCGGTTCCTTTCCTGGAGTTGAGGCATGGAGTGTTGTATGCCCGCTCGGATTTCGGGACTTGGTTCCGGATGGCAAAGTTGGCGGCCCATTGGCCGGATCGTTTTGCCAAGGGCATTTCACATGGCTGGCGTGTCATATCATTGGCTTACGCTTCAGCCCATATTCGATGCCAGTCATTGAGTCCCGTATTTGACCGGGGGTTGATGGATCCCAAAATAGCAACTGGCGATTTCCCCCACATCCGGACGAGGGCGGTACACGGAGAGCAGCGTTCCGCCCTTGAAATCCCTGTTTTCACGAAGGAGCCCCGTTGAGTCCGGACCTATTTCCCCGTGTCCTTCAAACCATGGGTTTTTCATTGATGTTGCTTTTATTGGGGGGGTGCCTGAATTCCCAAGGAAGCCCTTCTTCCCACCCCTTACAGGAAACCCGTATCGAAACGGGTAAGCCTGGGCCGATCGATCCCCCAAGACCCTGGCAATCCTATTACCATGAAATCCAGGCGAATATTGCGATCGGTCTTGAGAACCCTTATCTGGCATTGGACGAGATCCGAAAAGCCATTCAGTATCGCCCAGACTCGATCGACCTTCAGCTCCAAAAAGCTCGCCTTGAAGAGCAGGTCGGGCAATTTGATTCTGCCCTGCGGACTCTTTCTGTATTGACTCATCAGGTTCCTGACCGTCTAAGGCCTTGGATGGAGCTTGCCATCGTGAAACGCGAACTGGCCCTCAAGATGTCGGATCCATCTCTCCAAAGGCAGAAGCTCAACGAGGTCATTTCAATTTATCAAGATCATGTGCTGGCATTGGATCCGCTTAAGGAAGATGCTTATGTTGCCTTGTTTGACCTGTATTCCCGGACGGGTGATTCCCAGAAGGGATTCCAGTTGCTGCAGGAAGCCGTCCAGAAAAATCCGGGCTCAACCTATCTTCCATTTTATCTTGGCTTCCAGTATACCCGGGACCACCATTACAACCAGGCCAGAAAGTTCTTTCAGGTATCGGTGGACAGAAATGTCGGGTTTGAACCGGGATGGGAGTCTTTGGCGGATCTATCGGCCCAGCAGGGAGAATGGAAGGATGCCGAGAAAAAGTATTTGCGCATTCTGGAACGGATTCAGCCCGGAAACGCGGAGGTGGAGGCAAAACTTCTGAAGGTATACTTGGCAGAAAACAAGATTCCCAAGGCAATTTCCTTTCTGGGGCAGATCATTGAGGAGCACCCCCAGAATGATCGTTTCCGTTTGATCCTCTCATCCCTTCTGGTGGAGCAGAATCGTTTCGGGCCCGCAGTTGACCAGATCCAAGCCATTATCAGAAAGAATCCAGGCAATCTGAAACTGCTTTCGTTTCTTGGGAGCGTTTACGAGCGATCGCTTAATTTTGACCAGGCGATCGACAATTATCGGTTGATGATCCAGCGATTTCCCTCAAGTTACGAAGGGTATTTTGACCTGGGGGATCTGTACCGGAAACTATCCAATCCCAGGAAGGCGGTCCACTATCTGTTGAAGGCGCATCATCTCTCCCCGGAAAAATGGCAGATCGATTTTTCTCTGGCGCTTTCTTATGCAGACTGGAAAAAGTATCCAAGTGCCATCAAGTCCATTCATCGTGCCATGGTCCTGAAGCCGGGGAACGCTATCCTGTACTTCAACAGGGGAGTCATTTATGACCAGTGGAACCATCAGAAATATCTTTCCCGTGTTCGTTCGGATATGGATCATTCGATCCGTCTTGATCCCCGATTTCCCGATGCTTTGAATTATCTTGGATATACGGATGTTGAAGAGCATGGAGATTTGGTCAGGGCCCGATATCTCATCTTGAGAGCACTGACGTTCGATCCCCAGAACCCTTCCTATCGTGATTCCCTTGGCTGGTGCTATTTCAGGATGGGACAGCTTTTCAAGGCATTTCGGGAGGAATCCCTGGCGTTGACCAACATGCCTCTGGATCCGACGGTTCTTTCCCATATGGGAAGAATAGAGCGCTCTCTTTCGCGGCATGCCTCATTGACATCCTCCATGGATGAAAAGTCACGGGCCATTCTTTCCAAGGCAGGACTTTCCGGTCCTGAAACGGGAACACGCTTGATGGAAAGGTCCCAAATCCATCTCAGAAAGTCTGCGTTGATTCATCCGATGAAGCACAAGCGAATTCGTCGTTACCTGAAGTATTTTGGACGACAGGACCCGGATTTCAAGAAGGAACTTAAAAAGGCCAGGGTCTTATGGCATAAGATGCACCCAGTCAAGGGATCTGCGACCCTTTATCGGGTCAGGGATGGAGATACCCTTCAGATCATTGCCGCAAAGAGCCGAATCTATGGGGATCCGCAGTTCTGGAAAGCAATCTTGAAAGCAAACAAGCCGTTGATCAAAGATCCGAACCATTTGCCCGTGGGTTTGATCCTTAGGATTCCCCGACTGAATGGGGGGGAAAGGGCCAGACTCCACTCAGGGTCGATCGGGCTGGGCAAAAATACGCGTTATTCCTGACTCCACCTGAAAGGATTGAATGTGTCTGTTTCTGGCAGTATCCCGTTTTTTGACCTGACTCGTCAGTACCAGGAGAGCGGAGAATCCGTCCGATCCGCTGTCAGCGCCGTTCTCGTATCCCAGCAATTCATCCTCGGGGAAGGCGTCAAACGATTTGAAGCCAAGATATCCGAGTATCTTGGTGTTTCAGAGTCAATTGGTGTTGCCTCTGGGACAGATGCGCTCCTTCTTCTTCTTCGTGCAGCGGGAGTTTCTTCCGGGGATGCCATTCTGGTCCCATCCTTCACTTTTTACGCTTCTGCCAGTGCAATTCGCCTGGCGGGAGGGGTTCCCGTCTGGACCGAGACTGACCCATCCCTGTTTCTGGTGACTCCAAGGTTATTGGATGAGGCATTGACTTCCATGGCTGTGCAGAATGCATCGGGTGTGTGGAGGACCCGTGTTGGAGGGCATCCTGTAAAAGGTGTTCTCGTGGTGCATCTCTACGGGCAGGTTGCGGACATGCGTTCAATTGCCGAATGGGCAAAGTTCCGAGACCTTTGGGTTGTCGAGGATGCCTGCCAGGCGATCGGTGGACGGTTTGACGGAAAAAGCCCCGGAGAGTTCTCCGTTGGTGCGGCATACTCCTTTTTCCCGACAAAAAATCTGGGAGGAGCCGGTGATGGAGGGCTCGTAACGACCAAAGAATCCTCGGTGGCGGAGCATGTCAGGAGTTTGAGGGTTCATGGAAGCCGGCAACGGTATATCCATGAAGAGATCGGATATAATTCCCGGCTAGATGCGATTCAGGCTGCGGTTCTGGAAGCCAAGCTTCCCCACCTTGCCGGATGGAATGAACGCAGGCGCCAGATTGCCGCGCGCTATACCAAGTCCTTCTCGAACCAGCGTACATTTGATACGCCTATTGTTGCGTCAATGGCCGAGTCTGTATTCCATCAATATACGATCTCCTTTCGACAGGAAGGAGCGAGGGATCGCGTTCGGGAATCCCTGTCCAGGGACCGGATCGGATCCGAAATCTACTACCCTGTTCCACAACATCGGCAGGAAGCTTTCCGGGATATGCCCAAAGGGGACCTTCCGATTACGGATCGACTCTCTGAATCGGTCCTATCCTTGCCTGTCTTTCCGGAGTTGACCGATTCTGAGCAGGATCGGGTCATTGAATCGGTCCTCAATGCAGTTTCGCGCGAGGAAGTTTCGAACGGGTAATTTTTCTCCCATCGCGCCCCCTTCAGGAGGAAAAAATGAATCATATCAATCTTGAAGCCTTGAACAGGACCATTGCAGCGTTCAAATCGGATCCTTCAAAGGCACTGAAAGAAAATATATTGACAGGGGAATGGGCCGCTGATGATGGGGGCATTCCCCAGTTCCAATCCCAGCTTTCTTTTGAAAAAGGCTCCGTAACCCTGTCCATGGACAATCCCACCCCGATGGGCGGAAGTGGTCTGGCCCCCGGACCTCTTCAGTATTGTCTTTTTGGAATGGCTTCCTGCTTCGCGGGTACATTCATGATGGTGGCTGCCCAGGCAGGAGTCAGGGTTGACCGCCTCGGGATCAAGGTTGAAAACAAGGTTGATATGACCCGGCCTTTGGGAATTACCCAGAACCCCTTGACGGATGGTGTCCGGATTACGCTGACAGTCAAGAGCGCCGCTTCGAAGGAGGTCCTGGACGGTCTGGAAGAGCGATCCCGGCTGCAGTGTCCTGCGGTCTATTGCCTGACCAATCCGATTCCGATTGCGATTTCCCTGATTCGGGAAGGCTGATCCCCTGCAAGGTTTATTGGCTGCTCAAGGGATGGATTTATCGGATTTGCCGCGTTTTGATCTAGTCATAGGCACGGACACCGGGGTCGGAAAAACAATTGTTTCGGCCTTTCTTGTGGGTAAATTGGCTGGGGAGGGAGGGATTCCCTCCTATCTGAAACCCGTTCTGACAGGGACGTCAATGTCGGATCCGGAGAGCGACCCCTCCCGCTGTAAGGCTCTTTCAGGTGTTTCTGGCCTTCAAGTGGAATGCCTTTATGTGTTCCCCGAACCTATCGATCCAATGACGGCGGCGGCCCGGGCCGGAATGCGAATCGACCCACGCCGGATCCGAAGTGAAGTCGGGCATCGGGCCTCTTCCAGTCATCTTGTTGTTGAGGGTTCCGGGGGGATCCTGTCCCCGTTTTTTCCTGATGGAAGGGGAATCCTCTCCGCCTTTACCCCCGGGGACTTGACCAGAGCCCGTGTCCATCTTGTGTCCCATCCACATCTGGGGGGGCTTTCACAATTGCTCACCTCGGTAAGGTTATTGTCGGAGATTGGGGTGGTGCCGACCATCCACCTGGTTTTCCGCCGGTGGGCGGATCCCTTTCCGCTTGCAACCTCCCTGAATCCATCGACGCTCAGGGCGCTCTTGCCGGAATATGAAATCCTTCTGCATGATTCCCATCCGTCCCCAAAAACCTGAATAAGGAAATGGGGAGGAAATCCCTTTTACCAGGTTTTCCGGGGGGCTCCCCGGAGCTTAACCGTCTCCATACAATGCATTCAGGGACGAGACCTCCTTTTCCAGCGTTTCAATGTCGGCTTCTCCAAAAGAAATCTCTTCAGAAATTTGTGAGGAAGAGCCTTCTACCTAATCAATGATCGCTAAAATGCCGTTTCACGATTCGACCAGACCAACTCTTGAACAGTCATGTGATTTCTATTGGCCAGATGAGCGCACTGAATCGGGCTTTGCGTCCATGGTTGTTCATGTTTTTCAACGGCCTTTTTTCGGGCTTGTTCCCGCCTATTGCCCGCATGAAATTCTACGATAACCGGGCAATCGGTTTTCAGTTTCTGGTGGGAGCACCGTGCGATGAATTTTTTCAGCAGGGAAGAAAGGGAAATCAATTCCCTGATTTGTTTTTCAAGATGGAAATTTTTTTGTTCCAGAGCTTCCTTGACCTCCGGACAGATCAGGGGGGCGTTATGGAGCAGATCCAGAAGCCCAGCAATTTCTTCGAGTGTAAATCCAATGTTCTGAAATTTACGGATCAATTGAATCCGTTGGACCGAATCTTCTGAAAAGTACCGGTACCGGTTTTCTCCCCGCATTGCTTTGGGCAATAGCCCCAGCTTTTCATAAAGACGGACAGTATCGCTTGAAACATTCACTGTTTGAGCCAGTTTCCCCACGGTATATCGAGCCACCTCATCATCCTCCCGCGTCTTGAATGCATTCAGTTCCATTCTAACCCCTTGTATCACTTCTACGGTCAAGTATTTCCTCATTGCTTGTGAGCATTTACCCCTATCCCTTCATCTGAATAACCAGGAGCAGGATTTGAGGCATGATGCGCGTGGCTTGGGTGTTGTGACCAAAGCGATGAAATCTGGGCCGGGTCTTATCTATGGCAAGGGGGCCTTTCTCTGGAAATAAGGTAGTCACCTTTTGTTTTTTATGTTTAATTCAATGCTTTTTAAATAATGATTAATTTAATTAATTGTATTTTTTAATAATTAAACTTTATATATTGCATGATTATAAAATGATGCTACAATGACGCCATGAAGAGAACAACACTTCGGATCGATACTGCGATTTATGAAAAAATAAAATTTATCGCAGTAAAAAATAAGCGATCAATAAACAATGAAATAGCCTTCGCGCTTTCTGAGTATATCCTGAGTTTTTTAGATAAATCAGGACTCATTGAGCACGATGAAAAAACCGGGGATGACTCAATTTCTTAATCTCCGTGTTCTCACTAAAGTATTTTTTTATTAACAATAAAAAGGAGAAAAATTAAATGATCACCAAAAAAACTCTGCTCCAAATTTCGAGGTCGGTCGAAGAGTATTACGAGATGCTCGCCCACCTCCAGCAAAACAACGATCAGATGTCGGAACTTCAGCGGAGAGGTGTGGAGATCACTACCCAGCGGCTGGAGGTTGTCAAAGGGCTGGAAGATACCCATTCGCTTCTGGCAGAGATCAAAACACGTCAGCAGGCTCTTGTGACCAAGGAGCGGGAACTTGCGGCACTTGAGCAGTCAATCATGGATCGGGTGAGGATGATTGCTGATGATACGAAAGCCATTCTGACAAAGCTGTCCGAAGGACTTGAAGAATAGGAGATCAAGCATGAATGCTTTTCGATCGGATAAATTCGATCCGGAAAAGGTTCTTCCTCCGCTTCCGGTCGAAGATTCTGCCTACGGATCAGAGGCCAATGTCAGGGAGATCGGTGAAAAGGACGGAAAGGGCAGAATACCGGAAATGACGGCCTATGCCCCGTCCCAGTTCGAATTGGGAATCCTTTCTCACGGAGAAACCAGAGTCAATCGGATTGTTGAGGCTGCACAGGAATCGCGGGCAAAAATCAACAAAACCTTGCAACCAGTGGTCTCCCGGCTTACCAATCTCAATATGAGGTGGAGGAATGTCAGCTCCCGGGTTGAAGAACGGAAAAAAGTTCTGGATCGGGATTTTGTTGTCCCTCTGAATAAGGTTTTTCATTGGGGAATCATCATTTTTCTCGGATTGGGAGAGTTCCCGCTCAATGCCATCGTTTTCAGGATGTTTGGTGAGCCAGAGTTGATGACATATATCATGAGCTCGACGCTGGCTGTCACGATTCCTCTTCTCGCCATGTACAGCGGTATCCAGGTCCGCCATGGAGTTCCGCGGGTTGCCGGCAACATCATTGTGGGAACGTTGATGCCGGTGTCGATTGGAGGGGCACTCGGCGCGGTCACTTATGTCCGCTCGGTTTATCTGGAAACGGGAGGCCATATTCAAAGTGCAATGGGTTCGGATCCCAAAGCACTGGGTTATTCGATCTTTGCGTTGAATTTGCTGGTGTTTTCCGCCGCGCTTGTAACGTCCTACCTCTCTCACGATCCGGACGAGCAGCTGGATCATCTCAGACGGGGAATCATTGCTGTTGAGACCAAAAGAAAGCCTCTCCTGATCCAGTATTCAGAGACCGCAAGTCGGCTGAATGCCGTGTTGCGTGTTGCCACTGCCAGGATTGATGCGGAGCGGGCACATACCCTCTCATTGATTTATCTTTACCGGCAGGCCAATACCAACGCAAGAAGTCCGAATCCAGTCCCTCTCGTATTTAATCGGCCACCGGAGTTTCCCGTTGCCAAGCTATGGGATTCGGTTACAGAAAACCCGGATGAAGTCTAAATCCAAGGAGAGCGTTTGATGTGGTATCGACGATTTTCGCAATTGGTGATCGTGCTCCTTTTGGCCACTTCGGTTTCCTGTTCGCACCATGGAAAAAATGGCGGATCCGGAAAGGACCCTTCGGGAAACCCCGTAGGGCAGGGGTCTTCAGAAGAAAGGATGCCGGGTCACAAGACCATTGTGGTCCTTCTGGACAAGACAGCCAGTGTGAAAGACCAGAACACGGTTTTTTCAGAGGCTCTTTCACGGATTATCGATGGGCTCCAGGCCGGAGACAAATTCCGGCTTGCGCTGATCACCGGAGCATCGGATGCCAACTTTGATTTTGTCGCGAAGCTGGATATGAAGAAGGCGCCTCCTTTTAATCCTTTGGTTACCAATGAAGCCGTCTACCGAGATACGGTTGAGAAGGAGTCGGCCCAAAGCAAACAGGAGGTTTTGGATCTGAAAGCCAAGGTCAAGGGCATTTTGCTTTCAAAGCCAAACGCGCAAAGCACGGATCTGTTTGGGGCCATCTATACCACAAGCCTGTTTTTTGATAAGGACCCGAACCAGAAAATTCTGCTCATCCTCTCAGACATGATTGAGGAAGACCCAAATTGGAGATTCAATCACCTGCGCTGGAATGCCCATATCCGAAAGGTCATTTTGGAACACCAGAAAAAGCTGGGCCTGATTCCGAATATGTCCAATACCTGTGTCTATGTTGTTGGTGCCAAGGCTCCGAATCTCGACATGCTCCAGAATATCCGTTTTTTCTGGACCGAGTATTTTGAGGAGGCGCATGCGGGATTTTCGATGGACCGATATGCCCATACCTTGCTCCACTGGCCACCGTCGAGTGGATGCGGGCAGTTCCATCCTGTCAAAGGACTGCAGTGAAATGGTCCGATTGTTAACGAGGCTGGCTGAATTCTTCGGCTTTAAACCCCGTAAGAAGAAAGAGGGATCTCGATTGCCTGAGTTCAATCATGCAAATCAAGGAATGGATGACAAGGTATTGAAGGTGATCGCTGATCTTGGCGGGCCCAGGAGGTCAGGCCATTCACGGGATAAAAAAGGTCAAAGGATTTTCGATCGCCGGTGATTGTCCGGAGTGGGATGAATGGTGTCCTTTGTTGATTTCCAGAGGTTTGAACCGATCAAAAATTCTTAAGGAGAAACAAGATGGATCCAGAAATTCGTTATCGGGTGATTGACCCATATAACGATGACATCAGTTATACGTTCAAGAGCAAGGAGGAGGCCAAGGAGTACATCGGCAAGTCTTATCCGGCGATGCGAAAGGCCATGGCCTATATCTTTAGGATGGAGGAGGTCGAGGTCATTAAATTGGTCACCCGTGCTCACCTGCTCCATATTCTTGCAGAACTCAAGAGCAATGGAATTCACATTGAGGCAGAGGGCTCGGCCGGTTTGGAAGAAAGGATTGGGGAAGAGGATCTGGCTGAATTCGCGGATTTCTTCCATAAGAGGTTCCAGTTTTTCAAAGATCAGTGATTCCCAAAACATTTAAGCTTCCAAAATGTTTTTTATCCCTGGGGTGCTCCCATAAGAGCCCCAGGTGGTCTTTCAAAAATCAAGTCCTTCCTCGGAAAAAGAACCCCATTGGGGGGGTAACCTCAAACGTGTTTGCTAACTTGATTCCCTTGCCCGATATTCCCACTTGCTAGATGCACTCCCAGTAAAGAACAACCCTTTTATTGTTCTCCCTGTAAATCAAACCACTGTATTAATGGTCAGATAGAAGCATATTTTAATATATTAATTGACTTAATTTTAATTAATATATTGTTAAATATCATTCATATAAATTTAAAAAAAATGATCGTACAATTTCTTATTTTCTTATTTATTTTTATTTATTTTTTTAAAAATTTTTTTTATGCTTGATTTTGGTTAAATGGATGGTACTATTTATTGCATATAAAATTACTGTTAGATAGGTTTTTTTGAATATATTTTAATGGATTTCCGGATTATTATCTCGATCATTCTTGTGAGAATGAAAGGTGCTCTCCTGAAAAACCTCTGTCGGCAATTATATCATATATTTAAATTATTGTATTAACATGAAGGCATAACTCTATTTTTGGAAATGAAGGTAATTTCTGAAAGTGTTCCACCCCTATCTGCTTGAAGATGACTTTCCGGATAGTGTTTGCCCGCGCATTCATTGTTTTGGGATTTTAAGGGGGTTTGATGAAACCTGAACGAATTGCGGCGTGGGGAATCGTCCTTGCGTTTGCCATCATGACCGGGATCGCCGTTTTTTCCTACCGGAGCATCAATTCCTTTGTTCACAGCTCCATTCGTGTGGATCGTGCCTACAAGGTCTTAATGGCCATTGATCGGCTGATGTCCGACCTTCAGGACGCTGAGACGGGGGAAAGAGGATTTGTCATTACTGGAATGACTTCATACCTTGTTCCCTATAAGAGTGCCCTCTCCAATGTTGGCTCCGATTTGAGGTTCCTTTCGGAAGCGCTCTCTGATCATCCCCATGAAAAGAGGTTGGTTGGTTCTCTCCAAGAGATGATTCGACATCGCCTTTCCTATTCGAGTGCCGATATTTACCTTCGTCATCAGTCTATCTCTTCCGATCCAGAACGCACCCGACAGCTCATGGATTATGGAAAGTCTGACATGGACCGGATCCGAAAGGTCATGTCGGAGATGAAGTCACATGAGTTAAACCTGCTGGAGCAAAGAGCCAAGGCCGTCGATTACAGAAAAGAGACTGCCCTGTTTGCCATTGTCGCTGGCAATATATTGTCCTTTGGTATGATCGGGGCATCGATCCTGTTTTTGATCAAGGAGTTGGCCCGCAGATTGTCGGCCGAAGAGAAACTCAGGAAAAACTCACAAGAGTTGCAGGATCTTTATGATAACGCACCCAGCGGATATCATTCGGTCGATCCGGACGGTCTCATCGTCCGAATCAATCAGACGGAATTGAACTGGCTCGGATATTTAAAAGAGGAGATCGAAGGGAAAAAGCATGTTTGGGACCTGATGACTCCTGAATCCGGGTTGCGTTATCAGGGAGCCTTTCAGAACTTGAAAACGACTGGGTTCATTCATGATCTGGAACTCGAAATGGTCAAGAAGGATCGCTCGATTCTTCAGGTGATTTTCAATGCAACGGCGATTCGGAGTCTTTCCGGAGAGTTTCTGATGAGTCGTTCCGTGGTATTTGATAATACAGATAGAAAGTTAGCCGAAAAGCAGATTCTGGACCTCAATAAGGAACTGAGTGTCAGGGCCCTTCAATTGGAATCCAGCAACAAGGAGCTTGAAGGGTTCAGTTATTCTGTATCCCATGATCTCCGGTCCCCACTTCGGGCCATTGACGGTTTCTCAAGGATCCTCCTGGAAGATTACGGAAAGGTCCTGGATCAGGAAGGGATCCGAATCCTCGGAGTAATTCGTGCGAACAGCCAGAAAATGGGATCTCTCATTGATGACCTTCTCGCTTTTTCCCGGTTGGGTCGGAAACGTCTGGAGGGTCATCTTGTGGAGATGGAAGCCCTGGCGAAGGCGGCCTATGAGGAAGTCGCTTCAAAGGATTCACCATCGTCCAGGATCAACTTCGGGACCCTGCCTCCTGTCTGGGGAGATCAATCACTTCTTTACCAGGTCTGGGTCAATCTTTTGGCGAATGCGGTGAAGTTCAGTGGAAAGGTCCAGAATCCCATGGTCACAGTCGAAGGAGTGCAGAAAGGGGATGAGGTTGTTTATTCTGTTCGGGATAACGGGGTTGGTTTTGACATGCAATATTCCGGAAAATTGTTCGGAGTTTTCCAACGCCTCCATTCTGCTGAAGAGTTCCCGGGTACGGGAGTCGGACTGGCAATTGTGCAGCGGGTGGTTTCACGGCATGGAGGTCGGGTTTGGGCAGAGGGAGAGGAGGGAAATGGTGCGACTTTTTCGTTTAGTCTTCCCCTTCATCCGGTAGAGTGTTCACCGGCGGTTTCGCCATAGGTGACGGTCATTTTGAGATTGAACGCGATTCGATCGAAAAAGGGAGACACCAATGATGGTAGGTGGCCGATCAATCAGGAGGAGGTAAGGACTGATGACGCGTGGATATGAGCAGGTTGAAATCCTGCTGGTCGAAGACAATGCTGCGGATGCGGAGCTTACGCTCAGGGCCTTAAAGAGCCATAACTTTGTGAATAATGTCTGTTGGGTCAAGGATGGTCGAGAAGCACTGGATTTCATGTTTTGCCAGGGTCAATATGCTGGCCGATCCGCACTCAACAGCCCAAAACTGGTCCTCCTTGATCTCAAACTGCCCAAACTCGACGGAATCGATGTTTTGCGGGAGCTGAAAGCGAATGAACGAACCCGGCTCATTCCAGTGGTCATGCTGACCTCCTCCCATGAGGAAAGGGATCTGGTGGAGTCTTACCGGCTTGGAGTCAACAGTTACATTGTCAAACCCGTCGAGTTCGATGACTTTGTCGAAACGGTTTCGGGGGTGGGCCTTTACTGGATGTTGGCAAACAGGGTGCCGGAGTCCTGATCTTGACCGGATCAGACGGTGCCCTCCTCATTCGGGCAAAGGGTCTGTTTCACAACGCAGTGATGGTTTTTGGGGGGGGCCATGAGTGATCCAATCATCCCAAAAAAAAGGCTGAAGATCCTGCTTCTGGAGGATGTTCCGACGGATGCGGAGCTGGAGCTCCGTGAGCTTGCACGCGCTGGGATCCTTTTTGAGAGCCGGGTCGTTTCTGACCGTGAGGCGTTCCAGGAAGGTCTCAGTGATTTCCATCCCGACATTATTCTTTCTGATTATTCCTTCCCGTCCGGATTCAATGGACTGGTGGCACTCTCCATCGCCCGTGAGGTTACTCCGGATACCCCGTTCATTTTTGTTTCGGGAACGATCGGGGAGGAGCGGGCCATCGAATCCCTGAAAATGGGTGCGACGGACTATATTCTGAAAAATCGTCCGGATCGCCTTCCCCAGGCGGTCCTCCGGGCCATTGAAGAGGTGGAAGAGAAGATTGCTCTCCGGACAGCGGAAGAAGCGCTGCGCAAAAGTGAAGAGCGATTTTCTCTCTTTATGAAACACCTCCCCGGGGTTTCTTATATCAGGGATCCGGATGGAACCTATCTCTATATCAATTCATATTGGGCCGAATCTTTTGGGCTCGAAATTAGTGATGTCATTGGTGCGAAGGGGACGGATATCTGGCCTTTAGATATTGCGGAGGCGATGAGAAAGAATGATCTTAAGGTTTTAGACACACGGAAGTCGCTACAGACTGTTGAAATCACAAGAATGCACGGACAGACCCGTTATTGGTTGTCGACCAAATTTCCCATTCTGGGCAAGAATGACACCATCGATATGGTTGCCGGAATGTCGGTGGATATTACGGAACGACAGCAACAAGAGTTCCGGATCAAGCGCCTTAACCGGATCCACGAGGTGTTGAGCGGGATCAATTCAGCTATTGTCCGGATCCGGGATCGGGACGCCCTGTTTCAGGAAGTCTGTCGGATTGCTGTAAACCAAGGCGGTTTTCCTTCGGCATGGATTGCACTTTTAGACAAAGATTCAGAACGGGGTATTCCGGCAGTCTGGAAGACGCGGAACAAGGAAGAGAGTCAACCAGATCCGGTTTTTCATCGATTGGCCGAGGATGTGACCTTGGGCGGAAAAAGTCTGCGTGATCGCCAGGTGGTCATTGTAAACGACATATTCAATGAGATGGCTGGGGGGGGCAGGGAGTCCCTCCTCGAACGGGGAGACCGGTCGATTGCCTTTTTCCCGATCCGGATTCGTGATGGAGAGACGGGAGCATTGGCCTTTCATATGGATGAAGTGGGTGCCTTCAATGGTTCAGAGGTCAAGTTGTTGATGGAATTGTCCGATGACCTGTCCTTTGCGCTGGAGTCGATTGAAAAGGAAGAGCGTCTAAATTACCTTGCTTATTTTGATGTACTGACTGGTCTTCCCAACAGGACGCTTTTTCTCGACCGACTCAATCAGTTTCTGGAAGCCTCAAAAGAGTCTTTCCAGAGCATGGCGATCCTGACCATTGCCTTGGAACGATTTCAGGCGCTTACCGATACAATGGGCCGCAGAACCGGGGATCTTCTTTTGAAGGAGTTTTCGTCGCGGTTGATCGGGATTGCTGAAATGCCAAGTAGTGTCGCGCATATCAAGGACGACTCCTTTGCCATGATTTTAAACGGGATAGAGTCGGAAGCCGAAGTATTTCACTTCTTGGAAGACCGGCTGTACAAGGCTTTGGAAGAACCATTTTTGATCTTCGATCAGGAAATCCGGATTCTGGTTCGGGTTGGGGTGGCGCTCTTTCCCGGGGATGGTCATGATGCGGAGACCCTGATGAAAAATGCGGGCACCGCCCTTCTGAGGGCGCAAGGAACTGGTGAGTCCATTCTTTTTTATACGCAGGAGATGAACGCCCGGGTGGCAGAGAAACTCAAATTGGAGACAAAAATCCACAAGGCGATCAAAAATCGGGAGTTCATCCTTTATTATCAGCCGAAAGTTGATCTACGGACCGGGTTGTTAAAGGGATTGGAAGCGTTGATTCGGTGGCAGGACCCTGACAATGGATTGGTGCCTCCCTTCCAGTTCATCCCGATTCTTGAGGAGACGGGACTGATTCTTGATGTCGGTGGATGGGTGATCGATCAGGCCATTTCGCATGGTCTCCGGTGGATCCATCAAGGACTTCTTGTTCCGCGGGTGGCGGTCAATGTTTCAGCCGTTCAGCTTCGGCAGAGAAATTTTTCCGAGACGGTGGAGAAAGTTTTGGATGACTCAGGTTCCAACTCATTTCCCCTGGAAATCGAAATCACGGAAAGCCTGATCATGGAGGATATTACTGGAACCATTCCAAAACTTCAGCGGTTGAAAGAAAAAGGGGTTTCCATATCCATTGATGATTTTGGAACGGGATATTCTTCACTGAACTATCTTGCCAAACTTCCTGCCAATGAACTGAAAATCGATCAATCCTTCATTGTCAATGTGGAGGAAAGCCGGGACAGCCGATCCATTGTGTCGGCCATCATTTCACTGGCCCATTCCCTCGGTTTGAGTGTTGTCGCGGAAGGCGTTGAAACAGATGGGCAGATCAAACTGCTGCGTAATCTTGGGTGCGATGCCGTTCAGGGATACCTGATCAGTCGACCGGTTCCTTCAGGTGAGGTGGATCGTTTCTTGATTCCTGGTGCATCGTTTCTCTAGTTTCCTTTGGGTAAGGTGATCAGGCAAGGAATTTCCGTAATAATGAAACCGGATCCTCGGCTAGGGTCAGTGCTCCGGAAACTGCCAGAGAAGCGGCACCTGCCTGAATCAATCTGGGAACATGTTCTGGCCGGATCCCTCCGATGGCAACGAGTGGAAGGGTTGTCAGCGACTTGGTTTCCGTTAATCCCTGCACTCCTCTTGGGGGAATTCCCGTATCCTTGGTGGATGTGGGGAAGATGGGACCGACTCCCAGATAGGTCGGTCCCATCAGAAGAGCTCTCCTGACCTCGTAGGGATTATGCGTCGAGATCCCCAGATGCAGGGTGGAAGAGGGGAAAACTGTTTTGAAGACTCGGACGGAAGGAAGATCGTCCTGTCCGAGATGGACGCCGTCCGCTCCGGAAAGAAGGGCCTGGTCAATTCGGTCATTGATCGTAAGGAGGGTTCCGGTCTTTCGGGTCAGTATCCGAAGACGGTCTGCCATTTCAAGTCTTTCTTGGTCACCAAGGGATTTTTCCCGGTATTGAAACCAGGGGAGTCCGGCTTGGCAAAGGAGTTCCACATGGCGAAAAAAAGCCTCGACTGATGAAAAATCCTGTGTTCCGGAAAGGTATACGAGCCTGGGTAGGGTCATGGGTTCAGTCGTCCAGACGTTCTTTGTAAAACGGAGAAAGCCTCACGCGATCACTCTTCGAAAGGTTCCGTCTCTTTGGGACGGCGGGCCAGAAAGGGTTCTACGAACCCGGTTGAATATTGTCCTTTCCGGAACTCTGAGTCGTTCATGAGGGCTAGGTGGAAAGGGAGCGTGGTTTTAACCCCCCTGATCACAAATTCAGAAAGCCCACGGGACATCCTATCCAAGGCTTCTTCCCGGGTGCGACCCGTCGCAATCAGTTTTGCGAGCAGACTGTCGTAATTGGGGGGAACAGTGGCTCCGGAGAAAAAAGCCGTGTCCACACGGATTCCCGGACCTCCCGGAATCATGAACTGCTGTATCGTTCCGGGTGATGGGGCAAAGGTCCAGGGATCCTCTGCGTTGATCCGGCATTCGATGGCATGTCCGAATGGCTTGCCGGGAGGTTCAATGGGAAGCCCTGCGGCGATCCTGATCTGGGCTTTGACCAAGTCGTACTGAAAGATCGACTCTGTAATGGGATGTTCTACCTGAATCCTGGTATTCATTTCGATGAAGAAGAAATTTTTTCGTTCATCGACAAGAAATTCGACGGTGCCTGCATTTGTATATCCTGCAGCTTTTGCAGCCCTCAGTGCAGCATCCGACATTTCTTGCCGAAGTTTTGGGGTCAGGAAAGGAGAGGGCGCTTCTTCGACCAGCTTCTGGTGCCGTCTCTGGATGGAGCAATCGCGTTCTCCCAAGGAATAGATATTTCCTTTTCCATCAGCCAGGATCTGAATTTCGACGTGCCTTGGGTTGATGAAATACTTTTCAATGTAAACATCTTTTGACCCAAAGGCCTGATAGGCTTCCGTCTGGGCAGCCTGAAAGGCGTTCTCAAAGTCAGTTTCCTGGTGAACAATTCGCATTCCCCGACCACCTCCCCCCGCGGAAGCCTTGATAATCAACGGAAGGCCAATTTCACGGAAAAGTGTGATGGCATCCTCTTCTGAGGAAATGGCGCCTTCACTGCCGGGAACGACAGGAACCCCCGTTTCTCGCATCAAAGACTTGGCCCGTGCCTTGTCCCCCATCAGGGTGATACTTTCTGGAGAAGGACCGATGAAGATGACTCCGGCAGACTGGCAGATCTCGGCAAAATGGGCATTCTCCGAAAGGAAACCGTATCCGGGATGGATTGCTTCTGCCTGGGTGATTTCAGCGGCGCTGATGATATTGGGAATATTCCTGTAGCTTACGTTTGTTTCCGGAGGGCCGACACAAACCGATTCATCGGACAGGCGGACGTGGAGGGCATCTCGATCCGCGGTCGAATAGATTGCCACTGTCCGTATGCCCATTTCCCGGCAGGCTCGGATTATGCGGACAGCGATTTCTCCCCGGTTTGCGACAAGGATTTTTCGGAATGGAGGCGGGTTCATCACGATCTTTAGGATTCCACTGTGGGTTCGATCTCGATCAGCGGCATTCCGAATTCAACCGATTGCCCGTTTTCCAGAAAAATCGCTCGTACGACCCCATCAAATTCTGATTCAATTTCATTCATCAGTTTCATGGCCTCGATAATGCACAGAATCTGTCCCTTCTGGACGGGAGATCCAATTTCAACATAGGGAGCCGATTCCGGAGATGCGGAGCGGTAGAATGTGCCCACGATCGGTGCAGTAATTGTTCTATGAGTGGTGACGGTGGCTTCGGGTGACAGAGTCCGCTCTGAAGGGAGTCCACTTTGGAAGTCTCCCGCGCGATGTTGCTGGTAAGGAGCGGTGCGCAGTCCTTCGGAAATGAGCAGGGGAGATTTTTGGATCTTTATCCGGGTCCCTTCTTGCTCGAGTTCGAAGACCGTTACATTGGTACCCTGAAGCAGCGCCAAAAGCTCCTGGATTTCCGAATTGGTCACGAAGAAAACCTCACGTCGATGGGAAGGATTCCAGATTGGGGAACACTGGTGAAAGGAGCTCTCATGAGACGGCCTTTACACGCTCTATGTAATCTCCAGTTCGTGTATCAACCTTGATGATGTCACCTTCCTGAAGGTGGAATGGGACCTTGACAATTGCTCCGGTTTCCAGCTTAGCCGGTTTTGAACCTCCAGAAGCAGTGTCACCTTTTCGGGCGGGATCCGTTTCGGCGATTTTCAGTTCAACGAATAGGGGAAGTTCAACTGTGATGGCCTTTCCGCGATAATAAAGGATGTTTGCGACCATCTGTTCCTTGAGATAAAGGAGACGGTCTCCAAGCTCTGCCTTCGAGAGGGCCAGCTGTTCGTAATTCTCCATATCCATAAAGATGGAATCATTCCCTTCGGCATAAAGAAACTGCATCGTTTTCTCTTCAATGTCAGGCTCGTCGAATTTTTCCCCCGACCGGAATGTCCTGTCAATGACGCTTCCACTTTTGAGACTTTTCAGCCGTGTGCGTACAAAGGATCCACCTTTTCCGGGTTTGACGTGCTGAAACTCGACAATGACATAAGGTTCACCCTCAACCTCAAGGCGCGCACCATTTCTGAATTCATTAGTTACGATGACTCCCATTCTGACTCCCTGTGATTGATGCTGGTCAAAAAATTAACGGCTTGGAATTCCTGGCAAGTCCCGTTTAACGGAGTCGCCCGCAGAGCGAATCTTCAGCACAAGCCCCCTGAGCCCCATCTGATATCCAAACGGACCAAATCCAATTAGAACCCCGGCGGCAATATCGCTGATAAGGCTTGTATGGCGGAAGGATTCACGGCGGTAGACATTGGAAATATGAACTTCTACAAAAGGTCGCGCTGCAGAGAGGAATGCATCACGCAGGGCAATGCTTGTGTGAGTATAAGCCCCAAGGTTGACTAGGAATCCGTCCACATCATCATCCACTGCCTGATGGATTCGATCGACAAGCAAACCTTCCTGGCTACTCTGAAAAAAATCAATATTGATCGCCAGCTCCTGTCCAAGAATGCTGAGATCATTTTCAATGTCTTTAAGGGTACCCGTGCCGTAGACTGAAGGCTCCCTTGTTCCCAGCCGATTTAGGTTGGGCCCGTTTAAAACCAGCACTCGGATGCTCACCGTGTACTGCCACGCTGAGAGGAAACACCGAGTTCCTGTTGGATAATCAGTCGACATCTTCCAATGTTCGCA
This sequence comes from Nitrospirota bacterium, assembly GCA_021785195.1. GTDB lineage: Bacteria > Nitrospirota > Leptospirillia > Leptospirillales > Leptospirillaceae > JAJYGC01. Next base: position 68,675 of record JAJYGC010000002.1, read on the forward strand.
TTGGGACGAAGCCAAAGGAAAAGGCCGCCTTGAGGGGACCTGTTGATAAAATAGAGGATGCTTCTCTCAAGCCAGATGAATCCATCGATTGGTGCACCCTGACCCAGAGAAAGTGCCAGTTCATCAAGTTGTCTCAGGAGTTCTATCCCTTCTGCGGCCAGGATTTCACTATTCTCATCCCTGGAATGATCCGAAAGAAGAAGCCCGTTTTCCGAGGCAAAGATGATTCCGATGAGATCTCTGTAAAGCCGGTCCTTGAGACGTTCAACCAATGCGTCCGACGGGGAGCGATCCTGATCTTTTTCATGCTCTGGTTGGATGTCCGATTGACTCTTGACAATGTGAGATGGTTCTTCAGACTTTGTTTCGGGGATGGACACCGGGGTTTCAGGCGCCTGAAGAAATTGTTCTTCAGATGTTGCTTCGGGTTCTTCCAGAATGGATTGCCCCTCAGCCGCCCAGGCCTGATTTAGGGAATCCTCGTCAAGGGGGGTATGTGACTTTGCCAGATTCAGTTTTTTTGAAATTCGAGAGTTTTCCGGGGATTGATTCAGAATGGCTGCATAAATCTTTTCTGCCTGGGGATAACGCTTCTGGGACATGAAGAGGTCTCCCATCGTTTCCGTCTGGGGAATCAGATGCAACAATTCATTTTCGTTGTCATCCTCTTCATTGTCCAGTGAGGATGAGGTCTCACCTGAAGGTTCGATCATTTCATCAGAAGTTTCCTGTGGTGAGGTTCCTGTTGACTCCATTTGGACTTTGGGAGTTTCTACTTCTTCAGTCTCTGATTCAACCTGAACTGAAGGCGTTAACGTGTTTTCCAATACCGCTTCCGGCGCTGTGGGCCCAGCCGGTGTAGATTCAGTCTTTTTTTCCTCTGGAACAATTGACGGTCTGGAGAGCTCCTCCTGAAGAGTGAGCAGGTCATTGTCGTTTGGTGAAAGACCAAGTGCCAAAGAAAGGGCTTCTTTCGCCTTATCCTTTTCCCCCCGAGCAAAAAATAGCAGGGCAAGATTTTTCTGTGCAATCAGGTTGTCGGGAATGGTTCGGGTTACAAACTCAAAGTTTTTGACTGCATCGTCCAGAAAACCTTGTTTTTTTTGCACCTGACCCAAGGTAATCCTTGCCGCCAGGTAATAAGGATAGTACTCGACACCCTGAACCAAAAGGGGAAGTGCCTTTTCAGTCTCCCCATGTTCAAGATAAGCTTCTGCAAGCTGCAGGAACGAACGGCTTTTAGGATTGGCCTCTAGGCGCTCCTCAAGAGCCACAACTTCTTCTGGTGTCATTGGGTTCTCTGGGGATAAATCCCGGAGGCGGTTGCATGAAACGTCTTGATTCCCAAGCAACCCGCCCGTGCCAAGATTGGATGAATAAACGTGCGTATCCTAACAATTGGTTCAGGGATTTGCAAGGAGCAAGGGATATTGATGAATAATACCCGACTCTGAAAAGAATGCGTTTCCGCAGAGTCTCTATTCATGTTTTGGGACCTGGTTGGGTGCGGTGGGTTTCCATCGATTCCATATCTCGTCAAGAGCCCTTCCCGCCAGAACTTGTTTAGAGTCATGTCCAAGAGCAAGGACCTCTCCGGAAGGAGTGACAAGGGTCAGGTCATTATTGTCTGAGGAAAAACCGATTCCAGATCTCGATACATCATTTGCAAGGAGAATATCCACTCCCTTGTGTGTAGCCTTGCCGATGAGAAGTGGTATCTCCATCTCGGTTTCTGCCGCAAATCCCACCAGAAACTGCCCTTTTTTTTTCTTTTGGGAAAGTCCGGACAGGATGTCTGGATTCTCACAAAGCAAGATTTCCCAGTCTTTTCCGTCTTTCTTTCGTTTCGAAATTGTCGGGGAGGAGATCCGGTAGTCTCCAACTGCCGCTGCCATGATGCAAAGATCATGGGAAGGAAATTCGCGATGCATGTTTTCCTCCATCTCCCTGGCAGTTTCGATCTGGAAAACGCGTGCCCCCACTGGGGGAGGGATATTGGTGGGGCCTGTGACCAATGTGACTGCAGCACCACGTGATAATGCCTCCCTTGCAAGGGCATATCCCATTTTTCCTGAAGACCGATTGCCGAGAAATCTGACAGGATCGATCGGCTCGTATGTGGGGCCTGCCGAAACCAGGACCCGAATGCCCGACCACGCATCCGACACATTCAGGGAGGGCTGAATTGCCTCAAGGATCCGTTCAGGGGAAGGAAGTCGCCCAACTCCTTCTTTTCCGGAGGCCAGCGGACCTTTTTCTGGGGGGATTTCCTGGACCCTCCTGGCCCTCAATGTTTTCAAATGTTCCTGGATGGCGGGATGAAAGTACATCTTTTCTTCCATTGCGGGGGCAATGACAATGGGGCACGTGGCTGCGAGGCATATTGTCGAAAGCAGGTCGTCTGCCAGCCCAAGGGCAAGTTTTGCAATGAAGTCTGCGGATGCCGGTGCGATCAGAATGATCTGGCTCTTGTCCGCAAGTTCAATATGACGGACTCCCCCCCCCATCGCATCAAATAGATCAGAATAGACTGGATGACCTGTAAAGACTTCTCCGTTTAATCGTGGGAAAAAACGGAGGGCAGATCTTGTTGCGACCATCTGGATATCATGGCCTTCCTGACGGAGAAGGCGAGCTATATCGAGCGAACGATAGGCCGCTATGCTCCCCGTGATTCCGAGAAGCACCCTCTTGGAAGAGGCCATGATCAGTCCTCGCTGTCTTCTGTTTCTACTCCAGGCTCTTCAGAAATTTCCTCTGGTGCATGATAGGTCATTACGTCTGCATGGATCGCTTCGGAGGATTCAAGTGCATATCCCCTGGAATAGGAATAACGCTCTTCCGCCCGAGCCCTTTCCCGAAGCTTTTCCCGTCGTTTGGTTTCAATCCGGATTGCCTCTTCACCCATGAGGATATGGATTTTTTTTTCCAGGATTTCCTGAAGCGCTGTGGTGGTTTCTTTTTGATAGCGCACTTCAACTTTTGGCGTGGACCCTTCCATCAGTTGCCGGGCCCTCTTTGCCGCCGCTATGACGAGTCTGTACCGGCTGTCAATGATATCTCTGGTCACTTCAATGGGTCTTGTGATGAGGTCGTTCATGGAGACTCCTTTAATGTGGCAAGTGTTGAATCCGCATCCTCATTTTCGAAATTTGGGATGAAATGATCACTGACGAATGTGGATAGTCGCTGTCTCCGGTGATGCTCGGAAACGATAATGGCTTGCAAGTCGTCTACAGCCTGCTGGAAGTCGACATTGAATATGAGGTAATCATACTCGTTATAGGCAAAAATTTCCTGTTTGACGCGTGCTAGCCTTTTTCTGACTGTCTCTTCGGAATCCTGTGCCCTAAGTTGGAGACGTTTCCGAAGAATGCCGTGGGATGGAGGGAGAATGTAGATTGATATATTCTCAATCCCGCTTTCCCGGATTTTTCTTGCCCCCTGGATATCAATGTCTACAAGTACGTCCTGTTCCCTGTCGAAAGCATCCTGAATCGTTTTTCGGGATGTCCCGTAAAGATTCCCGTAGACCAATGCTGATTCAATGAAAAGCTTTTTGGATCCCATTACTTCGAACGTCTCTTGAGAGACAAAGTTGTAGTCAACCCCGTCCTGTTCCCCTGGTCTTGGGAGGCGTGTCGTATAGGAAACTGAATAATGAATCCGGCTTGTTCTTCGGGCAATTTCCCGACACAAAGACGTTTTTCCTGCCCCTGAAGGAGCAGAGACCACAAACAGGAGTGGATTATAGAGTTTTTTTCCGTAGACGGAAAAAGAATCGCCAAGCTGTGGTTGTTTCAGACTGGGCTTTTCTTGTTCAGACATGACAGTATCCTCCTCCAGATTTTCGGAGCAGAGGAGAATACTCCGGACATTTCCGTATTGTTCGAATCAATCCGGTTCCCCATCCACAGACAGTGTCTCATCCCAGTTGTTCAAACGTGTCGCCAATGTTTCAGGTTGAAGGGCAGAAAGAATGACATGACCACTGTCCATGATGATGACGGATCGCGTTCTTCTCCCTTCGGATGCATCGATCAGGAGGCTCTTTTCCTGGGCAGCTTCTTTCATCCTGCGAACCGGGGCTGAATTGACCCCAACGATGCTGATGATGTGCTCGAGCGAAACCAGATTTCCCAATCCTATATTGACGAAAGCATGCAGCCTATTCGACATTCTGTATTTGTTCCTTGAGTTTCGTCAATGTATTGCGGATTGACATGGCCGGTTGGAAGATCCCTGGCTGGGTTTCTTTGGTGATGAATGTGTTGATTTCGCGCTGCATCTCCTGCAGGAGGAAGTCCAGAGATTTACCAATCGGTCCGGCCTCTGCAAGATCAAGTCGGAATCTGGTGAGGTGAATCTTGAACCGCTGCCATTCTTCCTCGTTATCTTTCTTGGAGAGGTAAAAAAGGGCCTCTTCCTCAAGTCGTCGCTCCGTATCCTGTGACTGGAACTCCTGGGTCAGTTCCTTGAGTCTGGAAAGGAAATGGGCGCGTGTCTTTTCCGTGGCATTTGGTCTGTCGCGTTCAATCTGAACGACAACTTCCTGAACCTCGCGGGCCAGCAGGTCGATCACCTCACCCAGGGCAGCTCCTTCAATCTTCCGACTCTTGACCAGCAGGTCGAGGGCAACGGAAACGGCAAGTAGCCCGTTATTTTGATCCACCGGCTGGTACGAAGGGGTTTTTTCGTGGGAAAGATGCAGAAGGACCTGTTCAATAGAGATAGGCTCCGCAATTCCAAGGGATTCCTTTAGCAGGAGAAGGTCCTGATAGGATTCGATTCCTTTCTGGAGGAAACCTCCATTCACTCCAGGATTTGAATCAACCCGACTGACAGTGATCTCCACCCGCCCGCGCTGGATTTGCTGGGTGACAACTCTGCGAATGCCCAGCTCCAGGTGGTCCCATTCCCGAGGCAGGGTGATCTGGAGCTCAAGATTCCTATGGTTGAGTGATTTGGCCGTTATGCGATAACCTTCAATGGGGGCAAGGGTGATATGTTCCCCAAATCCTGTCATGCTGTTGAGTGTTTTGGAGCTCATCTGTTTCCCGTGGTTTTTACTGGGGTCCGTACAGTCTGGGTCCCATGAAGTGAAGGGTCGCTTCGGATTCTCAATCTGACTGATTGGATGATGCCAATGTCCGCTTTTGCCGGGATTCTACCCGGTTTTCCGGTAAAATTCAAAGTGGAAGGGCATCCTCAAATCAATGGAGGTTTTTCCTGAGGAGATTTTTTGGAACAGTTCCCCTATGAGGTCCATTCACTCCAAGTTTTAAACATATCTGACGTTATCCACAAGAATGAAGATCATTTTGGCGTATGGCCTCCGTCTGGAGACATTGATGTCGATTTATCTTCTCATCATGGCTTGTTCTGGAGAGGAATGCGATTCCTTTCCAAATGGTCTTGCAGGGTTCTGGAAATTCAACCGGTTCCCTTATGGGCCCAGGGCAGGAGAGACCCCTTCTATGACAGGATTCATCGGATTCTGCCAGTCCTCACTTTCCATGAACCGGGGGACCCTTCGGGCCACCGGCATGTTGTCCGACTCTCCCTGACCCAAATCAGGGTGCTGGAAAAAGACGGGCTTGTTGAGAGTTGCTCTCTTGAAAATGGGAGTCCTTACCCTGTCCGTGTTCCTTTCTCTTGGGAAATTGGCTGCGATTTTCTGGATCTTTTTGAAGTGCGGGGGGTCCGGCGAGTTCATTCCACTCCCAGGCATGTCGAATGGGAAAGCAAGGACAGGACAGCATCCTATCGTTATTATGGGAATGATTTGGTGGAAAGGGAGACGAGGGTCTCGATCCAGGGTCCCCCTCCTGAAAAGATCGATCCCTCGAAATGGTCCTGGGTGCTCGCGCTCAAGCCAGGGGAGAGTCTCTCGTTTAATTTTCAGGTCAAATTCCATGAAAGTAAGAAAAGAGCGCATTCTTTGCCGAAAGGCCCTTCCTCCATCCAGTTTTCGGGGGTGGACAAAATCATCCGGAACAGGGAGTCCGGGTTCCGAAAATTTGAAATGCGTTGGCCGGAACTGAAAACCTCGGACCCATTCATCGATCGATGCTTCAGTCAGGCGATCAAGGATTTGGCAATTCTTTGTACCCCCGCCCGGGAAGGGTTAATCCCCTACGCCGGTCTTCCATGGTTTTCTACCGTTTTTGGAAGGGATTCGATTATCACTGGACTTTCGACACTGTGGGCTTATCCGGAGCTTTCCAGAACCATCCTTTTATTTTTGGGGAGGATGCAGGCGCGTCGAGAGGATCCTTTCCGGGCCGCCGAACCGGGAAAGATTCTCCATGAGATGCGGACAGGAGAAATGGCTCAAACCAATGAGGTTCCGTTTGGGAGATATTATGGGTCCGTGGACAGCACACCACTGTACCTTATCCTGGCGGCCCAATACGTGGACCGGACAGGAGATTTCCTTTTTCTGGAATCACTATGGCCGGTTATCGAACGGGCCTTTTCCTGGATTCAGCGATATGGAGTGGATCCCCGGACCGGGTTTCTTGTTTATCGTGGTGATACGAATGGCGGATTGGTCCAGCAAGGATGGAAAGATTCTGAAGACTCGGTGTTCCATGCGAACGGGGAACTGGCCCCCCATCCGATCGCTCTTTCGGAAGTTCAAAGCTATCTCTACTGGGCCTACAACTCGTTCGCACTTCTTTCAAGGCGCATCGGGAAAGCATCTTTTTCCAATTCTTGCGGCAAGTTGGCCCTCCAGCTCAAAAAGAGATTTCTGAGCGCATTTTGGGTGCCTGAAATGAAAACCTTTGCTCTAGCGCTGGATGGGGAATTAAAGCCTTGTCGTGTCAGGAGTTCCAATGCGGGACATCTACTCCTTTCCGGACTGCTTCCTTCCAGAATGGCGGGTTCATTAGGAAAGAGCCTTCTTGATGAAGACCTTTATTCCGGATGGGGGATCCGGACCCTTGGAAACAGGGAGGCCCGATTCGACCCGGTATCCTATCACAATGGGTCCGTTTGGCCCCATGACAATGCCTTGATTTTATGGGGGATGTCACGACATGGACTAAGCCATGCCGTAGAAAGATTGTCCACGGGATTCCTGGATGGGCTGAGGTATTTTCGGGACCAGCGGCCACCTGAACTTTATTGTGGATTTGACCGAAGAGTTGGGGAGGGCCCATTTGCCTATCCCACCTCATGTTCCCCACAGGCTTGGGCGGTTGCTTCGCTGTTCATGTTGGTTCAAGCGCTTGGGGGGTTTCGCTTTGACAGGGGAACATTTGTTCAAGGAGTACCAGCCTTGCCTGAAACCCTTTCAGAAGTTCAAATAAAAAACATTCCCAATTTTGCCAAGGGGAGTGGCTTTGAGAGTTTTTCAATCCAGCGCCTGGGCAATAAATTGAGGTCCTCCTTGTTTTGATTGTGGAGGAACGCTTGTGTTTTCTCTTGTCATTGCACATTATTCGATATAGAATCGCACCAGATTTAGTGTGAAAGGTGTCATCGGATTACTTGCCGTTTACTACCTTTTATTTAAATGCAAGACAGGGGATGTTTTGAAACAGGTTCGACCAGTTCTTGATTTCCTGCGGAACCCGATTGTGTGGGCTTTGGGAAAGCGAATCTTTTCCCTGCTCTTGGTGTTTTCTTTTTTTTCGCTTTCTGGACCAGGGACTTTTTGGAAAATCAGTCGTTCCTGGGCAAAGACAAATAACTCCTCCGAGACTCTGAATCCCACGCCAAAAACGGAAATTGCGTCAACGTCCATAACAGGCCCGACCTCCAATCCAAACCCCACCTTTTTCCAGAGTCCATCCTCCAAGATGATCGGGACATGGGGAATGTCCTTGTTTCGTCCGGATCTGTTGACAAAAGATGGTCTTCCAGTCGTCCACATGACGCCAATCGGTCCAATCCTGGATCGAATGTTCGACCCCCAGTTTCAGGATATCCAGAACAATCGCTATGTGACGACCCTTGATGGCGGATATAAGATTGTCTGGACCGTTCGTCCTTCCCTTCAGAAGGAAGTGTCCAGATTTGTTCAGCGGAACAGGGTGCCATACGGGATGTTTGTGGCGGTAGATCCCCCGACGGGGGATCTGCTGGCTTTCTACGGAAGCCACTCAGGGGAGACCGACAACGGACTGGTCCAGCGGGCAACCTATCCTGCCGCGAGCCTTTTTAAGGTGATTACCACAGACGATGCCCTGATTCACAGAAAGATCAGTCCCGAAACAAACATTTACTTCCATGGATGCCTATATTGCATTGGGCCATCCTATTGGAAGGAAAATCCAAGGCGGGACCGATTGCATCTCTCGGTCACCGAAGCTCTGGGCAAATCGGTCAACATGATTTTTGCCAAGATTGCCCTGAGGTGGCTTACCGCTTCCAATCTGCAGGCCACCGCCAACCGTTTTGCCTTTAACGAAAAAATTCCTTCGGATGTCCCGATCGACCCCAGCAATGCGGTCATTCCCGCTGACAGGGATGGTTTTGCCCGCACGGCAGCAGGGTTCGGGCAGGTCATGATCAGCCCGATTCATGCTGCACTCATTGCGGGGGCCCTTTCAAACGGCGGGGTCATGATGACGCCCCACCTGATTCACTCCATTCTGGATCCATCCGGGAATGTCCTTTACCGGGAGTTGCCAACTCCGCTCATGACCATCACGGATCCGAAAATTGCCTGGACACTTTTGGCCATGATGCATTCGACCACAGTCCATGGGACGGGCCGAAGGGCCTTCCTGCACTGGCATTATGATCCGGTTCTCCGTCACATAGAGGTTGCCGGAAAGACTGGAACCCTTTCAGGCATGCATCCGGTGGGTCATTATGAATGGTTCATGGGAATGGCTCCCATTGGCAAACCCCGGATTGCTGTAGCAGCCCTGTCAATCGATATGGGTCTATGGAGAATCAAAGGGCCGGATATTGCGAGTCGGGGGATGATTGCCTATTTTCATCAGCGACCATCGTTCTAAGTCATTTTCTTTTATCTCTGTCTTATTTTTGGTATCCTCTATCCCATGCCGTTGTTTCTAATTTTTCCCTGATCTATTTGGGGGTTGTATTGTTCTGAAGGTTGTTAATCCTATGAAAGGGAAGGGTGGCCGATGGTTTCTGTGAAGAAAGTGATGACAAAGAATCCCTTGTTGGTCGAGATGACGACGACAGTTCGCGAAGTGTCCGAGATTATGAAAACAAAGAGGGTTGGAAGTCTTCTGGTGAATCAGGGTGACAAGACGGTTGGGATCATCACTGAGACAGATATCGTTCGCCGTGTGATCGCCGAGGATCGGGTGCCCTACATCACCCCGGTTTCTCAGGTCATGAGTGCTCCCGTCCTTTCCATTCAGGAAGATGCCTCAATTTATGATGCACAGGACATGATGGACAAACATCACATCCGACATCTCCTGGTTTTAAGCGGGGATGAAGAGGTGGTTGGGCTTATTTCAATTCGGGACCTGATTCATCCCGCCTATGTTGGAAAGGAAGATTCGTGGGCAGGAGGAATTACGGAGTAGCGGTCACGGATTGTTTGCGATCTTAAGCCGATCGTAATATCGGGCTTTTTATGTTCCCGGCTCCAGACAGGGTTTTTCTGTCTGGAGCTTTTTTATTTTCTGAAAAGGCTTCTCCCCTCTTCACGGGACATTTTTTGAAGAACGGATCTCTTGGCCGAATACCGAGATGACCCGCTGGATCCATGACTCCTCCCATCCCATCGTGACAGAGAGCCGGATGCGTTCAGCGCCTGGAGGAACGGTGGGCGGTCTGATCAAGGGAGCCCACAGACCAGATTCCAGCAGGGTTTCCTGAAATTTTAGGAGACGCCCTTCCGGTGCCAGGATGGGGAGGATGGGCGAGTCTCCCAGGGGAAGGCCGATTGCGGAGCGGATGGACCTGACCCTGGCCTGAAGAAGCTGGACAATCCCTGAGCTCTCTTCCAAGATCCGGATTGCCTCTATGTTTGAAGCCAGGACAGAGGGGGGAAGGGAGGTGGAGTAAATGAATGCCCGACCTTTTGAAATCAGTAATTCCCTGTAGTCTGGATGACAGACGGCAAATCCACCAAGACCCCCAAGGGCTTTGGAAAAGGTGCCTGTCAAAATGAGGCGGTCAGGGTCCCATTCGATTCCCCATGATTCCAGACCTCCTCGTCCGGATTGGCCAATCGTTCCAGTTGCATGAGCCTCATCGATCAGGAGAAGGCCATCTTTTTGGTTGATCAGACTGATCAAATCTGGCAGTGGGGGCTGGTCACCTTCCATACTGAAAAGAGACTCGGTGACCACCATGAATCGGGGAGGGCCGTTGTTCTCGGCAGACCTGCGCTCAAGGTCCCTTTCGATCCAGGCGATATCGTTGTGCGGAAAGATGATTGTTTCTGTCCTCGACAGGCGAAGTCCATCAATCAGTGAGGCATGATTGAGTTCATCCGAATAGAAAAGATCGACCAGATTGCCAAATGCACAAAGAGTGGAGACATTGGCTTGATATCCGGTAGAGAAAACCAATGCCGATGGCCCCCGCTTAAAAGCGGCAATTGCTGTCTCGAGCTCCCTGTTCAAGGGATGGTTGCCAGCCAGGAGTCTCGACCCTCCGGAACCGGTTCCGGAGCGAGAGAGTTCCTCCCTTGCGGCGGCAATCAGTCGGGGATTGTGGGTCAGTGAAAGATAATCGTTTGAGGCGAGGGAGATATCCCCCCGAGAAGGGAGTTGCTTTCGTTGGCCAATCTTGTCCAATTCGGACAGAAGTTGATCATTGGCCTCAAGATAGCGTTGTTCACCCATTTTGGGTCAAAAACCTTTCCAATATGTCCTTTGGGTCTTCAGGCGGGGAGAGAGGGTTTCTCGATGTGAAGAGGACCGGGGACTCCGTCAAGTATCCGATCATTTCAGACATGTCTGATTCAATGAAGGTGTTGAGGACTCCGATAATCCGTCCACCCGCACAAAGTCCCGCCGGTTTTATAAGAGGGAGTCGGATATATCCCACACCCCGCACGCTCAGGTATCCGGTCGTGTATTCGGGATTGTCAGAAAGACACAACTCAAATGCCGCTTTCCCATGGGAAAGAATTTTGCTGGAGATCTGGAGCGCTTCAATGAAGCGCCGTCCCGAACCTAGACCGTGGATGACGGATTCCTGGAGCAATTCATTCTTTAACGAAGGCTTGATTCCAAAATGGGTCACCCTGATTCCGGACCCGTTCGGGCTCAGACATTCAGCATCGGGCAGGAGGAGAGAGGCTCCTGTCAACGGATCATTTTTATCCGAGAGCAGTTTTTCGGCTTGCCGATACCCCAATGTACCGGGGATGCCAAAAACTTCTCCAAGCCTTTCAAAGGCTTTTTTTAAAAAAAACCATGTTTCCTCAAGGCTTTTTGTCTTAAGGCAGAAGACAGGAAGAAGGGATATGGTCTTGATGTCCTGAGTGTGGACAGGATCAATCCTGATGTTGATGGAGTGAGGTGGAGCAGTCATCTGGTTCAAGGAAGGCTCCAATCCCTGGTCCAGAAGTTCCAGTAGCCTCGTCTTCAGCGACACTTTGTCAACAATGTCCTCGCCACCTGAAAGGTGCTTTTGTCCATTGAATGCCCGCATCCGGAGGCTGTACAGGACGGGTTGGTCTTCCTTTTTCATAATGGCGGTCTAAGGACGGTCTTGTTGTTGATCAGGGACGTGGGGATCCGTAAGCTTGAATCCCATCTCACCGATCATCTTGATGTCATCTTCCGGTGGTCGGCCCATGCGGGTCAGGTAGTTCCCGATCATGACCCCGTTTGCACCGTGCCGGAAGATTTCTGGGTGGCGCGACCCAAGGGCATTGACTCTTCCACCGCAAATCCGAATTTCCTTCTTGGGGAGCATGTAACGGGAGACCGCAATGGACCTGAGGGCGTCTGCCGCACCGATTCCTGCCCCTTCGTCATGAAGCGGTGTTCCCGGAATGGGAACAAGAAAGTTGATGGGCACGGAATCAACATCAAGATCACGAAGGGTTTCAAGGAGCTGGACCCTGTCGGAGTCAGATTCCCCAAGGCCGAAGATGCCTCCGGAGCAAACCGAGATCCCTTGTTCCTTGGCTTTGCGGATCGTGTTGATCCGCTCCTCATAGCGATGGGTGGTGACTATTTTGGGGAAAAAGTCCTTGGATGTTTCAAGATTGTGGTGGAGTCTGTTCAGACCTGCCCCATGGAGGGTTTCAAGAACTTCCCTGGAAAGAATTCCCAAGGTGGCACAGGACCAGATTCCCACGTCACGCCTGACGGTCTCGATGGATTGGGCAATGCCCTTGACATCCTGCGGGTCCGAAAGTCCGCGACCGCTCGTGGCGACGCAAAACCGTCTCGCTCCGTTTTCCTTGGCCAACTGTGCAGTCTTTCGAACCATTTCGGAAGAAACAAGGGGAAATTCAGGGGAAATCGTTTGGTGATGTGAGGACTGGGAGCAAAAGTGACAGTCCTCTGAGCACCCCCCCGATTTGGCATTCATCACAGTGCAGGGATCAATCTGGAGCCCCCGAAACTGCTCCCTGATCCTGTCAGCCCCATCCCGGATCAGGGGTGAGTACTGTTCCGGAAGGGAAAAAAGCCATTCAGCGGAGGCCGCGTCGATCCCGTTTCCCGTTCTGGCCTCCTCTGTCAGTTCTTCAAGATGTCGCAATGTTTCCGGATTCTGTTGAAAGGAGGGGAGTGCAATTTCCATAGGTGTTTTCTCTTTCTTGGGTTCTGGGTCCGGTCACACCGAATTTTGATTGGCCCTTTCAGGGGAAAAGTGCAAGATCGCTTCATTCTACCCCGGTCGTTACGTCTTGAACAGAACAATCTCTTTATATTTCATGTATGCAAAATAATTCTAAACATGTATCATGCGCCCAAGAGAGTTTATTGCAGGGCGATCCGTCGGGTTTTGGGGTGGAAGAAGTGCCCTTTTCTGTCGTTTTTACCACGATGCGCTTGATGTGAAATGATGTCGATCCTGAAGCAAGGGGAAACTTTGATGGCCCAAAGCAATGGTGGTTATCGAAGGTTTTTTGGACGTCTCCCCCTCCCGTCTCTGGAATTAAAGATTCTTTTGGGAATGTTCATCCCCACAATCCTGTTTCTCTTGCTCCTTTTTGCCTTTTCCTATTCCGCAACCGAGCTTTTTCGCAGTCAGTTCCGCATGGAAAATCTGGAACACGAGCAGTTTTTGGTGAATCGGGCCATTTCTGATCTGAAAGATGCAGAATCAGGACAAAGAGGTTTCCTGATCACGGGAATTCCCTCCTATCTGGATCCCTACCGGATTGCTCGGAAAAATCTGCTGATCGACCTGCAAGAGCTGTCTCTCCACACCGGTCTGGTTCCTGGGTTTTCCGAGGATTTGCCCCAGTTGAATGGTCTTGTGAACGTGGAGCTCGGAGAGCTTCAGGAACCGATCGCACTGCGGAAAAGTGGCAGCATTGACGCGGCAAAGAAGAAGGTCATGAGCAGTATAAGCGAGCATACGATGGAGTCGATCCGTCAGTTGAGCCTGAGAATGGTGGACCAGTCCCAGGCAGCCATCAGGATGGATCAAAAGACGGTTGTGGAACGGGAGCACCGTTTGGTCTGGGTTGGTCTCCTGACCGCAATCCTGATCATTGTGATGCTGTCCATGTTATACAAGATGATCCACCGGGACATTGAAGACCGGAGGTTCTTGATGGACCGGCTTGAGTACGGATCCACACATGATAGCCTTACCCATCTTTACAACAGGGCATTCTTTACAGAAAATCTTCAGACGGCCCTATATTCAGCTGTCAGGGAACGTCACGGTTTGGCAATCCTCCTGATTGATCTGGACGGCTTCAAACAGGTCAATGACCGTTTGGGTCACCAAGTAGGCGATGCCGTTCTCGTTGAAGTGGCCAGGCGATTGGAGCGGATCTCTCGGGAGAATGATACCCTGGCTCGCCTCGGTGGAGACGAGTTCGTCCTGCTGTTTCATTCCCCGGAAGGGGATCAGGACCTTTCCGCACTGGCATTGATGGCGGAACGTCTTGTTTCTATTTTCTCCATGCCAATTTTCCTTGACCTGGGAGAGATTCCCCTGGGAGCGAGTATCGGAATTGCGGTCTTCCCATCGGGTGGTTCGACCCCGGATGCGCTCTTGAGATCGGCAGACCAGGCGCTTTACCTTGCCAAGAAATCTGGTCGAAACAGATATTGCTTTCATACTGATTTGACATTGAACCCCTCCTGAAATCTCTTCCGGAATGGTGCCATGCGAACTGATCACATTGTTTTTCCCTTTTTCTTCCTTCATTCACGAATCTTTCCCTCTGCCCCCGAATCATTCTGAAAACATTTCGAAAGGATGCGTTCTGCTCTCGAACAGGGACGTCGCCTTCTGATATCATGAATCCCCGTTTGCTGTGAATGTAATACGCTGCTGAACAATAGCCATGATGAAGGTGGTCAGGAAAGATGACGTTCCAGGATACGATTCGGACACTCCAGAACTTTTGGGCAAATGAAGGTTGCACCATTGTCCAGCCTTACGACATGGAGATGGGAGCGGGGACATTCCATCCTGCGACGTTCTTTGGGGCGTTGGAGCCAGGGGAAACCAGGGTGGCCTATGTTCAGCCCTGCAGAAGGCCAACGGATGGACGATATGGAGAAAATCCCAACCGACTCCAGCGGTATTACCAGTTTCAGGTCCTTGTCAAGCCCTCACCGGAAGAATCACAGGCGGTTTACTTGAGGAGTCTTGAAGCGTTGGGCATACGTCTTCAAGACCATGACATCCGTTTTGTGCACGATGATTGGGAGTCTCCCACCCTGGGGGCCTGGGGGCTGGGCTGGGAGGTCTGGCTTGACGGGATGGAGGTCACCCAATTCACCTATTTTCAGGAGGTGGCCGGCATTCCTCTCAGCCCTATCCCGGTGGAGGTGACATATGGTCTGGAGCGTCTGGCCATGTATCTTCAGGGAGTTTCCAATGTGTTCGACCTGGTTTACGCTCCCGGAATTACCTACGGGAAAATCCATCGGGAAAACGAGCGTCAGCAGTCCGCTTACAATTTTGAGGAGGCCCCGGTGCAGAGCCTCCGCCAGGAATTCGACTTTCGCGAAACCCAGGCGGATTCGCTCTTGTCGAAAGGGCTGTATCTTCCGGGATACGAAATGGTGTTGGGAATGTCTCATGCGTTCAACCTTCTGGATGCGCGCGGTGCCGTCAGCGTTGCGGAAAGGCAGCATTTCATCGGTAGGGTCCGTGCCCAGGCCAGGAAGGCGGCCAGAAGCTTCCGTGACCGCTTGAAAGTGGATTCTGAAACGGACTGTCCTGTTTTGGATGCTGGGGAGGGCGCGCCGTGAACCGATCAGACCATGCCCTTTTTCCTGGGTTCAACGACGATCCTGACCAGGCGGCCCTTCTGGAAATAGGGTGCGAAGAGCTTCCGTCGGCCCCCCTTCCGGCCCTTCGATCGGCAATCGCTTCAAGGGCAAACGCGCTGAGGTCCGAATTCCGGCTGGGGAAGGGGAAGGTCCATGTTTTGGGGACTCCCCAGAGAATTGTTCTGGTGCTGGAAAGTCTTCCGAGTGTTCAGGAGCCGTTTCAGGAAATCGTTTTGGGGCCGCCGGCAAGACTGGCGGGATCGTTGCCCGATGCCCCTTCGCCCCAGGCCATGGGGTTTGCAAGGTCCCAAGGGGTTTCCATCTCGGAAGTCAGGGTTGTGGAAAGCCCCAAAGGGTCTTACCTTGCGATTGATAAAACCGCTCCGCAAAGGAAAACCGAAGAGGTTCTCCCGGAGCTTTTGGGCCGCACCCTTGAGGGACTTCCCCTTCCAAAGACGATGCGTTGGGGGACGGGCTCTGGCCCCTTCCTTCGCCCGATCCTCTGGGTTTTGGCCTATTGGGGAAACCGCCTCCTTTCCCTTTCGTTGGGGGGGGTATTGTCAGGATCCACGACCAGAAATCCCCGGTCGGCAGGCTTCGTTTTGCATCCGGTCCGGAGTGTTTCCCATTATGCGGACTTGATTCAGTCATGGGGCATCCTGCTGGAACCGGAAGACCGGGGAAAAGCGATTGAACGGGAACTCGACCTGACCCTCAAGCTCGAACAGGACGTTGGGCGGCTTGATTCCGCGGTCCATCGGGTGGGTGACCCTGTTCTATCCACGGAAGTTCTTGACCTTGTCGAATGTTTTCGGGTAGTGGTCGGACATTTCCCGGAATCGTATCTGACCCTCCCGCCCGCACTGATTCAGACTGTTCTTCGCGTCCACCAGCGATTTTATGTGCTGGCTGGGGAAAATGGAATGCTTTCGAATTGTTTCCTGGCTGTCAGTGGAAATTCTGCCGCTAATCTTGAAATCGTCCGGACGGGATATGAAAAAGTGATTCGGGCGCGTCTTGAGGATGCCCAGTATTATCTCGATCGTGATCGAAAGAGACCTCTTCTGGATTTCGTCGAAGATCTGGGTGGGATGACCTTTTTCCCGGGTGTCGGAACCCTTTCGGACAAGGTCGGCATGATTCGGGTCATGGTCCAGTGGGTCCTCAATCGAATCCCCGAATCGGAGGTCAAAGGGACTGGATTTGACAGGGCCACGCTTTCCGACTCACTGGATCGCATTGCACGACTGGCGAAAGCGGACCTTGCGACAGGTCTTGTCCGGGAGTTTCCCGAGCTGGAAGGACGGATCGGGTCACACTACTGGAAGCTGGAACACGAGGGGATCAAGGAGCGGGAAGGACGGCTCCCGTCACGCCTCCTTCATCTTGAGGCTGAAGCCATTGCTGAACATTACCACCCAAGGCATGTGCAGGATCGTCTTCCAGTGACCCTGCCCGGGTTGGTTCTTTCGCTGGTGGACAAGCTTCTTCATCAAGTCGGGGGGTTCGCGGCGGGTTTTGTTCCTTCGGGCAGTGAGGATCCTTATGCCCTTCGACGATCCGCCTGGGGGATGCTTGCCATCCTTCGAAAAACAGCGTGGCCCATTACGCTGGAACAACTGGTGTCCGAGGTCGGGAACCTTTCCCTTCCTCGGGATGTCTCAGGGGACCTTCGGAAATTTTGGGGGGAGCGGCTGCAGGGGTTCTGGGAGAAAGAGTATCCTGTTCTTCTGGTTCGGGCGGGGGCAACCTCCCTTTCCGAGACGTTGGAGATTTCCGGAAGCCGACTCCGCTTTCTTTCGGAAATTTCCGGAAGGGCAGGGTACGCGGGCCTTCTGTCCCTTTATACCCGATTGGTCAATATCCTTCCGGATGCCGGTGAGATGGATAATGCTTCACTGGATTCCTCAAGACTGGAAGCTCCGTCTGAAAAGGCGATCCATGCGCTCATGGTGGAAGAAGGGATGCTGGATGCGGACTTGTGGATGAAGAAGGCGGTCAATGGGGATTGGGAAAGGATCCTGGATTCCGTGCTTGGGTTTGTGGACCCAGTCCAGAAGATGTTTGAGGAGGTCATGGTGAATGATCCGGATCCGGTTCTCCGGAACAACCGAAAAATCCTCCTGTCCCGCCTTCGGAACGCCATCGGTGTCCTCGGGCAGCTGGAACTGCTTCCCGTTCCATCCCGGGAAGGAAGATGAAACCCCCTGAGGAACGGTTCATGTCCATTGCCCTTTCCCTTGCGATGAAAGCCAGGGACACCGTTGCCCCGAATCCAAGGGTGGGTGCTGTCGTTGTCCGGGATGGACAGATCGTCGGGAAGGGGTTCCATGAACGCCCAGGTCTTCCCCACGCAGAAGTGCTGGCCTTGCGGGAGGCCGGAAAAATGGCGAGGGGGGCGGACCTTTATGTCAACCTTGAACCCTGCTGCCACCTGAACAAGCGGACCCCGCCCTGTACCCGGGAAATCCTGGCATCCGGCGTGCGCAAAGTGGTCATCGCGCTGTCGGATCCCAATCCGGACGTCAGTGGAAAGGGGATCCATGAACTGCGGGCGGGGGGAATTCCTGTCACGCTGGGAACCCTGTCCCGGAAAGCCTTTGAGGTCAACAGGGGGTTTTTGTCACTGATGCGCAACGGAAGGCCATTTGTGACGGTCAAGGGTGCGATGAGCCTTGATGGGAAGATCGCGACCGCGTCAGGGGATTCCCAGTGGATTTCAGGTGCCCCCTCCCTGAAGTATGCCCATGAGCTCCGGCAGACCCATGATGGGATCATTGTAGGCATCGGGACCGTATTGAAGGACAATCCCCTCCTGACGACCAGAATTCCCGGGAAAAAGGCCCATCATCCAGTCCGGATCCTTCTTGACTCCTGGGCCAGGACCCCCATTGGCTCAAGGATTTTTGAAACGCTGGAGGAATCACCCGTATGGATTGCCGTCCGGGAGGACGCGCCCGTGGAGAGAGTCCGCTCCCTTGAAAGGGCCGGGGCCCGGATTATCGGGATTGACAACGATCCCGATGGGGCGGGAATCTGTCTTCCTTCCCTTTTGGGCAGGCTCTCCCGGGAGAATGTTCTGACCGTGCTGGTCGAAGGAGGGTCTCAGGTTACCGGAACCTTCCTGCGGAAACGGTTGGCTGACCGGATCCGCCTTGTGCTGGCTCCTTTGATCATAGGAGGCCATGACGCGGTGGGATGGGTCGGAGGCGATTCTCCGACGACCCTTAAGGAGGCCTGGAGATTCCCTGTGCCTTTTAAAACCCGTCGCTTGGGGGAGGACCTGCTGGTATCGGTGGATTTCTGGAGTGAGCGGAGTTTTTCCGGAATGACCTGAAGGTATTTCCAATACGAGGGTCCCAGGAAAAAGCCGGATGTTGTCCAGGCGGTTATTCGATCGGAACGGACAATCATGATCAATAAGGAGACCATGGGTGTTTACGGGGATTGTCCTGGAAACAGGTCGTGTGCGCGAGGCTTCTTTGTCGGGTAAGGGCATGCGGCTTGTGGTGGATGAAGTGTCTTTTGCCAAGGATCTAGTGCGGGGGGAGTCCGTTGCGGTCAACGGCGCCTGCATGACTGTAACCGACAGTGGTCCGGACTGGTTTTCAATGGATGTTTCCTCGGAAAGCCTTTCGGTCACCCGTATGGGGAGTTTCTCTCCCGGAGAGCGCCTGAATCTCGAAAGGGCCATCACCCTGTCCGAGCGACTGGGTGGACATCTTGTCCTGGGTCATGTGGATGGGCTGGGCAGGATCGATGGCAGCTGGAAAGAAGCCGCAACAACCTTCTTCAGGGTTCTGATCCCCTATGGGCACAGGGCCTATGTGATTCCGAAGGGATCGATCACGGTCGACGGGATCAGCCTTACGGTAAACCGGATCCATGATGTGGCAAATCCGATGGAATGCCTGATGGAGCTTGCCATCATTCCGCATACGATGGCGGTGACAAACCTTGGCGATCGTCTTGTTGGGGACTTGGTCCATCTGGAATATGACGTGATCGGAAAATATATTCTCCGGGCCCGGGAAACCGGAATGCCAGGAGCGTTTTCCGTCTGAGGGTGACGATGGAAAGGGATTGGGAGAAAGAAGTTCGCCGGTGTTCCACGTGCGGAAAGATTCTTGAAGGGGAGGACTATGCCCGGACGAGTTTCTGTTCCCGACGGTGCCGGGAGGTCGATCTCATGAAGTGGCTGAATGAAGAATACCGGATTCGGGAGGATGCTTCCGACGGGATTCCGGAAGGAGGATGGGATGAGGAACCAGATTGAAGGGGAGGACATGTGAGCGGGGCATCAACGGGAACTCTGTTTGGGATAGGGGTTGGACCGGGAAATCCGGATCTGCTGACATTGCGTGCTGCCCGGATCCTATCGTCCGTTCCGACTCTGGCGATTCCCAAATCCGTTTCTGACGGGGGCTCCCTTGCCCTGTCCGTTGTGGAAGGGGTTCTCAGGGAACGGTCCGTTCCGGTGGATCGGGTAGAGCTTGTTTTTCCGATGACAAAGGATCAGTCCATCCTGGCGGAAGCCCGGTCAAACAATGCGAGGGTTCTGGAGAAAGCCCTGTCGCTGGGAGATGTGGCGTTCATCAGTCTGGGAGACATATTCTTTTACTCCACCTTTGGCAATCTGCTGGAAGGATTGCGGGCCTTGATCCCGGGACTGAAGGTTGAGGTGATTCCCGGGATTACCTCGGTCTCCGCCGCAACCGCCCTGATCGGGACCCCTCTCGTCCAGGGCGCCGAAGGGCTGGCTGTGGTCCCGGCAACTTATGGGCCCGACTCCATTGAGACGATCCTGGATCTTCATGAAACGGTCGTCCTGATGAAAATCCACCGGGTTTTTCCGATTCTCCTTGAGATGCTGACCCGCCGGGGCCTTCTGGAAAAGACCGTATACCTATCGGAAATTGGGACCAGTCGCCAGGAGATCGTCCGGGATATCCGGGAACTTGAAGGACGCACCCTTCCCTACATGTCCCTACTGATTGTGAGAAAAAACGGTCTTGGGGGATTGGTTTGAGGCCATTTGACCGCTCCATCAGCCGGGAAGACAGAAAGCTGGCAATGAGCTATGCTCAAGGAGCCTTTCTTCGATTCTCTGCCATGTGGTCCCTGGCAGGTTTCACGGGGGCTTTCGGGACTGTCTTCCTGGCCTTCTCACGGGGGAACCTGGACCTTTCTCCCCTTTTCAGGGAGATAACGGTCGGGATTGGTGCGGCACTTTTGGGTTTGGGACATTCCCGATACCAATATTATCTGTTGACCCAATGGCCGTCCCATTATGCTGCACTGGCCCGTCAATCCCAATCGGGATGGACCCCCATGTCGGTAAAGGGTGGTTTCTCTCCCCGGGCTGTTTCCCATCCTGGGCGGGGGAAGGTTGTTCTGGCTTATATCGGCGCAATCCTGTTGCTGTTTGCCCTGATCCTTGTTCTTCATCGCGGGTTGCCGGTGATGGGAACAATTTTTTTTGCGGAGGGGGGGTTCTTTTTTGCGCGGGTCCTCTTTTGGAAACGAGCGTTTGATCTTTGGAAGGCGGATGGATCTTATGACAGCGGAAACTGAAATCAGGGCGTTTGTGATCCGTCCTGGAACGGTCTATTTTGTGGGGGCCGGTCCGGGAGCTCCGGACCTCTTGACTGTTCGTGCCTCGAGAATCCTGGAGCGGGCCGGGAGGGTGGTCTATGCCGGGTCCCTTGTCCCTCTGGGAGCGATGTCTTCCATGGCTCCCTCGGCCAGATGGATCGATTCGGCCGGGATGACCCGGGAAGAGATTGTGGAGTCTCTCGCAGAGGGGATCCACAGGGGAGAGGTTGTTGTCCGCCTGGCTTCCGGGGATCCGGCCATTTATGGGGCCATGGCAGAAATGACGACAGACCTGGACCGGCGGAGCATCCCCTGGGAGGTGGTTCCCGGAGTCAGTTCTGTTTTTGCCTGTGCCGCCGCCCTGGGTCGGGACCTCACCCTTCCGGAGATCAGCCAGACGATCATCCTGACCCGAACGGGGGGAAGGACACCGATGCCCCCGGGAGAGGAACTGGAGTCCCTGGCCCGCCATGGAGCCACATTGGTCATTTTCCTCTCCATCGACCGGATTGACGAACTTGTGGAGCGATTGACCTCAGTCCTTCCGGAAACCACTCCCGCTGCGGTTGTGGCTCGCGCTTCCTGGCCGGACGAGATTCTTGTCAGGGGTGACCTGTCGACCATTTCGGTGATGGTCAAGGCGGCCAGGATCCATCGTCAGGCGCTCATGATTGTCGGACGCGTCCTGGATCCGAAGCTCAGGGAGATGGCGAGGAGCAGGCTTTATGCCGCAGACTTCGGCCATGGGTTCCGGGATCCTTCCATTCCTCCGGAGGGTGGGATCTGATACGGCCACGATCAGGCGATCCGGGACTGATTGCTTTTTTCACCCCGCCTTTCCCTTCGATCCCTCTCTCCTAGAAATGCCATAGCTCAGGGAATTTGTTTTTTGTTTGTGCGGGGTCCTGCAAATACAACGCTTCTCCGGCTTTCTGGAATGCCACCACATTCTGTGGAACGGAACCGACGAATCCTGGAGAGCCAGGGGGTGCCTGAATGTCGGCTCGGGGGGTTGTCCGGGTCAGTGCCTCGATCAAGTCCCCCGCTTTTCTCGAATCCACCTCCGAAGAATATCCCCCCTTGTCCCCGAATTTTTGACCCAGCAGTTTGAGGATGGAGGTATGGTCCAGCGCGCCGCTATAAATCGTCCCCGGTTCTACAAACGGTGAAATGATCAGTGCGGGTACGCGCACCCCGCTGCTTGTGAAAGCGGGATAGTTGGCCCCATTGGGAGGGTATGTGATCCACCCCTGGGGGGAAACATGGTCGTAGATGCCTCCGTGTTCGTCGTAAGTCACGATCAGCAGTGTACTGGCCCATCGCTTTGGGTTGGAGATCATGGACAGGTAGGTTCTTTTCAAGAATTCCTGTCCACCGTCAATGGAGGTCGGAGGATGGTCATCGTCGGCTTTTCCCAGGTGAGGGGCATCGGTGTAAACAGGCTCGACAAAGATGACTTGGGGAAAGGTGTCCGGCGACTCGTCCTGAACATCCACAACCAAACGGGAAAAAGGGACAAATCGGTCCGATGAAAGGATTTCAGGAATCCAGCGTGGCATGAGGGAAAAAAAAGGCATCCCTTCATGGTAAACGCGCCAGCGGACCTGGCGCTCATTCAGCCAGTCGTACACCAGCTTTTGATCCGGCAACACAGTTTGGTTGGAGTCGGTCATGGAAATGCCGCTCATTGCCATCAGGCGATTGGGTTGGGTGCTTGATGGAAGGGGGGCAAACCAGTTATCACAAACGGTAAAGGATTGGGCAAGAAAGTGAGTGATCGGAACCTCTTCCTGTGCATAATACCCCATCACTGCCGGAAGGGGGGCCACTGCTGGATCCATGCTGATGGCCTGAACGACCGCATAGTTTCCGACAAAGCCATTCATGGGAAAAACCCCGTCCACGGGGGGGCCAAGCTGAAAGGAAATGTCATACCGCTCGTGCGGTGGATCGGCAGGAAACTGCTTTTCCTTGAGGTGGTAGAGAGTATAGGTCTCTCCGTTGAAGGGATTTGAATGTTCGGAGAGCCAAGCCTGGCTTGCCTGGATTCCGTTCAGGGGACAATTGTATGGGGGCAGGCTCAGATATCCCAGCATGTGGTCGAAGGATCGGTTCTCCATCATGAGGATCACGATTGTCTCGATCTGTTCCAGGGGTTCTGTCATTCCCCGCTCCTCCCATTGGCATTCAAAAGCGTCCTGATTGATTCCATCGGTTTTTTGCATGAAACCTTCCAAATGAATTATACCCCCCATTGCCCGGGACAGGTCGTTCCAGTGGATTGGGTCTTGAAAGGGATGACATGTTCGGGTTGCCTGTCGAACAGGGGTGGAGAGGGATTCATGGTGGAGAAGGGCAGAGAACCGATTGGAGAGGGCTTGTCGAGAGAGGGGACTGAAGAAGGATGGAAGGACTGTCCCGATTCCGGATGATTGGAGCGAACAGTCCTTCCATCGCTATATTGTTAAGGTCTTCTCAATTATTCTCTACGTGAAGGGTCCGTTCGGCGGATTTCAGGTCTTTCTGAAATTGTCCTGCCGCTTCTCCCAGGGATCGGGCATAGACTTCAACCGCCGTCTTGAGGGCCTTTTCCCTTTTTGCATAGGCTCCGGAAATGGTCTTTGCATATCCCGCAACTGACTTTTTGATGAGCTGAGTTGCGTTCTGCTCCACTCCTCCCTCGCTCGCCGTCAGGCTGTCCCGGATCTGGTTGATCTTGATGGTGACCTTGGTGCTTGCGGCAGTGGCCTCCTGGACATATTCCTGGTCTGCCTTATGCTTGGCATCAAGATAAAGTTTGCGCGCCTTGGCGGCAGCCATGTGGTATTTGGACAACGCCCTGGAAACCACCGAATCATACCGGTTCGATTTCTCGATCAGTGTTTCTGAAGGGTCTCCTGCACCCCAGGCCGCCCGGGGAAGGATCGGATTTTGAAAAGATGGAAATATGGGTCCCGTTGCGAGCGATCCCGATGACATGATTGCCAGAATGAAAAGCCATTTTGCAAAACGAGAAGCCATTTTTTCCTCCTTTGACACCATTGGTCCCACTGTCACACCCCTTGAAGATTCTTCAAAGGGCCCCAGCTTCCGGGGATCCTGCGGATCCGGCCCATTTGCCGGACAGTGTGCTTGGCCAGACCCGCCCGAACCCTTCGGTATCTTATGCCGCTTACGTTTTCCTGATGGGTTGATTGTATCATAACCCCTCAATTTCGGTTAAACCTTCCAGAATATGCCCGAAAGGATTGCCCCCCTGACTTGGAATCAGGAATAGGCAAACTCTTCCGGCAACACCGGTTCAAGATTGAGCGTCCTGAAAAGCTCTTCTGTTCTCTGATGGACGGTCTCCCACATTTCCTGGCGGGAAAGTCCCAGAATTTCCCAGTGGTCTTCAAAGTCCACAGGGAGACAGTGTTCAGCCCAGCGATAGAGTTGGGCAAGGTTCCCCGAAAGTCTTCGCGCGAGTTCCGGTCGTTCGCTGGGGGGGGTCTTTTCGACAATCTCTGCGAGTTCCCGCAGACCAAACGAAGTCTGGCGCTTTTCGTCCCGAATGGGGATTTCAAGCGATGCTCTGGTGCCTTCATCAGCATGAGCAGACACTTTTTCCACCAGGGCGATCCCGATTCCTTCGATTCCGATTTGGAGACAGGAAAGAAAATCGAACCACTCCAACTTGGAAAATGCATCGAGAAGCGCTTTTCGATGATGGGGTTGAATGGGAGAATGAAAAGGCATTCCCAGCTGATTCAGCCATTTTTCCTGGATCCGGAAGTGGATGCGTTCTTCTTCGACCTGATGGGCCAGTTCCATTTTGGCTTCGAGGGAAGGGGCTTTCGAAATGCGATCTGCACAGAGTTCAAGAGCGAGAAGATCGATGTCTGTGTATACCGTGAGCAATGTACCGATGGCGTTCCTGTAAAGAGGGTCCATGGAATACTCCTTGTGCAAGCAGGGTTAACGATCCCGGTAAATGCGATCCTTGAATGGCGCATACCGGAGGAGGTGCCAAAGCGGCCGTCTGTAGCCCGCCAGGCGGATGATGCGCTGGGTCAGGGGTTTCAGGGGGGTGACAAGACCTGGAAGGATCCAGTTCCCCCGGGGTTCGGCGAAGGAGAGCAACATGTGCATCAGAATGGGTTCAAGGGCCGGTTCGAGATAGAAAACGGGATTGAGGTATTGTGATCGATGGGTGATGAGTCCCATCCCCTCAGCCATTTTGGCAAGTGGTGTGTCCGGGTAGATCCGAAGACCCGTCATTGCGACGACAGCCGTAGGATGGCTTTCTTCGATTACCCTGCAAGTTTCCTGAACGGACTCCGGAGTCTCGCCAGGCCCTCCGAAGATCAGGGTGTGACAAAGGGCGAGTCCCAGCGAACGGCACCAATCCCCGACTGATTTCAGGTGGGATACGGAGAAACTTTTTCCCAACCCGGCCAAGACACCATTCTCCCCTGAGTCTGTTCCGAGTTCGATTCCATCGCACCCTGCCTGTTTCATTTTTTTGAGAAGGGGCAAAGTCATTCCTGCCGGGGTGGCATAACAGGACCAGTGGACGCGCAGGTTTTTTCGGATCAGTGCTTCGCATACTTCATCTGCATGGTCTGGCGGGGTGTTGAATATACTGTCGACAATGAAAAACGAATGGACTCCGAATGTGGAGACCATCATTTCCATTTCGTCGGCCACCTCGCCGGGAGGACGAAGACGAAAGGAAGAGCCTTCAAGAAGGGGATAGGTGCAGTATTTGCACCGGAAGGCGCACCCCCTTTTGGTTTGTATGCTGGCCATCCCTCCGATGCGCACATATCGTTTCAATCCCAAAAGGTCATGGGCCGGTGGATTCTTCCCTGCCAAGGCATAGGGGGGATTCATCGATGGGGCGGGAGGGACTACGACCGGTGAGGTTCCCAGAGAGGGCCGATACACGATTCCGGGTATGCAGGCAACGGACTTATTGAATTCCAATGCGTCGAGAAGCATCGGGAAACTCTCTTCTCCCTCTCCTGAAATTCCAAAATCAGCACCCAGTTCATCAAGGAGCAGATCAGGCATCAGGGAAAAGGCTGAACCCCCGACGATAAGGGGAGGTTTCTCAGGGGAGAGGATGGCTCTGAGGTCCTGAACAAGCGTCTGATAAGAAGGAAGGTAGTTTTTGGTGAGGGGATAGGCCGCGTTATCCAGATTCCGGAGGGAAAGGGCGACCACATCAGGAGGATGATGCCGAATCTCCCGAAGAAGGACATCCCTCGGTCGGGACTGCCCCAGCAGATCAATCACCCGTACATTGTGCCCGGCACGCCTGGCGCTTTCGGCCACATAGGCCGCGCCCAACGGGAAAACAGGATCCGGAAAGACTTCCCGGTTTGCGGAGATCAAGAGGAGATGCACCTTGTGTCTCCTTCCGCTAGATGAATGTGTTTCCAAAACTGGACTTGCCCAAGCCTAGGCCGTTTGGTGCAATATTGCAAGTTCTGGAACAATTTGTGCCATTAGCGGGTCATTTCTCTTTTCGGTTGTCCCTTGTCACCAACTCTCTGGTCATCGAAAAGATGTCACGGACCGTTCTCCCGCCAATCGCTGATCCGCATTATTCTTGGTCCTGCGATGGGGAGTGCCTAAAAAATCAGGAACCAGGAAAAAATCAGGCTCATCAGCGAGACAAGAAAGGATGAAACCAATGCACTGATGAAAGAGTCCACGGTGAATCCGGGCACAAACCAGGTGACGGACCAGAACAACAAGGCATTGAGGACAAAGGTAAACAGGCCAAGCGTGAGAATGTTGATCGGAAGGGTCAGCAGAAATAGGATTGGACGAATGAGGGCGTTGATCAACCCCAGCACGATGGCCACCAGAATTGCGGTTCCGAATCCCTTGATGTGGACACCTTTGATGATGTGGGCCACTGCATAAACAATCAGGGCATTCAGGAACATTCTCAGGATGAGGCTCACGCGTGTCCTTTCTGGAAAGGGTTCTCCCCGGAATTGTTCGGGCCTGTTGAAAAAGCCAGAGGTCGGCCTAATCCGATTATACCCGGATTGCTGTTCCAAGTTTCAAGAAGCCTTTTCCCCGGGATACGGAAAATACAGGGTGTTTCGGGGGGGGCAAAGATGATTTTCCTGGTTCCCCCCCGACCGGATTCTTTTGTTATCGCTCCGGTTCGTCCGGGGGTGGCCCTTCGGGGGCTTCCCGGTCCGGCTCGGGTGTCATGAGGGAGCGAGGTGTGGTGTCAATCGGGGAGGGGCTTGGGATTTCGCTGTCGGCAGTGGACTGCAGGTCCCTGAACTTTCTGGCCGAAACCAGGACCCTGGTTTCAAGCGTTCCTGTGGCCTGATTGTAAAAGGAAACAGCTTTTCCGAGACTTTTTCCGATGTTTTCCCAGTGTTGGGTAAAGGTTGAGATCCTCTTGTGCAGATCCCGTCCGAGGTTGCTGATCTCCCGGGCGTTCTGGGCGATGGCTTCCTGTTGCCACCCGTAGGCCACTGCCCTAAGGAGCGCAATCAGGGTGGTCGGAGTGGCGGGGATGACCCGCTCCGTGACTCCAAATTCGATCAGTGAGGGGTCTTCCTGGAGGGCGGCGCTGTAGAACATCTCTCCGGGCAGGAAGAGAATGACAAACTCCGGGGAGGGATGGAACTGTTCCCAGTAGGATTTTCGACCGAGTTCAGCAATATGGGATCGGACATGGCGCGCATGATCTGTCAGCCGGAGTTTCCGAAGGGCTTCGTCTTCGGTTTCCGAGGCTTCCAGATAGGCTGAGAGGGGGGCCTTGGCATCCACGACGATCCGTTTGTTCCCCGGAAGCCGGATCACAAGATCCGGCCGGATCCTGGCTTCATCGTCATTTTTGCTCACCTGTTCATAGAAGTCGCAGTGATCCTGCATGCCGGCCATTTCAACGACCCGCCGAAGCTGGATTTCTCCCCACCGTCCCCGCACTGAAGACTGTCGCAGGGCCTTCATCAGTCCGGCGGTTTCATTGTGAAGACGGGGAAGATGATTTTCAACCAGGCTGCGGACCTGTTCCGAAAGCGATGCATAGGCCGACTTCCGCTCCACTTCGATTTCCTGGAGGCGGCTGTCAACCCGGGTCAGTGATTCCTTGAGGGGTTTGACCAGCTCGTCAAATTTTTGTTGGCGGAGATCCAGATCCCCTTTTGCCAGGGTCTGAAAGGCCCCGAGGTTCTGCTGGGCCAGTTCCAGGAAGGTTCTGTTGTTCTGTTGGAGCGCGTCGGCGGAAAGGGACTGGAAGGCAATCGAAAGCTGTTTTCTGGTTTCATCCAGGAGAACAAGCTTTTCCTGGGTCATGCGACGCTCTTCCTCGATGCGCGCTTCCAGGGCCGCGCGGAGGGCGATGGACTCTTCAAGCCGCGCGGCCAGTCGTGACTTGTCCGTCTCAAGGTCGTTGCGACGCTGTTCGAGCTGAGCCGAAATGTTTTTCTGGACGGCCAGTTCTTCCCTCAGGGAGGATATCTGATTGCGTCCCCGAAGCATCATCCAGAACCCTGCCAGAAAAACCCCTGCAAGCAGTCCGGACATGCCCCAGACAAGAGCGTGCGTCATGGCTGGGGGCTCTCTGGTGAGGGGGAATTTCCGGTCATGGGTCCTCTTTGGAATGGGGGCAGGTTCACCCGAAACCCCGGCGGGGCCCCCCCTCCCTTTTGGAAAATGGTCGGGTCAATGTGGAAAAATCGTCAGTCGGTGATTGCCCCCAGGCTGGCGCTCTTGACCAGGGTCCGGTACTTTGCCATCACACCATGTGGGTAGGCCGTTGCGGGAGCTTTCCATTTCTTTCGGCGTTCGGCCATTTCGCCCTCTGAAACATGGAGGTCAATCCGGTTCTGGTTGGCGTCGATCGTGATCGTGTCCCCTTCGTGGATGAGTGCGATCGGGCCTCCGACAGAGGCTTCCGGAGAGACATGCCCCACTACGAGGCCATAGGTTCCCCCAGAGAACCGGCCGTCAGTGATGAGGCCGACGCTGTCTCCGAGTCCTTCTCCGATCAGTGCCGATGTCGGTGAGAGCATTTCCCGCATTCCGGGTCCGCCTTTGGGGCCTTCGTAACGGATGACGACAACATCTCCCGGGTGAATGGACCTTCCCAGGATGGCTTTCATGCACTCTTCTTCAGAATTGAACACCTTGGCCGGACCCGTGATGGAGCGATCCCGGATGCCCGAGATTTTTGCCACCGAGCCTTCCGGGGCCAGATTGCCTTTCAGGATGGCTAGATGCCCCTCCGGGTAGACCGGGTTGTCGAAGGGGCGGACAACATCCTGTCCCGCCGGGGGTGAGCCGGAAACGTCTTTCAGGGCTTCGGCGATGGTTTTTCCGGTAATGGTCAATGCATCCGGGTGAAGAAGTCCCCTGTCGAGCAACATGCGCATCACCAAGGGAATCCCTCCTGCCTGGTGGAGCTGGGTTGCGACATAAGCTCCAGAGGGCTTGAGGTTGCAGAGGACGGGGATTTTCTTTCGGATCATTTCGAAGTCATCGATGGAAAGGGGGACGTCCACCGAATGGGCAATGGCCAGGAGGTGCAGGACGGCATTGGTTGATCCGCCGATGGCCATCAGGACTGCAATGGCGTTTTCAAACGCTTTCCGGGTGAGGATCTGTCTCGGCCTCAACCCATTTTTGATCGCGTTCACCAAGACTTCCGCAGACCGGGCGGTGCTATCGGACTTTTCCAAATCTTCCGCTGCCATGGTGGATGAATAGGGGAGGCTCATTCCCATGGCTTCGATGATGGAAGACATGGTGTTTGCGGTATACATCCCCCCGCAGGAGCCCGCACCGGGACAGGCATGGCGTTCGATCTCCATCAGGGTCTCTATGTCCATGCGTCCTGCCGTATAGGCCCCGACCGCCTCGAACGAACTGACGATCGTGAGGTCCTTTCCCTCAAGGTGTCCCGGCTTGATCGTTCCGCCATATACAAAAATTGAGGGAATGTTCAGGCGACCCATGGCGATCAGGGCCCCGGGCATGTTCTTGTCACATCCACCGATCGCGATGACTCCGTCCATGCTCTGGGCGTTGGCGACCGTTTCGATGGAATCGGCAATCACCTCCCTTGAAACCAGGGAGAACTTCATCCCTTCCGTTCCCATTGAGATTCCGTCCGAAACGGTAATCGTCCCAAACATCTGTGGCATGGCCCCCGCGAGGGAGAGTGTCGCCTCGGCCCGTTTGGCCAGTATGTCGAGCCCCATGTTGCAGGGAGTGATCGTACTGAATCCATTGGCAACGCCAACGATGGGTTTTTCAAAGTCCCCATCCCGGAAGCCTACGGCTCTGAGCATGGCGCGGTTGGGAGATCGCTCGACGCCTTCGGTAATGGCCCGGCTCCGATAGGATTTGGACATGACTTCCTCCTTGTTTCAAACGTCCTGATGCTGGTGTCCCTTCGTGGCACAAGTCCTGTGGGTTGAACAGGAATCCGAATGGGGTCGAACCCCTAATTTAGCAGAGAGCATGCGTCCGGGGAAAGTCTGAAAACGATTCATTGCGAAAGGCGGGAGGAAAGGCATAGAGACAATGAATGGGGAATCCCGTAAAATGTGCCCGCTTGAGGTCGTGATGTGTCGAATTTTTCGTGAACCTCTATCCAGGTTGATGCTGTGGCTTCCGTTGTCAATCCAAAACAAAAGCGGTTCATGGTTCTGGGGACCGGATCCGGTGTCGGAAAATCCCTCATTGTGGCAGGCCTGTGCCGCCATGCCCGGAACATGGGACTTTCTGTCGGGCCGTTCAAGGCCCAGAACATGTCCAATAATGCGGCCGTGGTCCCGAACGGGGGAGAGATCGGGCGTGCCCAGTTCCTGCAGGCACAGGCAGCCGGCCTTCCACCGGATGTCCGGATGAACCCGATCTTGTTGAAACCCCTTGGGGAGGGTCTTTCCCAGGTGATCTTTCTGGGGACCCCCCTGGGCGTTTATGACATTCAGGGGTACCGCGAACTGAAAAAAAAGCTGGAGCCCCAAATCAGGGAGATTTTCTGGGAGTATGCCCGGGACCTTGATGTCGTTTTTCTCGAGGGAGCCGGGTCTCCGGCCGAGATCAACCTGCTCGGGGAAGACCTTGTGAATACAAGAATGGCACGTTGGGCCGATGCCCGTGCGATTCTGGTGGGGGATATCGAACAGGGTGGCGTGTTTGCTTCCCTTTGGGGAACATGGAGCCTTCTTCCCCCCGAGGAAAGGGCCGTGATCCACTGGATGGGGATCAATAAATTCCGGGGAGATCCCACCCTTCTGGAGTCTGGCCTGGAAGAAATGAAATCCCGGACAGGGGTTCCGGTCTTGGGAGTCCTGAACCATCTGGGAGCGCTTCCGCTGCCGGATGAAGATTCTTTTCGTGCCCAGGCCGGTTCGACTGAGGAGGGCGCTCAGGCGAGGGTCCTTGTCATTGAATGGCCTCATTTGTCGAACCGGTCTGATTTTGATCCATTCAGACTGGAGCCCGGCGTTCATCTCGAGTTTGCCGGTATGGATCGTCTTCCCAAGGGTCGTTATGAGACGGTTTTTCTTCCGGGAACGCGTCAGACGGTCGGAGATCTGGAGCGCTTCCGGCGTTCTCCCCTGTTTGCCTGGTTCCTGCGCCACGTCGAAGAAGGAGGACGTGTTGTGGGGATTTGCGGGGGGTACCAGATGATGGCCGCAGACCTCATGGATCCGGATCGGGTGGAGTCGGGGCAATCATGGACAAGGGGACTGGGCTTGCTTCCTTTTTCCGTCCGCTTTGTCCAGGAAAAGATTTCCCGGAATGTTCGTGCGAGGATCAATGATCATCGGGTTTTTGGGGGATCGTCGTTGGAGGGTTGGGAGCTTTCCGGGTATGAGATTCGCCATGGACGGAACCTTTGCCACAGGGAAGGAGGGGAAATTTTTGACCTGAGGGATCCCAAAAATGGAGAAAGTCTGGGCAAGGAAGGACTCCGATCGGAAAACGGACAGGTATGGGGAGCTCCGGTCCACGGTCTTTTCGAGGATGATCGGTTCCGAAGAGTGGTGACCTTCAGATCCGGGAGCCAAAGCCCCTTTGATCCCGTCCGGTATTCGGCCGCGCTGGAAGAGTCTTTGGACCTGCTTGCGGCCCAGGTTCATGGGGCTTTCCCCCTTCTGCACCAGCCATGAACGTTTCGGAGATCCGGCCGTTTCCGATCCTGGTGTTTCTTTCCCTTCTGCTGGATACCTTCTGGGGCGGGTTGTTCTACCGTTTCCATCCGGTCGTGGCCATGGGGTTTGTGGGAAGATTTCTGGAGGAAAGATTCCTCGCTTTGACACGCTCTCCCGTCGTCCTGAGAATCCTGGGAGTTTTTTTGGCGTTGACCGTTCCGGGATCCTTCCTGATCGGCAGTGCTGTGGTCCTGTTTGATTTGGCCGTGGACGGGCATTGGCTCCTGGCCGATTCCCTGACGGTCTTTTGGGGATACCAGCTGCTTGCGGGCAGGAGTCTTGAAACCCATGTGGATGCCGTGCTCCGGCGTCTTGCCGAAGGGGACCTGTCCGGCGCCCGGACGTCCCTTTCCATGATCGTGGGGAGAGACACCGGAAACCTTGATCAAACGGGAATCCTGCGTGGTGCGATCGAGTCCCTTTCCGAGAATGCAACCGACGCCCTTTGCGCACCCCTCTTCTTTCTTGTTCTGGGTGGAGTTCCCCTGATGATGGGGTACAAGGCGGTCAGCACCCTGGATTCCCAGGTGGGGTACAAGTCGCCGCCCTACCAAGACCTGGGCTGGGCCAGTGCGCGCCTTGACGACCTTCTCGCATTCCTTCCCGCCCGCTTGACGCTGATCGCTTTGGTCCTTCTGTTCGGTGGGACTGCCGCCAGGGAGCGAGGGGTTACCCGTCGGCAGGTCTTTTCGGAGGCCTGGAAATACCGGCTGGCCCACCCGAGTCCGAACAGTGCCCATTCGATGAGTGCAGTCGCGGCGCTGGTCGGCGTGAGAATCGGAGGGGGGGCGTCCTATGGAGGAGTCTGGTCTCCCAAGCCATGGATCGGAGACGGAAGGGAAGACTTGACGGAGAAGGATCTTCAAAAGTCTCTGGGGATTTTTCGCCACTTTCGCTGGATTCTTCTGGGGGGAGTCGGGCTGGGGGTCCTGTTTCTTGAAGGGTTGTCATTCTGGAAAGGGTAAGAAAGTGGGTGTCGGGCCGAATTCAGATGATCCTGCGTTCTTGAAGGAAGAGTGGGATCATGGGGGAGCACCTGTCTCCGGTAGATGGAAGGATAGCCGGGTCCTGGATGCCAGTACAACCATCAATCCGTTTGGACCTCCATTCTCCCTGACACAGGCTTTATCGGTTGCCAGTCGGGGGTTTGAACGATACCCCGATCCCTGGGGAATTTCCAGCCTCGAGCTTCTGTCGGATTCTCTTGGGGTTCCTTCAGAAAATCTGGTCGTGGGTCCTGGTTCTACGGCCCTGATCTACCGTTGGATGGAAATGGTCCGGCCAAGTCGCTTGGTCCTGTTCGAGCCGATTTTTTCGGAATATCGAAGGGCGGCCAGGGTGTATGGGGTTCCATGTGTGGCGGTGCCGGCTTCCATCGCCATTCGGTTTGAGGGGGGAAATCCTCCGGAAGGGAGTCGGGAATGGGGGGTGGACCTTTCCGCCATGTTTCCCTTTCGTCAGGGCGACCAAGTGGTTTTGGTCAACCCGGTCAACCCGACCGGACAGGAGTTCTCACGGACTGCGCTGCTCAATTTCTGGAACGGGGTGTCCTCGAACGGGGGGGGACTCCTGATTGATGAATCCTTCCAGGATTTCCTTCCGGAACAGAGTTCCCTGCTGTCCGAGATCGGATCCTCCAACCCCGGGCTGTTCATCCTGAGAAGCCTGACCAAGGCCACAGGTCTTCCAGGCATCCGGACAGGCTGGCTGGCGGGTTCCAGGGAGGTCATGGGTTCCATCCGTCAACGGGTGGGACCCTGGCCGATCGGTTCCCTGGAAGAATCCATCATTTCCCACTGGACCCGTGCCTCTGATGAAACACCAGCGATGTTCAGGAGGGTGAGGGAGGCGCGTCGGGAGCTGTCTGACCGCTTAGTCCGACTGGGATGGAAGGTGGCAAGCGGAGAAAGTCCGTTCCTGTTTGTTTTTACAGGATGGGGGGCCCTGGCCCGCGAACGACGGGAAAGGCTCTTTCAGGAATCCGGACTTTACCTGAGGGTGGCGGAGGGATTTGGTCCCCATACGGGAGCCGATTTCATCCGGTTGGGATTTGGTGCATTTCGTGATCCCGACAGGATTGTGACAGACCTCACAGAATCATCATGAACCCCTCATATGACTCGTTTTGTGTGTTTTTGTGAGCATTGCGTATTATTGGACAAGAGTGATAGAATAACATTCAATGTATTGTCCATACAGCTTTAGTGGAGGAAGAAATTCCAGGGAGGATTCAGTTGATGAAAGGACATACCTTTAACCGTCTCTTGACCGTTAAAGAGGTCGCCCAGATTCTGGGAGTGTCTCCTGTGACGATTCGGGCGTGGGATAAGAGCGGGAAGATCAAAACGATCAGGACGCCTGGAAATCAGCGTCGGATCCCCGAGGAAGAATTAAAGAGAATCCTGGAAAACTCGAACAAGTAATTTTAGGGCTTTTGTTGGCCTGGTATCGGTGGGAAGGGTTTCCATGTTGATGCCGGGCTTTTTTTTGTCCTTCTTTCTGGAAAGATGCGTGATAGTTCTGTATCTTAGGGAGGGGTTTTCTTAACTTGACCAGATTTTGCTCCGGCAGTTGTGGATTGCCGGGGATTCCAGCAAGGGGGAAATAGCGGTTATGCGTTCCAACCATTCCGGAAATGCCGGCTCCACACGTACCGAAAGTGACAGCATGGGCCCGATCGAGGTTCCCTCCAGTCGGCTCTGGGGCGCGCAGACCCAACGGTCGCTCCATCATTTTTCCATCGGCCAGGACCTGATGCCGATCGAAGTCGTCCGGTCCATGGCGCTTCTTAAAAAAGCGGCGGCCATCGTCAACAAGGATCTGGGGAAGTTGACACCGGAGCGGACCAGCCTGATCGTCCAGGCGTGCGACGAAATTCTCGCCGGCAAGCTGGATGGAGAATTTCCCCTTTTCGTCTGGCAGACGGGAAGTGGGACCCAAACCAACATGAATGTCAATGAGGTGATTGCGAACCGGGCGATCCAGATTGCGGGCGGAACCGTCGGCTCAAAAAATCCTGTCCATCCAAACGACCATGTCAATCTATCCCAATCCTCCAATGATACTTTTCCGACTGCGATGCACATTGCGGCGGTCGTTGCGCTTGAAGACCGCGTCCTTCCGGCCGTCTCCGGTCTGAGGGGGAAAATCGAGGCCAAAAGTCTGGAGATCGGTAAGCTTGTCAAGATCGGACGAACCCACCTGATGGATGCGGTGCCGTTGACGATTGCCCAGGAATTCTCAGGATATGTGGCCCAACTTGCCCAATGCGAAGCAAATCTTCGGGGTGTCATTCCTCCCCTATTGAGATTGGCGATCGGGGGAACAGCCGTGGGAACCGGACTCAATACCCATCCCGAATTCGCAGAACGCACTGCCCGGGAAATTTCCCGATTGACAGGTCGTCCCTTCATTTCGGCTCCCAACAAGTTCATGGCTTTGGCGGGCCATGAAGAACTGGTTCAGGCCAGTGCATCCTTGCGGACGCTGGCTGTTTCCCTCATGAAAATTGCCAATGATTTCCGTTGGATGGGTTCCGGTCCCCGTTGTGGTCTCGGCGAGCTTTACCTGCCGGAAAACGAGCCAGGAAGTTCGATCATGCCTGGAAAGGTCAATCCGACCCAATGCGAGGCCCTGACGATGATTGCCGTCCAGGTGATGGGAAATGATGCCGCGGTGGGGTTTGCCGGCTCCCAGGGAAACTTTGAGCTTAATGTGTACAAGCCCCTGATCATTTTCAATGTGTTGCATTCGATGGAAATCCTTTCGGACGGAATGAACAACTTCGGTCGCTTCCTTGTCGATGGGGTGAGGCCGAATGTCGAGAGGATCCGGGGCAACCTCGAAAACTCCCTGATGCTCGTGACGGCACTGTCTCCCCACATTGGGTATGACCGTGCGGCAA
The DNA here is from genome assembly GCA_021785195.1 of Nitrospirota bacterium. Lineage (GTDB taxonomy): Bacteria > Nitrospirota > Leptospirillia > Leptospirillales > Leptospirillaceae > JAJYGC01. The sequence goes on from JAJYGC010000002.1 coordinate 104,731, forward strand.
AGGTTGCCCACCAGGCGTTTGTTGATCAAACCACATTGAAAGAGGCTGCGGTGGTCCTGGGGTTTGTGACCCCGGAACAGTTTGATGAATGGGTTCGGCCGGACCAGATGATTGGTCCCTCATCCTGAGCAAACCCTGCGCAGATCTTGATTTTACGGCCCAAGATGGATATATTCCAAAGTTACCCGGGTAGATGGATCCTCCTCAATGTCAATCCAGAGGTTGCTTGTCATCCCCTCTTTTCTGGTGAGGATGGGATTTTTGAAGTCCTCGGGGTGACGAGAGCAGGGGGGATCAGGTTTAGGTTTTTTCAGGTTCGGGGCGTAGCGCAGCTTGGTAGCGCACACCGTTCGGGACGGTGGGGTCGAAGGTTCAAATCCTTTCGCCCCGACCAACTTTTTCCCGTTTTTCTGTTTTTTGGCTTTTCGTTTTTCACCCAATTGAACAGTCACGCTCTACCCAATTAAACAGTCACGATTCGACCGATTTTCAATCAATATTCAGTTAGAGGTCACGCTTGTCATGACATTCAGCCCAGCTGAACACGTCAAGGAAGCAATCCGGGTCTCTGGAACAGTACAGGGTGTCGGGTTCAGGGCTTTTGTCCAAAAAAAGGCATTGCAGCACTCCCTTTTCGGTTATGTGGAAAACCATCCCGACGGAACTGTCTATCTTGAGGTCTCGGGCCCTTCCGAAGCGCTCGAATCGTTTGTCCGTGCTCTTTGGACTGGTCCTTCTCCCGTCGCCAAGGTCGAAAATGTCGAGCGATCGAGGTTTGTGGGAAAAGTTTCTGCCCATGATTCCTCCTTTGAAATCCGGCGTGCCTGAATGAAGTAATTCATTTGTCATTGGATTGGGGTTGTCGATGAACAATGATTCCCCTGACAGCGAGTTTCCCTGGCAGTTGTCGCCCTCATCACCCGAAGATGAAGATCTGCAGTCCTTTGCCGACAAGCAAGGAGACGAGCGGTCGTCCGCGAATGGGGATGACCAGCTTTCCGCCCTCGGTGCCTACCTGAAAAAACTTCAGAAATCCCATCTCCTCACCGCGGAAGAGGAACAGTCCATTGCCCGCAGGATCCAGAAGGGTGATGAATCAGCCCGTCAGATGATGATCCAGTCCAATCTCAGGTTGGTTGTTTCGATTGCCAAACGGTACATCGGAAGGGGACTGCTCCTTGAGGACCTGATCGAGGAGGGGAATCTGGGCCTGATGAAAGCGGTTTCCAAATTCGATCCCGAAAAGGGATTCCGCTTCAGCACCTATTCCTCGTGGTGGATCCGGCAATCCATCGAACGGGCAATCATCAATCAGGGGCACACGATTCGCCTTCCTGTTCACATGATGGAGAAGGTAAACTCCTATCTGAACACGATGGAACGGATGATCTCCGATGGGGAGTTCCCTGTCCAGGAGGAAATTGCCCGGAAGAACAAATTGAAGTTGAAGGATATCCATGAAATACAAGCACTTCTGAAAAATACGGTGTCCCTTGACACCCCGATCGGCGATCGGGAAGACAGCACGTTGAAGGACATTATCGTGGATAGTACGAATATTTCGCCCATCGTGTTGATTGAGGCCCGTGAAGAACGCCATTTGCTGATGGAAAGCCTTTCGATCCTGAAAGAGAAAGAACGCCGGGTTCTGGACATGCGGTTCGGGTTGGAAGGGGAAGGGAGCGAAGACGGGATGACCCTTGAGGCCATTGGCCAGAAATTGGGGGTCACCCGGGAACGGGTTCGCCAGATCGAGGGTTCGGCCCTGGCAAAGATGCGGGCATACATGGAAGATCCGAGCGAGTTTCGGAAAAAGCACAAATGGAGGGAGACGCATAGCATGGACTTTAATCGATGGGTACGCCAGATTTCAGATTTTCCGAAAAAAGGGATTCTCTTTTACGACCTGATGCCTCTTTTCGGGGAGCCCTCCGCATTTCACGCCTTGATTGATGCCATGGTTGAGTCGTACCGGGAGATGGGGATCAGCAAGGTCGTGGGAATCGAAGCCCGGGGGTTCATTCTTGGCGCCCCAATCGCCGATCGCCTAAAAGCGGGATTTGTTCCGATCCGGAAGAAGGGAAAGCTTCCGGGAGAGGTGCATGAGGTCAGTTACAGCCTTGAATATGGGACAGATACAATGGCGATACACCGTGGGGCCATCCTTCCGGGGGAACGGGTCCTTCTGGTGGATGATCTCCTCGCAACGGGTGGAACCGCCCGAGCCGCGGTTGACCTGATCCGGAAAGATGGGGGGCAGCTAGCGGGCACCCAGTTTGTGGCGGAACTGATCGGACTCGGCGGTCGGGAAAGGCTGGGCCAGGAATCGGTTCGCTCCATCCTGACTTACGAGGTTTGACCATGTCCCCTGAGTCGAATGACCCGCTCTTTACTGTTTTGATCCAGTATCTGCGTCCTCTCGAAGAGGTCAACAAGGTCATGGAGGAGCACCGGGCGTACCTGGATGTGATCCTTCAGCAAGGATCCCTATTGGCGGCGGGTCCCATGGTTCCCCGTACGGGCGGGATCCTCTGGATGAAGGCGAAAAGCAAATCCGAGATCGAACGAATCGTTCAGGAAGACCCTTATGCCAGGACGGGTGTCGCTGCGTTCCAGATCCTCGAGTTTGAACCCAAAAAGCTGGTATCCGGTCTTCACTCCTGATTTGGCGGGGGGGCTACCCAACCGTTCCCCAAGGGGAAGAAGCTTCTGAAGCGGGGAGATCCATGAAGAACTCGAAACGGTTTCCCCCCATCCGCTTGGCTTCATACATGGCCAGGTCGGCCTGGTGAATGAGATCCTTGGGGTCATTCACCGGGTCGTTGGGGTAAAGGGACACTCCGATGCTGGCTCGGAGGAAGACCTTGTTGACTCCTTCCCCGAAAGGGGCGCTGATTGAGAGAAGAATCCGATCCAGAATTTTCTCCAGGACGAGTCGGTTTCCGATGCCGGGCAACAAACAGACAAACTCGTCCCCTCCAAGTCTTCCAACAACGTCCCCCCTTCGAAGGACAGACTCCAACCGGTCGGAAATGACCTCAAGAATTTTGTCTCCCACCTCATGCCCAAACTGGTCGTTGACCGGCTTGAACCCGTCCAGGTCGATGAAGCAGACGGCGATCCCGGTGTTGATTCGGTCGGTTCTCGCAATCTCTTTCTCCAGGAGCAGGTTGAGGAGAAATCTATTGGGGAGACCGGTCAGGGTGTCATAGAACGCCCATTGCTGAAGCCTGAGTTCCTTGGCCTTTCGGTCGGTGATGTCGGTCAGGACGGCAATGTAATGGGTGATGGATCCATCGTCCTGTCGTACCGGAGTGATCCTTAATTCGGTGGTATAGTCCGTTCCATCCATTTTTTTGTCAGTCACCTCTCCAGAAAACTCGGAACCATTTTGGACGCATTGCCGAAGGCGATGGTAAAACTCGGTCTGACTCAAGTCGGCCTGCGCCAGAGAGGTTCGCCCCACAGAGTCGAACTGCAAAAAACCTGTCAACTCCTCAAAGGCCGCATTGGACCATTCGATCCGGCCATTTCGATCCGCAATGAGCATGGGGGTCAGCGAAGCTCTCATGGCAGAGAGTTGCATGCGACTTCGTTCCATTTCGTCATGCCGGAGGAGGGAAATTCCGATTCGTTCTGCAAAAAGGTGGAGTTGATTCAGTTTTCGGGGAGAGCAATTCTCCGTTCCGAACAGGAGAAGAAAATCTTGTCGGAGCCTGGGATATGGATTGAGTCCAATGATCCGGCCGATCAACTCCGGTCTGGACAGAAGGGAGTCAAAGGGAAGGAGCACTGAGGGGGGCAGCGTTTCGGACGGGCCCCTGAAGCTTTGGAAGAGTTCCAGTAGTTGGCTCTGGAAGGAGATCTCTTCCTTGAGCAGGGATTTGAACCGTTCTGTCAACGTAGGGGTGATTCCAGACAGGGAGATGAGGGCCGGACTCTTCCCGGAGGGCTCCAATCGGAGAAAACAGCATAAGGAAAGAGGGAGTTTTTTGAGAAGATGTTCGGAGACCTCATTCAGGATGGTCGACAGGTTCACCTGATTCAGAAGTTGTCGATCTGTTTTTTGTTCGAGAAGGGATAGCTCTTTTATGAATTCTTCTTCTGGCTCCCCTGGCAAGTTGGTTTCCGATTGGTTCGACCGATCCCTGAAGGATATGATCATGGAGGTTTTTGGAAGGGATGGGGTTTCCTGTATGGAAACCATGTTCAGGTTGACCGGGAGGAGTTCACCATTTTTTTTCCTGAGGAACACTTTCTGGTCCTGAAGGGGTGCCCCTGATTGCAACGGTTCTAGTTCAAGGTGGGCTCCAGCGCCATCATGGACCAGTGACCCGAACAGGAGTCCCGAGAGTGAGGCCTTTTTATAGCCAAGAAGCTTTTCTGACATCGGAGTCGCATACAGGATTCGACCCTCCGGATCGAGTTCCAGAAGACCTTCGTTCAATCCTTCCTGTGTTCGCTCATAAAGGTGTCCCTTATGTGAAAGATCCTGGATTTTCTCCACCATGCCGGGTAATCCGCTGATCTTCCCCTCGGCCCTCCTCGTTCCATCGGGTTCGATCTTGCCCTGGACTGACAGGGTCATCGGGGGGGATCCCGCCATGATGAGAAGGGGGACGGAAAAGCCTTTGTCAGGGTTGGAGCGAAGGTTCCTTTGAATGGTTTTCCAGTGTTCGGTTCCAAGGAAATTCTTCACGGAGATGGGGGTGTTGCTTACGATCGCGGCCGGTTGACCTCCGGGGAGGATTTGACCGGAATCCGGATCGAAAATGAAACGGCATCCTTCTTCGAAAAAACCATCCAGGGGCATTCAGGACCTCCTCCAACACAATCATATGGTGAGGGGAGAGTACCGGCTGGCACTTCACCAGCCGTTCTGCATGTGGGCTCGCCAGATTCAGGCAACGAAGTGTCTATGTCCGTCAGGGAAGTTCCCTGGAAAGCCAGGAAAATGTGTCCCAGCACAGCCATGGGGGTTCACTGTAGCACACATATTCCGGGAGGAAGGGGGACGGTGGTCACGGATTGGTTTGGTATTGGCCCCATCGGGGGGGGACCGAAGGGTCCCCCTTTTAGGATGGAGTTACTCTGTGGAGACGGTCTGTTCGACTTGTTGGGCTTCGGGAATGATTCGGACAAAACGGCTGAACGGATCGGATTCCAGCAGCGAAAGGATCCATGCGGCTTCTTCCTCCTGGCCCGATGCGGAGATCTCGCCGTGGTATTCCCGAAGGAGTCGTTCAATATGTTGGGTGTCCTCAGGTTTGAGCTTCGTGATGACGACCCGGGAGCCTTTGGCGATGCGTCGCTTGATGGCCGGAAGATCAAAATTCCATTCGGGCTGCAACAGAAGGTAAACCGTCCCGCCGGTCATTCCGGCACAGATCCATGGTCCCGGATCCCCCAGAACGATGGCGCGCCCATTTGTCATATATTCAAAGGCAAAGCCCTTCATGTTGGCCCGGATTCCAAGATGGCCGACCCGGTCGTCCACTGGATGGGCTATCCGGCCCCCGATCACGATCTCCGCCCCGGAAAGCCTGATTCCGGCGCGGGAATCCGTATCTCCCTGGATCAGGAATGTCCCTCCCTGCGCCCCATAAGCCAAGGATTTTCCAACCGATCCATCCACGAAGCGACCGGCCTCATTCCGGGATTTCAGAACCACAATCCGGCCGTTGATGGCCCCTTTCCCAACCCCATCCTGTGCGCCACCGGTGATTCGGATCGTCATGTTTTCCTTCAGGAAGGAGCCCATGCCGTTTCCTGCAACAGATCCATGGTTGATGGATACGGTGACGGGGGGATGGCCGGGATATTCACGATAAAGAACACCGGACAGATGGGTCCCGATATTGCGATCCATCGAGGAGGCGCCTTCGATCTTGACCGTGACGGAGGAAGGGCGCTTACGCAGTTCCCTGACCACTTCCTCGGTAATCTTTTCTGTCAGGGGAATGGCCGTATCGAAACCGATCCCGCAAAAACCTTCAGGTTCTATATTATAGGTCGATGGGTTCAGCATCGGGGTGAGGTCGATCCGGTCAAAATGTCGTGGCTGGATCAAGTATCCGGTCTGTCCCACGATCGATTGGGCCTTCCCAACCCCCAGCTCCCCAACCAGGCGACGCAGGTCTTCTCCCATTCCCGTAAAGAAATGCACCAGCTGGCGAACGGAGAACTCGTAGTCCCGGGGGACGAAGCGCTTCAGCCCGTGGGCTTGGGCCTGCTCCTCCGTTTCGATCTGGGTGGCAATCCCGACATGGCAGGTGTCCATCTGGCATTCCCTGCAGATGGTGCAGCCGATTGCGACCATTGGAAGGGTTCCAAATCCGATCCGGTTTGCCCCCAGACACATGAGCTTCAGGGCGTCCACTGAAGATTTGACGCCCCCATCCGCCCAGATTTCGACATGGTCCCGAAGTCCGGCATACAGAAGAGCCCGATGCACTTCGGTCACGCCCAGTTCCACGGGGAGTCCAACGTATTTGAGGGCGTGGACCCTGGCGGCACCCGTTCCTCCATCAAATCCGCTGACAGTGATGATATCGGCCCCTGCCTTCGCAATACCGATCCCGATCGTTCCAACTCCAGGAATGACGGGAACCTTGACTGCCACCCGAGCCCGTGGGTTAGCCGTTTTCAGTTCATAGATGAGCTGGGCCAAGTCTTCGATCGAATAAAGGTCGTGGTTGTTGGAAGGGGAAATCAGGTCGACTCCCGGGGTCGCTCGACGGGCCTTGGCCACTTTCTGGGAGACTTTTTTTCCAGGAAGGTGGCCGCCTTCCCCCGGTTTTGCCCCCTGTCCGATCTTGATCTCCAGAATGTTGGATGAGTTGAGGAGCGCAATGTTGACACCAAACCTGCCGGAAGCGATCTGTTGCCCCCGTGTTTTGGGATATTTACCGAGCAGGTCCAGTATTTCGCCGCCTTCTCCGTTCAGGCAGATGATGTTCATCTGATTGGCAGCTTCAGCGTACGCCCGGTAGGCCACTTCTCCCTGGGAACCAAAGGACATGGAGCTGATGATGAACGGATAGTTGTGCTCGCCCACTCCAAGATCCACCTGGTCGGCTGGAATTTTGTCCCCTTTGGAGACAAGGTCGAGAAGATGCCGCAATGAAATGGGGTTTTCGGTTTCGATCTGGGTCAGTTTGTCCTGATATTTTGAATAGGGTTCCTTCTGGTTGGCGACATCTCCGGCAAGTTTCCAGACCTTTGGATAAAGGTGGTATGTCTTGGTCAGCTTGTCCCCCTTCTGACCCCAGAAGTAAGGCGAGCGAAGACGGGCATCCTGTTCGAGACGCTCAAGGGAAAGACCCACTTTCTCGCCCCCGAGGAAGTTCGGGGTCGCGAAGAGATCCTGAAGCTCAAGGCCAAGTCCAATGGACGAAAAGAGCCGGCCATACCCCCTCATTTCATGAATGCCCATGGTCGAGATCACTTTCTCGATCCCCTTTTTCAAGGCCAGGAGAACGTTCTCGATCCGTTTTTCCCGATCTCCCTCGGCCATTGGCTCTCCCTTGAGCGTGGACAGGGATGTTTCGATGAGGAGATGGGGGTTGATGGCATCGGCCCCGATCGCGAAATAGAAGATGATGTCGTGGAGATTCCTGATGGATCCCGCATGGGCGATGATGGAAAGGTTCCTTCGAAGGTTGGGGGTTCCATCCGGGACACGAGCCTTTCGGAGTGCGCGATCCACTGTGGCAACGGTCAACGAAGGCTCGATCCAGTAATGGCCCTCCATGGTCGCGGCTGTATCGTCAACAATCAGGATTTCCGCGCCTTCCTCCGCATGCCGGATTGCTTCCTCTTCGATCCGTTTCAGGGCTTCCCTGAGCACTTCCCCTTCCTTGAAAGTGGAAGAGATTGTCCTGATATGGTTGATCGGGAAGAACAGGGGGAGGTCTTCCAGAAGTTGTACCCCGTTCCGGGTGGCCAAGGATCGGTAGAGATCCCGATCAAGGGGAGGCGTGCCGATATGTCCCCCGACCAGGATTGGCATGGACAGATCCAGTCCCCTTGGGGTTTTGACAGTTTGACCGAAATAGGAGCGGGGTCCAAGGACGATCCGGGGAGAGAAATGCTCCATCTCCCGTTCACGGTCTATCGCGGGATTGGTCACGACCGCTACCGATTCCTTGAAGAAATCCGGGATGTTCTGCCGTTCCTTGGAAAGAATGGCCAAAGGTCCGTCAAAACCCAGAGATCCAATGGGTTCTGCGTTGGTTTGGGCAAAAAAGTGAAGCATTTCGTGGTCGTCAGTTGAGAACCCAAAGGGATTCCAGAGCGATGAAACGGGCCTTGGCGTGGAGTAAGCCGTTTCCGAAAGCCCTAGGATCTGGTGGACGGATACCTGGTCGGCCCCTTTCGGAACGATGTAAGAGGGGATTTCCGGATGGAAGCGCTCCATAAACCGTTCATAAAGGCATTCCTGAATTTCCGGATACTCCAGGGTTCTGACCGAGCCTTCATTGAGAAGGAAGGCGATCTTTTCCCCAGGGGAAAAGGGCTTGGGCTGGGAGGTCATCTGACTTGACCGGATCACTCCCCGTTCGGAGGAGACGATAAACTGGTCCCGCGTTTCAAAAAGCCACATTGGCCGGAGACCCAATGCATCGACCGAAAAGACGACCTCGTTTCCGTAGCGGGCGATAATGGCGGCTGGTCCCTGGGCAAGGGGTCCAAGGAATCGGCGGTAAAGGAAGTACATCTGGCGCCGGGACTCTTCAAGGCTTGATATGATGTGGGTGATGGGCGGAAAGACGATCTCCATGGCTTCCATGAGGGAGAAACCGAATTGCACCATCAGACCCTCGATTGTCCTGTCAAGATCCTGGGAATCGCTTCCCCCCTTGACGGGAGGGATTCCCAGCATGGCGGATTCCCGACGGAGTTTGTCGATGGTGTTGATTTCCCCGTTATGTCCCAGAACGGAAAACGGCTGGACGCGTTCGGTGACAGACAGTGTGTTGGTCGAGTAACGGCTGTGGGCGAGAACGACCCCCGATTTCAGGAGAGGATCCTTGAAGTCGAGGAATGTGTCCGCCAGGACGTAACTGGTTCCCTTCACCTTGTAGACCACGATGTCTGGAGAAAGGGATCCGATGTGGAGTTCCTTCTCCTTTTCCATGTCCACCTTGGCCCAGAATGCGGCAGTCCGGGCATCCTTTCCGGGCTTGGCGAGCAAGCCGACCTGCCAGAAAAGCGGTTCGGGTGTATTGGAGGCAGAGTGGGCAGGAATAACCTGTCCCTTCCTCAGACAAAGGATCTCAAACCCATTCTTCTCAAATTTTCGGGTCATGGTTTCACGGATCATGCCTTCGGGCCCATGTGGCGTATAGACATGGGCGACCACAAAACGCGGATCCCGGGCAAGCTCAGGGTCTTTTTCTTCCTTGGCAAGCCAGCGATGCCAAAGGGTACGGGGAATGTCCATCTGGATCCCGCACCCGTCTCCCTCATTTCTGATCTGGCCTGCGCGGTGCTCCATCATCTGGAGTCCGGAAAGGGCCTGTTGAACGGTGGCGTGGGTTGCAATTCCATTTCGGGAAAGAACGGCGATGACCGCACAGGCATCATGTTCCTGGTCGGCAAAGGGACCGGTCAGTCCCTCATTCCATGCGGGTGACCCGGAAGGGCCTATCTGGGAGTTTTTCATTTTCACCTTGGAAAATCTGTCGTTACTTTAGATGGCTGGAGTAGGCCGGATGGACCGACCCGACCCGTGTCCGGAGAGCTTTTGGGCCCGTCAATCCGCACGAAGGTCCGATGGATGAGATTCCCTCATCCATCTTCAGGTAGTAAAAATGAATTATATCGGACATTTTGACGGGCTTTCAAGGGAAAATAGGGAGATGGGTTTGAAAGGACATTGTCACTTCGGTACTCAGATCTCCTGAAGGAGGGGTGATAGTCTGTATTCTCATTGAATGGAGTGCAATTCCTTTCTCTCCATGAATCCCGGCTGACCTCAAGGTGCCGTTTTCCGAAACAGGTTCCTGGAGTCTGCACCATTGCCAAAAAGGGGGTATAGTTAAGGAGCGAGGTTTAAGGGAGCGGGTTTGGCAAGAGGTTGGCTTATGGAAGGTTTTCCCCGTCAGGAGGCTAACATGGAACATGTTTTTGAATATCGTGGACATGGCCGATTTTTCGTGGAAGGCGACCGGGAGCTCAGTCCCAAGCTAGTGTCAAGCAATGAAGACAACACAAAACGCAGTTCCTATTTCCTGTTTGCCGTTGAAAGCGATGATGCGGAAGAAGAGATTTATGCTGCAGGGCTTACCGTTAGCCCGAATGCCTCTTCCGGTATGGAACAATGGTCGATATGCAACGTTTCCAAAAAAGATGCAGAAGCTGTCATTCAAGAGGACGACAAAATTTACCCCGCACCCGTCAACGAAATCGAACGATATGCTATTCTGTCGACATTTGTTACGGCCCAGCTTTCCTGCCAAGACACAGACCCCTACAGTCCGTCGAGGGTAACGACTGGCACCCTGCCTTTGCCTTCGGGATCGCCTCTGTCCCAATGAAACCTCCCCTTCATTGGGAATTTTGGCAGAATCCCTTTAATCACGGGACAATTCAATTCACATTCAATTCATTCTTGACCGATTTTACCCCCTCGACCCCCATCGACACCTTAATCGCTTCGTCCACTTCAGACTGGCTATGCACATAACCCCGCAATCTCACCACACCCTTGGAAGTCTTTATGCTGATTTCGTTGACCTTCAGCATGGAATCATTGAGAATGGCCGACTTGACCTTTGTTGTGATAACGGAATCGTCAAAGTATTCACCTGTCGCTTCGTGCTTGGACGTTGATGCACAACCGCCAGCAGACATCAGCACAATGGCCAGCAGCAGGGCATATCGAAACATTCCAGTTTTTTTCATTCCATCCCCCCATCAGAAATTAGAGTGCCGTTTGCCAAAAACCATCTTTATTCCACAGAAATCATGATCCAGTTCTTGAGGGACATGAGTCGCATCAGCCTCAAATCGGCACCTTGGATTTCCATCAGCGGTGTCTTTATGAGGTTTCTCTTTGGATCGGGGGGTCTGAACGTTTGGAGGTCGTTTATTCATGACTTTTGAAGGATTGGAAGGGTTCCTCTTTAAATCTACCCCCAATTCTTTCGCTGTCTATAAGGTCTGACTGGAAAATCCGAAGGAGAAAAGTCATGACCCTTTGAGAGATCAAACGCATGATAGGGTAAGGATAGAGCCGATTTCAGATTCCCCCAGAAAATCGTGTTGTCCCAGTGAAACGGGGGGATCCTTCGGTTTTCGTCCTTCCCGGTGCCAGGAAGCTTGTCCCCATTGCTCGGAGACCGCCGTGACAAAGGGACCCTTGGTTTCCGGACCCAGATCCCTTTTTCCTCCCGGGTGCTCTCCGCCGTGGTCGTCATCATCGACTTCTATACGGCCTTCGGGCGGAGAGAGATCTTCCGCAGGGCCATGGCTTCCCTGGGCTTGTGCTTGATCCGCCAGGCCGTGCGGTAACAGACTCCCAGCTGGCGTTTGGGCGACAGGGCAGAGAGAATGATCTTGGTCTGGGGGACCAGGTAAATGGCCAGAAACCAGGAGGGGAAGTAAGAGCTAGGTGCTATGGAAAAGCGTTTCGGCCGTCAGCGATTTCTGCTGGTTGCCGTCCCCGCACATGAAGGTTTTTCGCACTGCTCTTCCGTGGTGCACAGGCCCTGAAATTCCGGACGGGAAAGTCAGACCTGGAACTGGATGCGGTTCCTGGACATTTCGAGTCTCAGAGCAACGATGGCTCTTCTTTTAATGCGTCGGGATGCTGATCAGCGCCAATCAGGAGTTTTATTATCTTGAGGTGACAACAAAATCGTGTTCTGATCGGTTTGCCCTGTCAGGGGCGTATCGGTCCAGTGCAGAAGGCGCAGATTGGGCAATCCTGGAGGGGAACGACTGTTGTCTGATGTGATCTTTGCTCAAGGGAAGGATTGCAAGCGTATTCGAAAAAGCCTGACAATGAAATGAACCCGGCGGGTGGGTGCCCGTATTCCCATTATTGTTTTGGTGTTGCGATCACAATGAATAGGCAGGACTTAGATGAAAACCGTTAAAGGAGTTGCATTCGTCAAATCAAAATCCGTCCAGGAAGGGAAAAATGGACCGGCATTGTTTATGGATCTGGTTTTCAAGGGCACGCAGCCGAATCTTCCTTTGCAGGAGGTCCCAGCCCGATTGTGGGAGGGGGTGGATCGGGTTGCGACAACGATTCAGACCGGTGAACTGCTTTATGCGGAAGGACAGGAAATCGTGTTCAATGGAGAGACCCAGCTTCGACTGACAAGGATCTCTCCGCTCAAGGCGACGCCTGAGGAGATCCTTGCATTCATTCCCAAGAGCACCGTGCCCGTTACCGAAGGCATGGACAAACTGAAAGAATATCTCGAATCCCTCGAAGACCCCAGTTTGAAGGAGTTTGGGCTGATGATGCTTGCCGACCCGGAGATCATGGATCGGTTTCCTTCAGCCCCCGCGGCCAAAAAAAATCACCATGCTTTTGTGGGGGGGCTCCTTGAGCACACTCTTGAAATCCTGGAAATGGGCTCCCGTATTGCCCCCGTTCTGGGGTTGAATCGTGACCTTTTGCTGTTGGGACTCTTTCTGCATGATATCGGCAAATGCTGGGAAATCTCATCAACGCCCGGGTTTAGCTATACCGACGAAGGAAGGCTGGTGGGCCACATGTACCTCGGATGCGAAAAGGTTGCGCAGGTCTCCCGCCGGGTTGCAGGGTTCCCTGAACGGTATCTGCGTGTCCTTCAACACTTCATCTTGTCCCACCACGGTGAATTTGCCTATGGTTCCCCGATCCTTCCCGCGACACCGGAAGCGATGGCCGTTCATTTCCTGGATAACCTTTCGGGTCAGGTCAATGCAATCCGCCGTGTTCGCCCTCAAGATGGCGATCAATGGGGGTATGAAAAAAACAGGGGGGCGTATATCTGGAAAAAGGGATCGGACCCTTCATCATGGGATCAGACCCCCGTCGGAAGGGGAGAGCGGAAGGTGTTTGGAGCGTGAACGCATTTTTCCAGGAGGAAGGCGTTCTTCGTGATTTGAGAAGAATGCTGGGAGATGACGGTGTTTTTGACCGCCCAGAGGACAGGAAGTCTTTTTCCTATGACGCGGGGATCTACCGGATTGATCCGGGAGTCATCGTTCTGCCATCCTCAGCGGAAGTGGCGGTCAATGTTCTCCGATATGCCCAGAAAAACGGGTTTCCCTTGACCCTTCGTTCCGGAGGAACCAATTTGGGGGGGGGTTCGATCGGACCGGGGATCATCATGGGAATGTCCCGGATCCGGGAGATGGATTTATCGGGAGCCCAGGACGGTTATGTTGAAGTGGGCCCCGGGGTCATCCTGAAGGAACTCAACGATCAGCTGGCATTGCGAGGCTGTTTCTTTGCCCCCGACCCTTCATCCGGGCTTGCCTGCCAGATCGGCGGCATGATCGGAACGAACGCTGCCGGGGCGCATGCGCTGAAATACGGAGCGGTCAAGGAAAACGTCCTGGCACTGGATTTTGCGACTCTTGAGGGGGAGTCCGTGCGGCTTGCCCCCCGTACCCTTGAGGAAGGAATGGAGGATTTTCTGCTCCGGAACACCCTCCCGCAAGGATTTCGGGAAATCGCTCGTCTCCTGCCGGAATGGGTTCCGGTGCTTCGCACTCACCACAGGAATGTTTCGAAGAACTCATCCGGATACAATTTGTTTGACCTGGCTGAAAAGCTTTACCCTGAAATGCCCGGAAGAGTGCCTGTCTGGGATCCCCTCCGGTTGATCGTCGGGGCAGAGGGGACGCTGGGACTTGTCACCAGGGCCAGGTTGAAAGTTTATCCCCTCCCGGCCCGCAAATTGACAATCCTCGCTTTTTTCCTTGAACTCGAGGATCTTGGCCGGGCAGTTTTCCAATTGAACCATCTGGCCCCGTCTGCCTTGGAAATGCTGGACCGCTACACGCTGGACCTTCTGGGCCGAAAGCGTTTCGGCATTCCTGAAGACGCGGATTCTATGCTTTTGATCGAGTTTGATCATGAACCCCAAGCAGAACTGCTCGGTGAGGCCATCGCTGTTCTGAAACTGTTTCAGTCTCCGGTTCCCCCCCGCGTTGCGACTGATGAAACGGAGCAGAAAGCGCTCTGGAAAGCGCGCCATGCGCTTTTCCCGACACTTTACCGGTTTGACGGGATCCGCAGACCCCTGAATTTTGCGGATGACGTTGCGGTTCCCGTTCATCGACTCACAGAACTGTTGGCCTACCTCCGCACATTTTTCCGTGAAATTGACGTTCCAGTCGCATTATATGGGCATATCGGAAACGGGAACGCCCATATCAACCCCTTGCTGGATTTGCGTGAGCCCGGGTCGTTTGACACCCTGCTGACGATCAGCCGGACCATCCATCGGGTGGTCATTGAAAAATTTGGGGGGGTGCCCTGCGGGGAACATGGGGAAGGGCGTGTCCGGGCGGAGTTCCTCCCGGAGGTTTACGGCCATGAAGTCTATCGGATGTTTGTGGAAACGAAGAAAATCTTTGATCCCAGGGGAATTCTGAATCCGGGCGTCAAGATTTCCGGGGCCTCCTTTCTGGAACACATTGATGTGGAACGGGTTTCAAGGCCGTGCGCCACCTGCGGAAAGTGCAATACGGTTTGTCCCAGTTTCGATGTCCTTCGGCAGGAGTCGATGGGCGCGCGGGGGTGGTATCAGATCCTCACCGACCCGGCTTTTCGTGACAATCCTCCGGCAGAGGTGCTTGATACTTGCCTCAATTGCAAATCCTGCCGGGCGGTCTGTCCCGCCGGAGTGGATGTCTCTTCCGTGATCCTGGAAGCTCGCTCGCGTTTCCGGGCGGATCCGGTCACCCGGGTGATTTCCCAAATCCTGATCCACCCTGAACGATTGGAACGGATTGCCGGTTGGCTCGGACAAAGCCAGTTCCTTTGGGACCGTCCCGTGTTCCGAAGGGTTCTGGAGCGATTGGCGCGGCCTTTGCTCCAGAAAGTATCAAAGACGGCCTCGATCCCCTCGGACCTTCTCCTTCCCAGGATTCGTTACCGCTCACTGAGGAAGACCTTCTTCCACCTGACCGAAGAAGGTGGAAGAATCGGAGATCTGGCCTATTTTCATGGGTGTGCCGCCAATACACTGGATGATGGGGTCGGTGAATCAATGCTCCGGCTGCTTTCCTTGGGGTCTGACCGTTTGGTTCTGCCCCGTCAGACCTGTTCAGGCACCCCCATTGAGACTTATGGCCATCGGGACCTTGTCCGTCAAGCCGCCCGGTTCAACCTTGAAAGTCTGAAACGGTTCCCGAAAATCGTCACGGGGTGCGCCTCGTGTACGCTGGCGCTCAAGGACCTCCCAACCCACTTTGATCCGGGAAGCCCTGAATGGGAAACGGCATCTGAGATATCAGGGAGGGTCCGCCATCTTTCCCAGTATCTCCTGGAGGAGAGTATGGGTGAAACATTGGGAAAGATTCGTGCAAATGTTCTTCAGGAGGCGTCACGGATTCCTGTCACCTATCATGCTTCCTGCCACCTGCGCGCGGCAGGTGTGACGGAAGAACCCCATCACCTTCTTCGGTCGATTTTTAAAGAAGGGTTCCGGGAGATGGTTGATGAAGACAGGTGTGCCGGTGGTGCCGGGACATATTTGCTCAAGAATCCCGATTTCTCCAAGGAGATCTTTGGCCGAAAGGCCCGTGCCATCCGTGAGAGTGGCGCAGGAACGGTGACGACAGGATGTCCCGCCTGTCAAATGACGTTGGCTGACCGTCTCGGAGGGAGTCACAGGGTTGAGCATCTGGCCGTCTTATTGGCCCAATACCTGCCTTGACCCGGCCAAGCCGAGGAAGTGTCGCCCAATCCTTAAAATTCAGGAATTTTTAGATGTGAAGATTGTTTATTTGTAGGATTCCCGGAATTTTCATAAAGTTTTCCCCTTTTTTCCGGTTTTTCGTGTGTGTCGTGTCAAAAACCCTATTGATGATTGTCACAGAGTTTCCAATGATGACCCATTAGACTCTATGCACAGAACGGAGAGTCTTCCCCTTACTATTATCCCGACATCCAGAGATCTCCGGAACGGCCCGGAAGGCATTTGCCAGATGACTGATGGGCCAGGAAATGGAGCTGCACCTTATCATGAGGATGTCTTCGATGCGTGATCCTATTCTGCTTCCAGAAGAAATTGAGGCCCTGCTCAGGGAAACGCCCAAGTTCCGGCGTGCCGCTTTCCGGGCCCGGGAAAGGGATGCCTCAACGTTCCTGCTTTCCGAGGACAAGGCGGGCGCTGAAAGGGAGCTTTCCTCCCACTCGTTTCGTCGGGATCTCCATCTGTCCGGATTCCCCTGGGTCAAGACCCTTCTGGATTTCCAGAAGGATCTCTCTTTGTCGATTGACTCGAATGTTCTTGAAGAACTGTTCGATTTGTCTTTTCTGGACCGCGGGGAAAACATTGTGTTGTCCGGTCCTTCCGGAACGGGAAAGACACACTTGGCAATCGCGCTGGGAGAGAAGGCGGCAAGGCTTGGGCTGACAGCGTCTTTTCAAGCATTTGACAACCTGATTGCCGAACTGAGGAAGAATCAGGAAGAGGGAGGGTATTCTCCGGTTGTCCGTAAAGCCCTTGAGGCCCGGGTATTGGTCCTTGACGATCTTGGCAGCACCGGGTTGTCGGCTGAGGACGCTTCCAGTTTTCTGGATTTTCTGTTCCATCGTTCTTCGAAGGGTAGTCTCGTTCTGACCTCCCGCATTTCCCTGATTGGCTGGAACAAGGTTTTCAGATCCGGGAGCTTTTCAGAAAAGATTCTGGGATACCTTCTGGAGCATGTCTTTTGGGTTCGGCTCCAGCACCCGGAAGTCCCCAAGACGGCCCGTTCGCTGAAGCCCTGATCCGGACCCTCGGAACCCCTTTCCGGGTCCCTCAGGCGAATCCCTCATCGCATGGAGGCACGGATCTGCCCTCCAATGTCTTGATCCCTTTTGTTGCCATTTCCCACAAGCCACAAGTACATGCTTCCGGTTTGTGTCAACAGCGCATCCGGGGGAGCGTTCCAGAATTTTAGGAATGGGCTCCATGCATTGCCACATGATGGAACATGGGGGATGCGTGGGGCAAAACCTCAAGATTGTTTTCCCGAAGGATCTCTCGGGATGTCTTTTTGAGGTCTCTGGCCAGTTCCGGCATTTGTACGGAAAGGGATTCCAGATGGGAGGACAGGATCTGAAGGGGCATCTTTCGCGAATATCCCGGTGCCTCACGTCCCATCCGGATCGCCCGTCTGGCATAGTCGGGGAGGGTGCTGAAAAGCGGCATCCGATAATTTCCCGCGACTTCCTGAATCAAAGGCAGGACGCGTTTCCCATGGCATGAGACAAAAGCATCCAGAACCCCTGTAAAAAAAGAGAAGTGCCGCGATTCGTCCTTGGCCAGATTGAGAAGGAGCGCCTTCAGAACAGGTTCCTTGACGGCCCTGGACAAACATTGGTAATAAATCTGAGTCGCCTTCTCCTGGAGGAACGTATAGGTGAAGACCTGTACGGGTTCTGAAAACCCAAGCTGAAATTCCTTGATATTTTCGCGAATGAGTTCTTCTTCCAGCGCTTCCTGATCCCTGACAATTCCCGATCGCACCTGATAGATGGCAAGCGCCTGGGCATGTCGGTCTTCCTCGACACCCCACCGGACGAGAAAGTGAAAGAGTTCACGGTTTGAGAGGGAGCGATCGATTCCCACCTCTTCTCCGATGGGAAAGCGCTTTCTGTAGTCCTCGATATATCGCGGGGTATGGTCTTCAATAAAAGTGCAGAAGGCCACGGCTTCCTTCTGTCCAGCGGACAGGGATTCCGGATCGAGTCCTTCGGAGGGAATCGAAGTAAACCGGTTCCAGTTTGCCGAATCCGCGATCTGATTGTACTGGGTCACAAGGGGACGCAAGAATTTGATCGGAAGGTCTAGAGTCTGTTGATTATCCAAAGAGCCTCCTGCTGGATGTGCGCTCGGTCATCAATAACAATAATGGGATAAGTGGTCCAAATGGTTCGTTCATAACGACATTTAGGCCGAGCGATATTACTTTGCAAAAATGGGTCCACTTTGTTCATGGGAATCAATGGAGGGCTGTTAATGGCCTAAGGGAAAGGGTCTTTCCAGTCCTTTCAGATTTTTATGAATGGGGGATTGGTGGGGGATTTCCAGGGATGATGCTTGACTGCAACAACACGGTTGCACGGCGATTCATAAATGAAACGCCGTGCGGGGGTTTCGGATAAGCCGGGAATCCGGAAAAATGCTGATGCTAGTTGAACCCATATTTCCGGATAAACCAGTTTTTGACTGTCTGGGTCAGGAAGCAATAAAGGACAAGCATGGCGAGAAGCCATGGGAAATAGCTCCAAGGCAACGGTCTTAAGCCGAGTTCGGCGCCAAATGCGGAAAAGGGGATCAGAATCCCGAGTGTCATGATGAGTCCGGTCATGATCAACAGGGGGGTGGAGGCCCGGCTCTGGATGAAAGGGATTTTTCGTGTCCGAATGATATGTACAATCAGTGTTTGGGAAAGAAGCCCTTCGATAAACCAGCCCGACTGAAAGACTCCCGCCTGTTCCGGGGTGTTGGCCTTGAACAGGAACCACATGAGGGCGAACGTCGCATAATCGAACAGGGAGCTGACCGGTCCGATGAAGACCATGAACCGTCCAATGTCCCCGATCTCCCATTTTCTGGGTTTTTCCAGATATTCTTCATCGACCTGGTCGAACGGGATCGCCGTCTGGGAAAGATCATAAAGAAGGTTTTGTGTCAGGAGCTGAACCGGCTGCATCGGAAGGAATGGAAGGAAGACGCTTGATCCCAGAATGCTGAAAACGTTTCCAAAGTTGGAACTTGAACCCATCTTGATATATTTGATGATGTTTCCAAAGACCTTTCGTCCTTCGATGATTCCTTCCTCCAAAACCAGGAGGCTTTTTTCAAGCAAAATGATGTCCGCCGACTCCTTGGCGATGTCGACGGCATTCTCGACGGAGATTCCGACATCCGCGGCCTTCAGGGCCGGAGCATCGTTGATGCCGTCGCCGATAAATCCGACAACCCGCCCCTTGCGCTGGAGGGAGTGGATGATGCGCTCTTTCTGGACGGGAGTGAGTTTGGCAAAAACAGAGGTTTCCCCGACTATGGTATCAAGATCCTCGTCAGACAGGATCTCCAGCTCCGGGCCCAGCATCAGGGATTTGACTTCAATCCCGACCTCCCTGCAGATTTTTTGGGTGACAAGTTCGTTGTCTCCTGTAAGAACCTTTACGGAAACCCCTTTGCGGGCAAGGAGGTTGATTGCCTCCCGGGCCGTTTCCTTGGGAGGGTCCAGAAATGCGATGAACCCCAGAAGGGTCAGGTGATTTTCGTCCTGGACGGAATAGGTGGAAGATTCCCCCGTAAACTCTTTGTAGGCAACGGCAATGACCCTGAGACCATCATGGTTGAGCTCCTGGGCGAGGCGATAGCAGCGATCCCGGGGAAGTTCTCCGATCGGCAGAATGTTTCCATCGATTTCGGCTGAATCGCAAACCGTGAAAATTTCCTCCAGCGCTCCTTTGCAGATCAGGATGTGCTGTCCTTTTTCGCGTTCAACGATGACCGACATGCGTTTCCTTGAAAAATCAAATGGGATTTCATCGACCTTTCGGTAATTTCTCTCGACTTCCATTTCCCCCCAGATTTCGTGATGTTTGAGAATCGCGACATCCAGAAGGTTTTTAAGACCCGTCTGATGGAAGCTGTTGAGGTAAGCATATTGGAGGACATGGTTTTTGGTGCTTCCCAAGGGGTCAACGTACTTTTCAAGGACAACCTGGTCCTGGGTGAGTGTTCCCGTCTTGTCGGTGCAGAGAACGTCTATGGCCCCAAAATTCTGGATGGCATTGAGGCGTTTGACGATCACCTTTCTTCTGGACAGTGACAGGGCGCCCCGAGCGAGATTGACCGTTACGATCATGGGGAGCATTTCCGGGGTCAGTCCGACGGCCACCGCGACAGAAAACATGAAGGCTTCGAGCCAATGGCCTTTTGCGAGACCATTGATCAGAAAAACAGTGGGAGTCATCACCAACATGAATTTGAGCATCATCCATGTGAACCGGTGGATCCCCCGGTCGAAGCTTGTCAGGCTCCGATGGCTGGAAAGAGTCTTGGCGATGGATCCCAGAAAAGTATTCCGTCCCGTTTTCAGCACGATGGCCTGGGCTGTTCCGCTAATGACACTGGTTCCCATCAGGCAGATGTTCGAAAGTTCCAGTAGGCCGGTTTTGAGGGCAGGGTTCTGGAATGAAAACTTTTCAACAGGCATGGATTCACCTGTCAGCGATGACTGGCTGACATAGAGATCTTTCGAGGAAAGGATCCGTACATCCGCCGGAACCATGTCTCCGGCGGAAAGATGGATAAGATCTCCCGGAACCAGCTCCCTGATCGGTATTTCAACGCGTTTGGAGGTGACTGGTTCTTCATTGGGAAAGCCTTGTTTTTGGACTTCGGTTTTGTGGCGCCGGACAACGGTTGCATTTGTGCTGACCATGGACTGGAGCTTCTGTGCGGCCCTGGTGGAACGGAATTCCTGAAAGAATGTCAGGAAAATGCTGATGGTGACCATCGCACCCATGACGATTGCGCCCCTTTGATCGTTTGTCAGGTCCGAAATGATCGCAAGGGCGGTCAAAAGGAGGATGAACGGATTCAAGAAGGCCTTGAGGAGCTGCCTGGGCCACTGGAGGCTTTCCTGACCAATCTCGTTGGCCCCGATCCGTTCCCGTCGGGATTGGGCATCGTCCTCTGTCAGGCCCAGGGGGCTGCTGTCAAGATGGATGTATAGTTCATTCGGGTTAAAATTTGAGGCCCTGAAGAAAAAAGGGCTGTGCCGATAGGTTACTCCGGTGGGTCTGGAGTGTTCCGAATCCTTTTTCGTTTCCACGGTTTCCGGTGACAATGTGTTCATGAGATATCCCGATCCTTGGCTCTTATCAACTGTCTACTCCCCGCGATAACCGAACGGGCCGTTGTAGTAGACGGTAATGGTTCCCATGGGGGTGTATGTCTGGGGATAGTTCGACTGGTAGAGGGGGAAGGCCATGCCAGCTCCCCAGGTGATATTGATGGGGCCTTTGTATGGCCATGTGATCTCGATGCCGGGATCGATCCAGATAAATGACCATGCCGGAGTATTGGCCGCTCCGAAGAGAAGGCTTTGTCCAGCTTGGCTTTCCCCGAAAAACTCCAGAACGTAACCGGCCCCCCAAGTGTCGTTCAGGACATGTTCGAAGGCCCCGGCATAGTAGAGAAGGTTTCCGTTAATGATTTTCTGGGGTTGGGTCGTCATGCCCATCTGGTTGTCCATCGTATATCCTGGCCCCACTGTCGTGGGGTTTAGGAGAATGTCTCCGGCCTGGAAGTAGATCATGAACGGCTTGAAATGCTTCCTGAGAATGAAATAAATCCCTTCGTTAAAACTTCCGTCACCGGTCTGGTCTGTCGTGTACTGGCTCGGTTCAAGATTCAGGTAGTGTCCCGTGGGAAGGGTGAACTGGGCTTCCAGAGTCATGGCCGGGCGGGACCAGAACGAAAAGACATCCCCATCTTCGGTGAGCTGTCGCTTGAACCATAGAAGCGTGTCTCCCACGCCCAGGTTCTGGATCGATTGTCCCGGTGGGGTCGTAGGGTATGTCCCCTGGTTAATGACGATCGGAATGCTTACATCAAACTCCCAGTTCTTGCTGACTCCGATGCTGATCCGTTCGGGCATGGAGAGGATTGATGTCCCGAGAGAGGGTTGGAGGAAGTCAAAAACATACGGTTCAATAAAAAATGAACCGACCGGTTCGACCTCCGCGGTGCCCGTGAAGAAGGGACCGCTGGTATTGGGTCCCCAGGGGAGGTAGGTGGGCTGGAGAGGCTCCAGGTCCGGCACCAGGTCGTGGTTCATGTCCTCTTCATAGGCGGAGGGAGGCGTCACGTCCGCCGGGGGTTCTGCCGCGAGCGCGGGAACCGGTCGGGCCACCAGGAGGAGGGCCAGGATGCCCGCCAGGGGGAGGGTCAATCGCCGGGCGGATGGGGCTGGACAAAAATCAGCCATTGTTTCCGACCTGCGAGAGCCTGGAAAGGTAGGTCTGGGCCATGGAATCCGACGGCCGGGCATTCAGGATTTCCCTCAGGAGGAGCCGGGCGGACTCCCGGTGGCCGGTGTGGAGGTCGGCAATGGCGAGCAGGAGGCGGAACCCCTTGGGCCAGGGGTGGAGGGGTTCGAGGGAGAGAAGGAGGGAGCGGGCTTCGGGGTACCGGGTTTCGGCGAGCAGGAGCCGGGCCTTGTTCAGGCGGAGGAAGGGGTTCCCGGGGTTCAGGGCCAGCGCCTGGTCGAGGTCTCCTTCGGCACTGGTATACTTGGACTGTCGGAAGTCAAGGCAGGCGAGGTTGTTCCAGGCGACAAAGTCGTGGGGGTTGCGTTTCAGGAGATTGGAGAGGTCGGCCCGGGCCCGGTCGACGCGGCCGGCGGCGAGATTCCGGGAAAAGGAACGGGAGAGGGATTCGCCGGGGTCCGGGGAGGGAGAGAGGAAGGCGCATCCCAGCCCTGACAGGAGAAGGAGTCCGGGGATCGCTCCGGAAAGGATTCGAAAGACTGTTCGGTTCATGGGGTGTTCTCCTGAAATGAGTAATCGCCAATCGGGGCCTTTTCTGGCCTCTTGAATTGAGAGTAGGTCTCTTTTCATTATGAGATAAAGTATCATTTAAATCAATGGCGACTGGTCCTTGGATTTGGTTGTTGACCGGTTGGATCGAAGACCCAGGAATGGTCCGGTATGGTCTGATTTTCCCCTCGGAATCTGCAGGTTTTTCTCGTCCTTCCCCGTTTGAAACGGGACCCGGAATCCGGGAGTCCCGTTCGGTCTCGAACGGAGGCCGGGTCCAAAATTGAATGGAATCGGATCTGCATTCAAGGATAAAGGAGGACAGCATGTTCAAGGATTTCAGGGTGTTCATCATGCGTGGAAATGTAGTGGACATGGCGGTTGGCATCATCATCGGGGCTGCGTTCGGGGCGATCATCCAGTCGCTGGTTGCGGATGTCATTATGCCACCGATCGGCCTTCTCCTGGGGAAAACGGATTTCATGAACAAGTTTCTCATTCTTCGGGAAGGGTTTCCGGCCTCTCCTTACCATACGGTGATGGAGGCCAATAAGGCGGGGGCGGTGACACTGAATTACGGGGTTTTTCTGACCACCGTGGTCCGGTTCCTGATTGTCGGGATTGCCGTTTTTTTCCTGATACGGTTCGTCAACCGGCTGACCGCTCTTGGTCCCAAAAAGGAAAGTCCTCCCCCTGAAACAACAAAATCCTGTCCCTATTGCATCTCCATGATTCCGCTTGCGGCGACGCGTTGTCCGCAGTGCACGTCCACTCTTCAGGAAGTCTATCCCGGGACTCAGGGCTGATCCTCATCTATCGGATCTGAATGGAGCCCGGAGATGGCAACGAAAGTGCATTCCCTCATCCTATGGGGACTGTGGTGGGGACTTTGGATCGGATTCTCTGGGATCGTCCTTGGCCCGGATTTCGTCCGTGCTGCCCCCGCCCCTCTTTCCCCCAGGCCCCAGGTGGATGTCCTGGTGTTCGCGAACGGGGACAGGATGACCGGCCATCTTGAACGAATGGAGGATAAAAAAGTTTTCTTCAGGGCGGAAGAAGTGGGGGAGTTGGACATTCCATGGGAAAAGATTCTGAGACTGCAGACTTCCGGTGAGTTTGCCGTGATTCTGATCGGTAAAAAAGTCCAGAATGGACAGCCCGACCCAAAGGTTCCCCAAGGGAAGATTGATGTCACCGGTCCGAATCTGACGGTCCATACCCTGACCGGTCCGAAGGTTTATCCCGTCAAACGCATCGCCTTTCTCGTGGACGAAAAGACCTCCCGGACGAATGTGGACCATATGCCGGGACTCCTGGACGGCTGGAAGGGATCGGTGACGGCCGGAGCCAGCCTCGAGGAATCCACCCAGACCGTAAGTACCTACAACAGCGGGGTCGTCCTGTCGCGTGGGGTGCCGTCGGTCCCATGGATGCTTCCGGACTCCCGGACCCTCCTGGGTTTTACCAGCACCTATGGAAGCATTTCCCAGCCCAATTCGCCTGCGCTTGAAACGAACATTTTTCACGGGAGCCTCGAGCAGGACAAATACCTCTCCCCCAATTCCTATCTGCTTGGCCAGGCGATTTTCGACCACAACTCGACCCAGGGACTGGATCTTCAACAGATTTACGGTCTCGGGGGTGGTTATACCCTCATGAAACAGAGAAGATCAGGAACTTGATGTTACGATGATCCTGAGCAATACCAAAAAGCAATTCGTTGGTTCCGTGCCCGAGAAAAACCTGATCGGCTCCACCATCGCCAACAATTTTTTTCACAAATTCGCCAATGAGATTCTCCTGACGGAAATCTCGTCGATTACGCCTCAATTCAATAATCCCAAATCCTACTCCGCAAACTATAGCGTGGGAGTGGACATGCCGGTCTACAAAAAACTGGGGTTTTCCATCGAGGTGATCGACAGCTATCTGAACGATCCGGCTCCGGGGTTCAACAGCAATTCCCTGCAGGTCAACACCGGACTGACCGATATGTTGCCCTGAATGGGCCACTATCCGGGGTTAGCGGGGAGAGACGGGGGTGTTCCCGACGCCACCAGGAGCAGGAAGGGTCGAGGGGTCGGTGAGGTAGGCTTTGGCCAGCGGGTCGTCGGGGTGGTTGGCGAGGGTTTCCTGAAACAGGATCCGGGCCGCTTCCCTGTGGCCGGTTCGCCATTCCGCAATGGCCAGAAGGATCCTGAATCCGGGCGGCCAGGGACGGCTCTTTTCGAGTCCGAGAAGCAACTCCCTGGCCTCGTGGTTTTTGTGTTCGGCCAGGAGGAGCCGGGATTTGTTGAGTTTCAGTGTCTGGTTCTGCGGATCGACGGCAATTCCGTGGTTCAGGTCGGCCAGCGCCTGGGGGTAGTTCTTTTCCCGGAACTCGAGTGTGGCGAGATTGTTCCAGAGTGCCGGGTCCGACGGATCGGTTTTCTGGAGATGGTCCAGAATCGTTCTGGCCTCCCCAAGCTTGCTCTGGCGGATATCCTGGCTGGCCCGTGACAGAAGGGCGGATGGGTCTTCCGAAGGGGTGGTGGCGCAGGCGGAAAGGCCGACCAGAAGCGAAGCCATCCAGCAAAGGGTGTTGAGTCGTGGGGATCCGGAGAGGCTGATGATTCCTGGCGGCAATGTGAAATCCCGGCATATGG
Organism: Nitrospirota bacterium; assembly: GCA_021785195.1. Taxonomy (GTDB): domain Bacteria; phylum Nitrospirota; class Leptospirillia; order Leptospirillales; family Leptospirillaceae; genus JAJYGC01. Next base: position 130,108 of record JAJYGC010000002.1, read on the forward strand.
TTGAGGGTTGGACAGGAAACGCCGTTCCTGTCCATCACAATCGGATCCCATATTAACAGAGTCAGTTGCGGATCGGTTCCCCTGCCCGCCGCTCAGGACGGGTTCGTTCCCATCCGGGTCTGTTCCACGAACTGTTCGGTCAGGTCATTGATGGCTCTGCCCTCTCTCCCCCGTCCCTCATGGATATAGAGCAGCGAGGGCTTGATTTCCGATTGGGAGGGAGGGGGTGGGGACATCTCGTATTTCACCGGCAACAAATGATCGGACAGTTGCAGGTTCGGGTTGTATACGCTGTTGAATTTCCAGAGCATCTTGAGAAAATTCGTCTGGCCGTGGAGTAGGTGGCGCGCGACAATGGTCGCCGTTCCCTTGAGCGCCTGCCAGCCGAGATGTTTCCTGTTGAGGATTTGCTGGGTTTTGACCAGTTCTCCGTAAAATTCCGGAAGCGGCATGAGGGTTGGCAATACCGCGTGCTGTATGTCGAAAAGCCTGTAGTCCCTTGTCTGGAGCGATCGGGATTCCGTTCGCCAGCTTTCTGTTCCGGGGTAGGGTGTGTTGACGCTGATATTGACGATTTCGGGAATCTCGAGACACCACTCCCGTACCGTCTCGAACCTTTTTCGATCCCAGCCGGGATCCGCGATCAGATTGATGGCAACGGTGATCCCGAGGGACCTCGCGAACTCCAGGGCCTCAAAATTTTTGCCCAGGGAGATCCGTTTGCGGTGGAGGGCCAACCCTTCGGCATCGATCGCTTCGATCCCGAGAAACATATACTTCATTCCCAGGGTCTTCCAGAACTTGAAGACGTCCTTGTTGCGAAGCAGTACATCCCCCCGGGTTTCCAGATAATATTCTTTCCGGATCCCTTTCCTGAGGATCGCTTCCCCGATTTCAAACCCGTACTTGTCCTGAATGAACGCCACGTCATCGACAATGAAGATGCCGGGCTCCCGGATCGTTTCCAGGTCTTCGATGACTTTTTCCGTGCTGACTGTCCTGTAGCTTCTTCCGTAGAAGGTCCATGCACTGCAAAATGAGCAGTCCCAGGGACATCCCCTGGCGAATTCGATGGAGGCGCAGGGATCCAGTACCCCGATGAAGTACTTGTTCCGGTGCCGGACCAGATCCCTTGCAGGACGCAAGTCGTCGAGACTTTCTACAAACAGGGGCGGGGGTCCTTCTCCGGCAAGGGTCACCACTCCGGGGACCTTGTGAACTTCCCTGCGATCCCCTCCCGCCGCGTCCAGGAGCTTCACGATGGCGGCCTCCCCTTCCCCTTTGAGAACGCAATCAATCGCTCCCCCGGCGTGGTCGAGAAGATCTCGTGCGATGAAGGAGGCACTATGTCCTCCCACAAAAAGGAAGCTTTCAGGCAGAGCGGAACGGGTGAGCTTGGCCAGGTCGATCACTTCGGGTACGTTTGCCAGATAGTTCAGGGAGAACCCCACCGCATCGGGTTTCCAGCGGTCAAGGATCCTGAAGAAATCTTTTTGGGATTCCACCTGAAGGTCGATCAGCTGGACGTCATGACCGGCCCGTCTTGCCGCCTGGGCCAACAGTTCAAGTCCCAGGGGTTCCAGGCGGAGATAAATTTTTGTATACATGAGCGGGCTTGGGTGAACGGCGAGAAACTTCATGGATCCCTCCTCCGGACAAGAACAGATTCAGATTGGAAGCAAGGTACACTGGGATGGGTGATGAAAAGCTGATCCTGTTTTTCTGTCCTCAATTCTACCCTCCCCTCTATTAGAACACGAAACGGTCAGAAGTTTCTGATCGACAAATCACAGATCCGTCATTTTGGATCCGACTTGGCAAACTCGCCCCGGTTTGGTCATGATACGGACGACAGTTCCTTAAGGGGGAAAGTTCCCCAACGGACCGAACGGGCCACAAATCGCTAAGGAGACACTGGAATGGCACAGGAAATCATTCGGGCGACATATACCATCACCTCTTCGGATATCCCGAAAGCGGCGGCCCTGATCGCCCGGGAAATGAGTCTCGGGGTCAAGAAGACCCACTATGAAAACCAGTCCACAAAGGGATTTGAAGCCCGGGTGGAAGGTGTGTCGGACCGTTCCAGAAAAGCCGTGCTGACGATCGATGTTCCCTGTCAGAACATTTCGTCCGTGTATGGGCTTTTGCTCTCCATTGCGGGGGAGATCAGCTGTCTGAACATTCTGAAGACGATCGAGCTGACGGATTTTTTGCTTCCCGATTCGATGGCGGACCGTCTTCCGGGCCCCAGTTTCGGGGCGGAGGGGATCCAAAAGGCAAGGGGGGGGTTGTCGAGGCCTCTTTTCATCACGGTGATCAAGCCTTCCCAGGGACTTTCTCCTGAAGAGTATTCCAGGATCGCCTATGACAGCATGGTTGGTGGCATGGATGTCGTGAAATCGGACGAACTTCTCCAGGAACCGTTCGAGCAGTACGTCGCGCGGCTAAAAAAAACGCTGGAGGCGGCAAAACGGGCCGAAGAGGAAACCGGAGAACCCAAATGGGTCATGATGCACACCGTGGACATCCCGTCGAAGATGAAGGACCGGTTCATCGAAGGGGCCCGGCTGGGCTCGCGGATCGCCATGCTGTCACCGGCCGCTTCCGGTTTCCCGATGCTGGAAGAACTGGCCCGGCTTGAAAAAGCCCCGATCATGGCCCATATGGCCATGTCCGGGTGGCTCTGGCACCCGGACGGAATGTCTGTCCGCTCATGGGCCAAGTTCATGCGTCTTTCCGGTGCGGACATCGTTCTCTACCCGGCGCTTCAGGGAACCCTGAAAGCCCGCCGTTCCGATCTGCTGGCCGTGAAGGAAGCCTGCGTGCAGCCGATGGGGAAGGCCAGACGCAGCCTGGTCGCCATCGGAGGCGGAATGCACGCCGGGACGATGCCTGTCCATGCGAAGATATTCGGTCCGGATTTCGCCTATTTGTGCGGAGGAGGGGTATGCGCCCATCCTGGTGGCGCCCGGTCCGGTGGAAAATCGATCCGGCAAGCCTGGGAAGCCATTTCTGAAGGGGTTTCGCTCGAGAAATACCGGAAAACCCACAAGGAACTCGACCAGTCCCTAGAGGCCTTCCGCACCTATGTCTGAACAGGGAAAAACTCCGGATCCGCACTCCCTTCAGGCATTCAGGAGTTCCAGGGCGAACCCGGTGGATTCGAGGTCGGGCACGGCTCCCGGACGTGGCCCGTATCCCCCTTTTCGGGTGCGGCATTCGTCCAAAAAACACTGCACGGCTTCCGGGTAAAAAATCGGAAGTCTGAATCTCCTTGAGATGGCTTTTCCCCACCAGAGGGTTTCGAGCGTTGACATTCGGCTCTTCGGGGTCAACCTGAACCCGGTGGCCGGATCCTGAAAAGACTCCCATTGCTTTTGGGAAATCCGTTCCATCCCGATTCCGAGAAGATGAAGGGATTCCAGTGCGTGGCCCAAGCTTGGGAGGTCGGAAGGTTCCCGGATCAGGGAGGGCATTCTGTGTTCCAGAAACGTCCGGATTCGTCTTTGGCCTTCCGGACTCTCCCCGATTCCGGAAGCTTCAATCCACAGCCAGAAGTGACATTGGGCAAGTCGACCGTCTTCCTCGAAAAATGATGAGTCTCCGGGAACAAGCCGTTTGGCCGCCTCACTGAGGAACCCTGAAAAATCGGGAAGGATTCCTCCCAATGCGAGGGATGACCTGACCAGATGGTATCCAGATTTGATGTCCCCTTCCTCCAGAATTTCCCCTGAAACCTTATGAAGCCAGTCCAGCGTTGTGTCCGGGTCCGCGAGAGGAAGGTGAAGCGACCCGAAAATCCGGAGGGCCCAATCGGTATCCTTGATTGAAGGAACGCCGATCCCGTCTGAAAGGATGGACGAATAGGCCCCGTTTTCCATTTTCCGGCCTCGGACATATCGTTCAATGGGTTCATAGGGTGTGGTTTCCATGGAATCCTCGCCGAGTGGACGCTGAAGGGCCATTTCGCCTTTTTCCCGGGATCCGGCAATGATCCCGGTTGGGTCAGGGCCGGAAATGCCGTGATTAAAGGGTGTCGTTCGCCGGGTGTTCGTTTCCACCGGTTTTTTCGTCGTGATCCACGAGATCCTTATACACCCTGCGCATGTGAATGAAGTCCCGGATTCCAAAGATCATGATGGATAACGCCACGAGGAGGGCCAGAAATCCGGAGATCTGATAAACGTCAAAATGGGTCTGGTGAAAGAACCGGATGAGGGCCAGTCCGGCGATCAAAAGTCCGACAGAGGTCCTGATATAGGCAAGAAGGGTTCGTTCATTGGCCATGATGGTTCGATCGACGGCAAGATAATCCGAGATTCTCATGGATTCTTCCGTTTCCCTCCTGCCGTACCGGAATCTCCGCATAGAAGTTCCTTTCTGTAATGAATGACCGTTCGAGTCCACGGGTCGGGCCATTTGGTCTGATCAGTGGGAGGCATGATGGTTCGGATCTTCAGGGCCTGATGATCCAGAGATCCGGATGATTCGGGGATCCAGATTTTAAATTGATTTTCTGAAAGGGGCCTTAATAAACTCAATATTTATCTTATGGTCGATTTGTTTTCAACTTTTTGCGATTCTTGCCCGGATCCCATTCTCTCGACCCCCCATCGTTTCATGAATCTTTGTTTCAGGGTGTGGCATTGCTCCCGGTGGGCTTCATGGGGAACGCCCCATTCTTTGGTGAGTCCCCTTTCCGGGAAGGGCAAAGTCCTGAAGAAAGAGGATGGCCACCAGGAGGATCCCAGCCGCGGTCAGGAGATTGGGTGTGACCGGGTCGCCAAGGAACAAGATGGAAAGAACCGCCCCGAGGAAGGGAGAAAACCCGAACCATGCCCCGGTTCGGGAAACCCCAAGGATCCGGATGGACCGGAGGAAGAACACGAGACTCAGGCCATATCCCAGAGCCCCCACTCCGAGCGACATGAGGATGATCTTCGGGGAATGGGGAACGGGTTCGAGGATCCCGGCCAGTGGAAGGAGAATCGCCGCAGATCCGAGCCCTTTCCAGACCGTCAGGACCAGCGGATTGATGCCGGTCAGGAATCTCAAGATATTGCTGTCCAGAGCCCACAAGAACGCGGCCAGGAGGAACAGGAAGGCTCCGTTCAATTCGCTTCCCGTGTCCTGGAGAGAGACGATTCCGCACCCGAGCGATCCAAGGGAAACTCCGATCAGCAGTTTTCCGGTCATCTGTTCACGAAACAGAAAGTGTGCGATGAGGACGGTAAAGATCGCTTCGCCGTTCATGAGTAGACTTCCACGGGAGGCGGGAAAATGAGTCAGTCCCACAATCAGGAATAGGGGTGCGAGTCCGCCCCCGATCAGGATTGATGTTGCCAGGGAAAGCGTTTCCCTCCGGCTCAACTTGCCCAGTGAGAAAAACTCCCCGGTAGAACGAGGTCCCATCTGGAGTCGGAGGAGAAATCCCGGAATCGTTCCCAGCAGGGAACCCGCATAGAAGAAACCGGCAAGCCAGAGGGGCGGAACGATTTGGGTCAGGGGTTTGGCAAGGGGTGTTGAAAGGCCGAAGAGAAAGGCGGCCAAGAGAGCCCATATCAGGGTTTTTTTGGTCTCCGCAACGGGTTGGTTCACGGGCCGCTTCCGGAGAACGGCAGATCCGACAAGGCCTGGTATCGGTCGATCGTCCGGGAGGGGGAAAGGACGCTCTGGTATAACCTCACCCCGTTCCAGACCAATGGGTGGCCCTCCAGAAGACTGTGGAGAGTCTCCGAGAGGAATGCCAGAGTTTGCGGGTCCAGCAGGACCCGTCTTGCGAGGGTGAGGTGAGGCCAGAATGGCCGGGGTTTTTTGTCGGGCAGGAGCGTTTCCGAAAGGGTTCGGGAGAGTTCTCCCGTCGTGATCCAGAAAGGGGATGACCGGTCGAAGGCCATTGCCAGAAGTCGTCTGTCCGCATTCCAGTGAATGTCCCAGATCCTGTCCTGATGCCGCATGAGGAGAGGAGAAAGGGATTCTTGCAGGATTTCGGCGGACTCTTGCCAGCTGGCCAGATTTTGTTCCGGCTGTTCCCCTCCGAACAGAACGGTCAGGTGGAGGTCATTGGGATTCATCCAGATGCCAGAAAGGGGTTCTGTCCGGCTTGATTTCCGGAGGGAAGCGATTTGGGAAGCCGTTTTGGCCGAAGGGTAAAGCCCCAGAAATACACGGGTTCCGGGCTGGAGTCCCTGAGGGGGGTCAGGCAAGGACGTTTCTCCTTGGGAAAAGGGATCAGAATCCCATGACCGGCATAAACCCGAATCCCATCCCCATTCCGGAGGACCGGGGAGGGTCGGGAGACTGGATATGGAGATAGCGGGCCCGGATGACGGGAATTTTTTCCTGGTTCCCGGCCAGATTGAGCATTTTCTGGGGGGGCTGGACCATTCCGATGACTTCAACGGTTCTTCCTGGAGAATAGAGATTCAACTGAAGGGGATGGTCGGTGATGATCATGAAATGCCCTTTCGGGGGTCGGCCGAGGTCAGGCAGGTAGTTTTTTCCAAGGGGATAGGTCTGGACGTAAACCCGGTTGATGATTCCGGTGCGTTCGACCATGTTGATGACTCCGCCCAGAATGACGGTTTTCCCCAGAAAATCCTCCGGTGAATCCATCAGGGAGGAGATCCTGATGGACGGATCCACCTGCCGGATCTGGGTATTTGGAAAAGGAGTGCCTTCCGCACAGGAGGACACCAGAAGTGCCAGACCGCACATTAAAGGCAGGATCCCTCTTCGAAAACATCGCTTCATTGGAACATCCTTGGTTTCTCCCGGTTTCGGGAACGGATCACAATGTGGATCGGAGCTATCAGGCAGGCCAGCGAAATCCACAGCCCCTCCCCTTCCGTGTCCACCCGCACGGCATTCGGGATCGGCCTGCTCCGAATGCAATCCATAAATAGCCGTCCTGACGTCCATTCGTCAATGCGGCCGGATCATCCCTTTGCGTGATGCGGGTCACCGAAGTCACTCAGCCTCGAGCCCAGAGGCTCCTTTAAACAGTCGAAGGGAGCCCAGGGGGAATGTTCCGGATCCCGGGTAACTCCGTCGAGCCCAGAGACCCGAATCAGGATCGCTTCATTCTGGAAGTCTATCACGTTCGGCAGCCAGTACCGTTTGGAAAATGGCATTCCGGGACGGTGTTTCAGGGCCTGGGAACCAAAATGGCTGAGGTCGGTTGGGATTGGGTCGGGGTCCCATATTTCATGTGATTCCCTTTTTGGAAAAAGGTACAATCGGAAGGATTTTGAGAGGAAGGGTCAAATGCGTTTGATGAGGCTGTGGTGGATTCGGTCAGGGCAATGGATCGTGGGCGGTCGAGGGAAAATAGTATGAGACATGGGGTCAAAGGGATCTGGATCGTCATGCTGGTGGTGTTTGGGGCCATCTGGTACACCCCTTCCTGGAGCGAATCGATGCCCTCCCTGGGGGGTGGCGACGGTTGGATCAACTCCACCCCGTTGACCCGGTTGTCCCTGTCCGGAAAGGTCGTTCTGATCGATTTCTGGGAGTATACCTGCGTCAATTGCGTCCGGACCTTTCCTGTCCTCAGGCGGTGGTACCGGAAGTATGGGCCGGAAGGCCTGGTCATCATCGGGATTCACACGCCGGAATTCACCTTCGGCCAAATCCGGTCCAACGTGGAAGCGTCCGTGGCCCGGTTTGGACTCCGATATCCCATTGTTCTGGACAATCGGATGGTTCTCTGGGACCGCTTCAGAAATCATTACTGGCCTTCCGAATATCTCTACGATCGCAGTGGCCGCCTGTTGAACCATTCGATCGGGGAAGGCGATTACGATGACATGGAGGCCAGGATCCGATCGGCGTTGGGGCTTCCGGTCAAGGAAGCTGATTCTGGGGAAATTACCGATTTTCCGATGGACATGACCCATGAGCTTTATGCCGGATCGGAACGGGGAACCCTTCCGGAAGGACTGGCGGTGGGTTCCTCCGGAAACACCCGGCGGTTTGGTGCAGGCGCGCTCGTTCCGGATCAACTGAATCCCCGGGGAGACTGGACTGTTTCCGGGGAGTACGTCGCTCCCGCCCCAGCCCCCTCGGGGGCCCGGCCCGAGCTTCTGCTGCCCTACCATGCCGCCGGGGTTCATCTGGTTCTTCGACCCCTTGAAGGAGGAGCCAATCGGCTCACGGTTCTCCTGGACGGTCACCCGATTCCCCGGTCCGCGGCCGGTGGGGACATCCGGTATGATCGTCAGGGCCGATCGTTTGTGTTGGTTCACAAGGCCCGCATGTATGACCTGGTGAAGCATCAACCGTTTGGATCCTATCTTCTTGAGATGACCCCATCAGGAGCCGGTCCGGCATTTTATTCCGTCACCTTCGATCCCCATTGATGGCCTGTCGATGGATGTTCAAGACGATTGAGGGTCCACGCTAACAAAGTCAGGGAGTTTTGATGGCCGCCCACACGGAATATCTGTTCTTTGAAACGGAACGTCCCAGGGAGTACATCCGGATTACCGACCGGATCGGGAAAATCGTCGACCAGTCCGGGATCCAGGAAGGGATGGTCCTGATCTCGGCCATGCATATTACGGCAGGCGTCTATGTCAACGACAACGAGTCCGGTCTGATTCAGGACATTGACGAATGGCTCGAACATCTGGCCCCTTCCGGAAAAAACTACCGACATCATCAGACAGGGGAAGACAATGGGGACGCTCATCTGAAAAGCCTTCTGATCCATCACGAAGTGATTGTTCCGGTGACCCGCGGTGCCCTGGATTTGGGTCCCTGGCAGGAAATCTTTTATGCGGAGTTTGACGGGCAACGGAAGAAAAGGGTTGTGGTCAAGGTTTTGGGGGACCGGTGAGTTCTTCCCGTCGATACAGACTGTTCAAGGTGGAATGTTCGTCCGGGTTGGCTGAAGGCCTGTCGGACTGGTTGGCACAGGCAACGGGACAGCCAGTCGTCGAGGAAGTAAGGCGGGGTCGGTCGGTCTTATCCGTTTCCGTGGACAGGATGGATGAGCTTTCCCGGCTCCTGTTGTCTGAAGGGGCCCATTCCCTGGGGGGAGAAGTCCTTCCGGAGGAGGTCCTGGCCGACGGTGACTGGGAAAACCTCTGGAAAAACCAAGGGTTTCAGTCCTTCAAGGTGAACGGGTGGCTTTCCGTCCTCCCGGAATGGGAGACTCCTCCCACCGCATCGGGGCCAACCATCCGGATCCATCCGCATCTGGCGTTCGGAACGGGCCTTCACGAAACGACGGGCAGGTGTCTGTCGCTGCTTGTGGACCATGCCCCGTTTGTTCCCCGATCCGGGGCCATTCTTGATTTTGGGTCCGGTACCGGGATCCTGGGGATTGCAGCGCTGGTTCTGGGGTATGGAACCCGTCTTCTGGCTGTGGATGACGACCCGCTGGCAGTCGAGTCCACCGAAGCGAATCTTGCCCTGAATGGATTGTCCGGGATGGCACACGTCTATGATCGGTTTGACCCCCTTTTTCAGGAGATCTCCGCTCAGAAGACACTGTTTCCCACGATCCTGGCCAATGTCACGGGAAATGTGATCAGACACTTTCTCCCTGAATGGTACGGGTTGCTGGCGCCTGGCGGAATTTTGATCCTTTCGGGAGTCTCCACCCGGGAACTGGATCGGATCGTCTCTTTGTGTCCCCCTCCTGTTTCAGTATTTCGGGGACGAAGGTTCCATACCCTTCTTCTGAGACGGGGGCTGTCATGACGGATCCCGTCGAACACCTCAGAAAAACGCTGGCCAACCCGGTCTGTCTGGCTTTGGATGTTCCGGACTGGGAGAGGGGCCGCTTCCTCCTTGACCTTCTTGAACCCCGTCCGGGAATGGTGAAAATCGGTCCGGTGCTTTACATGCGGGAAAGCCGCAGGGTTAATGAATGGCTGGAGCAGACGGATCGTCTCGTTTTTCTGGATTTTAAGTGGCATGACATCCCGCACACTGTGGCTGAGGCCATTCGGGGCATCCCGGGAAAAGCGGTGCGGATTTTCACGGTTCATGCCCAGGGCGGAGCCAAGATGATCGCTGCCGCAAGGGAGGCCGCGGAACGAAGTGGGCCCGAACGACCTTTGGTCGTGGCCGTCACCCTTCTGACCCACCTGGATCAAACGGAACTGGGAAAGCTTGGAATTGACGATCGGTGGAATGAGTTGAGGAAGCTTGGAAGTCTCGCGCTGTCCTCCGGTGCCGACGGGCTTGTGATGTCCCCGGGAGACCTTGTCGGTGCACGGAAGGAATGGGGTTCAACCCCCTTTTTGTTGACACCGGGGATCCGGTTCGGGGCAAGGGAAGGCTCCGGAACGCCCCCAGACGATCAGGTTTTGGCGGAAACCCCCGAATCGGCCTTGAAAAAAGGCTCGGACCTACTTGTCGTGGGCCGACCCATTCTGGAGAGTCCGAACCCTTCCGGAGTTCTGGAGGAGCTCATCCGGATTGCCCGGAACTCCTCGTTTTCCGGCTAGGCTTCCCGGACGTCTTTTTCGCCCCGGATCCAGAACTTCTGGAATTCTTCCAGATGGGTCAGGGTCGACATGTCCTTCATCCGGTCGACGAACAGATGGCCCCGGAGATGGTCTGTTTCATGTTGCAGGACCACGGCTGGAAAGTCTTCCCATTCAAGGATGACCGTCTCTCCGTTTCGATCGAGCGCCTCAAGTTTCACCGCCCGGGATCGGGTCACCTTCCCCCGGAGACCATCGACGGAAAGGCATCCTTCCCACCCTGTCCGTGTTTCCCGTGACATATACTTGAAAACGGGGTTGACCAGAACCAGGAGCGGAATGGGTGGAGCATCGGGGTACCGTTCATTTTCCATTGATTCAATGACGACGACCTGTTTGGAAACATGGACCTGTGGGGCGGCCAGTCCCAATCCGTCGCTATCCCTCATGGTTTCGACCAGATTGTCGACGAACGTCTGGAATTCAACGGTCTCAATTTCCTTGGGGGAAACGGGCTCCGCAATTTTTCGGAGAATCGGGTTTCCCATCTTGGCTATCTTTAAAAGGGCCATCAGAACTCAACTCCTTTCTGGGCCAGTATTCCCTTGTCGAAGGGGTGCTTGATCGCTTTCATTTCCGTGACCAGATCCGCTCGCTCAATGAGTTCGGGATGGGCATCCCTTCCCGTAAAGACCAGATGGAGGGTTGCCGGTTTTTCGTCGAGGAGTTTGTGGATCTGTTCCATGTCAATGTAATGATACCGCATGGCCACGTTGATTTCATCAAAGATGACCATGTGGTACTTTCCGGACAAGGCCTCTTTGAGTCCGAAGGCAAATGCTTTCTGGGCCACTTCCCGATCCCGGGCAGGATCCTTGGTGTCCCAGGTGAACCCCTCGCCCATCGGCAAAATGGTGAGAACCCCCTCGAACCGTTTGGCAGCATCCAGCTCTCCATAATGCCATGATCCCTTGATGAACTGGACCATCAACACGGGATATCCGTACCCGGCCGCCCGGAATGCCATGCCCAGGGCCGCGGTGGTTTTGCCTTTTCCGTTTCCGGTATGGACGATGACCAGTCCTTTCTGGCTTTCTTCCGGCAGGGTCATGGCGCGGTCCGTTTGGCCAGACGTTCGCCCGTGTGGATGTCGTATTTTCGTTGATAGCCCCTGGGGGTGATCATCCGGTTCTGGAAAATTCGGGTCTGGGAGTTTCCGACGAGAATGGTGGTCAGCATGCCGATGGGGTGCGTCAACATTTCGGAAAGGTTGGACAGGACAATGGATTCTCCCTCCCGCATGGCGCTCTTGACGATCCCGACGGGGGTCTCCACAGGGCGGTATTGAAGAAAAATCTCCTGGGCCTCTTCGATCTGACGGACTCTCTTGGAAGACTTCGGGTTGTAGAGGGCCACCACAAAGTCAGCCTGGGCCGCGGCATGAAGTCGTTTCACGATGACCTCCCAGGGGGTCAGGAGATCGGACAGGCTGATCGACGCGAAGTCGTGCATGAGAGGGGCTCCGAGAACGGAGGCACAGGCCGAGAGGGCGGTCACTCCCGGAATCACTTCCACGGTGATTTCATTCCCTGTCCATCCCCTGTCCGAGAGGACTTCGAAGGCCAGTCCGGCCATTCCATATATTCCGACATCTCCACTTGAGACCAGGGCGACAGTCTTTCCCTGGTAGGCCAGATCCACTGCGAGGGAGGCCCGTTCGATTTCTTCGGTCATTCCGGTCTGGATGATTTCCTTTCCGGTGATCAAGGGTCGAACGAGATCGATGTAGGTCCGGTATCCGATAATGCATTCCGCCTCCTCGATCGCTTTCCTGGCCCGAAAGGTAAGGTGTTCTTCCGAGCCTGGCCCGAAGCCGACGAGCAGCAGGGTTCCCCGTGAATGTTGGGACTGTGGGTTGTTATTTTCTGGCATCGACTGGATTCCTTCTATGTTGTACTGTCGGTGGGTGGGACGGAATCCGACGGTGTCGGGATCCATTCCGCCACGGACAGTGTGGCATTTTCTGATTTTGTTTTGGGAACGAGAAGCCGGATTTCTCCTCCCGAAAACGGGGGGTTCTTCCTGAGGGCGAGGAGAGCCGCCGGTTCTGCGACACCCGGTGTCCCCACATGGGATTCCACCATGCGGGAAGGATTCGGAATCTCCACTGCGGACAGTTCTTCTTTCGTAAAAGTTACCAGGGGCCTGTCCATCCCCCGGACTGTCTCCAGAATTCCTTCCTCATCACTTTTGAGATCGATTGTGGCAAACCGGAGAATCGAATCCGGGGAGAGACCATACTGAATGAAAGTGTCTTCGAGGAGGGTCTGGATTTCCTTCCGGGACGTCCCTCGGTTGCATCCCAGCCCGACGGTCAGTGTGCGGGGACGGATGATGACATGGACAGGGAGAGTTGTTGTCCTCGGTTCGATGCGCGTTGAAATCAGGACCGCCGCCCGGGCGGCGGGGAGGGGATCCGGCCAATCCTCATGGGAGAGGATATTGGGTTTCAGGGTTCCGGAGAGGGAGGGAATCGGGATCCGTTCCGGATTCAGGATGAGGACTTTATCGCCGTCCACGATGGCAGAGCTGACCCGTTTCAGGAGTTCGAAGGGCACCAGATCGGCTTCAATTTCTTTTGCCATCAGGTCTGGAGCGATCGTTCCCGTCACGTCTGTTCCGGTCGTGATCACCGGGATGGCCCCGAGAACGTCAGCGACCTCCCTTGCCAGCTGGTTGGCTCCCCCGAGATGGCCGGAAAGGAGACTGATGGCGAATTTTCCAGAGACGTCGGTCACGACGATTCCCGGATCATATTTCTTGTCCTGAATCAGCGGTGCAATGGTTCGTACGACGATTCCCAGGGCCATGATCAGAACAATTCCGTCGTATCGGGTGAAGAGATCCGGCAGGAGGTTCTTGACGACTCCATCGAACGGGAGGATGCCGGGATCGTCGGGATCCGCGTACCGTTCTGAGACATAGAGGTCAGCGCCAAGGGAGTCCTTGAGCTTGCGTGCCAGCCCGAGTCCGGGCTTGGTGATGGTGACAATGACCCGGCGTTCTTCGGGCTGGGGGGACGGGATCATCATTTTTCGGTCTCCGTCCCGGTCATTTTGGATAGATCAAGACTCATGATCCATACAGGATTCAATGCTTCGATCCGGTGAAGGCCAATCAGGGGCTTTCCCCTTCCGATCTGGACTTGGCAGAGGTCCGGCTCGATTTTCATGGCCCGGGCCCAGGAAAGCGCTTCTGCGATATTTTCAAAGGTGGCGAGGTTCAGGACGATGATCCCGTCGGAAGGTAGGACAGACCGGGCATGGTCGAGCAGTGGGGCCATTTTTCCTCCGGATCCACCAATGAAGACCCGGTCTGGTTTCGGTGATGCCGGAAGGAGTTCCGGTGCCTTTCCGTGAATGGGGTGAAAGCGGGATGCCACACCGAAGGTCTCGATATTCTTGAGGAGGCAATCGTAGTCTTCCTTGTCCTTTTCGATCGCGACGACGGTGAGGTCCCCCACAAGGCGGGCCGCTTCGATTCCGACCGATCCCGAGCCGGCTCCGATATCCCAGAGAACCTGGCCTGGCCCAAGGTTGAGTTTTGACAGGGACAAAACACGGATTTCTGATTTTGTAATGAGCCCTTTTCTGGGAACCGTAAACAGAAACTGATCGTCGGGGATGCCAAACATTGGAAATTTCATCGGGTGCTACCTCATGCCTCTAGTGTCATGATGACAATATTCAGTGCTGAAAATACCGTTGACCTGATTGTTTCAAGCGCGTCAGGAAGGAACATCGACACATTTTCGCCGGGGAGGCCGATATTCTCAACTACCCAGAATCCCGAAGGCACTCTCTTGGTCTCGGAAAGGAGGTCAAGGATGGAGGACGGTCCTCCCGGACCGCTGGTATAGAATGCCAGGAGACCGCTACCCTCCAGGAGGGGAATGATGGTCTGTGCATTCCGGCTGTGGATCGATCCGACACGGGCCTGTTCCCAAGGCATTCCCAGAAGGGAAAAGGCGCGCTGGACCAGGGTGGTGGCCGGAAAGAAACGCAGGGTTCCCGGGTCGAGCTCCTTGAGAAGGCGTGTTCCGATCCCATAGTACAACGGATCTCCGGAGGCCAGGATGATTGCATGGCCTTTCCCCCTCTTGCCTTCCCTGAAAGACATTTCGAATCCTCTCAGGCGTTGGATCAGGGCTGATAGATCGGAGCGGATCTCAAAACGTTCGACCGAGTCGGGAAGGGGTCCGGTCAGCGCTTCAAGGTGCCGGGCCCCTCCTGCCAGTACCCGGCATGTTTTAAAGGATTCGATGAATCGGGGGTCGCGGGTGTCGAGCCCCTCTGGCTCCATTCCGATCACCAGAATCGGGGGTTCAGGGTGTTTGTGCATACCCAATCTTTTTTCCCTTGAAGTCGGTCAGAAGGACACCGATCGATGGAGGATGTCTGGAAATATGTGAAAGATGGTAAAGGATCCGGTCGCAAATGGCCTGGAAAAAATCCGGAAAGTTGGCTTCAGCAGCGATTTCTCCTGCATGACGGGCAGTATTGGCCCCCCGGATGGCTTCCACAAGAGATTCGGGGGCTCCGGCTTCCCGGGCCAGTCCTGAGAGGAATTCGAAGTCTACTTGTGAACCGGCAGCATGGGTCTGGGTCACTCCAGTGGCCAGCTTGGAAAATTTTCCCATGAGGCCGGCCATGATGATCATCTTCACGGGACGCTTTCCGGCTTCCCGGATTGAAAATCCGGAAAAATCCCCGATCTGGATGAAAGCTTCTTCGGAAAACTCCGGAAATATGGCCTGGGCAAACTTTTCACTCTGGCCCCCTGTCGTCAGCACCAGGGTATCGATTCCCCGTGCGAGCGCAACATCCATGGCCTGAGTGATGCTGGCTCGATAAGCGGCCGTGCTGAAAGGAACCACGATTCCCTTGGTTCCGAGAATGGACAGGCCCTCCAGAATCCCCAGACGGCTGTTGAGTGTCTGCTTGGAGAGTTCTTCGCCGTTCGGGATGGAGACCGTCACCTCCAGTCCTGCCTGTTGCCAGCCGAACCGGGGGAAGGCCCAATCCAGAATGTCTTTCTTCAGCGACTGGAATTCCAGTTCCATGGATCGTCGCGGGACGGGATTGATGGCTGGTTCCCCGACAGCCATTCCAAGCCCGGGTTTTGAAATCCACCCGACACCGGGCCCACGATGGAAACGAACCCCGTCCGTCGGGACCAGCTTGATGGTCGTGATGATTTCCGCACCGTGGGTACAGTCCGGGTCGTCCCCTCCGTCCTTGATGATGGATGCCATGGCGGCTGTCGGATCATCGGCATCCAGTGAGGAACGATGGAGGACAAACCTGGCTTTGCGTCCGATCGGCAAGAGTACTTCGACCGATTCCTGTGCCCGATTTTCCAAAAGACTCCTGAGACAGGCCTTGACCCCCGCCTGTGCGCAGGCCCCCGTCGTGAAACCGGTCCTCATTTTCTTTCGGTCCGTTGGCGAATCCAATCCTGTGTCTCCGAGCCTCTTCCCATGCCGAATCATCGTGTGGTGGGATCTGGTGTCCAGACCCTTTGACAAGACAGAAACGAGATCTCCTATCCTAGTCCGAATCTTTCTGGCTCTTCAAGGGAACATTCCGTCTGGAGGCCATGCGAGCCGAATTTTTTTTCTGTTTCCGGGTAAAACGGAACCCCAGTCCGGGTAGTGTGGGAAAGCGGAGAGCGTTGACCGGACTTTCCGGTAATCCTCCATATTCTGTTCCACCTGACTCCAGAATTCTTTCGAATGGTTGGGGTGACGGATATGGACAAGCTCGTGGAGAATCAAGTAGCGGATACATTCGTCCGGGTGGCTCATCAGGAACCAGGAAACGGAAAGCCGGCCTTTCCGGGACATGCTTCCCCACTGGGAACGGGTTGTCCGGATCGATACCTCAGCGGGGGAAAGTCCCGTTCTCTTGACCCAGAAATCAAGTTCTGACAGGATGCGGGAGGACAACCAGCAAAACATCCATGCCCGAATTTCCTCCTGAAATTCCCGGAGTTCTGGAACCGGTCCCGCAAGGATGAGGCAATTTCTGGAGGGATCGTGGCGGAGACACTGCTGATCCTGTTCAACCCAGTGGAGAAAAAGGGGTTTTCCTCCAATCCGGATGGAATCCAGATGGCTTTCATTTCCAAGGACGGGGGGAGCCTGCAGGAACTGTTTGTACCGTTCCCGGGCGATCTTCCGGCGGAGGATCCATCTCCTGTGCCGGTTCAGGATCCGGGAGGCTTCGGCCATGGATGTTCCACGTGGAACGTTCAAGAGGGGCAATTCCTGATCCCACCGGATGGAATATGAACGGAGACTGGGGGTCGTGTGGATCACGACTGGCTGGATTGTGCCATCTGGCAATGTGAGGGAATGGATGGACATGCTCTAAAACCTGCCTTTTTTTGATGGATGAGTCAAGGTTTATTGACGTAACGTGAGGGGATCTGATAATCTCCGTGGGTTCTGGATAAGGAGGTAACATGAGCAAGGTTTCAGTGATTTTAAAAGAAGATGTTGAAAAATTGGGTCAGGCTGGGGACCTCGTGCAGGTTTCCCGTGGTTTCGCGCGTAATTATCTCATTCCCCGATGCATCGGAGTTGAGGCAGACAGCCAGAATCTGGCTCTCGTCGAACAACAGAAAAAGCTTGCCAGGGAGCGTGCGGAGAAAATGCGCAAGGTTCTCCAGGAACTGTCGGAGCGACTCGCATCCCTCGAACTTTCCCTTGCGGTCAAGGTTGGAGACAACCAGAAAATGTTTGGGTCCGTGACTGCCCACGACATCGCGGAAGCCCTGTCCAAGCAAGGAATCTCCCTTGACAAGAAGCAGATTCATCTTGAGAAACCCATTCGCGAGATCGGGACCTTTGAAGTGGAAATCCGTCTTTCGGATGGAGTCCGGACCAAGACCGTCCTGAACGTTCATCCCGAATAAGGCCAAACACCGATGATTGATGACGGTCCAAAAGCTGTCATCGGGGTTCGTATAGTACTTTTATTTTCTTATTGGAGTCAGAATGTCTATTACGTTTAAGCCGAGCAATCTACGCCGGAAACGCACACACGGATTTCTGAAAAGGATGTCGACTCCGCAAGGGCGTGCCGTCATCAAGAGGCGTCGAGCCAAGGGTCGTCATCGCTTGACCGTCTGATCAGGAACAGAAGGCTTCGTTGAAATGGGTTCCGCTGACCAGATCCCAGATACAGGATCTCATCAATTTGCCGGCACAGAAAATTTCCCTTCCGGAATGTGTCATTTTCTATAAGCCCCAACCAGAATTAAGGGTCTCGATCCTTGTGGGCCGGAAGCTTGGCAAGGCCCATGATCGAAACCGGATGCGCCGCCGTCTCAGGGAGGCAGTGAGACTGTCCTGCTCTCTTGAAACCGGGTTCTGGATCATCATGGGCCGGAAATCGTCGTGCGATACCCTCTTCAACAAACTTCTGTCCAATGTCCGGGAGGGGATTTCAAAAGCGAAGGCATGGGAAGCACAATTTCCTCATTGATCAGGAGCTATCAGCGGTGGATTTCTCCTTTTCTTCCACCAGCCTGTCGCTTTTCGCCGACGTGTTCCGAATATGTTCGTTTGTCATTTCTGAAATACCCGTTCTGGACAGCGATCAGGAAGTCCGGGAGACGGATCCTGAAATGTCACCCGTTTCATCCGGGGGGAATGGATCCTCCGTGAGCGCCTGAAACCAAACATCCTGAAATTCCTGAAAGGCCCATACGGTTATGTGGAAGCGATTACTTCCGATTGCCCTGATTGTTATTTCCTTTAACCTGATTCTCTACTATTTCTGGGGTCCCCAGAAACATGAACAGCAGTCGGTTGCCGGAAAGCAGTCCCTGTCCGCACTCTCGCTTCCCATGGTCAATGATCTTTATGACCGGACCCTGAAACTCGAGAACAAGGATGTTGAATGGGTCATTTCAATGAAGACGGGCCAAATATCCGGCTGGACCCTCAAGGATTATCATCATTCCTCCAATCATCAGCCCCTATCGCTGCTCACGACAAAACCGGGCTATGCCGGGATGGGTCTTTTCTCAAGGGATTCCGGCACCCTGGTGTCCTTGCAGCCCACTGCCATCCTCTGGAATGGCGCACCCGTTTCTTCGTTAGCTCTGAACGTTCCCTCCCAGGGCGGTGAGATTCTGGAGCGATTTGTTGTTTCCGGCCACCCCGTCAGTCTCAATTACCGGTTTTCTCCCGAAGGCTATCTGGTTCATTCCCATGTCGATAATCCGGATCATGTGAATCTTGTATTCGGTTCGGGGGTGAGTTTTGGAGTGTCGAAGATCACCCAGATCTACGGAATGGAGTTTCAGGGTCCGGTCTATCGAATTTCCAAGAAATTCCAAGAAGTGAAGAAGGATGGTTCCCTTTTTTTTGAATCTGCCGTCAAATGGGTCGGGAATGAGGATAAGTATTTCATTGGCTATGTATCGCCCCGTTCTCCTGGAATTGCCACAGAGATCCGGAAGAGTGGTTCCGACAGCTGGTTTCAGCTTATTTCAAAAGACAACATGGATTTTCTTCTGGTGGGAGAGCCCAAACGATATGAATTGCTCAAGAAACAGGACGATGGCCTGATTGATACGATTGATTTCGGCTGGTTCATGTTCGGTCGGATCCTGCTGATCAGTTTCTTGGCGAAACCCATTTTCCTCTTGATGGCCTATCTCCATTCCATTGCCCACAATTACGGGATCGCCATCATTTTGGTCACGATTCTGATCAAGATCATCTTTTCCCCTTTGGCCTACATGAGCTATAAAAGCATTCACGAGATGCAGACCCTTCAGCCCGAGATCAAGAAACTCCAGGCCAAGTTCAAGGATGACAAGGCTGCGCTGAATCAGGCCATGATGGAGCTATACAAGGAGCGCCGGGTCAATCCGCTCGGGGGGTGCCTTCCGATGCTGGTCCAGATTCCTGTTTTTGTGGCCCTTTACAACATTTTGAACAATACCGTCGAATTGCGCCAGGCCCCGTTTGTCCTTTGGATTCACGACCTTTCGATCAAGGATCCTTATTATGTCCTGCCGATCGTTATGGGTGTGACCATGATTCTCCAGTATAAACTGAACCCTTCCTCTCCCGACCCGGTTCAGCAGAAGGTCATGATGTTCGTTCCTGTCGTGATGACGTTCTTTTTTCTGAATTTCCCTGCCGGTCTGGTTTTGTATTGGCTTGTGAACAATGTTCTGACGATTGGACAGCAATATTTGACTGTCAATTACCTGTTGAAGGCAAAGAAGACCTAGAACTGGGGTGGCCTTTATGGACCCGATCGTGGCTCCGGCCACACGCTTGATCAACCAACCTGTCGGCATTCTTCGGATCTCCGGATCAGACCTTCTTCCCCGGTTTTCTCCTCTTTTTGTCCATTCTTCCGGAAAACTCCTTCCAGAACCGCGCCATGCCTATCGTGTCCGCGTCCACGATCAGTCGGGTGAACCCGTAGATGATGGGATTTTGCTATATTTCAGGGCCCCCTCCAGTTTAACCGGAGAGGATGTTCTGGAATTCCAGCTTCATGGAAATCCGCACTGTCTTCGTCGGGTCATGGATTACGCCATTGAATTGGGGGCTCGCCCTGCGCGCCCGGGTGAGTTTTTGTATCGGTCTTACCTTCATCACAAGATCTCCTTGCTGAAGGCCGAATCCCTGAACCGCCTGATTCAGGCCCCTTCCTTTCAGGACTATAGAAGGCAGTTTTCCGATTATTCCGCCAAGACTCCCGGGCCATTGGAAGAAATTCGCCTGGAATGGGTCAATTTGATGGCACAGTTGTATGTTCTTCTGGATCATTCTGATCTTTCGGATTCTGAGCTTCCGTCCTTTGATCATGTTCAGAAGGGGATCGATTCTCTCCTCCTCAGGATCGACGCTTACCGCCGGTCCTATAAAGCGCACAAATCTCGTTGGCAGGGTTTTTCGGTGGCTCTCCTGGG